>CAWJCO010000004.1:0-366106 GCA_963841385.1 uncultured Chloroflexia bacterium
CGGGTGCGCACACGTGCAGGGGTGCGCCTTCCTCGGGCCAGCACCCGGGGACCGTCTCCCTGCACTGGACCGGGGCGGCCGATCTCCCGCGCGGCATCCGGGACCAGAGGGTCCTGCGGATCAGGCGACGGGCGCCACCTTCTCGGTGCAGAAGCTGCAGCGTGTCGCCGCCTTGGGGATGGTGCTGAGGCATTCCGGGCAGTCCCGGGTGGTGACCTCAGCCGGCTTGGCCCGGCGGGCGGCGAGCTTGTTCATCGGGACGACGACGATGAAGTACACGGCGGCGGCCACGGCGAGGAAGGAGATGATGGCGTCGAGGACGTCGCCGTAGGCGAACTGGCTCTTGTTGATCGTGAAGGTGAGGGCGGCGAAGTCGGGCTTGCCGAAGATCGCGGCGATCAGCGGGGTCAGGATGTCCTTGACGAAGGCGCTGACCACCGCGTTGAAGGCGACACCGATGACCACCGCGATGGCCAGGTCGATGACGTTGCCCCGGAGGATGAAGTCGCGGAACCCCTTGAGCATGCCCTTGCCTCCCATTGCCTCCACTTCCGCCGTCCGGGCGTGCAATGGTAGCCGCGGTGCACCGGTCCGGGTGCTCAGGCACCCGCGGCGAGGACGTCCTCCGAGGCGTCTGGGACGGCCCCGTCGCCACCCGCCGAGCCCCGGGCCGCGCGCCGCACCGAGCGCCCCTGGCGGGCGAACTGCTGCTGGTAGAGCCGGGCGTACAGCCCGCCCCGGCTGAGCAGCTCGTCGTGGGTGCCCTGCTCGACCAGCCGTCCGTGGTCGATCACGAAGATGACGTCGGCGGCGAGGATGGTGGAGAGCCGGTGGGCGATGGCGATGGTGGTCCGCTCGTGGAGGAGGGGGGCGAGGGCCGCCTGGACCAGGCGCTCGCTGGCGGTGTCGAGCGAGGCGGTGGCCTCGTCGAGGATGAGGATGCGGGGCGCCTTGAGCACCACCCGGGCGATGGCGATGCGCTGCTTCTCGCCGCCCGAGAAGCGGTAGCCGCGCTCCCCGACGACGGTGTCGTAGCCCTCCGACAGCTCGGCGATCCGGTCGTGGATGAAGGCGGCGCGGCAGGCCAACTCCAGCTCCTCCTGGGTGGCGTCCGGCTTGGCGTAGAGGAGGTTGCGGCGCACCGAGGCGTGGAAGAGGTACGTCTCCTGGGTGACGATCCCGAGCTGGTCGGCGATCGAGGCCAGGGTCAGGCTCCTGACGTCGTGGCCGTCGAGGCGGACCGCGCCCAGGGTCACGTCGTAGAGGCGGGGGATGAGGTAGGAGATGGTCGTCTTGCCGGCTCCGGTCGGGCCCACGATGGCGGCGAGCTGGCCCGGCATCACCCGCATCTCGAGGTCCTCCAGGGCCCACGGGCGGGGCGCCTCCTGGTCGGCGTGGGCCACCCCCACCTGGGTGCGGAGGTGGGCGGGGTCGTAGCGGAAGTAGACGTGGTCCAGCTCGATCTCGGCGCCGGCCCGCTTGAAGGGCAGGGCCACCGCGTCCGGGGCGTCGACGATGTCCTGGGGGATCTCGAGGTAGTCGAAGATCCGCTCGAAGAGGGCCAGCGACGACTGGACCTCGACCGACACCTGGAGCATCGAGCCGATGGGGAAGAAGAGGCGGCTCTGCAGGGTGGTGATGGCGACGATGGTGCCGGCCGTGATCCCCGAGCTCAGACCGTTGCTGTGGTAGATGACGAAGGCCGCGACCAGGTAGACGAGCGCCGGGGCGATCGAGAAGAAGACCTGGACCATGGCGAAGAGGACCCGCCCCACCATGGCGGCGCGGATCGAGAGGTCGGCGACCCGGCGGTTCTCCGTCTGGAAGCGGTCCAGCTCCTCGCGCTGGCGGCCAAAGGTCTTGCCCAGCAAGATCCCCGAGATGGAGAGGGTCTCCTGGGTGATGGCGCTCATCTCCGCCTTCAACTCCTGGGCGAGCAGGGTCACCTTGCGGCGCGTGTTGCCGGCGCGATAGGTGAGGAAGAGGAACACCGGCATCATGAAGAGCGAGAGCACGGTGAGCTGCCAGCTCAGCACCACCATCGCAACCACCGTGCTGAGGATGACCACCACGTTGGAGACGATCGACGACGCGGTGTCGGTGACCACCGACTGGATCCCGCCGACGTCGTTGGTGAAGCGGGACTGGATCTCGCCGGTGCGGGTGGAGGTGAAGAAGCGCATCGACAGCCCCTGGAGGTGGGTGTAGAGCGCGTTGCGGAGGTCCTCCATCAGCCGCTGGCCGATGCTGTTGATCTGGTAGGTCTGGGCGATCCCGACTGCACCGGTGATCATCGGGATGAGGATCATCAGCCCGGCGTAGATGCCCACCAGCGAGAGGTCGGGGCCGCCGCCCCCGCGGGGAAAGAGGGCGTCGAAGACGAACTTGATGAGGATTGGGTTGATGACGCCGATGCCCGAGGTGAAGACGATCAGCCCGACCGCCAGCAGCACCTGACGGCGGTGGGGGCGGAAGAGGCCGAGGACCTGGCGGGCGAGATGGCGGTTGGAGACCCGGCCGGACGGCTTCTCGTCGGGGGTCCCGTGCGCCCAGCGGTGCATGGTCAGGAGGTTCCGTGGAGGGTGGGGCTCACGGCTTCACTCTACCTGCGAGCCCGGGAACGGGGAGCTGAGGGGGCCGGCGACCGGGGACCCGAGGGGTTGGCGGTCGGGTACCGAAGGGTGGAAGGCCGGGGGCCGAGGGGTCGGCGGCTGGTACCGAAGGGTGGGAGGTCGGGGTCTGAGGGGGGGCGGCCGGGGACGTGCGGGTCGGCGGTCGGGAACCGAGGGGCCGGCGGGGAACTGAGCGGCCGCTACCGGGCCGGCTCCTCCTCGGGGAGACGGCCGGAGGTCCGCTCCCACTCCTTGCGGGCCTCGTGGTAGAGGGCGCGGAAGAAGGGCCCGCCCCAGAGGCCCACCGAGAGCGCGGCCCCGAAGAGCACCACGGCGTCGACGCTCTCCCTGCCCTCGCGGGCCCAGTAGACGTCCTTCAGATTGAGCCAGAGAGCGAACTCGTCGAGGGTGATCGCGGATGCCGCCCCGTAGGTGACCGCCGTGACCTTGAAGGCGCCATCGTCGGGGTGCTCGCCGCTCCCGGTGCCGACCTGGATCAGCCAGAGGTACCCGGTGCCGAGCAGGCCGGCGATCCCGAAGACCAGGTGGTGGAGGTGGCGGCCGCCCACGCCCACGTTGTGGAAGGGCGGGATGCCGCGCCGGATCGCGTGGGTGATCGCGCGGGTGGCGGCGAACGAGGTGAAGAAGCCGATCGACGAGAGGAAGAGGCGCTCCCGCCGGGTGTTGGCGAGGTGCTCCCGGTAGAGGTGGGCCACCCGGTGGGGCGGGACGGGGCGCATCGGGCGAGTCTGCCTCACCCGGCACCCCTCATGGGTGGCGCCGGCGCTTCTCCAGCTGGTCGTGGACGTCGAGGTAGGTCGGCCCCCGGTAGCGGCTCCTTGCCCGCGGCCGGGTGGGGCGGAGGCTGAGGCTCCACCAGAGCAGGGCGGCGAAGCCGAGGGCGAGGACGATGATCGCGATGAGGCCGGTCACTCTGGACCCAGTGTAGGGGCGGCGGCGGCCGGCCGCCGGTCCCGCGCCGGCCTGCGGGCTCCCGGCTCAGAGCCCGGAGATCGCGACCACCCCCGACCGGGTCCCCACCAGCGCCAGGTCGCCGAGCAGCGCGGGCGAGGTGAAGTCGGGCACCGAGCCCACCCCGATCTGGGACTCGACGGCGCCGCTGGCGGGGTTGAGGACGTACAGCGTGCCGTTGTGCCAGTCCACGGTGACCAGGCTGCCCCCGCCGAGCACGGGTGGCCCGTTGCTCCCGGAGGGGGTCTGCCAGAGGATCGAGAAGCTGCCGGTGGAGGAGACGGAGATGGCCTCAGTCCCATTGGAGCAGGGAAGGTAGAGGGTGTCGCCGCTGTACGACGTGTCGCCGAAGGACATCGCCCCGCCGCACACCTGGGCACTGTAGACCTGGCCCCCGACCCCGCCCAAGGCCGAGGCCCTGAGGACGTACCCGATGCCGCTCTTGCCCGCGATGAAGACGTAGCCGTTGGGCAGCAGGGTGGGGGCCACCGAGCCGAGATCGAGGTCGTGGGCGTTGTCGTAGGCCCACCGGGAGGGCGCGAAGTCGCTCACCAGCTGGAGGGTGGGACTGAGCTCCAAGACGGAATCGCTCTCGTCCCAGCTGCCGCCCTCGGCGGCGCCATTGCCGGTGGACACCAGGATGTCGCCGTTGGCGGTGAGCACCGGGCCGCCGGTCGCCCAGACCGCCCCCTCGCGGCTGGTGGGCACCATGAAGTCGAGGCTCGAGCCCTGCCCGCTGGTGGGGACGGCCACCACCGCCCCGACGTACTGGCTGCAGTCGCCGTCCAGGCCGCCGAACCCGATGTAGACGTAGCCGTTGGCGACCGTGAGCGCTGGTCGCTGCTGGACCGCATCGGGGTGCTCGAGGGAGCTCGAGATGTCCACCTGACGGGACCATTGGACCGCCCCGGTGGTTGCGTTGAAGGAGTAGAGGACGTGGATGGGGCCAGTCTCCTCGGCCACCACATAGATCGACTGGGTGGCGGCATCGTAGGCGGGGGTGCCGGTCATGCCCAGCGGAAAGATGTTGCCGCAGGGCAGGTCGGCCTCGGGCACCGGGGTGCCGACGTGGTCCGACCAGACCACCCGCCCGGTCAGCGGGTTGAGGGCGTAGAGGGTGTCGTTCTCGGTGGCGACGATGACGTTCTCACCGACCACGATCGGCTCCGCCCACACGGCGCCGTCGAGCTGGGCGCTCCATTTGGTGGCCAGGGAGGTCAGCGCGGGCGTGTTGGTCGATTGCCCGGTCCGCTGCTGGTTCTGGTGATAGACGGGCCAGGCGTCGGCGGGCGCCGGGACGGGGGTGATGACGGCGGTGGGGGAGGGGGTCGCGGTGGCGGCCGGCGTTGGCGAATGCGAGGGCGAGGCCGGGTGGACGGTGGTGCCGCCGCAGGCGGCCAGCAGGGTGGCCACGGCGAGCGCGGCCGCGGCTCGGGCGGGCCTGCGGCCCCATCCTGTCGTGGGCATGGCGATCGGCTCCCCCTTGGTCCGAGACCCGGTCAGGGTGTCACCCTCGATCCCAGTCTACGGCCGCCGTCCGGATGGGTGCCAGGGATGACCGGTGACGCCGCGCCGCCTCAACCCGGCGGGCGGTCCCGAAGCGGCGTAAGGTGGGAGCCATGATGCACCTGGTCCGTCACCCGCTCTCGGCTCTCCTGCTCGTCCTGGTGGTCCTCTTCTTCGTCTTCTTCGTGCTGTCTCCGCTGCTTCACGTGATCTTCGACGTCCTCGTCGTCCTGGCGATCGTCTGGGTGGTGGTGAAGCTGGTGAGCTTCGACCGGAGGCACCGGACCAGCGGCGCCAAGCGCTGATCGAGCCGAGCGCGCCAGGTCAGACGGGGCGGTCCCGGGTCGCCGTCGGTCCGTGACGGGTGGCGCCGGGGCTGCTCGCCCCCAGCGGCCGGGCCTGGGCGATCACTCGCTGGCGGGTGGTGGGAGCGGGCTCTGGACCGCCATCCGCTGGCTGGTCAGGTCGACCGATCGCGTCGGGCCGCCCTGGACCTGGTAGCTGACCCTCAGTTCCTGTAATGACCAGGACTCGGTGGCCGCTCCGGAGAGGTCGAAGGTGGTCGCCAGGACGTAGTAGGGGCCGGCATGGAGTTTGGCTCCGATGGCCGGCATCCTCGTTGTCCAGGCGTTCAGCGGGGGGCTGAACTGCGCGAGCGACTGCTGGAGGTCGTATGGCATGACGAAGGATGAGGAGACGGCCGCAGAGAGGCTGCCACGAACAGTGGCGATCTCGGCGCCCGCCACCGGAGTGGTCCACCCGCATCCCTGCGCGGTGCAGGACTCCGCGGCCAGACCGGTGATGGTCACCGTCGCCCCCCCGGCGACGCGGAGGACGTTGGAGCCCGTCAACTGCTGGGTGGGCGCGCCATACGTGTAGGTGCCGCTGCCGGGCGCGTTCGCGTCGAGGAGGCGGGTGGTGAGGGAGGGGCTGGGGGCCGGGGCGGAGCTGCTCCAGACCGTGAGCAAGGCTGCCACCAGCGCGACGGCCACGGCGAGCCCCAGCCTGAATGGAACTGACCTCATCAGTCGGGAGGGCCCCGCGGTCATGGGCGTCAGCGTAGTCCGTCCGGAGGAGGGATTTGGGCGCCTTTCTGGAGGCCCACCGTCCAGGTCGATTCCGACCGCCGAAGATCGTCAGGGTCGCTGAGGTCGAGGAGGGAGCGGAAGCCAGCCCTGCCCTGACCACCAGTAGTTGCCGTCCGGGGAGCGGAGGGCGCTCTCGGGGGCGGCGACCGACCAGTCTGCCCATGCCCCTCCGTCCCACCACCAGGCCCGATCCTCCCAGACCTTGAAGGAGGGGGCCTGGCCGGCGACGATGGCCCTCCTGACCGGGCCCAGCGAGCAGACGCGGGCGAGGATCAGGCAGACGGCGAATGCAGCCGGCCCCACCAGCTCGACGAGCCAGGACAGCGGTGGGGTCGCGACCGCTGAGGAGGGCCCGGCAGGACCGATAACCCACCCCGTCGCAAGGGACACGGCGAGCGGGAGGATGTAGGCCAGGCCAAACCACACCTTGGCGGCGGTGCTTCCGCCCAGACCCCAGTCGCGCAGCATCAGCGTGACCCGCGGCCGGCCGGCGGTGGCGATGACGGCCAGCCCGTACCCGACCCCGGCGGCGCAGATGACCAGGAAGGGCAGGGCCGCCGGCCAGATGATGCCCGACCACGATGCCAGCATCCCGCCTGCCAGCGCTCCGCCGGCCAGATAGTAGAGATAGAAGAGGAACAGGACGCCGATGATGGCGAGGGTTCGCGCAGAGCTCGGGCCGCGTCCCGCCGGCCAGGCGAAGGGCGGCCTGCGCCATACCGCGGCTCCCGGCGCGGAGCGCGAAAGGCCCGCTCCCACCTCTGTCATGCGCGCAGCATAGTCCGCCCCAGCGGGCCTCACCGAGAGGGGCCAACTCGCCGTTTGGCGGAGAGGGCGGGATTCGAACCCGCGGTGGCTATTAACCACACCGCTTTTCGAGAGCGGCACCATCAACCACTCGGACACCTCTCCGGGGCCGAGTATACGGAGAGCACCCGGCGAGCAGACCAGGGGCGCCCGGCAGGAGCGGCTCAGGCAGGCATGCGCGAGCCGGAGGGCCGCGGACCCGAATCGGCTCCGTCTGTTCCGCATCCACCCGGGCGTCACGGCCGGCCTCGCGGCGGCAGCTGTCGCGCCCTGCTACCGCCTGTGGCGGCGGCGGATGAGACTGCGGGCCACCAACAGAGCGACGACAGCCACGAGCTGGCCCTGGATGACGATCCGGGTAACGTCCACGGCCGGTTGCCAGGAGACCGTGCCGTTGCGAATCACATAGACGCCGAGAGGCCGGGCAATGATCCCGAAGCCCCCACCCTGTCCCTCGCGGCCCTTCTCGGCACCGCCGCTCAGATCGTTGCCCGTGCCGCCGCCCCCGCCGCCCCAGATCCGGGCCACCGGCACCACCAGCGTGCCGTCGCTCTCATAGGGCTCGCCGAAGACCTGACGGACGGAGGCGACCTCGCGCACCCGGTTGAGGATCTCGTCTGCCTGCATTGCGTCATCTCCCAGTGAACGGCCGGCTCCCAGCGAGATCGTCCTCCGATCGGGGCCGGAGGCGAGCCATTCGGCCCGCCGCCCCGCCGCGGCGCAGCCGGGCGGGCTGCCAGCCCCGCGACACCCTCGGGCTCCTGGGGCGGGCACCCCCGGCGGCGCTCGGTACAATCCCTTCGGAGCGATCGCCTAGCTGGTCGAGGGCGCCGCACTGGAAATGCGGTATACGGGGTCAACTCGTATCGAGGGTTCGAATCCCTCTCGCTCCGCCAAAACCATTGCAGTATAAGAGATATCCCGCGCTCCGGCGGCCCGCTCGGAGGCTGGTCCAAGGGCCTCTGTAGGCCCTTGTAGCCCAATAGAGTCCCAACTCAGCTCCGGCAAGCGACCACGTCACCTGTGGAAAAGTCCGTCGAGGCGACTAGGTCGACGTGCCCGGCGTCGCGCCCGGCGTCACTCCGGGAGGCGCCCGGAGGGGCGAGCCGGCGAGGCGACGCCGCCGTGGCAATGGCAGGACAGCGTCCGGGGACGGTCGAAGAGCAGCTGGGAGGCACGGCTGGCGGTCGTGGACGCCGCAGGTCAGCGCTGCATCAGGGTCGTTCTTCGCCCGACCCGCCGGGAGGCTTGGCAGGGGCTCCGAGAGGGGCTCCAACCGTGCCTGGGAAGGCCCAGTTGTACCTCCCGCTGAATTCAATATGCCCCCCTGGACCCCCCTCTACCACCCCTCTCAGGGAGCTGGAAACTCTCGTTGCCGCAGCCGGGGTCCGGCGGTACCTCGCCCGCCATCGCGGCCCGAAGGCCCACTGACGGGCGGCAGGACGCGGCAGCACCCTACCCCTCACGGCGGGTGAATGGTAGTGCCGAAGCGGCGGAAGCTCCAGCGACGCCGCGACCCCGATGAATGCCCGTGTGGCCTACCGAGGCCATCCGCACGGGGAGCAGGGTCGCCACCGGTACCGCCTCACCGCTCAATGCGCCGGCACACACTCTCGCAGGCATCGGCAAGCTCCCAGGCCGTCTCCAGGGTCCGATTGAGCTCAGCGGCGGTGGGTGCCAGCTCGTACACGCGGTGATGGCAGGCCTGCGACAGCAGGTTCCAGGCGAGCACGACCCGGCCCCCCAGGTCACGGTCGTCGAGGAAGGCGCCCACGCAGAGCACCTGGGAGCGCCCCGAGGTGCGCTCCAGGCCGGGCGCAGTCACTCCCCAGAGCCTGGCCAGGGCGACCTCTACAGCCTGACGGGCGAGGAACGCCGCAGCTCGGGGCCAGAGCCCGGCGGTGGCCTCCACCTCCATCCGGGTGAGGTCCCGGGCGGCAGCCACAAGCTGGTGGGCCTGGCCTGCTTCAGCCATCGGAGGGCGCCGGGGGGCAGATCACCGCGGTCAGCTTCTCGACATCCCGAACGAAGCCGATGAGATCGCCGGCCCACGCGGCCCCGTGGACGCCGCGGTTGCACTCTCTCACCGGCTGCGCCGCCCACGGATGGTGCCGCTCGAGGTAACTGTTGACCTCTCCGGACCGTGTTGCGTCGCCGAACAGAGCGAGGGCAAGCCAGGTCATGAGCGTCGTCGGCCGCTGCAGTTCCGCCTCCACGTCGGCGAAGGGTCGGCCCTCTCGTCGCATCCGCCGGGTCGCCGCCTCGGCGGCTGCCGCCTCGAGTGCCATCCGGCAGAATCCCGGCACGACCCGCATCGCCTCCGCCGGCAGCCCCTCGGTCTGGGCGATGGCCATGGCGTCCTCGATGTGCCGGTGCGCCGGCGTGTCCACCGCGCGAAGCTCCACCTCAGAGCTCTCGCGCCGCACCACCTGGATGATGGTCGCCTCGAGGCCAAGGAATCGGACGGCGTCGGGCAGCCGGGTGTCATGGGTGAGCACGACCACCTGCCGGTGGCGCGCCGCCCGGGAGAGGGTCGTTGGCCAACCCCTCGACTTTCGAGGGGTCCATAGCCTGAACCGGATCGTCAATGACCACGAAGCGAAACGGGGACTCGGGCATCGAGGCGCGTGGGAGAAAGAGGGAGAGGGCGAGGCAGTTGAGCTCACCCTGGCTCATGACCCCCAGCGCCGAGGCGGACTCCCCGTCCACCTTGACGTCGAGGGTGAGCCGCCGTTGGGTGCTCGCCCCCGTCAAGCGGAGCTCTCCGAGGCTCACATTGCTGTCCTGACGCAGCTCGGTCCAGTTGGCCTGAGCCGCCTCCGCGATCGGGCGGAACCGCTCGTCGCGCAGCTCGTCGTGGGCGGCGCGCAGCCAGGCCTCCGCGGACTTGAGTGCCTCGACCGCGGTCTCCGCATCTCGCGCCGCTCGAGCCTGGGGCAGCCACGCGAGGATCGCCTCGGCCACCGGTCGCCAGGAGCGCTCTCGCCGCTGCATCTCCCCGGCGGCCGCGCGCCGGACGTCGGCGACGGCGGCGATCAGAAGCGGTCCATTGGTCTTCAGATGGGCGGCCAGGCGAATCGCATCGCCATCATCTGGTGACTGGGCCCACCGTTGCCAGGCCTGGAGCGCTGCCACGGTGCTGACACCAGCGTCGCCGGCCTCGCGCAGCGCGGCCGGCGGGGCGGTGACCAGCCGAGCCGAGTGGCTGATCGCTGTCTGGAGATCGCCAGTCGCTTGGCGCAGGGCCGCCGCCTGCGACCGCAGCTCCTGGAGCCGCTGGCCGGCCCGGAGCCGCCAGTCGTAGGTCAGGACCCCCTCGGTGCCGCACACCGGACACGTCTGATCGACGGCGTGGGTGTGGACGTCGAGCGCCTGCTGAAGCAGTGCCGCCGTCTCGTCCGCCCTGCCCGCGTCGCCCTCCCGGATTCGCTCCACCTCGGCATGGGTGAGGCGTAGGCGGTGAATCGCCTCCTCGAGATCCTCGCGAGAGAGGACCGGGAGGCTGGCGAGATCGCTGAGGCGGCGCAGCGTGCTCTGTTCATCGGCAGCGGCCAGACCGCTGACGGCGTCGGCGATGACGTCGAGATCCCACACTTTGGTCGCCAGCGCCGTGAGCACGGTGGCGGCGCGCTCGTCCTCGGCCTTCTCGAGGAGAGCGCGAAGAGCCGGCACCGCTCCGCGCGCCGTCTTGATGCTGGCCTCGACGTCGAGCCGCGCTCGGCGGAGGGTCTCCTGCGCTGCGGTGAGGTCGCCCAGGCCGAGGATGCCGGCCAGGGCGTCGTAAAGGCGGGACGGGCCCTCGTCGAGTGCCGTCTCCAGCTCGTGGTGGGAGAGAAGCGGGGGATGGGCGGCGAGCGGCTGGGCCCAGCCGATCGTCTCAAGCGGTCTGGGCTTGCCGCCGATCACGAGGACCGAGCCGTCGAGGCCGGCGCCGTCGGCCCAGCGCCGGCTCAGCACCAGCGGCTCGCGGCGGCCGTCCAGATTGAATCGCGCCTCGATGGAAGTGTGGCGGTGGTGGAGGTTCTGCCAGCCGTCCTCCCACACCTTGGGGCGGCCAGCCCACCGCCGGTTGCTGCCCAGCAGGAGCATCTCGAGCGCCTCCGAGAAGGAGGACTTGCCCGAGCCGTTGCGCCCCACGATGAGCGTGAGCCCCGGGCCGGGGCGGAGATGGAGCGCCACGGGCGGGCCGATGCCCCGGAAGCCCTCCACGTGCAGCTCGGCGAGGTAGGCGGCGGGGGGACCGGTGACGCCGGCGGCAGCCGCCGTCGCCGCCGTGGCGAGCTTGTCACCGCGCAGCGTGGAGTTGACAGCCTCCCGGCCCTGGAAGGCGGCGACCACCAGATCGACGGCGGCCCCGGACGGCGGGTGCGTCTCCAGGCGCCGGGCGACCAGCGCGAGCAGGGTCGCGTCCGACACGGCTGGCGATTGTACCGCCGGTCGCCGCGCGGGTTACACCCTGTTCGGGTGGGATGCACTGTCAATATGTCCCCCCCGCTGCGTGTCGGGGCAATGTGAAGCCGGGATCGTCGTATACGCCCGACCCCGGCCCCCTGTTCATTGTCCACCGCCGTCCTAGCTGAGATCCCCCACGACGTTGGTTACACCAAGGAGCCCCTGACCGGGCAAGGTGAGAGTGCTAACCACCCACCTGCCGGAGGGGCTCCCGGATGCATTCTCACCCGAACGCTCACCTGACACCGCGAGGGCGGACCCAGGTCTTCCACGCCGTGGAGGCGGGGATGACCGTGACCGCGGCCTGCCTGGCCTTCCGGGTCTCCCGGCGCTGGTACTACCGCTGGCGTCCGCGCTGGCAGGCCGAGGGCCCGGCCGGGCTCTGTGACCGCAGCTGCCGGCCGCGGAGCTCGCCCCAGCGGCTGAGCCTGGCGGCGGAGGCGCGCATCGTCGCCCTCCGCGAAGCCTCGGGCTGGGGAGCCGACCGGATCGCTCCGCTGCTCGGGCTACCGCGGTCGACGGTGCAGCGGGTGCTCCAGCGGCGCGGCCTGCGCCGGGCCAAGGCGACGCCGCTGCCGATCACCCGCTACGAGTACAGCACCCCCGGCGCCATGGTCCATGCCGACACCAAGAAGCTGGGCCGGATCGTGGGCGGCCCTGGCCACCGCATCCACGGCGACCACAGCCAGCGGCATCGTGGAGTGGGCTGGGAGGTCCTCCACGTCCTCATCGACGACGCCACCCGACTGGGCTACGCCGAGTTCCTGCCCGACGAGAAAGGCCGTACCGCGGCCCTCTTCCTAATCCGGGGGGTGCGTTGGTTCCGGGAGCGAGGCATCCGGGTGGATCGGGTGCTCACCGACAACGGCAGCCCCTACCGTTCCAAGGCCTGGCGCCGGGTATGTCGGATCGCTGGGCTCCGCCACCGGCGCACCCAGCCGTATCACCCCCAGACCAACGGCAAGGCCGAGCGCTGGATCAAGACCCTGCTCCAGGAGTGCCTCTACCTCGAGGCCTTCCACTCCGACCAGGAGCGTGCTGAGGCCCTGGCCCGGTTCCTCCGGTGGTACAACCGGCAGCGACCTCACCGCGCCCTGAAAGGGCTCACCCCCAGCGCCCGCCTGGTTCAGCTCCAGGCAGCGTGAGTGTCACCAAGGTCCCGGAGGCTCACAGCTAGCCCTCCGAGGGCGAACCGGGTTGCAGAGTAGGTGAATGGCCCGCTGTCAGTGAGGGCCAGCTTGACTACTACTACGTTGACGCCCCAAAGGATGGTGGCCGCCACCACAAGAGCGTCGCCCCAGCCAAGTCCTCGTGCCGCCCGCCGGCCGCGCGTGACAACACCCAAACTCAGAACATCAAGCGTACTGAACATAAAATCCTCGCTGCCGATCACGGGGGTTCTGCAGCTCGTTGAGAGTGCCGTTGCCGCGCCCGACCGCTCCTAGCGCGCACCGCTTTGCTACCGCACCCAGATTCCCGGGGAGGCCGAGACAGACCCCGGGGGGACCGGGGGGTGTGGCGTCGTCTGGGAGCGCTTGTACTACTTCGCATCGCAGGTGTCGTTGCACGTTGCGACCACCGGCGTTGCCGTCCTCGAGCCGACCGGGCCGTACCCGCTGCGCTCATCGCATTTCTGCGCGCAGGAACTCGAGTGGTAACCCGGATGCCGCGGCGGACCCCGACGGCGACACCCACCGCCGCCAGGCTCACCCCGCCACCGACCAGGAAGGCGAGCTGGGTGCCACCCACCGAGCTCAGCCACCCGGCCAGGAGACCGCCGATCGGTGCGGGCACCCCGGTGAAGATGTACCCGTAGAAGGCCATCGCCCGGCCGCGGAGCCGGTCGGGGGCGGCGAGCTGAATGGTGGCGTTGCTCATCGACGTGTAGGTCGTGAAGGCGATCCCCGTGACCACGAGCATCGCCCCGCAAGCGGCCAGCCAATGGAGCGGTGCCAGGGCCAGCAGCAGAGCCGAGAAGGCCGCGGCGCCCCCCAGCAGGAGGGTCCAGCTCGGTCGCCCCACGGCGGCCGTGATCAGGGCTCCGATCAGGGCGCCGACGCCGAAGCAGGCGGTGAGGATGCCGAAGACGACCGGCCCGGACCGGAGCGTCACCGTGGCCATGACCGGCAGCAGGACGCTGAAGTTGATGGCGAAGGTGGACACCACCAGCAGCAGCCCGCAGGTCAGCCAGGCCGCGGGGGTGTGGAGCACCCACGCCACCCCCTCACCGAGGCTGCTCAGGACCCCCTGATCCTCATCGCGCTCCGTGGTGAAGAGCTCCCCGGGGCGCATCAGCAGCAGGCTGCCGATGACGGCGAGGAAGCTGGCCGCGTTGATGGCGAAGCAGAGGGTCACGCCCACCGTGGCGATCAGCACCCCGGCCACCGCCGGGCCGGTGGCGCGGGCGAGGTTGAAGAGCGACGCGTTGAGGGAGACCGCATTGGGGAGCTCCTTGCGCCCCACCATCTCGAAGACGAAGGACTGGCGAGCCGGGGTGTCCACGACCTGCACCGCGCCCCCGACCGCGGCCAGGAGGAAGACCTCCCACACCGTCGCCCGCCCGCTCAGCGAGAGGATGGCGAGCGCCGCGGCGCTCAGCATCAGGGTGCTCTGGGTGGCGACGATCGTCATCCGCTTGTCGAAGCGATCCACCAGTGGGCCGCCGAGCAAACCCAGCACCGTGTAGGGCAGGAACTGGAAGGCGGCGAGAGCCCCGAGGGCGAGCGGCGACCCGGTGGGGGAGTGGGTCAGCTCGACGATTAGCCAGGCCTGGGCGATGTTCTGGACCCAGGTCCCGGAGATCGAGACCGACTGGCCGGCGAAGTAGAGCCGGAAGTTGCGGTGGCGCTGGAGGCTGCGAAAGGTGCGCCCTGAGGCGTCGGAGAGGCTCATCTGGGAGTACCGGCCTCGGCCCGGCGCGCTGAGCGGGTGCCCCGCCGCCGCGAGCGCGGCCAGCTGCTCCGGCCCTGAGCCGCAGGGGCTGCTCGACGAGCCGGGTCGCCCGGCCGCTTCGCTCCGATCGAGAGATCCAGGCACCCCTGACGCTCAGCCGGCCCTGCCCGGATCTCTGTCGATCACGTCGATGATCGCAGCGTGGTCCAGATCGCCGCCGCCAGTGGCGACGAGGGCCTTGATGTACTCCGCGGCCGCGTTGAAAACCGGGATGCGCACTCCACCAGCAGCCGAGAGCTCAGCGAGCGCGACAATGTCCTTGAGGTTGTAGGCGGCCTTGCCGCCCGGTGCGAACTCGCGGCTGATCATCCGACCTCCCCCGTTGTCCAGCACCCGGCTCGCGGCATACCCGGTGAGCATGACCTCACGCGCCAAGGCCGGGTCCACACCGGCGGCCTCTGCGAGAACGAGAGCCTCGGCCACGGCGCCCAGGGTCGCCACCACGATCAGCTGGTTGACGGCCTTCACGACCTGGCCGGAACCGATCGGTCCGCAGTGGACCACCTTCGAGCCGATGACATCGAGGACTGGCCGAGCACGCTCGAAGAGCTCGGCCTCACCGCCGACCATGATGCCGAGGGTGCCCGTATCAACGCCCCCGGTTCCACCGCTCACCGGGGCGTCAAGAAAGCCGATGCCGCAGTGGGCCAGCTGGCCGCAGACCTCGCGGGCTTGGTCCGGGGTCAGCGTGGTCGTGTCGACAATCAGACGGTCAGCATGGCCGCTGCTGACCACGCCACCCTCGCCAAACATGACCGCGCGGAGCGCCTCGATGTCCGGCAGGCTCGTGATCACGATCGGCGCCGCCGCGGCCACCGCCGCCGGATTGGCCGCCGCTTCGAGGCCCCCGGCCACGGCAGCGGCCACCGCCGGCTCGAACGAGTCCCAGCCCACCACCCCCCAGGCCGCGAGGTGGAACCTCTTGGCCATCCGCCCGCCCATCTGCCCGAGTCCTATCAGACCGACGACGCTGGTCTTACTCATGGCGCCTCTCCTGGCCACACTGGGGTTGGACGTCCCCCGCCCAACGGTCCGTTCGCACGCGCTCTGGCCTACCAGGGCTCGGGCTCGAGCCGATCAGACGCATGCGAGCATGCCCCCGTCGACATAGAGCATGTGTCCATTCACGAAGCTGGAGGCGTCCGCCGCGAGGAAAATGGCCGCCCCGATCAGTTCGGACACCGTGCCCCAGCGATGTGCCGGGGTGCGGTTCTTGAGCCAGGCGTCAAACTCTGGGTCGTCCACCAGCGCCTGGGTCATGTCCGTCACAAAGTATCCTGGGCCGATGCCGTTGCACTGGAGGCCATACCGGGCCCAGTCGGTCGCCATGCCCTTGACCAGGTTCTTGACAGCGCCTTTGGATGCGGTGTAGGGCGCAATCGACGGCCGGGCGATCTCGCTCTGCATTGAACCGATGCAGATGATCTTGCCGTGCCCGCGGGGAATCATCCGCTTGGCGACGGCTTGACTGGTGACGAACACCCCGGTCACGTTGACCGCCATCAGGGTGTTCCACGAGTCGACGGTGAACTCCTCAAGGGGTCCGCGGATCTGGATCCCCGCGTTGTTGATCAGGATCTCGATCGGGCCAACGCTTTCCTCGATGGCGGCGACCGCGGCTTGTACCTCCTCGACACGGGTTACGTCGAAGACCGATCCCGTGGCGTCGATGCCGTCGGCACGGCAGCCCGACACCGCGGCGTCGAGCCGGTCGGGGCGGATGTCGTTCAGCACCACACGCGCACCCATCGAGGCCAGACCTCGGGCCAGGGCGAGCCCGATGCCTTGGCCCGACCCGGTGACGAGGGCGATGCGTCCCGTGAGATCAAACATGCTTGCGGACACTGGTCACACTCCTATGGTCATTGGGCGGCGCCAGCTGCTAGCGCTGAATTCGGGCGGACCCGCCTCCGGCCAGAGCCTTGACCTGCGAGAGGGTGGCCATCGTGGTGTCCCCGGGGAAGCTGGTCAGGAGCGCGCCATGGGCGAATCCCAGACGGACCAACTCCTCCATCGGCAGCCCGGTGAGCATCCCGTAGAAGAGTCCCGAGGCAAAGCCATCCCCGCCGCCCACCCGATCGAGGACGTCGAGTTCGATGACCGGGGCCTGCCAGAACTCGCCGCCCTGCCAGGCGATGGCGCTCCAGCGGTGCCGAGAGGCAGACTGCACCTCTCTCAGAGTGGTGGCAACAACCTTCACGTTCGGATAGAGCCCGACGACCTTCTCGATCATGGTCTTGAAGGCGCCGGGGTCAATAGCCGAGCCCCGAGCGCCGTCCGGGTCGCCTATGCCGAGAGAGAGCTGCACGTCCTCCTCGTTGCCGACGAGGACATCCACGTTGCGAACCAGCTCCTTGGTGACCTCCCGCGCCCTCTTAACACCGCCGTGGGCGGCCCATAGCTTGGCTCTGTAATTGAGGTCGAAGCTGACCGCCGCCCCGGCTGAGTGGGCGGCTGCCATCGCCTCGAGAAGGATCTCCGGCGTGGTATCCGAGAGCGCCGCGAAGAGCCCACCGGAGTGGAACCAGCGCACCCCGCGGTCGAAGATGGATGTCCAGTCGAAGTCGCCAACCCTCAGCATCGCCGCGGCTTCGTTGGCGCGGTTATAGAAGACAACGGGGGCCCGAACGCCGACGCCACGGTCTGAGTAGACCGTGGCAATGTTGGGCCCAGCCACGCCATCGTGTTTGAAATGCTTGTAGAAGCCACTGACCCCCATGGCGCGCACCCGCTCGGCCACCAGATCGCCAACCGGGTAGTTGACCATTGCCGACGCCACGGCGGTGCGCAGCTTGAAGCAGTCAGAGAGGTCGGCTGCCACGTTGTACTCGGCGCCGCTGACATGGATAGTCGCCTGGGACGCTTTGCGGAACGGGATCAACTCGGTGTCGAGCCGAATCACCAGGGCCCCGAGAGAAAGGAGGTCGAAGTCGCCGCCGGACTTGATTACGAGGTCACTCATGGGTCAGCCCTCGGGAACCCGACGCGCCCGAGCTCGACCGCCGTCTGGCTGGGATGGCCCACATCGTCAGTGAGGCTTGGCTTCGGCATCCAGAAGCTCCTGGCGCCAGTCGTGCAGAACCTCGCCGCCGGCGAACGTGTAGCCGTTGCTGTAGCGGTATCCCCCCAGGATGTCCACTGGCTTGAGAGACATGTGCTCCTCGATCTCGGAGGGCAGAAACTGCAGCTGGCCCGCGCCGGCCCAGATTACGGGATCCCAATTCCAGTTGTCGGCACCGAGAACTCACGAGCTCCAAGACCGAGGGAACCGCCTGGCTCACGATGCTCGGAAAGTGCCGTATGTGGAAGAGAGGCCTGCCCAGGGGGGCCGGAAGCTCGGAGCGATCGACGGTGCGCTCCACGAGGACCGATCCCTTGAGGAGCATCTCGCCGTGAGAGGAGCAGGTACCGGTAAGTCGTGATCCCACGCCCACCTCGCGCATCGCCGGATTCAGCGCGTTGGTCTCGGTGATCATGATCTCGCCGAGCTTCTTGGGGAAGCCCATGAACCAGCCTCGGGCCATGCTGAAGTCCGCGGAGACCCAGATGGGGAGGCAGATCTGGCCGGGAATGCCGCGATAGGAGCAGCCTGCCCAGATCGCGGCTTCGCGGTACTGGGTCCGGCCTGGGTTGATGGAGGGCATATCGGTGCCGCTCTCCCACACGGACCACCAGCGGCTGAAGGCCGCGTAGCACATGTCGGGTTCGGGGCCGAGCTCGAGGGGTTCGGGAAGCCACTGCGCGACCTTGTCGATCTCGGCTCGGTACGAGATCACCGTGTACTCGGTTGCGTAGTGCCATGGGGGGTTCCCGACCAGCGAGGATCGGCCGGCCGGAGTGAGCGGGTAGCAGTAGCCTCTGAGGTCAGTGATCTTGGTCATCCGTTTCCTTTGAACGCCTTGGGAGCGTGGGTGAACTTGGAGGGAGCGGGCTCGCCGCAGCGGGGTCCGACGCCAGGGCGGCGATGACCCCGGCCAGAACGCGTGCCCCAGCCACCATCTGGTGGGGCTCGACATGCTCGAGGACTGAGTGGCTCACCCCGTCCCGGCAGGGGATGAAGATCATGCCGGTTGGGCACGCCAGTGCCATCTGCTTGGCATCATGTGTCGCGCCAGACACGATGTCGACGCAGTCGAGCGCCAGCGCGCGCGCCGTGTCGCGGATCGTCTCGGTGATTGCGGGGTCCAGCAAGGTGGGGGCCGCGTTCATCGTTTCGCCGACACTCACCTTGCAGCCACCGGCGTTGGCCATGCAGATCGGAGCGACCTGGTCCCCGAGCTTGGCCAGGACCGACGCCACGGGGTGGCGGAAGTCGATGGTGAATATGACACTCGACGGGATGGTGTTGGGTGAGTTGGGGGAGACGTCGAACCGGCCGACCGTGAACCGGACCGTGTCCGTGGGATCCGTCATCGCTCGAGAGAGCTCCTGGATCATGGCCACCGACGCCGCCACGGCGTCACGGCGTGCACCCATCGGCGTCGTCCCGGCGTGCCCGGCCTGACCCGTGACTCGAATCGTGAACCACCGAAGTCCCTGGATGGCGGTGACGGCGCCGATGGGGACGTCGACTCTTTCCAGGATGGGCCCCTGCTCGATGTGGGCCTCGACATATGCGGCGAAAGCGACACCGAATTCGCGACGGCCTGAGATCGATGGGAGGTGATCCTGGCGCAGGGCCTCGCGGACGGTGACGCCGGCTGAATCGGTCGCAGCAAGCGCGTCTTCCAGCGTGAGGGCTCCGACGTAGACAGCCGACCCCATCGTGGTCGGCTGGAAGCGGGATCCCTCCTCGTTGGCCCAGATGGCGACCTCGACCGGCCGCCGGGTGACCACGGATGCTCCGTCGAGGGCCTCCAGCACCTCGAAGGCTGCGAGCACCCCGAAAGCTCCATCAAAGGCACCCCCGGCTGGCTGGCTGTCGAGGTGGGAGCCAGTGACGATTGGCGCAAGGGTGTCCTCACGGCCCGGGCGACGGATGAAGAGGTTCCCGATGTCGTCCCTCACGATCGGGTACCCTCGCTCAGCAGCCCAGGAGCTCACGAGACGCCGCGCTTCGAAGTCCGCCTCGGTGAACGTCTCCCGGCTGACACCTGTCACTTCGAGGGCACCGATCGCACGCAACTGCTCGTGTCGTGCCCAGAGGCGGTCGCCATCGACAGCCCCCGCCGCGCGGACGCTCACCTCGCGGCTCATCTGATCACGTTGGAAGAGACCGTTGCACGTGGCAGGAACTGACCCATGCCGTCGCGACCTTGCCACGAGGTGCCGTCAACGATCAGCTGACCGCGGAGAAACACCTTCTTGACTCGGCCCGAAAGACTGCGTCCCTCGAAGAGAGAGTAATCCACGCGACTGTGGTGCTCGGCGGCCCGGATCGTCCATGTCTCGTCCGGGTCAAAGAGCACGAGATCGGCGTCGGATCCCGGTGCGATGGTCCCCTTCCGGGGATAGAGACCAAAGAGCTTTGCCGGCGCGGTGGATACCAGTTCCACGAAGCGATTCAGAGAGATGCGGCCGCCGCGGACGCCGCCGTCGAAGACGAGTGACAGCCGCGTCTCGATGCCCGGGGCACCGTTTGGGATCTTGCTGAAGTCGTCCCGACCCTGCTGCTTGGAGAACAGCATCCCGTAGGGCTGCTCGGACATGCAGAAAGGGCAGTGGTCCGTCGAGATCACGCTGAGGGCACCAGTTCTGAGCCCCGCCCAGAGAGCGTCCTGATCATCGCGCGTGCGCAGCGGCGGGGTCATCACGAACCTGGCCGCCTCGAAGCCGGGCCTGTCGTACTCCTCTCTTGAGAGGAAGAGGTAATGCGGGCAGGTCTCCGCATGCACCGGTTGACCGAGCTGGCGCGCCTGGGCGACGGCCTTCACTGAGGCGGATGCCGAAAGGTGGACGAAGTAGGTGACCGCGCCCACCAAGTCGGCCAGGGTGATGGCGCGTTGGGTGGCCTCGGCTTCCAGTTGGGAGGGGCGGGTGATCTCGTGGAAGTTGGGTGACCGATTGCCGGCGGCCAGCGCCTCTTCGACGAGGACCTGGATCACGGGGCCGTTCTCTGCATGCAGGCAGACGATTCCACCGTGCTCCGCGGTCACGCGCATGACGCGGAAGATGTCGCCGTCATCGAGCATCAGGCTGTTCGGATATGCCATGAAGACTTTGAAGGACGTCACGCCTTCACGCTCAATCAGGGTCCGCATCTCCCGGAGCGCCCCGTCGCTGACCCGGTTGAGGATCAGGTGTGCACCGACGTCGATGCTGGCCGTCTGTGCCCGGCTTCGCCACTCCTCCAGGGCGGCCAAGGGAGTCGCGGGTCCCTGGTTGCAGAAGTCGACGATGGTGGTGGTGCCCCCGAATGCGGCGGCTCTGGTGCCCGAGGCGAAGGTGTCGACGGTGCGCGCTGTCCCGAACTCCCAATCCAGGTGGGTGTGGGCGTCGACGCCGCCGGGGAGGACGAGGAGGCCGCTCGCATCGTGGACTTCGACATCGGGTCCAGCCGTCAGGTCCCTGCCGATGGAGCGGATCGTGTCACCTTCGCAGAGAATGTCTGCGACATAGTCCTCTGATGCGGTGATCACCCGCCCGTTTCTGATCAATATCGGCTTCATAGACCACTCCTCTGCGGCTGGCGACTCGCCATCCAGGATGTACGCTCAGAGACGGTGTGAGAGGTCTGCCTTGAGGATCCGAAGATCCTCGACGAGGTGTTCGCGGAGCAATGGCGTCTCCCTGGCCTTGAGCAATGTGACGCTGATGGCGCGTCTGGCCGTGGCGGGCGCCATGGTCGGGAGTGAGACGCTATAGCAAACGATGCCGATGGAGTTCTCTTCATCATCGATTGCATAGCCGCGCTCACGTATCGCGTCGAGATCCTCGAGAAGCTCCGCGATGTTCCTCTTCGAGTGGGGCGTCAGCACCGGAAGAGTGGGTAGCGTGGCAAGCGTCGACTGAACCACTGACGGGTCCATCTCAGCCAGCAGAGCCTTCCCCAAGGCCGTGCACGTTGCCGGCATCCGCCTGCCAAGGCCGGCTCCCAGCCGAATTGGCTGGTTGCCATCGTGGCGCGCGAGGTAGACGATGTCCGTCCCCTCGAGGAGTGCGAGTTGCACCGTCTCCTGCGAGACCCAGCGAAGGCGTGCCGATGCCTCTCGGAACTCCTGAAGGACGTCGATTCGATCAACGTAGGCTGCACCAAGCTCGAGCAGGCGAGGGCCGAGGTTGTACCGCCCGTCCTGGCGGGTGATGAACCCGACTTGTTCAAGAGCTGAGCAGAGGTTGGCAACGGTGGACTTGGGGAGGTCGAGGCACCGAGCCAGGTCGGACAGGCCCATCGGGCCGCCGTCGGGCGAAGCCAGGACGGCGAGTAGAGCAGCGCTGCGCACGACCGCCGGCGCTGAAGAACGGATGTTTCTGAGGCTCTCAGCCGCCATCATGTGAGACCACCTGGACGTTGACAGGTGGGGCGACGCTCTTGAGTGGCGACTCCGCGACGGGCTGCGCCTGAGCTCGCATGCGTGGCACTCGTTCTGGTCGTCAGCCTGCGGTCCATTCTCAGCAAGTCATCGACCTCCCACAATCAGTTGCACCTTCAATGAGGCGGCTCGGTCCGAGGCAAGGGTAAACGCGTCCAATGCGGAGTTAAGGGCAATGCGCGCCGTCAGAAGAGGGGCCACGTCCAGACCCTCTGCCAGCAGGGTCACGGCCTCCTGGAACTCGGTTCCGGTGAAGCGGAAGGACCCGCGGAGGGTCAGCTCCGTGGCCGCGATCACGCTGCCCGGGACCTGGATCGGGGTCCCCGGTAGAAGGCCAACTTGGACGACGGTACCACCTCGGCTCACCGAACGCACCGCTGTGCCAAGCCCGCCGGGGGTCCCGGAGGCCTCGAATACGATGTCCCCGGGTTCAAGGCCGTCATCACCCGTCGATGTGTTCACTGTTCGGGTCGCTCCCACGCGTCGGGCCGTCTGTAGCGGCTCGTCCCGCAAGTCGGCGACAGTGACGCTGGCACAGCCTCGATGACGAGCGACGAGGGTCAGGAGGGCGCCGATAGGGCCAGCACCGATGACGATCACGGCGCGATCGCGGGGATCACCGGCCCGATGCAAGGCATGGATGGCCACGGCCAAGGGCTCCGCGAAGACCGCCGTCTCGAACGACAGTCGTCGCGGGATGGGGACGAGTTGCGATGCCTGGATCACCAGACGCTCGCGAAATCCGCCCTGGACGTGTGGGAACGGGGCGGCGCTGCCAAGAAAGGATCCATAAGCGCAGATGTTGTCCCGTCTTGCCTGACACAGGACGCACCGGCCGCACGGTCGACTGGGGTTGATGGCTACCCGTCTCCCGACCATCCGGGGATCCACCCCATCTCCTGTCTTGGCGACGATCCCGACCACTTCGTGGCCCAGGACCATGGGTTCCCGGACGCGGAAGTCGCCGACCGCGCCCTTGAGGAAGTAGCTCAAATCGGAGCCGCAGATGCCTCCGACGGCGACGGCGACCTCGACCTGGTCGGGGCCCACCGACTGGCGCTCGACGTCCTCGACGCGGAGGTCATGCGCCCCGTGGATCACGCAGGCAAGGTCGCTGTCCATCTTCACATCACCGCGAAGAGGCCCGCGGGGTTCGAGCCGATGCTCTGGCTGGATCCCGTCACCAGGGCGAGCCAGCCGGTGGAGGCGAAGATACCGTCGCTCATCTCGGAGTCAGCTCAGACCGGAATGGGTGGCTTGTCGCCATCGTATGGGGATCCGAATCGTAATGGGGATCCGACCAGGCCAGCGAGCCCCGAAACATCTCGGTGGACGCTAGGCGCGGCCTTCCGGTCTCCGTCGGGGCCGAACGCCTCGCCCTGGTCGCCTTGTTTGGGACGATCAGGGGAGTGGCCGATGTCCCCAAACTCTCCAACCACCATCCTGTTGTGGCCATAATGGTGGCCCAGCGTACCACATGTGGGCCAAAGTGTGCTCATTTCACCCCATCGGGGGATAGACTGTTCATCTGGGTGGTGCTATGTTCCACCTATGGTACGACAGCGAGTTTGGTTGGGGTCGTTGTTCGGACCGGGCGCGGCGCCCGATGAAGGAGAGAGGTGAAGAGCTGGTGGGTACCAAGCCGGCGGTAGCCGTGACCCGTCCCGATCTGCCCGGCGGTGGCCTGGCACGGCTGGCCGAGCGCGCCGTGCTGCGGCTCTGGCAGGGTGGGGGCCGTCCCGGGGTCGACGACCTCGTCGAACTGATTGGGGATGGCTGTGCCGTCATCTGCGTGAATGGCGACCCAGTGACGGACCGGCTCCTCTCTGAGTGCCGGAACCTCAGGTTCGTCGCCGTCGCCAGCGCGGGGTATGACTCGGTCGACGTTGAAGCAGCCGTCCGCCGTGGCATCCCCGTCGCGAACACCCCCGGGGTGCTTGCGGAGACGGTGGCTGACCTCACCATCGCGCTGATCATCTGGGCACGACGGGGTCTGGGCGCAGCCGAACGGAACGTCCGCCTGGGCGGGTGGACGAGCATCGACGACGCGGACCTGTCCGGCCTGGACGTCCACGGAGCCACGCTGGGCCTCGTCGGCTATGGTGCGATCGGGCGCGCGGTCGCCGCCCGCGCTGCCGGCTTCGGACTGAGCGTTATCGCGCATGACCCGCAGTCCGGTAACCAGGCCGGGGTCAGGTTCTGCCCCCTCGACGAGCTGCTGCGCGAGTCCGACATCGTGAGCCTGCACGTGCCGCTGACTGCCGAGACCAAGGGGATGATCGGCGAGCGGGAGCTGCGCTTGATGAAGCCCACCTCGACACTCATCAACACGTCGCGGGGAGCGATCATCGACGAGCCGGCCCTGGTTCGCGCGCTGCGTGAGGGGTGGATTCACTCGGCCGGCTTGGACGTGCAGGAGCGCGAGCCAAACCCCGACTCGAACGCTCCGCTGCTGACCCTGCCCAACGCTGTGGTTCTACCGCATGTCGGCTCGGCCACGCTCGCCGCCAGGTCGTCGATGGTCGACCTTGCGGTGGACAACGTTCTCCGATTCGTCGAAGGCGGGCTCGCTCTGACGCCCGTGCGTGAGTCTCAGCAGGTTCTGGAGGGTCAGTGACTCAGACGCTCGTGTCGCCGCTCCGTGTAGCGTTCGCCCGACGGCAAGTGGGCATGGTACCGGTCGTCGCACGGTTGACCGCCGCCCCGGTGACCCCGGCGGTCAACCGACGGACGTCAGCCTCCCGATGCCCACCCTACCCGGCCAGAGGCGAACTAGCCAACTTTGGGCTGGAAAGAAAGGTTAGTTCCACAAGAGGTTAGATTAGTCAGATATGATCAAGCTACGTCACTTCCGTCCGAGTCTGCTGGCTCTCGGCCTACTGGTGGGCGTTCTCGTCCCGGCGTGCGGAACAAGCGCCCCCGCCACCTCAAACGCAAGCGCGACCGCGGCGAGTGGCCCGGTCAGCGGCGGTTCCATGACCATCATCGACGGCTCGGATCTCACCACCTGGTCCCCGTTCACCACTAATAACACCTACCCGGGATCCCCGATGGATGAGCTGGACGCCGTCTACGGGATGCTGGTCTACCAGAACATAGACGACCAGATTGTCGGTGACCTGGCTCAGAGCCTGACGACCACTGACAACGTCACCTGGACGCTCAAGCTGCGCCCAGGGCTCAAGTTCACGGACGGCACCCCGCTCAATGCGGATGCCGTCAAGTACAACTACGACTGGGCGGCCAACCCGACGTGGGGGGCCACTTCCCAGGTGTGGATCGCGAGCTGGGCACCGGGCATCACCGTGGTCAACGCGACCACCCTCACCATCAAGCTTCCGGCGGCCGATGCCGACTTCGCCACCCAGATCGCCAACCTCGCCCCCTTCATCGCGTCGCCGAAGGCGCTTGGATCTGCTGCCACCCTGGCGGCCATCAAGCCGGTGGGGGCAGGAGCTTTCAAGCTGCTCAGCTGGGATCCGGGCGTCAACGCGACGGTGGTGCGCAACCCAGGCTACTGGGATCAGCCGCTTCCATATCTGAACTCGATCATTTTTGTCGACATCGCCGCCACGCCGAGCCGCATCACGACGGTCGTCCAGGGCGAGGCCACCATGATGGCGGGCTACCCTTACCAATGGGGTTCGGATGACGCCGAGCCGGGCGTCACCGACGTCAAGATCCCGATGCAAGGCCTCTTCTACGGTTACCTCAACACGGCGAAGGGCTTCTTCAGCAATCCCTTGGCCCGCGAGTTCCTGTACGAAGCCGTGAACCCGCTCGAGGTCATGGAGGCGTTCACCCAGGTTTCCTCCGGTTACAGCGCACCGTCCACGTACTTCCCGTCGACGTCGCCCTACTACGATTCGTCATTGACCTTCCCAAAGTACAACTCGACGGCGGCGCAGGCGCTGCTCACTCAGATCAAGGCCAGCGGCGTGCCGATGACGGTGCAGATCGTGAGCACGGTGGAGCCCGACACCGAGCGTTTGGGGGGCTACATCGCGCAGGTTCTCAGCACCTATGGGATCACGGTCACCCAGACATACATCGACCAGACGATCCTCGTGCAGCGCTGCCAGACCCAGCTGGACTTCGACATCTGCATCCCGGGAGGAGCTCTGGTGTTCAACGGCCCCGAGCCGTACTCGAGCTCACTGTTCACCACCAGCGGGTCGCTCAACATGAGCGGCTACTCCGCGATGAACTCCGATGTCTTGGCGACGGAGGCGGCGGTGGGCCAGAAGGCTCTCTACGGTGCTTGGGAGACGGTTCAGTCGGACCTGATGAAGGATCTTCCGATCTACGTGTACGGAGCGATTGACCGGTACCTGCTTGTCCGGAATAACACCGGCGGCCTGGTGTTCTCGGATGGAGGCATGCTTCAGAAGCAGTTCCTCTACCTCTGCCCCAACGTCTGCGACTCGGCCGCACAGCCGGGTCTGTAGGAGAGTGGACTAAGTAATAGCCCTTCCCAGCTACGGATCGCCCCCGGCCCTCGGCCGGGGGCGATCCCCCTTCCGTCGGATCGGACATCTAACAGTGAACTCCTCAGAGGACGGCTGTATGTTGCGAAGTGGAAGCCAGCGCAAGGCGACTTTCAGGGACGTGGTGGGGAGGGGCCTCACCTTCACACCCTGTGTGTGGGACTGCTACTCGGCGAAGGCCGCTGAGATCGCAGGGTTTGATGCGATGCTGCTCAGTGGGGCGTCCCTCGGCTTCAGCCTCGCCGGGGTTCCGGATATCGGGTTGCACAACCAGGAGGAGCTGATCTGGGCCACCGACCGCATCGCTGACTACTCCCCTCTGCCCCTGGTGGTCGATGCGGACGATGGCTTCGGAGACACCATCAACGCATACCGGACGTGCCGGCGGCTGGCCAAGGCCGGCGCGGGAGCCCTCACCCTCGAGGACACCCCCAACCTGCGGGGTTCCGGGCGCTTCGGGGCGGACATGTCGGCGGCGACGCGAGCCGGGAAGGTCGATGGCAATGTCAGCCACCCCGTGGTCTCCCAGCACCTCTGGCTCTCCAAGATCAAGGCGGCCCTCGAGGCCTGTGCTGGGACCGATTGCGTCGTGATCGCGAGGACCGAGGCCAAGCTCGAGCTGGGCCTGGATGAGGCCATCGAGCGCTGCGTCAAGGCGGTCGAGCTCGGTGCCGAGATGACCTTCATACTGGCCCTGAGGACCATGGAGGAGTGCCAGAAGGTCGCCAAGGCCCTTCCTGGCTGGAAGATGTTCGGGGACGTCGAGACCATCAACGGGGTCCCCTTCGTGCGGCTCGAGGACATCGAACCCCTGGGCTTCAACCTGGTGACCATGCACTACCTGGAGAAGGGCTCCATGTTCGGAATGCTCGACTATGGTCGGCACGTCTTCAGGGATCGAACTACCGCCTACGCCGACGACCACACCATGGGCGGGCTGACCAACGCAGAGCAGGCTGAGGTCATGGAGAGAGGGGACCGCCGCTGGCTCGACGCCGAGCGTTCATGGAACGCGGTCTGACATGACCGTGAACTCGACCCAGCTCGCTGGGCCGATGGAGCAGGACGTTCCAGCCCTGCGAAGCATGCGCTCCATATACCTCCGGGCGATCGGAGCGCGCCTCACCACGGGCGTGCCAGTCTTCTTCCTGGTGATGCTCGCGGGCACCTCCTTATCCAACTTCATGCCCGGGTCGGCTGCTCTGACCATCCTCGGCCCCTACGCGACCAAGGCACAGACCGCAGCCTTCAACGCCATGTACGGCTACAACAAGCCTCTGCTGGTTCGCTATGCACTCTGGCTCTGGGCGCTGGTCCACGGCAACCTGGGTGTATCAATCTACAACGGGCAATCCGAGGTGTCGCTGCTCGCCTCCCGCGCTCCGGTCACGTTTGAGATCGCCCTGGTGACGATGTTCGTATCCCTCCTGGTGGCGATCCCCCTGGCTCTCTTCACGGCGATGCGCCCCGGCGGCCTGACGGATTCCGTCCTGCGCGCGATCTCGTCCTTTCTGCTCTCCATACCGTCGTTCGTCGCCGTGGTGTTCTTCGGCTTCGTGTTCGCCCTGACCCTCAAGTGGCTGCCAGCCACGGGCTGGGTTCCGTTCCCAGATGATCCTCTCCAGAATCTGCGCTACGTGGCGCTTCCGGTGATGTGTCTGGCCATCAACCAGGTGGCCTACTTCTATCGGGTGAGCCGAAGTGAGTTCGCGGCGACCCTGCAGGAGGACTTCGTGCTCGTGGCTCGGTCGAAGGGCCTGCCCATCAGGTACATCCTGTTACGGCATGTGATCCGGCCGTCCCAGACGCATGTGCTCACCGTCTTTGGCCTGTCGCTGAGCTACCTCCTGGGCGGCTCGTTCATCGTTGAGAACTACTTCGCAGTCCCTGGGCTCGGCTGGCAGATGGTGTACGCCGTCGAGGCACACGATCTCCCCACCGTTCAGGCCATTCTGTGCGTGACAGTCCTGCTGTTCATCGTCATCTTCATGCTGGTGGACATCGGCAATGCCCTCATAGATCCCCGGGTGAGCGTGACATGAGCGGGCAGGTGGCGGTCGGCGAGCCTGAAACGCAGATCCTCGGAACCGCACCGATGGCGCTGGGAACGACGGGCTTGGCGCCGGGCGGGCGCCGGCGGCGCGGTGGCTGGCTGAGGTCCGGCACGCCCGCCGTGTGGTTCGCGTTCGGCTTCCTGGTACTGTTGATCACGGCGGTGGTGCTGGCCCAGTGGATTCCAGGCCTGATCAGCCCCGAGCTGCAGTACGGCGCGTTCCACCAGACCCCTGCCCTGTCGGTGAGCGGGTTGCTCGGGACCGACCCTCTGGGGCGCAGCATTTTCTCCGAGGTGATCTACGGCGGCCGGGTGTCGCTCACGATCGCGTTCTGCGCCACAGCCATCTCGCTGGCGATCGGCGTGTCATCGGGGCTGCTCGCTGGCTACTACCGGGGGGTGATCGAGCGGGTGGTGGACACGTATGCGAATACACTCGCTTCCGTGCCGCCGCTACTCTGGCTCCTCGCTCTGGTGGCGGCGACGGGCGCATCACTGTTCACCATGACCCTGGCCCTCGGGGTTCTGGGGACTGGGATGTACGCGCGGATCACCAAGGCGGCCGCGGTCTCCGGTGCGGAGAGGGATTACGTCCTTGCTGCGAGGGCTCTTGGTGCCAGCGACTTCCGCATTCTGATCAGGGAGATCCTTCCCAACCTCGTCCCGGTGTTCACCGCGATCGTGCCGGCGATGATGGCGGGTCTGATCGTGACCGAGGGCTCGTTGAGCTTCCTCGGTTACGGAATCCCGCCGCCGACGCCTAGTTGGGGAGGCATGCTCGCCAGCACCTCCGACGTGATGCAGCAGTTTCCGTACATGTTGCTCGGGCCGATCCTGGCGATCGTGCTCACGGTGTACGCACTCAATACCCTGGGGGACCATCTCGCAGCGCGCATCAGCCTGCGCGAGGGGCAGCTGTGACCATGGAGAGCTCGGCTGACGGGGTGCTGGTGAAGGTCGAGGGGTTGTCGTGCGTCTTCGGGGCCGGAGAGTCGCTGACACGGGTGCTGTCCGATGTCGACCTCACGGTGGGTCGCAGCAGGACGCTCGGCCTTGTCGGAGAATCGGGGTCCGGCAAGTCGATGCTGATGAAGTCGATCCTCGGAATCGCACCGCGGAGCGCTCGGATCGATGGGAAGGTGACCTTCAACGGTACGGATCTGGGCACGCTCAAGGAGGGCGAGCGTCGCCGCTTCCTGGGGCGGCGCGTGGGCATCGTGTTCCAGAACTCCGCCACCTCACTCAATCCGTTTGTGCGCGTCGGTCGCCAGATCGAGGAGGCGAGCCGATATCACTTCGGCCTCAGCAAGGCGCAGGGCAGGAAGCTGGCCATCGAGCTCATGGGCGCGGTGGGGCTGCCGGACCCGGCTGAGTGCTACCAGCAGTACCCGCATCAGTTTTCGGGCGGGATGAAGCAACGGATCATGATCGCCACCGCACTGGCCTGCAAACCGGATCTGCTGATCGCCGACGAAGCAACGACCGCTCTGGACGTCACCGTGCAGAAGCAGGTGCTGGACCTGCTGCAGTCCCTTCAGAGAGAGCGGCAGATGTCGATGATCCTGGTGACGCACAACCTCGGCATCGTGGCCGGACGGACCGACGAGGCGGCGGTCATGTATGGCGGTCGGATCGTGGAGCGCGGCCCGACGGAGGCCCTGTTCCGCGATCCTCGGCACCGATACACTGCGGCGTTGCTGGAGGCCATTCCTCGGGCGGATCAGCCGGCCCATGCGAGATTGCAGAGCATCCCCGGGAGGCCACCGGACGTACTCCGGCCCATACCCGGCTGCCCCTTCGTTCCGCGCTGTGCGGTTGCAGAGCCCGAGTGCAGCGAGGGGATGCCGCCGGTCGTGACCACAGGCGACGACCGTCATGGTTTCGCCTGTTATGTGCCGGTTGGGGGCGCGGCATCCAACGCGCCGTCAGTGGCGTCCGGCGCCCAGGCTGGGAGTGGATGATGGCGGCCAAGCCCCTGGATTCGAGCGCTTCGAAGGTGGGGGGTGCGGTGGACGAGGGCTATTTGCGAGACGAAGCGCTGCTGAAGGTGCGACACCTGGTGGTGAGGTTTCGCCGCAGCGGCCGGACGATCGAGGCCGTGGCAGACGTCTCCTTGGACGTCGTCAGTGGTGAGACGCTCGGGCTCGTGGGCGAGTCCGGGTGCGGGAAGACGACGACCGGACGGGCCATCCTCCGGCTGCTGCCGGCGGGGAACTCGCGCATCTCCGGGTCGATCGAGTACGGAGGCGAGGATCTCGGCTCTCTGTCCAACGCGCGCATGCGGGCCGTCCGGCGGCACCTTCAGATGATCTTCCAGGACCCCCTGTCGTCGTTCAATCCGCGCCGAAAGGTGTGGGACATCGTCGGGGAGGGGTTGGCGATCCAGGGCGTGAGCAAGAAGGAGATCGCCCAGCGTACCGAGGCCGTGCTGGGCGAGGTCGGCATGAGCAGGGGCATGGTGGAGGGTCGGAGGCCGCACGAGTTCTCCGGGGGCCAGTGCCAGCGGATTGCCATCGCTCGGATCTTGGCGCTCGAGCCCGACCTCATCGTCTGCGACGAGCCCGTGGCGTCCCTTGATGTCTCGGTCCAGGCTCAGGTGATCAACCTCCTGCAGGATATTCGGGAGACCAGGAACCTCGCCCTGATCTTCATATCCCACGACCTCGCCGTTGTCCGGAGCGTGAGCGACCGCGTGGCCGTGATGTACATGGGCAAGATCGTCGAGATCGGGGAGGCCGACCTCATCTACAGACGGCCGGCCCATCCCTACACCCGGACCTTGCTCGAAGCCGTTCCGATGCCGGATGTGAACGTGAAGGTCGAGCCGGCCTCGGTGGGAACGGAGATGCCGTCGCCATCCCGACCGCCGTCCGGCTGCCGGTTCAGGACGCGTTGCCCACGCGCCCAGGAGGTTTGCGAGGCCGAGGAGCCGCCCCTACGGCGGATGCCGCAGGGTCAGTTCGCGGCCTGTCATTTCCCTCACGACGAGCCTGCTCCGGGCATCTTGGGGCTCACGGAGGGAGGATCGGGAACCCTCCGTGGGGCGCAACCCATGGGATCTGCTGATATCGCCCCGTCTGGCAATGACCGCTATAGGAGCACGGCGTGAATCGATTCGAACCCAACCTTCGGCTGGCCGGGCCGACGATGCTGCCCCCCGCTGTCCGCGAGGCCGGCGGTCGCCAGATGAGCGGCCATCGCAGCGCCGAGTTCACGGCGATGCTGGACCGGGTTCTGACCCGGATGCGGCCGTTCTTCGGCACGACCGGCGACGTGGCAATGATCTCCTGCTCCGGCACCGGCGGCCTCGAGGCGGCCGTCGCCAACACCGTATCCCCGGGCGAACAGGTCCTGTGCGTATCGATCGGGCTGTTCGGCGATCGGTTCGCTGAGATCGCCAGCCTCTACGGGGCCAATACCGCGCGACTCTCAATGGAGTGGGGCAGAGCGGTCGATCCCGATCAGTTGCGCGCGCATCTCCAGTCGCACCCGGGCTACCGCGCTGTGTTCCTGACGCACAACGAGACCTCGACTGGCGTGCTGGATGCGATTGATGCCCTGGCGGCTGTGGTCCGAGAAGTCCAGCCCGAGGCGCTGATCATCGTCGATGGAGTGTCGGCAGTCGGATCGGTGCCATTCAAGATGGATGAGTGGCAGATCGACGTCGCCGTGACCGCGTCTCAGAAGGGCTGGATGGCCGCCCCGGGACTTGCCATGGTGGCCGTCTCCCCCCGGGCGTGGGCGGAGATAGAACGCACCACCACCCCGCGCTTCTACTTCGACCTGCGCAGGTATCACGAGTCCCAGGCTCGAGGCATGGCCGTGTGGACTCCGGCGATCGCGGTGATGTACGAGCTCGACGCCGCCCTGGAGCTGATGAGCGCCGAGGGTGCCGAGGCGATCTTCGCCCGGCACGAGGCCTGCGCCGCAGCCACGCGGGCGGGACTGGAGGCGCTGGGATTCCGTTTGTTTGCGGATCCGCATCACTACTCGCCGACCGTGACCGCCGTCTCCCTGCCGGATGGCCTGTATTGGGATACGCTCAACCGAGGCTTGGCGGCGCAGGGGGTGATCGTGGCCGGCGGCTTGGGGCGGCTGAGCGGCAGCACCTTCCGAGTCGGCCACCTCGGCTCGGTGACTCTGGGCGAGATCCTCGACACCATCGGCGCCCTCGAGGATCTGTCGATCCATCTGAAGCGCGGTGTGCGGCCCGGGGTCGGCGTCGCGGCCGCCCAGGTCGCGGCACTCGAGAGCATGGCCCGGAATCGATTCGCCCCGGCGTGCACCCCTGCCGGTTTGCAGGGGGGAACCTGAGCATACCGTGCTTGCGCTGCGGTTGGAACAGCACCGCCAGCGCCGATGAGCTGACGACGCAGCGAGGCTGAAGAAGGCGCGACCAGAAGAGCAGAGCGCGCAAGCGCGGGATGGTTTGCGCGCGCGATTGAGGTGATGACCATGACTGTGGATACCAGGGTGACGCCGGCGACGATCGAGGACCCGTGGCTCAACGCGCAGCGGCAGTTCGACGGTGCGGCCGATGTACTCGGCCTCGATCCCGGAGTCCGCGGGTTCCTGCGCGAGCCTCAGCGTCAGTTGATCGTGAGCTTTCCCGTCAAGATGGACGACGGGTCGCTCCGTATGTTCGAGGGTTACCGGGTCCAGCACAACGTGATCCGCGGGCCTGCCAAGGGTGGGATTCGGTTCCACCCAGGGGTCACCCTCAGCGAGGTGAAGGCTCTGGCGATGTGGATGACGTGGAAGAGCGCGGTCGTCGGCATCCCGTTCGGCGGCGCCAAGGGTGGGGTGATTGTCGATCCCAAGCAGCTTAGCCTGGGCGAGCTCGAGCGCCTCACTCGTCGCTACGCGAGTGAGATCTCGGTGCTCATCGGTCCGGAGCGGGACATCCCCGCGCCCGATGTCAACACGACCCCCCAGGTGATGGCCTGGATCATGGATACGGTCTCGATGGCCAAGGGGTACTCCGTTCCCGCCGTGGTCACCGGGAAGCCGCTCAGCATCGGGGGCAGCCTCGGCCGCAACGAGGCCACCGGGCGGGGGTGTGCGGTGGTGGCGCGCGAGGTTTGCCGGCGTCTGGGCCAGGACCCTCATGAGCTGACAGTCGCGGTGCAGGGCTTTGGCAATGCGGGCAGCATCGCCGCCGCGCTGATGGCCGAGCAGGGCTTCAGTATTCGGGCGGTGTCCGACAGCAGAGGCGGCATCCAGAACGATCGGGCATTGGACATCCAGGCGGTCGTCGAGCACAAGAAGCGGACCGGTTCAGTGGTTGGCTTCCCCGACACCCGACCGATCAGCAACGCCGAGCTGCTCGAGACGGCGGTGGACGTGCTCGTTCCCGCTGCCCTGGAGAGCCAGATCACCGCCCGCAATGCCTCCGAGGTTAAGGCTTCCCTGATCATCGAGGCCGCCAACGGCCCGACCACTCCCGACGCCGACGAGATCCTCTCCCGTCGCGGGGTGACGGTCGTGCCCGATATCGTCGCCAATGCGGGAGGTGTCACGGTCTCCTACTTCGAGTGGGTCCAGGATCTGCAGTCCCTCTTCTGGGACGAAGAGGAGATCAACGGTCGCCTGGATCGGATCCTGACGGAAGCCCTCGACGCCTCCTGGAAAACGTCCAAGCGCCTCAATGTGCCCCTTCGCCTTGGAGCCTATGCCGTTGCGGTGGAGCGAGTGGCCCAGGCCACCACGGTTCGGGGCATCTACCCGTGAGCCGCTGGCCACAAGCGCTCAGCGCGCCCGTCGGTGACCGAGGCTGCAGTCCGCGGGCTGACCCCGGTGATGAGCGGGGCAGCCGCTCCCAAGTGCCCATGGCTGGGGCTTGGCCGGGTAGTGGAGGGGTTGGGGCGGCGTCGTTCCGGCACGGTGACGGCCACCGGCAGCAGCATGATTGAGTTCGCAACGCGGTTCGCTTTTGGGGGCTTGATCGTGGCACTGGTCCCCGTCGTCGCTGCCCGACTGGGGCCCGGGGTGGCGGGGGTGATGACCCTCGTCCCCGTCATCACACTCGTCAGCTTCGCGTCGATAGGGGCAGCGCGCGGCCCCGCTCCCGTTGAGGGGGCGGCCCTCGGAGCGCTCTTGGCTCTCCCGGCCTCTGTGGCCTTCCTCGTCTCCGCATACGTGGCGCTGCGTATCGGCTGGGGGTTGACGCCGGCGCTCCTGACCCGACCCCCCGGAACTGGTCCACGTGATATGAGGGTTCCACCACGGCCGTCGTGGCCAGGAGGGACCCATGAAGGGCAGAAAGCACACGCCGGAGCAGATCGTCCGGAAGCTGCGGGAGGGGGAGCGGCTGATCGCCGAGGGCAAGAGCCTGGCGGAGGTGGCCAAGGCGCTCGAGATCAGCGACTACACCTACCTGCGCTGGCGGAACCAGTACGGAGGTCTGAAGGCGAATGACGCCAAGGAGCTGCGCCGGCTGAAGGACGAGAACGTCCGGCTGAAGCGGGTGGTCGCGGATCTGAGCCTGGACAACGCCATCTTGCGGGAGGCAGCCCAGGGAAACTCCTGAGCCCGGCCCGCCGCCGGGACACCGTCCGCCGCGTCCGTGAGCGGCTGGGGGTCTCGGAGCGCAGGGCGTGCCGGGCGCTGGGGCAGCACCGAACCACCCAGCGCCGGCCACCGCGGCCGGTGCTGGCCCCGGAGGAGCAGCTCCGCCGGCGGATGCGGCAGCTGGGGCAGACCTGGCCGAGGTACGGGTATCGGCGGATCTGGGCGCTGCTGCGTCAGGAGGGCTGGCGGGTGAACCGCAAGCGGGTGCAGCGGATCTGGCGGGAAGAGGGGCTGCGGGTGCCCGCCCAGGCGCCCAAGCGCCGTCGGCTGGGGATCAGCACGGTGCCGGCGGCGCGGCTCCGGGCGGAGCGACCCAACCACGTCTGGGCCCTGGACTTCATCTTCGACGCCACCTCGGACGGGCGGCCACTCAAGGCGCTCTCGATGTGCGACGAGTTCACCCGGGAGAACCTGGCCCGGCGGATCGGGCGGTCGATCACCGCCGACGCCGTGGTCGACGCTCTCGACGAGGCGTACGCCGAGCGTGGCGCCCCGGAGTTCATCCGCTGCGACAACGGTCCCGAGCTGGTGGCGATGGCGATCCGGGACTGGTGCCGTTTCATGGGCACCGGGACCGCCTACATCGAGCCTGGCAGCCCCTGGGAGAACCCCTACGTGGAGAGCTTCAACGGCCGGCTGCGCGACGAGCTCTTCGCCCGCGAGGTCTTCGACACCGTCATGGAAGCGCGAATCCTCTTCGACGACTGGGGCGACGTCTACAACCGGCACCGCCCTCACAGCGCGCTCGGCTACCTGGCGCCCGCCGTCTTCGCCGCTGCCTGGAACTCGCGAAAGGCCGGCTCAGACCAGCTACCATCAGCGACCGCGGCCACCACCGGTGGCAGCATCAACAGCCCGGAACCCTCATAAAGGGTGGACCAGCAAACGGGGTCCGGTCACGGAGGTCGTCCACCCCTCACACAGCGTGGGTGCATCGGGGCCGAGGTCGATCAGGAGATCACAGAGCTCGCGACGCTCTCGGGCGTCGATCGGTTCAGCCACCTTCCGACTATAACCCGACTGGTTGATTCGTCAACAATACTCGCCGAGCCCGAAGTTGACCCGCGCCGGGAGAGCGGCCGGGGTCGTGGCCGACACCTATCAGGCGATCACCAGCTGGTTGGCCTGGCACTGCACCTCGTAGCCCGCTTCCGCCTTGCCGGCGAGATAGGCACGGGCGGCGCACGAGCCCCTGCGGGGCCGCCGTTTTCCACACGGCGGCCCCCATCCCACTCGAGGCGTTCCCTTCGAGAGGGAAGCGGTGCCCGTCGCTCAGCCCTCAAGGAGGCAGGACCAACGTATCCGGACGCCCGTCACCAATCGCTGAGCCATCCGGCTACGGTCCAGCACCGCGACCATCCGACCGGGACGGCCGGGTGTGACAGTCCCGCCCGCAAGCCCCCCTGGTTGATCGCAAGCCGCCGCCCGAACGGTAAGTTTGCCCCAGCTGGACCCCCGGATCACAGGTTGCGGCCGATCAAGCCAGCCGTGTACCTGGGCAGGCCCGAGATTCTCTCTAGGGGTGCAGGTCGTTCACCCAGGCCAGCCGGTCACCGCCGGGTCAGGCTCTCCCTTCAACGGCTGGTTTCACGGCGGCGACGAGCACCATGGCGTGGCCGGGAAGGCCGAACGACGTCCGCCAGTCGAGGCGGCGCACCTCGACGTCCGAGCATCCGGCCATCCGCAGGACCGCGGCATACCGGTCAGCACGGTCATCGACGATGCGCATCCGCCCGCCCGGGCGAAGGACTCGGACTGCTTCACGGAGTGCCCTGGCCCGTTCTTCGGTGCCGTGGATGTTGTTGAAGGTGAGATTGCTGACCACCACGTCGAACGAGTCCGACGGAAACGGCAGGTCCCGGGCATCGGCCTCAACGAGCTCGACACGATCAGTGACGCCCTCGACCCTCGCGTTGCGCTCGGCGGCGGCCTGGCTGTTTCCCGTCTGGTCACGCAGGCGCCAGATGTCGGCGCCGGTCGCACGACCGCGGGGAAGCTGGTGGGCTGCCGAGACGAGGACGGCGCCTCGGCCGCAGCCGACGTCGAGCAGGTGTTCGTCGCCCCGAAGGTCGAGCTCCTCGAGCAGCTCCCTCCACACCGACAGCTTGCCGGGACCCGTGGAGTAGAAGTAGCCCGCGGCGACCCCGAGCATGGCCACGGCGCCTGCCTTCGCCAGAATCCCGATCCGGCGCCGACCCCGCCGCGCTGCCCACCGGTCGGCCGCCAAGAGACCGGCTTCGACGAAGACAAAGTACGGAATGCCGGAGGGCCCGGTGTCGATGCCGTACCTGGCTCGATCAGGTGCCATCGAGTCGAGTGTGTCAGCGACACCAGCCGTCGTCAACGCGGTCAATCCGAGATTCTCTCTAGGGCTGCGGCCCAGGACCTCCGGGCGCAGGCGCCGGCCTGCCGGGGTCGGCCACCCCTTCATCGCGGTTGGATCGGTCATCACCACGTTCGCTGTTCCCGGCGCCGTCGGCGTCCCCTTGATCGGCCCAATCAACAACAGCGGGGACGTGACGGGCGCGTACGCCGACGCTAGTGGAGTGTACCACTGTTACCTCCGCACTCCCACAGGACACTTCACGTACATCAACGATCCCAACGCAGGCGCCGTGCCAAACCTGGACGAAGGCACGATTGGGTCGGACATAAATGACAACAACGACGTCGTCGGCACCTACGTCGACTCGGAGGGTGTGTACCACGGGTTCCTGTATCACGACGGCAGGTACACCACAGTCGATGTCCCCGGGGCGACGGATACCATTGTCGACGGCGCGAACGACCTCGGTGTGATGATCGGCAACTACTACGACAGCGCGGGAGTCAGCCATGGTTTCATTGACTTCCACGGCTTTATCACCCGCTTCGAGGCGCCCGGGGCGGGAGATGTATACGGTACCGGCACCATCCCTGCCACCATTTCGAACGACGGGGTCGCGATCGGCGTGTACTACAGCACGTCAGCCCCAACGCTGAATCAGGGATGGATGTTCAAGGACGGTAAGTTCACGGCTCTGACTGATCCCAAGGCCGGTGATGGGCCGGGTGAGGGCACCTCGCCCAACGCCATCGCCGAGAACGGCAGCGCGATCGACGGATATTACTGGGATTCTGCAGGCAACCTGCACAGCTTCATCCTCGACCTGTAGCCGGGATTAGGAAACGAGGCCCGGGATCCGACCAATCCCGGACCTCGCGACCCAACTCAAGACCCTTGAAGTAGTCCTGCCGCCGGAGTCTTCCCTCGAAGCTCTCCCACATACGGGCTCTCCCAGGGGCCACCAGGCTCGATGTAGGCCGTCCTCAAGCTGGGCAGTCCGAGATTCTCTCTAGGGGTGCAGGTAGTTCACCCACGCCAGCGGGTCACCGCCGGGTCAGCGGGCCGGAGGGAGAGCCCCTCCGGCCCGAACGTGGACGCTCAGATGCTGTCGCGACGCCGCATCCGCGGCAGGCTGGCCAGGATCAGGACGCCACCGGCGAGGAGGACCGCCAGGCCAACGGGCCCTGCCGGGCCGGACGGAGCCCCGGCTCCCGCACCCGGGGTGCTGGCGGCCGCGACCTGACCGGTCGGGCTCGGTGTGGGTGTCGCCGTCGGCGTTGGCGTTGGTGTTGACGTGGTGGCACCGCACGTGAACCACGAGCTGTCAATACCCGACCACTGCATGTCTGTGTTCCCGCCTATCGCCTGCACCTGGAGCTCATCATATTGGGAAGGATCGGCATAGCTGTCCGTGAGCGGGATGCTATACAGCTGGTTGACCGGACTGGTTTCGGGCAGGTACACGATCGGACTGACTCCCCAGGTATCACCGGTCGCAACCCAGTCGCTGGCCGAGCGCGCGTAGACCTCAAGCTGGACGTACGCGTCGTAGTAGGGCGAGCTGGGATACACCACCTGAACCGTCCCGGTGACGCTGTACGAGCCATCCGAGACGCACGACGCTAGGATCTCGCTGACGTACGGCTCGGTCCCCTGGGCCGCGGCCCGACCCGCACCCAGGATCAGGACCAACCCCGCGGCTGCGAGGGCCAACCCCCCGCCGCCCATCGACCGGCGCCTCGATCTGGAAGCGCCAACATCGCCTCGCATGCTCTCCTCCCTCGCCCGTTCCGGGCGCAGCGCCCCCAGCCCCGTCGAAGACCGCCGCCTCCATGGTGGGTCCCGGGACGGCAACCGATGGTAGCGCTTGGTGAGGCAATTGTCATGACTCAAACATCAGGCGCGTTCGGGAGTTTCGCCGGGTCCGGCGATGATCCGGAGGAGGCTGGCAGTCCGGCAGGGTCCAGCGGGCGCTGCGGTCTGCCAGCAGAACCCCTCGGCCGTCATCTGGCCTCAGCCCTGAGTAGATGATCGGACGGCCGTTCTGCCCGGCGCTCGCGCGGCTAGGCAAACCGAGATTCTCTCTAAGGGTGTTCAGCCAATCTGGGCCAGGCCGGTTGTCATCAGGGTGCGCCGAGGGGCCGCCGTCAGGCCGGCGGCCCCACCCCCGCTCGAGGCGCTTCCTCCCTCGGGAGGGGAGCGGTCGGCGTCGAGTGTGTCCGCCTCTGCCGGTGCCGCTCAACCCTCAGGAAGGTGCGGCTAACGCTACCGCGCACTCGCTACCATAGACCGAGCCATGGCGCTACAGCACCGAACGCTCCAGACGACGCTCCTCGGATCAGGCCGGCTGTTCATGACGGTTTTGTGGAAGGGTCTCCGTGCAGGCACCTGCCCCGGGTGCCCCAACCCCGCATGGGCCATCTCGTAACGGGGCGTCCTCCGTGCCTCGCCGCGCCTAGGATGGGGCCACGGTGGCCGTTCCCCGCGGCGAGCAGGTGGCCGCTGGCCAATTGGAGGGCGGAGCGCATGGACGAAGCACCAGTCCTCACCGACGAGGAAAGGGAGCGGGCGAGCGCATGGGTGCGGGAATCCGACGCCGAGGCGGCGCTGGAGCTCCGCTTCGAGATCTTCATGGATGAGCTGGAGGCGCACGCGGACCCGGCCTTCGGCGAGGGCGACCACCCGGAGATCAACCGGGCGGCGCAAGCCCTGATAGATGCGCTCCAAGCTGAGTTCCTCCAGTACGGGGAGTGGAGGCGGACGCCGGCACCCCGACGAACTCGCTCCGGACCAAGGTCGGGGCCTGGGGACTGATGGTCAGCCTCCCCAGCGAGCTCTACTGGGCGGCGCGGCTCAACGCCACGGCCAGGGCCAAGGCCGGTGCTGGGGAGCTGGTGGCAGTGAATGCGGGCAGGCCGAGGTTCACCATCGCCGGACGGCGGGCCGGCGCGGGCTGGTGTCGTTGAGGCGCTCTCAGCCCTCGTGGACGCGGCGGTCGGGGCGGAGGTCTGGTAGGGGAGAGATCGGCCCAAGGCCCATAGCCAAGGCGTGGGCCAGGCCGGGCCGAACTCCTGGGGAACTCGGGGGCGGGGCGCTCGCTACTGGAGCGGGCCCTGGCCAGCCACGAGGGCGCCTACGGGCGCAGGCACCCGGCGGTCGCCACCGACCCTCAGCAAATTGGCCTCCAGGATCTGGGGAAGCCGGGGCGGCACACTAGCCAGCGTTCCCCTCAAACGGCGCAACCAGGGGAGCTCAAGCCTTGCCTGGCGTGGCCCAATAGAGTCCCAACGGGGCTGCCCAGCCCTGCCCGGGAAGGCCCAGTTGGACCTCCCGCTGAATTCAAAATGCCCGCCAACGCCCCCCCTTACCACCCCTCTCAGGGAGCCGGAAATGCGGTATACGGGGACACCCCGGCACGGCCGAGGACGAAGGCCTCTGGCGCGAGCTCCCGCGACGCGGCATCATTGCCCGTGGGCGCCAGCAGCTCCCCAGCGGCTCGGCCGTCCTGGCGAAGGCTGAGACCAGGGGAGGCATCCAGGAGGTGGGCGAATGCCGACCTACGAGTTTGAATGCCGTGATTGCAGCAAACGCTTTGAGATAGTCACCAGCTTCCATGAGCACGACAAGCTGAGGAACGAGCCGCCCGCCTGTCCGGAGTGCGGCAAGCGCGAGACGCGACAGCTGGCATCTCTCTTCAGCTGCAAAGTCGCGAAGCCCGGCTTCTGAGTCCTTGCTCAAGCATGGCCAGCACGCGTCGACGGATCGCACTGATCGCCCCGCCCTGGTACCCGGTCCCACCCGACGGCTACGGTGGGACCGAACTGGTCGTCGCGTTGCTGGCGAAGGAACTGCGCGCCCAGGGACACGAGGTGGAGCTCTTCGCCGCAGAGGGTTCAGCGCTCGCCTCCCGTCACCTGGCCCCGCGACACTGGGATACAGCGCTGGGCCGCAGCGAGGAGCACGTCCGGGATCTGACCTACGCCAGCCGGGTCCTGAACCTGATCGACCGCCTCCGGCCGTTCGACGTCATCCACGATCACACCGGTGGCGGGGTCCTGCTCGGCCTTGCCATCAAACCACCGGCCCCGGTCGTCCACACCGTCCACTTAGCACTGAAGGAGCCGGTGCGCACCTTCCTCGAAAGCCTCGCCCCCGATCGAGTCCGGCTGATCGCCATCAGCGAAGCCCAGCGCCAGTCGGTCGCCCACCTTCCCTGGACGGCGACCGTGCACAACGCGGTCGACCTGGCCGCGCTGCGGGTCGGCCAGCCGGAGCGGAAGGACCCGTACCTGCTGTCGCTGGCCCGGATCTGCGCCTCCAAGGGGCAGCACCTAGCCATCGAGGCTGCCCGGCGCGCCGGCCGAAGGCTGCTGCTGGCCGGGAAGATCGAGGCGACTCCACAGGGTTTCGAGTATTACGAGCGCCAGATCGCGCCAGCCGTCGACGGCGACCGGGTGACCTACCTGGGCAACGTTTCCGGGGAGGAGAAGACCCGTCTCCTGGCCAGGGCATCCGCGCTCCTGGCCCCGCTGCAGTGGGACGAGCCGTTCGGCCTCTACATGGCCGAGGCGATGGCGAGCGGAACCCCGGTCATCGCCTTTCCCCGCGGGGCCGCGCCGGAGCTGATCACGCCGGGGAAGACGGGGTTCCTGGTACCAGACGTTGAGGAGATGGTGCGCGCCGTGGCTCAGGCGGACCACGTCGATCGGGAGCAGTGCGCCGTCTACGCGCGGGCTCGATTCGACCCTCGCCGGATGGCGGACGGCTATCTCCAGGTCTACGAGCGGGCGATCGCCGAGTGGGCGACGCCGACCAGCATCACGGTGAGCGCGACGGATCCCGCAATCACCCGGCTGCGCGGTGCCAACCGCCGTCGATCCCGGCTCTCGTTGGGGAAGTCCGAGGTCGGCGGGAAGTAAGTCCCAAGCCCGGATCCCCGGGGGTATTCCTGGCGGAGTCACTCCTCGGTGCGCCACCACGGGGGCGGGCCGTGGACGACCTGAAGCGGTCCCAGGTGTCCGCGCACCTCGAAGGCCGAAGCACCATCACTCCTTCGCCGCGCCTCCACGGTGATCCGCTGGCCGCCGACACGCAGGTTGTCCAGCACCAGCTCCCTGCACCACGGCGGCAGGGCCGGGTTCAGGTAGAGGCGGCCGTTGGGAATGTCGGGCTCGAGCCCGAGCAGGATGCGGACAGCGTGAAAGACAGAGCCCGCCGCCCATGCCTGGGGCACATTGGCATGCTCATAGGGGACCGGCGCATCCAGCGGCTGCCTCTGCAGCCCCGCGAAGAGCTCTGGCAACTGGAACCCGTCGAGTGCCGAGGCGGCCTCCAGAATGCCGTCGATGAGACGCCAGGCCTCCTCGTCACGCCCATAGCGGCGCATTCCAGCTGCGGCGATGATGGTGTCGTGTGGCCAGACGGACCCTCGCTGATACGAGTGGGGGTCATACGAGGGGTGGTCACTGGACAGTGTGCGCAGTCCGAAGCCCGTGAAGAGATCGGCTCGCATCAACCGATCTACCACGGGCTGCACCCGGTTCCCTCCGAGGATCCCCGACCATAGGCAGTGGCCGGGGTTGGACGTGGCGGTGCCAAGCGGTCGTTTGTCGCCATCTAGCGCAAAGGCCACCGTGCGCTCCTCGGGCAGCCAGAAGCGCTCCATGAATCGGCGCTGCAGCTCTGTCGCCTCGCGCCGGAGGCGCATCGCACGCTCGTGGTCACCCCAGGCCGCGAACAGCTCGGCCACGTCTCGCTTCGCTGCGTACACGTAGGCCTGCATCTCGCAGGTGGCGATGGGATGCTTGGGAAACCCGCCCGCTTCGTCGAGCACACCGTCATGCGCGTCTCGCCAACTCTGGTTGCGATACCCGGACGGCGTCTGGGGCGCGTACTCCTGAAGCCCGTCGCCGTCGCGGTCGCCGTAGCGGTCGATCCAGTCCAGGCAGCGCTCGGCGGTGTGGCGCAGCCGGTGCAGGAGGCCCGGATCCCCGAGCCAGCGGTACGTCTCGCCGAGAAGCAGCAGATAGAGGGGCGTCGCATCGGCGGTGCCGTAGTAGGGGGAATGGGGAATCGTCCCGAAGTGCGCCCACTCGCCGCTGCGCATCTCGTGGCAGATCTTCCCCGGCTCGGCGTCGCGCCGGGGGTCGAGCTCCTGCGCCTGCCACTGGGCCAGCTTCTGAAGCGTGCCCACCGCGAACAACGGGTGGACAGGGAGCGCTTGGAGCGATGCGATGATCGAGTCCCGGCCGAAGACGGCGACGTACCAGGGGATTCCGGCGGCGGGGATCCAGACGTCGGGGGAGAAATCGTGGTCGTAGAGCCGGAGTGCGGCGAAGTCCTCCACCGCCTGGTCGAATGCGAGCTGCAGCCGCAGGTCGTCGGTGTGGGCCCGGGCCACGGTGCGGTGCCAGCGTGACCGAAGCCGCTCGGCCCGATCGCCCCGGTCGGTGCCCGAACTCAGGGCCGCGTCTCATGCTCGGTCTCGCCCCGGCGGTCGCGATCAGGTCGTACTGTACGGAGACCTTCCACTCGTCATCTGTCCACAACTCGATCGGGAAGCGGAGCGCGCCGTTCGCGTAGCTGACCGGCCGGGACTGGGGGAGGATGCGGACCAGACAGCGACGGACGAAGCCGTCGCGGTGGTAGCGCGTCTCCAAACGGCTCCCGCGGACCCACGACGTGTTGACACCGGGGCGGCGCTGCCAGCGCTGCGTGCGGACTTCGAACAGGTCCGCGAAGTCAGATTCCAGCTGCAGCTTCAACATGGTGGCGGGGACGGCACCGTAGAAGCGGACCCTGTAGTCCTCGCGCAGCCGGCGCGCGCTGACCATCCGGTCCAGGGTTACCGTGACCCGCCCGCCGACGTCCATCGCCTCGGGGGAGGGCAGCGAGGCGGCCGTATACGTCCAGCGGGCGTGGCGGAAGTTCAGCCGGGCAGCGGCGAGGCAGGTGAGCGGCCGGTCATTGAGCAGTAGCTCGTGCCGCGAGATGAAACGGGTGTCGTCCGAGAACAGCCCGCATAACCGTCCCCCGCGGGGGCGGATGCCCCCATCGTGGTCACAGACCACGAAAGTCGAGCCGTAGCTCAGGCTGATGTGACGCGGTCCGGGGGACACCGTGGCCCGCGATGTCCGGAACGCTCGGCGGCGATCCGGCAGTGCGGGGACCAGAGGCGGCTCGACCTGGGGAGTGGCCTCCGGGTTCTTGGGATGCTGCGCCACGGAACGTCAGCCTAGAGCAACTCGACGCCCTGGTGGCCACCTTGGCCGCACTTGCCGGGCGCGAAAGGGAGCGCGACGGCGTAGAGCCGGAGGACCCTACCATCGGCAGGCCAACGGCACTGGCACGTCCGGCCTCAAGCAGGGATGGTGGAATCTCGGGTAGTGGAGGCGGGACCCGTGGCGGGACCAGGGAGGCCAGTGGCACCGGGAATGGGGTCGGAGCGCGCGTCTCCTCTTGACTGGTGCTGGCTTGTTGTGGCCGGCGAGCGTCGGGGCCCGATGCCCTTCGAGCGGGCAGTGGAAGGGCTGCAAGCCCTTCACCGCGATGGGGCCCACCTGTCTGAGCTCGTCATCGTCGGTGCCAGACAGCCGAACGTCCGGACGAAGCGCACCTCTGGCCGGGCGGGATCCTCACTTCCTTTCCACGGTGATCCTGGCGGACAAGCTGTCGGGGCCTGATATGGAAGTCCGCCGTTGGGACGAGCGGCCTGACCGATGGTGAGCAGGGGATCACCCTGGTTGTCAAAGCCGGGCACCTCGACATAGGGGCTGGTGTGCCCCGTCTTATCCGGGGCGGGGTGGCTGGAGAGGCTGGATCGGTGTCGCGACAGAGCCTGGGACCGGCGAATTCAAAATGCCCCCGGGCGCCCCTCTGGACCACCCCTGCCGGGGACCTGGAAAATCCTCGACCCCAACCCCCTCTTCACGGGCCCCAGCCCCCGGCGAGGCTACCGACCTCAGCAAATTGGCCATGGTGCTCCAGGATCTGGGAGAGCCGGGGCCGGCACACCAGCCGGCGTTCCCCTCAAACGCCGCAACCAGGGGGGCTCCGGCCTGGCTCTGTTGTGGCCCAATTGAGTCCCAAGGGGGCCACCCGAACCTGTCTTAGCCCGCCTCGCCAAGCCCCTCTCGCTCCGCCAGGTCAATTAATCGTCGATGGCGGCTTCAGGTCTCGGGACTTCCCTGGATTTCGGAGGACAGCGGTCCGAGAGGTAGACGCCCCTGAGCCTCATGGCGCTGAGGTCCTTGACGTTCCGTCCCCGCGGAGATCGGCGGCGACCGGCGTGGCGCGCTGGCCGCGGGCCGAATCCAAGAGTGGACCGATGAGATCCAGGGGAAGGGGCACAATGATCGTCGAGTTGCTCCCGCTCGCCCCGATCTCGACCAACGTCTGCAGGTAGCGAAGCTGGATGGTCACGGGATTGCGGCTGACCAGGTTGGCCGCGTCGAGCAGCTTCGCCGCCGCCTGATACTCACCCTCCGAGTTGATGATCTTGGCGCGGCGCTCGCGCTCCGCCTCAGCTTGGCGAGCGATTGCCCGCTGCATCGACTGAGGGATTTCGACGTCACGGATCTCCACCGTTGTCACCTTGATGCCCCATGGCTCGGTCTGGTCGTCGATGATCTTCTGCAGGTCGGCGTTGAGCCGCTCCCGCTCCGAAAGCAGCCCGTCCAGCTCAGCCTTGCCTAGCACTGAGCGCAGTGTCGTCTGGGCTATCTGCAAGGTGGCTTGCAGGAAGCTCTCCACTTGAATCACGGCACGGTTGGCGTCCATCACCCGGAAGTACGCCACCGCATTGACGCGAACTGGGACGTTGTCGCGGGTGATGACGTCCTGTGGCGGAATGGTGAGCGTCACCGTCCGCAGGCTAACCCGCACCATACGATCGATGCCGGGGATGAGCAGGATCAGACCGGGCCCGCGCTGCCCTAAGAGCCGACCGAGCCGAAAGACCACGGCGCGCTCGTACTCGCGCAGCACGCGGACTGACGCGGCCGCGAGAATCAGAGCAATTACAGCGACTACAATGACGATCACCATGACAATGGTTGCGACGCTCATGGCACACGGCCTCCATCTGCAACTCTGGCGACAAAGAGGGTCATCTCGCGCACGTTGACGACGACCACCTCCTCGCCAATCTCGAGACGCTCGTCCCGGAACGAGCGGGCTCGCCACAGCGCGCCGTCTACGAAGACCTGCCCTATGGGGTCAGGAGTCGCCCTGACGCTGGCGACGCGGCCAACCAGTGTGTGTGGGCCGGTCCGAGGAAGCCGGGCGCGGAGGGATGCGGTGTTGCGAGCCGCGTAAACGACCAGCGCGGTGCACACCGCACCGGGAATCGCGGCGATCGGGATAACTAGCAGTGGATTCTGCCCCGTGCCGAGGATGGCCAGCGCGGCACCGGCGACGATGCCGGCCACCGCCAGCCCGCCGAGCGCGCCACCAGTGGACACATGCAGTTCGGCAACCAGCAGTCCCAGTCCGAGAACCGTCAGAACGATTCCCAATACGATCAGGGTGCTCCCTCCTCAGTGGACGCGAGCTTGATGGACCGCCACGTCTGCCGCGATGTCCCTTCGTGATCCGGGCCCATAGAAACGACGGTAGCAACCGAGCCGCATGCCACCAGTGCTCTTGGTCACATCACTTCAGAGCCTGATTGGCATCCGACCTCCAATTTCCGGCGGGTGCGGGGACGCGATCAAGGGTGGGGTGGAAGAGCAAGCACAGCAACCGCGTCAGCCCGCTGTCGCCGGGTCTTGCCCCGGCGCGCCAGGCAGCGGCTGGCAGTGTCAGAACCGGGCTGGCAACGCACTCAAAGAACCCACACCGTCGGTGCCGGCGGGTCGTACACGCAGAAGGTCCCGGTGCGGATGGAGCGCCGCAGATGGCGACCCAACTCACTGTGCACGACCTCGATGTGACCGATCGCCTCCCGAATCCGACCGGTGACCGCCTTGCGGGCCCGCTCCGCGGGGTCAAGGCTCACACGTTGCCGCCCGCCCAGGCCGACCGCGGCGCCCAGTTCAGAGAGCAGGAGATCGCGCTCCCGGTGCGCCTGAGCGGCACGCTCCGGGTCGTTGGCATCGGCTGCCCCAGCGAGCTCCACCTCGAGCTCCTCGAGACGCTCCCGGTACTGCCGCTGAGCCTGGGCGTCGAGGACCGGCCCAGCATCCGCCTCGAGGCCGAAGCCGGACTCGGCAAAAGCCCGCCCTCGGGCGGCGGTCCCGGCCCCCGGCTGGACGCTGGCGGCGAGATCGACGGCCGCCAGCTCCCTGCCCGGGCAGGCAAGCAGCCGAGCGATGTCCCGCAGCCCCTTGCTGTCCCTCAGACGCACCACTCGCCCGGCAAAGCCCAGCGACTGGTACTTCAGCCGATCCGGACTGAGGCATTGCCGCGACGCGGGAGGGTGGGTCAGCCATCCGGCTGGCTATCCGATGGACGGCGCCCCCGGCTGGACCTCAGGACCCTGGCTCAGCGTTGAGCAATTCGTCCGCCCGGGCTCGGACGTGCTGATCGGAGGAGGGCTCCCGAAATCTGGCACCGAAGCGCTCGAATTGCCAGGTCAGTTCTGACAGTACCAGGCAGTTTCTGGCGCCTTGATGTATGAGGGTCGACCGCTGGAGCCAGCGGCGGGACCTCAACAGGAGACCGCCGTGATCCACCCAGACATCCAGTACCAGCTCTGCCGAACAAAACACGACGAGAGCGTCCGCGAGGGTCTCTACGAGCAGCAGGTTGTTCGCGCCGCACTCGCCAAGAGCGGAGACGATCGGCGCACCCACCAGCCGGTCTCTCGCCTCAGAAGGGCGGTGGCCGCCGCTGTCGCCGGTGCACTCACGGTCAAGGGAAGGCAGATCACGGCGGCGACGCCGTCGTCCCGCGCAACCCGGTTGTAGCCGCGGCAAGGCGGGGGTAAAATCCGCGCTGTGCCGGAGAGGAGGCGCGTTGTTCCAACGTCCGTGAAGCTCGAAGTCTGGCAACGTGACAGCGGAAGGTGCGTGATCTGTGATGCTTCGGACGAGGTGCAATTCGACCACGATCTTCCCTATGTGCGAAGGGGATTCTCCCTCGTTGCTGCGAACGCGCAGCTACTGGGCGCGCGACACAGCTCTGCCAAGAGCGATCGGATCCTTTAGGGCTGAGGCTCTTGTGAGGCCAGATCTTCGGTGAAGGCACAATTACTGCGCCGCCGTTACCGCAGAGGGGAGATGAGAGACGTCACGCGGACGCCCTCCCAGGAGGACTTCGCTCGTCTCGTGCCACCGCAGGCTCGGGCTGAGCTCCTTGATGTGGTCTGCGAAGCGGTGGGCCTCCTGTCCCTTGCCGAGGTCGTCCTGGCCGGGTGTGACCAGCCGGGCACCAAGGGCCCAGAGCCTGCCAGGAGCGCGGGGCGTGTGATGTCCGCCTTTGTGCGGATGGCTGGACGGGTGCGGAGCCTTCCGGTCAGCGAGCCGCTGCGCTCGCGGATCGCTCAGCTGCTCGATTACCACGCCGAGCTGATCGGGCAGGCGCTGCTGATGGCATACGGCGAACGGACCGAGCGGACGGAGCGGGCACGGGGCAGTGGCGGTCTTGGGCCGCCTGCGATCGAGCTCGCCAGGCTTGCCGACCAACTGGAGCGCAGCCTGGGCTCGGCGTGCTCGACCCCGGACGCGCCGAGGGGACGCGTGATGGTCATCTCGGGGGTGGCTGCCGGAGGTGCTGTCGTCGGCGGCCAGAGCCGCCCAGCTCCTGGGTGAGGCGGTACCAGCTTGGCGGCGCGGACGCTCTCTCGGACCAAGAGAACCGCGGAGCCGCCGATGCGCGCGCCGGCCAGTTGTGACCAGGCAGGCGCCACCGGCAACAGGGTTCGGTTGCCGTCCCGGATCGGCGCGCGCAGGGTGAGCCAGCGGGTGGCGAGGTGGCAGAGCCCCGGTCGGTGCCTGATCACGTTGCTGATCCAGTAGGCCCCGTAGTTCAGGAGGTGACCATGACGGCCGCACCGAGACTGGGATCCAGGTCGGCGAGCGACCTGCTCCGGGAGATGCGCACGCGCGAGCTCTCCCCGGTGGAGCTCCTCGACGGCGTGCTGGCCGCCACAGAGGCCGAGCAGTCGCGGCTCAATGCATTCACCAGAGTGCTGGCGGACGAGGCGCGCGCCCAGGCCGAGGAGAGCGAGCGCCGGCTTCTGGCCGGTGAGGCTCGGCCGCTCGAGGGCCTTCCCGTCCCCATCAAGGACAACGTGCTGGTCGCCGGGGCGCCGGTCACCGACGGATCGCGCATGACCCCGGACTTCCCGGCGCCGATGGACACCGAGCTGGTGGGCCGACTTCGCCGGGCTGGTGCCGTCCTCTTCGCCAAGACCAATCTTCCCGAGTTCGGCACCATCAGCACCACCGAGAACGTCCGCTTCGGAGCCACCCGCAACCCCTGGGACCTGTCCCGGACCGCGGGGGGTTCGAGCGGCGGCTCGGCCGCCGCCGTCGCGGCGGGGGTGGTGCCCGCCGCGCATGGCAACGACGGTGGTGGCAGCCTCCGGATTCCCGCCTCCTGTTGCGGGCTCTTCAGTCTGAGGCCGTCCCGAGGTCGGGTGCCACGCGGTCCGCTGCCCGGCAACGACCCGGCGCTGCTCGTGGTCGACGGCTTCATCACCCGCGGCGTGGCCGACAACGCCCTCCTCCTCGACGTGGTGAGCGGGGCGGCGCTCGGGGACCCGGTCAGTGCCCCCTCTCCAGCCCGCCCCTTCGGGGACGAGGTCATGGCCACGCCGGGCTCGCTGCGCATCGGCTGGACGGCGAGCCCCGTGCCGGGGCTCACCGTGGATCCCGCCTGCGCGGCCGCGGTGGAGGAGGCGGCGCGGCTCAGCGAGGAGCTCGGCCACCACGTCGAACCCGCGGCCCTCAACTGGAGCACGGACACCCTCGCCACCGACTTCCTTGACGTCTGGGCGGGCCTGATCGGCGCCGACATCGACTTCTACGCGAGCCTCGGCGGCAACCCTGACCTGGTCGAGCCCCACAACCGGGCGCTGCGGGAGCGGGCGCGAGGCATCGACGCGGCTCAGTTGATGGTCACCATGGCCCGCCTCCAGGGTCTGGCCCGTCAGGTGCTGGCGGTCTTCACCAGCTATGACCTCATCCTCACCCCGACCCTGGCCCTCCCCCCGGTACCGCTCGGGTGGCACTTCCAAGGGGCCGACGTGGAGCCGATGGCGGTGATGGCCAACGCGGCCAGGTTCACCCCGTTCGCCTCGGTGGCCAACCTGACCGGCCAGCCGGTGGCGGCGCTGCCCCTGAGCTGGCACGAGGGTCTGCCCATCGGCGTCTCCGCGTTCGGCCGCCCCTACGACGAAGCGACCCTCTTTCGCTACAGCGCCCAGATTGAGGCGGCTCGCCCCTGGGTTGACCGGAGGCCGCCGTCGTAGCGGGAGCTTGACATCCCTCAACCCCACACCCCGGCCTCACGGGCACGCGAGACACCGCGGGACACGGTGGCGGTGCCGGAGCTGCGGTGAGAGGCGGGAACCGGGCACTGCCACGATTGCCGCGATCGGTCGTCTCCGGCCTGGCTCTGTGTGGCCCGATAGAGTCCCAACGGGGCCGTCCAAGCGCGCCCGAGCCCGCCTCGTCAAGCCCTCGGCGAATTCAAAATTCCCCTCTGGACCCCTCCCTGCCACCCCTTCCGGGGACCTGGAGATGCGGTCTGCCGGGATACCCCTGGCACGGCCGAGGGCGAAGGCCTCTGGCGGGAGCTCCCGCGACGCGGCATCATTGCCCGTGGGCGCCAGCAGCTCCCCAGCGGCTCGGCCGTCCTGGCGAAGGCTGAGACCAGGGGAGGCATCCAGGAGATGGGCGAATGCCGACCTACGAGTTTGAATGCCGTGATTGCAGCAAACGCTTTGAGATAGTCACCAGCTTCCATGAGCACGACAAGCTGAGGAACGAGCCGCCCGCCTGCCCGGAGTGCGGCAAGCGCGAGACGCGACAGCTGGCATCTCTCTTCAGCTGCAAAGTCGCGAAGCCCGGCTTCTGAGTCCCTGCTGCGCCGTCTCGTCCGGGGCGGGGTGGCTGCTGGAGGTGAGAGGCGGGAAGCGCGCGCTGCCGTGATTGCCGCGACGCCGACGACCGGTGAACTCGTCAGCCCGAGCTTCTCTCTATAGCAGCGCCGGCCGTCACTATGCCCACAGGAAGCCCCAGGACGCCCGGAAGTTCGCCAGGGCGGTGGTCCTACTCGAAAGCGGTCCCGGCCTGCTCCGCGGAGGCCACCTCGCCCAGCGGCTTGCGGTTCTTCCTCCCCAGGCCGACTGCCTTCGCCGGGTAGCCGAAGGGGACCACGGCGAGGACCGTGTAACCGTCCCCCAATCCGACGTGCTTCCGAACGGCGTCGAGGCCTCCAAACCCGGCCCAATTGGATCCCACCCCCTCATCCCACGCCGTGAGCACCATCGACTGGATGGCGCGGCTGAGATCTGAGACGCCGAAGATGCTGTCCGTCTCGTACGCCGCCACGACGGCGAATGACGCCTGCGCGATGTACGGGCCGGTGGTCACGAGTGTCCCCAACTCGCGCAGATGATCGCGGTCCCGAACCACGACGAAGTGCCACGGCTGCCGGTTCATCGAGCTCGCCGTCAGGCGCCCCGCCTCGATGATGCGATCGATCAGGTCGTCGCCTACCTTCCTGTCCCGGTACTCGCGGATGGCGAGCACCGTCCGCACCGCATCGAAGACACCGTCGGCCATAGCCATCTCCCTCCAGTCATGATCCGGGTCAGCCTAGCAGGATGCTGAAGAGTATCTTGCCGCCGGGCTGGGCGGGCCGAGATTGTCTTTACGAGCGCGAAGACGAAGTGACCCCGCGCCGGGCAAACGGCCGGGGTCGTGGCCGGCACCAATCAGGCGATCACCAGTTCGTTGGCCAGGCACTGCACCTCGTAGCCCGCCTCCGGCTTGCGGGCGAGCTAGCCGCGGGCGGCGCGCGAGCCCCACGGGGCCGCCGTTTTCGACGCGGCGGCCCCGTCCCACTCGAGGCGTTCCCTTCGAGAGGGAAGCGGGGCCCACCGCTCAATCCTCAAGAAGGCAGGACGAACGTATCCGGACGCCCGTCACCAATCGCCGAGCCATCCGGCAACGGTCCAGCACCGCGACCATCCGATCGGCACGGCCGGGCGTGACAGTCCCGCCGCAAGCCCCCCCTGGTTGATCGCAAGCCGCCGCCCGAACGGCTGGTCCGCCCCACCCCAGGCCGTGGCTCAACGCAGGCTAGGGGGATCCTCCGGGGTTCAGCTCAGCCCCCGAGCTGCACCACCAGGGTCCCGGGTGCGAGCCGCCGTTTGCGCGTTCCCGTCGCCGCGAATAACGGCAGGCCGAGATTCTCTCCAAGGGCGCTGCGGCTAGCCAGACCCCCCAACGCGCGCGTACCATGGCTCCCGGTGGCCGTGCGTCTGCCGCCGGGGTCCGGTGATGAGCCCATGCTGCAGAAGATCAGTGTTGTGAGCGGTCGAGGAACTCATGAGCCATCTCTCTTCCTGGTTGCTTGCTCTGCTTCGAATCGCACGCCCTGCGCGAATGGCAGGTCCTCCCCGTAGTTGATGGTGCAGGTCTGTCGCCGCATGTAGCCCTTCCATGCGTCGGAGCCGGCCTGGCGGCCTCCACCTGTGGCCTTTTCCCCGCCGAACGCTCCGCCGATCTCAGCTCCCGAAGTGCCGGCGTTGACATTGGCGATCCCGCAGTCGGATCCCGTGGACGATAGCCATCGCTCGGTCGTGGACAGGTTGGTTGTGAACAGAGCGCTGCTCAGCCCTTGGGGGACTGCGTTGTTGATCTCGATCGCCTCCTCGAGAGTATCGACCGCAAAGACGTGGAGGATTGGCGCGAAGACCTCCTCGCGACAGATGGGCATATCCGCTTTCGAGCGCACTATCGTCGGTTCGACGAAGTAACCTCCACCATCGACGAGCACCTTGCCGCCGTAGATGATTTCGCCGCCCTGCCGCTGTATCTCGGCGAGGCCGTGCTCGTATTCCGAGACGGCGTCCAGGGAGATGAGCGGGCCCATGAGAGTCTTCTCGTCAAGCGGGTCTCCGATCCGAACCGTCCGGTAGGCGGCTATCAAACGCTCCAGGAAGGGCTCGTGGATCGGGCGATGCAGTATCAGCCGCCGGGTGGTCGTGCACCGCTGACCGGCGGTTCCGACGGCGCCGAAGACCACCGCCCGGATGGCGAGATTCAGGTCCGCGTCGGCCATCACGACCACTGCATTGTTGCCGCCAAGCTCGAGGATCGCGCGGCCCGACCGTTTCGCGAGCGCGACCGAGACGCGCTCCCCGAGGCCGCACGAGCCTGTCGCCTGGATCAGCGGGAGACGCGTGTCAGAAAGCAGCGCCTCCCCGACCACTCCCCCCCTGCCGATGGCCAGACTGAAGGCGCCCTCGGCTTCAGTGCCCCCCGTAACCTCGTGGAAGATTTGCTGCACAGCGATGGAAACCAGCGGAGTGAGGCTCGATGGCTTCCAGACGATGGTGTCGCCACACACCAGTGCCAGCGCCCACCCCCAGCCGGGTACCGCGACCGGGAAGTTGAATGCGGATATGATGCCGACCACGCCGAGCGGATGCCATTGCTCGATCAGCTGGTGATCTCGGCGTTCGGACGCAATAACGCGTCCGAATAGTTGGCGCGACTGTCCGACGGCGAGGTCGCAGATGTCGATCACCTCTTGGACCTCGCCACGCGCCTCACTCAGGATCTTTCCATTCTCGAGACTGATGAGCAGGGCGAGGTCTTCCTTACGCCGGCGGAACGCGTCGCTGAGCCGGCGGACGATCTCGCCACGCTGAGGAGGCGGCACGAGACGCCATCGCTCGAACGCTTTCGCGGCCTCGGCGGCAACCCGCGATACATCCGGATGGCCCGCTGTCTTGACGTACGCTAGAACCTCGCCAGTGGTCGGGTCGTGCGTCTCGAGGGTTTCGCCGGTCGGCGCCGATGTGAATCCTCCTCCATATGCGACACCCGACACGGTGGAGCCAGCCTTGAGGCCGAAGGCATCCAGAACTCCGCGAACATTGGCGTTGTGGGAGTGGTTTAGCTGAATTGACGTTTCACCGTGAGTCAGCCCGGTGTCTGCTGTCATGCTTGGTGGACCGTTTCAGTAGCGGTAGAGCCATTCAGCGCAAGCATGGTGTGGTTAGTACCCTCCACTTCGTCCCCGGATTACCCATCGGCGCAAATCGATCCATCGCATCTAAACCGCGCACTGACCAAAGGCCGTGACCGGTCCTTCGAACTTCCCCATCCCGGAAGTGATAGTTCATGAGGCCGTTTGGTCACCGCTCTGGCCGCCACGAGGTGAAGACTATAGCGCCCCTCGTTGCAGTGGTTGTGCGGTTTAGAGCGATGTTGCGGCGTGCGAAGCTTGCGCTGCCCCGAGCCCCGGCGCCGGCGCAGGTCACGCTCTGCGCTACTCACCGGGCCCGCTCTGCAGGGGGGACGGGCTTGCCATCGGAGGCGAGGCCACGGCGGTTCCTCGGGTCGCCAGGCCACCCAGCCCGACCGCGACCGCGCTCGCGCCCACCAGCACCGCGCCGACGGTGACCCCATTGAACAGTTGGGCGTAGCCCAGGACGCTGTACAGGAGCGTGCCCAGCGGCTGCAGGCCGACCGCCTGGGTGGCGTAGAGACCCAGCAGACGGCCACGGACGGCGGGGTCGGCGTCGGTCTGGATCACGGTGATGAGCGTGGTGTTGATGGCCACGAAGGCGAGGCTCACCCCCACCAGCGCCGGCAGCGTCCAGCCCAACCAGGCGGAGCGCGCCACCGTGGCCAGGCTCAGCGCGTAGAGCACGCCCCCACCGACCAGGAACCAGCGGCGCCCGCGGCCGCGGCCGAGGGCGCTGAGCAGCAGAGCGCCGGTGAGACCGCCCACCCCGCCCACGCTGTACATCAGCCCCAGCCCGCTGGAGCCGACGTGGAGCCGGCTCGAGGCCAGCACCGGCAGGAAGGGCATGTAGGACACGCCGAGCAGGGAGAGCATCGCCCCCGCTCCCATCACGCCGCGAAGCAGGGGGTCGCGCCAGGCGGCGGCGAAGCCGGTGGCGACATCGGCCAGGAAACGGCGCGAGCTGGCCCGGCCCGCGGGGGCGATGTCGGGGACGACCATCCAGAGCACCGAGATGGGGGCGAGATAGGCGACCGCCAGGCAGGCGAAGCAGGCGCCGGGCCCGGCGACCGCATAGAGGACCCCGGCGATGGACGGCCCCACCAGGCGGCAGACGCTCATCGCCGAGGCGGCGACCGCCATGGCGTTCACCACCAGATCCCGGCTGACCAGGTCGGCGACCAGTGCCTGGCTGGTGGGGAGGTCGACGGCCGCGCTGCTCCCGAAGACCACTGCGACCACCACGATGGCCCCGAGGCTGAAATGGCCGGTCAAGGCCAGGATCGCCAGGGTGGTCGCCCCGAGGCCGAGGGTCGACTGGGTGACCAGGAGGATGCGGCGCCGCGGGTAGCGATCGGCCAGCGTCCCACCGAGCACGGAGAGCGCCAGGGCGGGGAGGCCCGATGCCGCGGCCACGAAGGCCACCGCGTTGACGCTCCGGGTCTGGGTATAGACGAAGTAGCCGAGCGCCACGGTCTGCATCCAGGTGCCGAGCAGGACCGGCCATTGGGCCGACCAGTACCAGCGGTAGCTGCGCACCCGCAGCGCTGGGGGCAGCCACCGGGGCCCCGCCCTCTTTCCCGTCGGCGGGGAGGACGTCTCCATCTCCGTGACTCTCCACGATTCGCAGCGCGGGGGGACGGTTGGGGACGTCGCCAGGCCTTGGGGGGCGCGTGGAACCTTCAGGTAGCCCCACCGAGCGGTTCGGGCGGCGCTTCGCCGGTGGGGGAGGGGTCAGGAGCCGGACGTCCGGCTGGCCCGGAAGCAGAGCGCGGTCGCGGTCCCGTAGACGAGGTGGGCGGCCAGATCCGGGGCCAGCTCGGCGAGGTGGTACTTCCAGATCGGCTTGTAGAGACCGGCGGCCGGCAGGAGGACGTAGCTGCTTCCCCAGACCGCCGCGCCGAAGAGCGGCCCCGCGCCGGCCCGCGCCCTGGGCAGCGAGCCGGCGATGATCCCGAACACCGTCCCCCAGGCGATGCCGTAACCCCAGTGCATCACGTTGTTGGTGAGCCGCGCCCGGCGCTCCGGCAGCGGTCGCTGGGTGAAGCCCTCGAAGAGACGCCGGCCGACCTGCGCCGGGGCCGAGACCTCATCCCACTGGCTGGGTCCACCGAACTCCCAGGAGATCAGGTCCTGGCTGCCTCCCTGAAGCCGGTGGCGCCCGTACAGGAAGAGATCCATCGCCGCGGTGCCGGCCGCCCCGCTGAGCATGCCCCGCCATGCCGCGCCGAGAGGGGTCGTGCTGCTCATCTCTCGCATCCCCCGCGCTCACCACTCACGAGTGCCGGAGGCGTGACCGGCTCGACCCGTCTCACCCCAGCATCCATCTTCGTCGAGTTTAGAGCGAGTGGGCGCGGGCGCCGGGGTGGGCCGCGCCGCGACGAGACCGCGCCGCGCCCTCCCGCACATCCTGAGGCCAGCCCGGCACCGATTGATGAGATGGGGAGGTGCCAAGGGATTGGCGCCGATGGTTGGGCGGTGGCGGGGTGATGCCGGCGGGCCCTGGGCGCGCAGATCGCCTCGCTCTCCGGACACCCCCAGCTTGTCCCCACTCTCACCGCCCTCCACGTTGCCGTCCGGCGGGCATGGAGCGGCGCCGCTGGCCCAAGGTGCCGCTCCGGATGCGGGTCGGCCGTTGCACGGAGCACGCTCCCCTGGGGGTCGCCGCCCGATTGTGGCCGCGGCGGGGCGAGGGTAGGATGGAGATCCAGATACTCGTACGCGATGGCCGCGACTCAACGGCTTGGCGCGCGGTTGGAGGGTGCCATACCCGAACCGCCTGAGCCCAGGACCGTGGATCCGACCGCCACGGTATCGCGGGGGAAGGCGGAGGCGCTGCGCAGCCGACCCTGAGCGTCGAGCGCGTCCAGGCAGCATGCTGGGCGCTTCGTGCGGGGCACCCTGCGCAGGGAGCTTGCATGACTTCGGGGTGGTTCACCCACCCATGGAGGCACCGGGATGATTGAGCTCACCCCCATCGACAAAGACGAGTGGATGCCACGGGTGCGCGTTCAGGTGGTCACCAGCGTGGCGGAGGCAAGGGAGGCGCTCGACGAGTGTGCTGCGAACGACATCCACTCCAGCATCAATTCCCTCCAGATCGTCGCCCAGCGACCGGACTTCGCCGAGTGGCCGGAGGGGTACATCGTGAGGCTCGCCTGGGAGCCGTCCGCGATTGCCGGATGGGCAGATGCGCAGCTCCTGGGATATGAGCACGGACGTCAGGTGGGGCCGCGCACGGCCGAGTTGTCGTGGGAGACGGCCTGCCGGTCGCGGGGTCATGCCTACATGCGCGAGGCGATGCCACGCATCGTCAGGTGGCTTCTCGAGCGCCGCGGCATGGCCGAGGTGCGCGCCTGGATTCCCCTCGGGGCCGAGGCGTCGGAGAAGGTTGCCAAGGCGGGCCAGCTTCTGCCCACGGGCAGAGTCGATCAAGGGGCGGGTACCCAGCTGTGGGAGCGGAGGGCGGCCTAGTCAGGATGGAAGCCGCCGCCCGGTCCTGAAGAAGGGCCGGCGCAACGAGCATCGTGGGTTGCTCAGGTGGGCGAAGCTCACCCCGAGGAGAGCCACATCGTTGGAGGCCAGCCCCATGTCCCAGCCTATCCGGTGCGTCGGTCTGGATGTGAGCAAGCAGAGGATCGCGGTGGCGGTGGCCGAGCCGGACGGCTCGGTCGTCGAGTACGGGGACATCCCCAACGATCCGGGCTCGGTCCGGCGGCTGGTCGAGAAGCTCTCCCAGGATGCGCAGCTGAAGACGGCGTACGAGGCGGGCCCCACCGGCTACCCCCTGCACCGCCAGCTCACCGGCCTGGGGATCGAGAACCTGGTGGTGGCGCCCTCCCTGATCCCCCGCCGGCCGGGCGATCGGGTCAAGACCGACCAGCGCGACGCCGTCCAGCTAGCCCGGCTGCTCCGCAGCGGCGACCTCACCCCAGTGTGGGTCCCGGATGAGGCCCACGAGGCGCTGCGCGACCTGGTCCGGGCTCGCGACGACGCCCGCGCCGAGGGGCTGCGGGCCAAGCACCACCTCAGCAAGTTCCTGCTTCGCCAGGGCGTCACCGCGCCGGCGCGGGTGGGACAGGCGTGGTCGGCCCGGCACCAGGTCTGGCTCAACACCCTGACCTTCCGCGATCGCGCCGCCCAGGTCACCTTCGAGGACTACCTGGCCTGCGTGAGAGCCGCCACCGAGCGGCTCCGGCGTCTCGACGCAGCCCTGCTCGAGTGCGGCACCGCCAGCCCCCACCTTGAGCTCCTCCGGGCGCTCCAGGCGGTCCGCGGCATCGGCTTCCTGACCGCAGTGACGATCGTGGCCGAGTCCGGAGACCTCCGCCGCTTTCGCAGCGCCCCCGCCTTCATGGCCTACGTCGGCCTGGTGCCCAGCGAGCACTCCAGCGGCAGCTCCCGCCGGCGCGGCCACCTGACCAAGACCGGCAACCGGCTACTCCGGCATGTCCTGGGCGAGGCCGCCCACCACGCTCGGCTCCAGCCGACGGTGAGCGAGGCGCTGAGACAACGCCAGCAGGGGGTGCCCTCGGAGGTGGTCGAGATCAGCTGGCGCTGCCAGCAGCGCCTGCACCACAAGTACCGCCACCTGGGCGGACGGATCGGCCGGCAGCGGGCGATCAGCGCCATCGCCCGCGAGCTCGCCGGCTTCGTCTGGGCCATCGGACAGGCCGTTCAGCTGGCCGCGGTGGTCGCCGCGTGATCACCGGGGGCAGGGCGGTGAGCGCCGCCGGGGTTGACACCGAAGGCCGAGAATCCTCGACTCACCTATGCGGTGACCAACCCGCGCCTCTAGTCCGAGGCAGCTCGGCGACAACTCACTGTCATGCGGCACCGGCTCAGCCGACCCGCGAATATCAGGGTGATGACCGTCGCTGCTTCCTGACCCCGGCGGCGCTTCCCGTCCTCGCCTCCATTGACAAGGACTTCCATATCAGGTGAGCCGGGCTGGCAGTCACCGGGTAGTGGCCGTTGTTGTTGCTCACCTGGCGGCAAACCGATGCCAAGGCCCAGGCCGCGCCCGCGGACACGCGGGACAACCTTGATTCCCGCCCCTGCCTCCCGGTCTCGAGGCCGGCCGAGGGGGGGGAGCCGCCCAGGAGCGCGGGGGTTCGGTGGTCGCCCCCTACCATGGGTGGGTCAGCGCGGATGCTCTGCGAGCGGCCAGAGATGCCGCTCTCATGATTCGAGGAGCGTGTTTCCGTGGACCCGGAGCGTGTCGACCAGGTGCGCAGATTCTGGGACGCCGACGCGGCCACCTATGATCACGACCCCGGCCATCACCCGGTCTCGCCCCTGGAGCGCGCGGCGTGGCGGGGCACTCTGGAGCGGCTGTTGCCGGCGGCTCCGGCGCGCGTTCTCGATGTGGGGGCTGGAACCGGCTTCCTCAGTCTCGTCGCGGCGGAGCTGGGCCACCACGTGACGGCCGTCGACCTCTCATCGGGGATGCTGGGCCGGCTCCGAGCCAAGGCGGAGCAGGCGGGGCTCGAGGTGGAGGTCGTCGAGGCGGAGGCCGCGTCCGTGCCCGCGGGACCGTTCGATGCCGTCATCTCTCGACACCTGCTGTGGACGCTTCTGGAGCCGGTGACGGCCCTCCGTGCCTGGCGTGAGGCGGCGCCCCAGGGAAGGCTGGTCGTCATCGACAGCCTCTGGGGAGATGCGCGCAACGGCGTGGAGAGGTTCCGCCACCTGGCTGTCCGGGGACTGGCCCGAGCCAGAGGCAGCGCTCCGGCGCACCACGCGTCATACAGCCCCGACCTCACGGCGGCCCTGCCGCTCGGCCGGGGCGCGAGCCCAGAGCACCTTCTCCAGCTGGTCTCGGCATCGGGCTGGTCGTCACCCCGCATTCACCAGCTGACCGACGTGGGCTGGGCCACGCGGCGCAGGCTGCCGTGGCCCGAGCGGGCCCTCGGTTCTGCTCCCCCGTTCGCCGTGGTGGCCGGAAGCTCAGCAGGCTCGCCATCACAGTGACGCCGCGCCCCGCGGAGAGCCGGGAGCCGCATGGTCGTCGCCGATGATGGCCGGACCGGTGATCGTGACGGGCCGCATCGGGGGGAGACGAGCCGGCCCTGATCGACCAGCTGATCGGGACCGGATCGGCCCGGGCCGCCGGGTCCGCCGAGGCACCCCATCGAGCACCGGCCTCGACGAGGGCCTCGGCAGTCCCAGGCGGCGGGGTGCGGACGGTTACCGCCGGCCGGCCTCGGCGTCGTATTGCAGATACACGACGTGGGTTCGCGTGTACTCGAGCACGCCGTACTTGCCGTCCGCGCCGCCGATGCCGGACTTGCGCCAGCCGGCGTGGAACCCCTGCATGTTCTCCATGTTCTCGCGGTTGACGTAGGTCTCCCCGAAGCGGAGCTCGTTGCAGGCGCGCATCACCACGTCCACGTCCTTGGTGAAGATCGATGAGGCGAGGCCGTAGATGGAGTCGTTCGCCCAGGCGATGGCTTCGTCGAGGTCGCTGAAGGTGACGACCGGCATCACGGGTCCGAAGATCTCCTCGCGGACGATGGCCATGTCCTGGCGGCAGCCGGTGATGACGGTGGCCGGGTAGAAGTGGCCCTCCGGCATGTCATCGGCACGCTTGCCGCCGGTCACGATCTGGGCCCCGTCGGCGACGGCGCGATCGACGCGTCCGGCAACTGCCTCCAGCTGACGAGCACTCACCAGCGGACCGAGGTCGCGGCCCTCGTCGACGAGCGCGTTCCCGTAGGTCGCCTGGCTCATGGCGGTGGCCAGCTGCTCGGTGAACTCGTCGCCGACGCCCTTCTGGACGTATGTCCGGTCGGCGGCTCCGCACACCTGGCCCGTGTTCAGGAGGCGACAGGCCTTGATCGACCTCACGGCCAGGTCCAGGTCCGCGTCCGGCATGATGATCACCGGGGCGCTGCCGCCGAGCTCCAGGCTCACCTTGGTGATGTTCTTGGCGGCCAGCTCCATGACCCGGGCGCCGGTCCTGATGCTGCCGGTGACGGTCACCATCCCGATGGTCGGGTTGGAGGCCAGCTCCTCGCCGACCACCGGTCCGTAGCCGCAGACGAGGTTGACCACCCCGGCGGGGACCTCGGCCTCGTCGAAGATGCGGCCCAGCTCGAGCGTGCTGTTGGGGGTGATCTCGCTGGGCTTCACGACGATCGCGTTGCCGGTCAGCATGGCTGGCGCCACCTTGCGGGCCAGCACATAGAGCGGGAAGTTCCAGGGCACGATCCCGCCGATGACGCCGATCGGCTGGCGGAGCAGCAGCTGCATCTCGTTGGGCCGGTCACTGGGGATGACCTCACCCTCGATACGACGGGCCCATTCCGCGGTGTAGTCGAAGTAGTCGGCGGTCCCACCGACCTCGCCCCGGGCCTGGTCGAGGGGCTTGCCCTGCTCCTCGGAGAGGAACTCGGGCCAGGTGCTCGGCATCCTTGCGGATGCCTGCGGCGATCCGATGCAGGCAGTTCGCTCGCTCGATCGGGGCCAGCTTCTCCCACTTGCGGTGGGCCCGATCTGCGCACTCGATCGCCTCGCGCGCGTCCTCGACGGACGAATCGGGGACCTCGGACACCACCGCGCCGGTCGCCGGGTTCTCGACCGTCAGCGTCTTGCCCCCCTGCGCATCGACGAAGCGACCGTCCACGTAGTTCTGGTAGAGCCGAGTTGCAACCGCCATCGTCATCCTCCCAGTCGCCTGACCACACCTTCACTGCGGCCGGAGCTTGGGTGGCAGGGGACGAAGGTTCCCTGCCACCCGTCGATCGCCGGGGTTCCGGCCGCGGACATCACGAATACGCCATCCAGATCTAGCCGAGGACGAGCACCGACAGGCTCAGGTCGGCATGCGTCGGGATTCCGGCCACCGAGCAGCCCTGCTCGCCGAACGCCAGGTAGCCGATCCAGGGCAGATGGCCGATGGTGTGCTCGAGCTCGCCGGGGATCTCCCTGATCCGGTCACCGAGGGCGATGGCGCGTCCGCCGCAATGGGCGAACACGATGGCCTTCGGCTGGTCGACGCCCCGGGCCGCCTCATGGACGGCGTTCCCGGCTTCGGCGATCAGCCCGTTCACGGTGGCTTCGCCGAGCTCCAGCACCATGCCGGTGCTCATGGCCGCTCCGAAATCCATCGAGCCATCCGGGTTGCTGTTGACCGGGTGGGCGGAGTAGGTGATCCCGTCCTTGTGGAAGAGCAGCGGGTGCTGCACGCTGAACACCACCAGGGCGCCGCCTCCGATCTCGGCTTCGGGCTCCGCGACCCACGCCGAGTAGACGTCCATGGCGCGACGGCCGTCGAGCTCGAACACGGTGCGCCCCGAGCCCTTGGTGACCGTGGCCTTCTTGCCGGTGAGTCGGTAGCCGTTGGTGAACGCGTAGCCGATCGGCCCCTGGACGGCGGCGATGGCGAAGTGATCCTTGAAGGCATGGCCGTTGGCGAACTGCTGGAACTTGTTGTCGGGGGTGTGGTCCGATGCCGTGCCGCCCACCACCGGCACGCCCGGGGCCACCTCGGCGATCCCCCTCAGGATCTCCTCCTCAGGTCCCATGTAGGCGATGGTCAGGAGGGCGCTGGGCTTGCCACCCAGCTGCTCCAGGGCATCCTCCGCCGCCCTCTTGCCGGCCGTGAATCCATCGCCGTCCACGGCGGCGACGCCGACCCCGGCCGGGCGGTCGGCGATCAGCATCAGGCTTGCCGAGCCACCCTCGGCGGTGACCCAGCCGCTGTCCTGGAACACGCCCGTGGACGACGAGCCGCCCCACAGGGGGACCCCGCCGAGGAGCTCCGACACAGCCGCGACCAAGGTCTCGGTGTCGTACTGCGTGGTTGCGAACAGGATGGCCAGCGTGGGCTGGCCGGCGAGGCCGGCCCTGGCCCGCTCGACCAGCTCGCGGGCCGCCGCCCTCGCATCGGTGGCAGTCGTGCTGCCCGTGCCAATAGCGCTCATGAGACTCCCTCCTTGACCACTCCCGACGTGACCTGCCCAGAACCGGGCAGCCATCCCGACTGGCTGACCTGGCCGAGGATCGCCGCACCGAGCAGCGAGCTCTGGTCCTGGAAGACGTACTCGTACTCGCCGGTCCAGCGGCGCCTGGCGTCGAGCATGCCGCGCATCCGCGACGCGCCCCCGGAGATCCCGACTCGGCGGCCGATGGGCACCAGCCCGGCGATCTCATGGAGGTGCTGACCGAGGTAGGCCGCGTTGCCGCGCACGATGCTCAGCAGCAGATCCTCGCGGGTGGTCTCGAGCGTCAGCCCGCTGAGGACGGCCTGCAGCGGATCGAGCGAGTACCGGCTCCCGCCGAGGTAGGGCAGGTACTCGGGGAGCTGGGCCTCACGAGCATCCGGGTCGGGATCTCGGAAGAACCCGTCGACCACGCGCGGAAGGTACTCGGCGTAGAACCGGTTGTCGTCCAGCTCGCTGCAGGTGACGCGATGGCACCAGTCCAGCGCCGCCCCTCCGGCGTTCAGCACGAAGAAGGTCAGCCAGCGACCGGGTACGACATGGCAGCGGATATTGAAGGTCGGCGCAGCGATGGGGCGGTCGATGCACACGTTGGCGATGTCGCACGTGCCGCTGATGATGTTGATGTCGCCGGGCTCGGTCAGGCCCCCCGACAGCGCGGCCAGCACGGCGTCGTTGCCCCCGCAGAGAACTGCGCAGCGGCGGGGAAGGCCGAGCTCCTCGGCGACCGCGGGCAGCAGGCGTCCGACCTGCTCGTGGGATTGCATGAGGGGTGGGAGCTTGTCTTCGGGGATGCCGGCGAACCCCAGGATCGCCCGATTCCAGGTGAGGTCGTTGCGGGCCGTGTTGTAGAGGCCGGTGATGGAGCTGGTCGACGGATCGATCGCCCACCGGCCGGTCATCCGCTTGACCAGATAGGTGTTGCAGTGGCCGAACTTGGCGGCCGCCGCCCACACCTCGGGCTGCTCGTCTCGGAACCAGAGCATGGACGACAGCGACGAGCCGCCGGAGACCGGAAGATTGCAAGTCTCGGCCAGGAATCGCGGCTCTCCCACCAGGCGGCGAATGGCCGCCGACTGCGCATGCGATCGCCCGTCGAGGAAAAGGACTGCCGGCGCCAGCGCTGTGCCGTCGGCGGCCATCGGCGTGAGCCCTGGCGTGGTCACGGAGAGGGAGATGACGCCGACCCCGGCAAGGTCGGCTGACACCTCCACGCAGCAGGCGCGGAGCGCCTGCCACCACAACTCGGGGTCGATGTCCGCCTTGCCGTGGTCATAGATGTGGGGCGCGTAGGTTCGCTGAGCCTCGCGGCGCCTCTCGAGGTCGGGGCCGAACACCCCGATCTTGAGCGCGCTGGTCCCAACGTCGATGGCGAGGATGTCATACCTCACGGGAGGAGCCCCTCCGCGGTGAGCATCGCCCTGAGCTCCCGCACCTGCTCCGGCTCCAGGGGGAGCAGGGGACGGCGGGGGATGCCGCCGCGGAAGCCGGCGAGGGTCATGGCCGCCTTGACACCTGCCACCCCGTGGGCTCCGGAGATGGCCGCATTGATGCGGTTGATCCGACCCTGCAGAGGCGACCCGTTGACCCCGTCACGGGCCTGCCCGTAGCGGAACAGCTGCAGGGCGAGCTGCGGGAACGAGTTGGCCAGCGAGACCGTGCCGCCGCGTGATCCGCCGACCATGGCCGGGAAGAGGAAGTTGGCCGAGCCCGCCAGAACCTGGAATGACCGGCCCTGGAAGGGGAGGAAGCTCTCGATTCCTCTCGACGCGCTGTCCTTGAGACCGACGATGTTCGGATGCGCCGCCAGGCGTCCGACTAGGTCCGGGCTCAGGGTGATGCCGCAGAAGCCCGGCGCGTTGTAGAGGAGCAGCGGGATCCGGGCGCGGTCGGCCAGAGAGGAGAAGTACCGGTACAGGACGTCGTCGGTCATCTGCGCCCTGAAGTAGCCCGGTGAGAGGACCAGCCCGAAGTCGGCCCCCAGGTCCGCGGCGGCCGCGAGGAAGCGCTCCGCCTCGCGCTGCCCGTCGTAGGCGGCGCCGGCAAGCACCACCTGTCCACGACCCTTGTGGCGCACGACGTCGTCGAGGACGCTCAGCCTCTCGTCTTCGGCCAGGCTGCGGTTCTCGCCGTTCGACCCCAGCGCCAGGTAGCCGCGGATCCCGCTCTGCGCGTAGCGCGCGAGGTTGAAGCGCAGCGCGTCGTGGTCGACATCCTCGTTCGGAGCGAAGGGCGTGCAGATCGGTGCGAACACGCCCGACAGCTTCGACTGGATCTCGCGGGCGTCCATCAGGTCGCCTCACGGGCGTCGCGACCGCCGACCTCAGCCGGCTCGCTCGGGTCGGTACCGAGCTCCCGGGCGATCGCGCCGGCCGCGGCCCGGACCCGCTCGCCAAAGTGCTCGAATCGATCACGAATCCGGAAGGATGGCCCGGAGACGCTGATCGCGCCGACCGGGCGCCCCTCGGCGTTGATGATCGCGGCCCCGATGCACGCCCCCAAGGGCTCGTTCTCGCGGTCGTCGGTGGAGTAGCCGCGGCGCTGCGTCCGCCGGATCTCCTCCCGAAAGGTGGCCAGGTCGCGGATCGTCCTCTCGGTCCGCGGCTGGAAGTCCATCCGTGCGTACTTCCCCTCGCGCTCCTCCTCGGGCAGGGCGGCGAGAATGGCCTTGCCCAGAGAGGTGGAGTGCAGGGGCATGGTCTGCCCGATGGCGGAGACCAGCTGGATGCTATGGTCGCCCTCCAGCTTGTCGACGTAGACGACTCGCAGATCGTCGATCACCGCGAGGTGAACGGTCTCGCTGAGCTCGTCCCTCAGCGCTTTCAGGTACGGGCGAGCCACGCTCCGCAGATCGATGCGGGTGGTGACGGAATGGGCCAGCCACAGGATCTTGCCGGTGAGTCGATAGCGCCGGGTCCTCTCGTCCTGGGTCGCGTAGCCGGCCTCCACCAGGGTCCGGAGCAGCCGCGTCACGGTGGCCTTGTCCAGGTCGGTCTGCTGGCCGATCGCAGAGGGACCGAGCCCGTCATCGCTCCCTCGTACCAGCACCTCCAGGATGTCGAGGCCACAACTCAGGGCACGGGTCACCGCGGTTTCATCTAATGAACCTCTGGTGCGTTGCATGCACCATTATAGGGAGGCTCCCGTCGGGGGCCAAGAGCCTGCCAGGTGCCGCACGCGGGCATGGGTTGACGGGTTGCACCGCGCGATGCCCCTCAGCTCGGATGGGGCGGCGCCCCGGACCGCGTTGGTCAGCGGGTCGTGCCAGGACGCTCCGGGCCGCGGGTCAGACCCGGCGAGAGACCTCCGGGTTGGCCCAGGCGATGGGAGGTCGGCCGTCGAGCACCTCCAGGATGTTGCGGGCGGCCAGCTCACCCATCCCGATCCGGGTCTTCCAGGTGGCGGTGCCGATGTGGGGCAGCAGCACGGTGTTGGCGCAGCCGGCCAGCCCCGTCGCCAGCCGCGGCTCGTCTTCGAAGACATCGAGCCCGGCCCCGGCGATCACCCCGCGCTGCAGGGCGTCGACCAGCGCTTGCTCGTCGACGACCGGGCCCCTCGAGGTGTTGATGAGGATCGCGGTCCTGCGCATGCGAGCCAGCTGGGCCGCCCCGATGAGGTGATGGGTCTCCGGTGTCAGCGGCACGTGGCAGGTAACGAAGTCCGACTCAGCCAGGAGCCGGTTGAGGTCGCACACCTCCGCCTCGACCCCCGGCTCCATCCGCACCCTGCCCAGGTCGTGGACCAGGATCCGCATGGAGAAGCCGCCGGCGGCGCGCTGCGCCACCGCCTGCCCGATCCGCCCGAAGCCGATCACTCCGAGGGTCGCTCCGGTCACCTCCTGGCCCAGCATGTAGTCGGGCTTCCAGCCTGAGAAGCGGCCCTCGCGGACCTCCCTGTCGGCCTCCACCGCACGGCGGGCGGTCGCCAGCAGCAGGGTCATGGCCAGGTCGGCGGTGGCGTCGGTGACGACGTTCGGGGTGTGCCCGACGAAGATGCCCCGCCGGGTGCAGGCCGGGACGTCCACATGGTCCAGCCCGACCCCGTACGTGGAGACCACCTGGAGGCTGGGCCCTGCAGCCTCCAGGGCGGGCTCGTCGACCCGGTCTCCCGCCCAGGGGAGCAGCGCGGCCGCCCCCCGGACGGCCTCCCGGTAGCGGTCGGGAGGCAGGATCGCGCCCAGGATCTCGAGCTCGCCCCGCTGGCGGAGCCACTCCTCAGCGGGTCCTGGGAGAGGCAGGCTGGAGACGATGCGCGGCACTGCTTGCGGATTATCGTCGGTGGCGGCGTCGCGCGCGAGGCGCCAACCTTCACCCTCATGGAAACGCCGTGGGTCACCTGGCCGGAGAGCGCCGCAGAGCTGGAGGCGCTGCAGCAGCGCCTGGCGGCCGCGGCCGAGACCGTCTCCCCCTGGGTGCCGACGGCCGGCCGGCAACCGGTCATCGGCGCCGTCTTCTGTGCCCACCGGCGGGGCGGGCCGGGCCCCGGCGTGGCCGGCGAGCCGATCTGGCTCGGCGCCGTGCTCACGCACGGCCGCGCCGTGGTCGAACGGGCAACCCTGCACTCGGTGACCGGTGCGGGATACACCCCCGGCCTCCTCGCCCTCCGAGTGGGTCCGGCTCTCGAGGCAGCGGTGCGAGCGCTCCGGTTGGCGCCCGACGTCCTGCTGGTGGACGCCACCGGGAACGACCACCCGCGCGGAGGCGGCCTCGCCATCCACCTCGGAGCCCGCCTCGGCACTCCGACGGTCGGGGTGACCGACCGGCCGCTGATCGCGCGGGGGCCGGCGCCGGGGGAGGCGAGCGGCTCGGTGGCCGAGCTGCGTCTCGGGGGCGCCGTGGTCGGATATCAGCTCCGGAGCGCCATCGGGGCACGGCCCATCGCAGTCCACGCAGGCTGGAGGACCTCGCCGGAGGTGGCGCTGGAGGTGACGCGGCTCGCGCTCCTCCGCCACCGCACCCCGGAGCCTCTGCGCGAGGCCCGGCGGATCGCCCGGGCGCTGCGGCACGAGGAGACCAGGGCTGCCCCTGGGTGAGTCGGGCGCCGGCCGCTCGCCTGGACCTCCCCGTTCGACGCGGTCAGAATGGGAACGTCCCGGTGATCGGGAGACGGAGGCCGAGAAGGCGGCGGAGCGGAAGCCTGAGGAGTTCATGGCGCAGGTGCCTCGACGCCGGCCCGGACGGAGCGTCACCGGCACACGGCGGCACCTGTTTCTCACGCTGCTGGCCGTCGGCGCGCTGGCCGTTCTCGCCGTTCCAGCACTTGCGAACCCGGCCGTCGCGCACGCCCAGGCTGCATCCGGCTCCGGGTACTGCGCCACCCGGACCGTCGACAACGCGAACGGCCAGCCGACCACGGGCTATGACCTCGGGTCCGAGTTCGACGGCGTGTACACCTGCGGGCCCATTCCGGGTGTGTATCCCGGCTTCCAGTGTGTCGACTACGTCACCCGGTACTTCAATGACGTCTTCTCGAGCATCGCCGACGATGAGCAGTACATCGACTACGGCAGGAATGCCGCCGAGATCCTCAACGCCAACTTCCCACGGTTCCCGCTGGTGCCGTCGCGCGCGGGGAGGGGCGTGAGCGCTCTGACCGGAGCCGGTCAGCTCCCGCAGGCCGGGGACATCATCAGCATGTGGGGACCATCGACCTCCGAGGTGTACGGGCACACGGGCGTGGTCACCGGCACCTCGGTCAACCTGCAGGGCACCGGAACGATCAGCCTCGACGACGAGAACGCCACGTCGAGTGGCAGTGACACCATCGACGTCAACGACTGGACCGTCGCCTACGGCCCCCCGCCGCTGAACGGCAGTCCCGATGAGTACTACTACGACAGCTTCCAGTGGCTGGAGCTCGCGGCGCTGGCCAGCACACCGTGATCGGACGCCACGCCGCGACGGCCCGGTGAGGCCCGCACCCATGACCACGGTGCCGGACCGGCTGCGGGGCGTCGCGGCCCTGAGCGTCATGGTTCTCGTGGCCGGGTGCGCCTCGGCCGCGGTCGCGAGCAGCCCCACGGCGTCGCACGGTTCCCGGCCGGCGATGCCGGCATCGGCGGCCCCACCCACCCCCACGCCATCGGCGCCCACCTTCGTCTTCGCGAACCTGGCCGGCTCATACCTCGACTACACCTCCACGGTGAGCTTCGTCACGGCCGCCGGAGCGGTGATCGGCTCGTTCCAGTGCACCAACAGCGCCAGCACCTGCGATCAACCGGTCACCGACACCAACAACTACATCGGCGGGTCGACCGCACTCCTGGCCAGCGACGAGGTCCGGGCGGCAGGCGGCGGGGTCGCGGTGGACGACTACTCGGTGCTGGAGAAGGACGGCACCGTGGAGACGGTGGCCGCCTCACTGACCCCCCTCCTGGACCAGATCGTGGAGGGATCGCCCGGTGTGTTCCTGATCGGACCGGACGCTCTCCTCGCCACCGTCGGAACGGCTGAGGGGGCCGTCGATTTCGACGAGATCGACCTCGGTAGCGGGACGGTGACCCCGCTCATCGCCGCCAGTCCACTGCCCGGCCCCGGGAGCTTCCTGTTCCAGGTGGAGAACGTCGATCCCGCTGAGCAGCTGGTCTCGTTCCTCGTCTCCGACGCCAGCCTCAACGGTCGCCCGGTCACGGGCGTCGCCGTCGCCGTCCTGAACATGGAGACGAGCGGACTCACGCTGCGCGGCGTTCCGCCGGCGATCGCCGCCGATCTGCAGCCGTTCAACGGTTCCTACACCGGCCAGGTGACGGCGGATGGCTCCCTGCTGGCGTACGGCTCGGGCCAGGCCACCAACATCCTCGATCTCAACAGCGGCCACGATGCCGTGATCGCGGGGGCCTGGACCTCGGACGGTGAGGTGAACTCGGTGCTGTTCTCACCCGGCGACGGCTACGTCGCCCTTTCGGATGGGGATGACGGCATCGAGGTCGCTCAGACGAGCAGCGGGTCGGTCCTGCAGAACATCACGGTTCCGAACGACGACCTCCACTTCATGGCACCGATGGGCTGGGCTGGGTCCTCCAGTCTGGCCTTCGTCACGAACACGACCTCCACCAAGGGGATGTTCGACCCCAACACCGAGATCGCCCACGTCATGAGCCTGCCGAGCGGCGGGGTGGAGACCGTGGGGTCCGGTCTGGGCGAGCTCATGGCGGTGCTGCCCTGAGCCTGCTCTAGGGTTCCCAACCCACCGCTCCCACGGCCCCGCCGCCGGAGCCCTTCTGGAAGGTGTGTAAGCGCTTACAAGAACTTGTCAGGCGTGGTCCGGGTGCTTAGCCTTGGCTAAGGAGAGCGCCGAGCCTGGCGGCGGCACCCCCGCCGTGAGGCCCGGGCTCAAGGGAGCGATCGGGGAGGCCGGGAGGCGCCGGGGGGGCGCCGATCCCCTGCTGGCAGCACGCCGCTCCACCCGCTGGGACCGTCCGCTCACAGGGAGGTGCGCTACCCATGACCACGATCCAGATGCGATGGCGGGCTCTCCGGCCACCACGGCGCGGCGGTGCGGGACGGCGGCGGCTCAGCTCGATGCTGATCGCCGGCGCCCTGGCCGCCGGTGCCGCGGCCATCGGTGCCGGTCCGACGGCTCTCGCCGGCCCGCCGCCGGCGACCCCCAGCTTCGGCCCCAATGTCCTGATCCTGAACACCAGCATGCCCCAGGCCACCATCCAGGCTGACCTCGACGCGATCTCGAATGTCCAGGTCCCCAACCAGTTCGGCAGCCAGCGCAACGCGATCTTCTTTGAACCCGGCACCTACGGCTCCGTCGCTGACCCGCTGGTGTTCCAGGTCGGGTACTACACCGAGGTGGCCGGGCTCGGAGCGATGCCCCAGGACACCGTCATCGACGGGGCTATCGACGTCTTCAACCAGTGCTCGGGCGGGGAGTGCGAGGGATCGGACAACTTCTGGCGTTCGCTGTCCAACCTGACCCTCAACGTGGACCTGCCCAGCACGCCGGGCCCTGGCTACACCTCGCCCGCCAACGGCGAGAGCACCGGCTGCCAGGCCAGCGCCGAGATCTGGGCGGCGTCGCAGGCCATGCCGATCCGGCGGACCATCATCAACGGCAACCTCGTCCTCCAGGACTACTGCGGCCAGGGCTTCGTCAGTGGCGGGTTCCTCGCCGACGACGAGATCAGCGGGGCCGCCGACTTCTACGGCCAGCAGCAGTACCTGACCCGCAACAGCGACATCGGCAGCTCCTCGAACGGGGTGTGGAACCAGGTCTTCTCCGGTGTCAACGGCGCCCCGGCGACCAGCTTCGGGCCGGGCACCAACGGTTACACCACCCTGGCGACCAGCCCGGTGACCGAGGAGAAGCCCTTCCTCTACACGAGCTCCAGCGGCGGCGGCTACAGCGTCTTCGTGCCCGCGGTCCAGACCAACTCGGTGGGACCCTCCTATGCCGGCGGCACGGAGGCCGGTACCTCGATACCGATCCGGCAGTTCTTCACCGCCAGCCCGAGCACCCCGGTCCTCGAGATCAACCTGGCCCTGGCCCTGGGCCAGAACCTCATCCTCACGCCGGGCGTCTATGACCTCGATCAGCCGATCGTGGTCAGCCGTCCGAACACGGTGGTCATGGGTCTCGGCTTCGCGACCCTTGTCCCCCAGCGGGGCAACGCCGCGATGATCGTGACCAGCAACCAGGGCGTCAAGGTCTCGGGCCTGATCATCGACGCCGGGCCGGTCAACTCGCCGGTCCTGATGGACGTGGGATGCACCAGCCAGACCAGCTTCGGGCAGGGGTGGCTCAACCCCGGCGCCTGGGGATTCGGCTGCGGGTTCCTCCCGCCCTTCGGATCCTGGGGCAGCACCAGCAGCGCGAGCGACCCCGACCTGATCCAGGACGTCTTCTTCCGCATCGGCGGGGCCGAGACCACCCCGACCAGCGCCACGGTCAGCCTCATGGACAACGCCAGTGACTCCATCCTCGACGACGTCTGGGCATGGCGCGCCGACCACGGCGGCGCGGTCGGATGGACGGTGAACCAGGCCAACACCGGGGTGGTCGTGACCGGCAACGACGTCACCGCCTACGGGCTCGCCGTGGAGCACTACCAGAGCTACGAGGTGATCTGGAGCGGCCAGGGGGGCACGGACATCTTCTTCCAGAACGAGCTGCCCTACGACCCGCCCAGTCAGGCGGCCTGGATGGAGGCTCCGGGAGTGGACGGGTACGCCGCCTTCGAGGTGACCTCGGGCGTCAGGACCTTCACCGGGTACGGGATGGGCAGCTACAGCTTCTTCGACATCCCGGGTCTGACCCCGCAGATCTTCGCGGCCAACGCATTCCAGGTGCCCGAGACGCTGCCGGCCGGCAGCATCCACGACGTCTTCACCATCTTCCTCAACAGCACCAGCGGCTATGGAGGCATCACCAACGTCATCGACAACACGGGTGGCTCGTCGACGGTCGCCAACCCGGATACCCCGGTGGCCGTGCTGAGCTTCCCGTGAGAGGTCGACCCGTCGTCTGAGCGGTGATCGAGGTGTGTCGGGCCCCACCCGCGGGTGGGCCCGATGCACCTGCGCCAGCCGCCCCATCGGATCGAGGAGCACGGAATGCCCGAGCAAGGTTCCCAACCCGGCTCCATCCCCGCCCGCGGCGTCGCCCAGGAGGGCGCGGGCGTGGTCACCAAGCTGAGCCCCCGGTCGGTGGGGGAGACGGTGTCGCGGCTCGTGACCCTGGTCGAGGGGCGGGGGATGAAGGTCTTCGCCGTGATCGACCACAGCGGTGAGGCCGCGAGGGTGGGGCTGGAGCTGCGCGACACCAAGGTCGTCATCTTCGGCAGCCCGCAGGCCGGGACGCCGGTGATGGCGGCGGCGCCGCCGGCCGCCCTCGACCTCCCCCTCAAGGTGCTGGTCTGGGCGGACGGTGACCAGACCAAGGTCAGCTACACGCCGCCGGCTCAGCTCGCCGCCCGCTATGCGCTGAGTGAGGCGCTGGCCAGCAGGCTGGCCGGGATCGACGCCCTGACCGACGCCCTGGTCGGCGCGTAGCGGAGGGTCCCTTCCGGGCCGTCGAACCCGCGTCACCAGGCGGTGCGGGGGGCCGCGGACGGCCCGGCATCCGGCCGCGAACCGCCGCCCCCCGCGAAACCCGCTACGCGGTCGCCGGTGCCGCGGCGGCCTCCGTCCCCTCGGCGACCTTCACCAGGGCATCCGCGCCGATGATGTCGAGGACGATGAGCGGCTCGTCGCCGACCACCCACGCGTCGTGCCCGGCGCCGACGAAGTGGGCGTCCCCGGCGCCGAACTCGATCTCGGAGCCGTCGTCCATGCGCACGTGCATGCGACCCGAGATCACGTAGGCGGTGTGGACGATCTCGCAGCTCTGGGTGTGCGCGATCGGCTTCATGTCTTGCGACCAGCGCCAGCCCGGCTCGAGCACGGCCCGGGCGAGGGCCTGGCCCGGGAGGCTGACGACCTCGAGCCTCCCGTGCGGAACGCTGCGGACCTCGTCGGCCTCACTGAAGTTCTTCCTGACCAGCATCGGGTGTCCTCCATTCGTGTCGGGCCCTCGGGGGCGCACTCGCACTCTGGGGGTGGGCGGGATCCGGCACATCCGTGCCAGCCCCCAATTTCGACGGCGCGCGGAGAGCGTGCGCGCAGGGGACGGCTTCGATGGGGGAGACCCGTCACCGGGGAGACCCGATCAGCCGGCCGGTGGGCCCGCCGCCACCGCCCGGGCCACCATCTGAGCCCGGGACTGGACCCCCAGCTTCCGGCGCAGCCACCCGACGTGATGCTCGACGGTGCGCACCGAGAGGAAGAGCCGCTCGGCGATCTCCGGGTTGGAGAGCCCCTCGCCGACCAGGGCCAGCACCTCGGCCTCCCGGCCGGTCACCCCGGCATCGCGCAGCGGCGTCGGCAGCCGGCGTGTCCGCCGGGTGGGGCGCGCCACCGGTGAGCCGCTCCTGCGGAGCAATCCGCGGCAGGCCGCCGCCAGCCGCTCGTTGCCCCTCGAGTTGTAGAAGCGCGCCGCCTCGGCGAGCCACATGGTCGGGTCCCCCCAACCGTCCGCTCCGGCCGCCTCCGCGCAGAGCCGGTGCATCAGGTGGCGGTACCAGGGGCCGCGCCGCAGCGCAACCTCCCCGGAGCCGGCGGCCGCCCTCGCCTCGACGACCCGGCCGGCGCGGCCGAGGCGCACCGCGTCGGCGAACGCGAGGTAGCCGCGCGCCTGACACATGGTGGTGGTCGCCCCCGAGCGCGCAGCCGGATCCGGGTCATCACCCTCGAGGGCGACGAGGACGTCGAGCAGGGCCGCGGCCAGATGGGGGATCGCGGCCCGGCGCGCGCCATAGGTGTCCACCGCGGTGTGGAGGTCCCGGCGGGCGCGGGCACGGTCCTCGTCGGCGAGCGAGGCGATCGCCCGCGCGTCGCCCCAGAGGGCTCCGACCACCTCGGGATCCTGCCCGGCGAGCGCCATCGCCCTCGAGATCGCCGCCTCCATCCGGCGCCGCGTCCCGCCCTCCGCCTCGACGATCGCCACGAAGACGTGGGCGGTGGCCTCCAGGGTGCGGAGGCCGAGGACCTCCGAGGTGTCGATGCAGTTCTGCAGCCGCTCGCGCGCCTCCTCCCACCGGCCCTGGAACTCGAGCCCGGCGCTGATCTCCAGGTCCAGGTGGGCGACGGTCGCGACGGCGCCCAGCCGGACGGCGTCCTCGCGGGTCCGCTCGAGAAGCTCGACAGCCCCCGACCGGAAGAGGTCGACCACCCCGAGCTGGTAGGTCGCACGCATCCGCGACAGGGTCAGACCGTGGTCCTCGGCCACGTGCACAGCCCGCCGCCCGATCGCCTCGGCCTGGTCGAGGTTCCGCGTCCGGGCGCATCGCCCGGCCACCTCGAGGGCCTCGCAGAGTGCCTCGGGCTGGCCGGTGGCAGCGGCGCTCTCCGCCGCTCGCGAGGCCAGGGCCTCCGCCTCGCCCAGGCGGCCCTCACCGATGGCAACCTGGGCGGCCACCGCGCTGAGCCGGGCCGCGAGCCCCGCGTCACCGGCGGCGGTGGCGAGCCGGCGCGCGTCTGCCATCTCCTCACTGGCCAGGTCGAACTGGGCCGCCGCCACCGCGCTCCGGGCCAGCAGCAGATGCGCCTGGCCGCGCCGCCCGGCGGGGGCGTCGAGCTCCGCCAGGGTCGTGAGCAGCTTGCTGACCGCGTCGCGCGTCGCCGCCAGGTCCCCGGACGACGCCGTGGTCTCGGCCAGGAGCTCCGCGGCGCCGGCGCGGACCTCGGCATCGGTGCTGAGCGACGCGGCGCGGGTGAGGGCGGCCCGCGCGGTCTCCAGGGCCCCACGGCGCAGCGCCACGCCTCCGGCCGCGATGAGATGGGCCGCGCGGCGCGGTTGGGGTCACCCGCGATCTCGGCGAGGTCCGCGGCCAGGTGCCGCCAGTCGCCGGCGCCGCTCGAGGTCGATTCGACCTCGTCCATGCAGCGGGTCGCCAGGGTGGCGCGTTCGCTGGGCAGGAGCTCCTCCAGGATGGCCTCCAGGGTCAGGGCGTGGCGGAAGGTGAACCCGGCCTGCTGGACCCCCAGCAGCTGCAGCGCCACCGCCCGGCTGAGCAGGTCATGAGCGGCGGCCGGGCTGAGCCCGGCGGCGCCGGTGGCCAGTCGCCAGTCGAACTGCCGGCCGAGCAGAGCTGCGCAGCCGAGCAGGCGCCGGCCGTCCGGCCCGATCTCGCGGACGCGGTGCCGCACCGACTGGATGAAGCTGGGGGGCACATGGGGTCGCAGCGCGCCCGTGCTCGACCAGCCTCCGTCGATCCGGGCCAGCGCCCCGTCGGTGACGAGCGCGGCCAGCAGCTCCTCGACGAAGAAGGGGACCCCCTCCGCGGAGTCGCGCAGCAGGACGTCGACCTCGGCGGGGACGGCGTCGGTGGCGAGGCAGGCGCGGGTCATGGTCGCCACGTCGGCGGGGGTGAGCGGCCCGAGCCGGATGAGCTCGGCCGCCCGGCGCGCCTCCAGCCGGGTCGCGTCCTGCACCACCCGGAGTTCCGCGTCGTCACGCAGCGATGCGACGCAGAGGAGCGGGAGGCGGGTCGCGTGGTCGGCGAGATACTCGACCACGGCCACGGTCTCGGGGTCGGCCCACTGCAGGTCCTCGATGATCAGCAGGCAGGCGGTGGGCCCGGCCATGGTGTGGAGCAGGCGCAGCAGGGCTTCGGCCACCACGACCGGCGACGGTTCGGGCGCCGCGACGCGGTCCGAACCCCATTGCGGCGCGAGGCGGCCCAGCGCCCCCTCGAACCCGCGCAGGCGCGGACCCTCCGCCGGGCTCGACGGTGAGATGGGGAGCAGTGCGTCGGAGAGCGGCCGGTACGGGGCGGGCACCTCGGACGGGGTCGCCCGGCCGAGGAGCACGGTGAGCCCCCGGGCTCGCGCCGCTCCCGCGAGCTCCAGCACCAGCCGGGACTTGCCCACGCCGGCCGGGCCGCTGACCAGCACCAGTCCGCCCTCGCCGCATGCGCCGGCCTCCATCCGGGCGCGGAGCGCTGCCATCTCGCGGTCCCGCCCCACCAGGGTGGGGCAGAGGATGTGGGGCACGGTCCAAGTATCGGTTGCCCCGAGCCGGCGGAGAACCGCAGCCGGGATGCGCGCGGATGCACCGTGCGTGCGGGCTGTCCCGCGGGCTGCCGGGTGTCGCCACAGCCGGGCCTTGGAACTTGCACACTGCGCGCTGCGTAGTCATGACGCAGCCCGCAACCTGGTCAAGGCAGTGAGATTCCCCATCGCCCTCGCGGCCGGCCTTCTGGGGGCCGCCTGTGCTTCCACCATCCCCTCGGCCGCCCTGCCCAACTCGAGCTCGCCGCCGGGGCCGAGCTGTCCTCGGGCGGGGACGCCGGCGGTGACGGGAGCCGCCAGCTCACTGGGATTGGACGCACGAGGCGCGGCGACCCCGGTCTGGTCCGCCGACCTCGGCTCTCTCTCCGGCACGCAGGGCCAGCTGGCCTTCGCCGTGAGCGGCTGCATCGTCGCCTTCGACGTGGCTACCGGTCGCGTCGCGTGGACGACCGGCTCCAACCAGGGTGGCTTCGGACTTGTGGCGGACGGCTCCACGCTGCTGGTCACCACGGAGGTGCAGGTCGGCCAGGCGCCCGCGATGGTCGCCTCCGTGATCAGCGGGCTCACCGCCTACGATTCCCGCACCGGCGCCGAGCGCTGGAGCGTCCGTCTCCCCGACGACGGGCAGCAGTTCCCCGCCGCCCTCGCGGGAGGCGTGGTGGTCGTCTCCGAGGCCGACGGGTCGCTGCTCGGTCTGAGCGAGGGGGACGGACACCAGCTCTGGAGTGATCCCGCACCCGCCGGCTGCACCGGGGGCGAGATGGACAGCCTGCAACCGAACGCGCGGACCATCGGCGCCGTCGCGGGCACCGCACGCGCCACCGTCGCGGTCGCCTTCTCGTGCCCCGCCGGCGGCGGCGTTGCCGCCGTCGACGCCGCCAGCGGCAGGCGCGTCTGGGGCTGGGAGGCTCCCGAGGGCTGGGAGGTGGATCAGCAGCAGGCGGTCACGGTTACCACCGGGGTCTCCGGTGGCGGCGCGGTCGCGGTGTCGATCAGCCTGGTGCCGCCCGCCAACGCACCGCCCACGGTCGCGCCGGCACCGGGACCCTCCCGACCCACCAGCATCGACAATCCCTACGGGTACGCCGAGGACGAGGACGTGGTCATGCTCGACCCCGCGAGCGGGCGGCCGCGCTGGGACCTGGAGGGGCTCTCCGGCCAGGAGGTGACCGTGGTCGGCGGCGCGGGCAGCCTCTGCGTGGTGACCGATGGTGGGGTGGACTGCCGGTCGGCCCTCGACGGGACGCCGCGCTGGTCGGCGGGGTGGCCGGGGAGCAATGCCAGCGCCGACCACCCGGCCATGGAGTGCGTCGACCTCAGCGCGCTGAGCAACCCCTGCGTGGTCGCCGCCGGAGGCGACATGGACGTGGTGACCGCTGCCAACTCGGCTCCCGCCTATCCACTGCAGCCCGGCCCCCCGACCCCGGCGGGGGCCTTCTTCCTCACCGAGCTGGACCTGACCACCGGGCGCACCCTGGCCAGCCTGACCCTGCCGTCCTTCAACAACCTGGGCAGCGACCACGGGGTCTCGCTGGCCCTGCCGCCGGCCGTCCTGCTGGCGTCGGGCGGGCTGGTCCTGGTGTCGCCGCAGTTCGAGGAGACAGGTGTCGTCGAGGCTTTCGCCTTCCCACCGGTGAGCTGACCCCGCGTCGGTCGCCGAACCGGCGGGTCAATGGGGACTAGGAGGAGCGCCGGCTCCACCAATGGCGCGCCCGCTGGCGCAGCCGGTCCTCCAGCTCGTCGATCCGCATCTGCAGCTCCTGCATCCGGGCCAGCGCGACCATGGTGCTCTGCTGGGCGGAGTCGACCAGGGCGGTCTGCTCGTCGAGCCGGGTGCGCAGCTCGTCGGCCTGGGTGAAGGCCTGCTGGGTGCTCTCCTCGGCGCTCTCGATGGTCGCGATCTGCTGGTGGATGACCCCGACCAGGTCGCGCTCGCGCTCGAAGGCGAGCCGCTCGGCGCCGGCGTGGGCATCCATCTCGAGCCGCGCCCGCTCCCGCCAGTCGGCCAGACCACGCTCGAGGAGGGCGATCCGCGCGTCCTTCTCGACCAGCAGCTCGCCGAGCCGGGCGATCTCCACCACCTGGTCGATCTCGTGGAGCTGGTGGGGGAGGACCGCCGACTCCACGGCGCTGTCGATCGCGGTGCGGGTGGCGAACCGCGGCGGGGACATCGGGTGGCCGATCAACTCCACCACGTCGCCGTCCACGGGGGGCGGCGGCGGGGGCGCGGCGGTGAGGTACGTCTCGGAGGGGCGCTCGCTCAGGGCCGGCCCCTTCGGCCGCAGGCCCTCGGACTCGGGGGCATCTGCCTGAAGCGCCATCGGACGATCCTCCTGCTGCGACGTTGAGTGGGGGTGAGGGACAGTCGCCGTGAAGGCTACACCACCGGGGTGCGCTGTGCTCGCCGGATGGAGAAGAGCGGTGCCGGCGCGCTACGCTCTCGGCCATGAGCGCTCACGATCTCGATGCCTACTGCGACACGCACGCGGACCGCTTCGTCGATGAATTGGTCGAATTCTGCCGGATCCCCTCGATCTCGGCCATCCCCGCCCACGCCGGCGACGTCCGGCGCAACGCGGAGCATCTGGCGCGGGCGGCGCTCGAGGCCGGCTTCGCCACCGCGGAGCTGATCGAGACGGCCGGCCACCCGGCCGTCTACGCGGAGCGGATCTTCGACCCGGCGCTGCCGACCGCCCTGATCTACGGGCACCACGACGTCCAGCCCGTCGACCCGCTGGACGAGTGGACCTCGCCCCCCTTCGAGCCACGGATCGTCGACGGGGTGCTCCACTGTCGCGGCTGCGCCGACGACAAGGGCATGGTCTGGATGCAGCTCAAGGCGGTGGAGGCCCACCTGCGCACCCGGGGCGCGCTGCCCCTCAATCTCAAGCTGATCGTGGAGGGGGAGGAGGAGGTGGGATCGCTCCACTTCGAGGAGCTGATCCGCGCTGAATCCGCGCGCCTCGCGGCCGACCTCTGCGTCGTCTCCGACACCGCCATGCACGGCCCGGGCCAGCCCTCGATCTGCGTCGGCCTGCGCGGCATGGTCGACCTCGAGGTGGAGGTGACCGGGCCCTCGGTCGATCTCCACTCCGGTGAGTTCGGGGGCACGGTGCTCAACCCCCTGGAGGCGCTGGCCCGGATCCTCGCCTCGCTGCGCGACCCGGAGACGGGGCGGGTCACGGTGCCCGGCTTCTACGACGAGGTGGTCGAGCTGAGCCCCGAGGAGCGGGCCCAGGTCGCCGCCATCCCCTTCGACGAGGCCGCCTACCGCGAGCTGGCCGGGGGAGTTCCGGCCACCTTCGGCGAGAAGGGCTACACCACCACCGAGCGGCGCAGCGTGCGCCCCACCCTGGAGATCAACGGGATCTGGGGCGGCTACCAGGGTCCCGGCCCCAAGACGATCATCCCGGCGCGGGCCGGCGCCAAGGTCACCTGCCGTCTGGTCCCCGAGCAGCGGCCGCAGGACATCGTGGCCCGGGTGCGCGCCGCCATCGAGGCCGCGACCCCGCCCGCGGTGCGGGTCTCGGTCACCGCCGGGTCGGCCAACCACCCGGTCGTCACGCCGACGGATCACCCGGGGGTCCGGGCGGCCGCCGAGGCGATGCGCGAGGTGTTCGGGGTCGAGCCCTACTACACACGGGAGGGGGGCTCGATCCACCCGGTCGAGATGTTCGACAGGATGCTGGGCATGCCCACGGTGCTGGCCGGCTTCGGGCTTCCTGACGACCGCATCCACGCGCCCAACGAGAAGTTCGACCTGGTCCAGTTCCACTCCGGGATCCGGGTGCTCACCCGGCTCTGGGACGGCCTGGCCGAGGCCCTCCCCAGGCCCGCGACCGTGGTCCCCCGTAGTCGGACCGTGCAGACGCGCGCAGTCGGATCTTGCAGACGCCCGCGGCGGGATCTGCAAACGCCCGCAGTCGAATCTCGTCAACGCTCGTAGCCGGGATCTCGTAGCCGGGATCTTGTAAAGGTGTCTTGACCAGCGTCAATCCGGCGCGTATGCTCCGGGCCGTGAGTCGGACGATGCGGATGACGCGATGACTTGGCAGCCTCCGTCGAACCAGCCCCCCGGTTACGGGCCACCTCCCGGCTATCCCCCCGCTTACCCGGCGGGCCGGTACAGCGCTGGCCCGGTCGCGGGTCGGGTCTACGCCAGCTTCTGGCGCCGGTTCAGCGGCTACCTGATCGACATCGTGGTCGTGGCCGTGCCCAGCATCGTCGCCTTCGTCATCATCTTCGGCTCGGCGATCTCCAAATACGCGACCCAGGTCCAGAACGCCCAGAACGCAGGGCTCCCCACCCCGACGCTGGTGCTGTCGTCGAGCGGGGAGCTGAACTTCGCCATCTACGCCTGCATCTTCTCTGCCCTCTACTTCGGGGTCCTGGTCTCGGTGTGGGGCAGCACGGTGGGCCAGCGGGCGGTGGGCCTCCGGGTGGTCCCCACCGAGGACGTCACCAAGCGGCTGCCCATCGAGCGCGCCCTGCTCCGGGCGATCCCCTTCTGGGCGGCCAACCTGCTCGCCTTCGTGCCGGGAGTGAGCGACCTCGTCGAGCTGCTCGTCCTCTTGGCGCTGCTCTGGGTGGCCTGGGACCCCCGCAAGCAGGGGCTGCACGACAAGCTGGGCCGGGCGTTCGTGCTCAAGGACGCCCTGCTCCCACCGACGGCCTACGGCCAGCCCGCGTACCCGTACGCCTATCCGCCCACCAGCCCCTACGCGCCTCCGGGCTCGCAGCAGTACCCGGGCCAGTACCCGCAGGCTCCGACCGGCTACCCGCCTCAGTCGCCCACCCAGTACCCGCCGCAGGCTCCGACCGACTACCCACCGCAGTCGCCCACCCAGTACCCGCCGCAAACCCCGACCGACTACCCGCCGCAGTCTCCACCTCCGCCCGCGGCGCAGTAGCGGGGTCGCGATGAGCTGGCAGCCCCCCGCGGCGCCGGCACCGGGACAGGGCGCGCTCCCCGGCTACCCGCCGCCTCCCGGCTATCCGCCGTCCTTCGGCTATCCGCCGCCCTACGGCTATCCGCCGCCCTACGGCTATCCGCCGCCCTACGGCTATCCGCCCCCCTACGGCTATGCGTCGCCCGCCTATCCGGTCCTTCCGGCCGCCTCGGGCCACGCTCCCGGAGTGGTCTACGCCGGCTTCTGGTGGCGCGTCCTCGGCTACCTGCTCGACGGGCTGATCGTCGGGCTCCCGTACGGGGTCCTGGTGGACGCTCTCATCCTGGTGCCGCTGTTCAACTGGTTGGTGAACCACGCCAACCAGATCGGCACTCCCGGTGACTTCACGCCCGGCAGCCCTCCGCTGCTCCCGAGCAACCTCCTGAGCGTTGTCCCCCTGGCCAACCTGCTCATCGCCGGCGCGGTCGGCGTGATCGTCTATGCCCTCTATTTCGGAGTGCTGGTGAGCGTCTGGGGGAGGACCGTCGGGCAGCGTGCGGTGGGGGCGAGGGTGGTCTGCAAGGAGGACCTGACCAGGAGGCTGCCGCCGGGGCGGGCGCTGGCGCGGGCTGTGGTCTTCTGGGTGACGCCCGTCTTCGTCACCGGTGCATGGCTCAGCGCGTTCGGCGGCAGCAGCTTCGGCTTTGTCTGGGCGGGCTTCATCGCCGACGCCCTCTACCTGCTCATCCTGCTCGCCCTGCTCTGGGTGGCCTGGGACCCGCAGAAGCAGGGGCTCCACGACAAGCTGGGCCGGGCCCTGGTGGTGCGGGACCTGGTCGCCGTCCCGGCGCTCTATGCCCCGCCGCCGTACCCGCCGCCCTATCCGTACGCTCCCTATCCGTACCGAGGCCCCTCCTACCCCTATCCCACCCCGCCCGGCTATCCCCACGCGGCGCCGCCCGGCTACCCACAGCCCGCGCCGCCCCCGTCGGCGCAGCCCGACCCACCGGTGGCGCCCACCTGATATGGAAGTCCTTGTCAATGGAGGCGAGGGCGGGAAGCGCCGCCGGGGTCAGGAAGCAGCGACGGTCATCACCCTGATATTCGCGGGTCGGCTGAGCCGGTGCCGCATGACAGTGAGTCGTCGCCGAGCTGCCTCGGACTAGAGGCGCGGGTTGGTCACCGCATAGGTGAGTCGAGGATTCTCGGCCTTCGGTGTCAACCCCGGCGGCGCTCACCGCCCTGCCCCCGGTGATCACGCGGCGACCACCGCGGCCAGCTGAACGGCCTGTCCGATGGCCCAGACGAAGCCGGCGAGCTCGCGGGCGATGGCGCTGATCGCCCGCTGCCGGCCGATCCGTCCGCCCAGGTGGCGGTACTTGTGGTGCAGGCGCTGCTGGCAGCGCCAGCTGATCTCGACCACCTCCGAGGGCACCCCCTGCTGGCGTTGTCTCAGCGCCTCGCTCACCGTCGGCTGGAGCCGAGCGTGGTGGGCGGCCTCGCCCAGGACATGCCGGAGTAGCCGGTTGCCGGTCTTGGTCAGGTGGCCGCGCCGGCGGGAGCTGCCGCTGGAGTGCTCGCTGGGCACCAGGCCGACGTAGGCCATGAAGGCGGGGGCGCTGCGAAAGCGGCGGAGGTCTCCGGACTCGGCCACGATCGTCACTGCGGTCAGGAAGCCGATGCCGCGGACCGCCTGGAGCGCCCGGAGGAGCTCAAGGTGGGGGCTGGCGGTGCCGCACTCGAGCAGGGCTGCGTCGAGACGCCGGAGCCGCTCGGTGGCGGCTCTCACGCAGGCCAGGTAGTCCTCGAAGGTGACCTGGGCGGCGCGATCGCGGAAGGTCAGGGTGTTGAGCCAGACCTGGTGCCGGGCCGACCACGCCTGTCCCACCCGCGCCGGCGCGGTGACGCCCTGGCGAAGCAGGAACTTGCTGAGGTGGTGCTTGGCCCGCAGCCCCTCGGCGCGGGCGTCGTCGCGAGCCCGGACCAGGTCGCGCAGCGCCTCGTGGGCCTCATCCGGGACCCACACTGGGGTGAGGTCGCCGCTGCGGAGCAGCCGGGCTAGCTGGACGGCGTCGCGCTGGTCGGTCTTGACCCGATCGCCCGGCCGGCGGGGGATCAGGGAGGGCGCCACCACCAGGTTCTCGATCCCCAGGCCGGTGAGCTGGCGGTGCAGGGGGTAGCCGGTGGGGCCCGCCTCGTACGCCGTCTTCAGCTGCGCATCCTGGGAGAGCTTCTCGACCAGCCGCCGGACCGAGCCCGGATCGTTGGGGATGTCCCCGTACTCGACGACCGAGCCGTCCGGCTCGGCCACCGCCACCGCGATCCTCTGCTTGCTCACATCCAGACCGACGCACCGGATAGGCTGGGACATGGGGCTGGCCTCCAACGATGTGGCTCTCCTCGGGGTGAGCTTCGCCCACCTGAGCAACCCACGATGCTCGTTGCGCCGGCCCTTCTTCAGGACCGGGCGGCGGCTTCCATCCTGACTAGATCAGCGCCGGGGCCGCACCGTGGCGCCGGAGCCGCACCCGCGGTCCAGAGGCGCCTCCCATCACCCGGTCGGAAGGCGCCTGCCGATCACCCGGCGGTGACTGCCCAGGTGACTGCCCATCGGCAGAAGGTCGCTGATGACCTCCGCCCCTGACGTCAGAGAGGCCGCTGCGACTATCCTGGCCGCCATGACTTTCATCGAATCGATCTCCGCCCAAGAGGTTCTCGATTCCCGGGGCAACCCGACGATCGAGGTTCACGTCGAGTTGGCCGGCGGCTGGGAGGGCCAGGCCATCATCCCGAGCGGCGCCAGCACCGGCGTGCACGAGGCCGTCGAGCTGCGCGATGGCGACCCGGCGCGGTACGGGGGCAAGGGTGTCCTCAAAGCAGTCGACAATGTGACCGAGGTGATCGCCCCCGAGGTGATCGGCATGGACGCGCTCGACCAGGGCGCTCTCGACGCCCGCCTCATCGAGCTGGACGGCACCGAGAACAAGGGCAAGCTGGGCGCCAACGCCATCCTCGGGGTGAGCCTCGCCAGTGCCCGGGCCGCCGCCGAGTCGACGGGGCTGCCCCTCTACCGCTACCTGGGCGGGGTCGGCGCGGTGACTCTCCCGGTCCCCCAGTTCAACTGCCTCAACGGCGGCGCCCACGCCCAGACCTCGGTGGACTTCCAGGAGTTCATGTTCATCCCGTTCGGGCTGCCGACCTTTGCCGAGGCGCTCCGCGCCGGGAGCGAGTGCTTCCACGCCCTGCGCGCCGTCCTCAAGGCGAAGGGGCACGCCACCGGGCAGGGTGACGAGGGCGGCTTCGCCCCCTCGCTCAAGCACAACGAGGAGGCCGTCGAGCTGCTGGTCGAGGCCATCCTCAAGGCCGGGTACGTGCCCGGCACGGACGTCGGGATCGGGCTCGACCCGGCCGTCTCCGGCCTCTACCACGACGGCCACTACGTGCTGAAGGGCGAGGGGCGGACCCTGGGCCCCGTCGAGATGGTCGAGCTCTGGACGACCTGGCTCGACCGCTACCCGATCGTCTCGCTCGAGGACGGCATGGCCGAGGAGGACTGGGACGGCTGGGTGCTTTTGACCAAGATGCTGGGGGAACGCGTCCAGCTGGTCGGCGACGACAACTTCGTGACCAACGCCAAGCTGCTCCAGAAGGGCATCGACCTCGGTGCGGCGAACTCGGTGCTCATCAAGCTCAACCAGATCGGCACGCTGACCGAGACCATGCAGACGGTCGCCCTCGGGCGGGCGCACGGGTACAACCCGGTGGTCAGCCACCGCAGCGGCGAGACCGAGGACACCTTCATCGCCGACTTCGTGGTCGCCATCAACGGGGGCCAGCTCAAGACCGGGGCCCCGTCGCGGTCGGAGCGGGTCGCCAAGTACAACCGGCTGCTCCGGATCGAGCGCGAGCTCGGCACCTCCGCCGTCTACGCCGGTAGAGGGGCGCTCCCGCGGGTCCCGAAGCCATAGGCCGCGCCGGTACGTCGATGACCAGCCCGGGGGGCGTCCGGGGCTCGTGGCGGTGAAGCGACCGCCCAGCCCGCTGACCGTCGCCGCCCGGGCGGGGACGCCGGAGGCCGCGCCCGGCGGCGCCCCTCTGGTGGAGCCGCCGTCGCTCGCCTCCGTCGACGCCTTCCCCGACCTCGCCGACCTGGACCGGACCATGGCCGTGGCTGCGAGCGGCTACCGCCGTTACGGCAATCCCAGCGTCCACCGCCTCGAGGAGGCGCTGACCGCCCTGGAGGGCGGGGGCCTCGACGCGCCCCTCTGCCGGGTCACCTCCAGCGGCCAGGCCGCCCTGCTGCTCGCCCTGAGCACCCTGGTCGAGCCCGGGCGCCGCCGGGTGGTGCTGCTCCGTCCCTGCTACGGGGGGAGCGAGAGCCTCATCGCCGGGCCCCTCGCCGCCCTGGGTATCGAGCCCGTGATCATCGACCTGCCGCCCCCGGGCGAGGTCGACCACCAGCTCGCGGCGGTGGGGGAGGTGCTCTCGCCGGCGGTCGCCGCTGTGGTGGCGGAGACCATCGGCAACCCCCTGCTGGGGGTGCTGGACCTGCCCGCCCTGGTCGATCTCTGCCGGGCGGCGGGGGTCACCACCGTCATCGACAACACCTTCGCCACCCCGTTCCTGCTCCGCCCCCTGGAGATGGGGGCCGATGTGGTCTTCCACAGCCTGAGCAAGCAGCTCTCCGGTCACGCCGACGTGTTGGGAGGAGCGGTGATGATCCGCGCCGGCCATGCGGCGGCCGGCCGGCTGGATGCCAACTCCCGGGCGCTCGGCGCGGTGCTGGCGCCGTTCGACGCCTTCCTCAGCCTGCGTGGCATCCGCACCGCGGGCCTGCGCACCGAGCGTGGCGCGGCCAACGCGGCGGCGCTGGCCCGGCTGGCCTCCGGGCACGCGGCGGTCGCGGCCGTCCACTACCCCGGCTCACGAGGTCCCGAGGAGGAGGCGCTGGCCGCCCGGCTGCTGCCCCGGGGACGGGGATCGATGCTGGCCATCGACCTGGGCGGGCGCGACCGGGCGGAGCGTCTGCTGGGCGCGCTGCCCGAGGTCCGGCTCGCCCCCTCCCTCGGCGACGTCGCGACCACGGTGAGCCACCCGGGGGTCAGCTCCCATCGCAGCCTGAGCCCCGAGCAGCGCCGCGCACTGGGCATCGGCGACGGCCTGCTCCGCTTCTCGGTGGGGATCGAGGCGGTCGAGGATCTGACCGCCGAGCTCGGGGCGGCCCTGGACGCGGTCGCGGGTACCATGGGCCCAGCCCACTCAGCGAGGAGCACCAGCGCATGACCATCGTCCGGCTCGTCAACGGCGCGGATGCCGCGGTGAAGCTCTCGGTCGAGGAGACCCTGGAGGCGCTGCGGGTCAAGCCCGGCGACTCCGGGTTCATCGAGCTGCCCGGTGAGGACGGCCCGATCCACCTCCGTCCGAGCGGCGTCATCGCCGTCTTCACCGACGCGCGCAGGAGCAGCGCCGGATTCCGGATGGGGGTCGGCGCGACCGGCGGCTAACACCTCCCTCGGGGTCGCCGGAGCCGGCCTCACCAGTCCCGCACCCCCCAGCGCGCGCGCCGCTGACCGGTCCGGCGCCGAAGCTCGGTGATAATGGCCGTGATGCCCAGCTCCGACCCCCAGCTTTCGATCGTCCCCGCGCGCCTCGGCTCCAGCCTGCTGGATCTGATCGGCCGGACGCCGCTGCTGCGCATCCGCCTCTTCGAGGAGGAGTTCCCCGAGGTTCGGGTGTTCGCCAAGGCCGAGTACCGCAACCCCGGCGGTTCGGTGAAGGACCGGCCGGCCCTCCGGATGATCACCGAGGCCGAGCGCCGGGGGCTGCTCACCCGGGATCGGGTGATCCTCGACGCCACCAGCGGCAACACCGGGGTCGCCTACGCCATGATCGGCGCCGCCAAGGGCTACCGGGTCCACCTGGTCATGCCGCGCAACGTGAGCACGGAGCGGCGGGCACTGGTCCACGCCTACGGCGCCGAGGTCACCTTCAGCGACCCCATGGAGGGGAGCGACGGTGCCATCCGGCTCTGCCGCGAGGTCCTGGCCGCCGACCCCGACCACTACTACATGCCCGACCAGTACAACAACCCCGAGAACTGGCGCGCCCACTACCACGGCACCGCCAACGAGATCTGGGAGCAGACCCGGGGGGCGGTCACCCACTTCGTGGCCGCGCTGGGGACGGGCGGCACCTTCGTCGGCACCGGGCGCCGGCTCCGCGAGCTCAATCCGGAGATCCGCCTGTACAGCGTCCAGCCCGAGTCCCCGTGGCATGGCCTCGAGGGCCTCAAGCACATGCAGAGCGCCATAGTTCCCGGCATCTATGACCCGAACCTGGCGGACCGCGATCTCGGCGCCCCCACCGAGGATGCTTACGAGCTGGCCCGGCGGCTGGCCACCACCGAGGGCATCCTCGCCGGTCACTCGAGCGGCGCCAACCTCTGGGGGGTCCGCGAGGTGGCTCGCGAGATCGAGAGCGGCGTGATCGTCACCATCCTCTGCGACGGGGGGGACCGCTACCTCAGCACCGGCCTGTACGGGCTGACCCCTCCGTGAGCGTGCTCGCGGTGCGCCTGGCCGGGCCCGCCCACGCGGAGATCCGGCGCCTCGCCGAGGCCGCCTACCCCCACGAGGGCTGCGGGGTGCTGATCGGCGCGTATGACGGGGACGCGGTGGTGGTGGAGGAGGCCACCTCCGCCCGCAACCTCTGGACCGAGAGGCTGCGCGACCGCTACGACCTCGACCCCGCCGACATCCAGGCCGCCGACGTCTCGGCCCGTGCCCGCGGTCTCGACGTGGTCGGCTTCTGGCACAGCCATCCGGACCACCCGGCGTGGCCCTCGCAGTTCGACTCCGATCGGTCCTGGGTCGATTACGCGTACCTCATCGTCAACACCGTCACCGGCGCCAGCGGCGATCTCAACGCCTTCAGCCCGGCCGGCGAGGGTCGGGGGCTGCGCCAGATCGTGCTGCGCTTCGAGGGCGGGGCGTCGTGAGCCCGGCGGCGGGGACGGTGCGCACCCGGCGCACCCGGCGGCGGGACGGCGACCTCTCGCTGGGCCCGGTGAGCGGCATCGTCGCCATCGTGGGCCGGCCCAACGTCGGGAAGTCCACGCTCTTCAACCGGCTGACCGGGCACCGGCACGCGATCGTCGACGAGACCGCCGGGCTCACCCGGGACCGCCTGTACGGCGTCGCCGAGTGGCGCGGCCGCCGCTTCACCCTGGTGGACACCGCCGGCCTCGACCCGGCGCTGGCCCCGGACGACCCGGGGATCGCCGAGCTGACCCGGGGCACCCAGCAGCAGGCGCGCCTGGCCATCGAGGAGGCCGACCTCTGCATCCTCATGGTCGACGTCCGCGCCGGCGTCACCGGGCTGGACGAGGACGTCGCCAGGATCCTGCGCTCGGGGGGCAAGCCGGTGATCTTCGCCGGCAACAAGGCGGACTCCTCCAGCGACCCGTACTACGCCCACGAGCTGTACCGGCTCGGCCTCGGGGAGCCGCGGCTGATCTCGGCGCTCAGCGGCACCGACACCGGCGAGCTGCTCGACGAGGTGCTGGAACGGCTGCCCGCCGCGGACGGCGCCGCCGAGGAGCGGGTCGACGAGCTGCGGGTGGCCATCATCGGCCGGCCCAACGTCGGCAAGTCGTCGCTGCTCAACTACCTGGTGGGGGAGGAGCGGGCGTTGGTGTCATCTGTGGCCGGAACCACGCGGGACGCGGTCGACACCGTGGTCGACCACCACGGGCGCCAGGTCCGGCTGGTGGACACCGCCGGGATCCGGCGCCGGGGGGTCATCAGCACCGACATCGAGCACTACAGCCTGCTCCGGGCGATGCGCGCCCTGGAGCGGAGCGACGTCGCCCTGGTGGTGGTCGACAGCTCCGAGGGGATCGTCGCCCAGGACCGGCACATCGCCGGCTACGCCGCCGAGGCGGGCAAGGGCGTGGTGATCATCGCCAACAAGTGGGACCTGGTGCCCCAGGAGGACCGGGTCGACCCCGAGACGCTCTCCAGGATCGGCGCCGCCTTCGACTTCGTCCCCGGGGTCCCGGTGATGACCCTGAGCGCCCTCCAGGGGCGCAACGTGGCCAAGGTGCTGGACACCGCCGCGACGGTGGCCGATGGACGGGCCACGCGAATCCCCACCCCGGCCCTCAACCAGCTGGTACGGGAGGCGGTGGCGAGCCGGCCGCCGGCGATGCACAGGGGCCGCCGGCTCAAGATCCTCTACGCCACCCAGGCGAGCTCTCCCAACCCGACCGTGGTGCTCTTCGTCAACGACCCCGAGCTGCTCCACTTCTCGTACGAGAGATACCTGGAGAACCGCATCCGCGCCGTCTTCGGCTTCGCCGGGGTACGGCTCCGCATGGTGGCCCGGCGCCGGAACGAACCCGAGGCCTGAGCTTCCGGCACGCGGCGCCCGCCAACGACAACCGGCGTGACGCGGTGGCCACATCGGCACCCGGCGGTCGCATGTGCCCGATACACGTCGGCCGAGCACCGTCATCGCCTCATCGGAGGCGGATGCGCGGCGCGGGGCTAAGGTGGAGGTGAGGTGGTGATCACCGATACGTCGTCACCACGGGTATGGGGTGCTGGGCATGGCTTGGCTGAGAGGGAACGGCGGAAGCCGAGGGACGCCGCCCGCTGAGGACGACTCGCTGCTGGCCACAGCGGAGTGGTTCGGCGACGGGACGGCCTTCACCTCTGACCGGCTGTTGACCGCCGCCTTGCTCCAGATGGCCGGCACCCACACCCCGGACGGCATCCCGCGAGGCCTGCTCATACCAGCTGCGGGTGGCACCACCATGGTGCGCACCTCCCCCGCCAGCGTGGAGGAGGCCTTCCACTGGCTCGATGAGGTGCTGGGGAGCGACGATCAGGCCGAGCTGCGGCGGAGCCGGCTGCGCGCCCGGATGAGGAGCGTGATCGAGCGCGGTGTGATCCCCGTCTTCCAGCCGATCGTCGAGCTGAGCGCCGGTACCGTTGCCGGCGTCGAGGCCTTCTCCCGCTTTGAGCGCGGTTCGCCCGCGCGATGGTTCAAGGAGGCCGCGGCCGTCGGCATGCGCGAGGTGCTCGAGACGGCCGCCATCCGGGCGGCGGTCGGCATCCTCCGCGAGATCCCGGAGGATGTCTACCTCTCCCTCAACGTCTCGCCGATCACCCTGCTACGACCCGAGACCGGACGGCTGCTGCAGGCCGCCCCACTCTCTCGGATCGTCATCGAGATGACCGAGGCGGCCATGACCCTCGACCAGGCCACGGTGAGCCAGGTGCTGCAGCCTCTGCGGCAGGCGGGGGCGCGGCTCGCCCTCGATGACGCCGGCACGGGGAACACGAGCCTGCGCCAGCTCCTCCTCCTGCACCCTGACATCATCAAGATCGACATCTCGGTGACCTCTGGCATTCAGCACGGCCGAGCTCGGCGCGCCCTGGCCGGGGCGCTGGTGTCCTTCGCCCGGGAGATCGGGTCCACGGTGGTCGCCGAGGGCATCGAGAGCGAGGCGGAGCTGGAGGCCGTGCGGGAGTGCGGAGTGACCCACGGGCAGGGTTTCCACCTGGCTCTCCCCACCCCGCCGCCGCTGGACCTGAACGCCGTCTCGGCCGGCAGGGCTGCTTTCGGCGCTCGCCGCCTTCCCGGGATGCGCCTGCACATCGACGCCGCCTGAGGGCTCGCCCCTGGCTCTCGGGCGTGGAGGTCCGTGCACGCTCGCCTGAGATGGACCCACCACCCGGGTCGCGCAGCTCGGGGCCGCAAACGGGGTGGCGCGGAGTGGAGCCGGACCGCGCAGCGCGGTCACTGCCAGGGGCGGCTCGACCTCCTGGCCCAGTAGTCGGTGGGCGTCTCGGCGAGGACGGGGAGGTCGAGGAGGTCCAGCTCGGTCAGCTCGCTGGCCCGCAGGTTGCTCTGCAGCTGGTCGACGGTCGCGGCGCCGCTCAGCACCACGGTCGCCCACGGGCGCATCAGCGCGGCGGCGATGGCGAGCGCGTCGGGGCCCACGCCGGCCCCCGCCGCCTCCTCTCCGAGGGGCGTGTCCGGCCCACCCGCGTCACCGCGCGCGGTGAGCCGGCCGTTGGCCACCGCCTCCTTGACGATCACCGCCCACCCGGCCTCGGCCGCCGCGACCAGGGCGGGCTCGACCGACGGCTCCAGCAGGTTCCAGGTCGCCTGCACCGCGCCGAAGAGCGGCTCACCCCCGGATCGGATCTCGAGCGCCCGGCGGATGGTCGCGGCCTGAGCCGGGCCCGAGGTTGAGATCCCGAGACGCAGACCGCGGTCGCGCTCTCGCGCCAGGGCCTCATGGAGGGCCCGGTCGTCGAGCACCCCGGACTCCAGGGTCGCGGAGTGCACCTGGTACAGGCGGAGGTGCGAGCCGAGCAGGGCGACGGTCTCCGCGTGCTGGCGCTCGAAGGTCGCCAGCGAGTGGTCCTTCACCTCGTGGACCGCCGCCGCCGGGTCCCAGGCGCCGACGTAGGTGTAGCCCCACTTGGAGCCGACCACCACGTCGGGCGGGTCGGCGCGGCCCAGCCAGCCGGCCACGAAGGCCTCGGCCGACCCGTACGAGCGGGCGCAGTCGAGGTAGCGAACCCCGGCCGCATAGGCGGCGTCGAGGACCTCCCAGCTGCGTCGGCGGAAGGCGTCCTCGGAGCGGTCCTTGCCGAAGTCGTCGGCACGCCCGGTGGTGATGTACGCCGGCCGCCCGAGGGCGGCCATGCCCAGCCCGATCCGGCTGACCAGGGGCCCGCCGCGGCCCAGTGGCAGCATCTGCATGCGGTCACGATAGCCTGGGTGGCCCTGGGAATTCACGGCCCCGCCCGGTGGTCGGAATTGGGCTCCAACCTCGGCTCCCCCGAGCGGTCAGCCGCGGCGTCCGCCCTCACGTGGCCGTTCTCGATGTACCAGGCGAGCGCGCGCCGGAGCGTCTCCTCCAGCGGCGTGTAGGTGAAGCCCAGCTCGCGCGCCGCCGGGGCTCCGTCGTAGGCGTGGCCGTGGGCCAGCGTCCGCAGCATCTCGCGGCAGACCGGCGCCCGCCGTCGCGCCGCCCGGAAGCCGAAGCCCGCCACCGAGGCGGCAGCGACCGCCGGGCCGGCGGGGAGGAAGCGGAGCGGGTGGGTCCGGCCGGCGACCGTCCCGAGCGTGTGCACCATCTCCGAGATGCGCTGGGTGGACCCGCTGAGCACGTAAGGGTGCAGCGGCTCACCGCGGGTGGCGGCGAGCAGGTGCGCCTCGGCGCAGTCGGCGATGTCGACCAGGCTGACCGGCGCGTCGACCAGCCAGTGCAGCCGGCCGTTGGCGTACCGGATCAGCCAGCGCGCCGTGCCGGTGGTGCGCCCCGGCCCCTGCACCGAGGCGGGGTTGAGGCAGATCAGCTCGACACCGAGACGGGGAGCCAGCTCCAGGACCTGACGCTCGGCCTCGTACTTGGAGCGCTCGTACGCGGAGAGGAAGCGACGCGGTCCACCCTCCGGCCGTCCGGGCTCGGGCGCGCTGTCGAGGGTGGCGGCCGACGAGGTGTAGACGATGCGGCGGACCCCGGCCCGGGCGGCCGCCCGGACCACGCTGACCGAGCCGTCGACATTGGTCCGCATCAGGGGAGCCGGGTCGGGCAGGCACATCTTGTTGAGCCCGGCGACGTGGAAGACCAGCTCACAGCCGCGCATCGCGGTGACCAGGTCCTCGCCGTCCAGGATGTCTCCGATCACCGGCTGGGCGCCGGCGGCGCCGACCCGGGCCGCCGTCTCCTGGCCGCGCGCCAGGGCGCGCACCTCGAAGCCGGCCCCGATCAGTCGCTCGAGGACGGCACCCCCGACGAAGCCACCGGCCCCGGTGATGAGGACCGGTCCGCTCACTCCGGGGTGGCCGGCGCGGAGCTGCGGAGGGTGGAGGCCGCCCAGCGCGAGACGTAGTCGGCGGCCGACAGGACGGTGAGCCCCGCCGCGATCCAGAGCGCCCACTCGCCGATCCCGGTCGGCCCCAGACGCTGGTCGACCCGGAGCAGCAGCAGGATGATGGCGACGAACTGCACCGCCGCCTTGGTGCGCCCGAGCTCGGATGACCGGATCACCTTGCCGGAGACGGCGACCGAGCCCCGCAGGCCCATCACCATCACCTCGCGGCAGACGATGATCATCACCGCCCACGGCGAGGCCTGGCCCATGCTGGTGAGGGCGATCAGCACGCCCGCCACCATCACCTTGTCGGCGGTGGTGTCCAGGAAGCTGCCGGTCAGCGTGGTCACGCCCCAGCGCCGGGCCAGGTAGCCGTCGAGGTAGTCGGTGCTGGCCGCGATCGCGAACACCACGGCCGCCCAGCGGCCCTGACCTCCGAGGGCGAGTGCCGCCACCACCGGGGTGAGTGCCAGGCGCATCACGGTGGTGGTGCCCACGAAGGCGGTGCGGGCACGGGAGCGGACGGCCACCACCGGGAGCACGCTCACCGGGCTGACTGGCGCGTCGTCACCCGCGGCGAGGGGAATCGGCGCTCCGCGCTGGGGCGCGACGGGAGGGGACCGGCGAGCCATGCCGAGCAATGGTCGCACGTCCGGCGGTGGCCGAGAGGAGGACGCGGACGGCGGCTCCGTCGGGCAGCCGGAGGGCACGCCGGGCCAGGCGGACGCAGGCCCCGGAGTCCACCGCGCGCACCGCCTCCTTGATCCTGGCCACCGAGGGCACCGCCACCGACAGCTCCCTCACCCCGAGGCCGATCAGCAGCGGCACCGCCTCGACCTGGCCGGCCAGCTCACCGCACACGCCCACCCAGCGGCCCCGGGAGCGGGCGGCCCGGACCGTCTCCCCGATCAGCCGCAGGGTCGCGGGGTGGAGGGCGTCGGCGAGCGTGGCCACCTCGGCGTTGCCGCGGTCGGCCGCGAGCGTGTACTGGGAGAGGTCGTTGGTCCCGAGTGAGAAGAAGTCGACGCGCTCGGCCAGCCGGGCGGCGGTGAGGGCCGCGGAGGGGACCTCCACCATCACGCCGACCTCGAGGCGGAGGGGTGCGGACCCGGCCACCTCGGCGAGCAGGGCTCGGGCGGTCTCGACCTCGCCCGCGCTCGCCACCATCGGGAACATCACCCGCACCGGGTGCCGCCGCGCGGTCGCGACCACGGCGCGGAGCTGGGCGGTCAGCACCTCGGGCCGGGCCAGGCCCAGGCGAATGCCCCGCAGCCCGAGGGCCGGGTTGTCCTCGTGGACGGAGCGGAGATAGGGGAGGGGCTTGTCGGCGCCGACGTCGAGGGTCCGGATGGTCAGCGGGCGGCCCTCCAGCCGCTCGGCGATCTCGGTGTAGACGCGCTCCTGGGCCTCCTCCCCGGGCATCGACTCCGCCTCCAGGAAGAGGAACTCGGTGCGGAGCAGCCCGACCCCGTCGGCGCCCGCCTGGACCGCCCGGGTGGCCTCCTCGACCGCGCCGATGTTGGCGGCGACCTCCACCGTCACCCCGTCACGGGTCACCGCGGGCCGGTGCGCGGCGGCGGCGGCATGGGCCGCCCGGCGCTGCTCCTCCCGGCCCTCGGCGCGGGCCCGCCGGACCAGCTTCGCGGGGGGGTCGACGGTCAGCGTGCCCCGCCCGCCGTCGAGCAGGGCGCTCCGCCCCGGCGGGAGCGCGAGCAGGTGGTCGCCCAGGCCCACCACCGCCGGGATCCCCAGGGCGCGGGCCAGGATGGCGCTGTGCGAGGTGGGGCCGCCTCCGGCGGTGGCGATACCCATCACCCGGGAGGGATCCAGCGCCGCGGTGTCGGTGGGAGCGAGGTCGCGCGCCACCAGGATCCCGGCCTGGCGGAGGACGGGGGCGGACCGGCCCAGCAGGCGATGGAGCACCCGGCGGCTCACCCCCGCGAGGTCGGCGGCCCGCAGCCGCATGGTGGGGTCGTCGAGCTGCTCCCAGGACCTCCCCAGCCGGGTCGACACCTCCGACCACGCCTGGGCGGCGGTCCGGCGCTCCCCGGTGATCGCCGCCCGAGTGGGCTCGAGGAGCTCGGGGTCCTCGAGGAAGAGCAGGTCCGCATCGATGATCTCCGCCTCGTAGCCGCCCGACCGGGCCCGGGTCTGGTCGCGCAGCTGCTCCAGCTCGGAGCGGGTCGCGGCCAGCGCCAGCTCCAGGACCTCCAGCTCGGAGGCCGGTTCGTCGGCCTCGCCGGTCGGGATCGGCGCCTCGGCCTCCTCCAGCACCTGCAGGGTGCCGATGGCGATGCCGGCGGAGGCGGGGATGCCGCGCAGCTCGCCGGGCCGGCCCGGGGTCGGCGACTCCGGCGGCGGTGCAGGGCCGGCGGGGGAGGCGGCCGGAGCCCGCTCTGTCGGAATGGCCCCGGCGGTTGGGCCCCCGGCGGGCTCGTCGTATCGGCGCGCCGCCAGCGCGCGCAGGGCGTCAATCGCTCGCTGCGCGTCGGGGCCCGTCGCGCGCACCAGCAGCTCATGGCCCGCGCGCACCTGCAGGCCGGCGAGCGCGTTAAGGCTGCGCGCGCTCACCAGCGCCGAGCCGGTGGTCGCGTTGCCGGCGAGGACCACGGCGTCCATCCCCCCGGTGGCGCGGATCACCCGCGCGGCCGGCCGGGCATGGAGCCCGAGGGGGATGTCCACGGCGATCCGGGTCTCGACCGCCGGGGCGCCGAGGTCGGGGGTGGGGGCGGGGATCGCGGCCCCCTCGCCGGCTCCGGCGGTCGCGACACCGGTCGTGTCCAGGACTGCCCCCGCGCCGGCGGAGCCACCCGCCCCCGGGCCTCCGACCTGGGCACGCTTGGCGTCCAGCGACCCGGTCGCCTCGAGCGCCACCCGCTCCAGCGGCTCGCCCAGCCGCGAGGTCACCGCCGCCGACACCGCGCCCTCGACCAGGGGGGCGGCGCTCAGCAGCACCCGGCCGCGGCGCTCCTCGGGGAGCAGCTCCAGCGCCATCTCGGCGGAGAGCAAGGCGCTGCCCAGGTCCATGAGCACCAGCACCCCGCGCTCCGACCAGGCCGCCTCGATGGCGGCGGCGACCCGCACCGGGTCGGTGCCCAGTGCGGTCTCGGGTGGCTCCATGCCCCCCGCCGCGACGATCCGGACCTCCTCCCCGGCCATCGCCCGGGCCAGCTCCGCGGCCCCCTCGGCGAGCTGGGCGCTGTGCGAGACCAGGACCAGCCCGACCGGCGCTGCGCCCGGTGGGAGGTCGCCGGGCGCAGCGACGGCGGGCGCCTCACCCGCGGGATCGGCCGGCTCAGTGGCCGCCATAGGCTCGATGCAGCAGCTCCAGGGGATGGATCACCGGGAACCCGGTGGCCTTGGCGATGTGCCAGCGGCAGGTCTCGCTGTCGCAGAGCACCAGGTCGGGGGCGGTCTGCTTGATGTCCGAGAAGAGGCCCGCGCCGACCGCCATCGAGATCGCGTACTTCTCGCGCTTGATCCCGTAGGTGCCGCCGACCCCGCAGCAGTCCCGATCCAGCTCCACCAGCTTCAATCCCGGGATCAGCGCGAGCACGTCGAGGGCGGGCTTGCCGATCAATTGATTCTGCTGCTGGCAGGGCGCGTGATAGGCGGCGGTCACCTCGACCGGGACGAAGTCGGTCTTGAGGCGGCCCTGCTCGTGCAGGTCGCGGAGGAACTCGAAGATGTCGTAGGTGCGCTCCGAGATGTCGATGAGCGCTGGGTCCTCCACTCCGAGGATCTCGCGCGCCTCGCGCTTGAGCATCAGCCCGCAGCTGGTCGAGGAGGCGATGACCGGGACCTCCCCGGGTGAGCGGTGCAGCTGGCGGGCCAGCCGGGTGGCGTAGGTGCGGGCGGCGGGGAAGTTCCCGTTGGACTGGAGGGGCAGCCCGCAGCAGCCCTGCGAGGGGATCTCGACCGCCAGACCCTGGTGCTCGAGGACGGCCACCACCATCCGGCCCAGCCGGGGCTCGAAGTAGTTGGTGCTGCAGCCGTGGAAGTAGACCACTCGGTCGCGCGCCGGGCGGCTGGGATGGCGCCGCGCCCACTGCTGGAAGGTGCGCGGGGCCACCTTGGGGACCGCGGCCTTGCGGTGGATGCCGAGGATGCGTTCCACCGGGAAGCGCACCAGGGAGGTGCCCATGGCCCAGTTGAAGAGAGGGCGTATCGGCCGGCCGAGCCGACCCATCCAGTCAGGTCGGGCCAGCAGCTGGTCGCGCAGGGGGATGCCGCGCTGCTCTTTGAGCTGGGCCCGGGCACGCGAGTTGATCTCGGCAATCCGGACATCCTGGGGACAGACCCGGCTGCAGATCCCGCAGCCGGAGCAGTAGTCCACCGACCAGTCGGCCGAGAGGGGACCGTGACGGAACCGCTCCTCCTGGGGCCCCACGGTCTTGGGCCCCGGGAAGCGCTCGGTGACCGCCGCATAGGGGCAGGCACTCTCGCAGATCGTGCACTTGATGCACCCGTCGAGGGAGGGGCGCACCGACAGCCCCTCGGTCTCCATCAGCAGGCTCATCCCGTCCACCTCACGCGGCATCCTCCCGGCGGCTGCTCAGGATGGCCTCGGCGGCGTGCCAGCCGGTGGCGATGCTCACCCCCTCGCCGGACTTCTCCCGCCAGGGGACGCCGCCGGCGAGCACGGCGCCGGCGGCGTAGAGGTTGGCGGCGTGAGGGGCACCGTCGGCGCCAAGGGGCCGGCCCTCGGCGTCGGTGCCGAGCCCAGCGCGATCCAGCGGGTGCTCGGCCAGGTACTCGTCGCCGAAGGGCTGCTCCCCCGCGGCCGGCCCGCGCACCGGCAGGCCGAAGACGGGCTCGCGCAGCTCGCCGTCGGGCTCGCGGACGACCCCGCCGGTCGGGAAGCCGCCCGTCGCCAGCACGAAGAACCCGGCGCTGACCTCCACCCGGCGGGAGGCCTGGGTGATGGTCACCGAGTCGACGCTGCCGTGGCCGAGGGTGGCGCCCACGGCCGTGCTGCCCAGGAGCAGCCGTCCACCGGCGGCGCGCAGCGCCCGGCGCAGGCAGTCGAAGAGCCGCAGCCCGGGGAGCGACGGGGGCAGGCCGGGGATCTCGAAGACCGGGACTCCCAGCCGGCGCTCGAGGTCGGCGTGGACCTCGGCTGCCCGCTCCCGGCCCAGCACCGCCGGCATGCCCACCGCCGCGGCTCCGCCCAGCCGGGGGCGGAGCTGGCTGACCAGGCGCCGCCGGATCTCCTCGTCCTCGAGGCGGCGGGCCAGCCGGAAGGCGGGGAGGTCGCCCGCGCTGCCGGGCCAGTCGAGCTCGACCGCGCGCGCCTGGATGGCCGGCGCCGAGCCGGCCGCCGCCCGGCTGAGGTTGGCGACGAGGAGCGCGGGGTGGAGGTCGCGGAAGCCGCGGATGCCGGCGATGACCACCTCGCCGCCGGCGCCGAGGTCGGCGGCGGCCATGGAGGCCGGGACCAGGGCGGTGGGCCGGAGGCCGCCGAGCACCGTCGGCACCCACCGGTTCCGGGAGAGCTCGCCGCGGTAGCCGAGCGGCTCCGCCGTCTTCACGAACCAGGCGACGCTCTGCCCCAGCCCACTGGTGCCGGCGAGCCGGTAGGGGTGATCGGGGTTGGCGGCGAGGAATGCGGGCAGCGCGGCGAGCGGGCTCTCGACGGGGTCGGGCGCGTAGCCGAGCACGTCGACGGTCCCGCTGGCGACGGGAAGGCAGCCCTCCCCGGTTCCCATCACGGTGACCCGGAGCCCGCCCTGGGCGAGCCGGATCCCGGCGGTCAGGCCGGCGGTCCCGGCCCCGATGACGAGCGCGTCGGCGATCACCAGGACACCTCCGGTTGTCGGCTCATCGGTGGCCGGCTCATGAGGGCACGTGCTCGAGGTCGAGCACCCCCTGGAAGATCCACGCGTCGAGGCGCGCCTGGCGGAGCTGCTGGCCCCAGAGCACCGGGCGCTGACCCTTCCACCGCTCCTGGACGAAGGCGCGCAGCGCGGCGTTGGCCTCGGCACGGTCGTACTCGCCGTGACCGTGCAGGATGGCGGCGGTTCGGAAGGCGCAGAACCCGCCCTGGCAGGGACCCATCCCCACCCGGAGGACCCGGCGCAGGTCGTCGATCTGCACGTGGGGGTTGCGTTCCGCAGCCTCCAGCAGGTCGGCCTGGGAGACCAGCTCGCACTCGCAGATCATCGGGTTGTCGGGGCGCCCCTGCTCGAACTCCTTCTGGTGGTCGGGCAGCCGGTAGTAGTTGGCGCCGGTGCTGCCCGGGAGCCGTGTCTCGGCGGTGGTGCAGGGCCGCTCCACCCCCAGCTCGGCGCAGACCGCGTCGACCGTGTCCTTGGCCATCAGGCGGAAGGTGGTCAGCTTCCCGCCGGCGATGGAGACGAAGCCGGCGACGCCGTCGCGCTCCCGGTGGCGCAGCACGGTGTGGGAGCGCGACACCGCGCGGTCGTCCGCCGCGCCCGCGGCGGCGGCGGTCTTGGGCAGTAGCGGGCGGGCTCCCGACCAGACGCGGAGTGCCCGGCTCCGGCTGAAGCCGGGGAGCAGAGCGTCCGCCGCCTCGAGCATGGCGGCGACCTCGGCCGGTGTCACCTCGATGTCGTCGGGGTCCTCGACCGGCGTGTCGGTGGTGCCGATCACGCTCACGCTGTGGCTCGGCACCACGATGTCGCCGTCGCCGGTCAGGTGGCAGCGGTTGACCACGCTGTCGGCGAGCCGGTGGTTGACCGCGACCATCACCCCCTTCCCGGGGCGGACGCCGACCTCACAGCCGCCCATGCGGGCGATCTGCCCGCTCCAGGCGCCGGCGGCGTTGATCACGCACTCGGCGCGCACCTCGACGTCCTCGCCGCCGCGCAGGTCGTGCAACCGCGCGCCCACCACCCGGTCTCCCTCGCGCACCAGAGCGGTGACCGGGTGATAGGGGAGGATCTTCGCGCCGTGCTGCTCGGCACCGTGCGCGCACCCCCAGACCAGCTTCCAGCTGTCGATGCTGCCGTCGGCCACCGCGAAGGCCCGGCGGATCTTGGGATTGAGCCGCGGCTCACGGCGGAGGGCCTCGCCGAGTGAGATCTCCTCGACGATGACCTCGGCCTCGGGACACGCCGCCAGGAAGCGGTCCGCGTACTCGAGGTCGTCCAGCGGCGTGGTGACGAAGAGCCCTCCGGTGTCCTCGATGGCGGCGGTCGCCACCCGGCGGAGGATCACGTTCTCCCGAGCGCACTCCCGCGCGCCTCCGGGGTCGCGGACCGCGTAGCGGCCGCCAGAGTGGAGCAGGCCGTGGAAGCGGCCCGTGGTACCGGTGGCGAGGTCACCCCGGTCGGCCAGGATGACCTGGAAACCGCGCAGCGCGGCGTCCCAGGCCACCCCGGCCCCCGTGGAACCGCCCCCGATCACCAGCAGCTGGCACTCGAGAGCTTCAGGCATGGTTCCAGTTCGGTCTTTGCCTAGCCGCTGATCACTCGACCCAGTCGAAGGTGCGGGTGACGGCCTTCTTCCAGAGCTTGTATTCCTTCTCCGTCTCCTTGGGATCCATCTTCGGCTCCCAGGTGTGGTCCACCTGCCAGTTCTTGCGGAGCTCCTCGACCTCGGTCCAGAAGCCAACCGCGAGCCCAGCGGCGTAGGCGGCGCCGAGGGCCGTGGTCTCCGCCACCTTGGGACGGATGACCGGGACGCCCAGCACGTCCGCCTGGAACTGCATGAGCAGCTCGTTGTAGACCATGCCGCCGTCGACCTTGAGCGCGGTGAGGGCCACGCCGGAGTCGGCGTTCATGGCGTCCAGGACCTCACGGGTCTGCCAGGCGGTCGCCTCCAGCACCGCGCGGGCGATGTGGCCCTTCGTGACGTAGCGGGTGAGGCCGGCGATGACGCCGCGCGCGTCGCTCTTCCAGTAGGGGGCGAAGAGCCCCGAGAAGGCGGGCACGAAGTAGCAGCCACCGTTGTCCTCGACGGTCTTGGCCAGGGTCTCGATCTCAGCCGAAGTGGTGATCATCCCCAGGTTGTCCCGCATCCACTGCACCAGGGCGCCGGTGATGGCGATGGAGCCCTCCAGGCAGTACACCGCGGGCTGCGAGCCGATCTTGTAGCCCAGGGTGGTCAGCAGGCCGTTCTTCGACTGGACCGGCTTGGTGCCCGTGTTGAGGAGCATGAAGTTGCCGGTGCCGTAGGTGTTCTTGGCCTCGCCGACCGAGTAGCAGGTCTGGCCGAAGATGGCCGCCTGCTGGTCGCCCAGGTCGCCCGCGACAGGGATGCCGGCCAGGTCGCCGACGCACTTGCCGTAGGTCTCGCTGGAGGGCCGGATCTGGGGGAGCATCGACCGCGGGATGCCCATGATGCCGAGGATCTCGGGGTCCCAATCCAGGGTCTCGAGGTTCATCAGCATGGTGCGGCTGGCGTTGGTCACGTCGGTGACGTGGACACCACCGTCGACCCCGCCGGTGAGGTTCCAGATGCACCAGGTGTCGATGTTGCCGAAGGCCAGGTCACCGGCCTCCGCCTTGGCCCGCAGCCCCTCGACGTTCTCGAGCAGCCACTTGACCTTGGGGCCGGAGAAGTAGGTGGCCAGCGGCAGCCCGACCTTGGCCCGGAAGCGGTCCTGACCGCCGTCCTTGGCGAGCTCGTTGCAGATGGTGTCGGTGCGGGTGTCCTGCCAGACGATGGCGTTGTGCACCGGCTTGCCGGTCCTGCGGTCCCAGACCACCGCGGTCTCGCGCTGGTTGGTGACCCCGACCGCGGCCAGGTCGGAGGCCTTGATGCCGGTCTTCTGGAGTGCGCCGCGGATGACCTCCACGGAGCGGGTCCAGATCTCCAGAGCGTCGTGCTCGACCCAGCCCGGCTTCGGGTAGATCTGCTCGTGCTCCTTCTGGTCGATGCCGACCACTCCGCCCGAGTGGTTGAAGATCATGAAACGGGTGCTGGTGGTTCCCTGGTCCAGCGCCCCGACGTATTCAGCCATATGCGTTCTCCTTGCTTCCCAGCTCACGTATCGGTGGTGAAGGCTTGTCGAGCTGCCCGGACCAGCAGCCAGGACGAGGTGGCCCCGGGGTCCTGATGCCCGGCGCTGCGCTCTCCCAAGTAGCTCGCCCGGCCCTTGCGCGCCACCAGCGGGATGGTGGCCACCATGCCCTGCTCGGCCGCCGCCTCGCATGCGGCCAGTGCCGCGTCGAGTGAGGTCCCGTCCTGGGCCGCGGCGCGCAGCGCGTCGGCGGCCGGTTGCAGGGCGTCGATCATGGTCTTGTCTCCGAGCTCGGCCTTGCCCCGGGCCCGCACCGCCTGGACGGCGGCCCCCAGGGCCTGGCTCCAGCCCTCGGCCGACAGCTCGGTCTGGCCGGCGATGCTGGTTCCCAGCTGCAGGAAGAGGGTGCCGTACAGAGGTCCACTGGCTCCCCCCACCGTCGAGATCAGGGTCATGGCGGTGGTCTTGAACAGCTGGCTGAGGTCGGCTCCCTCCAGGGCGCCAACCTTGGGCAGCACGGCCTGCATGCCCCGGCTCATGTTGGTCCCGTGGTCGGCGTCGCCGATCGCGGAGTCCAGCTCGGTCAGGTAGTCCTTGTTCTCGGCTATGGCAGCGGCGAAGCCCTGTACGAAGGCGAGTCCCTGCTCATACGTGATGGCCATCGCCGCTGCCCTCTAACCGATCTCTTCTACTGCTCAGACTCCCCAGCGCAGCCCTGGGGTGTTGACGGGTGCGTCCCACAGCTTGGTCATCTCGTCGTCGAGACGGAGCAGGGTTATGGAACAGCCCGCCATCTCCAGGGAGGTGATGTAGGGCCCGATCAGCCTGCGCTCGATCTTCACGCCCACACCGTCCAGGTAGCGCGCCAGCGCTCGGTAGACGATGTAGAGCTCGATGAGCGGGGTGCCGCCCATGCTGTTGACGAACGCGAGCACCGAGTCGCCGCGCTTGAACGGCAGGTCCTCGACGATCGGCTTGGTCAGGGCCTCCACGATCTCGTCGGCGGTCGCCAGCGCGCGGCGCTCGCGGCCCGGCTCGCCGTGGATGCCGATGCCGATCTCCATCTCCTGCTCGCCCAGCTCGAAGGTCGGTTTGCCGGCCGCGGGCACGGTGCAGGAGGTCAGGGCCATGCCCATGCTCCGCCCGTTGGCGTTGACCCGACGGCACAGCTCGGCGACGTCCTTGAGCGGACGGCGGGCCTCCGCCGCGGCACCGCAGATCTTCTCCGCGAGCACCGTGGTGCCGACCCCTCGCCGCCCGGCGGTGTACAGGCTGTCCTGGACCGCCACGTCGTCGTTGATGACCACCGCCTCCACCTCGGTCCCCTCGCTCTTGGCGAGGTCGGCGGCCATCTCGAAGTTGAGGATATCGCCGGTGTAGTTCTTGACGATGTGGAGCACCCCGGCGCCGCCGCTGACCGCCTTGGTGGCCTCGAGGATCTGGTCGGGGGTCGGCGAGGTGAAGACCTCACCCGGGCACGCCGCATCCAGCATGCCCATGCCGACGAAGCCCCCGTGCATCGGCTCGTGGCCCGAGCCTCCGCCGGAGACGATCGACGTCTTGCCGCTGACCGGTGCGTCGGCCCGGACTATGTAATTGGGCGCGAAGTGCACCCGCACGAGGTCGGAGTGAGCGGCGACGATGCCTTCCAGTTCCTCTTTGACAACGTCCTCGACGCGGTTGATCAGCTTCTTCATGTCAGCTGCCTGCTACAGGCGCTCAGGCTGGACGTTCGGCTCGGCCCGACCGGGCTCGGACGGCACTGCCTGTGCCGTGCCGCTCTTGCGGGCGTGGAGCACGTCGCCGATGAAGAAGTCGTAGAAGAGGCCGCCCACGACACCGCCGAGGAGAGGACCGATGATCGGGATCCAGAAGTAGTTGCTGAAGGAGAAGCCAGCGCCGTTGTCGAAGGTCCCGGGCAGGGCAACCTGGCCGTAGCCCGCGATGTAGGCGAAGAGGCGCGGACCGAAGTCACGGGCGGGGTTGATCGCGTACCCGGTCTGGGCACCGAAGGAGGTGCCGACCGCGAAGACGATGAAGCCGACGATGAGCGGCCCCATGTTGCTGAGCGGCGCCGAGTTGCGCGCGTCGGTCACCGCGAACACACCGAGCACCAGCAGAGCGGTACCCACCGCCTCGTCGAGGAACGGTCCCCCTATGCTCCCGTGGAAGACCGGGGAGGGGAAGGTGGCGAAGATCGAGTAGCTGGCCAGCGCGTTCCCGGCCGACGGGACCAGGTGAGCTGCCGTGTTGTACGCGGAGATGGAGTCGTGGTAGACGGCCATCACCATCGCCGCGCCGCAGAAGGCTCCGACGACCTGGGCGATCCAGTAGGGGGCCACGTGGCCCCAGGGGAAGCGGCGCCGGACCGCCAGGGCCAGGGTCACCGCCGGGTTGATGTGGGCACCGCTGATGCCTCCGGCGACGTAGACGCCCACCATGACGGCGAACGCCCATCCGAAGGTGATCAGCAGCCAGTCGCCGCTGGCCTGGAAGATGGTGGTGGGCGTGGCAGCCCTACCCGAGGAGTTGAGGGCGGCGACCGCCATCGCGACGCACCCGTCACCGAACATGATCAGGACAAACGTCCCAAAGAATTCCGCCGACAACTCGCCCCAGAGGCCCTTCAAACCGAACGTCTGACGCCCTGCGCCGTGTATCGGTTGATACTCATCAGCCATGCCAAACCCTCCAATTGATCCAAGCAATAACTTGGCTCGCCAATGGAAAGCGGGCGGCACCCCTGCGCCCGTCGCACGACACAGCCCTCATGCGCCAGCTCCTCCTCCCAGCCGAACCGGCGGCCCTTCCCTCAGGCCGTTGTGAGGTTCCCCAGGCACCAGACGCGTTCGCCATTATCCATCCCCGTAGGGCATTGTCAACCGCCTCTTCAGAATGACCTACGGATCGGGTACGGTAAGCGTATGCCGCGGCCGATCCAATCGATCCAGCGGGCGGCCCAGGTCATGCGCCTGCTCTCCGGGCGGACCCGCCGCCTGAGCCTGGTCGAGCTGTCGGCCCAGCTGCGCCTGCCCAAGGGGACAGTGTTCGGCATCCTGCGGACCCTCCAGCAGGTCGGCTTCGTGGAGAAGGACGCCGACTCCGGCAAGTACCAGCTGGGTGCGGCGCTCCTCCACCTCGGGAGCAGCTACCTGGACGGCAACGAGCTGCGCACCCGGGCCCTGAACTGGGCCAACTCGCTGGCCGCCCGCTCCAACGAGGCGGTGCGGATCGGCACCCTCCACGACGCCCGGGTGCTGGTGGTGCACCACGTCTTCCGCCCCGACGACAGCTACCAGGTGCTCCAGGTGGGCTCCCTGCTGCCCCTCCACGCCACCGCCCTGGGGAAGACCCTGCTGGCGGCCAACCCCTACCTGATCGCGCAGCTCGGCCCCGAGGACCTCACCCGCTTCACCCCCTGCACGATCACCGACGTCAAGCAGCTGAGCCGCGCCGCCACCCAGGCCAAGCGGCTCGGCTGGGCGGCGGACATCGGCGAGCTGGTCGATGGCGAGGGGTCGGTCGCCGCCCCGATCGTCGACCGGCGCGAGCAGACCGTCGGGGCCATCTCCATCTCAGGGCCGGTGGAGCGGCTCTGCGAATCGGAGAAGCCGCGCAGCGACCTGGTCTCCTACGTGCGGGAATCGGCACGGGCGATCTCGCGCGATCTGGGGGCGATCCCGTGGTAGGCCTCCGCCCAGCCGGGCTCCGGGCACGTTCGAGGCTTGACAGGAGCCCGGGCGCCCCGGAAACTCGGACCTGCCGTGACGCTGAACGGGCTGGTGTGACAGCGTCCGCCATAGCCCCGTGGGCCTCGTCGCGGGGGAGCGAGGCCAGAGGAGGGATGGCATGGTGACGGGCGCCTACGTGGCCTCCATCGACCAGGGGACGTCGTCGTCGCGCTGCCTGCTCTTCGACGAGCGGGGGCGGATCGTGTCGGTCGCCCAGAAGGAGCACCGCCAGCTCTTCCCCCGGCCCGGCTGGGTGGAGCACGACCCGGAGGAGATCCTCGCCAACGTCCTCGAGGTGGTGGGGGACTCCCTGGAGAAGGCGGAGCTCAAGCTCACCGACCTCGCCGCCCTGGGCATCGCCAACCAGCGCGAGACCACCATGGTCTGGGACCGCCACAGCGGCCGCCCCATCTACAACGCGATCAGCTGGCAGGACACCCGGACCGACAAGATCGTCGACGCGCTGGCCCGGGAGGGGGGCAAGGACCGCTTCCGGCTCCAGACCGGGCTCCCCCTCACCACCTATTTCTCCGGACCGAAGATCCAGTGGATCCTCGACCACGTGGAGGGCGCCCGGGACGGCGCCGAGAAGGGCGACGTGCTCTTCGGCACCATGGACACCTGGCTGATCTGGAAGCTGACCGGCCGCCATGTGACCGACGTCACCAATGCCAGCCGGACCATGCTGATGGACCTCCGGTCGCTGGAGTGGGACGACGAGCTGCTCGAGGCGATGAAGGTCCCGCGGGCGATGCTGCCCGAGATCCACGCCTCCTCCGAGCCGTACGGGGAGGCCTCGGGGGCGCTGGCCGGGCTCCCGGTGGCCGCCGCGCTGGGGGATCAGCAGGCCGCCCTCTTCGGGCAGACCTGCTTCGCGGCGGGGGAGGGGAAGTGCACCTACGGGACCGGCAGCTTCATGCTGCTCAACACCGGGGAGCGGGTGGTCCAGTCCACCCACGGGCTGCTCACCACGGTCGGCTGCCGGATCGCCGGCAAGCCGGCGACCTACGCGCTGGAGGGGTCGATCGCGGTCACCGGCTCGCTGGTCCAGTGGCTCCGCGACAAGCTCGGCCTGATCTCGACCGCCGCGGAGATCGAGACCCTGGCTCGGACCGTCGACGACAGTGGCGGCGTCTACGTGGTGCCCGCCTTCTCGGGCCTCTTCGCCCCCCACTGGCGCTCCGACGCCCGGGGCGTGATCGCCGGGCTCACCGGCTACACCACCAAGGGGCACCTCGCCCGCGCGGTGCTGGAGGCCACCGCCTGGCAGACGCGCGAGGTCCTGGAGGCGATGAACAGCGACTCCGGCACCGACCTGCGGGTGCTCAAGGCGGACGGCGGGATGACCGCCGACAACCTGCTGATGCAGCTGCTCGCCGACTTCATCGGGGTCCCGGTGGTGCGGCCGATCGTCGCCGAGACCGTCTCCCTGGGCGCCGCCTACGCGGCCGGGCTGGCGGTCGGCTTCTGGCCCGATCAGGAGAGCCTGCGGGCCAACTGGCACAAGGCCGCGGAGTGGCTCCCCCGGCTCGAGCCCGAGATCCGGGAGCGCCGCTACCGGAAGTGGAAGAAGGCGGTCGCCCGCACCCTGGAGTGGGTGGACGAAGACGACGACTGAGATCTGCGCGTCCAGCTCCTGGAGGAGGATCGGGCCCACCGGCCGATCCCCGCTCCCCGCGGAGTGCGAGGCCGCCTGAGCCCGGGCCGGCCTGCACCCGGGTCGGCGGCCATCCGACCCAGGGGGGTCGATCTCTGGCCTTGCATTCGCGCTTCGCACAGCCGATAATCTGTGCGCGAGTGAGCATTTGCTCACCAGGCGAAGGGGTGGCTGGACCGTGCGAGAGGAGCTGCGCCAGGACGAGTACGAGCTCCTGGCACGGCTCGCCCAGCGCTACTACGTCGACGAGCGCACCCAGGAGGAGCTGGCCACCGAGTTCGCCCTCTCCCGGCCCAAGGTCCAGCGACTGCTCGAGCGCGCGCGGCGGTCTGGCGTCGTGGCCATCCACATCCAGGCGCCGCCTTGGCTCCGGCTGGAGCTGGAGAGCCAGCTGCGCGAGACCTTCGGCCTGAGTGACGCGATCGTCTGCTCGGCCGGCGCCGACCAGGAGGCGGAGCGCGAGGCCGTCGCCCAGCGCGCGGCCCGCTACCTGGAGCGCCGCCTCCACGACGGCTGCGTGGTGGCGGTGAGCCACGGGCGCACGGTGGGCGCCGTGCCACGCTTCTTCCGGCCGCCCAGCCGCCTGGACGTCACCTTCGTCAGCGCCATGGGCGGTTCGCCGGGGGTCGCCGCCCCGACCAACCCCAACGAGATCTGCCGCGCCCTGGCCGCGGGCTGCGGGGGGGAGGCGGTGAGCCTCTACGCCCCCGCCTACGTGGAGAGCGGCGAGATCCGCGATCAGCTGCTCGCCCAGGAGGCGATCTCCCAGAGCCTCGATCGGGCGGCTCAGGCCACGGTGGCGCTGGTCGGCATCGGCGGCACCGACGACGACTGCACCATGGTGCGGTCGGGCTGCCTGACCACCGACGAGATCGCCTGGCTGCGCAGCCAGGGCGCGGTCGGCGACGTGCTCGGGAACTACGTCGACATCCAGGGGCGGCCGGTCGCCTCGCCACACCAGGACCGGCTGGTGGCGCTGACCGTGGACCACCTCCGCCGGGTGGGGACGGTGGTGGCGGTGGTCAGCGAGCCGGAGAAGCCGCGGGCGATCCTGGGGATGCTGCGGGCCGGTGTGATCAATGTCCTGGTGGTCGACGAGGACAACGCGCGGGCTGTCCTGGACCTCGCCGCCGGCGGGCCGGTGGTGGCCGGCCGGGCCGGTGGCGGCAGCTCGGCATCCCAACGGGAGGTGTAGACATGCCTGTCGTAACCACCAAATCCATCCTCCAGCGGGCCTTCGAGGAGAGGTACGGGGTGGCGGCGATCAACGTCGTCAACGACCTCACCATGGAGGCGGTGCTGGCGGCGGCGGAGGAGCTCCGTTCGCCGGTCATCGTGCAGACCTCGGTCAAGCACGTGGTGATGACCGGGGTCGATGTCATGTACGCGATGTGGCGTGCGATGACCAAGACGATCACCGTCCCGGTCGCGCTCCACCTCGACCACTGCCCGGATCGCGCGGTCATCACCGACTGCCTCAACGCGGGCTGGAACTCCGTGCTCTTCGACGCCAGCAAGCTGACCGTCGAGGAGAACATGCGCCAGTGCATCGAGGTGGTCGCCGAGGCGCGCCGCCACGGAGCCGACGTGGAGGGCGAGATCGAGGGCTTCAAGCGGACCGAGGAGATGACCGGCGACGAGGCCGAGCACGTCCAGTCGCTGAAGACGGTGGTCGAGTTCGTCCACGCCACCGGGGTCGACGTCTTCGCCCCCGCGATCGGCAACGCCCACGGGGTGTACGCGACCACCCCTCACCTGGACAGTCAGCGGGTCACCGACATCGTCGAGGCCACCGGGATCCCGGTCGCCCTCCACGGCGGGACCGGGATGACCCCCGAGCAGTTCAGCGATCTGATCAGCCGGGGCTGCGCCAAGGTGAACATCTCGACCGCGCTGAAGATCGCGTTCATGAAGTCGGGGTACGAGTACATGAGCGCGCACCCGGGCGAGTACGACCCGCCCGCGATCTTCAAGGCGCAGCGGGCGGCGGTGATGGACGTGGCCCGGCACCACATCCGCCTCTTCGGCAGCGAAGGGAAGGCATGGGCGTGAGCGCGATCATCTTCGACTGCGACGGCGTGCTCGCGGACACCGAGCGGTACGGCCACCTGCCCGCCTTCAATCAGACCTTCCGGGAGGTGGGGGTGCCCCTGGAGTGGTCGGAGGAGGAGTACGGCCGCAAGCTCCAGGTCGCCGGCGGCAAGGAGCGGATGGCGAGCGAGCTCACCCCCGAGTTCAGCCGCGCCCACGGCCTCCCCGAGGATGCCGACGGCCGGGCCGCGCTGCTCGCCTCCTGGCACAAGCGCAAGACCCAGATCTACACGGAGATGGTGGCGGCCGGGAAGCTGCCCCCACGGCCCGGGATCCGGCGGATCATCGCCGCGGCGCAGGACGCGGGGTGGAAGCTGGCGGTGGCGTCGACCTCGGCGGAGCCGTCGGTGCGCGCCATCCTGGACCAGGCAGCGGGCCCGGAGCGGGCGGACCGCTTCGACGTCCTGCTGGCCGGGGACTGCGTCCCCCACAAGAAGCCGGCTCCCGACATCTACCTGCTGGCCCTCGAGCGGCTGGGCGTCGACCCGTCCGGCGTCCTGGTCGTCGAGGACTCCCGCAACGGGCTGGAGGCGGCCCACGCGGCCGGCCTGCGCTGCCTCATCACGGTCAACGGCTACACGGCCCACGAGAACTTCGATGAGGCGGTGCTGGTGGTCTCGTCGCTGGGCGACCCCGGTGGGGAGCGGAGCGTGGTGATGGCCAATCGGAGCAGTGCGCGCCCGGGCGACTTCGTCGTCCTCAGCGATCTGGCGGCGTGCCTGGGCGGATAGGGCGGGAAAGCATCAGGGAAGCAGAGGAGGACCGTAAGGGATGGCGGCGAGCGCAATGGATGACGTCGATCTTGTCCTGAGGACGATGGCCAAGACCATCGTCGACAATGCCGTCTACTTCGCCGAGCTGGACGGCGTGGTCGGCGACGGCGACTTCGGCTACTCGCTCCGGAACGGCTTCGAGGTGGTGGTCAGCGACTACGACAGCTTCGACCGGAGCAACGTGGGTGCGGTCCTCAAGAAGGTGGGCTTCGTGCTCTCCGGGAAGGTGGGCGGGGTCAGCGGTCCGATCTGGGGCACGGCATTCCTCCGCGCCTCCCAGGCCGCCGGTGAGAAGACCGAGCTGACCGGCGCCGACGTGATCGCCATCCTGCGGGCCGCGGTCGCGGGGATCATGCATCGAGGTGGGGCGTCGCTCGGGGACAAGACGCTCCTCGACGCCCTGGTGCCCGCCATCGACGCCCTGGAGGCCGGGCTGGCCCGTCCCGAGGCGGCGCAGGACCACGGGAGCGCGGCCCTCCAGGAGGCGGCGGACGTGGCCACCCGGGCGGCCGAGGCCACCAAGCCGATGCTGGCCATGCGCGGCCGCGCCGCCTACACCGGGGAGCGGAGCATCGGATCGGTCGACGCCGGGGCCACGGCGGTGGGGGTCATCTTGCAGAGCGTCAGCGCGGCTTGGCGCGAGAAGCACACGTAGCGAGAAGCACACGTGGAGGGAGACTGGCACATGAAGAAATTCGTCAACGACCCGAGGCACTTCGTCCCTGAGATGCTGGAGGGGATCCAGCTGGCCAGCGACGGCAGGCTCAAGTACGAGCCCAAGTACAACCTCATCTACCGGGCCGACATGCCCCAGGCGAACAAGGTCTCGATCATCCAGGGATCGGGGTCCGGTCACGAGCCCGCCCACACCATGATCGTGGGCAAGGGCATGCTGGACGCGGCCTGCCCCGGTGACGTCTTCGCCGGACCGCCGGTGGAGTTCGTGTACGAGACCACCAAGCTGCTGAACTCGCCGAAGGGCGTGCTCCACATCGTCAACAACTACACGGGTGACCGGCTCGCCTTCGAGCAGGGCCGTGAGATGTGCGAGATGGACGGCATCAAGGTGGAGACGCTGCTGGTCAACGACGACGTCGCCGTCAAGGACTCCACCTGGACGGTGGGGCGGCGCGGGGTGGCCGGCAACTTCTTCGTGATCAAGGCGGTGGGCGCGGCCTCCGAGAAGGGCGCGTCGCTGGAGGAGCTGGTGCGCATCGGCAATGACGTCATCGCCAATGTGCGGACGCTGGGAATCGCGCTGAGCTCCTGCACCCCGCCGGTCAAGGGGACGTTCCTCTTCGACATCGCCGACGACGAGATGGAGGTCGGCATCGGCATCCACGGCGAGCCGGGCCGCCAGCGCACCAAGCTGGTCTCCGCGGACGAGATCGTCGACATCATGCTCAACGCGGTGGTGCCCGACCTCCCCTTCAAGAGCGGTGACGAGGTCGCCCTCATGATCAACGGCCTGGGCGGGACGCCGATCGGCGAGCTCTACGTCCTCTATCGGGCCGCTCACAAGAAGCTCGAGGCCCAGGGCATCAAGGTCTTCCGCAGCTACGTTAACGAGTACTGCACCTCGCTCGAGATGGCCGGTGCGTCGCTGACCCTGCTCAAGGTCAACGAGGAGCTCAAGGGCCTGCTGCTGGAGCCGGCCGAGGTCTCGATCCGGGTCTTCTGATCGGGAAAGGGCGGTGGGGGTCCCGCGCCCGGGGTCGCACCCTGGGCGCTCCGGGACGCGGGATCCCCTGCCCGTTCAGCTCAGAGCGTCCTCTCGGTCGGTTGGGTCAGTTTTCTCGGGTTCGCCGACCGCGGGCTCGACGCCGTGGATCAGGCGGTCGATGTTCTCCCGGTGACGGAACACCACCACCGCGACGCCCGGGAGCGCCAGGGCCAGGCCGGCGGCGTCGCGGCGGCGCAGCCCCAGCACCAGCGCGGAGAGCCCGCCCGCGGCGCTTCCGGAGAGCGAGAGCAGGGAGGTCTTCCGGGTGATCGCCAGGGCGGTGGCGCCGGCGACCAGCGACACCCCGGCCACCGGGGGGGTGAGCACGCCGACCGCCCCGAAGAGGGTGGCTGACCCCTTGCCTCCGCGGAAGCCCGCGAACACCGGCCAGGAGTGACCGACCACCGCCCCGAGGCCGGCGGCCGCTCCGCCGGGCCGGCCGCAGATGGCCTTCCCGACGCGGGCCGCCGCGGCGCCCTTGCCGATGTCGAGGGCCAGCGTGACCGCGGCCGGGCCGCGCCCGGCGGTGCGCAGGACGTTGGCCATCCCCATCGCGTGGCTGCCGTAATCGCGGACGTCGATGCCCCGGGAGAGCCGCCCCATCAGCACGCCCGAGGGCAGCGAACCGATGGCGTAGCCGAGGGCGGCGGAGGCGGCGAGACCGAAGGCGCGCTTCATGGCTGGGAGTTTGCCATGAAAGCAGGCGGCAGTTGTGTCACCGCTGCGGAGGTCGCCACCCCGCACGTGCCGGCGCGCAGGCCAAGGCGCGGGCCGCACGCGCCGGCCGGGGTGCGGCCACCCGGCGGCGCCGGTGAGGCGGCCGCGCCACGGACCTCGGGGCCTCAGGGCTGGCGGCCGAGGAAGCCCGCCAGCCGGTCGTAGGCGGGGGCGCCGGCGCCGACCGGCACCTCCGGTCCGAAGGCGGTGTTGCCGGCCCGCGCGGCGGGGGTGAGCCGCACCCGCACGAGGGCCAGAGCCCCCTCCGCGATGGCGGGGTCGAGACGCTCGGCCTGGCCGGTTGCCCGGGCCAGGTCAGAGGCGTGGATGGCCGTCTCCACGGCGACGATGGGACCGAGGTGAGCGGCCCGCTCCGGGTGCTGCCGAAGCGCGGTCTCGAGTGCCCGGCGGGCGTCTCCGAAGGCGGCGGCGGGGTCGCCATCGCCCAGGCGGTCGGGCTGCGGCGCGGACGGATCGACGCGTTCGCCCCGGATCATCGCGGCGAAGACGTGCGGTCCGCCGACGATGTGGCGGAGCAGGGCGCGGACGTCCCAGTCGGTGCAGGGCGTCGCCAGCACGAGCTGGTCGGGCCGGGTGCCCGCGATCACCAGCGCCATCTGGTCCAGGGCCGCATCGAGGAGGGCCGCGGTGGTGGCCTCGCCGGCGGTCTCGGTGTTGGGGTTGCGGGTCATGGCGGAAGGCCCCTCCCAGTGGGGTGCGGAGCGGTCCGGGTGGGCTCGGCGAGGCCCCTTGAGGCATCCGCTACACTGGGCAACGGACCCGTCGGGGAGTAGCTCAGGTGGTTAGAGTACTGGTCTGGGGGACCAGGGGTCCGCGGTTCGAGTCCGCGCTCCCCGACAGCCGGATGAGCTCAGTTCAGGGCTGGGATTCCCGGCCTCCCCAGAGCCGTGCGGTTCACCCCGCGCCGACCAGGGTGAGGAGCATGACCGCCGGCTCGCGCGCGGTGAGGCTGTGGGGCGTTCCCGGCTCCATCTGAAGCCAGAAGCCAGGCTCCGCGTCCAGCCGCTCGCCATCCGCGACGAACTCGAGTCGACCCTTGAGGAGGTGGACGATGGCGGCGCGGGACGCCTGATGCTCGCTCAGCCCCTCTCCGGCGGCGAAGCCGAAGACGGTGACCTCGGTCTGGCCGTCGCGGAGGATCACGCGCGACACGACGGCACCGGGCTGGATCTCGACCGTCGAAGTGATGTCCGGAATTACGAGGTGTGCCATCGGGATCTCCCTTGGTGTGCCGGCCACCGGTTCCGTCGCGGCCCAGGATCCTGCCGCAGGGCGTGGCCGACCAGCCGCTCCGCGGTCACGCCCCTTCACCGCCGACGGCATTCAGCGGGGCTCCGGAGAGGAAGCTCCGGATGTTGAGCGCCGTGACGTCGAGGATGCGGTCGATCGCCTCCCGGCTGTACCAGGCCATGTGCGGGGTGAGGATCACGTTCTCGTGCCGGGCCAGGGCGTGCCCGGTGAGCAGCTGCCGCATCCGTTCCTCGGTCTCGGGGACGTGGAACATCTGCCTCTCCTCCATGAGCAGCTCCTCGCCCTCGATGACGTCCAGCCCGGCACCTCCCAGGCGGCCCGTCTCGAGCGCCTCCAGCAGAGCGGCCGTGTCCACCAGGGCGCCGCGGGCGGTGTTGACGAGCAGGGCTCCGGGCCTCAGCATCGCCAGGCGGTCGCGGTCGATGAGGTGGTGCGTCTCCGGCCGGTAGGGGACGTGCAGGGTGATGACGTCGGAGCCGGTCAGCAGCTCGTCGAGCGAGACGTAGCGGAACCCCAGCACCTCGGCCAGCAGGGGGTGGGGGTGGGCGTCGTAGGCGAGCACGTCCATGCCGAAGGCCCGGCCGATGCGGATGACATGGAGGCCGATGTTGCCGGCCCCGACCACCCCCAGGGTCTTCGAGCGCAGGTCGGACCCCATCAGGTCGCGCAGCGAGAAGTCGCCGTGCGAGATCCGCCGGGTGACGACACCCAGGCGCCTGGAGAGGGCGAGGATGAGGCTGAAGGCGTGCTCGGCGACGGTGTTCTCACCGTAGGTGGGGACGTTGGAGACGGTGATGCCCAGCTCGCGGCACGCGCCGAGGTCGATGTGGTCGTAGCCGGTCGAGCGGGTGGCGACCAGCCGCACGCCGGCCATGCTCTCGAGGACGGTGCGGCTCACCTGCGAGCGGATGAAGACCGACACCACGGTCGCCTCACCCACCTGGTCGAGGGTCTGGTCGGAGAGCGGCGGTTCGACGAACCGGCACTCCACGCCGGGGAGGGCGGCGCGCAGCCGGCCCTCCTGGCCGGCCTCGGCTTCGAACACGACCACGCGAGCTCTCTCGTTCATGACTGTGAGCCAGGACCTCCCATCGCTGCGGACGTTGCACTCACCGTTGTCGGGCCGGTCGACACGGAGCCGCGCTCTCGTCCTGGGAACAGCCCGTGAGAAGATCGGTATTGTGAGGCATCGAGGATCAGACGTCGCACGCCACCGGTTGCGGTCGGGTACTCGATTCGCACCTCACGCGTCTCCTCGCTGATCTCCGTGACGCGTGCGTTCAGCCAGATGCCCGCCACATAGCATTGCACGGTGGGCGGCGGTGCGAGGCGGTGCCAGCCGTGGCCGTGCAGCTGTGCACTCACTCTGTCCTGCTCATTGAAGCTCATTGATGGCGTCACCTCCATGACGCGCCAGTCGGAGCAGCTTGCGGCCGAGAACTCACCGCCCGGTCCATCGCCGTGGGTCAGCTGGCGAGGCGGGTGACGCACAGGGTGGGTGTCACCAGCGGCTCGAGGGTCGTTCCGTCAGCGGGGAGCCCCAGCTCCTCGAGCGCCCCTTTGACGAGGCCGAGGTGCGCCGAGCAGATCACCGCCCGGTGCTCGGTGGCGAGGTCCAGGAAGGGGCAGCGGTGGAGCAGGATGCGCCGACCCTCTCGCCCGCCCGTCAGCTCCGGCTCGAAGCCCAACTGGTTGAGGAGCCCAACGACCCGGCGCTCCACCTCGCGACGGCGCGGGTGGTCGAGAGGTCGCGCCCGCTCAACGAGGGAGCGTCCCCAGTCCCGCCCAGCGGCCTCGGCCGCGCCGGCCGGACGGCGGAGAGCGTTCTCGATGATGGAGGCGAGGATTCCGGCGAGCAGATGGTAGCCATCGCTGCCCCCCGCTTCCGTCCGGCCGCTCCTCCGGTAGATGACCCGGGGGCGACCGCGCACGGTTCGCGGCTCGGACTCCCGGACGACGAGCTCCGCCTCGACCAGTATCTCGAGATGCTGGCGGGCGGTGGACGGATGGAGGCCCACCTCGTCGCCGGCGTCGGCGGCGCTGAGGCCGGCCGGGTGGGCCCCGATCACCTCGAGGAGGCGAAGCCGGCTCAGCTCGGCAAGCGCCTGGTGCGCGCGGGCGAGGTCATCCGGACGAGCTGAGTACCTCATGCGCCGATCATAGCGTAAAGTCTCGAATAGAAATGTCTAGAGCCACGGAAAATGACGGCCCCATGGTGCCCCCGCCGGTCGGGTGGTGAACAGCCTCGTGCGGTGATCGCGCGAGGCCTGGCTCAGGCCTGGATCAGAGCGTGCTCGATGGCCTGTGCCACCGCGCCCATCAGCTCGGAGCGGAGGCCGAGTTGAGCGGTGCGGATGTCGACCGCGTGGGCGGATGCCGAGAGGGCGTAGTGGTGAATCGACTCCCGGACGCCCTCCAGCAGCGGCTGACCGGCTGTGCCCAGCTCACCGCCGATGACGATCGCGGCAGGGTTGAGACAGTTGCAGAGCTCGGCGAGGACGTGGCCGAGGACGCGACCAGCCTCGGTGACGATCCGGGCGGCGACCGGGTTGACCGCGAGCGAGGTGAGCGGTCCGTCGGAGCCGGCCGACAGTCCCGGGAGGTGGAGCTCCTCGAGCTGGTGGCGCAGCGCGTCGATCGACACGACCGTCTCCAGGCAGCCGCGGTTGCCACAGCGGCAGAGCCCCTGGGCGTCGGGCAGCTGGATGTGGCCGATCTCGCCGGCGGCGCCGGTGGCGCCGCGGTAGACCTCACCGTTGAGCACCAACCCGGCGCCGAGGCCGTGCGACGCCTTCACATAGAGGAAGTCACGGCAGCCGCGGGCGGCGCCGAAGCGGCGCTCGCCATGAGCCCCCATCTCAGCGTCGTTGGCGACCCGCACCGGGCGGTCGAGGCGCCGCGAGAGCTCCTCTCTGACGTCGAAGTCGGACCAGGTGGGATGGTCGCCCAGCGGGCGGGTGTGCCCTGAGACCGGGTCGAGAGGGCAGGGGATGCCGGCCGCGACGCCGAGCACGTCAGCCATCGTCAGACCGTTCTGGGTGACCAGGGCCTCGGCGAGCCGGGCGGCCTCGCCGACGGCGGCCTCCGAGCGGTCGTCGACCGCGAAGCTCTCACGCTGCTCGGCCAGCAGCTCGCCGTCGGTGCGCGCGACGGCCACCCCGATGTGCGTATGTCCCAGGTCGATGCCGACGACAGCACCGCTCGGTGCCGCCGGCACGAGCAGTGAGGATGGCCGGCCGCGAGATCGGCTCAGGCCCCGCCCGTGATCGCGCTGCTCGACCACCAGGCCCCCCGGCAGGAGATCCTGCACCCCCTCGGCGACCGCGCTGCGGGATAGTCCTGTGAGCGTGCTCAAGTAGCTGCGCGTGACCCCGCCGGGGTGGCTCCTGATGATCTCCAGGAGCTGCTGCCGGGAGCGTTGCCGGCGTGCGGAGGGAGCCGAGGGCACGGTCAACCCCGTTTATGGCCTATGAATGGACGAAGTTATACACCACAAATCCCCCCGACTGGTCTTTTCAGGCCGTCGCATGCGATACTTGGTGCCCCTGCGCAAGGGGGGGAAGTTCCTCCTGCTCCGTGACGCACGGCCGCCCCTGGATGGGGGCGGCCGTTGCACGGGTCCGGCGTGGAGCGGCCCGGCGGGGAAGCCGGCCGGCCGATCTGTTGGCCTCTCGCCCGCGGGATTGGTCCGTTCAGCGGCGAGGATCGACCTCCAGCGCCGAGAGGGCGTGCTCACGAGGGCCGACATTCTCCGGTGAGCGGATCAGAACGATGCGATTGCGACACGTTTACGGCATCCGTGGCACTCGCGTCATCACCGTTCAGGAGCCGGCTGCTATTCAATTCGTCCCGAGGCGGGTCCTGACTCGCTCGCCGGCGGGCACGACCGACCTCGGAGCCAACTGACATGCCGCTGGGGGACCCCCGTCTGCTGCTGCGCCACCTCACCGCGCTCAGCCGTCGCTTCTTCATCCGCCTGCTCGTCCCCACCCTGGCGCTGACCGTCGCGGTCATGGCCGTGGTGGTGTACCTGGTCACCTCCAGCTCCGCGACCGCCCTCACCGACGCCACCAGCTCCCACGTGGAGGACCTGGCCCGCGCCGCCAGCGCCCGCCTCGATGCCTGGAACCAGCTCGTCCAGGCCGAGCTCTCCGGCTATGGCGCCGCCCTGGAGGCGAGCTCCACCCCGCTGAGCGGGACCAGCGCTGAGATGGGGCGGCTCTTCTTCGCCCGCAGCTCTGCCTTCAGCGAGATCGCCCTGGTCAACTCCCAGGGGCAGGTGGTCGCCTCCAGCGGCGGTCTCACTTCGGGGCTGTCGTTCACGGGGAGCAGCTGGCTGACCACGGCCGCGAAGGAGGCGATCATCACGCCGATCCAGGAGCAGGCCGGGCAGCTCGACTGGTACGCGGCCCAACCGGTCACCCTGGGAAGCCTCACCTTCACCGGGATCCTGGTGGGGGTGATCGAACCCGCCCAGTCGCTCGGGCCCGTGTTCCTCAGCGTCACCAACAGCACCTCGTCGTCGATCGTGCTGCAGGCGGTGGGGCCGGACCATCGGCTGATCTTCAGCTCCACTATGACCGCCCAGTCCGACGCGCAGATGATCCAGCAGGGTGCCCTGAGCCAGCGCGTCGACACCCCGGCGGTGGACTCGGCTCTCCAGGGAACCGGCAAGACCGGGACGGTGAGCTACGGGCAGGGGAAGTCGGACACCATCGCCGGCTACACCGAGGACCTCCCGCTGGGATGGGCGATCGTGGCCAGTGAGCCCTCCGACGTCGCCCTCGCCTCGGTGGCCAACCAGCAGGCCAACGCGACGTATGCGCTGATCGGGGGCGCCCTGGTGCTCGTGGTCCTCCTCCTGGTCATCTCGATGCGGCTCACTCGCCCGATCGGCCGGATGGCGGAGACGGCGCGCCGCATCGCGGGCGGTGATCTCTCGGCGCGGGTGGATCGGGCGGGGACGGCGGAGGTGGCGACCCTCGCGGCCAGCTTCAACCTGATGGTCGAACGCCTTGGCGGGCTGATCACCCGGGTGCAGCTCACCAGCCTGGAGCTCGCGGAGTCGGCGGCCGGGCTGTCGGCCGCGTCGAGCGAGCTGGCGGCCACCACCGTCCAGCAGAGCTCGGCGGCGACCGAGACCTCGGCGAGCATGGAGGAGCTGGCCAGCGCCTCGACGCAGATCGCCGACACCGTTGACCAGGTGGCGGTCCAGGCCATGGAGACCCGGGAGAGCCTGGAGCAGGCTCAGCAGGACATCCGCGCCACCAGTGAGCGGACCCTGGCCCTGGCCAAGCGCGTGGAGGACATCTCGAAGATCCTCGTCCTCATCAACGAGATCGCCGACCAGTCCAGCCTGCTCGCCCTCAACGCGGCCATCGAGGCGGCCCGCGCCGGTGACGTCGGGCGCGGCTTCACTGTCGTCGCCGACGAGGTCCGCCGGCTCGCCGAGCGGACCAAGGGGCTGGCGGCCGACATCGCGGGCATCACCCAGGGGACCAGGGCGGAGACCAGCGCCACGGTGATGGCCATGGACAAGGGGGTGGCCGAGCTTCAGGGCGGCCTCCGGCTCATGGAGCAGGTGGCCGAGGCCAGCTCCCAGGTCCGGGTGGCCACCCGTCAGCAGCGCATCGCCTCCTCGCGGGTGGTGGACGCCATGGAGCAGGTGAGCGTGGCCAGCCGGCAGGTGTCCACCACCGCCCAGGAGATCGCCGTGGCGGCGGGCGGCCAGGCGACCATGGCCGCCGAGCTGCGCCGCGGGACGACCGTCTCCGTGGACGGAGCCGTTGGGGTGGACGGAGCGACCGCGGCGCCGGCCGAGCTCCCGCCCGTGGCGGTGACCTCCTCCGCGTAGCCGGAGGGGGAGGGAGCATCTGCAGCCGCAGGGGATCGGGGGACTCGGCGCCGCCGGAGGAGCAGCGCGGCACCGGCGGTGCTGACCAGCGCGATGCCGAGCCGGACCACCGGGTTGGTGGCCGTGACCCTGTAGCCGAACCAGTGGTGCTGGAGCGCCCGCAGCCGGGGACCTCGGCACTGACCGGAAGGGTCCGTGGGCAGTGACAGGAATGCGGATTCGGCGCCTTTGACCGGGTGATAATCGCGCCGTGAAGGTCCTGGTGGTCGAGGACGACGAGAAGACGGCGGAGACACTCCGCTGGGGCCTCGCCGAGGCGGGCATTCCCGCCGACGTCGTCCACAACGGCGGCGACGCCATCGCCCGGAGCCAGGAGATTGCCTACGACGTCGTGCTCCTGGACGTGATGCTTCCCGACGGACCCGACGGCTTCGCCGTATGCCAGCGCCTGCGCGACCTCCGGGTCCCCACTCGGGTGATGATGCTGACCGCCCGCTCGGGGGTCTCCGACCGGGTGTCCGGGCTCGACTCCGGGGCCGACGACTACCTCACCAAACCCTTCGCCTTCGCCGAGCTGCTGGCCAGGATCCGCGCCCTGGGGCGCCGCGACCCGGCACCCGGGACGGCGGCCGTCTCGGACCTGGTGATCGACGAGCTGGCCCGCACCGCGCGGGTCGGAGAGGCCCGGTTGCCGCTGACCCGCAAGGAGTTCGACCTGCTGGCGGTGCTGACGAGGCAGGCGGGGCGCGTGGTGTCCGCCGAGCGTCTGCTCGACAGCGGCTGGAGCTACGAGGGTGCGCCCAACGCCGGTCTGGTGGACGTCTACATGAGCCGGTTGCGGACCAAGCTCTCGCGGGCGGGGTCCTCGGTGCGCATCGTCAACGTGCGCGGGGTCGGCTACCGGCTGGAGGTGACGGATGGCTGACACCCTCCCGCGCCGCCGGGCGCGCGCATTCCTCCGGCACCCTCGGCCCGTGCGCCGGGGGGTCCAGGTGGCCGGAGCGCTCGTCCTCCTCCTCGGCGTGATCGGCGCGGCCACCGCCCTCGACCTGGTCATGCCGCCCGACAACACCTTCGGGGCGATCCCCCTCCTCTGTGTCGTGGTCGCCATCTGGCTGCTGCCCGCCTGGGCGGCGGGGCTGATCGCCGTCGCCAGCCTGGTCCAGCCCGCGGTGCTCGAGGCCATCGGCCAGTGGCCCCCCCTCGCCGCCGACTTCCAGTTCATCGCGGTGGCGGTGCTGACCGTCTTCGGGACCCTCACCGTCAATGCCCTGATCAGGGTGGCGGCGGAGCGGGAGTCGCTGATCGACAGCCTCACCCACTTCACCTCCGAGGCCGCCCACGAGCTCAACTCGCCGCTCAGCGCGATCCGGGTGACCGCCGAGGTCACCCTGCTCCAGCACCGCGACGTGGCGCGGTACGTGGCCAGCCTCGATCAGATCCGGGATCAGGCGATCCGGCTCAGCGTGCTGACCGAGGGGCTGCTGCTGCTGGCGCGCAAGGACGCCAGGGCTCTCTACGTGCGGCGCGTCCCCCTCTCCCTGGACGACGTGATGGAGGAGCTCTACGACCGCTGGCATGGCCCGGTGGAGCGGGCCCGGGTGACCCTCGAGGTGGAGCGGGACAGCGGCGCGGAGCTGTCGGGTGACCCGGTGCTGCTCGGTCGCCTCTTCGACAACCTGGTCGACAACGCCCTGCGCCATGCCAGGGGTCGCATCGCGGTCTCCACCCGCGTGGCGGGAGACACCTGCGTGGTCGGGGTCGAGGACGACGGCGGAGGCCTCCCCCCCGGGCACCGTCCGGCCAGTGTCGAGCAGCTCCGGCGAGAGGGTGGATTCCCCGCCCGCAGCGGCGGCACCGGTCTCGGGCTCTCCATCGCCACGGCCGTCGCTGAGGCGCACGGCGGCACCATCAGGCTGGAACATCCGATCGGCGGACTGCGAATCCTTGTCCGACTTCCCGTGACATCGAGTTAAGGGTCGCTCCAGGGTCGGCCGTCACCGTTGCGGTCATGCAGCAGCGCACTGGTGGTGGGAAACGCATGACGCGGCTCATCTCGACCTACCTCATGCTGCGGGAGGCGGCGCGCCGTCACCCGGAGCGCAGGCTCTCGCGGGGTCAGGAGGGGCAGGGGATGGTGGAGTACGGCCTCATCCTGGTGCTGATCGCCGTGGTGGTGGTCTTGGTCCTCTCCACCGTGGGATCGCGACTGAACAACGACTTCTCCAACGTCAGCAACGCCCTCGGTACCTGAGCACCGCCTCACCGGCGGTCGGACGGGGAGGTGGGGGGTCGTGATCTGGCAGAATCCAGGTCGCGTCCCCCTCACAGGCCAGTACGAGGTTCCAGATCGTGGCCGTCCTCGACCCGTGTGACAACTGCGGCCGCCCCACCCCCATCTACCGGTTGGCCGCGGTGATCCTCGATGGCGGGGTGGCCCGCATCTGCCCGCTCTGCGTCTCGACCGAGAAGGAGCGGATCGAGGTGCCCTACGCGCCCCGGCCCGACCAGGGGGCGATCCAGCCCAGCACGACCCGCGACGTCTGGTGAGCCCGGAACCCTTCTCCGCCCGCCTGGCCGCGCGCGGCCGCAAGGTCGGATCCCTCCTCTGCCTCGGACTCGACCCCACCGGGTGCGCGGACGCCTCCGAGGTGGAGCGCTTCTGCGCCGCGATGCTGGAGGCGGCGCTCCCCCACGTGGTCGCCGTCAAGCCGAACCTGGCCTTCTTCGAGCAGCACGGCGCGGCCGGGCTGGCGGTCCTGGAGCGGGTGCGGCGGATGGTGCCCGAGAGCCGCCTGCTCATCCTCGACGCCAAGCGCGGCGACATCGGCAGCACCGCGGAGGCTCAGGCCCGGGCCCTCTTCGACGTCTGGGGGGCGGACGCGGTCACCGTCAACCCGCTGCTGGGTCAGGACGCGGTGGCCCCCTTCCTGGCCCGTCCCGGGACGGCGGCCCTGATCCTGGCGCGCACCAGCAACCCCGGCGCAGCCGATTTCCTGGAGGCTCCCCTCCAGGACGGCCGTCCCCTCTACCGGCACATCGTGGAGCGTGCCCTCACCTGGTCGGGCGCGGCCGAGATCGGCTTCGTGGTCGGGGCCACCGCCGCCCCCGCCGTCGCCGAGGTCAGGCGGCTTGCCCCGTCCGTCCCGCTGCTCCTTCCCGGGGTCGGAGCCCAGGGCGGGGACCTGGAGGCCGCGGTGAGCGCGGGCCTCGACGCCGCCGGTGGCGGGGTGGTGGTGCCCGTATCGCGGGGGATCACCGGCGCGGCGGACCCGCGCGCGGCGGCGGCCGATCTCTGCCGCCGGATCGAGGTGGTGCGGGCCGGGGCGCCGCGGCGGTGAGCGCGCGGGCCGTCATCGAGCTCTCCGGCCACATCATCGACAGCATGCTGCTGCCCCGGGTCATGGACAGCGTCATGGACATGGGGGCGACCTTCCACGTCGAGGAGTTCCGGGTCGGCACCCGGCTCGACGAGCCGTCGTTCGCCCGGCTGACCATCGAGGCGGACAACGAGGAGCGGCTGGCGGCGGTGGTCGCCGCCTGCCAGCAGCATGGCGCCGCCGTGGTCGGCGCCGAGAACGCCACCACCGAGCCCGCCCCCTCCGACGGGGTGTTCCCCGACACCTTCTACACCACCACCAGCCAGCCCACCTCGGTCCGGGTCGCCGGCGGGTGGGTGGTGGTGGAGGACATCGAGATGGACTGCGGGGTGGTGATCGCGAACGGCGCGGCCCGGGCGGTCCCGGTCAGCGACGTCCGTGCCGGCGAGGCGGTGGTGGTGGGCCGGGCCGGGGTCCGCATCGTCCCGGTGGAGCGGGGTCGGGGCAAGGAGGTCTTCGGCTTCACCACCAGCTCGCTCTCTCCCGAGAAGCCCAAGCACCAGGTGATCCGCGAGCTCGCCGGCACCATGCGGGAGGTTCGAGCCAGAGATGGCCGGATCTGTTTCGTGGGGGGGCCGGCGATCATCCACACCGGTGGGGGTCCCCACCTCGCCCGCCTGATCACCGCCGGCTACGTGCAGGTGCTCTTCGCCGGCAACGGGCTGGCCGCCTACGACATCGAGTCCCAGTTCTTCGGCACCTCGCTCGGGCTGGGTCTGGAGAAGGGCCTGCCCATCGAGTCGGGCCACGAGCTGCACATGCGCACGGTCAACCGCATCCGCGCGGCCGGGGGCATCCGGGCCGCGGTCGAGTTGGGGATCCTCCGCCGCGGGGTGATGTACGAATGCGTCCGCAACGGGGTCGAGTACGTGCTCGCCGGGTCGATCCGCGACGACGGCCCGCTCCCCGACGTGGTCACCGACATGCTGGAGGCCCGGCGGCGGATGCGCACCGCGCTGGCCGGCGTCGACCTCTGCATCATGTGCGCCTCCATGCTCCACGCTATCGCCACCGGCAACCTGCTGCCGGCGGCGACCCGGACGGTGTGCGTCGACATCAACCCGGCGGTGGTCGCCAAGCTGGCCGACCGCGGCTCCTCCCAGACCCTTGGGCTGGTCACCGATGTGGAGTCGTTCCTGCGCGAGCTGGGGGAGGCGCTGGCCGCGGAGCCCGGATGAGCGTCCTGCTGGTCTCCACCGGGCCCGAGTCGCAGCACTCGGCGGCCGGCCACCCGGAGCGGCCCGACCGGGTGGCGGCGATCCTCGAGCGCATCGGCGCCGAGGCCGACCTCGCGGCCATCCCCCGGATCGCTCCCGGCGTTGCCGAGGAGGCGGCCGTCGAGCTGGTCCACACCCCGGCCCACGTGGCCGCGGTGCGGGCGATGGCGGCGCGGGGAGGGGGGTGGTTCGACGGTGACACCTACTGCGCGCCCGGCTCCCGCGAGGCCGCGCTCCGCTCGGTGGGCGCGGCGCTGGCGGCGGTCGACGCCGTCTGCGAAGGGCGCTCCGACCACGCCTTCTCGATCAGCCGGCCCCCGGGGCACCACGCCACCGCGGCGAGGGCGATGGGCTTCTGCATCTTCAACAACCTGGCCATCGCCGCCCGTCAGGCCCAGCGGCGAGGCCGGGAGCGGATCGCCATCGTGGACATCGACGTCCATCACGGCAACGGCACCGAGGCGATCTTCTGGGATGACCCCTCGGTCCTCTACACCTCGCTCCACGAGTGGCCGCTCTACCCGGGGACCGGGGCGTCCACCGACCGCGGTGGCGACGGAGCGCCGGGGCTCACCCTCAACGTGCCACTCCCATCCGGCACCACCGGGGAGGCCTGGCTGTCCCACTTCGACGCCGCCGTGCTGCCCGCGGTGGTCGCCTTCCACCCCGACCTGGTGCTGGTGAGCGCCGGCTACGACGCCCACAGCGCCGATCCCCTGGCCACCCTGGAGCTGAGCTCGGACACCTACGGCGCCATCGCAGGCCGCCTCCGCGATCTCTGCGCCGGCTTCGGGACCGGCTCGGTGTGGGTGCTGGAGGGCGGCTACGACCTCGACGCGCTGGGGGAGTCGGTGGCGGCCACCCTGCGCGGGCTGGCCCCGCCGGGGCGGGCGTGACCGGGTCGTCGCCGGGTGCGCTGGTGGGCGGGCTCGACCGGCTCCCGGCGGCCGTCGAACCGGCGATAACCCGCGGGGGGACACCCCGTTAACCTTGACGAGATGCGATCCCTCCCATCCCGGGCCGCCGGCGCCCTGGCGGTCGTGGCCGCCGTCACCCTGAGCGGCTGCAGCCTCTTCTCGTCGGGTTCGGCGACCCCCACCGGGGTGGCCACCCAGCCACCTGGGAACGGGCAGGCCGGCACCCTCTCCCCGTCGGCGACCCCCACGGGGTCGGGAGCGGCCCAGACCAGCGGCGAGCGCACGGTGCTGGTCCAGGACGGGCTGCGCATCCACAGTTCGGCCTCGCTCTCGGCCTCGGTGCTGGGCACGGCCGCCTGGGGGGTGACCCTCACCGTGCTCGGCTACGACGCGAGCGGGGGGCCCTGGCCGGACTCCACGTCGCCCGGGGGCTGGTACCACGTCGAGGGGACGACGATCACCGGCTGGATCATCGCCGACCCGACCTACACCGCATCCGGCGTGCTCAGCTCGATCTCCTTCCAGGACAAGCAGATCGACGGGATCCTCTTCCCCATCGACTGGACCTATGCCGACGATCAGGGGGAGATCGTCTTCCAACCCCAGACCGGGACCCAGCTACCCACCCTGGTGATCCGGACCGCGGCCAACCTGGGCGCTCTGGGGGCGACCGGGTTGACCGGGTACAACGCGGTCTCGAGCAACGCCGAGGTGGTGGCGTGCGGCTACACCGGGACCCTGGTCCAGTACGCGGCCAGCCCCAGCGCGACCCCCGAGCCGACCATGGACGCGGGGGGCGCCCAGGTGACCCGGCTCGCCGACTTCGCCCAGTTCCGGGCGACCCTCTCCTCCAGCTTCGCCCTCGACATCGAGATCAACTACTCGACCTCCGCCGAGTACACCGTCTTCGAGAACGTCCTCAACAGCATCCGGTACCCGTTCCCCGATTGCGAGGCCGGCACCGGGTCGCCGAGCCCGAGCCCCGGCTGAGCCGGCCGGGATGCGGACGACCCTCCTCGAGGTCGACCTGAGCCGCAGCGCGGTGGCCGACATCACCGACGAGGCGGAGCGATTCGTCCGCGGAGCGGGAGACGGCCTGCTGAGCGTCTTCGCACCCCACGCCACCGCCGGGGTGGCGCTGCTGGAGATCGGCAGCGGCTCCGAGCCGGACCTGGTGGCGGCGCTGGAGCGGCTGCTCCCGCGCGACGACCGCTACCGCCATCGACACGGGAGCCCCGGGCACGGCGCCGACCACCTGCTCCCCGCCCTGCTGTCGCCGTCGCTCACGGTGCCGGTGGAGGCCGGCCGGATGCTGCTCGGCACGTGGCAGCGGGTGGTGCTGGTCAGCCTCAACCGCGACAATCCACGCCGGCGGGTGCGCCTCTCGTTCCTCGAGGGCTGAGGCGTTCCGGAGCGGCCCCGCCGCCCCGACGATCTCAGTCGAGGACCAGTCCGTGGGTGGTGAGCCAGGCCACGCTCAGGGTCATGAACACCCCGCTCATCGCCACCAGACCGACGTACCCGACCCCGATCAGCACCCGGGTGCGGGCGGGCAGAGGCGGCGCCTCCGCACCCCGCCGGGCCGCCTGGAACCGTCCCCACACCGAATAGGCGCCGATCACGAGGACGATGATCAGGATCGGGTTGCCCGGGGTGTAGCCGAGCCCCTCGCTGAGCACCAGGGCCCCGACGATGACCAGCCCGGCGAGGTTGAACCACTTGCTGATCGCGCTGGTGACCCGGCCGCCGTCCAGGGGCAGGATCGGGATCAGGTTGAAGAGGGTGATGAAGAAGCCGAAGTAGGCGAGCGAGAAGGCGAACTGCACCCCCGAGGTGGCCGCGGGCTGGGCGCGAGCCCAGAGGTACAACGCGAGGGTGGCCACGAAGCCGGAGATGGGCCCGGCGATGGCGATGATCGCCTCGCGCCGGCGGTCGCTGGTGAGCCCCTTTCCGGCGGCCGTGAAGGCACCCAGGAAGGGGACGAAGACCGGCGCCGACATCGGCACGCCCATCACCCGTGAGGTGAGGAAGTGCCCCATCTCGTGGACGAAGATGAGCAGCACCAGCCCGACCGCGAACGCCCAGCCGAACACCAGCGAGTAGGCGACGACCGCGATCACCATGGTGAGGGCGGTGAAGCCGAACTTCCCGAAGTAGCCCAGCTTGGCGATCGCCGCCAGCGCGGTCAGCAGCCCGCCCACGAAGCCGCCGCGGCGGGTGGCCGCGTTGCGCTGGGGAGGGGCCTGCTGCCAGCTGCCCCAGCCGGCGGGAACGTACGCTGCGCCGGGGGGCGGCTGGGCCGTGCCCGGCGGGGGGTACTGGGTGCCCGGTGGAGGGTACTGGGTGCCCGGCGGGGGGTACACGGTCCCCGGCGGGGGGTACACGGTCCCCGGCGGGGGGTAAGCGGTGCCCGGGTGGACGGGAGCCTGCCCAGTCGGAGGCGGGTGGGGAGCCCCCGGGGGCGGGTAGGCGGTCCACGCCCAGGGTGCGTAGGGGTCGGCCGGTGGGGGAGGGGACTGCCCAGCGTCCCGCACCGGGGGCTGGTCGTGCCCTTCGGGCGCTGCAGGCATCCCGCCGATCATCGCACGGGCCACGGCCCGGTCCTCGTGAGGAGCTTGTGCAGCGCAAACTCGACGCCGCCCTGTATCGTCCCGCAGTCATGAACGACACCACCCTGCACGGCTCCCGGGTCGCCATCGTCGGCGCCGGGGTGATCGCCGAGGCGATGCTCTCCGGACTGCTGGGGCGCGGCCTCGTCGAAGCCTCGGCGGTGGTCTGCAGCCATCCGCGCGAGGAGCGGCGCCGGGAGCTCAGCGAGCGCCACGGCGTCACCGCGGTGGCCGCCAACGCGGAGGCGGCCGCGGGCGCCGACATCATCCTGCTGGCCGTGAAACCCCAGATGCTCAAGGCGGTGATGCCCGAGCTGAAGCCGCAGATGCGGTCCGGGCAACTGGTCATCAGCGTCATCGCCGGCGCCGGCACCCACGCCCTGGCCGAGGGGCTGGACCATCCCGCCCTGGTCCGCTGCATGCCCAACACCCCGGCCCAGATCGGGCAGGGGGTGACCGTGTGGTTCGCAACCCCGCCGGTCGACGCCACCGGCCGGGCTCAGACCCGGACCATCCTCTCCGCCCTCGGCCGCGAGTTCGAGGTCCACGACGAGCGCCAGGTGGCGATGGCCACCGCGGTGAGCGGGAGCGGGCCCACCTACATCTTCCTTTTCATCGAGGCCCTGACCGACGCCGCCGTCCACCTCGGCTTCCCCCGCCACGTGGCGCGGGAGCTGGTCCTGGACACCATGCAGGGCTCGGCCGCCTTCGCCCTGGCCAGCGGGCGTCACGTCGCCGAGCTCCGGGACATGGTCACCTCACCGGGGGGGACCTCCGCCGCGGCCATGTACGAGCTCGAGCGGGGGCGCCTGCGCACTGTGGTCAGCGACGCCGTCTGGGCGGCCTTCGAGCGCACCCTCGGCATCGAGGCCGCCCTGGAGGGCCGTCCCCCCGACCCGTCGATCCGCCCACGCTGAGGCTCGCGCCGGCGAGGTTCGGGCGCTGAACGGCGCCACCGGGCCGCCTCCGAGGTGGCGGCCTGGTGAAGGTGCAGTCACGTCGATCGGGGCGTTGGGCGCGCTGGTGTAGTCTCCCGAGTGGACGAGGCACCTCGGACGGTGCCGCCACAGCCTCGATAGGACACAGCTTCGATAGGAGGGGGGCCCGGGTGTCGCTCATCAGCAGCCGCCGGCTCCCGGCGCTCAGGGGGCCGCGACCTCGCCAGGTCCGGATGGTCATGGCATGCCTGGCCCTGGCCGGCGTGGCAGCCGGCATCTGGGCGCTGGTCATCGGCCGCGACACCCCGGAGATGCTGCTCCTGCTCGCGCTGGGCGGCAGCGTTGCCGGCATCGGCGCCGCCTACCTCTCGGAGCGGAACCACCGCCGCCATCTCCAGCACCTGGCAGAGTCGCGGGACCTGCTCCAGCAGACCGTGCGCTCGCCGCTCTCCGTGGCGGCGTTGCTCGGGCGGCTCTGCCAGATCTTCGAGGCGGGCTTCGCCGAGGTCGTGGTGCTCCCCGACTCCGCTGCGGGCAGCGCGCTGGTGGTGCGGGTGCGCGAGGGCAGGACCACCGAGACCTCGGAGCCGCTCGACAGCGACCTGCTGGGGGACGTCTACTCGGTGATCGTCCCCTCCAACCTCAGCCTCATCCTCCACGGCGGCGGGGCCGAGCCCGGCACCACCATCCTGGCCCGGCGCGGCCTGCGCGACGGGGTCATGGCGGCGCTCGCGGTGGAGGGGCGCATCCTCGGCAGCGTCCTGGTGGGCCGGCGGCGCGGTGCGCCCCGCGATTTCGACGACGAGGACCGCCGCCTGCTGGAGGCGCTCGCACCCCAGGTGGGCGTCACCGTGGAGAAGGTCCAGCTCGATGAGCGGATCAATCATCAGGCCTTCCATGACTCCCTCACCGGGCTGGCCAACCGGACCCTCTTCGCGGATCGGGTCGTCCACGCCCTGGATCGCCGGGTGGGGCCGGGCCGGCTCCGTGCCGCGATCCTCTTCATCGACCTGGACGACTTCAAGGTCGTCAACGACAGCCTCGGGCACCCGACTGGCGACCTCCTCCTCCAGGCGGTGACGGAGCGCCTGCTCGGGGTGGTGCGTCCCTTCGACACCGTGGCGCGCCTCGGCGGTGACGAGTTCGCCGTCCTCATCGAGGACCTGGCCGGCCCGGAGGAGGCGGTGCTGGTCGCGGAGCGGTTCCTGGAGGGGCTGGCGGCCAGCTTCGACCTCGAGGGGACCGCCGTCAGCATCGGTGCCAGCGTCGGCATCGCCGTGGCGGGTGCCGTCGCGACCACCTGTGACGATCTGCTCCGCGAGGCGGACGTGGCCATGTACCGGGCCAAGGAGCGGGGCAAGGCGACGGTCGAGACCTTCGACGCCAGCATGCAGCGCTCCCTGGAGCGTGACCTCCAGCTGAGGAACGACTTCGAGAAGGCGGTCGCCGCCGGGGAGCTCCACGTCGAGTACCAGCCGGTGGTCGCGGTCGACAGCGGGCGGGTGGTCGGGGTCGAGGCGCTGGCACGCTGGGAGAGCGCGGGACGCGGCCGGGTGGGGCCCCGCGAGTTCATCCCGGTCGCCGAGGCGAGCGGCCTGATTCACGAGGTCGGTCAATGGGTGCTCCGGACCGCCTGCGCGCAGACGGTGGCCTGGATGGCCGGCTTGCCGGAACGCGATCTCATGGTCGGGGTGAATGTGTCGCCCCGGGAGCTGCTCCATCCCGGCTACGCGCACGAGGTCGGCACCATCCTGCGCGAGACCGGGCTCACCCCCGCCCTGCTCACATTGGAGATCACCGAAAGCCTCCTGATGGAGGGCGCGGCGATCACGTTGGAGCGGCTCCAGGCCCTCAAGGAGCTCGGCGTGACCCTGGCGATCGACGACTTCGGCACCGGGTACTCGTCGCTCGGCGACCTGAGGTCGCTCCCCGTGGATGCCCTCAAGATCCCCAAGGAATTCGTGGACAACATCGCCACCGACGAGCGGGAGCGCGCCTTCCTCGCCGGCATCGTCGGTCTGGGCCGGACCCTCGACCTTCGCCTGGTGGCCGTCGGAGTGGAGCGGGAGGAGCAGCTCCACGAGCTGCGCGAGATGCGCTGCGACCTCGCCCAGGGCTTTCACCTCGCTGCGCCGCTGGACGCCGCCGGGGTGGGGGAGATGCTCGCCCGCGAGGCGGGCGCCGGGCCGCTCGACCTCTCCCGCCGGGTCTGGAAGGCGGCCCAGGGGCGGGCGCCCCAGGCCGACACCGCGCGCCTGCCGCGCAGCGCCTGACCAGCGGGCGCGGATCACCCCGCAGGTATCACTCCAGTCACGCCGCCTGAATCGCTCCACCCGATCGCCGGGCGGGGAGACCCTCGCACTGTGTCACAGAGGGTTAAGGACACGAGCGTCCATAACCCTCCACGCGGGGATGGCGGGGCACCCGACGGTGTCAGCGCCCTTGTGACCCGGTGCCGGTCAACCTCCTGTGGCTTCCGCGGCAACCCGCGTGGCGGCTTGATCCGGGGGACCCGTGCGGGTCAACCTCCTCCCGTGGCTTCAGCGGCAATCCGCGTGGCGGGGTGGCCTCCGGGGAGATCCGGGTCCTCGGGAAGGGACGCCAGGATCGCCTGGGCGAGCGCCCGGGCGGACGTCGGGGTCAGCTCGACGGCGAGCCGCGCCGACGGCCCCCGCGCCGGGTTGATGAAGTCGACGTTCAGGGTGTGCTCGGCGGGGGCGTGCTGGGGATGGTCGAAGTAGACGGTCGCCTCGGTCACCGGAAACCAGGCGGCGACACCCTTGCCGCTTCCCTGCAGGGCCACGGTCTCGGTCTGGTAGGTGCACATGGTGGGCCCTCTGCGCTGGCGATCAGGAGTTGAGGTAGCGGCCGTAGAACTCGGAGATCCGGGCCCACCCCTCGAGGGCGGCCTCGACCCGGTAGCTGGGACGGTCGACGCAGAAGAAGGCGTGGCCGGCACCCTCATAGGAATGGAACTCGTGGGGCTTGCCCAGCCGGGTCAGCTCCGCGTCCAGCTCCGCGACATGGTCCGGCGAGGGGAAGTGATCGTCGGCGCCGAACAGGCCGAGCAGCGGGCAGGAGAGCTTCGGGGCGAGGCCGAGCAGGGGCACGAAGCTCATCGGATACTGGGGTGGCGGGCTGCCGACCACGCCCGCGCCGTAGCAGTCGACGGCCGCCTCGAACGGCAGGCTGCAGGCGGCCAGGAAGGACTGGCGTCCTCCCGAGCAGTACCCGACCACCCCGAGCTTCTGGTTGGACGAGGGGAGGGAGCGGAGGTGACGGGCGGCGGCATCGACGTCCCCGACGAGCTGGTCGTCGGGCACCCCGCCGGCGGCACGGGTGGCCGCCGCCGCGTCCTCGGGGCTGGCCCCCTTGCCGGCGCGGAAGTGGAGATTGGGACAGATCGCGAGGTAGCCGGAGGCGGCGAACCTCCGGGTCACCTCCTTGCTCCAGCGGTCCCAGCCGGGCGCGTGATGGATCACCACCACGCCGCCGAACAGCCCCTCACCGAGCGGTTGGGCGAGGTAGGCGTCGATCTCGTCGCCCCCGTGCCCGGTGATCCGGATCGTCTCCGCTGTCAGCGCGTCCGCGACGTGTGGCATGGCCCTTCTCCCGCAGGATCCCCGGTGATTGCGAGCACCAATGTCGCACAGACGGCCCGGCCGGCGCGACCTGCCAGGTGACCGCTCAAGGTCGAGCTCTTCGGGCGGGCGGGGCTGGGCGCCGCCGCGTCGTGCGTCGGGTCCTCAGCGGATCGCTCGGAGGGGTGCCGGACGCGGCCGCCTCGTGGGCGGGGTCGCTCGCGGGCGCTCAGAAGAGGGCCGAGGCCAGCTCGCCGCGGAGCGCCTCCACGCCGGGGTCGCTGGTGCGCCGCGCCTCGATGGCGCCGACGACCACGCGGCGCAGCTGCGAACGCCCCGGCCCGTCGCTGCTCCTGATGGCGGCGATCATCCGGCGCAGCCCCGCCGTGGTCTCGCCGTCGCGGACCAGGGTGGCCAGCTCGGGGTGGCCGTTGCGACAGATCTCGATGCGGGCTCGCAGGCCGTCGCACACCGGGTCGTCCCGGGCGGGGGCGAGCACCTCGTCGGCCTCCTCGAGCCTTCCGGCCTCGAAGAGCAGGCCGCCGAGCGCCCGGCGCGGGGCCGGGTCCTCCGGGGCGGCGAGGATAGCGGCGCGCAATCCCGCCTCGTCGGTGGGCAGCGGTGGCGGACCCGCCACCGGCGCCAGCATGGCAAGGAAGCGATCGACCTGGGCGCGCGGCTGGAGGCCGACGAACTCGGCGACCAGGTCCCCGTCCCGGAAACCCTTCACCGCGGGGATGCCCTGAATCCCGAAGCGGGCGGTGGTGGCCGGGTTGGCGTCGACGTCCAGCTTGGCGAGGGTCACCCCACCGTGGCGGGCCACGGCGTCCTCGAGGATCGGGCCGAGGGTCCGGCAGGGAGCGCACCAGGCCGCCCAGAAGTCGACGACCACCGGGCGCGAGCGGGAGCCGGCGACGACGGCGGTGTCGAAGCTTGCGTCGGTGACGTCGAGGATGGGGGAGGAGATGACCATGGGCTTGATTCTGCCTGAGGGGAGACCGCCGACAGCGCCCGACCCCGGTCGCCCGGGGAGCGCGGGGCCGCCGCCGCATCCCTCGTGGGGATGGGTACCCTTTGCACTTACAGATGAAACAGGAGCCGTCCTCGCCCTCCCGTGAACGGGACCGCCTGGCCCGGCGCGCGATCCTGGCGCTCGGTTCCGCGCTGCACGGGGGCACGCTGGCGATTCGCGAGGGCGGTGGCACCCACGTGCTCGGCCACGGCGTAGAGGCGGTCCACATGACCATCCATGACCCGGGGACGTGGGGCATGGTGGCCACCGGGGGCGGCAACGGGCTGGGCGTCGCGTATATGCGCGGGTACTGGGAAACCCCGGACCTGACCGGGCTGCTCCGCCTGCTGGCCCGCAACCTCGACCGGATCAACCGGGTCACGGCTCCCCTTGACCGAGCCCGCCAGGTCGCGGGACTGCTCCGCTCACGCCGTCCCAACCGTGGCGCCGATCGGCGCAACATCCACGCTCACTACGACCTCGGCAACAGCTTCTTCGAGCTCTTCCTCGACCCCACCATGGCCTACTCGTGCGCCATCTTCGAGCCCGGGGACGACGACCTGGAGGCCGCCTCGCGCCGCAAGTTCGACCGCGTGTGCGACCGGCTGCGGCTGACCGCCGACGATCATCTGCTGGAGATCGGCACCGGCTGGGGCGGGCTCGCAATCCACGCCGCAGAGCGGTACGGCTGCCGGGTCACGACGACCACCATCTCACGCGAGCAGTGCGACTTCTCGCGGGCTCGCGTCGCCGCCGCCGGCCTGGCCGACCGGGTGACCGTGCTCGACCAGAACTACCGGGACCTCACCGGCATCTACTCGAAGCTGGTGTCGGTGGAGATGATCGAGGCTGTCGACTGGCGCCTGTACGACGAGTTCTTCCGCTGCTGTGAGCGCCTGCTCGCGCCCCACGGGCTGGCGGTGCTGCAGGCGATCGTGATCGAGGACCGGGCCTGGTCGGCGGCGCGCTGGCGGGAGGACTTCATCAAGCGCTACATCTTCCCGGGCGGCTTCATGCCCTCGGTGCGGTCGCTGGTCGACGCCGCCAACCGGGCCAGCGGGCTGCGCCTCGTGGAGCTCGACGACATCGGCGCCAACTACCCGATCACGCTCCGCCACTGGCGAGAGGCGCTCGACGCCCACCGCGACCGCGCCCTCGCGCTCGGCTTCGACGAGCAGTTCCTGCGCATGTGGCGCTTCTATTTCGCGTACTGCGAGGCGGGATTCCTGGAGCGGCGGATCAGCGACGTGCAGCTGACCTTCGCGGGTCGTGCCTGGCGGCGGATGCCGGCGCGACGCGAGCCGTCCGCCGAGGTCAGGGCTGCGCCGCTGGCGGCCGTCGCCGGGCGAGGGCACGCCTGACCGCCAGCGTCCCGGTGACCCCGATCCCGAGGACGGACCTGAGATGGGCCCGCGCGCCGCTGAGATGGCGGGCGATCTCCTCGAGGGCGGCGTCGGGCGTCTCCGGGTTGCCGATCAGGGCGAGCGCCACCCGGGAGCTCCGATCGCGGGCCAGCCTGCTGAGCAGGGCGGCGGGCGTCGCCGTGCCGGCGGCCACCCCGGTGCGCACGGCTGGCGACCAGTCTCGCGCCAGACGGCTGCGGAGGTGAGGCGGGGTGGAGTCGTTGGCGGCGACAGCCCGTCGCACCCGGCTCCGCCAGTCGCGGCCGAGGCGTTCAAGAAGCTCCCGGGGTGTGCTTGGGTTGAGCGCGGCCTGCTCCCGAACCCGGGAGTCCCAATCGCCGGCGAGTCGAGCCAGTAGGGCCTCCGGCGCGGCCGCGTTCGACGCGACCGCGGCGCGCACCTCGCGTGCCGGGTCGCGCGCCAGGCGTTCGAGCGCCTCGGGAGGGCCGGTGGCGGCACGGGTCGCGCGGTGTCGGATCTCCCGCTGCCGGTCGGCGGCGGCCACGCGCGGTGGGGCGGTCGGGGGAGCTGGGGCGGTCGAGATGGGGGCGACGGCGGCGGCGTCGGTGGTGGAGGCGGGCGCGCCGCGGGCGACCTCGGTGGGCGTCACCGTCAGCGAGGGTCCTCGGGCGGTCCGTGCCGGGACGGGCTCTCCCGCTGCATCGACCGCAGCGGGCGCCGCGTCAGCCGGGACCGGGGAGGCCTGCGCAACTGTCCGGTTGGCCGCCAGGCGTCGCTGCACCTGCTGCGAGCGATCCTTTTGGAGCAAACCGAGGACTTCGGGCGGCGTCGAGGGGTTGGCGGCTACCTGAGCGCGCACCCGGGCGCTGCGGTCGCTGGCAAGCTCGGCGAGCAGTGGGGGAGGGCAGGCGGGGTTGGCGGCGACCCGGCTGCGCACGGCGATGTCGGCGTGAGCGGCGAGGCGCTCCAACCCCGGTGCCGCCGTGGTGGGGCTGGACGCCGCCGCGAGGTCCGGATCGGGAACGGCGTCCGTGGTGGGCTGGTGCGGGCGGCGGGTCGGCATGCGCCGATGGTGGCACGGGGTCACTTGCAGTGCCGTTCGGGCGAGGCTACCGGGCACGCAGTGCACCATGGTGAGCGTGGAGTGACGGCATTGGTGGTTTGGGCGCCGTACCATGCAGAACCGTGGAAGTTCCCGACCGCGCCACCCGGATTGCTGCCACGGACCCGATCCGGACCGAGCGGCTGTCGCTGGTCGTGATGGACGAGGCGGCGCTCGAGGCGCTGGCGAGGAAGGACAGACGGGAGGCGTCCGAGCTGCTGGGAGCGAACCTGCCCTCCGACTTCCCGGCGGCGGACGGCTCCGACGACTTCTACCTCCAGTTGCAGCGGGAGAAGCTTCGGGCCTACTCCGCCCAGCGCGAATGGTGTGCGCGGCTGATGGTCCGGCTGGCGGACCGAGTCGCCGTGGGGACCTGCGGTTTCCACGGGCCTCCCCGGGCGCTGGGCCGCGCCGAGATCGGCTACACGGTCTTCCCGGCGCAGCGCGGCCAGGGTCTCGCCACCGAGGCCGCGGCCGCCCTGGTCGCCTGGGCATGGGAGCAGGGGGAGCGGACCGTCGTCGCCGCGGTTCCGCCCGCCAACCTGGCGTCGCTGGGGGTCGTCCGCAAGGTGGGATTCGTCCAGACGGGGCGTCGCATCGATCCCGTCTTCGCCGCCTTCGGCGAGGAGCTGGTCTTCGAGATCACCCGGCCTGGGGTCTGATGGGGGAGAGGGGCTGGCGGCACGGGGTGTGCATCTTGATGCGCTGTCTTGCGCATCTTGATGTATCCTGACCCGCATGCGCACCACGGTGGATCTCGATGACGATGTGGTCGCGGCGATCGACCAGATGCGCCGCGGGGGCTCGGTCGGTCTCAGTCAGGTCGTCAACCAGCTGATCCGCGCCGGGCTGCTCCAGACCCCGCGGGTCCGTCGCTTCCGGCAGCGTTCCGCGCCCCTCGGCCTCCGGGTCGACGCCTCCAACGTCGCCGAGGCCCTCGAGACCCTGGATGGGGCGGGCGGTCGCTGATGCTGATCGACGCCAGCGTGCTGCTGTACGCCGTCGACTCGACGAGCCCCTCCCATGAACGGGTGGCCACCTGGCTGGAGGGGATGCTGAACGGGCCCCGCCGGGTCGGCTTCGCATGGCCCAGCGTCACCGCATTCCTCCGGATCGTGACCCATCCGAGGGCCCTGGACCGACCTCTCACCGCCGAGCAGGCGTGGGGGTACGCCCAGGAGTGGCTGACCTGCGACAACGCCTGGATACCCCAGCCGACGGCAAACCACGCGGCCGTGCTTGGCGGCCTGATCACCTCCGCGGGCCTCCGGGGCAACCTGATCGCCGACGCCCACCTGGCGGCTCTGGCCATCGAGCACGGCCTCCAGGTCTGCTCGGCGGATTCCGACTTCGCACGCTTCACCCAGGTCACCTGGGTCAACGTGCTGGCTCAATGAGCCCGGCCGCGACCCCGATCCACACCCCGCGGCTCTCCCTCGTGCCGCTGCTCGAGGCGACGCTCGCCGCGCTCGTGGCCGGGGATCGCCGGGAGGCGTCCCGGCTCCAGGGCGTGGAGCTGCCGGCCGGGTTCCTCGCCCCGGACGGCTCGGACGCCTTCTTCCTGCGCGTGCAGCTGGAGCGGGTCCGGGCCGACCCCGACCACCGAGACTGGTGCGGCCGGCTCATGATCCGGCGTTCCGACGGCGCCGTGGTCGGGCGCTGCGGTTTCCACGGGCCCCCGTGGGCCGTCGGCCGCACGGAGATCGGCTACACGGTCCTGCCTGCGTACCGCGGCCAGGGGCTCGCCACCGAGGCGGCCGCCGCCCTGGTGGCATGGGCGTGGGAGCAGGGGGAGAGGACCGTGTTCGCCACGGTGGCTCCCGCGAACCTGGCCTCGCTGGCGGTGGTTCGCAAGCTGGGGTTCGTGGAGACGGGGTCACAGATCGACGACATCGACGGTCTGGAGCTCGTCTTCGAGCTCGCGCGCGGCGCCCGGGCCGGGAGCTGAGCCGAGGTCGGGGTGCGCGGCCAAACCGAACGGCCGGAGCCGGCACTCATCCGCGGGCGGCCCCGAGCCGAACCCTGGGGTCGACCACTCCGTAGAGCAGATCGACGATCAGGTTGGCGGCCACCACGACGGCGGAGATGAAGAGGGCGATGCCCTGGATGGTCGGCAGGTCCTCGCTTCGCACCGCGGTGATCAGTTGCAGACCGAGGCCGGGAAGGCCGAAGACGACCTCGACCACGACCGCCCCGGCGAGCACCGCGCCGAGATCGATCCCGAACTGCGTCATCAGCGGGGTCATCGCGGCTCGCAGGGCGTGGCGGAAGAGGACCCGCCGCTCCGACACGCCCTTGGCCCGAGCCGTGCGGATGTAGTCCTCCGCAAGGACCTCGCTCAGCGAGCTGCGGGAGAGGCGGGCGTACACCGCCGAGTTCACGAGGGCGAGGGTCAGCCAGGGGAGGATCAGGTGGTCCGCCCAGGCCAGGGGGTCGACGTGAAGTGGGATCCAGGTGTCGGCGTCGGCGAAGAGATGTATCCCGTTGCTGGCGAGCAGGTCCTGGGAGATGAAGAGGGCCAGCCCGCCGAGCACGAAGGTCGGGGTGGAGACGATGGAGAAGATGAAGATCGTCGCGCTCCTCGCCCGCAGGCTCCCCGGGCGCCACGCGGAGAGGATGCCGATGCCCACCCCGATCAGCAGCCAGAGCGCGGCGGCCGGGAGCCCGAGCTCGAGATCCACCGGGACGTCCGCGGCGACGATGCTGCTCACCGGCGCTCCCGACCTCCCCACGGAGCGCAGGAACGACGTCCCCAGGTCCTCATGGAAGATCCGGCTGAAGTACTGGACGTACTGATCCCACACCGGTCTGTCCAGGCCGAGGGCCACCTGCAGCTTCTCCACGGCCTCCTCCGGAGCGCGGAAGCCGAGCAGGAGGCGAGCGGGGTCGTGGGGGACGACGAAGTAGATCACGAAGAAGCGTCCAGATGACCCAGAGGACCACGACCGCCTGGACCAGTCGGCGGACGACGTACGCAGTCAGCTGGGACCCCTTGATGGCAGGCCAAACAAACGCTCGACGGCCCCCGATGATACAGACGCCGGGCGCGCGGTGGCGCGACACGCGGGGCCCCTGGAGGAGGGGAGCGGCGGGTACCACCGAGCGCCCCGTCGCGCCTATCGCCTTTACTCCTGATAATGTATCTTATCAGGAAGAAGAGACGGCCACCGGCGCTGTCGCGTTCGCCGTCGGGTCGGTCGGGCTCACCTCTCGCAGCCGACCGCGATCGACAGTGCCCGACAGATCGCCCGCATCGTCGAGGGTCGGGCGCGCCCCACCCGCCGGACCAGTCGGGAACGGGCCACCAGCTGGACGGTGTCGAGATTTGCCACCGACTCGATGCGGATGCCGTCCTGGGGCCCCACCGGGACCTCGGTGGACAGGCCGCGGATGCGCGACGTCACCGGCGCGCCGATGACGGCATTCAGCAGTCCGCCGAGGGGGTCTCGGGTGAGCACGACGACCGGCCGTATCTTGTCCAACGAGGCCAGCCACACCTCTCCCCTGCGTGGCGCGGCGATCATCGCTGCTGGGTCTCGGCGTACAGGAGTTCCCAGTCGGTGTCATCAGCGAGACCCGAGGTGTCGGCCAGGGCTGCGAGGGTTTCCTCACCCGGTGTCGGAGGCTGACTGCGGTAAGCGTCGATGTCGCGATGCAGCCGCTCCGCCTGGAGTAGACGCTCGAGCGCGAGGTCGATCACCGCCGATGTCGAGGCGGCTCCGACCATCCGTGCAGCCTCATCTGCCTTGGCCCGATCCAGGCTGATGGTTATCTTGTCGCGTGCCATACCTCTTATCGTACCACTGGGGAGTACTACACGTAGGTGGGGTGTGGTGATTCGGGCTGGCCGTGGCCCCGGACCAGAGCAGCCTCTACTTCGTCGACGACGGCACCAACACGCTGAACCTGGCGAGCTGACCGGACGCCGGTCGCGGTGACGGCTGGCACGCCGTGTCGGAGGGCGGCCTCCGCGACCGTGTCGCGGGGGCCGCTCGCTGGCTCGGTCAACCGCACCGGGATGCATCTCGCCGACCTCGTGCGATCATCCGGCCGTGGACGCGACGATCGCCCGGCGTCGGCTGGGCGTGTTGCGCCGGCGGACCGCGGCGACGCTGGTGCTGCTCGCCATCCAGTTCCTGGTCGGCATGTCGCTCAACCTGTACGTGACCATCCCGACCCACCACGCCGGCGCCGGCAGCGGCCCCTACCTGAGCGGCGCCCTGGCCAGCGTTCTCTGGAGCTTCACGAGCGGCCTGCCGCTCCTCATCGTCCACGTCGTCATCGGCATCCTCCTGCTCCTCAGCGCGGTCGAGCTGGTGGTGCACGCCGTGCGCAGCCGGCGGGGGGCGGTCGCCGTCTGGCTGGCCGCGGTGGGGCTCGCCGCCATCATCTTCGCCGGCTTCAACGGGGCGAGCTTCCTCAAGTACAACCTCGACATCAGCTCGATGCTGATGTCGGTCGGATTCGCGCTGGCCGTCGTCTGCTACGTGGGGCTGCTCAGCATCGCCGGGTGAGCGATGCTTCGGGAGGAACCGGCGGCAGGTCCCGGCGACTTCCAGGCGCGCGACCGGCTGGAAGCTGGTGACGCAGGCTGAGGCGACGCGGGCTGAGGCGTCGCGGCCAGCCTCCGCCTGAGACGCGCCTCAGCGCCGGATGCCCAGCTCGTCGAGGTGGACGCGCAGCGCCTCGGGGTCATCGTAGACGCGGAACGCTCCGACCTCCTCGAGCTCCTGGCGGCTGTAGCCGCCCGACAGCAGGCCGACCCCCAGGGCTCCGGCGCGGCGGGCGGCGAGCACGTCCCAGATGCTATCCCCCACCACCACGCAATTCGTGATCGCCACCCCGAGCCGCGCGGCCGCGGCGAGGAAGAGGTCGGGATCGGGCTTGGCGAAGGGGACCTCGTCCCGCGTGATGACGGGCACGGATGGTGGGACCTCGAGCTTGGCCAGGTTGGGGCCGGCCGTGGCGCGGCTGCCGCTGGTGGCGATCGCCCAGAGGACGCCCCGCTCGGACAGCTGGTGCAGCAGGGCGATGGCGCCGGGGAGCGGCCGGACGTGGGGCGCGAGCTCACGGAAGGCTCGGGCGTGGGCCGCCTGCAAGGCCGCCACCTCCTCGGTGGAGAAATCCCGGCCCATCTCCCTCGCCAGCCCGTTGACCAGCAGCCCGTTGCTCATCCCGACCCGGCGGTGGATGCGCCAGGTGGGCAGGTCGAGCCCCTCAGCCTCCAGGGCGGTGCGCCAGGCGAGCACGTGCTGGTAGACGCTGTCCACCAGGGTGCCGTCCAGGTCGAAGATCAGCGCCGGCTTCCGGCTGGCGTCCATGTCGCGATCCTAGCCTCCTTCGAAGGCCGGGGCGGCCGGCGACGGAACGGTCGGCCCGGGGCGGGCGACGGGGGGGTGCAGGGCTACGTCCCCTCCACGAAGCCGGGCTTCGCGTAGGCGGGATGGGGGTAGCGGTAGAACCCCTCCCCGCTCTTCACCCCGGTGCAGCCGCGATCGATGTAGCCGCGCAGGAAGTCGGCATTGGCCCGCAGCTGCGCGTCCCCGGTGACTCCGGCCCAGTACTCGGTGATGTGCCAGGCGGTGTCGATGCCGACGTCGTCGAGGGCACCGAAGGGCCCGAACGGTGTCTTCATGATCGCCATCCAGGCGCGGTCGACGTCCTCGACCGAGGCCACGTCGTTGGCGACCAGGGTGATCGCCGCGCGGTTCATCGCCGTGTAGATGGCATTGAAGACGTAGCCCATGCTCTCCCGGCGCATCCGGATCGGGATCTGGCCGAGCCGGCGGGCGAAGGCGACCAGGAGCTCGGTGGTCTCCGCGGAGGTGCCGGGATGCGGCATGACGTCGACGACGTTTGCCGACCAGACCGGGATGTGGAAGTGGAGCGCGGCGAAGCGGTCGGGTCGCCCGGTCGCCTCGGCGTACATCGAGGGGAGCAGCGTCGAGGTGTTGGTGGCGAAGACCGTCCGGGGCGGGCAGAGCGCGTTGAACTGGGCGAGGACCCGTCCCTTGAGCTCGGGGTCCTCGGGCACGCACTCGATCAGCAGGTCGGAGTCCGCGCCGGCCGCCACCGGGTCCGCGGTCACCGTCACCCGGGCGAGCGACCTCTCGAGCCCGTCGGTGTCCAGGAGCCCGTCCGCCTGCTGCTGCTCGCCGTAGCCGCGCAGCCGGCCTGGGGCGGTCTCGCGGGCGGCGGCATCGGTCTCGTAGAGCAGGACCTCGAACCCATGGGTCGCGGCTTGGAGCCCGATCTGCAGGCCCATGGTGCCGCTGCCGACCAGCAGCACCCGGCGCACGTCCTCGCTCTGCATGGCAAGCCTCCTCTCACGCACCCGAAATCCCGATCCGGTCGGAGAACCACGGGTGCGCGGCGGGCTCGGCGGTCACCACCCCAGCCGTGTCCATGGTTCGCCAACCGGCACCAGCAGGCTACCCCTCCCCTCTCGGGGATGCCAGGGACCTTCGGCCCAGGCGCCGCGTGGCCACGCCCCATTCCAAGGCTGCCCGGTCGGGCTTATATATCGAGTATCGTAGATGGTCGATGATCACCTCCGATCAGGCGGCGGCGTGGGCCTCCTGGTTCCGAGCCCTCGGAGATCCGACCAGGATCCGCCTGCTGCACGCGCTCGCCACGGCCCGGCGGCCGATGAGGGTGGGCGCCCTGGTCGAGCGGGTGGACGTCGGCCAGTCCACGGTGTCCCACCACCTCCGTCAGCTCGCCGACGTCGGCTTCGTGCAGCTCCGGCGCGAGGGCACCACCACCTGGTGCGAGATCAACCGGGGCTGCTTCGCCGCTTTCCCCCAGGCCGCGGCTTCCATCATGGATCGGGGCCGGGCGGAGCGATCGACGGATGGCGGCGCTGATGGCGGCTGAGCTGACGATCCGGCTGCTCGAGGCGGCCGACTGGCCGGCAGTGCGGGAGATCTACGCGGCCGGGATCGCATCCGGTGACGCAACGTTCGAGGAGGAACCCCCCAGCTGGGACGACTTCGACAGCCACCGGCTCTCGACCCTGCGCTTCGTCGCGGTGGATGCCGCCGGTGCGGTGGTCGGGTGGGTGGCCGCCGCGGCGGTCTCCGACCGGTGCGTCTACGCCGGTGTCGTCGAGCACTCGGTGTACGTCGAACCGGCGATGCGCGGGCGCGGTGTCGGCCGGCTCCTGCTCGACCACCTCATCGCCGCCAGCGAGGCGGACGGCATCTGGACGATCCAGTCGGGCATCTTCCCCGAGAACACCGCGAGTCGCGCTCTGCATGCCCGCTGCGGGTTTCGCGAGGTCGGTGTGCGCGAGCGGGTGGGCCGGCACCGGGGCCGCTGGCGCGACGTGGTGATGGTCGAGAGACGGAGCCCGGCGATCCTCTAGCAGGTTGCCGAATCCTGGTGCCCCGCTCTGGAAACAGCTCTCGGGTTGCGGTGACTGGAGTGGAGGACGCCGCTCGCGAAGCGGTGGGTGTCCACGAGCTCAACGTCGAGGCGCACATCCTTGGGGAGCCATGGCTTGCCACCGCCAGCGGAGACGGGCAGCGCGGACAACTGGCACCGCTGGCGCCGTGATCACCGGGCCCGGCAGCTCTCGCCGTCCGGTCCTCAGCGCCAGCGCGGGTCGCGCTCGTAGGTGACCACCGCGAGCGGGAGTTCGTAGGGCAGGACCGTGGGGCCTCGGCTGTACACGTTCTGGGATGAGCCCAGGTTGACCGTGGCGCCCGAATCCTCCTCGATGACGACCCGGTAGCCGTGCTCGGTGAGGCGCGTGGTGTCCCGCTTCTGCTCGTCCTCAGACCCGTACTTCCGGCGCAGCCGCGCCGGGTAACGGGCACGCGCGGCCCAGTGCTGGAGCCGCCACCGCCGCCACAGGTCCCGCAGCCAGCCCGACGTCGTCACCGGTGGATCTTCTCACCCGGTCGCACGGGTCAGCGGGCCTGCCGCGTGCCGACTAGAATGGCGCCCGCACGGGGACGCCGGCTGACCTCTGCGCGAGCGCCGGCAGTCGGGACGCCCTCGGCGCCCGGCTGAAATGAGGAGCGGCGATGGCGGGCAGGTACATCGACTTCCTGGTGACCGGCGACCCGGCGGCGGCGCGGGCCACAGCCGAGCAGGCACTGCTGGCGCGCAACTTCCGGGTGGTCTGGCACGACGACTGGACTGCCACCGCGGAGCGCGGGTCGCAGCTCGCGAACGCCCTCCTCGGCGCCTTCGCCCAGTACTTCCGGGTCGGCGTCCGGCTGATGAGCTCCGACCCCGGCGAGACCACGGTGCGTGTGGAGCAGCAGACGATCGGAATGTTGGGCGGGGCCATCGGGATGTCGCGGGTTCGGAAGAACATGGCGACGCTGCGCACCGAGCTGGAGGCCACGTTCCAAGCCGCCGGGGTCCTGCGCGGGGTCAGCGAGGCGTAGCCACCGGGGCCGTCCGTGCTCCCCTGGGCACGGCAGGCTGGCCTGGGTCGGGTGCCCGCGAGCCCGCCGCGTCCGAGCCTGGGCGGCCGTCGCGGTGACGCCGGGCGTTCCGTTGCGGCCGCCCGGCCGCATGATTACGCCGATGCCGGCTCGCGTCCCCCCGAAGCGTCGCCCCACCGCACCGCATCGCCCTCGTCTCCCCGCCTGGGTCGCTCAGGTGCCGGGTCCGGGTGACCCGCTGCCCGACCAGGTCCAGCAGTTCCTCGACTACCTGCGGGTGCAGCGCAACCGGCCGCTCACCACCGTCCGCGCCTACCGCTACGACCTCGCCAAGTTCGTCGCCTTCGCGCGGGTGAGGTCCCCGGGGACCGGGCTCTGCGAGGGGCTCGACGCGGCGGCCCTCCGCCGCTACCAGATCGAGCTGGCCGAGGCCCTCCCCCACCCGCGCACCCGGGCGCGCGCCCTGGTCGCGCTCCGCCAGTTCCTCCGCTACGCATACGACGAGGGCTGGACCGCGGCCGAGCTCTCCCGCCGGGTGGTGGTGCCCCGCTACATCGTCGGCGATCCCCATCCGATCGCGACCGAGGTGGTGCCCCGGCTGCTGGCCGCCCTCCCCCGGGACGGGCTGCGCGACCTGCGGGACCGCGCATTGGTCCATTTCCTGATCAGCAGCGGCTGCCGGATCAGCGAGGCGTGCGCGCTCGACCGGGGCGACATCCGGCCGGAGGGCTTCCGGGTGCTCGGCAAGGGCGGCAAGCACCGCACCGTGTTCCTCACCGAGGACGCCTGGGCGGCGGTTCGCGAGTACCTGCTGGCGCGCGGCCAGGACGCCTCCCCCGCCCTCTTCATCAGCGTCGCCCATCCCGACATGCCCGGGGGGCGCGTGCTCCCCGGCAACCGCCTCACCACCGACGGGGCGCGCCGGGCGCTCACCGCACTGCGGCGCCGTTTCGCGCTCGACCCCGAGGCCTTCCGGTTGATCGAGGGCCTGCGCAGCCCCCACGCGGCGCGCCACACCGCGGCCACCACTCTGCTGGAGGCGACCGACGGGGACGTGCGGCTGGTCCAGGAGGTGCTCGGCCACGCGACCCTGGAGACCCTGCGGGTCTACACCGAGATCACCGACCGGCGCAAGCGCGCCGCCTACGCGCGGCTGGGCGACTACCTGCGGGAGGTCGGCGAGGGCTGACGGCCGCAGGGTGATCCGGGTGATGCGGACAGGTTTGTCCTCAAGGGGCATGAGCGCCGCCGCGCTGTCCCGGTAGCCGACCACGTCGATGCGCTCGCGCGCGGCCAGGGCCAGGAAGCGGATTGATCCTAGGTGGCCGCGGAGGCCCGCTGGACGGCTCCCGGCGGCTGGGCCGCCGCCAGGCCCTGGGAGCGCAGCCAGCCGTCCATGATCTCGAGGAACTGGTGCGGAGCCTCGAGCATCGGGACATGACCGACACCGTCGAGGACGTGCAGCTCCCAGTCGGGGTGACGGCGCTGGACCTGCCGGGCGGCGCCGACCCGGACCAGCCGGTCCCGCTCGCCGTGGATGACCAGGGTGGGCACCCTCACCCGGCGCACCAGGCGGCGGAGGCCGACCCGGTGGATCAGCGCCCGGATGATCGAATGAGCCGCCAGCACGTAGGCGATGTCGTTCTCCCCGAGGCGGCCGCGCAGACGCTCCAGCTCGACGTGGGCGTCGACCACATCGGCGGGGATGCTCTCCGGCCGCTCCGCGCAGAGCCCGAGCGCGCCCTCCACCAGGTCCTCCACCGAGAGGCGGTCACGGGCATGCCGGAGCAGGCGCCGGCCCACGGGCGGCAGCATGTAGGCGGCGAAGGCGAGGCTGACCAGCGCCGGGCGCCGCCGCCGCCAGGGGCTGGGCAGGACCGAGTCGACGAGCACCAGGCCCGCCACCCGCGCCGGGTGCAGGCTGGCCTCGGTGAGGGCGATCAGCCCTCCCATGGAGTTGCCGACCAGCACCACCGGCTCGGTGCAGGTCTGATCGATCACCCGATCGAGAAGAGCGGCGTAGGCGGGGACGGTGGCCAGCCGCCCGTTGACCGGGGTGAGACCGAAGCCGGGAAGGTCGAGGGCGAGCACACGCCCGTAGCGGGTGAGCTGCGGCGCGACCCGCATCCAGTTGAGGTGGGAGCCGCCGAGGCCATGAACCAGCACGATCCGCGCGGGCCCGGAACCCCATTCCGCGAGATGCACCGGGCCGTCGACATCGATGGTTGCCGACCACATGGCTGCAGATCGTAGGCGCTCCGGGGGTCGCGCCCCAGCGCTTCGCTCGGACGCCCTCCCCCCCTACCGCACCGCGGCCTGGCCCGGGCCCTGCTGCCGCCCGGGATCGGGGACCCAGACGTTGCCCAGCACCTCGACCTCAGCGACGAAGCCGGCGTCCCACGCCGCGGCGACGGCAGCGGCGATGGGTGGATGCATCTCGAGGGCGAGCAGCTCCTCGCGGGTGACCCAGCGCACCTCCTGGATGGCGGGGTCGCGGAGGGCCGGCTCGCCGGCTGCGCTCGGCTGCGGACCGGGGCCCGGCTCCGGGCCGGCGCGGTGGGCGGCGAAGACCAGGTTGACCAGGTGGCGACCGCCCGGCTCGATGGCCTCGCAGACCAGGACCAGACGGCCGATCTCGGCCTCCATCCCGGTCTCCTCGCGCAGCTCCCGGCGGGCGGCCTCGAGCAGGGTCTCCCCTCTCTCGACCCCGCCGCCCGGCAGCAGCCAGTAGCGGCGCCCGCCCTTCCCGTGCGCCACCAGGAGCAGCCGGCCGCCCGCGGTGATGCAGACGGCGACCCGAACCCGCGGCTCCATGGGCCGATTATCGGACACCCATTGACAGCGAACAGGTGTTTGGATTAGGCTTGCGCTCCATGGGAACAGACGTTCTCTCCGATGGCACGTGGCCCCTCCCTTCCATCTCTGCGCGGGGGGCATGGTGCGGGAGGGCTGTGACCGTCGATGCGCAGCCGGCCCGCCGCATCCCGCGTCGCCGCGGGTGGCCGGTCGGGCGGGGCGTCCTGGTGGCAGCCCTCGGCGCCTGCATCGGGTGGGGGCTGGCCGGCGGGGCCGGTGCCGGCGCCGCCCCGACCGCTGCCACGACCGTGGTGGTCCAGCCCGGCGACACGGTCTGGAGCATCGCCGCCCGCCACCCCGACGGCGAGGACATCCGCATCGAGGTGACCCAGATCCTCTCCCTCAACCGGCTGCCCTCGCCGATCATCCAGCCGGGGCAGACGCTGGTGGTCCCCGCCGGCTGAGCCTCGCCCAGGCATCGCGACCGCATCCGGTTCCAGGGCCTGGTGACACGCCATCGGAGGGCGCCGTCGCTCGTGTGGGTCGGTGGTCCCGAGGGAACCGCGGACCTGCGGCACTGGCAGGTCCATGGTGCGGAGGCGAAGGCTCCGGGCTACGGATTAACGCAAGTAGCGCATGCTCCCGGCTGCCTCATCGTGAGCGGCCCGCAACCCCTGTTCATCGAGCGAAGGCGAGGAGGGGTGGCATGCAGGCCCGGGCGGTGCCCCTGCCGCGTTTCGCGCGGCCGGTCGAGGTGGCCGCATGGAGAGACTGGGATGAGGAAGTGGGCACTCGGTATCGCCGTTGCGCTGTCGGGGGCTGCGCTGATAGCCCTGGCCAGCATCCCGGGTCTGTTCTCGGTCGCCCCCAAGTTCAATGACCTGACCTCCAACTTCAAGCCCGAGATGACGACGTCATCGCTCGCCGCGCTGCGCACGGATCTGAACGGGCTGGCAGCCGCCCAGACCCAGTTCACCACCCAGGCGGTGCCCGCCCTCGCCACCACGCTCGGCACCACGCCGGCCGGGCTGTCGGCGACGCTGGCGCAGAAGTTCCCGGCGACCGCGACCGGGCTGCAGTCGGTCCCGACCCTGACCGCCCAGTTCGACGGGGTGATCGCAACCCTCAGCGCCGAGCAGGCCAACTTCGACCAGGCCGACTCCATCCCGACCGCTTCGATCGCTCCCACGGTCATCCCATGGGTGCTGGTCGTGGTCGGACTGGTACTGATCGTCTGCGCGGTGGTCGCTCGGCGGTGGTGGCGCGTCGGCGTCACCTTGGTCATCGGCGCCCTGCTGGTGGCGACGCCCCTCGTGCTATCCCTCCCCGGCAAGGCGACCGCGGCCGACACCATGAACGCGCAGATGGCACCACTGTTCACCGCCAAGACCGTGGCGGCCGCCGATCAGTCGCTCTCGACCGTGGAGGCCATGGGCTCCCAGATGCAGAGCGGGATGCTCCCGGCTCTCGCCGAGATGCTCAACATGCAGCCGGCGCAGTTCAACACCTACCTGGCCGCCAACTTCCCGGCCCTCGGCTCCGCGCTGTCCACGCTGCCCACCTCGCTGGCGCGGTTCAAGGCGCTGGTGACCGCCTTCGACCGCAGCCTGACCGACTACAACGACATCAAGACGACCCAGTTCACCCCGATCGTGCGGACCATCCTCGCCACCGGCGGGTTCCTTCTCCTGGTGGGTCTGCTGGGCGCCGGCGATCTGATCCGGCGCCGGCAGGCGGTGCCGGCGAGCTGAGCGGCGAGGGGCTCCGCGCGCCTCGCGCCGTCCTGTCGCGTCGCCTGAGCCCGCCGAGTCTCCCCGGTGGGCTCTGCTCTGATGCCCCGGTGGCGCATCCCGGGCGGTCGCTACGGCGCTCTCCGACCTCACCCCAGATGGGGCGGTGAACGGGCAGGGGGCCGGGACCGGCGGCCGCGGGTCAGCGCGCCGGCTGGAAGCCGACCTCGGCCAGGGCCTGGTCGATGGGAACCGCGAAGGCGAGATGCAGCGGGCAGACCGCGCCGGGGGCGCAGGGCGTGTCATCCGACCCCGCCGCGATCATCCCGATGACCCGCCCGTCCGCGTTGACGAGAGCGCCCCCCGAGTTCCCCGTGAAGATCGGGGTGGCGGCCTCGATGATCCCGGCCAGGCTGACCGTGGTGGAGCCGACCCCGTAGCTGACCGTGCGGTCGAGCGCCAGCAGACGCCCGGCGGCGGCCCGGGGCGCGATGTCCAGCCCCTGGGCGTTGCCGATGGCGACCACGGGGTCGCCCACCGCCGCGGACGACGACCTCTCCAACTCGGCGGGTCTCACCGCGCCACCGCCCTCGATCTGGAGCAGCGCCAGGTCGTCGCTGGGATCGTCGACCACGATGCTGGCGGGGCGCACCAGGCCGACCCCACCGATGCGCACCCCGATGAAGACATCACCCCGGACCACGTGGTAGTCGGTGAGGATCAGACCGGTGGACGAGACGATGATGCCGGTCCCGAGGATCTGGGTTCCCGCCGGCTGGGCGAAGGTGATGGTGTCCACCACCGACAGCTCGACCTGCCGGCTCAGCGCCCCGACGCTCATCGCCGGCCCGGGCCACGATGGACCTCCGGCAGGGGCCGCGGCGACCATCCCGAGGGCGACCAGGAGCGGAAAGCAGCAGCGAGCGAGGGACCGCGGCAAGCCTCGACCTCCCCGCCGCGTCGAGACGCACGGAGCGGGCATCCCTGGTCCCCTAACCAATTCTTAACGGCGTTAATGTTAGCCCATAACCTGCTCCAATTCCCGGAGTTGACGGGAGAGATCTGATCGGTCCGCTGCGGGCCCGGGCGGGCGGCGCACGACCTGGTCCACCCACCCTCGCCCGCCCAGCCTCGAACGGCGCATGATCTCGGCTGCTACCGTACCCGCAGGGGAGATCACATCCACCCGTGTTCGACGGGCGACCCACGGGGTCGTGACGGAATCTGGGAGACCGTTCCCGTGAGGACGGCGATGTCGCAGGATAGGGGCCGCCCTCGCGTGGGGGCGCCGAGCCGTCAGGGCTGGTGAGCGACCGTTCAGGACCGATGAGCCGAGACGCCAGGGACACGTGAGAGGACAGGCACCCGCCCGCAAGAGGACGACGACGGTCCCGTACCAGATCGCCCTCCGCACCAGCCGGCCCGCCGAGGAGGTGCTCGCGCAGGTCGACGTGGATCAGGTCCCGGGCCTGGCGGTGGCGGAGCGCGGCGCCCACTACCTCGTGGTGCGCCCGAAGCGGCGGTTCCGGTACGGCGCTGACATCGCCGCGGGACTCGGGGTGGCCATCGTGCTCGTGCTGCTCATCCTCACCGCGGTCACGCCGGTCGTGCTGGTGGCACTCCCGGTGGCCTTCCTTCCGGCCATCCCCCTGCTCCTCGAGCATCGGCCCGATCTGGCCGTGAGCGCCATCGAGGACGACGGGGAGACCCGGGTCACCGCTCATGGGCAGGCGTCGCCGGAGCTCGTCGAGTACCTGGACCGCTACCTCGAGGCGCTGCCGGCGGTCAACGGATCAGGGCCGCACGACGATGACAGCGAGGACGGCGCGGCCGCCGGTGAGGAGGACGACGTCACCGCCGAGGAGGGTGACGCGGATGCGGCGTACGGGTATCAGGAGTACGAGGACGTGGCCCCGCCGCCTCTGAACCCGCCCCCGCCCCCGCCCGCGGCGGTCGAGCCACCGCTCTCGCCATCAGCCCTCCAGCCGCCGCCCCCCCCTCCCCCGCCGTGGGATCCGAGGGGGGTCGACTAGGAGCAGTCGAGGGCTCGCACAGACACCCCAACCCTCGAGCCGTCCGGCGGTAGCTAAGCCGGGAGCCGGCGCTGAGGCGGGCTCAGCGAACCACGCGGATGACCGCGGTCACCACTCCTTCGAGGGAGAGCTCGCCGCTCACGAAGATCGGCTCGTAGCTGGCGTTCTCCGGCTGAAGCCGCACCCGTCCGCCCTCCCGGAAGAAGCGCTTGACCGTCACCTCGCCCTCGCCGGTCGTCGAGTTCTCGATGCGGGCGACCACGATCGTGCCGTTCGGTGGGGGGTCACGCCGGGGACGGACGACGACCAGGTCGCCGTCGAGGATCCCGGCGTCGATCATGCTGTCGCCGTGGACGGTGAGCGCGAAGGCCCCTTCCCCACCGGCCAGCTCCTGGCCCACGGTGATGTGGTCCTCGACGTTCTGGTCGGCGAGGACCGGCGTGCCGGCCGCCACCCGCCCGACCAGGGGGAGGGTGAGGACACGCGGAGCGCTGCGGCCGGCCGCCGGCTCGTGTCCGACAACCTCCACGGTGCGGGACTTGGTCGGGTCGCGCCGGATGTAGCCCTTGGCCTCGAGGGAGTTCAGATGGTTCTGCACCGTCGAGGAGGAGCTGAGACCGACGGCAAGCCCGATCTCGCGGACGGTGGGAGGGTAGGCGTGGGTGCGCGCGTGCTCGCGGAGGAACTCGATGATCTGCCGCTGGCGCGGGTTGAGAGCGTCTGCCATGTCGTGTGTCTCACCTCTCAGCGTGTCGGGGCACGGCCGACTGTAACACGGCCAGGACCAAAACGCAAACGGATGTTCCTGACGTATGTTCGGTCCCGGAGGGCGGGTGAGGCGCTGGCGGGGCGCGATCAGGGGTGGCCGCCGGCCACCGCCAGCGCCTTGGTCACCATCTCGTCGAGGTCGTCGTCGCCCTCGCGGTACAACCAGACCGTGTCGCGATCGGCCCGGAACCAGGTGCGCTGCGTCTTGGCGTAGCGGAGCGTCCGGCGCACGATCGCGGCCGCGGCGGTGGCCTCCGACGCCCGGCCGGCGAGGACGTCGAACGCCTCGCGGTAGCCGATGCCGCAGCCGTCCAGGACCTCCGCCGCCACTCCGTCGCGGAGGGCGACCCTGGTCTCCTCGATCAGCCCGCCCCGGAGCATCGCCTGGGCCCGCTCGGTGATCCACCGTCGGTGGCGATCGGCGGCGACGTCGAGCCCGATCCGGACGCTCGGCCGGGTGGGCCCGCCCCGCCGCCGGGCGGAGAGGCGTCCGCGGGCCTGGACGATCTCGATGGCGCGAACCACCCGGCGGGGGTTGCGCAGGTCGATGCTCGCCGCTCCCTCCGGGTCATGGCGCTGGAGCTCCGCCGCCAGCGCGGCGAGACCCTCCGGGCTGGCGGCACGGGCGTTCAGCGCCGCGCGCCGCGCCGGGTCCGGGGCGCCTCCGTCCAGGTCCAGGCCGTCCAGCAGGGCGCGCACGTAGAGGCCGGTGCCCCCCACCACGATCGGCCGGACCCCGCGGCGGTCGAGGTCGGCAAGGCACACCAGGGCTGCGCTGAGCCAATCGGCCACCGAGAACCCGGCTCCGGGATCGACGATCCCCAGCAGGTGGCAGGGCACACCCGCGAGCTCCTCTGCGACCGGGGCGTTGGTGCCCACCCGGAGGCCACGCAGCACCTGGCGCGAGTCGGCATTGACCAGCTCGGCGCGACCCAGCCGGAGGGCGAGCCGCACCGCGAGAGCCGTCTTCCCGGTGGCGGTGGGCCCCACCACCGCGAGGACGGGGGACGGGCGGAGGGCTCCCCGTCCTGGCTCCGTGCCGACCAGCATCCGTGTAGCTTGCCGCATCGCGCGAGAGGGCCTGGGGGGCGCGGACCGGGCGGGGCGTGCTGGCCGTGGGACCCGATGCGCGAGGGCGGAGCAACCACCCGCGGGTGGCGGCGGGCCGCCGGGGCCTGTGCCCCGGCGACCCGCCCATCACCCTGGTCGCGGGGCTACACCCGTCCGAGGGTGGTCCCTGCCTGAGCCTCCATGGCGCTGGTGCTGGGCGGCGTCCCCCCGACCTCGAGGTCCGAGAACGCGACGAAGGTGGGTCCCTTGAGGAGGTAGATGGCGGTGCCCCCGATGGAGACGCCGGATATGGACACGCTGAAGGTCCCCACCGCAGCCATGTCAGCACCCGAGACGTTGGAGACGTCGTTGATGTTGAAGTTGACGGTGACGCCGGCCGACTGTGCCGCCGCGAGCCCCTGTTGCAGGTCTGACTGCACCTGGCCCTCCTCCTGCGCCCAGTCGGCCTGGGCGGTGGAGGCGTCAGAGGCCACCGCGAGGATGACCTCGAAGACGTGGGTGGTCGCGCCACCGTAGACGCACGTCTTGCCGCCACCGGAGGTGGTCCCCTCCACTCCAGCGGTGTACGTGGTGCCGGCGAGCGACGACGCCTCGGACGCGGTCACCAGCTGGCACGGGTCGAGGGAGGTGGCCACCGCGGTGGCCGAGGACGCGGGCGTCGCGGTGGCCGTCGGCGCCGGCGTGGCCGTCGGGACGGGGGTGGTGTTCGTGCTCGCGCTCGACGCGGGTTGGGTTGCCGGCGTCGAGGACGAGCCGCACGCCGGGAGCGCCAGCGCGCAGCCTCCGATGAGAAGGACGACGACTTTCGACAGGTTCATGGCTCTCTACTCCGATCGGTGTCGGGGGAGGAACGCTGCATGGGTACGGGGCCGTCGTCCGGGGTTGCGGCCTCCCTCAAGAAAGCGATCAGTCCGTTCGCCGCGGAGAAGGTGATCTGCCGGCCCGAGCCGAGATGTACCACCGTCCCCCTGACCCCCTCGGAGCGCTCGCCGTCGCCGGGTCTCCAGACCCGCACCATGAAGGTCTCCATGGCGAGGGAGGCTAGCCGGGGCGCTTCGGGCGGTCTAAGGCTTCCTGAAGGCGGAGCCACCGCCACCCGATCGGCCCGCGGCGGGTGCCTGCGGGCCCGGAAACGGAGCCGGCTCGACGCCCAGGTCGTCCATGGCGCGCCGGTAGTTGAGGTAGTGGCGGTGCGCCTCACCGTGGCGCCCCGCGCCCACCAGCACGGTCACCAGGCCGAGGTGGGCCTGCTCGTCGTAACGGTCGATCTCCAGGATGCGCAGGAGATGCGGAACGGCGGCCTCCGGGTCGGTGGGCTTGGCGGCGCTGGTGGCGAGGGCCCTGCACACCGCCACGTAGGCGGCCCGGGCGTCCTCGCGGGCGGTGATCGTCCAGTCGTCGTAGGGGTTCTCCTCGAGGAAGTCGCCGCTGTAGGCGGCGGCGGCCGTCTCGAGGGCGGGGAGCGCCGCCACCAGGTCGCCCCGCCGGACGCTGGCCAGGCCCTCGGTGGCGGCTCCAAGGAACCGCTCCAGGTCTACGTCGATGGCCTCGAGGTTGAGCGCGACGGCGTCCTTGTCGGCGTGGAGGTGGCCCTCGGACGTGCTGCGCCGGGGATCGAGCACGCTCCGGATCGTCGAGAGCGCCACCGAGAGGCGGTTGGCCACCTTCTCCGGGTCCTCCTCGGGCCAGAGCGTCTCCATCAGGTAGCCGCGGGACGCCGGACGGCCGCGACGGGCCACCAGCAGCTTGAGAAGCTCGCGCGCCCGCTTCGACTGCCACTCCGACAGCGGAACCGGCTCGCCGCCGCGGATGACCGCGAAGCGACCGAGGGACTCGATGCGCAGGGTGGCGGACTCCGTCCCGCCGACCAGTGCCAGCAACCCGGCCGCGACGCCGCCGGCGCCGTGGGCGTGCACCCCGAACTCCTCGAGGCGGTGCTCGGCAACCTGCCGTCGCGGGGACGTCCCCGACCCGGTCTCCAGGGCCGCGAGGGCCAGCGCCACCTTGGCCTCTCCCAGCGGGTTGCCGACGTCGTGCCAGATCGACGCCGCCTCGCGGAGATGCCGCGTCTCCCGTCCCGGCCTGGCCGCGCTCATCGCGGTGAGCGCGAGCGCGTCGGCGAGCCCGGCACGATCCCGGCGCGAGCGGGCCTCCGCGGCGGCGGCGGCGGCGAGCCGGGCGGCCTCCTTCCTCTCGCCGGTGACGGCGGCCACCCAACCGGCGGAGAGCAGCGCTGCCACGTGGTCCAGCCCGATGCCCGCGCCCACCGCTCGGCGGGCGATCTCGCTCGCCCGCTGCGGGTCGTCGCCCACCAGCACTGTGGCCAGGCCGGCGAGCGCGGGCACCAGCGCCTGCCTGTCGCCCGACCCCTCCGCGATGCTCACCGCCTCCTCGTACGCCGCCCTGGCCTGGACCAGGTTGCCGCGCTCCCGGTGGAGCTCGCCGATCAGGCTGAGGGGGTAGGCGACCATGTCGGAGGCGATCTGCTGGTAGCGGTCGCGTGACGCCTCGAGGTCCACCAGCGCCTCGTCCAGCCGGCCCATGCGCAGCCGGACCTCGCCGCGGTTGCAGAGGCTGAGAGCGTGGAAGTTGGCGAAGGAGGTGAGCTCGGCCAGCCTGACCGCGACCTCCAGCTCCTGGAGGGCCTGCGGGTACGACGCCTCCTCGAGGAAGTGGGAGGCGCGGTTGGTCCGGATCCGGACCGTCTGGAGGATGTCGCCCGCCTCCTCGGCGGCCCGGAGCGCCAGCAGGTAATGGGCGTCGTTGGCGCGCCGGTCACCGTCGAGGGCCGCGAGCATCGAGATCACCGTGTGTGCGGCGGCCAGGGCCCTGCCGTCGCCGCAGGCCTCCGCCGCGACCAGCGCCCGGGCGGCCAGGTCCCGGCACGCCTCGACGTCACCCCGGAGCCAGTGGGCGGTCGCGGTCCAGGCGAGCAGCGACGCCATCTCCGCCGGGTCGGCACCCGGGTCCTCGAGGCCGCGGCGGTAGGCCGCGAGCGCGGTGTCGACGTGGCCGCGCAGGTAGTGGAGCAGTCCGATCCGCCGGGCCAGCGGTGCGGGCAGGGTCTCACGGCCACCGGCCGCGCGCTCGTAGCAGGCGAGCGCTCCCTTCCAGTCACCCTGGATCTGTCGAGCCTCCCCCTCGACCTGCTCGACGGCCGGGGTGCGGAGCGCGTCCGGGATGGCCCGGCAGGCCTCGAGGACGGTGGCGGTGTGTCCGGCGGCCAGCAGGGTCGCCCCCTCATCGCCGATCAGGCGGGCGAGCTGGTCGGGGGCGCCGGCGGCGAGCAGCATCCGGGCCGCGGTGGCGGCGTTGCCGGTGCGGGCCAGCCAGGCCGCGGCGCCGAGGCGCAGGCCGCGCGCGGTGGGAGCGGGCAGCGGCAGATGCCGGAGAGCGTAATCGCGGATCAGCGGGCGCAGGGCCAGGGATCCGTCCTGCCGCGTCTCCACGAAGAGGCTCTGGCCCGCCAGGTCGGCGACCACGGAACGCGCCTCCGCGATGCCGATGGCGTCGCAGAGCTCGGGGGTGAACTGGTCGAAGATGGCCAGCCGGGCGATCGCCTCGCGCATCGATGCCGCCTGGTGGGCGAACACCTCCTCCGCGAGGTAGGCGTAGAGCGGGGTGCGGGTGCGATCGAGACCGTCCAGCACCGCCGGCCAGCGCGTGCGCGGGGTCTCCCGCAGGGCTTCGACCGCCATGATCACGGCCGCGGGCCAGCCGCCGGCGAGCCGGTGCAGGCGCTCGGGCAGGTCGGGCAGGCCGGCTCCAAGCCGTTCGCGCACCAGCTCGGCCACCTCGTCGGTGGTGAAGGCGAGCTGCTCGCCACCGAGCTCGAGCAGCTGGCCCTGGCCGCGCAGCCTTTCGACCGGGAAGAGGGGGCGGCTGCGGCCCGCCAGCACGAGGTGGAGCCGGGGTGGCGCGTGGCGCCAGAAGGCCTCGATGAGGCGGGCGGAGGGGTTGGCCGAGCCCAGCTCGTCGACGTCGTCGATGATCAGGATCAGGTCGCCGTCGACGTGCGCGTGGACCACCTGGGCCAGCCGCGAGCCCAGGGCGTCCGCGTGAGCCGGCTGGTCCGTGTCCGGACCGGAGACCCCCCTGATGGCGCGGGCGAGCCCGCTGCGCAGCTCGGGGACGCGGAGTCTCAGGGCGTCAGCCAGCTGACGTGCCAGGGTCGCCAGGTCGCGGTCGGTGGCGTCGGCGGTGTACCAGGCACAGGGCGCGATCTCCCACCAGGACGAGAGGAGTGTCGACTTGCCGTATCCCGCCTCCGCGATCACGGTGGTGAGCCGCCGGCTGAGGACGTCGGCAACCCGCGCGGCCAGCGCGGGGCGCGCGAGGCTACCCACCGGTCGAGCCGGCGGCAGCATCTTGGCGACGGGGGTCTGCTCCATCGAACCTCGCGCCGGGGCGTCGGCCTGCCCCCTCGAAGAGATAGCCTGGCACAGAAGTCACCAGAGCGGGCTGGCCGCGCGCGGCGCGACCGGCCGGTCAGATCGCCGGCCGGCCGAAGGCGCGGCGCAGGCTGGGGCTGTCGAGGACGACCACCGTCGGCCGGCCATGCGGGCAGGTGAGCCCTCCCGGGGTGGTCACCAGGCGCTCCAGGAGCCGTCCCTGCTCGCGGACGTCCAACCGGTCCCCGAGGCGGACCGCGGCGTGGCAGGCGGTGAGCGCGGCCAGCCGGCGGCGCCGGGTGGCGGGGTCGGCGGGATCCTGGAGGCTGTCCAGCAGGTCGCTCACCAGGCGCTCGGGGGCGGCCGGGCCCACCGCCGCCGGCACGGCCCGGCAGCGCACCAGGCCGGGACCGAAGGGCTCCAGCTCGAAACCCATCCCGGTCAGGGTGTCGAGGGACTCCGGGAGCCGCTCCAGGGCGGAGGCCTCGACGCTCACCACCGCGTCGACGAGCAGGATCTGGCTGGACGCGGGACGTCCCTCGCGAGCCGCGGCCTCGCTCTCCCCCATCAGCTCTGTGTAGAGGATCTTCTCGTGGGCCGCGTGCGGGTCGACCAGGACGGGGCCTTGCGGCGAGTCGGCGACCAGCCATCCCTCCGCGGTCTGGGCGAGCGGGCGCAGCGGGGCCAAGTCGGCCAAGCGCTGCCCCGCCGTACTCGCGCGTGCGGGCTCCGCCAGGGCCTCGGAGAAGCCGGCGGCCGGGCCCGCGGAGGACCCGTCGCGCAGCTCGAGCTCCGCCTCCGCTCCGCCGGCGGCGGTGGCCAGGACGGCCCCGGCTGTGCCGGCGAGCTGCGGCAGCCGGGCACCCGCCACGCTGAGCCGGGCCTCCTGGAGGGCGGTCCAGCAGGCCCGCTGGACGGCACTGAAGACGCGGCCCTCGTCGCGCAGCCGGACCTCGCGCTTGGTCGGGTGGACGTTGACGTCCACCAGGATGGGATCGAGGCTGACCTGGACCACCCCGAAGGGATGCCGGCCGATGGGAAGGAGCCCCGCGTAGGCCTCCTCCACCGCCGCGACCAGGGCGCGGTTGTGCACCCGCCGCCGGTTGATGACGATCACCAGCCCGGCCCTGGTTCCCCGATGGCTGCGCGGCTCGCCGATCAGACCCCCGACCGCGATCTCCCCGGGTGCGTCGACGACCAGCAGCTCACCCGCGTCGCGTCCGAACACCGCGGCGGCGGCGTCGACCAGGCTTCCCCCCGGGCTGCGCAGCGCGAGCCGGTCGTCGCTCCTGCAGGTGAAGGCCGCCTCAGGATGGGCCAGGGCGAGATCGCTGACGGCGCGGACCGCGGCCGCCGCCTCGCTGCGCTCGGCGCGCAGGAAGGCGAGCCGTGCCGGGGTGTTGTGGAAGAGATCGCGCACCTCGGCCGTGGTCCCGGGCGCGCGCGCGGCCGGTCGGTGCTCGAGCACCTCGCCGGCGCGGCAGCGCAGCAGCCACCCATTCTCCGAGCCGGCCGGCCGGCTGGTGAGGCGCAGATCGCTCACCGCGGCGATGCTGGCCAGCGCCTCGCCGCGGAAACCGAGGCTGCTGACCCGGGTGAGGTCGTCGACGGTTGCCAGCTTGGAGGTGGCGTGCCGGGCCACCGCCAGCCGGAGCTGGTCTCCCGGGATGCCGGCCCCGTCGTCGGCGGCCACGATGCGTACCAGCCCGCCACCCTCGAGGTCCACGTCGATCCGGCCGGCACCGGCGTCGAGCGCGTTCTCGCACAGCTCCTTCACCACCGCCGCGGGACGCTCGACCACCTCGCCGGCGGCGATGGCGTCGGCGACCTGCGGGGGGAGGAGGCGGATGGGGGCCGTCACCGGCCGAACCGCTCCTGCAGGTCGGCGAGCTTGCTGAGGGCCTCGCGGGGGGTGAGCCCGTCCAGGTCGAGCTCGGCGAGCTCCTCCAGCACCGGGTGGGTGGCCGGCGACGACGGCAGGCCCAGGTCCAGCTGGGCGGGCGCCTCCCGATCGGCCTCGAGCGGGCGGTGACGCTCCAGCTCGCCGAGCACCTCGCGGGCGCGCGCCAGCAGGCTGGCCGGCAGGCCGGCCAGCCTCGCCACCTGGATGCCGTACGAGCGGTCGGCGCCGCCCGGGCGGATCTGATGCAGGAAGGTGACCATCTCCCCCTCCTCCACCACCTCCACGCGGGCGTTGACCACCCGGGGCAGCCGCTCGGCGAGCGCGGTCAGCTCGTGGTAGTGGGTGGCGAAGAGGGTGCGGCAGTTGAGCTGCGGCGAGTCGTGGAGGTGCTCGACGAGGGCCTGGGCGATCGAGAGCCCGTCGTAGGTCGAGGTGCCTCGACCGATCTCGTCGAGGACGAGGAGCGAGCGCGCGGTCGCCTGGCGGAGGATGGCGGCGGTCTCCGCCATCTCGACCATGAAGGTGGAGAGCCCGGCCGAGAGATCGTCCTGGGCGCCCACCCGGGTGAAGATGCGGTCGCAGACGCCGAGCCGCGCGCGCCGCGCCGGGACGAAGCTGCCGACCTGCGCGAGCAGGGTGATCAGCGCCACCTGGCGGAGGTAGGTGGACTTGCCCGCCATGTTCGGCCCGGTGAGGACCACGATGCGGTGGGCGACATCCAGGCTCGTGTCGTTGGCCACGAAGGCCCCGCGTCCGAGGCTCAGCTCGACCAGGGGGTGGCGCCCGGCCTCGATGTCGGTGACCGTCGAGCGGTCGACGATGGGCCGCACCCAGCCCTCGTCGTCGGCGACGGTGGCCAGCGCCTGGGCCACATCGGCGGTGGCGCCGGCAGCGGCGCAACCGAGCAGCGCGGGGCCGTGGGCGGTGACCCGGCGCACCGCCTCGGCCAGCAGCTCCAGCTCGCGGGCCAGGGCGCGCTCGCGGGCGCTCAGCACGACGCTCTCCTGCTCCTTGAGCCGAGGGGTGATGTAGCGCTCGGCGCCGACCAGCGTCTGCTTGCGCAGGTAGTCGGGTGGCACCGCCTGCCGGTGGGCGTGGGGGACCTCGAGGTAGTAGCCGAAGACCCGGTTGTAACCGACCTTGAGCGAGCGGATGCCGGTGCGCTCCCGCTCCTGCCCCTCCAACCCGGCGATGAAGTCGCGGGCCTCGGCGGCGGAGCTGTGCAGCCGGTCCAGCTCGGCGTCGGCCCCGTCGCGGATGAAGCCACCCTCCCGCGAGGTCGGGGGCGGGTCGTCGACGAACGTCGCCCTCAGGTGACTCTCGACCTCCCCGGGTGGCACGGCCGTGCCGGCAAGCCCGGCCAGCTCGCCGGGCAGGTCCTCGAGGAGGCGGGCGACGGCCGGCAGCGCCGCGCATGCCTCACGGATGGCGCCCAGGTCGCGCGGTGTGGCCAGGCCCTGGACCGCGCGTCCCACCAGCCTCTCCAGGTCGCGGACGGAGCCGAGCCGGCGGCGCAGCTCCTCGCGTCGCGGGCGGTCGGCGACCAGGGCCGCCACCCCCTCGAGGCGCTCGCCGATGGGCCCGGGCTCGGTGAGCGGCTCCTGGAGGCGGCGGCGCAGCAGGCGGGCCCCCATCGGCGTCCGGGTGTGGTCGAGGAGCTGGGCCAGGCTGGGCCCGCTGCCCAGCGGCTCCAGCAGCTCGAGGTTGCGCCGGGTCGGTGGGTCGAGGCGCATCAGGTCGCCGCTCTGCCGGGGGACGACCCGGAGCAGGCCCGGCTCCAGGGCGACGCGGGCGCGCTCGCAGTAGCCGAGGACCGCTCCCGCGGCCCGGACCCCCACCGGCATCTCCTCGAGCCCGAGACCGATGAGGCTGGCGGCGCCGGTCGCCGAGGCGAGCCGCTCGGCCCCCCGGCGGCCGTCGAAGAGAGGGACCGGCAGCGCGGTCCGGACCGCGCCGGGGAGGAGCGCCGGGGGCAGGGATGCCGGATCGCCGACCAGCAGCTCGGCAACGTCGAGACGCTCCAATTCGTCGCGCAGCGCCACCGAGCCGAACCCCCCGGCCACCTCCGTCACCACCAGCTCGCCGCCGGCCAGGTCGAGGGCGGCCACGCCCACCTGCCCGTCGGTCTCGGCGAGGGCGACCAGGCGGGCGACGCGGGTGGGTTCCAGGAGATCGGCGTCCACAGCGGTGCCGGGGCTCAGCAGGCGGGTGACCTCGCGCCGCACCAGCCTGCCGGCCACCACCTCCCCCACCTGGTCCCAGAGCACCACCCGGTGGCCGGCGTCGAGCAGGCGGCGCAGGTGGGCCGCGACCGCCTGGTGGGGCACGCCACACATGGGCAGCCGGCCGGCGCTGCCGAACCCGCGCCCGGTGAGGGTGACCTCCAGGATCGGCGCGGCCAGCTCGGCGTCGGCGCCAAACAGCTCGTAGAAGTCGCCGAGCCGGGCCAGGACGAGGGCGTCAGGATGCTCGGCCTTGACCGCCCGGTACTCACGGAGGATGGGGGTGTCGCCGGCGTCGTCGAGACCGATGGTCGGGTCGGGCGGGGGCAGGTTCTCGGCGCGCAGGTGCGGGGGCGTCGCGCGCTCTCTGCCCCTCACCGCACCACCGTCGTTCAGGCCGCGGCGGCCTCGATGTCCGCGCTGAGCTGCCAGGCGCTGGCGGTGCGGACCCGCCCCCCCACAAGCTCCCCGGCTGCCGCCGACCCCACCGGCAGGAGGGCGATCTTCCCCTGGCGGGTGCGTCCGAACGGACGGCCGTCCGCGGTGACGCTCTCGACCAGGACCTCGACGCGCCGGCCGATGAGGGCCTGGTTGCGTTCCAGGGCGATCTGGCGCTGGAGGTTGAGGAGATGATTCAGGCGCCGCTTCTTCTCCTCGAGGGGGACGTCGTCGGGGCGCCGAGCCGCGGCGGTGCCCGGCCGGACCGAGTAGGCCTGGAGGTGGACGACGTCGAAGCCCACCCTCCTCAGCAGGGCCTCGGTGCCGAGGAACTCGGCCTCGGTCTCCCCCGAGAAGCCGACGATGATGTCGGTGGTGAGGCTGAGCCCGGGGACGGTGCTCCGTGCGGTGTGGATCCTGGCGAGGTAGTCGTCAACGGTGTAGAGGCGGCGCATCCGGCGGAGCAGCTCGTCGTCCCCGGCCTGGACCGGCAGGTGGAGCTGCTCGCAGACGGTGGGGAGGTCGCGCATTGCCTCGAAGAGCTCGGGGACCGCGTTGCGCGGGTGGGAGGTGAGGAAGCGGAGCCGCCACAGCCCGGGCACTCGATCCACCGCCGCGAGCAGCTCGGGCAACCCGGCCCCGCTGCCGGGATCGGCGTAGGAGTTGACGTTCTGGCCGAGCAGGGTCACCTCGCGGACGCCCCGCTCGACCAGCCGGTGGACGTCCTCGACGATCTCCCCCACCGGGCGGCTGGTCTCGCGGCCCCGGACGAAGGGGACGATGCAGTAGGTGCACATCTCGTTGCAGCCGCCCATCACCGAGACGTAGGCGAGCAGCCGGTCGGAGGCGGGCAGGGGCAGCGGGCCGTCGAGGTCGGAGGCGTGAGCGGCCTGGAGCCGGGCGAAGAAGCCGTCGCAGTCGCGCACGTCGAAGAGGTAGTCGAGATCGGGCAGCTTCTGCAGCAGGGCGGGACCGTGCTCGACCGCCATGCAGCCGGTCATGGCGATGGCCCGCCCCGGGCGGGCCTGCTTCCAGTCGGTCAGCTCGCGGAACTTGCCGTAGACCTTCTGCTCCGCGTTCTGCCGGACCGCGCAGGTGATCAGCACGGTCAGGTCGGCGTCGTCCAGCGCGGCGTCGGGGACGAAGCCCAGCTCGGCGAAGCGCTCGGCGAGCATCTCGTGGTCGGCATCGTTCATCTGGCAGCCGATGTGCCAGAGATGGACACGGGGAGGCCGGCCGAGCACCGGGACGATCGGCCGCCGGGGCGGCGGGCGCTGGAGCAGCGGGATCGCCTGGAAGCCGCGGGCGGAGGGGCTGAGCATCGGGGCTGGAGCGGGCATCGGAGCCCTGACAGAGTATCCCGTGCGAAGGAGCGAGGGGCCGCGGCGCCGCCGGGCGGCGCATGCCACAATCGAGGTGCCCGTGGTCCAGGTGCTCGCGATCGTGCTGGTGGTCCTCATCCTCACCATCCCGATGGGGCTGAGGTTGTGGGCCCTGCTGCGCCACCGCGGTCCGGGGGGGGACGCCGACCCCGACCTCGTGCAGCGCTGGGCCGCGCACCTCTACCGGATGGACCGCGAGGACTGATCGCCGACGGCGTGAGCCGGAGCGCGCCCGCGGCCACCGAGACTGTTGAGGGAGGGCGCCCGGCCCACCGGGGTCGCGGCGATCTGCGAGGATGGCGCGGTGATCGCGCTGATCATCACCGCCCTGCTCGCCGTGCTCTTCGTGGTGCTGCTGTGGTTCAAGTCGGGGCAGCCGGAGAACGAGGGGGCGAGCCTCGGCCACACCTCCCCCTACCCCGACTCGGTGTTCGGCCCCTCGGTGATGCGCCCGCCGCTGGGCAGCCCGGAGTCACTCGAGAGCCACGACGGCACGGACTGGGTCGGTGACGAGTTCGAGCGGCAGCGGCGCGGGCATCACCGCAGCGGCGGCTGAGCCCTCTCCTCGCCGGGTCGGCGATCGCGGAGACGATCGACGCCGAGCGGCGGAGATCCGCGCGGCCGCCGCGTGAGCGTCAGCGCGATTCGATCAGGAGCCGGATGCCGGTGCGTTCCTCGCCATCGATCGAGATGTCGATGAACGAGGGGATGCAGACCAGGTCTATCCCTCCCGGGGCGACGTAGCCCCGGGAGATGGCGATCGCCTTGATGGCCTGGTTGATCGCGCCGGCACCGATGGCCTGCACCTCCACCCGCTGCTGGCTGCGGATCACCCCTGCAATGGCTCCGGCCACCGAGACCGGTTTGCTGCTGGCCGAGACCTTGAGGATTTCCACGAGCGCTGCCCTGCCCTGTGTGGGCGGTTGCTGAGTTCCCTGCGACGACGAAAGCATAGCCGTGAGTGAGGATTGTGCCCACCCAAGGCCGGCGTCCCGGGCCCGCGACCCGATTGTTACGAAGGGTGCGACCCGGGCACCCCCGCCGCGCCGGTCACTTGGCGTATTCGATGCTCCTGGTCTCGCGGAGCACCACCACCTTGATCCGGCCTGCGTAGCTGGCCTCGGCATGGAGCCGCTTGGCGATCTCGCGGGCCATGATCTGCGCCCGGTCGTCGTCGACCTCCTGGGGCTTGACCATCACCCGGAGCTCCTTGCCCGCCTGGATGGCGAAGCTCCGCTCGACCCCGGGGAGCTCGTCGGCGATCTGCTCCAGTCGCTCCAGCCGCTTGATCGATGAGGCGAGCGTCTCCCGGCGGGCGCCGCGCCGCGAGGCGGTGATGGCATCCGCGGTCATCAGCACGAAGGCTCCGATGGTGCGTGGCTCCTCGTCGTAGTGATGCGCCCGCACCGCGTGGACGACGGCCGCCGGCCTGCCGAGGCGAGCCAGGATCTCGCCGCCGATGATCGCGTGTGACCCCTCGACGTGCTGCTCAACCGCGTGGCCGATGTCGTGGAAGAGGCCGATCTCGCGCGCCTCCTGGACGTCGTAGCCGATCTCGGCGGCGAGCATCCCCGCCACCGCCGCGGTGTCCTTGCTGTGCACCAGCACGTTGGCCCCGTAGGCGCTGCGGTAGCGGAGGGTCCCCAGCAGCTTGACCAGCTCGGGGTGGACCCCGGAGAGGCCGACCTCCTGGCAGGCGGCCTCACCCTCCTCGCGGAGCCGGTCGGCGATCTCGGCCCGGCTCTTGGCCACCACCTCTTCGATCCTGGCGGGATGGATGCGGCCGTCGGCGAAGAGCCGCTCCAGGGCCACCTTGGCGACCTCCCGGCGCACCGGGTCGAAACCGGAGAGGACCACCGCCTCGGGGGTCTCGTCGACGATCACGTCGATCCCCGTGGCCGCCTCGAGGGCGCGGATGTTGCGGCCCTCACGACCGATGATCCTGCCCTTCAGATCGTCGGTCGGGAGGTGGAGGACGGTCACCGCCGCCTCCCCGGTCTGCTCCGAGGCGTGGCGCTGCATGGTGGTGATCAGGATCTCGCGGCTCCGCTCGTCCGCCTCCTCGCGGACCCGCTGCTCGGAGGCCCGGATGCGCTCCGCGACCTCGTGGTCGAGCTCCGCCTCCACGCCGCGGAGCAGCTCGGCCCGTGCCTCGTCCTGGCTCATCCCGGCGACCCGCTCCAGCTCGCGCCCGACCCCGATGCGCTCGTCCTCGATCTGCTGCCGGGTCTGCTCCAACTCCTCCTCGCGCCGGGTCAGCCGCTGCTCCCCCTGCTCGACGTCCCGATTGCGCTTCTCGAGCCCCTCCTCGCGCTGGGCGAGCCGCTGCTCCAGCCGGGCCACCTCGGCGCGACGCTCGCGCACCTCGGCCTCGGACTCGGAACGCAGCCGGTGCGCCTCCTCGCGGGCCGCCAGGACGATCGAGGCGCGCTCCTGCTCGGCCGCCCCGCGCTCCTCGTGGAGGCGTCCCATCTCGAGCTCGCGTGACGCGCTGACCTGATCGCGAAGGCGACGGGCGTAGAGGAGGCCGGACACGGCGATGACCACGCCCAGCCCAAGGGCCACATAGGCCAGGATTTCGATGAGAGATGTCCTCGGAGTTGTCGGAGGGGTGAGGTGGCCCGCCACCTCGTTCGGTGCGCCACCCTGGAGACGAGGTGGTGAGCGGTGCGGCACCCCGCCCGTGCTCACCACCGAACCGGCGCGGATCGCCGGACGGTCCCCGGGGATGTGACGGCATTGTACGGACCCAGGACCCCTATCGGCAGTGCCGGGGTCAGAATTGCCAGAGCAGTGCCATCGTCAGGCCCGTCCGGATCCCAGGGGTGGGTGATCGTCACGGCAGGTGGGAGAGTTCAGATGACGCGCAGCGCCAGGCCGAGCCGGTCCGCGGCAGCCGCCCCGGGACGGTCGCCGGCCGCGGGTGGCGATCGGCGCGCGGTGGCCGGCGGGGCGCGGTGTCGCCCGTGAGCTCGGGGGCCGCACCCGATCACCCCGGGGACGTCCCCCGGCCCGGGGATCCCGCGGCGGCTCCGGACCTCGTCGCCGAGCTGGAGCAGGGGCTGCGCACCAGCGTGCGGGTGTCGATCCCCGCGCTGCTGACCGGCACCGCGCTGATCAGGGTGGCCGCCTCCGGGGTCACCGTGGCCGTCCAGTTCTACCTCGCCGACCTGGCTCACGGACACCCACATGGCACCACCATCGGCCTGGTCGGCGCGGCCCAGGCGCTCACCGAGATGGTCTTCGCCCCGTTCATGGCGCGCTATGCGGACCGGCTCGGCCGCAAGCTGTTCGTGGTCGGGGGACCGCTGATCGGCATGCTCGGGGTGCTGCTGGTCGCCGCTTCGGTGCACTCCCAGCAGATCTTCGCAGCCCGGCTCCTCGAGGGGGTCGCCGCGGCGGCCTTCGTCCCCACCGCGCTCGGGGCCATCGCCGCCGCGACCTCGCAGAGCTTCCGGACCCGGGCGAGGGCCAGCGGCGCCTTCGAGGCCGCGACCCTGGCCGGGTATGCGGGGGGCTTCGTCCTGGGGCCGTTCGCGTACCACTACCTCGGTCGGGGCGGCTTCCTCCTGCTGGCGGCCGTGTACCTGGCCGCGGGCCTGGTGTGCCTGCGCTTCGTGGCCCACGTGCCCCCGCTGCCGGTGACCCGGCTGTCGACGCTGCTGAGGGACGTCGTCGGACCGGGGCCCATCCGCAGCTTCCTGCCCGCCTGGGTCGGCACCTTCGCGCTGCTCGGCGCCTACGGGTCCAACCTCGCCTCCCTCCTCCACCACGCACCGGTTGCGGGCCAGGGGCTGGTGCATCACCTCGATCCCCGGCTGATCTCGCTCATCCTGGTGAGCGGCATCGCCGTCCTGGTCATCGGGATCGCGCTGTGGACCCCGTGGATCCCGCGCCTCGGCCCGGTGCGGCAGATGCGACGAGCGGTGCCCGGGGCGTGGCTCTTCTCGGTTGCCCTCCTGCTCGCCAACCACCTCCCCCACGTCGCCCTGTTCGTCCTGCTGCCGATAGCCGCGCTGGGCATCCTCTGGTTGGCCGGCTTCGGACCGGCCGCGGTCGCCTACCTCGCCAACTGCTCGGAGGCTCACACCGCCGACCGCTCGGCGCTGATGTCCTTCTACACGGTCACCCTGGCCGCGGGTGGCGCCGTCGGCGCCGCCCTGGGCGGCCTCGCCGTGAGCCTGGCGTCCTTCGATGGACTGGTGGTCTTCGGTCTGCTGCTGGTGACGGCCACCTTCCTGTTGCTCGGTCCCCTGGCCCGCCGGGAACGCGGCCCGGCCGCCTCGGTGCCGGCTGCGTGACCGCTCTGCCAGCCGCGTTGGCGCCCTCCGCCTGATCGCTGCCCTCAGCCCTCGCCGTCGGGATGCCCCTCCGGGTCGGAGCAGAGCCGTCGCAGCTCGGCGCGAATGTCGGTCATGTCGAAGCCGCGGCGCTGCAGGGCGGCGGCGAGCCGGCGGACCTCGTCGGGTGGCGGCGGCCCGGCATGTCCGTGGCGGAGCCGCTCGGCCGCGATCCGGATGGCCTCGCCCTGGCCGCCCGTCAGCTCGCCGGCGGTTCGGCTGACGGTCTCGGGGTCCACCCCGCGGGCGACCAGGTCGGCGAGCACGCGACGCCGTCCGTAGCCGTGACTCGATCGCCGGCGGGCCAGGTCCTCGGCCAGGCGCGCGTCATCCACCCAGCCCCGCACCGCGAGCCGGTCCACGGCCTCGGCGGCCGTGGACGGCGCGTACCCCCGCCCCTCGAGGCGGCGCTGGAGCTCGACCCGGGAGCGATCGGTGATCGCCAGCAGGCGCTGGGCCATCGCCGTGGCGGCTTGGCGGTCCTCAGGGTCGACCGCCGCGGGGGCGCCGGGGTGGTGGCCGCGACCGCCGCCCGACCTGCTGAGGGGCATGGCTGGGGTCGCCGGGCTCCGATCAGGCGACCGGAACGGCCGGGGAGCTCTCCGCCGGCTCCTCGGAGGCTGCGGTCGCGGGAAGGGCGTGTGCCCGCACCCGCTCCGCGATCTCGTCGAGGAGCTGGGGGTTCTGCTTGAGGAAGTCGCGGACGTTCTCCCGGCCCTGACCGAGCCGGAGGTCGCCGTACGAGAACCAGGCCCCGCTCTTGTCGATGATCCGAGCGTCGACCGCCATGTCGAGCACGCTGCCGGCGAAGGAGATCCCCTCGTTGTAGAGGATGTCGAACTCCGCGTTGCGGAACGGCGGAGCGACCTTGTTCTTGACCACCTTGACCCGCACCCGGCTGCCCACCGCGTCGAGCCCCACCTTGATGGTGTCGATCTTGCGGATGTCCAGCCGCACCGACGCGTAGAACTTGAGGGCGCGTCCTCCGCTCGTGATCTCGGGATTGCCGAACATGACCCCGATCTTCTCGCGGAGCTGGTTGATGAAGATGACCGACGTGTTCGACCGGCTGATGGCGGCGGTCAGCTTGCGCATCGCCTGGGACATGAGCCGGGCCTGCAGGCCGACGTGGTTGTCCCCCATCTCGCCGTCGATCTCCGCCTTGGGCACCAGGGCCGCCACCGAGTCGATGACGACCACGTCCACGGCGCCGCTGCGGACCAGCACCTCAACGATCTCCAGCGCCTGCTCTCCGGTGTCGGGCTGGGAGACCAGCAGCTCCTCGGTGCGAACGCCGATCCGGCTGGCGTACTGGGGGTCGAGGGCGTGCTCGGCGTCGATGAAGGCGGCCACCCCTCCCCTGCGCTGGGCCTCTGCGATGACGTGGAGGGTCAGAGTGGTCTTGCCCGAGCTCTCCGGTCCGAAGACCTCGACCACGCGACCGCGCGGGATGCCGCCCACGCCGAGCGCGATGTCGAGGGTGAGCGCGCCGGTGGGGATGATCTCCACCCGCTGAGTCTGGACGTCGCCCAGACGCATGATCGCGCCCTTGCCGTGGCTCCGCTCGATCTGGCTCAGGGCCGTCGAGAGGGCCCGCTCCCGCTCTGTCGTCACCGCGTCCGCCTCCGTGGTGGCGGCCGCTCGCCGCCCGGTCACCTCCATTGTACGATCCATGGTACTACTCTGTTGTGTGCTTGTCACGGCTTGATCTCCTGCGGCGGCGTCGACGGCGACTGTTTCGAACAGATGTACGTCTCGCGTACTGTAGCCGGTCGGCGGTCCGAGCGCAATGGGCTACCCGGATTTCGCCATCGCGCTGGTCGACGAGCTGGAGCAGGGAAGGGCCATCCGGCGCCGGATCACCCTCGGGCACTGAGCCGGCTGAAGCGGTGCTCCGCCGGTCCAGCTACGCCGCCCCGCCCGGGTGGAAAGGGGTGAGCCGGGCGAGGTCCGCCTCGGTGAGGTGGGCGAAGAGGGCGAGGTCGTCGCTTCTGCCCAGGAAGCGGATCTGGAGGAGCACGTCCTCCTTGAAGAAGCCCTCCGGGTGGATCACGACCCCCGCCAGCTCCCCCTCGTCGAGCACCAGGTCCCGGACCGTCCCGAGCTTCTTGCCGGTCATCCCCAGCATCACGTTCTCGCCGCGGTGGATCTCGAGCTCGTCGAGCCGCTTGTGTGCCTCTTCCACCAGATGGGGCACGTACCCGGTCTCGCCCAGGTCGGCCGTCAGCAGGCGGGCGGTGTCCCCGCGCTCGACGGGGGCGTAGTGATAGGTCAGGTAGGGCTCGGTGCGACGAGCCTCGGCCGAGGTGATGGCGAGCGTGATCTGCTCGCGCGAGACGTCGCGCACGGCGCTCACCGGGATGGAGATGTCGTCCTCCATCAGGGCGGTCGCCGCCACGCGGTGGCCGGAGAAGCCGCGGGTCTCCTTGACCACGATGGCGCGGACATCGAAGCTCGCGCCGTCGACGATCATGGAGCTCAGGGAGCCGATGTGGCGGCCGTCCGCGGAGACGACCCTCGCTCCGAAGTGGAAGTCCTCGACGGAGCGGCGTGGGCGGGGATCGGGGGTGGTCACGCGGGTCAGTCTAGCCGAGGCTCCCGGGGGACCTCCGGCTGGCGTGTCCGAGCGTTGCGACCCGGCATGGCATGGCCGTCCACCAGCCTCATCCCGAGGGCGAGGGCGGCACGCACCCCGGCGGCGCGGTTGCCCTCACGGTCGCCGCTCTCACGCAGCTCGCGGGACTCGACGCGTCCCTCCAGGAACCCGGCCACGTGGATGAGCCCGACCGGCTTGGAGCTTCCCTCGGCACCCGGCCCCGCCACCCCGGTGATGGCGATGCCGAGGTCGGCGCCCAGGCGCCGTGCCACGCCCCGGGCCATCGCCTTGGCCACCTCGGGGCTGACGGCGCCGAGCCGGGCCAGGACCTCGGGATCCACGTCCAGGAGGTCGACCTTCACCGCGTCCGCGTAGGCGATGACCCCGCCGCGGACGTAGCGCGAGGCCCCGGGCACCGCGGTGAGCGCCGCCCCCAGCAGGCCCCCGGTGCAGGACTCCGCGACCGCGACGGTCAGTCCGAGCTCGGCCAGACGTTGCCCCAGGGCCGCGCTCTCGGGGAAGGCGGCGACCAGCGAGGGCTCCCCCGTCATCTCACCCGCGCTTGGTGAATCACCGGTACGGAGGTACCGATGGCTCCTCCGCTCGGAGCGATCGGCCTGCGGTCGTCGCTCCTCACTCCGTCGTCACCGGTAATTGGTGAACTGCAGTGGCACCTCGAGGTCCATCTCGCGCAGCGCCCGGATCACGCCCTGGAGCGCGTCCTTCTCCCGGGAGACGATCCGCAGCTGGTCGCCCTGGATGCGCGACTGCACCTTGGGGTGCTCGGTGCGGACCTTCTTGGTCAGGGTGCGGGCCAGCTCCTCGGAGATCCCCCGGCGGAGCTTCACGACCTGGCGGACGTTGCCCTTGGCGGCCGGCTCCGCCTTCTGGGGGTCGAGGACCTTGAGGTCGATGCCGCGCCGGTGCAGCTTGCTCTGGAGGACGTCGAGGATGGCCCGGAGCTGCATGTCGCTCTCGGTGAGCAGCACCAGCTGCTCCTTCTCCAGGGTGATCTCGACGGTCACGCCCTTGAAGTCGTAGCGGGTCTGGATCTCCCTGCGGGTCTGGTCGACGGCGTTGACCATCTCCTGATGGTCGAAGTCGCTGACGACGTCGAACGAGAACTCCTGCGCCATGCCGGGAGAGAAGGATAGCAGCGCCTCGATCGTCACCCAGACCCGGGCGCTCCACGGCTGAGGGGGACAGCGGGTGGGGCCGGCCACCGCCGGCGCGCCGGCCCTACTCCTCCCCGAGCTCGGCCAGCAGCTCGTCCACCTGGAGGACGTCCATCAGGACCTCCCGGGACTTGCTGCCCTCGAAGGGGCCGACCACCCGCTGCTCGGCCAGCTGGTCGACCAGCCGGGCGGCCCGCGTGTAGCCGATGTTGAGCTTGCGCTGCAGCAGCGAGGCCGCCGCCCGCCCCTCGGCGGCGACGGTGTGGGCGGCCTTGGCGAAGAGCGGGTCACGCTTGCCGGCCTCGCGGGCCCAGGAGACCGTGGCCTCCACCTGGAAGACCTCCTCCTGGTACTCCGGCTTCCCCTGCTGCTTCCAGAAGTCGATGAGAGCCTCCAGCTCGCGGTCCGAGCAGAAGGCGCCCTGCAGCCGCCGTGGCTTGCCCTCGTCGATGGGCAGGTAGAGCATGTCGCCCCGGCCGAGCAGCTTCTCGGCGCCCATCTCGTCGATGATGACCCGGGAGTCCACCCCACTCGAGACGGCGAAGGCGGCCCGGCTCGGGATGTTGGCCTTGATCAGCCCGGTGATGATGTCCGCCGATGGCCGCTGGGTGGCGACGATGAGGTGGATGCCGACGGCGCGGGCGAGCTGGGCCACCCGGCAGACCAGGTCCTCGATCTCGCCGGCCGCGACCATCATCAGGTCGGCCAGCTCGTCGATGACGATGACGACGTAGGGGAGCGGCGAGAGGCCGAGCCCGGGGGCGCGCTCGTTGAAGGCGGCGATGTTGCGGGCCCCGTGGCTGGCGAAGAGCTTGTAGCGCTCCTCCATCTCCTTGCACGCCCAGCGCAGCGAGGCGACCGCCGCCTCGGGCTCCACCACCACCGGCACCAGCAGGTGGGGGACGTCCGCGAAGGTGGAGAGCTCGACCCGCTTCGGATCAATCAGGATCAGCTTGAGCTGCGCCGGCGTGGCCTGGAGCAGGAACCCGCCCAGGATCGAGTTGATGCAGACCGACTTGCCGCTCCCGGTGGCGCCGGCCACCAGCAGGTGGGGCATCCGGCAGAGGTCGCCGACCACGGGGTGCCCGGAGACGTCGGCCCCGAGGGCAACCGCCAGCCGCTTGCGGGGGTCGGAGAAGGCGGGTGCGGTGACGATCTCCTTGAGGGAGACGAGCTGGGCCGCCTTGTTGGGGACCTCGATGCCGACCGCCGACTTGCCCGGGATGAAGGGCTGGATCCGGATCGGCGCGGCCAGGGCCAGGGAGAGGTCCGTCTGAGCCCCCACGATCTTGCGGACCGGGACCCCGGCCGCCGGCTGCAGCTCGTACTGGGTGACCGTCGGTCCGCTGTTGGCGCCGACCACCCGTGCCTGGATCGAGAACGAGGCCAGGGTGCTGGTGATCAGCGCGGCGGTCGCCTGCACCTCCTTTTCGAGCCGCTCCCGCTTGCCGCCGACCACGTCGAGCAGCTCCGGACCGGGGAGCACCCACACCTTCTCGGCCTCCTCCTCTCCGAGCGTCTCCCCGTGGAGCGCCGTCATCTCGGGGATCGGTCCCAGCGGGCGGGCCTCGACCGTCCCCTCGAACTCGCGGCTGAAGCTCTCCGGAGCCGGCGGCGCGGCGCCCCCGTCCGGCGGCGCCACCGGGGCCGCCGGTTCGAGCGGCAGCAGCCCCTCCTCTCCCGGCGGGAGGTGGGCCGGGGCGGGGACGAAGCCGGACTGCACCGGCACGCCGGTCAGACGGACCACGGGCTCCCGATCCTTGGTCGGGGTCCGTCTGGCGGGGTGAGCCGGGCTCGCGGCGGCACGGTTGGAGAGCCAGTCGCGCGCCGCCCCCAGCGCCGGCGCGACCCGCAGCTCGACCGCCAGCACCAGGCCGGCGCAGACCAGCAGCAACATGAGGGCACCGGTGGCGGGGCCGCCCAGGCGGTCGGCGAGACCGGCGCTGAGCTGCCGGCCCACCGAGCCGGCGCTGCCCGAGATCACCAGCCCGCAGAAGCCGAGCATAGCCACCACGACCAGGACACTGCCGGCCGCGGCCAGGACGCCGCCCGTCCAGGCGCGGCGGCCGAGCAGCCGGGCGCCGGTCAGGACCAGGCCGGCGGCGATCAGCCAGGCGCCGATCCCGAGCGCCCCGAGCAGGGCATGTTGGACCGGGTGGGCGATCGACCCACCTCCGGGAAGGGCGAGCACCACCGCGAGCAGGACCCCGAGCCCGACCAGGCCGATCCCGCTGAGCTCGCGGCGCTGGTCGGAGCTGATCAGCGGAGGGCGGGGCTGCCGGGAGGGGCGGCGTGCCGCCGGCCGCCGGGTCGCGGGGCGCGCCGGCCGGGAGCGCGGGCGGGTCTGGGTCCGGGGAGGCATGTCGGTTCTCTGAGCCTCGTGTGAGCGACGTGGGGAGGGCGGCGGGCCGCGTCGATCGTAGCAGGGCCGGACCGGTTGCGAATGGGCGTTCGGACGGTTCGGGCAGACGTCGGATGGCTGGTCGGACGCCGTCGGAGATCCACGGGCAGGGAACCCGCCGAGCCGCGCCGCCGTGGGCCGGTCTCAGCCCCCCACCACGCCGAGCCCTGAGTCGATGTCAACCCGGCGGTGGCCGAAGCCACCGCTGGGCCGAGCATCGGGGATTCAGCTCGCGGTGAGCTCCACCGCCGGGATGTACCAGGGCGCCTCATCGGAGGTGCTCACACCCCAGCACGGGGTGCCAGGCGAATCCATGCGGAAGACGCTCGTGCCGCCGGCCCCGCCATCGCAGTACTCGCCCGCGATCGGAGAGTTCTGAAAGATGGTGCCGGGGTTGGGGTCCGCTCCCCGACTGAGGTTGGTCGGGTCCTGGGCCAGGCCGATGTTCAGAGAGTCGTACGGGCAGCCCTCCGACGTGCTGTGGCACGCGGTGCTGTCGCCGTACGGCGCGTAGCCGTAGTCACTCGTGTTGTAGGCGATCCCGAAGACGAGGTTCTTGGGGAGGCTCAGCTTGAGCGAGGTGAGATTGAAGGTGATGTTGGTCGCCAGCCCGTCGAAGCAGGCGCCCAGTGGCTTGTCGAACCACGCACCCGCGCTCGAACCGGTGCACTTGGTGGCGCTGGCCGACGGGCGGTACGGAATGGAGAAGGTCTTGGTGACCGACAGGATGCGGGCCCCCGGAACGATCGTGGGCGGCGTCGTGGCCGTCGGCGCGTCGTAGATGTTGAGCGTGATCGGTTCCGTGAACTTGGCGCCGGCCGCGGTGGCGCAATCGTCGTCGAACCAGGTTCCGGCCTGGCATGCCCACGAGCTGAGGGTGACCACGACGGAGCCGGCCTTGGCGGCACGGGTCAGCGTGACCTGATTGCCGAACTCGGCGAAGGCGTAGGCTTCGCCGCCCACGCTGGGCAGGTTGCCCACCCTGCTGAGCGTGACCGTGCTGTTGTACAGGACGTTCGACGCCGCGGGCGCGGCGCTGTCTGAGGCTGCCGCTGCGGCTCCCACCGCCGCCACCGGCACGGCAGCCGCAACCACTGCAATCAGGACTGCGAGTCGTCTTCTAAATGTGCTCATGGACCCCATCCTTCTCAGTACCTTCGGACTAGCTGAGGATAGACTGACCGGCACAGCAAGACAAGCGCCATAACAGACGCTGGGTGGCGCGCTGGAATCCATCTGCCCTCGGGGACGGCGGGCCGGCCGCTGCTCAGACCTCGGTGACCACCGGGAGGATGAGTGGCCTCCGGCTGGTCCGCTTGAAGAGGAAGCGGCTGAGGGCCTCGTGGACGGCCCCCTTCCAGACCGCCCAGCCGGCGTCGGGGGAGAGGTGCTCGAGGGTCTGGCGGACCCGCTGCTGCGCCTCCTCGAAAAGGGCGGCGCCGTCGCCGTCCTCGACGAAGCCGCGTGCGATCAGCTCGGGCCCGCCCACCACGGCGCCGGTGGAGCGCTCGACGGCGAGGTGGACGATGATCAGACCGTCCTCGGCCAGCTGGCGCCGGTCGCGGAAGACCACGTCGGTGGCGTTCTCCAGGCTCAGCCCGTCGACGTAGACGTAGCCGGCGGGGACCCGGGCGTCGAGCACGCGGAGGCCCTGGGCGTCGATCTCCACCACCCTCCCGTTGTCGACCGCCGCGACGTTGGCGGGGGCCACCCCGGAGGCGATCGCCAGCGCACGGTGGGCCGCCAGATGCCGGTACTCACCGTGGACCGGCAGGAAGTACCGGGGCCGGCAGAGCGTGAGCAGCAGGCGCAGCTCCTCGCGCGCCGCGTGCCCCGAGGCGTGGAGGCCATGGGCGCTGCCCCGGTAGGTGTGCGCTCCGAGCCGGTCGAGGTTGTTGACGGTGAGGTGGACCGCCTCCTCGTTGCCCGGGATCGGGTTGGCGCTCAGCACCACGGTGTCGCCGGGGTGCAGCGAGACCAGCGGGTGCTCGCCCCCGGCGATCCGGCTGAGCGCGGAGAGCGGCTCGCCCTGGGCGCCGGTGCAGAGGACGCAGAGGTCCCGGTCGGGGAGCCGGTCGGCCTGACGCGGGGAGACGACGGTGCCCCGGGCGACCTCCAGGAAGCCGAGCTCCTGGGCCACCCGGACGTTGTTGAGCATCGAGCGTCCGATCACCAGGCAGTGACGGCCGGCGTCCTCGGCGGCCCGGATCACCTGCTGGAGCCGCGAGATGTTGGAGGCGAAGGTGGCGACCAGCACCCTGCCCTCGGCGCCGCCGATGAGGGTGGCGAGGGCAGGCCCCACCGAGCTCTCACTGGGGGTCATCCCCTCCACCTCGGCGTTGGTGCTGTCGCTGAGCAGGAGGAGGACGCCGGCGTCACCCAGCCGGGCCAGGCGGGCGAGGTCCGGGGGCTCCCCGTGGACGGGCGATTGGTCCACCTTGAAGTCACCGCTGTGGACGATCACGCCGAGCGGCGTGTGGAGTGCCAGCGCGCAGGAGTCGGGCACCGAGTGGGTGGTGTGGATCCACTCGACGGCGACCGCGCCGAGCTGGACCGTGTCGCCCGGCCTGACCGTGGTCAGCCGGGTGCTGCCGAGCAGGCGGTGCTCGCGCAGCTTGTTGCGCAGGATGCCCAGGGTGAGCGCGGTGCCGAAGACGGGGACGTCGAGGCGAGGCAGGACGTAGGGAAGGGCGCCGATGTGGTCCTCGTGGCCGTGGGTCAGCACGATCCCGCGCACCCGCTCGCGCCGCTCCACCAGCCAGCCGACGTCGGGGATGACCAGGTCCACGCCGAGCATCTCGGTCTCGGGGAACATCAGGCCGGCGTCGACGACCACGATGTCCTCGCCGCATTCGATCGCGAGGAGGTTGCGGCCGATCTCGCCGAGCCCGCCCAGGGCCACTAGGCGCAGCCGCGAGACCTCTGCCGCAGTGGGCGGCGGCGTCGCGGGGTCGGAGGCCTGCAGCGGGCCGGCCGGGGCGGCGACGGCAGGGGCCGGGTCGGGGCCGCCGGATGCCGGGACCCGAGAGGCCGGGCTCAAAACAGGCTGAGCTGGTCGCGGGCCGGGGGCTCCGCCGGGTGGCTCGGCTCTGAGGGCGCGGCCGCGGCGGCCGGAGCCTGCCGGCGGCGGGCCTCCGCCTCGTCCAGGTAGCCGCGCACCTTGAGCATGTCCTCCTCCAGGGTGCGCATCAGCGAGGCCTGGTAGAGGGCGGCGGCCGGGTGGTAGAGCGGGACGTAGAGGCGGTCGCCCCGGACCACCTTGCGGCCATGGAGACCGGTGATGCCCCCGGAGCCGGGGAGCAGCCGGGCCAGGGCATGGCGGCCGAGGATCAGGATGACGTCGGGCCGGATGATCTCGATCTGGGCGTCGAGGAAGGAGGAGCAGGCCTCCATCTCGGCGGGCTCCGGGTCCCGGTTGCCGGGGGGGCGGCACTTGACAACGTTGGTGATGTAGATGTCCTCGCGCCGCAGCCCGATGCTCTCCAGCAGCCTGGTCAGGACGTTGCCCGCGGCCCCGACGAAGGGCTTGCCGACCCGGTCCTCGTTCTCGCCCGGCCCCTCCCCCACCGCCATGATCCTGGCGGTCGCCGGACCGGTCCCGGGGACGGCCTGGGTGCGCCGGGTGTGGAGCGGGCAGGCGGTGCAGACCAGGATGTGCTCGTGAACGACGGCCAGGGCATCCGCGGCGCCACTCTGCATCGTTCGCGATTGTACGTGCGGGGCATCCCCAGGCCTTCCCGGGAGGTCGGGCAGGGCTGGCCCAGCATGGGGAGATGTCGCCGGACGGTGGGCGGCGACGGCAGCGCCGGGGGCAGACGGGGCATCGTGGTCTGTGGATGATGGAGGCCGGAGCACCCGAGGTGGCCGGGCACTGGGACGAGATCTACGGCCGGCGACCTCCAACCGAGATGAGCTGGTATCAGGACCAGCCCACCGTGTCGCCGGCAATGCTCGACGCGCTCGGCTGCGGCCCGGAGCAGCCGATCGTCGACGTCGGGGGTGGCGCCTCCGTGCTCGTGGATCGCCTCCCGGACCGCCGCTTCGGCGACGTCAGCGTTCTCGACGTGTCGGCTGCCGCACTCGCACATCGAGGACGCGTTTGGCGGAACGAGCCGAACGCGTCCACTGGCTCCGTGAGGATGTGCTCACCTGGCGGCCGGAGCGACGCTACGGCACGTGGCACGACCGCGCGGTGTTCCACTTTCTCGTGGAGGAGGACCAGCGCCGGGCTTACCTGGCGACCCTGCGGGCGGCGCTGACCCCCGAGGGGCGGGCGGTGCTCGGCACCTTCGCCGGAGACGGACCCCGGCGGTGCTCCGGCCTGCCCGTTCAGGGCTACGACCCGGGTGACCTGGCCGTCGTCGGCCCCGAGCTCGAGGTGGTCGAGCGCCGGCGAGACGAGCACCACGCCCCGGGCGGGACCGTGCAGCCGTTCACCTGGGTGGGCATGGTGTGGCGTCCATGGTGGCGTGGACGACCCCGGGCCAGGGCCCCCCTCGTCTGCCAATCGGGCGACCTGTCCAGCACCGAGCGTCCGTATTCGGGATGGCCCGCGGGAGGTCGACAGGGGGACCATTGGAGGGGTGCACCGGTGCCGAAGCGACCCGAGGTCGCGGCGCGAGCCCCTACGCGGCCGGAGCGGGGTACGGTCAGCGAGCCGGCGGCTCCGCAGCCGGATCCACCTCCTGCTCCCGGTTCTCCTCCTGCTCCTGATGTCCTGCGGCCAGGGCTCATCCCTCCGCACGTCCGCGGATGCGCCATCGGCAACGTCGAATGCAGCAGCTCGCCAGGTCAGGACGACGGAAACCCCGAGCCCGGCGCCGACGGCAGGCACGGCCGTCAAGCTGTCGGTTCGGATCGAGCTCGAGCCGAACGACTACGCACATCGGAACTACTGCGCCGAAGGTGCGATCGCCGTTCTCCTTTCGGCGTGGACCGCCGCTCCTCCCTCGATCGATGCCATCGGTGTCGCGGCGCACGTCGTGGAGTCGTACGGGACCATTGGAGCCAACGCGGTGCAGGCGATCAACGCATACCTGGGGCAGATCACGGGGACGGCGGCGTACGCGTACACGGGAACCCACGTCACATCACTGCCGGAGTTCGAATCCCAGCTTGAGACGGATCTCTCGGGGTTGGGGCGCTTCACCGCAGCGGCTCACGGGAGCCCGGTCCTCGTGCATGTGATGACCGCCACCCTTCCAGGCTGGGATGGGTATCAGGCGCGGCACATGATCGCGGTCTTCGGGTACAACTTTGGAGCCGGCACAGCCTCTGGCGACAGCGTCACCTACGCGGAGAGTGCAGGCTCCGTCGCCGGATACAAAGGCCCTCCGTCGGAGACGATCTCACTGGCCGCGCTCTGGACCGCGATGCAGAGCTACAACACGGACGTCACCACCGATCCCGTCACCGTGGTCTCCTGAAGGCTCCTCGGGGTACCCCGGCTCCGCGCTGCCGACGAGGGTCCCGCGGGCGCCGGCCCGCCGAGCGTCTCAGGTGTGCTCGGCGAGGGTCAGGTCGTTCAGGCTCGGAGGCGAGCTCGTCGAATACGCCCCGGTGGCGGTGCACGCGGTCGGCACACAGCTCACGGCGAGCAGGAAGCTCTGGGTTGCGGTGCCCGGGTTGGGAGTCGACTTGATGCTCCACGCCGAGCCGTTCCACTTCTCGGCGAGGGTCACCTCGACGCCGGAGCTGTTGAGGTTCGCCCCCACGGAGTTGCAGCCGGTTGCGGTGGCGCACGAGACGCTCTCAAACCAGGCGCCCATCGATCCCGAGATGCTGGGCGTGCTCAGCACCGACCACGACGTCCCATTCCACTGCTCCACCAGGGGGACTTCCAGGAAGGACGAGTTGATCTCGTCCCCGACGGCCATGCAGGCGGTCGCGGCGGCACAGGCCACCCCGAGAAGCTCGCTCAGGTGCGTGGTGGGGTTGATCGTTGTCTGGATCGACCACGACGTACCGTTCCACCGCTCCGCGAGGGTCACCTCGGTGTCCGAGGAGTTGAACCAATCCCCGGCGGCGGTGCAGGCGGAGGCGGAGCTGCACCCCACCGAGTTGAGCGTGACGCCACGGTTGCCCGAGGGGTTCGGAGTTGACAGGATCGACCATGCGGTCCCGTTCCAGCGCTCCGCCAGGGCCATCGGATTCCCGGACGAGGTCTTCTTGTACGAGCCAACGGCGATGCACGATGCGGTGGCGGTGCACGCCACACCGTTCAGAAGGCTACCCTTCGCGCCGGCAGGGTTCGGCGTGGTCGTGATGGACCATGCGGTGCCGTTCCAGTGCTCGTCGAGGGTCTTCTCGACATTCGAGGTGGTGAAGTAGTCGCCGACCGCGGTGCAGGCTGTTGCGCCGGTGCAGTCCACCGCCGAGAGAGAGCTGTCGCCGCCGGCGGGGTTGGGCGTCGACTCAATGGACCAGGTGGTGCCGGTCCATCGCTCTGCCAGGGTCGTGACGGTCTCGGAAGTGCTGATCGAGTATCCGACGGCCGTGCATGCCGTCGCGGTATTGCACGACACGCCGGTGAGGAAGGTGTTCATCGCACCGGACGGGTTGGGGGTGGTCTGCAAGGACCAGCCCGAGGAGGCCAGCACCGTGAAGGGGATCAGCAGGATGAGCAGAGTGGCTGGCACAACACCAAAGGTCCGGCGCATTCCTCGCCCTCCAGATAGGCCTCCGGCTCTCTCGCTACCGGCGACGATACGCGCTCTTCTGCGACCGGACAAGCGCTTGGCCGTGCTGCGCGCGCCGCGGCGCGGATGCGCCGGTCGCCGCAACAGATGCGCCTGGTCACGGATGCGCCAGTCACCACGACAGGCGCGCCTGGGCGTGGAAGGGTGGAGCCCCGTGGCCTTTGCCCCCTCGCATGCGCCATGATCCGAGCGCCGTGCCACCGTCTCCCGCTGTGCCGCCGACCGCGGCCCCGCCGACCGCCGCGCCGGCAGACGTCGGCGAAGCTGCGGCGCGGCCGGTCGCGTTCCGGGCCCGCCGCGTCCTCGACGTGCGCAGCGGCAGGGCGATCGCGGACGGCGTCGTCGTCTGCCGCGGCGACCGGATCGAGCAGGTGGGCGGCCCGCCGCCGGCGGACGCCGAGGTTCTCGACCTCGGCGACCGCACCCTGCTGCCCGGCCTGATCGACACCCATACCCACGTCCTCCTCCAGGGCAATCGCACCCGCGAGGCGTACGCGCAGCAGATCCTGCGCGAGGAACCCGCTCACCGGGTCGTGCGCGCGGTGCGGTCGCTCGGGATCGCGCTCGGGCACGGCTTCACCACGCTGCGCGACCTCGGGACCGAGGGCTGCGGGTATGCCGACGTGGCCCTCCGTGACGCGGTCGCCGAGGGGGTGGTGCCCGGCCCCCGGCTCCTCGTCGCCGGGCCGGCGATCGGGCGCACCGGGACCTACCCCCTGCTCGGTTACCGCAGCGACTGGCGGTTCCCGGTTGGCGTCGCCGAGTGCGAGGGCGCCGAGGGCTGCCGGAGCGAGGTGCGGCGCGAGGTCGCGCGCGGGGTGGATTGGATCAAGGTGTATGCCACCCAGGGCCGGGAGCTGCATCTCACCGATGACGGCTACCTCGATGCGCCCCCACCGTGGACCCAGGCCGAGCTGGACGCGCTGGTCGACGAGGCCCACCGCCAGGGGCTGCGCGTCGCCGCCCACGCATCGGAGGCGACCGGGACCGACATGGCCGTTGCCGCCGGCGTCGACTCGATCGAGCACGGCTACTCGATCCGCCCCGCGACGGCCCGGGCGATGGCGGAGCAGGGCATCCTCCTGGTGCCGACGCTCCTGGTCGCTCGTGAGGTGAGCGGCAACCGGGCCGCCGAGCGCGGTGCCCCCTGGACCCAGGTCCCCGCGATCCACCGGCGGTCGGTCGAGAACTGCCGGCAAGCCGGGGTGTCGATCGTGTGCGGGACCGATGTGGGCGGCTTCGAGTGGGAGGACGTCAACCAGGCCGAGGAGCTCCGCATCCTGGTCGAGCTCGGGTGGAGCCCGCTCGAGGCGATCCAGAGCGCGACCCTGCTTGCCGCCCGGCTGCTCCAGCGCGACGGTGAGCTCGGCGAGCTGACCGTCGGGGCGGCCGCGGACCTCGCCGCATGCCCCGGGGATCCGCTGGAGGACATCGGCCGGGTGCTCGACATCGACGTGGTGGTACGCGCGGGGCGGGTGGTCGTCGCGCCGCCGGGCGGGCTCCCTGCGGTCCCGGCGGCGTAGCGGCCACGGGCGGGCGTCACCGCCCCGACCTTCCGCCGATCGTGCCCCTCGGCTGACAGGCTGCCCCTGGCCTCCGTCCCGGGGGGCCAGCCCTGGAGAGTTCGTGCGCATGCAGACTCGCCGCATGGAGAGCCTCCGGGACGGGCCGTCGCTGCCGCCGCACGCGGCCACGCCGCCAGTGTGGGGGGAGCTGCCCGCCCTCCCGCGTCCGGACCCGCCCCCCGGGCGTGCCGGCGTGTGCGTCGTCGGCGGAGGCATCAGCGGGGTGGCGGCACTGCACTGGTGCCGGGCGCGAGATCTGGACGCCGTCCTCCTGGAGCGCAGGCATCTCGCCGCCGGGGCCAGCGGCCGCAACGCCGGCTTCCTGCTCGCCGGGGTGGCGGAGAACTACGCGCGCGCCGCGGCCGCCCACGGGCGGGATCTCGCCACCGCCGTGTGGCACTTCACGCGCGAGAACCACCGCCTCGTCCGCTCGCTCATCGCGACCGCTGACGTGGGCTACGCGCGCCGGGGCAGCTGGACCCTGGCGGCGAGCGCCGCCGAGGCCGAGTCCCTGAAGCAGGCGGCCACCCTGCTCGCTGAGGACGGGCTCCCGGGACGGTGGACCCGCGACCTGCCTGAGCGTCTGGCACACCTGCAGGGTGGCCTGTTCACCCCGGATGACGGCGAGGTCGATCCCGTGCGGCTGGTGGCGGCGATCGCCGCCCCTCTCCGTTCCCGCATCTTCGAGGGGGTGGAGGTCAGGGCCCTGATTCCCGGGGGTGCGGAGGTGGTTGTGCGGCACAGCCGGGGGGAGCTCCGCGCCACGCGCGTGATCATCGCCACCAACGCCCACGCCTCCGAACTGGTGCCGGCCATCCCCATCGCTCCGGTGCGCGCCCAGATGCTCGCCACCGCCGCCGATCACGGGGCCAGCCTCGGGCCGCCCGCCTACGCGGAGTGGGGCTACCGCTACTGGCGTCAGCTCTCCGACGGGCGAGTGCTCCTGGGAGGCATGCGGCACCGGGCGCGCGCGGAGGAGGTCGGCACCGTCAGCCGGCCCACCGCGACCATCCAGACGCTCCTGGACGGCGAGTTGCGCGACCTCCGCGTGACCGCCCCGGTGGGCCACCGCTGGGCCGGGATCATAGGCTTCAGCCCGGATGGGCTCCCCCTGGCCGGACCGCTGTCGTCATCTCCGGGTGTGCTGCTGCTCGGAGGCTACACCGGCCACGGGATGGGCTTCGCTGTGAACGCCGCCCGCGCCCTGGTGGCCCACCTGGTCGACGGCACCCCCATTCCGGGCTGGTTGGACCCGGCCCGCGCCTTGCCGGGACCGGGCGATGCCGTCTGAGAGCAGCCGCGGCTCAGGGCGCGGCTCCCTGCCCAGGCCGGACTGGTCACTGGAGCGAATGGTACGTATGGGCGAGCCGGGTTCAGTCGCCGGTCGCGACCACCCCCGCGCGCTCCAGCATCAGCACCACGGTGCGTTCGGGGACCACCGGTCGGTGCTGCAGCCCCTTGGGCACGATGAACGACTGGCGCGGCCCCAGCTCCACCGCCTCTCTGCCCTGCAGCTCGATCCGCATCCGCCCCTCCAGGACCAGGAAGAACTCGTCCTGCTGCTCGTGGCGGTGCCAGTGGAACTCGCCCTGGAGCACTCCCAACCGGACCGCGGTGCCGTCCACTTCGCACAGGGTCTGGTTGAACCAGGGATCGGTGACGCCGTCGATCACGGCCTGGACGTCGAGCTTCACCAGGGCGCCGGCCAGCGGCTGGTACTCGATCCGGTAGTCGGTCATGGGCGCTCCCCCGGTGGTCGGCCGTCGACTGGACCCCATTCTGGGCCAGGGTGGCGGCGCGGCCTGGGGCTCAGGTCTGGTCGCGGCCCTGCTGGAGCGGCGCTGACCCCTCGTCGGCGTGACCGGCCGGGTCCGCCCCGGGTGGAGCGGGTCAGCGGGCAGAGACGCGCAGCATCACCGCCCCTGAGGGCCCAGCTTCGCCCTAGTCGATTCGCTCCAGGATCATGACGGGGATCCGCCGTGAGGTCTTCTTCTGGTAATCCAGGAACCCGGGGGCGATGGCGACGCGGTCGGCCCAGATCCGCTCACGCTCCTCCCCCTCGGCCTCATGAGCCCTGACCTCGAAGGTCTCCGTGCCCGACTCCGTCCCCACCTCGATCCTCGCCACGGGGTGTGCCTCGAGGTTGTGGTACCAGCCGGGGTTGTCCGGTGCCCCCGCCTTGGATGCGACCACGACATACCGCTCCCCGTCACGGTGGTACATCACCGGCGTGGTGCGCTCCTCCCCGCTGCGCGCCCCGCTTGTGGTCAGCAGCAGTAGCTGGTCCCCGAAGTCCGCGACCCCCTTGCCGTCCTTGGCGTGGAACTCTTGGATGATCGCCTCGTTCCAGCTCAACATCGCCACCCTCCTTCTCGCTCACTCTGCTGAGGTTCGATGAGCCTGCCGCCTCGTGACAGGTTCGGGTCGGTGCATGCGGCAAGGTTGAAACAGCAGGGCCGTCGCTTCCCGCTCTGCATCTTCGAGATGGTCACCTCGACCCGTCGTCTGCGCGTATCGGGGTTCTGGGTGGCATTGACCCAGCGAACCCATTCCCAGCGCGCCATCGGAGTGATGTCCCTCCACAGGTCTCGGATCGTCTGAGAGGCTGCTGCCAGAGCCGCCTCGAGATCCCGTGGCACGCTCGGCTCCGGCCAGTCTTTGAGCGGGTCAACCTCGACGGTTGCGGTGTCGCCCACGCTCAGAGCAGCGGTCTGCTGCAGCTCTCCCTCGAGCCTCATCCAGTGGCCGAAACTGCCGTCCGGTTCCAATACCGTCTGGAACCCATGGCCATTGATGGTTCCTTGGACCGCAACCTGCCCGCGCGACGGCAGCTTCCTGCTGGCTTCCTCAGGCAAGCGCAGGATCGTCCACTGGCCGACCCTGTACGGCATGGCCTCAAAGCGCGTTGTGGGCGCCCCTGTGCGCGGGCTCATGGTGGCCACATATTACGGAGCCCGCCGGTTCGTGCGGCAGGCGGCGCCGCCCCCATTCACCGCCATCCGGCCACCGACGGGTTGGAACATCCGCACCGGCCGCCGCGTCAATGGAGCGTGCGCGTCACCTCCAGGTTGGGAGGCGGATGTCCCTCCCCCGAGCCGAGAGCCAGCCACGGCCGGATTCCGGGCCGGCTCCGTCCCTCCTGGCGGTACCAGGCGGGCTGACGCATGATCAGCGCATGCGAGGGAGGCTCAGGCTCTGGCAACCACTGGCCCTCCTCGCTGTTGCCGCGACCGCCTGCGGATCCTCCCTTCCGACAGGAGTGGTCCGGGGCACCATGGAGGGAGTGGGCGGGCCACCGATGTACGGGATAGGAACGGTGCGATCCCCCATTGCCGGGGTGGGAGGAAGGGTCACCCTGCATGGGCCATCCGGCCTCTCGATCTCTGTCCCGACGGGGAACGGCGGAGTCTTCTCAGTGCACGCCCCCGCCGGCCGCTACAGGGTGACGGGCAGCAGCGCTGGGAACCAGGTGGGGGACGACTGCGCGGCATCCAATCCCGTCGAGATCACGGCGGGTTCGGCCACCACCGTCATCGTGACCTGCGAAATACCCTAGTGCACCGGCCCAGGGTTCAGGGGTATCCCTCGACGGCGAGGAATCAGACGCCCATCATGCCCACCGTGGAAGAGGGGCCGGTGACCCGGGCGAGGAGGTGGTCAGCGCCACCGTCATCCGGACGGATGGCCAGACGGCCACGGCTCCGGCTGATCGGAGTTCGAGGCCGGTGGCAGGTGGGCGACCGCAATTGGATTGCAATCGGCGCGGGTCACGATCGGTCACGCTGAGACCCGCACCCCAGGGAGCCCCCATGATGACCGACGCGATCGACCGATACACCGACGCGATTCGCACCGCCACCATCCCGGCAGCCGACAGCCTCGCCCCCAATGTGGTCCTCGACGCCACGGTCCCCAACTGGCGCTTCACGGTCAGGGGGGCCGAAGCCGTCAAGGCGGAGCTGGCCCACTGGTATGCCGACCCGGGTCAGTTCGAGGAGATCAAGCGCACCGACCTGCCCGGCGGGGCGCTGGTCGAGTTCCTGCTGTCCTGGGAGGAGGAGGGCGTGCCGCACCTCTCGCACCAGGCTCATGTCATCCAGGTGAGCGGCGGCATGATCGTCCGCGACACCGCCTGGTGCGGGGGCCGGTGGGGTGCGGCCCTGATGGCCGAGATGGCGGAGGCGGAAGCGGGCGTTGACTGAACCGTCCGTGCAGCCTGCCCCCGGGCTCCTTCGCGTCTCCGTCCGTCCGTCGGTCGCGGAGCTGCTGGCGGACGCCGGCCTGCGCGAGCCCTGGAAGACGGCGGATTCCCTGTCGGGAAGTCGCTTCGAACGCGTGACGATCCACGGCGAGCCCTTCGTGGTCAAGTACGTCTGCGTCGACGACGACTGGATCCTCAGGGCGACCGGCGATCTCAACTCCAGGCAGCTGGAGCTCTTCGGTTCGGCCCTGCTTCACCGCCTTCCCAAGGAGATCGACCACGCCGTGGTGGCCTGTGCGCCGTTCACCTCGCGGCGGGGCCACCGCGGCGCCGCGCTCCTCATGCATGAGGTCGGCAGCTGGCTGGTGCCGCCCGGGAGCGCCGCGATACCCCTGGAGGCGCACCGGCTCTTCATGGCCCACATGGCCGGGATGCACGCGACCTACTGGGGCTTCAGGGATGACCTCGGCCTCTTCCCGCTCGCCCACCACTACGTATTCCTGACCCCGACGATGGCCCAGCTGGAGCTGGCCGGGGGCGGCCAGGATCCGGTGCCGCCCGCCGTCGCTGCCGGCTGGCGCGAGCTGGCGGCCGGTCACCCCGCTGAGGCTCGGCTGCTCGGCGGTCTGGCCGAGGATCCGTCTCCGCTGCTCGCCATCCTCGGCCGTGGCCCCAACACCCTCATCCACGGCGATTGGAAGCTGGGCAACCTGGGCGGCCACCCCGACGGAAGAACCATCCTTCTCGACTGGGACCGCTGCGGGGCTGGGCCACCGCTCGTCGACCTCGCCTGGTACCTCGCGGTCAACTGCGACCGTCTCCCCGAATCCAAGGAGGCGACCATCGCCCGCTACCGAGCTGCGCTCGAGGGCTGCGGCATCCCGACCTCCGCGTGGTGGGACGAGCAGCTCGCAGCTGCCCTGGTGGGGGCGTTCCTCCAGCTCGCCTGGTCGAAGACAGCCGACCAGAGCGAGTTCGAGTGGTGGACCGGGCGGGCCGCGGAGAGCGGCTGGCTGAGGTGAACCGCCCGGGGGACGCCGATCGCGCCTCGGAGGTGACCAGCCTCCGTGACGCCTATGGGGCTTCCGCCTCAGCCTGGGACCGCGGACCGTCCCGCCTCTACGACGAGCTGGCCCGGATGATCGTCGAGCCGCTGGCCGGAGAGCTTGCCGGGCGTCTGGTGCTGGATGTCGGCGCCGGCACCGGCGCCCTGTCCCGGGCCCTCCGCACCGTCGGTGCCACACCGCTGGCCCTCGACGTCTCGGCGGAGATGCTGGCCCGTGCCCGAGGTGCGGCGAGCCTGGCGGTGATCGGGGACATGCTCGCCCTGCCCTTCCTCGACAGCGCCTTCGATGCTGCGCTGGCAGGCTTCGCGATCTCGCATGTCGAGGCTCCCGAGCTCGCCTTGCCGAGATGCGCCGGGTGGTGGCGCCGGGCGGTCTGGTGGTCGCCGCGGTGTTCGGCGCCTCCCCGCCCAGCGCCGCCAAGGAGGCCATCGAGGAGGTGGCGGCCGGCTTTGGATTCCGACGACCGGAGTGGTACGTCACCTTCAAGACGGTGACCGAACCTCGGTCGAACACTCCGGATCTCCTCCGAGGCTGTGCGGAGGCGGCAGGTCTCACCCAGATCGCCATCCTGGACCTGGTCGCCGCCGGTCTGGACGCTCCCCAGGAGATCGTGGAGTGCCGCCTCGGCATGGCACACCTGGCACCGTTCGTCGAGTCCCTGCCCGCTCCGCGCCGCGCAGCGTTCCTGGCCAGCGCCATCGAGGAGGTGCGCCGGCGAGGTCAGCCGCTCACGCCCAGGGTGCTCGTCCTCTCCAGCCGCGCGCCTGATTGACGGACGAACCGCTCCCGCATCTCCCCCTCCAGGCGGGCGGCGAGCCGCATGCGCTGCTCCTCCGCCAGTGACCGGGAGAGTGGCGAGGCCAGCCCGGCGGCGAGCTCCGCCAGCACCCACCACGCCTCCATCCCGGCGACCAGCGCCAGCCCGTCGCTCAGCCGGCGCAGCCGCGACTCGTCGCAGCCCTGGCCGTCCATCGCCGCCTGAGCCCGAAGCTGCAGCGCCTCCCCCAGCCACCGGTAGCGCGGCGCCCGGTACAGCTCCGATCCGCGGATCAGCTCGTCGGCGCTCCGCAGCGCCGCCTCCGCCCGGCCCTCGAGCAGCTCCAGCCGCCCCTCGATCAGATGAATGCGGAGCCGGTGGCGCCAGTCGTACGCATACGGGATCCGCATGAGGTCCCCGGCCTCGCCTAGCCATCGCCGCGCTGCCCCGACGTCGCCCTCGCGGGCCGCCGCCTCAGCGAGGTCGAGGACCGCGTACACCTCGCACTCCCGGTACCCGGAGGCGCTGGCTCCCGCCTGGGCCACCCGGTTGCCCTCATCCGCCTCTTCAGGCGCCTCACAGTTGCGGTGCACCCAGGCGCGCAGGTTGGCGGCGAGCGACGTGTAGCGGATCAGCCCGCGCCGGCCCGCCTCGTCGGCCGCGCGGCCGAGGACGCGCAGCGCATCCCCGGCGCGGCCGGTGGTCGCCAGGGCGTAACCGAGGGCGAGATGAGCGTGGACCGGGGTGTAGATGGTCGAGAGGGCCTCGGCCGAGGCATCCGGGCTCGACTCGATGGCCCGGATGGCGGCGAGCGGGTCCCCAACGTGCACCTTCAGGAAGCCGTAGACGGGAGCCGGCCGGCGGAGGCCGCGACGCCGGCACACCTCCATGGCCGCCTCCAGGCTCTCCTCCGCCGCCTCCACCTCGCCGGCGGCGTGGAGGGCGCGGCCCCTGATGACCAGCCCCTGGGCGCGCTGGCGGGGGTCTCGGGCCCCCTCGCTCACGGCCTCACCGAAGGCTCGAGCGCTCGAGAAGTCACGGCAGTAGTAGGCGATGGCGCCCGCGACCTCCCACGCCTGGAGATCGATCCCCCGGTGGGCCGCCTCCTCGGAGTCGGAACGGGCCTCCTCGTAGCGCGCCTGCCGGAGGTGAATGATGGCCCGCTGGGTGCGGGCTGCCGGGGTGTCGTCCGCGGCGATGGCCTGATCGCTCAAGGCGAGTGCCGTCCCGTAGTCGAAGCGGTCGGCGGCGAGCCGGCTGGCGGCGGTGAGAGCCGCCGACTCCAGCGCCCTCGCACCGCTCAGCCGGGCGTGATGGGCGATCGCCATCGGGTCGGCCCCCTGGCGGGCGGCCAGGGCGCGGACGGCCCCGCGGTGCAACAGCGCCCGCCGCGTCGACGTGGTCGCGGCATCCAGGGCTTCCCGAACGATGGCGTGCAGGAACGCGTAGCTGCCACCGCGCTCCTCGAGTAGGCCGAGGCGAACACCCTGGTCGAGATGGTCGAGGAGCTGGATGGGGTCCGCCCGGAGGACGGCGGCGAGCAGGTCGACGTCCACCTCCATCCCCAGCACCGCGGCGCTGTGGAGGATGCTGGTCGCCTCTGGGGCCTCGGCGCAGCGCGCCAGCACGGCGCTCTGCACCGTCTCGGGCCGGAGATCGCCAGCCTCGCTGCCGGCCAGGAGAGTGAGGAACAGCGGGTTGCCACCACTGCGACGGTGCAGATCCTCGGCGCGGCCGGCGCCGGCGATGAGGGCCGCGTCGGCGAGGGAGAGCGGACCGAGCCGGATCGCGGCCCTGCACGGGCTGATCGCGGCGCTCTCACCGGCACGCTGGGCGACCAGGACGAGCAGGGGCAGCGGCCCGGCCGTCACCAGGTCGGTGAGCCAGGCGCGGGTCAGGCTGTCGGCACGATGGATGTCATCGACGAAGACCACCCCGGGGCGGGCGAAGACGCGCCCGACCACCCTGCGGAGAGCGGCGCAGAGCATCGCCACGCCCGCCGGCGAGGACACCACATCCAGGGACCAGTCGGGCTCGGTCAGCGGACTGGCAGTTGGGGGATCGAGGAGCGGGGTCAGGAGCTGCCGATCGCCGCCCAGGAGCCCCGAGCTGGCCTGGGGTCCGCCACGTCCCAGCGCCGATCGGACCAGCCCCAGCACCGGCTGCAGCGGAAGCGCGCGCGTGACCTGCTCGCATCTCGTGCTCAGCACGGGTGTCGCCCGGTCGAGCCGCGCCAGCCAGGCGGTGACGAGCGCTGTCTTGCCGACCCCGGGATCCCCGGTGATGACTGCCACCACCGGTCCGCTGCTCGCCCCTCGGCGAAGAGGCCGTCGAGCGCGAGCAGCTCGTCGTCCCGGCCCACCAGGGCACGGTCGTCGGGCTTCTCCGGCGGCCGGCCGATGGCGATGCCGGGAACCGGAAGGCCCTTGAGGACAGCGCGGTGGGCGGCATCCGTCTCCGGGGAGGGCGAGGCACCCAGCTCCTCGGCAAGCCGCAGGCGCACTCGCTCGTGGAGCGCCAGCGCCGAGGACGCCCGTCCTGACGCTGAGAGCCCGGCCATGGCCAGACGGAGGGCCTCTTCGTCGTAGGGCTCGATGCCGAGCAGCGCGTGAGCCGCCTCCACTCCCGTGGCCAGGTCACCGGCTGCCAGAGCGGCTTCGGCTACCAGCCTCTGGACCCGCGCCTGGACACGCTCCATCGCTGCTCGCTCATCGACGGACTGGGCGGGCGCATCCAGCGGGTGCGGGGGCAGGAGCGATCGCGCCGCAACCGCTGCGTTGAGGGCGGTCGACGCACTTCCCGCCCTCAGTCTCTGACGGGCCCCGTCAGCGAGCTCCTCGAGCGACCTGATGTCCAGCCAGTCGCAGTGGAGGCTGTAGCCGCCATCGCCGTACTGGATCCGGTCCGATCCGAGAACCCCGCGCAGCCGGCTCATGAGCACCGCCACCTGGGCTGCGGGGTCGCGCGGCGGGTGGTCCGACCACAGCTCGTCGACCAGCCGGTCCACCGGGACGGGGGAGCCGCTCGCGACCGCCAGCATGCGGAGCGCGATCCGAGCCTTGCGGCTGCCCAGGGCCAGCTCGGGGATGCCCTCGACGGCGAGCCCGCCGAGAACGTGGACACGAAGCGAGGACGGAGCCTCCCCGCTTCCCGTACCCGCCCGGGCCGGCCACCCGGCGTGGACTGCCGCCGCCCGACTCCCCGATCCCACCTGCCCAAGCATAGGGCGGAGTGGTCACGGCGGCGCGAGCGGCGGCGTCTCGCTCAGGTGGCTGCGTAGTTGCTGGCGCCCTGCCAGTCGATGACGACCACGGGCTCGTCGCCGACGACCCACGCGTCGTGCCCCGCAGGCAGCGAGGTGATGTCACCGGGCTTGGCCTCGAACTCGCTGCCGTCGGCCATGACAATGTGAAGGGTTCCCGCCACGTGGTACTGGAAGTGCGGAGCCTCGCAGAGCGCGGTGCCGGCAATCGGCTTCACGTGCTCCGACCAGCGCCACCCCGCTTGGAGCGTCAGCCGGCCGACGCTGCCGCCTCCGATCTCCACGATCTCCAGGCGGCCCCGTGGGAACTCCCGGGTCTCGTCCGGGGTTGCCAGCCTCTTGTGCTCAGCGGTCTGCGTCTTCTGGGTCGCTGACTGTTCCATGTCATGCCTCCCGTCCAGAGCTGGATGCCAGCCAACCGCGGCATCGTCCCGGATCTTCCCGGCGCCGGGTTGCAGAACGCTTGCAGCTCAACTGAGAGGAGACAGCACCCTCGAACGAAGTCGTCAGTGTGCCGGCCCGGCGAGTCTCGCGGCCGCCCCGGACCAGTCGCCGCCCTAGCCGCAGACCCTCTCCACCACCCTCAGCACATTCCCCCATGTGAGCTTGGCCAGCTCTGCATCGGTCCAGCCGCGGCCGGCGAGCTCGGCAAGGAGCCGAGGGTATCCCGTCACGTCCTCCAGGCCCCGAGGCAGAGCGTCGGTGCCGTCGAAGTCCCCACCCAGCCCAACGTGGTCCACGCCGGCGACCTGGCGCACGTGCTCGACGTGGTCGGCGACCTCGGAGAGGGTCGCCGCCGGCTGTGGATGCTCCACCTCGAAGGCGGGGAGGAAGCGGGCCCGCTCGCTGAGGTCCTCGGGGTCCAGACCGCGGTTGACCATCGTCCGCTGGGCCATCTCGGTCCAGACCCGGCAGGACTCGGAGACGAAGGAGGGGACGAACGTCACCTGGCAGACCCCGCCATTGTCCTGGAGGCGGCGCAGCACGTCGTCGGGGACGTTCCGGGGATGGTCGACCAGCGCCCGGCTCGACGAGTGGGAGAAGAGCACCGGTCGTGAGCTCGCGTTCAGCGTCGCGTGCATCGTGGTCGCGGAGACGTGCGCGAGGTCGACGATCATGCCGATGCGATTCATCTCGGCGACGACCTGCCGGCCGAACTCGCTCAGCCCCCCGGCTCTGGGCTCGTCGGTTGCGGAGTCCGCCCAGCCGGTGCTGTGCTGATGGGTCAGGGTGAGGTAGCGGACACCCAGCCGGTGGAGGTCGCGCAGGACCGCCAGGGACGACGCGATGCAGTGGCCGCCCTCGGCGCCCAGCAGCGAGGCGATGCGGCCGCCGGCCACCGCTCGGCGGCAGTCCTCGGCGTTCGTGGCCAGCACCAGGCGGTCGGGATGGAGAGCGATCATCCGGTGGACCAGGTCCACCTGCTCGAGGGTCACCGCGAGGGCCTCAGCTTCGGGCAGCGTCGACGGCGCGTACACCGACCAGAACTGAGCGCCCACACCGCCCGCCTTCAGCCGCTCCAGGTCGGTGTGGGTCCGCCCGGCCAGCGAGGTGCCCGGGTCCAGGGCCCGGAGGTCACCTCCGGCCAGCCGCCGGATCTCCCAGGGCAGGTCGTTGTGGCCGTCGAAGACCGGTGCCTCGGCGAGCAGTGCCCGCGCCGCGGCGATCCTCTCGGCTGACTGCCTCTCGGACGCGCCTGGCTCGTGCATGGACGGATGCTGCCACGCCGCCGCCTCTGCCGGCTTGGTCACCCGGGGGATCGGCAGGAGGTGCCCCGGTATACTGCTCAGCCGTGATCGAGTTGAGCGCCGTCAGCCTGTTCGCCGGCCTGCCGGACAAGGAGCTGGCGGCGATCGGACGCAGCCTGACCGAGATCCGCCAGCCAGCCGGCAGGCAGGTGGTGATGGCGGGGGCGACGGGCGCCGCTTTCCTCGTCATTCTCGAAGGAGAGGCTGAGGTCGAGCTTCCTGGCGGGGGCAGACGCACCCTCCGCCCGGGTGACTACTACGGCGAGATGGCGCTCATCGATGAGGCGGGCCGCAGCGCGACCGTGACTGCCAAGAGCGACCTGCGTCTCCTGGGTATGTCGAAGTGGGAATTCAAGCCCTTCGTCGGCGAGCATCCCGAGGTGGCCTGGCGGTTGCTGACCACCCTGACCCGGCGCCTGCGGGAAGCGGAGACGAAGCTCGACTCCACCGGGTGAAGCGTCGACTGAGCTGAGCACCGAGGAGCTGCGGGCTTCATGGCCCTGGCCCCCGGCCTCGGCAGGGGTCACCCGATGGGGCTCAGCCAGTCGCATGGCGGGGGGATTCGGGGCCGACCACCAGGTCGGCGAAGGAGGCGGAGGATCTGACCCACTCCCACCCGCCGCTGACCCCTGGTTTGACGTAGGCCAAGGCGCCCACGTAGGCGACCGGGATCAGGGCGCGGTGCTTCCTCCCCGGGCTCCTTGGGGACGCGTCCGCGGCAGCGCCAGTGACAGCAGGGCGGTCAGCCCCCAGAAGCCGATGTTGAAGAAGAGGAGCACCTCCAGAGCGCTGACGAAGTCTTTGGCGAGCGCCGACGACGCCGCACCGGAGAAGGCGGCGGCGGTGGGGTTGGACGCGGTGCCGGCGCTCGACGGACACCCCGGGGTGGTCTGCTGCGGGTTGCTGGAGGATGCCTGCGATTCGAAGCAGCGGGTGAAGGTGCCGACCGCCCCGTTCACCGCCCCCGGAGATACGTGTGCCTGGGCGAGCTGCACCCGCAGCGCTGGGGTCGCCGCGGAGGCCGCGGGGGCGGCGCCTCCGCTGAGGAGCCCGAAGAACACGACGCCCACCACGGCGACGCCCATGGCCCCCCCGAGCTGCTGGAAGGTGGTGAGCACTCCGGAGGCCGAGCCGGCGTGGCGCGGAGGCACGCCGGCCAGGACGACGTTGAGCAGCGGTGCCACCACCGTGCCCATGCCCAGACCGGCGACCAGGAAGCTGGGGATGAGGTCCCAGCCGGTCAGCCCGGTACCGGCCGAGTGCAGGGTGAGCATGATGGCGACGATGCCCACCACCATCGTGGAGGCGCCCACGGTGATGGTCCACTTGCCGAACCGCGGCGCCAGCCGGGTCGACATGATCGAGGCGAATGCCGTGCCGAGGCTCCAGGGGACCGTGGTCAGCCCGGCGTTGAGGGCGCTGAAGCCGAGCCCCACCTGAACCAGGAGGCTAAAGGTGAAGAAGAACGCCGGGATGCCGGCGAGCAGGGTCAGGGAGATGAGCAGACCGATGCGGAACGAGGAGATCCCGAAGAGCGAGAGCTGGACCAGCGGGAAAGCGCTGGTCGGGAGGGATCGTTCGTAGAGGACGAAGAGGAGGAGAACGAAGGGGCTGATGGCCATGCAGACGAACGTCCAGAGGGGCCAGCCTGCCACCTGCCCCTCCACCAGCGGGTAGACGAGGAGCACCAGCCCCGCGGTGGCGATGCCGGCGCCGGCGAGGTCGAGCCGGGTGGCGTTGGGGGCCCGAGACTCGTTCACGACCCGGGCGGCCGCCACCAGCGCCACGATGCCGATGGGCAGGTTGACCAGGAAGATCCAGCGCCACGACCCCCCGGTGAGGTCGTCGCGGATGATCAGGCCGCCGACCAGCGGACCGGCAATGGTGGCGATCCCGATCACCGCGCCCAGGAAGCCGAAGACGCGCGCCCGCTCGTGCGGAGGGAATGTGACCTGCACGATGCTGAGCACCTGGGGGTACATCAGCGCAGCCATCACGCCTTGGAGGACGCGGGAGAGATCGAGCATCAGGGCGCTCTGGGCCAGCCCGCACAGTGCCGATGCCAGCACGAATCCACCCATGCCGAACATGAGCAGGCGCTTGCGGCCGAAGATGTCACCCAGACGTCCGCCGGTGATGAGGGTCACCGCATAGGCGAGCCCGTAGCCTGCGATGACGAACTGGATGTCGGCGTCGTTGGCCGCAAGATTGGTCCGGATTGCGGGAATGGCCACGCTCACGATGGAGACGTCGAGCAGTGCCATGAAGAGTGCGGTCAGGACGCTGGCGAGCGCGACCCATCGCCGGGGATCGGGCGCGCCGTGCCAGGCCGGAGCGGCGTCGGGGGTCGCCGGTGCGTCGAGGGCGGTGGCCGCGGACGCGGGGAGGGCGCTCATGCTCCAACTCCGGGGACGGGGTGCATTAGCTGACTCTAAGGGTGGCCCGTCCGCCCCGTCAAACCGCCCGTGTGAGCTGGGATCTGTCCTCCGCTGTCCACTGTCCGCGTTCGCGGCCTCGCGGCGCCCTGGCCACTTCGAAGGACCCCACCGGGTGCGCGCCGCCACCACGGGGCGGGAGCGCATCGTCGTCGGTCCTCGCTCCGACACCTCGCTCAAGGGGACGGTGACAGGACTCCCGCGGGCCGAGTGAGGCCGTCCCTGCCGGGGGTCACTGGAGTGAACGCAGTGTTTGGTCTATCCAGGGAAGAGCCACCTTGGCGGCCCATGCACGCCTCTGGAAGTCACACTCGGCCGCCGTCTTGGTTGACTTCACTCGTGGAGATCGGAGCCGCGGTGAGGAGAGCGGCCATCGGGGCACTCGCTGCAACGGCATTGCGCGTCGGCCGCCGGGCGGAGCCATACTTCCTCGCCACCCTCTTCCTGTCCGGGCTGGGGCTCGCCACCTTCGCCTGCTGGAGCCGGAGCGATCTCGACCTCTTTCGCTGGCCCATGGCTGAGCTCGCTCTCCACGGCCGCGCGCTCTTCGTCTACACGCTCCACGCCGGCATCTGGCGGAGTGACAACGGGCCGCTCAGCCTGCTGCCCCTCACCGCCGTGGCTGCCGTGGTCAATGCCGTGGGCTGGCAGGCCGACCCCCCGCTCCGCGACGCGATCGTCATGGGCGTCTTCGGCTTCTTCTCCCTGGCCTTCGCTCTCGAGGCGGTCAGGGCTGTGGAGAGCGTGCGCGGTCATCCGCTTCCCCACTCCATCGCCATCTGGTCGGCGTTTCTGCTAGGCCCGCCGCTCTGGTTCGGCATGGTGAACTACGGCCACACCGAGCTTCCCCTCGAGCTCTGGCTGATCCTGCTCGCGGTGCGCCAGCTCGACCGCGGCAGAACCGCCCTGGCCGGGTGCCTGCTGGGGCTCGCGCTGCTCACCCAGACCGCCGTCCTGCTGGCCGCCCTCCCGCTCGTCCTCATCCTCTTCTCCGACCGGCGCTTTCGCGCCGCGATCGTTCTCCTGGGCACCGCGGCGATGGCGGCAGCCGCCGGCCTGCTCCTCTTCCTGCTTGCCGACGGTCGCGATGTGATCGCCTCGCTGGTCACCTATCGCGGTCAGGCGCCAACTCTCGGCGGGTCGCTCTTGACGCTCTTCCCGCGGGGCCCGCTCGCTGTTTTCATCCAGCATTACGACGCTCTTGTCTTTGGCGCCTCGGCGGTGGTCCTGACGTGGGTGGTGGTGCGACGTGGCCGAGCGACTGTCCCGGGCTCACCCCGGGTCTATGGCCTCATGGCCCTGTCCACCGCCTGCCTGCCGCTGCTCGCCAAGTCGGTCTGGCCCTACTACCTGGTCGATCCCTGCGCCTTCGCCACCATCTGGTGGCTGGCCCGGCCGGGCAGCGTGGAGAACCTGCGGCTGGGCGTTCCCGTTCTCTTCGCCGGCGCCGCCGCCGCCCTGCTGGTCGGTGCCCCCGGCATCTGCGTCGCGCTGACCATCGCGTGCGGCATGGTCCTGCTACTCGCCGATCTTGTCGGCCTGAAGTTCCCCGCGATCACGGCCGAACCTGGACGCCCGGATTGCCAGAGGGCGACCCAGCGTAGGGCGCGGGGGCCCACGGATGCGAGTATCCGACCCGTGGCCGAGGGCACTGAGTTCCCGACACTCGTTCTTTGACCTGATCGACACCCTCGGCGTGAGCCTAAGCGTGAAGCGATTGGCTGGTGCGTGCAATCTGCTCCAGTGGCAGTGAGACAAGACTCCGCTGGTCCAGTGTTGAGGAATGTCCCTTGCGCGCGGGGCCAGCGTCAGTGCTCAAGGTCGGCAGCAGCCGCGGTCTGCCCTGTTTCTCCTCTCGGCGGCAATCCTCGCTTCAACGGTCCCTGGGGAACTGGCGGTGCTCCCGGAGCGTTACAACGATGTGCGAACTTTCCGCGCCCCCTTGGCGGTGCTCGCCATCTCCCTGGCCGTGGCTAGTACGCTTGTGGCGGGTGTGGTGCTGGCCTTCCATGGTGGAGCCTACTCAGGAGTGGTCCGCGACGCGCCGGCCCAGGTCACGGTCGTTCGGACACCGGGGAACCTCATCCTCCCACCCCTCGACCGTACGATCACCGGTGTCCAGCTAGCGGAACGTCTTGCGGCCGACGTCGAGCGCCTACCCCAGTTTCCGAGCGACGAGCGCTGTCCCATCGACTTCGGCACGTCGTACAAGCTCACCTTCATGCCGGCAGACGGCTCGTCCTGGGCGGCGACGATCGGGGCGCAGGGTTGCCAAGTGGTTCTCGTCACCAATGAGCCCACCCTGTGGGCGGCTCACTCGCCGGGCTTGTGGGCCGACCTGGCGACGGCTCTTGGGGTCAGCCCAAGCGACGTGCTCCCGCCTGTTTGTCTCGGTGCCCCGGCGCCTAGCTGCGCACAAATCGCGAACCGAAGCCACTGAGCGGCGAGGATCTGGCCCTCGGTCGAGCTTCCGCTCGGTAAGGGTTAGAGCACCCTCGCGTGGCCCAGTGTTGGGGAATGACGCTTGAGGCGGCCGGCACATCAGCGCTCCAGCCTCGGGCGGCCACCGAAGCCTCGGACCATCCGCTTCAGCCGGTGCGTCAAGGAGGCGGCGCTCCACCTGCAGGCCGGCGGCTTCCCTTGCTATCGCGGCCGTGGTGCTGGCTGTTCTCTTCCGTCCGTGGGGGCTAGTTGCGTGTCAGGACCACCGAGGTCGTCGTGTAGGTGACACGGTAGGGATTGCCGTCCTCTCCGATGAGAACTGCACCATTGGGGAGACCCGCAAAGGTGCCCACCAGACCGCTGGGTGCGGTGAGGACCGTGTAGCTGTCCCCCGATTGCGTGGCGATGCCGGAGCCGTCGCACGCACCCGGAGCCGCGACCTCGAGCGAGGCGTGGCCTATGGTGAGTACGCCCGAGGTGGCGCTCAACGAGTCATTGCCGGCCGCGGATCCGACCCCGAGCTGGGCCACGAAGGTGGTCCCGCCTGGCAGGCGCAGGCTGTGGCCCACCGTGGTCACCGTAGGGGTGTCTGGGCCGGTGGGCGGGGCCGTCGTCGGTACATCACACGGCCAGAGCTCCGCCGATGCCGACACCGAGAGCCGGGAGATCGAGCTCGCCGTATAGAGCACTCCAACCCCGCCGACCGTGACCGTCGTCACCGGAACGGCGAGCCCCAGCATTCCCGAGCTCGCGACCGCGGAGCCCAGGGAGCCGGTCCCCTCGACGAGGGTGATGTCCGAGGCTTCCTGGAGGATCCTGCCGGAACCGCTGACCGACCCGGCAAAGGTGTTGGTGTCGCCAGCCGCGGTCAGGGTGTGGCCGCGAACGGCCACCGCCCCCAGCCAGTACGAGCTCGATGTGCCGCCGGTCGTCGCACCTCCGATCGTCGCATCAGACCCGAGGCTCAGGGAACCGAAGTCGACGTGCTGCACGACGTCGATGGCCCCATCTCCTTGGTAGCCGGTCCCCTGGACCACCAGTGGGCGCAGGCAGCTGATGAGATCGCCAGAGGAGCCCGGACTGCCGGCAAGGTACGAGGCTCCGGCGTCCACGGTGATCGGGCTGGTCGACGAGGCGCCGCTGCCGCAGCCGGTCAGGATTCCGGCGCGAACCGTGATCGGCGAGGTGCCAGCGTTCAGTCCCTGGGCGGCGAGCGTCCCGTGTCCAGTCTTGACGACGGCACCCACGGGCGTCGCTGCCAGATCGAGCACGACCCCGCCGGTGGCCACCGAGACCCGCCCTCCCTCCGCGAAGGTGACCGGCTGATCGATCTCGTCCTGGCCGGAGGTCACCGCCGCGGTAACGGCGAGCGGCCCGCTCAGGGTGAGGGCATCACCGCCGATGTCATAGCCGGCGGCGCTGAAGGTGACCCCACTGAATGCGGAGCCCGATAGATCATCGTAGGAGGTCAGGTTTGTGGAGGCCGGGAATATCAGCTTGTCCCCGCTGGCGGGCACGGCATTCGCCGCCCAGTTGGCCGCATTCGACCAGTCGGCGGTGCCTGCCCCGCCCCGCCAGGTGTCGGTGGCCGACGCCTGCGAGAGGAGGGCGGACGCGACAAGTGGGCCGACCATGAGCGCGATGCCCAGCAGAGATCGGCGGGACGGCACGCGTCAACACTCCAGGAAGGTCGTCCGGGCCAGCCGGAGGTCCCACCGTGCCACGCGCGCAGGTTCTTGGACAACCCCCCAATCTGGGTCAACCGACCAGTCGAGCCCGTTCGCGGCCGCAGGAGGCGGTCGGCGAGGGTGAGGAGACCCTGGCGTGGGCGTCGGCGAGGCCGATGTCGCCCGATGGCCGCGCACTCCCGCCGCGGCTACCCTACGCGGATGGCGCTCCACCACCGAGTCCCGCGCACGCCGCGAACACGCTGCTAGGGAGGGTGTGATGGCAGCAGCGCGGGACGATCAGCCCTCGACCCGACCGCTCCTCGACAAGCTCGGGGTGCGTCCGGGAATGCGGGTGGCGGTGCTCGGTGAGTTCCCGAACGACTTCCTGACCCTGCTCCGAGGACGGGCCGCGGAGGTGGTGGACGGCCCCGCCGGGTGCGACATCGTCCTCCTCGCCGCGGAGGATCGGGCCGGTCTGGCCGAGGTCGAGAGCCTGGCGGCGGACCTCCGCCACGACGCCGTGCTCTGGATCGTCCGACCGCGTGGCAGCTCCGCCATCACCGAGCGGGAGACCCGCGCCGCCGGCCTGGAGGCCGGCCTGGTCGACGTGAAGGTGGTCCACTTCTCGGAGACGCACAGCGCCGCCAAGTTCGTCTTCCGGGTGCGGGACCGCTGAGCCGGGGCCCCTCCCCCGCCGGCTACGCCGGTCCGGGGCCGGGTGGCGTCGCCACCCCCGGGGCGAGGTTCCCCGCGACCAAGAGCGCGATCACCAGCGCCATCCCCGCCGACGCCAGGATGCCGTCCACGGCCCCGGGGCCCGGAGCGAGGGGCAGGGTGGTCTCGACGGCCGCGAGCACGATGCCGCCGGCGGCCAGCAGGAGCGGCGCCGACAACCGCCAGCTCAGCGGACGACCCGGGCGTCCCAACCACCAGATGGCCGCGAAGACGTAGGGGTCCAGCAGGTAGTAGGGCCAGGAGGTCTTGGCCAGCATGGGGACGCAGGCGGCCGCCACCGCGAGCAGGCCGTACACCCTGGGTACCGTCCATCCGCGGTGAGGCCGAGCGGCCAGCACCGCGGCACTGAGCACCAGCGCCGCCCCCGCGAACAGCAGGGCGTCCGCGTGCTGGACGAATCCTGCCCACGAGGCCCCGGTGTAGGCCACCCAGAGCGACCCCCCGACAGTGGGCAGGCCCCCCCGGTAGGTGAGCAGCGAGTAGACGACGTCGCTGCGGTCGGCCAGCCAGAAGGGGGCGATGACCACACCGGCGGTCACCGCGGCGGCGGCCACCAGAGCCACGGCCCGAGCCCACCGCCGGTCGACGAGGAGGGCCAGGACCAGGGGGAGGAGGCAGACGGCGGCGACACTCCGGGTCATCACCGCCAGGCCCAGGCAGACGCCCGCCCGGAGCGGGGCGCCGCGCCCCAGGAGGCGGACGCCGAGCAGGATCAGCCACAGCTCGAGGGGTTGCTCGATGTGGCCGAAGCCGACCAAGGCGACCCAGAGCGGCGGCGCCAGCAGGAAGACGGCGGCCACCGGCAGGCGCCAGGTGTTCCCGCCCCGCCCCGCCTCGACCGCGAGCACGGCCTCGTGGGCGAGCAGCAGAGAGAAGACGGCGAAGGCCCCGACGGTCAGGGCATCGCGCGGCTCCAGCCCGTGCTGCCAGCCGAAGGCGTTGGCCACCGCCGCAACCAGGGTCAGGGGGAGGAGGCTCACCGGCCCGTTCGCGTTCGGATACCGACCTGCCCGGAGGGTGTAGACGAGCAGCGGGTGACCGTGCGCGGCGATCTCGGCCGACGGCCAGAAGAAGACGTCGAGATCGGTCCTGGTGGTGTCGAAGAGGAGCACGGCGATCGCCGAGGCGGCGATGAAGGCCACGGCGAGCAGCGGCACCAGTCCCCGCCGCATCGGGCTGCGGCCGGTCGCCGGCGAGGGGTCGAGGTGCGCCGGGGGGTGGGCCATCGGCGGTCAGCCGGCGGCGGCGAGCGGGGCGGGCGGCGCGAGCTCCGCGGCGCTCTGGGCAGGAGCGCGCCGGGCCGTGGTCAGGAAGCGGGCCGTGCAGACCACCAGGAGCAGGTTGCGGGCCGCGATCCCGGCGAGGAACACCGCCGAGTACCGGATGGTGGGCTGGTACTGCACCGCCACCTGGAAGAGGAGCGGGAAGACCAGCGCGGTGAGCAGGCAGACGGCCAGCCAGCGGTAGCGGAAACCCTCGACGACGGCCAGCACCGGCGCCACCCAGAGCAGGTACTGGGCGCTCAGCACGGCGCTGGTGCAGAGCAGCACCAGCAGCCCGCCAGCCACGGCCTGGCCGGTGTCGATGCGACCGGTGAGCTGCCGCCACCAGACCCACAGCATCCCCGCCACCAGGCCGGCGTCCCCGGTCAGCGAGGCGGCGGTCGCGAGCGGGCCGGTGAGGTTGTACGAGCCGAAGGAGTAGGTGGCGTGGATCGGGGCGCCGAACAGCGAGCCGAGCCACATCAGGGTGGCCGGCACCGACTCCACCTCGACGGGGCGCCGGAGGTCGTAGGCGATCGCCCCCAGCCCGCGCGCGGGATCGACGGCCAGGCCGAGGGCGAATCCGGCGGCGACGATGGCGATGCAGACCGCCCCGCCCACGGCCAGCCTGCGGGCGACGCCCCGGCCGCCGCCGCTCCGCTCGGCCCGGCCGTGGGCGATGGCCGCGACCGGGAGCAGGACCAGGGGGAAGAGCTTGACCAGGGTGCCCACCGCGATCAGTGGATAGGCGGGCGCGAAGCGACGCCGCTCCAGGAGCCAGAGGCAGGCGAGCACCAGCAGGCCGGGCACGATGTCGTAGCGGAAGAGCAGCGTGGCCGGGCCCGCCGCGAGGGTGTAGGCGCCGTAGGTCCAGGCGCGCGAGGGGCCCTTCCAGCGTCGCACGGCGACGAAGCCGAGCACGAAGAGGGCGGCCATCCCCAGGGCGAAGCTGTCCTGCCCGGCGGCCGGCGGCCCGATCAGGGCGAGGGCGAAGGGGATGACCGCGAGCGGCGGGTACTCCCGGGGCAGCGACGGGTGCGCGAGGTGGCCCCAGAAGGCGAGCGCGTCGGTCCGGTAGAGGGTGACGTCCGCCTGCCGCCAATCCCCCGGCAGCCAGACGCTGATCAGCGCCCCCACCAGGTAGAGGGCGAAGACGACGCGCGCGATGCGCAACCACGGCCAAGAGCGCAACCGTTCGATCGCGGGGATGATACCGGCGCCGAGGGAGGCGGTAGGCGAAGGGCCGGCTACCTGCCCTGCAGGACCAGCTCGGCGACCTGCACGGCGTTGGTCGCTGCGCCCTTGCGCAGGTTGTCCGCGACCACGAAGAGGGCCAGCCCGTGCTCCCGGCTCGGGTCGCGGCGGATCCGGCCGATGTGGACCTCGTCGGAGCCCGCCACCTCGCGCGGGGTCGGGTAGGCCTGCGTGGCCGGGTCGTCGAGCACCCTGACCCCGGGCGCGCCCTCCAGGATCCGCCGGGCCTCGGCCGGGTCGGCGTCGGTCTCCAGCTCGACCCACACCGCGGCGGCGTGGGCGACCGCCACCGGCACCCGCACCGTGGTGATGCCCACGCCGAGCTCGGGGAGCTCGAGCAGGCGGCGGACCTCCTGGGCGACCTTGACCTCCTCCTCGGTGTCGTCGCCCTGCATCCTCCAGCCTCCGGGGATCACGTTGCGATGGAGGACGTGGGGGTAGAAGTCGTTCGACGGGACGCGCCCGGCGGCGTCGTCCTGCTCCTGGACCGCCAGCTCGGCGACCAGGTTCCGTCCCGCGCCGCTCGCCGCCTGGTAGGTGGCGACGGTGAGGTGGCGGAGCCCGAAGGCGCGGTGCAGCGGCGCCAGCGCCACCGAGAGCGGGATGGCGACGCAATTGGGGTTGGCGATGATCCCACGGTGCTCGCGCACCCTCTCCCCGTTGACCTCGGGCACGACCAGGGGGACCGCGGGGTCCATCCGGAAGTAGCTCGACTTGTCGACGGCGACCCCGCCGGCGGCCGCGACCTGCGGCGCGTACTCCTTGGAGGTGGCCGAGCCGGCGGCGAAGAAGACGATGTCGCAGCCGTGAAGGCGCGATGCCTCCACGGCTGCCACCGGCAGCTCCTCACCCCGGAAGGTGACCGTGCTGCCCACGCTGCGTGGCGAGGCCAGGGTGCGCAGCTCCCGCACCGGGAACCTGCGGTCCTCGAGGACGCGCAGGACCGTGGAGCCCGCGGCTCCGGTGGCACCGACCAGGGCGACGGTGGGGGCGGACGAGGTCACCGGTGAATTGAGCCTCCTGAGGTCAGGCCGGACGGCCCGAGCCCGCCTCGCCGGCCTCGGCCTGACGGTTGGCGAGCTCCTTGATCGCCTCCCGGCGGGAGAGGTTGACCCGGCCGCGGTCGTCGATCTCGATGACCTTGACCATGATCTCGTCGCCCACGGCCACCACGTCCTCGACCTTCTCGACCCGGTGCTCGGCGAGCTGGCCGATGCGGACCAGCCCCTCCTTCTTGGGCGCGATCTCGACGAAGGCACCGAAGCCCATCAGGCGCGAGACCTTCCCCTTGTAGATGCGGCCGATCTCGATCTCGTCGGTCAGGTCGCGGATCATGTCCAGCGCCTGCTGGCGGGATAGCGCGTTGGCACTCGAGATGAACACCCGGCCGTCGTCCTCGACGTCGATCGAGGCCCCCGTCTCCTCGACGATCCGGCGGATGGTCTTACCGCCTGGGCCGATGATCTCGCGGATCTTGTCGGGATTGATCTGGATGGTGTCGATGCGCGGCGCCCACGGGCTCATCTCCGCCCGCGGCTCGGGCAGCGCCTCGGCCATCTTGCCGAGGATGTGCAGCCTGCCCACCCGGGCCTGCTCGAGGGCCCGCTCCAGGAGGTCCCACTTGAGGCCGCGGATCTTGATGTCCATCTGGAGGGCGGTGATCCCCCGGGCCGATCCGGCGACCTTGAAGTCCATGTCGCCGAGGGCGTCCTCCATGCCCTGGATGTCGCTGAGGATGGCCGCCTGCGCACCCTCCTCGTCGGTGATCAGGCCCATGGCGATGCCCGCGACGGGGGCCTGCAGCGGCACGCCGGCGTCCATCAGGGAGAGCGTCGAGCCGCAGACCGAGGCCATCGAGGTCGAGCCGTTGCTGCTCAGGATCTCGGTGACGATCCGCACCACGTAGGGGAAGGCCTCCTCGTCGGGCATGACGTTGTGCACCGCCCGCTCGGCGAGCGCGCCGTGGCCGATCTCACGACGGCCTGGGGAGCGCAGCGGCCGCGCCTCCCCCACCGAGTACGGCGGGAAGTTGTAGTGGTGCATGAAGCGCTTGAACTGCTCGAGCCCCAGGCCATCCAGTTTCTGCTGGTCCTGGCCGGAGCCGAGGGTCACCACCGAGAGCGCCTGGGTCTGGCCGCGGGTGAAGAGCGCGCTGCCGTGGGTGCGGGGGAGGACGCCGACCTTGCACCAGATCGGCCGGATCTCGTCGGTGCGGCGGCCGTCGGGACGGACACCCTCGGCGAGGATGGCGTGCCGGACCGCCTTCTTCAGCTCGGACTCGAAGGCGCGTCCGATCTCCGCGCCGTACGCCGGGAAGCGCTCCGCGAGGGAGGCGGCGACGTCCTGGCGGAGGGCGTCGATCTGGGCCTCGCGGGTCGGCTTGTCGGCGTTGCGGGCCGCCTCGGAGATGCGCCCTTCGACCGCGGTATGCACCGCGTCGGTGATCTCGGGGGCGACCGCCCACCGGGGGTAGTCCATCACCGGCTTGGCCCCCAGGGTCGCGCGGACCTGAAGCTGGAACTCGACCAGCCGCTTGATCTCGTCATGGGCCAGGCGCAGTGCCTGGAGCATGGTCGGCTCTGCGATCTGACTGGCACCCGCCTCGACCATGGTGATGGCGTCGGCGGTGCCGGCGACCACCAGGTCCAGGTCGGACTCCTGGAGCTGCTGCAGGGTCGGGTTCAGGATCAATTGACCGTCGAGCATCCCGACCCGCACGCAGCCGACCGGTCCCGCGTGGGGGATGTCGCTGATCTGCAGGGCGAGCGAGGCCCCGGTCACCGCCAGGGTGGTCGGGTCCTGCTCCTGGTCGGCTGAGACCACGGTGGCGACCAGCTGGACGTCGTTGCGGAAGTCCTTGGGGAAGAGCGGCCGCATCGGGCGGTCGATCATCCGGCAGGCGAGCGTGGCCGCCTCGCTGGGACGCCCCTCGCGGCGGGGGAAGCTGCCCGGGATCCGCCCCGCGGCGTACAGCTTCTCCTCGTAGTCGCAGGTGAGGGGGAAGAAGTCGATGCCCTCGCGGGGTGCCCTGCTGGCGACCGCGGTGACCAGCACCACGGTGTCGCGGCAGCGGATGAAGAGGGCGCCGTTGGCCTGCTCGGCGATGTGGCCGGTCTCGACGGTGAGGGTCTGGCCGGCGTAGTCGGTGGTGAAAACCTTGGGTTGGGAATCAGCCATGTGTGCTCCGGTTGTGGCCACTGCCGTGGGGTGGGCGGTGGGGTCCGGAGGCGAGGCTGTTGGAGGCTGCGGGCCGCGTCATGGTTCGCGCCGCGGAGCGGCTGCGTCACCCTGGCGCGCAGTCCCCAACGTCTCGCCGTCTTTTTCGATCGCCGTACGTCGTGGGAGTGGCCGTTGATGAAATCACGGGTGAGCCGGACGGCTCAATGAAGGTTCTGAGCTGCCCTCCTGTTGCCGCCGGAAGGCGGTGAGACCGCGGGCACTATCGGCGCAGTCCGAGGCGGGCGATGATGGCCCGGTACCGCTCCACGTCGGTGCGAGAGAGGTAGTCGAGCAGGCGCCGGCGCCGGCCGACCATCTTGAGCAGGCCGCGCCGCGAGGCGTGATCCTTGGGATGCCCGCGCAGGTGCTCGGTGAGGCTGGTGATGCGCTCGCTGAGGACCGCGATCTGAACCTCCGGCGACCCGGTGTCGGTGTCATGGCGCCGGTGTTCGGCGATGATGTCGGTCTTGGTGCGAAGCTCAGGCAAGGGCGGTCTCTCCAGGTGGGCCCGGGTGGGCCAGTCGCCGGACCGAGAGCGGGGCTCGGGGAGCGGGCATGCCCCTCCCGTCGCCGGGCCCTCTGTCGGTCCGGGTCAGCATATCAGGGGGCGGCGAAGCAGAGCGCTCGCGGCAGGACGGTGATCTCGGCGGGAGCCGTCCCCACCTGCTCACCGTCGACGTCGAAGCGAGGCGGCGCCTCACCGTCAGCCGGTGCGATGCCGATCGTCCGAGCCCGGTGCACCTCCACCACGGCGAGGGCCAGGTGGGTGCCCCGGAAGAGCCGGGGCACGGCGCGCAGGGCTCCGAAGCGGGAGATGTCGCCCACCACGACGACCTCCAGGAGGCCGTCGGCAGGGTCGGCGGCCGGGGCGATCCGCATCCCGCCTCCGAAGCAGCGCCCGTTGGCGATCACCACCTGCTGCACCCGCCGCCGCGAGCTGACCCCATCGATGGTGAGCACCACGTCGCGGTTGCGGTAGGTCATCAGCTCGCTGACCGAGACCCCGAGGAAGACGGCCGTCCCGAGCAGCCCACCGTGCTTCTCCGCGCTGCGGTTCACCCGGGTCACCACCTCCCCGCCGATGCCGCAGTCGGCGACGTTGGCGAAGAGGCGATGGGTCCCGTCGGAGAAGTCGATCCTGCCCAGATCGATGATCCGGGTGGCGCCTCCGGCGAGAAGCCGGGCGGCGGTACCGGGGTCGGTGGGCAGGCCCAGGGTGCGCCGGATGTCGCTGCCGGTGCCGCTCGGGATCAGGCCCACCGTGAGGCCGGGGGCGAGCGGGACGCCCTCGTCGTCGAAGCAGCCGTTGACGGCCTCGTTGAGGGTGCCGTCACCGCCGACCACGACCACCCGGCGCACCCCCAGGCGGGTGATCTCGTCGCGGGTGACCGCGGTCGCGTCCCCGGGGCAGACGGTGAGGTGGGCGTGGATCCCGATTCCCGCCTCGCGCAGCGCGGCCCTGATCCGGGGCCAGCGGCGCATGGTCTGGCCGCCGGCGCTCACCGGGTTGACCACGACCAGGGTGGAGGGGGCGGTCACGGGGCCAGGGCGCGGCTGCGGACCGTCTCGCGGTACCAGGCGAAGCTCGTCTTGGGGATGCGGGTCCCACTCGGGTAGTCGACCCAGGTGAGCCCGAAGCGCTTGGAGAAGCCGTTGGCCCACTCGAAGTTGTCGAGCAGCGACCAGACGAAGTAACCCCGCACGTCGGCGCCGGCATCGATGGCGTCGAGCACGGCGCCCAGGTGGCCGCGGAGGTAGGCGATCCGCTCCGGATCCCGGACCTCGCCGTCGGGGGCGACGTACTCGTCCCCCGCCATCCCGTTCTCGAGCACGTACATCGGCGGGGGCGCGTACTCGTCGCGGAGCCGGAGCAGCAGCTCGGTGAGCGCCGCCGGCTCGATCTCCCAATCCATCGCGGTGCGGGGGAGGTCGGGACGGTGCACCTCGACGTCCCGCAGGTCGACGCTCAGCGGGTCCTCCGGGAGGGTCACGGGCACCCAGAACCCCGCCGCCCGGGCCTGGGCCATCCGGCTGGCCGCGCAGACCGTCCGGGGCGCGTAGAAGTTGACCCCCAGGAAGTCCAGCGGCTGGGCGATGACCCCGAGGTCGCCGTCCTGGACCACGTGGAAGCCGGGTCGGCTCGCCGCGTAGTGCTCCAGCATGTCGGCCGGGTACTCGCCGCGCAGCACCGGGTCCAGGAAAAGCCGGTTGAGGTTGCCGTCGGAGAGCCGGGCGGCGGTGACGTCATCCGGGTGGTCGCTCGCCGCGCGCATCGGCTGGAGGTTGAGATCGATGCCGACCCGGACCGCGGGCGCCGCGGCGCGGATCGCCTGGACCGCCCGGCCGTGGGCGAGCAGGAGGTGGTGGGTGGCCGCGGCGGCCAGACCTACGTCACGGCGCCCCGGGGCCTGCGCCCCCTTGGCGTAGCCGAGCCAGGAGGCGCACCACGGCTCGTTCTCGGTGATCCACATCGGCACCTCGGCCCCCAGGGCGCCGGCGACCAGGGCCGCGTAGTCCGCGAAGCGGCCCGCGGTGTCGCGCACCGGCCAGCCGCCGGCATCCTCGAGCGGCTGGGGGAGGTCCCAGTGGTAGAGGGTGAGGACAGGCGTCACGCCCCGCCGCTGCAGCCCGTCGACCAGCCGGCGGTAGAAGTCGAGCCCCGCCTGGCTGGCCGGCCCGCTGCCGCCGGGCTGGATCCGCGGCCAGGCCACCGAGAAGCAGAAGGCGGGGGTGCCCAGGTCGGCGACCAGGTCGAGGTCCTGGTCGAGATGGCGATAGTGGTCAGAGGTCACGTCGCCGGTGTCGCCGTTGTGGGTGGTGCCGGGGGTGTGGCTGAAGGTGTCCCAGATCGACGGCCCCCGGCCTCCCACGTCGACCGAGCCCTCGACCTGGTAGGCGGACGTCTTGGTCCCGAAGAGGAAGCCGTCGGGAAAGGTGCGCGGTCGGGACGGGGTCGGCACGGGCGGGCACATCTCCGGCTCGGGCGGAAGGCAACCGCGGCATTGTCCCGCGCCGGAGGCGAGGGCGGGATTCTCCGGTCGAAGATGGGCCTCGGTCCCCTGAGGCGGCGCCGGACGTGTGCTATGGTCCCCGCCGCGGGGACCAAGCGGAGCAGGTGCGTCGAGGTGGTGGACCGGTGAGCGGGCGGCTGGCGGAGAGCGGGTACGGTTACTTCGACCCCGAGGCGGCCGAGTTCGTGATCACGCGGCCTGACACCCCGACCCCCTGGATCAACTACCTGGGCGAGGGCCGCTACGGGGGGATCGTCTCCAACACCGCCGGGGGCTTCTCCTTCGACCGCGACCCGCGCAACCGCCGGGTCAGCCGCTACCGCTACAACGCGATCCCGCCCGACCAGCCGGGCCGGTACATCTACCTCCGGCGCCAGGACACCGGGGAACGGTGGGGTGCCACCTGGCAGCCGGTGCGGGGCGCCCTCGACCGTTACGAGTGCCGCCACGGCGCCGGGTACACGCGGATCACCACCGAGCGCGCCGGGGTGCGGGCGGAGACCCTCTACTTCGTGCCCCCGAGCCGGCCCGGCGAGCCCTGCCCGGTAGAGCTGTGGGATCTGCGCCTGACCAACACCGGTGAGCGGCCGGTCACCCTGCGGACCTTCAGCTACGTCGAGCTGAGCTTCATCGATGCGATGGGCGACCTCCACAACCTGGACTGGACCGGCCACGTGGTGAGCGCCCGCTTCGACCCGGAGATGGGGGCGATCGTGGCGTCCACCCGATTCCGGCCCACCACCACGTTCTTCGCATCGGACCGGCCGCCGCTCGGCTGGGACTGCGACCGGGAGGCGTTCGTGGGCCCCTATCGCGGGCTCGAGGACCCCCTCGCCGTCAGTGGCGGGGCGGCCACGGGCAGCGCCGCGCCCCGGGGCAACGCGATCGGGTCGCTCTGCCACGAGGTGGTGCTGGAGCCGGGTGGCAGCGCGCGCATCGTCCAGATGCTCGGGATCACCGACTCACCGGAGGCCATACCGGCGGCGGTGGCACGCTGGTCGGAGCCCGCCGAGGTCGAGCGCGCTCTGACGGCGCTGCGGGCCGACTGGGCCGGCTACCTGGAGAGTTTCACGGTGCACACCCCCGACGCCGAGACCGACGCCATGCTCAACCTCTGGAACCCGGTCCAATGCCGGACGACCCTCTACTGGTCGCGCTTCGTCTCCGGCTACGAGACCGGGCTCGGTCGGGGCATGGGGACCCGCGACAGCGCCCAGGACACCCTGGCCACCGCGCACGTCGAGCCCGACCTGGCGGAGGCCCGGCTGGAGCAGCTCTGGCACCTGCAGTTCGCCGACGGCCACACTTGGCACCAGTTCCTCCCCCTCACCGGCGAGGGGGGGCCGGGGCTTGCCGCCGAGCACCCGGAGTGGCCGCAGTGGTTCTCCGACGACCACCTCTGGCTGATCATCGCCACCTGCGCCTACCTGCGCGAGACTGGGGACTGCGACCTCGTCCACCGGCAGGTGCCGTACCAGCCCGTCCCCACCCGCCGCGCCGGCGACCTGACCGGCGGCGAGGGCGACGGTGAGCCGTGGGACGAGCTCGACGACACGATCTGGGGCCACATGATGGCGGCGATCGACTTCACCCTGACCCATCGCGGGCCGCATGGGCTGCCCCGCCCCGGCTATGCCGATTGGGACGACACCCTGAACGTCGACCACGGGTCGGGGCTGGCCGAGAGCGTCTGGTGCGCGATGCAGTTCTGCCGCGCCATGCTCGACCTCGCCGCGCTGGCCGACCACCTGCACCGGTCCGAGGAGGCCGCCCGCTTCCGCGCCCTCCACGCCGAGATGGCGGAGGTGGTCGAGAGCTGCGCCTGGGACGGGGCCTGGTACGCCCGCGCCCTGGACGACGAGGGGCATCCGATCGGGGTGGCCACCGAGTCGCGCCACCGCATCAACCTGATCCCCCAGAGCTGGTGCGTGATCGGTGAGGTGGGTGCACCCGAGCGTGCCGAGCGGGCGATGCGGGCGGCGCACGACCTGCTCGACACCCCCTACGGACTGAGCCTGCTCTGGCCGCCCTACGACGGCGCCGATCCGCGCGTCAACGGGACCGCGACCTACCCGCCCGGGGCCAAGGAGAACGGGGGGATCTTCTGCCACGCCGCGGCCTGGTCGATTATCGCCGCCGCCATGCAGGGCGATGGCGACCGTGCTTACGAGTACTACCGGCAGCTCCTCCCCCTCGCCCGCGCCGACGTCGACCTGGCCGCGGTCGAGCCCTACGTTTACTGCCAGAACATCTGCGGCCCGGCACACCCCCGGTTCGGCCTGGGGCGGAACGCCTGGCTCACCGGGGCGGCGGCCTGGGCCTACGTCGCCGCCACCCAGTGGATCCTCGGCATCCGCCCCACCTTCCAGGGACTGCGGGTTGCGCCCGTCCTCCCCGCCGCCTGGTCGGGGTACACAGCCCGGCGCCGTTTCCGCGACACCTGGTACGAGATCACCGTGCGGCGCGAGGGACCGGGCAACCGGGTGGCGCTCAGCGTGGACGGGAGCGAGGTCGAGGGCGACGTGGTGCCCCGCCCCCCGCTCGGAACCGAGCGGGTGGTCGTCGAGGTCGTGCTGACGTAGTGGAGGCCGTGCTCTCGTAGGAAGCGGCGTCGGGCGGGCGACCCGCGGCCGTGCGCCAGGGCGCCGCTGGTGGAGCCGTGCTGGCGTGGTGGCGGGGCAGCGGTGCCCGGGGTCCCCCCACTCTCTCAGGTGGCTTTAGGACAGAGAAGTCCATAACCGCTGGACGTGAGGGGGGGTGTCCCCTGGGCCATCCCCCGTCGAAGTCCGTCGACGCCTTCGACCCGGCTGCGCTTGGCGCTTCCCCCGCCTCGATCTTCCTTCAGCCAACCCTCCGTGCGTCCCCCTACCATTCACGGTCTTGAACGCTGAGATCGACTTCCGCATCCCTCAGCCCTTTCGGACCCTCTCCGTCGGATGGTTCTCTGTCCTCGCGCTCGGGGCCGTCCTCTCCGCGACGGTCGCCGCCGTGCATGGCGCTCTCGCGCAGCTGCTGATCTCCGTGGTCGCGGCGGGGTTCTTCGCGGCGGTGGCCTGGCGCTGGAGCAGGGTCGGAGTCCGGAGCAGCAGAGGCGCGCTCATGGTGCGCAATTTCGCCTCGACGCGAACCATCCCCAGCGACTCGGTGGCAGGCTTCCGGCTCGACCAGGCTCGACACGAGTATCAGGGGCGAGCCATCCGCGTTCTGCTGACGGATGGATCCTACGTGGTGATGGCGGCGACCGAACGCTACTCAGGCTCGCCCGTTCACCACGACGAGCAACTGGCCAGGCTGCGAATCTGGCTTGCGGGAGCGAGGGGGCCGGACGCGAGCGACCCTCGCACAGACCCGCGGCCGCCCTCCTCGGAACCTCCTGCACCCACCTCGTCGGTCGAGTGACGTCCCAGCAGTGGTCGACCCGCGATGGTGGGTAGGTCGGCCTCAGAGCTCCGAGGGCGGCTCCGCCGTCTCCAGCAGCCGCCGCGTCTCGGCGACGTCCAGCCGCATCTGGGCGATGAGGGCGGCCTCGTTCGGATAGAACCGCTCCTCCCGCAGCCGGTGGACGAAGGCCAGCCGCACCCTCTCCCCGTAGATGTCGCCGTCGAAATCGAGCAGGTGGGCCTCCACGGTGAGCCGGTCCCCGCCGAAGGTCGGCCGGTAGCCGATGCTGGACGCGGCCACCCGCCACTCCCCCCTGACCCGGATCCAGGTGCTGTAGATGCCGAGCTCAGGGAGGCACTTGCCCGGCTCCACCCCCAGGTTGGCGGTGGGGAACCCGAGCCGCCAGCCGATCCGGTCGCCCCGCTCCACGGTGCCGTCGAGGAAGTAGTGATGGCCGAGCAGGCCGGCGGCCAGCTCGACGTCGCCGGAGACCAGCGCCGAGCGGATCCGGGTGGAGGAGATGGACTCCCCGTCCTCGGTCACCGCCGGGACGGTGTCGACCGTGAAGCCGTGCTCGGCCCCGAAGCGGCGCAGGAAGTCGATGTCGCCGCGGCGGGCTCGGCCCAGCGCGAAGCCCGGCCCCACCACCAGCCGCTGGAGGTCGAAACGGTCCAGCAGCCGCGCGCAGAAGCGCTCGGCGGTCCACTCGCTCACCTCGCGCGTGAAGTTGATGACCACCACCCGGTCGATACCGGCCGCCATCAGCCGCTCGCGCTTCTCGTCGAGGGTGGTGAGCTCGGGCGGGACGTTGGCGGGGTCGAGGACCGCGCGCGGATGGGGCTCGAAGGTGACCGCGGCGGCGATGCCGCCGAGCTGCCGGGCGGCGGCCACGGTCGCCGCCAGCAGCCGCTGGTGGCCGCGATGGACACCGTCGAAGACGCCGATGGTGCAGGCGACGGGTGCGGGGGACGGACCGCGGTCGGGGGCGAGGGAGTGCTCCAGGGTCACGGGCACGGATGGGGTCCCAGCATCACGTCGTCGCTCAGCCGGCCATCACCTTGGTGGGCCGGAAGCGGAGGCCGGTGACCTCTCCGAGCGCGATCAGCTCGCCGCTCGCCGAGTGGGCTCGGACCTCCCCCTGCGGGAGACCCGCGGCGCCCCGGGGCAGGAAGACCGCCTGGCCGTTGCGCACCAGGGTGACCGCCGGGGGGCCGAGGAAGACCGCCGGCAGGAAGCTGACCGCGACCTCGGGAGGCAGGAGCGCCAGGGTCGGATCCTCCATCTGCTGGAGCTCCTCCACGGTGTGCGCGTCGGCGAGGTCGAGGCTCCCGTAGCGGGTCCGCTCCAGCCAGCTCAGCAGGCCACCCACCCCGAGGGCCTCACCCAGGTCGCCGGCGAGGACGCGCATGAAGGTTCCCTTGCCGCATTCGACGTCGAGGTCGGCCTCGGCCACCCGGCCCGGCCGGAAGCCCACCAGCTCGGCGCTGACGATCAGCGCCTGCCGGGGCGCCCGCTCGACCTCCTCGCCCCGCCGGGCCAGCTCGTAGAGGTGCTCGCCCTCGTGGCGCACGGCAGAGTGCATCGGCGGGACCTGCCAGATCTCGCCCACGAACTGGTGGAGAGCGCTCGCGACGGTGGCGGCGTCCAGCCCCCCGGCGTCCCCGCCCGGGGTGACGGCGCCCTCGGTGTCCAGGGTGACGGAGCGCTCGCCCAGCCGGACGGTGCAGCGGTATCGCTTGGTCTGGCGGTGGAAATGGTCCACCAGTCGGGTGGCCACGCCGAGGCAGAGTGGGAGCAACCCCTGGGCCATGGGGTCGAGGGTGCCGGCATGGCCGACCCGCCGTTCGCCGTAGATCCGGCGCACCTGGCGGACGCAGTCGAACGAGGTCTGCCCGGGCCGCTTGTTGAGGGCCAGCACGGCACTCGGCACCCCGCGACGGGGCGGGGTCACCGGCGGGGCCGTCATCACGACGGCAGCGACCGCAGCAGGGCGCGGGCGACCTCCAGGACCCGCCGGCGGGCGGTCTCCAGGGGCTCACGCAGCTCGGCGCCGGCCGCCCGGCGGTGGCCGCCTCCGCCGAAGGGCAGGCAGATCTGCGTGGAGTCCACCTCGTCGCGGCTCCGGACCGAGATCTTGATCAGCCCGGGTGCCGCCTCCTTGAAGATGATCGCGATCTTCATGCCATCGACGGTCTGGAGCTGGTCGATCACCCCCTCGGCCTCCTGGAGGGTGGCCCCCGTCTCCTCGAGCATCGCCAGGGTGATCTCCGACCACACCAGCCGGCCGTCGCTCTCGCTCCGCGCGGTCGCGGTGGCGATGCCCTCCAGGTGGAGCTGGGGGATGCTGCGCGACTTGTAGCTCTTGAGGGCCACCCACCCGGCGTTCGCCCCCAGGGCCACCAGGTCGGCGCCCAACCGCAGCGCCGCCTCGGTGGTGTTCTCGTGTCGGAAGCCGCCGGTGTCGGTGAGCAGGGCGGCGTAGAGGTTGGTGGCGGTCTCGGCGGAGATCGGGCAGTCCATGGCGCGGAGCAGCCGGTAGACGATCTGGCCGGTGGCGCTCGCCGCCGGGTCGACCAGGTTGATCTCCCCGAACCCCTCGTTGCTGGCGTGGTGGTCGACGTTCACCACGTGCGGGACACTCTCCACCAGCCCGGCCCGGTCCCCGAACCGGTGCGGCGTGGCGCAGTCGAAGGTGAAGAGCAGATCCAGCGCCGGTGGCTCCCCGACGATGGTGTCGAAGCCGGGCAGATAGCGGAGCGCGAGCGGGAGCGGGCTGGGCACCAGCGGGTGCGCCCGCTTGCCCATCTCGCGGAGGGCCTCGGTGAAGGCGAGGGCCGAGCCCAGGCTGTCCGCGTCGGCGTCCTTGTGGGCCAGGCAGCCGATCTCCCGGGCGTCGTCGATGAGCCGGCGGATGTCGCGAGCGGCATCGGCGACCCCCGGGAAGCGAAGCTGGGCCACCGTCATCGGCTCTCCTCTCCGGGGGCGGCGTCGGGGTCGGGGGCCTGCTCGCTCGCCAGCTCGCGGAGTACGCTGCTGATCCGCACCGAGTAGGCGATCGACTCGTCGAGCTCGAAGCTCAGGTGCGGGGAACTCTTCAAGTTCTCGAGCCGGTGGCCGAGCTGGGCGCGGAGGTAACCCTCCGCGTGGCGCATGGCGTCCACCACCGCGTGGCGCTCGGGCTCGTCGCCGACCGCCGAGATCATCACGGTGGCGCTGCGCAGGTCGGGTGCGATCCTCACCCGGGAGACCGATGCCAGCCGCACCCGCGGATCCTTCATCTCGGTGACCATGAGCGAGGAGAGCTCCTGGCGCAGCTGCTCGGCGATGCGCTCCGGTCGCGGCGGGCGTGACGACGCACCCAGCACCGGCTGGAACCGTCCCGGGCCCGCAGCGCGCGGGTGAGCGCGATCCTTGGGATGAGGCATGGTCAGGGGCACGATCAGAGGTTCTGCTGCTCGGTGACGTGGGCCTCGATGACATCGCCCTCGGCAAAGTCGGTGAAACCCTCGAGGCTGATTCCGCATTCGTACCCGCGGGCAACCTCGCGCACGTCGTCGCGGAACCGCTTGAGGGCATCGATCTTCCCGCGGCCCACCTCGCGGCCGTCGCGGCGGACGGTGCAGGTGGCGGCGCGCGTGATCCGGCCGTCGACCACCTGGCAGCCGGCGATGGCCGGCTTGCCGTCCACCATGAAGACCCGCCGCACCTCGGCCCGGCCCTGGTAGACCTCGATGAGGGTCGGCTCGTACATCCCCTTGATCGATCTCTCGATGTCGTCGGTGACCTGGTAGACGACGTCGTAGAAGCGGATGTCGACCCCGAGCTCTTCAGCCGCCGCCTTGGCCCGGTCGTCGGGCCTGACGTTGAAGCCGATCACGATGGCGCCGGAGACCGCGGCGAGGTTGACGTCCGACTCCCCCACCGCCCCCACACCCTCGCCGACGATCTTGATCGTGACGTTGGGGTCCTCGAGCCCGGTGACCTGGCTGCGCAGGGCCTCGAGGGAGCCGTTGGCCTCGGCCTTGAGGACCAGGGTCATGGTCTTGGTCTCGCCCTGCACCGCCGCGAAGTCGGAGAGGGTGATCCGGCGAACCGGCTGGGCGACCCGTGCCCGCTGATCGTCCGCCCGCTGCTCGGCAAGCGCGCGGGCGGCGCGCTCGGTCTCGGTCACCTGGAGGATGTCGCCGGCGGTGGCGACGTCGGTGAGGCCGGTGATCTGGACCGGCTGGCTCGGTCCGGCCTCCTTGACCCGGCGGCCGGCGTCGTCGGTGAGCGCCCTCACCTTGCCGTAGACCGCCCCCACCACCACGTTGTCACCGATCCGCAGGGTGCCGTTCTGGACCAGGACGGTGGCCACCGGGCCCCTCCCCCGCTCCAGCTCGGAGTCGATGACGGTGCCCACCGCCAGCCGGTTCGGATTGGCCCGTGGCAGGCTGACCACGTCGCTGACCAGCAGGATGGTGTCCAGCAGGTCCTCGATCCCCTGACCGGTGAGCGCGCTGGTGTTCACCACCGGCACGTCACCGCCGTAGCTCTCGGGGACCACCTCGTGCTCGGCGAGCTGCTGGAGCACGCGCTCGGGGTTGGCCCCGTCCTTGTCCACCTTGTTGACGGCGACGATCAAGGGCACCCCGGCGCTCCGGATGTGGTGGATCGCCTCGTCGGTCTGGGGCATGACGCCGTCGTCGGCGGCGACCACCAGAACCGCGATGTCGGTGACGTCCGCGCCGCGGGCCCGCATGGCGGTGAAGGCCGCGTGGCCCGGGGTGTCGATGAAGGTGATCAGGCGCCCCTGACGCTCGACCTGGTAGGCGCCGATCCGCTGGGTGATCCCCCCCGCCTCCCCGGCGGCCACGCTGGTGGCCCGGACCCGGTCGAGGATCGAGGTCTTGCCGTGGTCGACGTGCCCGAGGACGGCGACCACCGGCGGCCGGGCCACCAGGGCGGACGGGTCCTCACCGGAGAGGTCGAGCAGGGGGTGGGGGCGCCGCAGCGCGCCCAAACCCGAGGCTCCGGCCGCCGCCTCTCGCGCTGCCGCCTCCTCCGACTCGGTCTCGAACCCGAAGTGATCCGCGGCCAGCGCCGCGGTGTCGAAGTCGATCGACTGGTTCAGGGCGGCGGCGACCCCGTTCTGCATCAGGTAGGTGATGAGCTGGGTCCCGGTTACACCGAGCCGCTCGGCCAGCTCCCTGACCGTCAGGCTGGCCGGCAGTCGGATCTTCTTCATGGTGGCGACGGTGAGTCCTCCTCGGCGAGCTCCCTGAGCTGCGGGCCCAGTGTCTCGGGGTCGATGTCATTCTCCCTCACCCGCAGGGACCGGCTCAGGCTGCGGCGCCTCTGGGCGGCCCGCAGGCAGATCACGCCGGAGTCGCGGCAGAGATAGGCGCCGCGGCCGGGCGCCCGGGCGGGGATGTCCAGGATAACCGCTCCCGCCGCCCCCGCGACCAGGCGGACGAGCTCCGGGCGCGGGCGGCGACGGCGGCACCCGACGCAGGTCCGGAGCGGGAGACGGGAGGCGGCGGGGTCTCCCCGCGGGCCCTCCGGGGTGCTCACGAGCCGGCCTCGCCCGCCGTCTCGGGTGCGGAGATGTCGATCCGCCAACCGGTGAGCCGGGCGGCGAGGCGGGCATTCTCACCTCCCCTGCCGATTGCCAGCGAGAGCTTGGCGGGGTCGACGCTCACGTGCGCGGTCCGGGTCTCGGGGTCGAGCTCGACGCCCAGGACCGGTGCCGGCATCAGAGCGTTGGCGACGTAGTGAGCCGGGTCGGCGTCGAACCGCACCACCTGCAGCTGCTCGGCGCCGAGCTGTGAGGTGATGGCGCGGTGGCGGATGCCGTGGGGGCCGATGCACGCGCCCTGGGGATCGATGTCGGGGTCGATCGCCTCCACCGCCACCTTGGTCCGGCGGCCGGCCTCCCGGGCGATGGCGCGGATGCCCACCTGCCCGCGCCCCAGCTCCGGGACCTCCTGCTCCAGCAGCAGCCGTACCAGCTGAGGATGCGATCGCGAGGCCACCACGACGGCGTCCCGGGCGCGCCGCCGACCCTCGAGGATGACCACCTTGAGGTGCTGCCGAGGAGCCAGCTCCTCCCCCACCGCCTGCTCCTCCGGGGGCAGGACCACGGTGGTCTCCCCGGACCGCAGATACCAGCTGCCCCCGGCCGAGCTCTCGACGACCGCGTCGATCAGCTCGCCCCGATGGGTCGCCGCCTCACTGAGCACCCGCTCCGCCCCGGCGTTGCGCAAGCGGTCCAGAACCGCGGCCCGCACCGCCTGGGCCGCCTGGCGGGCCGCGTCCCCGGTGAGCGGCGCCATGACCGCCACGCCGCCGAGCGGCTCCGGGCGCAGCACGTCGTGGACCCCTCGCCCGAAGTCGACCCGAGCGGTCAGGCCGGGGTCGTCGACCACCAGCCGGCGGTAGGTGTCGACCAGGGCCCTGCCCACGATCTCGCTCAGCTCATCCTCGCTGATGCCGGCGCTCGAGGCCAGCTCGGCCACCGCCTCCAGGATGCCGCCTTCCTCCGGGGGCACGGCCCCGGAACGGCTGCGGCCCGGCATCAGCAGGGCACCGAGGTCATCGGGGCGGTGGGGCGAGGTGCGCCGGGCCCCCTGACGCTGGCTTCAGGGCGCGCGCCGCCGGCGGCAATGGCCGGATGAAACGGGCAGTCGCCGCTGGGCCGGTGCACTAGATGTCCACCGCGATCCGGGCGGCGAGGATGTCCGTCACCTCCACGGTCACCGAGTGGGACCGGCCGCGGGGGTTGCGTACCTCGATCTCCACGGTGGGCCCCCCGGTGGCGACCAGCCGGCCCTCCACCACCCGCTCGGCGTCGCCGCTGCGGAGCCGGACGTGGACCCGCCGTCCCAGCGCGGCGCGCCACTCCTCCTGGGTGTGGAGGGGGCGCTCCGCGCCCGGCGAGGAGACCTCCAGCGAGTAGCGGACGTCGATCGGATCGTACGCATCGAGGATGGCACCCGCGGTCATCGAGGCGCGCTCGCAGTCGTCGAGGCCGACCCCACCGGGGCGGTCCACCACCAGGCGCAGCACGCTGCCCGGGCCGCTGCCCTTCCACTGCACGTCGAGCAGCTCGACCCCGGCCTGGGTCAGGGCGGGGCGCAGCAGGTCGGAGAGGGCGGCGATGTCCGGGCGGCTCATGGGACGGGAACGATCGTATCGGGACGCGACCGCGAACGGGGCGGCGGGCCCGGGACCCCGCGGCTGCTCAGGTGGCGCGAGCGGGCCGGGCGACCGCGCCGCGCACGGCCCGGCCGGCGGTCTGCTCGGGCCGCGCCTTGTTCCAGGCGACCAGCAGGGTCGAGGCGTTGAAGATCGAGCTGTAGGTGCCGGTGACGATACCGATCAGCAGGGCGAGCACGAAGCCCTGGATCGAGGAGCCGCCGAAGAGCACCAGGGCGAGCAGCACGAAGACGACCGTCAGCGAGGTGTTGAGCGAGCGGGCCATGGTCTGGACCGTCGAGAGGTTGACGATCTGGTCGAAGGTGAAGCGCGGCCCCACCCGGAGGTTCTCCCGGATCCGGTCGAACACCACGATGGTGTCGTGGATGGAGAACGCCACCCCGGTGAGCACCGCGGTCACGAAGTAGTTGTCCACCTGGCCCAGCGGTGTGAAGTGGCCGAGGATGGCCCAGATGCCGGCCAGCACGAAGATGTCGTGCAGCAGCTTGAAGAAGGTGCAGGCCGCGAACCGCCAGCGGTTGACCTGGCGCTGCTTGCCGAACTGGTAGGCGAGGTAGAGGGCGATCATCAGCGACGAGACCAGGATCAGGATGATGGCCTGGCTCACGGCGCTCTTGGCGATTGTCGACCCCACGGCGCTGACGCTGATCGTGCTCGGCTCCGCTCCGTAGTTCTTCTCGAGAGTGTTGGTGATGCTCTCGAGGACGGTCGGGGCGGCGGGCAGGGTCTGGATGGTGTAGACGTCGTAGCCGGTCTTCGCGTCCCTGCCGTAGCTCTGGACCGTGGGTTGGAGCCCCGGGGCCACCGAGTTGACCGCGGCGACCAGTTGCGCCTCGGTCACCGGATGCGAGTAACCGGCCTCGATCTGATCACCACCGGCGAAGTCGATGCCCAGCCGGAAGCCCCAGCCGATGATGGCGACGATACCCGGGATGATGATGGCCAGCGAGAGCAGGAAGAAGAGGTTGCGGTTGCGGACGATGTCGAAGCGTCCGGGGCGGTGCTGCTCCTGGTACTCGGGGTGGATCTCGGTGTAGAGGGACGGGTTCTTGCCGATCTTCCAGCGCAGCACCAGGCCGAGCAGCGACTGGGTGATCAGGACCGCGCTGAAGAAGCTGATGGCGACGCCGATCCCCAGGGTGATGGCGAAGCCCTTGACGATGTCCGAGCCGAAGAAGGCGAGGATGACGCAGACGATCCCGGTCGAGATGTTGCTGTCCCGGATGGCCGGGAAGGCGCGCCGGAAGCCGAGCTCGACCGAGGTGGCCACGGACCTGCCATGGCGCAGCTCATCGCGGGTGCGCTCGAAGATGAGCACGTTGGCATCGACGGCCATGCCCACCGATAACACGAAGCCGGCGAGGCCGGCCAGGCTCACGGTGACCCCGATGATCTTGTAGGCGGCCAGGTTCATCAGGCTGTAGAGGATGAGGGCGAGGCTGGCCAGGATCCCCGGGAAGCGGTAGTAGCCCATCATGAAGAGGATCACGACGATCAGGCCCACCGCGCCGGCGAGCAGGGTGGCGGTGACGGTCTGGGCGCCGAGGGTGGCGCCCACCGCGGTGGAGGCGACGACCCCGATCTGGGCCGGGAGGGCCCCGGCGTTGATCTGGGACTGCAGGAGCTGGGCCTCGCTGAGGGTGAGCCCGGTGATCTCCGTGTTGGCGCTGGAGGGCGAGTCGACCACCGGGGCGCTGATCACGCTCCGGTCCAGGAAGATGGCGACCATCGACGTCGCCGCGCAGGTCGAGTCGGGGGTGCAGCCGTCGGCGACGTACACCTTGTTGGCCGCCTGCGTGACCTTGCTCCACTCGCTGGCGCCGGAGCCGTTGAAGCTGATGTCGACGGTGGGCCCCCCGGTGGTGGCGTCGGTGCCCACGCTGGAGCTGACGATGTCCGTCGCGGGCAGCTTGTCGTCGATCTTCCAGTGGTACCCGGACGGGTACAGGATGGGGTTGCTGAGCTGGGCGGGCTCGTACCCTGCCGGGTCCTGGTCCACGCAGAACTTGTCCGACGGGTTGAGGTGGCAGTAGTTGGCGTTCTTGGCGGCGCCCGAGGGCGGAGCCCCGGAGACGGCGGTCGCGAAGTAGATCAGCGAGGTGCTGCCGAGGACGTTCAGGGCCTTGGTGAGCGGGACGCCGGGCAGCTCGATCGAGATCTCATCGTCGCCCACCGGCTGGACGGTGGCCTCGGAGACGCCCAGCCCGTTGACCCGGTTCTGGAGGACGGGGATGGTGTCGGCCTGGGCCTGCGCGACGCTGGTCCCGTTGCGTATCCCGCTCCGGCAGCCGGACTCCAGTGGGTTGTCGTACCCCTGGCAGATGGCGATGGTCAGCTCCGACCCGCCCACGATGTCCAGGCCCTTGTGGAGCGTGATGTTGTAGCCGAAGACGTTCAGGTTGAACAGATCGACCACCACGGCCACGATCAGGACCACGAAGATCGTCGCCACCTTCCATTTGGTGACCCGCAGCCAGTTCACGACGGCGAAGTGTAGCGGAGCGGGTCATCGGTCTCGGCGTGAGATCGGGCCGGAAGGGGGGCGCGGCCGGCGAATCCGGCCCTGGTCGCCGGCCGGCTCAGCCGCCGAAGAGGGTCTCCTGGCCCGTCGCGGCCCCCGGCGAGCCGGGCGGCGGGGTCCGTCCCAGGTGTCGGTAGGCGGCGGCCGTGGCCAGCCGGCCGCGCGGGGTGCGGACCACCAGCCCGAGCCGGATCAGGTATGGCTCGATCACGTCCTCGATGGTCTCGGGCTCCTCCTGGACCGAGACCGCAATGGTCTGGACACCCGCCGGGTGCCCCGAGAGGGCGCCGCAGAGGGTCTCGATCACCCGCCGGTCCATCTCGTCGAGCCCCTTCTCGTCGACCCCAAGGATGCCCAGCGCGGCCTCGGCCACCGCCGCGTCGATGCTCCCCGCGGCGCGCACCTGAGCGTAGTCGCGGGCGCGGCGGAGCAGCCGGTTGGCCACCCGGGGCGTGCCCCGGGCGCGCCCGGCCAGGAGCGCGGCCCCGGCCGCGTCGAGCTCCACCTCGAGCAGCCTCGCCGAGCGCACGATGATCGCGGTCAGCTCGTCGACGCCGTAGTAGTCGAGCCGGAAGGTCACCCCGAAGCGGTCGCGCAGCGGACCGCCCAGGGCCCCGGCGCGGGTGGTCGCCCCGATCACGGTGAACGGCTTGAGGCTCAATCGCAGCGTCTGCGCCCCCGCCCCCTTGCCGGCCACGAAGTCGAAGGCGAGGTCCTCCATCGCCGGGTAGAGGGCCTCCTCGACCGCCCGGTTGAGGCGGTGGATCTCGTCGATGAAGAAGACGTCCCGGTCCTGGAGGGCGGTGAGGATGGAGGCCAGCATCCCCTGGTGCTCCAGGGCCGGCCCGCTGGTGAGCCGCGCCTGGACCCCCATCTCGGTGGCGATGATCTGGGCCAGGGTGGTCTTGCCGAGCCCGGGCGGACCGTAGAGGAGGACGTGGTCGACCGGCTCCACCCGGGCCCGGGCCGCCTCGATCAGGATGCGCACCTGCTCCCGGATGGCCGGCTGGCCGACGAAGTCCTCGAGCCGGCGGGGACGGAGGACGGAGTCGGCGGCGCGCTCCTCCTCCATCTCGCCAGGGCTGACCAGGCGGCTGTCGTTCATGGCGTCGCTCGCGAGATGGCGGCGCCGGGCGGGCGGGAGGTCTCCGCCACCGAGGTCCCGTGGCGGGTCACGTCGCCGGGCCCACGTCCAGGAGGCGGAGCGCCCTCCCCACCAGGGCGGTGACGTCGCCGTCGGCCTCCCCCGCTCCGGCGAGGGCGGCCCGGACCGCCGGGCGCGCCTCCGATTCCCGGAAGCCGAGCCCGACCAGCCCCGCGACCGCCGCCTCGATCGCCTGGGCGGCGGCGGTGGGTGGCGCCGGCTCCAGGCTGAGGGCGAGATCGGCCAGGCGATCGCGCAGCTCCAGGATGACCCGCTCCGCGGTCCTGCGACCGATCCCGGGGACGGTCGCCACCAGGGCCACGTCGCCGTCGCGGATGGCCCGCACCATCGCCGGCAGCTCGGCCCGTCCCAGGATGGAGAGCGCCGCCTTGGGCCCGATCCGCTCCACCCCGATGAGCAGCCGGAAGAGGCGGAGCTCGTCGCGGCCGAGGAAGCCGTAGAGGCGGATGGCGTCGTCGCTCACCGCCGTGTGGACGTGGAGGGTCACCTCCCGGTCGCCCATCTCGTGGAGCGCGGCGAGGGTCCGGAGGTGGCACTGCACCTGGAATCCGACCCCGCCCGTCTCGAGCACGACGTGGTCGGTGTCGGCGACCACCACCCGGCCGCGCAGCCGCGCGATCATGGCTGTCCGGCCGGGGTGACCGCCGCCCGGGCCCGCGTCGCGGGGCGTGATGCCGGGGCGGGTCGTGACGCCGGAGCGGCCCCGACCCTCTCACGGGCGGCGGCGATGGCCAGCTCCAGCGCCGGGCTGACCCCGGACACCGGTGCCGCCGCGACCCGGGGCCGGAGCCCGGCCCGATGGTGGTGGCAGATGGCGGCGGCGCAGGCGTCGGCGGTGTCGTCGGGCCCGGGGATCCGCTCCACCCCCAGCATGGCGCCGCACATCCGGAGCACCTGACGTTTGGTGGCCCCGCCGTAGCCGGCGATCAACTCCTTGATCTCGTTGGGCGTGTACTCGGCGATGGGGATCCCCGCCGCGGCCAGGGTGCAGAGGATGACCCCGCGGGCCTGGCTGACCCGCATGGCGGTCTGCCGGTTGGTCGAGAAGAAGAGCCGCTCCACCGCCGCCACATCGGGGTGGAGGGACCCGGCTGATTGAGCCAGCAGCCGGGAGAGCTCCAGGAGACGGGGGCCGTCGGCCTCCTCGACGCCGGTCTCGATGCACTCGGCGTGAATCAGACGCAGCGACCCCGGGCGCCCCTCCACCAGGGCGACGCCGGTGCGTCCCAGCCCCGGATCGACGCCTAGGACCCGCACCTCAGCTCGCGGCTACGAGGTGACCGACTCGAGGACTTCGTCGGGGATCTCGGCGTTGGCGTAGACCTGCTGGACATCGTCCAGCTCCTCCAGGCCGTCGAGCAGGCGCAGCACCTGACGGGCCTCCCCGGCGTCCAGGGTCACCGACGTACCCGGGTTCATGGTCACCTCGGCGGCCTCGACGGTGAGCCCGGCCTCCTCCACCCTCCGGCGGGCCTCCTCGAAGAGGTGTGGCACCAGGGTCACCTGGACCGAGGAGCCGTCGACGGCGATGTCCCCGTCGGGGCCCACGTCGAGCCGGTCGAGCAGCTCGAGGGCGATCTCCTCGGGGTCCCGCTTGCCGGCGTCGATCCGGATCACGCCCTGGTTGGAGAACATCCAGGCCACGCTGTTGGTCTCCCCCAGGGAGCCGCCCGAGCGGGTGAAGAGGTTGCGGATGGCGGCCACCGTCCGGTTCCGGTTGTCGGTGAGGACGTCGACCATCACCGCCACCCCGTGGGGGCCGTAGCCCTCGTAGCGGACCTCCTCGAGCCGCTCCCCCTCCTTCCCTCCTGCCCCCCGCTGGATCGCCCGCTCGATGTTCTCGGCGGGCATGTTGACCTCGCGCGCCTTCTGGATGGCGAGGCGGAGCCGGAAGTTGCCGACGGGGTCGGCGCCGCCCTCCCGCGCCGCCACTGAGAGCTCGGCGGCCACCTTGGTGAAGGCCTGGCCGCGCTTCGCGTCGACGATCGCCTTCTTGTGCTTGATCCCAGCCCACTTGCTGTGACCGGACATGCTCCCTCCGGGCGGCGAACGGACGTTCAGATTCTAGGCCGTCCTCCACCCCCCAGTCTACGGGCCTGGCAACCCCTGGGGACGGCGATCGATTCGGTGCGATTGCGCCGGTGACCTGTGACCACGGGGTCCGTTGACAGACCGGCGCAACGGGGTACCCTAGGCACAGAAGCCATCTGTCCACACGGAGGTTGGGCTTCGATGCGAGGCGTCTTCCAACTCCTGAGGGCCTCTCGAGCCGAGAGGTGAGGCCCGGTGCGGGCCCCCGTCACCGCCCCGGTGTGCGCCGCCGTGAGACCGTCGTGTGGTAGGTCCGGCAGGCAGTGGGAGTGCAAGAGCGCCGCGGGAGTGCCGGCGATGGGGTGAGACGCTCCGGGCGTGCCACCTGGCACCGGATGGTGCCGCATCATGCCCGGCTGTTCGCCGGGTGCCGTTGATCGGCAAATGAGAAACGAGGGGCCGGCCCCGCCGGCCCCTTTCTCTTGCCCCACGCCGCAGGCGGTGTGAGGATCCCTCTCTCCGGCCGGGGCTCGTCCCTCTCGGCGGCCCGGCAGAGCCGGCTGCTCGCCTTCAGTCGCCGGGCCGTGGGCCCGCCGTCCCGTCAGGGGGGGGCGGCTGGGCCGGCACCGGCCGGCTCACCGCGGGGTGGCCGGCCCAGGCGAAGCGGAGCGGCCGATCGGCCGCGCGGCTGATCCCGACCCGTGGCCCGATCGTGAGCGGTGCTGCTTCGACCGCTGCGAGGAGCCGGAGCCGGCCGGCCGGGTCACAGAGGTCGAGACCGTTGTCGCTCAGGGTCAGGCCGAGCCCGCTGCCCAGGTTGCCCGGGCCCCGCAGGAGCACCGCCGACGGGGGCCCCGGTGGGGCACCGCCGCGGCGCGCGCGGACCGCCGGCTCGCCTCGCTCCACCGCCGCGGCGCGCAGCAGCACGGCGCCGGCCCGGCCCTCCGGCTCGCAGACGACGTTGGCGCAGAAATGCATTCCGTAGGAGAGGTAGACGTACAGATGCCCGGGCGGCCCGAACATGATGGCGGCCCGGGGTGTCGGCCCCCGGTGGGCGTGGGAGGCGGGGTCCTCCAGGCCGAGGTAGGCCTCGACCTCCACCACCAGCGCCTCGACCTCGCGGTCGGTGCCGGCGTCGCAGAGCAGCCGCGCCCCCACCAGGTCGGCGGCGACCTCCGCGGTGGGGCGGGCGAAGAACTCCCGGGGGAGCGTTCGCCGGTCACGCGCCGGCGGGGCGGCGGGGGCGACGGTGACGGGGGTGACCACGGCGCCCATCGCGCCCCATGGTAGGCCGGCGGTGCCGCCGGCCCCACTCAGACCTGGGTCAGTGAGTGGCCACTCGCATCTGATCCCGGTCTGCTTCGCGTCACCCACCGATGCAGGTCAGGCGGCCGTCTGGTCGAGCCGGTCGATGCGGTAGCCGACGCCGAACACCGTGGTGATCCGGAACGGCAGCCGGTCGAAGCGCTCGAACTTCTCCCTCAGCCAGCGCACGTGGACGTCGACCGTCTTGTGGTCGCCGTAGAACTTGCTGCCCCAGATGCGCTGGATGATCACCTGGCGGGACTGCACCTTGCCGGCGTTGAGCAGGAGCAGCGAGAGCAGGTCGAACTCCTTGGGGGCGAGGTGCAGCTCCTCACCGTCGACGTGCACGGTGCGGGCACCGCGATCGATCCGGAAGTTCTCCAGCTCCTCGATCTCCCGCCCCGCGACGCGCTCCTTGACCGTCATCTCCGCGCGGCGCAGCATCGCCGACACGCGCGCCAGCAGCTCGTTGAGCGAGAAGGGCTTGGTGACGTAGTCGTCGGCGCCGACGTGAAGTCCCACCACCTTGTCGAGCTCGCTCCCCTTGGCGGTGAGCATGATGATCGGCACCGTCATCTCCTGGCGCAGGATCCTGCACACCTCGAGCCCGGAGAGCTCGGGCAGCATGAGGTCGAGCAGGATGAGGTCGGGCCGCTGCCGCCGCGCCGCCGACAGCGCCTCGGTGCCGGTGCTCGCCTCGGTGATGACGAACCCTTCCTGACTGAGGTTGTAGCGCAGCGTCTGGCGGATCGAGTCCTCGTCCTCGACGATGAGCACGTGCTTGGCGGGCGACGTGGTCATCGACGGGCGGCCGCACCGGCGGTGGTGGTCGCGGGGCGGGCGATCGCGCAACTCATCGGGCGTGCCCATTATGCCCCGGCGACGGGCGGTGGCGCCCGGGGCGACCCCGCGGCTGTTGAAGATTATCGGGACATTAACGGCGACACGGCGCCGTGTGGCGGCCACATTATCGGAACCTTAACCGCTGATTGTGAAATGGCTAACGTTGCACCGCGTGGTCCGTTTGCGCCCGCTCGCACCATCGGAGATGGATAACATCGCAGCAGTTGATCACCGCTCCCGACCACCATCACGCTGGGCTCCTTTCGATGAACGCTCCAGCCTCATCCACGCCGGCGAGTCACACGCTGACGCTGCTCAGAGCGGTCGGTGAGCAGCTCGAGGGCGGCCACGGCCTGATCGCCGTCGACAGGACGGGCCGGATCCTGCTGGCCACCGAGGAGGCGTGCCGCCTCCTCGACCTCTCGGGGGAGGGCGAGGGCCACACCCTCGCCGAGCTGGGTGCCGACTTCCGGCTGCTGCGCGTGATCACCGCCTGCCGGGACGCGGAGGCGGCCGTCGAGCGTGAGATCGCCAGCACCCGCGAGGTGATCGTGGTCCGTGCCTTCCCGGTGCAGAACCAGCAGGTGGCGGTGGTGGTGCTGGTGCGCGACGAGACCCGGCTCCGCCGTCTGGAGCGGGTCCGGCGCGATTTCGTCACCAACGTCTCACATGAGCTGCGGACACCGATCACCGCCATCCGCCTGCTCGTCGAGACGCTCCAGAAGGGGGCTCTCGATCAGCCCGAGGTGGCCGCCGGCTTCGTCCACCGGATCGCCCTCGAGGTGGGCCACATGGCCCAGATGGTGGAGGAGCTGCTGGAGCTGAGCAGCATCGAGTCCGGCCGCCAGACCATGAGCCTGGAGCCGGTGCCGGTGGCCGACCTGGTGCGCACCGTCGACCGGTTGCTGCCGCTCGCCGAGGAGCGCCGGATCGAGGTGAGCATCGAGGTCGCGCCCTCCACCCCGCCGCTCCTGGGCGATCCTCGCCGGCTCGGCCAGGTGCTGCGCAACCTGGTGCACAACGCCATCAAGTTCACCCCGCCCGAGGGGCGGATCACGGTCAGTGCCAGGCCCCTGCTCGAGCAGAGCCGGGTGGAGCTGGTGGTCCGCGACACCGGGATCGGGATCCGTCCGGAGGACCTCCCCCGGATCTTCGAGCGGTTCTGGAAGGCGGACAGCTCGCGGCAGCGCGACGGTGAGGGCTCGGGGCTCGGTCTGGCCATCGCCCGCCACGTGGTCGAGGCCCACGGCGGCTCGATCCGGGTGGTGTCGGAGCCCCGCCGCGGAGCGACCTTCATCGTGGAGCTGCCGGCGGCGCCGGCGACCCCGCCCGAGCCGGAGGCCGGGTGAACGCCGGCGAGGCTCCCGCCGGCGAGACGACGACCGGAGGCGAGACGCCGCCGCCGACCGGAGGGGAGACGTCGCCGCTGACCGACGCGGAGCCGTCATCCGAGGAGCACCACGCCGGGGAGGCAACCTCGGTGGGGGCCCTGGCGGCCCCTTTACCGGTCCTTAACCAGCAGGCAACCCGTGGACAACCCGCCACTTTCTACTCTCGACCCGTGGTTACCGATTCTGTGACGCTGGCCAGAGCCGGCGTCCCAGCGAAGGAGGCGGTGGCGGAGGGGGTCGCGGTCCAGGACCTCACGGTCCGCTTCAAGGGCTCGCCACTGCTCAACGGGATCAGCACCATCTTCGAGCCCAACAAGGTGACCGCGATCGTCGGTCCCACCGGCTGCGGCAAGACCACGCTGCTCCGCTCCATCAACCGCATGCACGACCACGTCGCCGGGATGCATGTGAGCGGCTCGGTGGTCGTGGAGGGCGTCGACGTCTACGGGGCCGACGTCAACGTCCGCGAGGTGCGCCGCCGCGTGGGCATGCTCTTCCAGCGCCCCAACCCCTTCCCGCGCAGCATCGCCGAGAACGTGGGGCTGGCCCCGCGGGCCCACGGGCTGGCCAACCGGCACAACGTGCATGACATCGTCAAAGACCATCTCTCGATGGTCGGTCTCTGGGACGCGGTCAGCAACCGCCTGCACGGCTCGCCCTTCGGCCTCTCCGGGGGGCAGCAGCAGCTGCTCTGCCTGGCCCGCACCCTGGCGCTCTCGCCCGACGTGATCCTCCTCGACGAGCCCACCTCGGCACTCGATCCGGACACCACTGACCATATCGAGTCGCTGATGAAGCAGCTGTCGGAGCGGATGACCGTGCTCATCGTCACTCACAATCTCGCCCAGGCCAGCCGGATCAGCGACAACGTGCTCTTCCTGATGAAGGGCAGCGTGGTCGAGGCGGCATCGGCCCGGACCTTCTTCCACGACCCGGCCGACGAGCGGAGCCGGGCCTACGTCAGCGGTCGGACCGGATGAGCGCGCCCCCTGTGGCCTCATCCTCATCAGCACCCATCCTTGGAAAGGGGAGGTCTCATGAACGTTCGTCGACACGCGGCCATCGGTAGTGCGGTGCTCACCGGGGCGTTCCTGGTGGCAGCCTGCGGCTCCACGAGCACGCCGACCACCTCGAGCCCGGCCAGCACCGCGACCGGCACCCCCACCGCGGCGGCGGTCCAGACCGGCAACCCGACCTCGGCGGTGACTCTGACCGAGGATGGGTCGAGCCTCCTCTACCCGTACCTCCAGAAGCTGCAGTCCGGTATCACCGCGGCCTACCCCAACATCACCCTCAGCGCGGCGGCGGGGGGCTCCGGAAAGGGCCAGACCGACGCCATCAGCGGGGCGGTGACCATGGGCGGCTCGGACGCCTACCTGAGCCCCGGCCAGGTGACCGCCAACCCGGGCCTGCTCAACGTGCCGATCGCGGTCTCGGCTCAGGCCGTCAACTACAACCTCGCCGGGATCAGCAACCTCAAGCTGAGCGGCGACGTGATCGCCCAGATGTATGAGGGCACCATCACCACCTGGAACGACTCGAAGATCGCCGCCCTCAACCCGGGCGTCACCCTCCCAGCCACCCCGATCGTGCCGGTGCGGCGGGTCGACTCCTCGGGTGACACCTTCATCTTCACCTCCTTCCTCAGCGCCACCAACACCACCTGGGCCAACGGTCCCGCCTTCGGCACCACGGTCAACTGGCCGTCGGTCTCCAGCGAGCTGACCGCCAACGGCAACCCGGCGATGGTGGACACCTGCCACAGCACCCCGGGCTGCATCGCCTACGTCGGGGTCAGCGTGGAATCGACGGCTCTGGTCGACGGTCTCGGTGAGGTCGAGCTGGAGAACGCGTCAGGCGCCTTCGTGCAGCCCAATGAGACGACCATCAACGCCGCGGTCACCGCGGGTGCCACCAACGTGCCCGCCAGCCTCGCCCAGTCGCTCATCTACGAGAGCGGGGCCCAGGCCTACCCGATCGTCAACTTCGAGTACCTCATCATCAAGTCCACCCAGAGCTCCACGGACACTGCGCTGGCGATCCGGACCTTCCTGGAGTGGGCGATCTCCACGACCGGAGGAGCCACCTCAGACAACCTGAGCGCGGTGAACTTCGTCCCCCTTCCCACCAACGTGCTGCCCAAGGTCAACGCCGCCATCGCGATGATCACGGGCTAGCTCCGCCATGATCTTGGTCCGTCGCCGGGCCGGTGGGATGACCACCGGCCCGGCCCGGGTCGAACGGGCGGCGCGCGGCGACCTGACCATCGGGGATCGCGTGCTCCAGTGGGTGTCGGGCATCGCCGCCACCGTTCCGCTGGCGGGCCTGGGGCTGATCCTGTCGATCATGATCGTATGGGCCATCCCCGCGATCATCTACAGCGGGACGACCTTCTTCACCAGCGACAAGTTCTTCATCGGCAACCTCTACTCCACCGTCCTCACCACCCACAACGGGATCTCGGCCCCGCACGGGGCGGTGTACGGTGCGCTGACCTTCATCATCGGGACCTTCTTCACCTCGGTGATCGCCCTGATCCTGGCTGTTCCCATCTCCGTTGGCGGCGTGCTGATGCTTTCCGAGTGGATCCCGAGGCGCCTGGAGGGCCCACTCTCCACCTTCCTCGAGCTCCTCGCCGGCATCCCGAGCGTGGTCTTCGGGTTCTGGGGCCTCACCGTTCTCGGCCCGCTCCTCTCCCAGCACTTCTACCCGGTGCTCTCCCACCTGGGCGCGATCATCCCCTTCTTCAAGGGACCCTGGGCGTACAACGGCCAGGGCATGCTGACCGCCTCGCTGGTGCTGACCCTGATGATCATCCCCATCATCGCCTCGACGACCCGTGAGCTGGTCAAGCGAGTCCCGGTGCTCGCCCGCGAGGGGGCGCTGGCGCTCGGGATGTCGCGCTACGAGATGGTCCGGGTGGTCACCATCCCTTACGTGCGCACCGGCATCATCGCCTCGGCGCTGCTCGGCTGGGGTCGTGCCCTGGGGGAGACCATCGCCGTCCTGCTGATCATCGGAGTGGCCTTCAACCCGCCGGCGAACATCTACGGAACGACCTCCACGCTTGCCTCGGTGATCGCCAACCAATTGGACGAGGCGCTCAGCGACTTCACCGGGATGGCGGTGCGAGCCATCGCCGAGCTGGGTCTTCTCCTGCTCATCATCAGCCTGCTGACCAACCTCGCGGGACGGCTCATCGTCCGGCGGATCAGCGGCGAGGCACTGCCGGTGGGCCGTGGAATCTAAGTCCCCTCGCTTCCGGCACGTGCGCGGCGGGATCTTCTGGGTGCTCTGCGGCCTCGCGCTCCTGATCATCATCGCCCCCGCGGTCGCGGTGGTGGTGAGCGTGCTGGTCAAGGCGGCGCCGGCGCTCAGATGGAGCCTGCTCACCAACACCACCCAGGACGTCCAGAACCCGGGCCTGCAGAATGCGATTCTGGGCACGCTGGCGTTCGCCATCGGCGTGCTGGTGATCGCGGGGCCGGTGGGCATCCTCGGCGGCGTGTACCTCGCCGAGTTCGCCCCGCGCCGCCTCGGAGGGACGCTGCGCTTCTTCTCGGAGGTGCTTGCCGGGGTGCCCTCGATCGTGGTCGGCTTCGTGATCTACGTCGCGCTGGTGATCGGGCTGAAGTGGGGGTACTCGATCATGAGCGGCGTGGTGGCGCTCTCCCTGATCATCCTCCCCTACATCATCAAGACCACCGAGGTCTCGTTCACCCAGGTGCCCCGCAGCCTGCGCGAGGCGGCCGCCGCGCTGGGGCTGTCGAAGATCACCACGATCCGGAAGGTCCTCCTGCCCCCGGCTCTCCCCGGCATCGTCTCCGGCCTGGTGATCGCCATCGCCATCTCCACCGGAGAGACTGCGCCGCTGCTCTTCACCGCCAACTTCAGCAACTTCAACCCGACTCCCCAGCTCTTCCAGAACCCGGTCGGCTACCTCACCTACGTCACCTACTACTACATCGGATTGCCGAGCCCGCACGACCAGGCGCTGGCCAGCGCCGCGGCGGGCATCACCATCCTGATGATCCTGGTGCTGATCTTCGGGGGCCGGCTGATCACGGCCCGCTCCCGTCGCATGGTGGCGCGCCTCGACGTCTAGTCGGGGCCGACCCGCCGGTCGCTAGCCCAGCTCCTCGATCCGGCCGCTCTCCAGGAAGATCAGGTCCTCGGCCAGGTTGGTTACCCGATCGCCGATCCGTTCGAAGTTCTGGGCCACCATGATCAGCTTGGTCCCCCGGAAGACGGCGCCGCCGTCCTCGGCCATGAGCTGGATGAGGTCGTCCACGATCCGGTGGTGGATCCGGTTGACCCGGTCGTCGCGGGCCGCGATGGCGCGGGCCCGGTCGACGTCGCGCGCGATCAGGGCGCCCAGGATGTCGCGCACCTGCACCTCGCAGGCCTCGGAGAGCTGAGGAAGGTCGAACTGGCTGGAGAGGGGCGGGAGGTCGGCCAGCTCGCGACCGCTCTTGGCGATGCTGGCGCAGTGGTCGCCCATTCGCTCCAGCTCGCTGGCCATGTGCAGCAGTCCCAGGGCCTCGCGGAGCTGAGGCGGGGCCGGCGCATGAGCGATGGCGTCGAAGGCCACCTCGCGCACCGTCACCAGGAGCGCGTTGATGCGGGCGTCGTCGCGGATCACCGCGGCGCAGACGTCCACGTCCCGATCGACCAGACCCTCGGTGGCACGGGTCATCGCCTCGTCGACGTCGTCGCCCATGGTCAGCACCAGGTCGCGGATGCGCTGGAGCTCGGTGTCGAAGCCGGTGGCGGGAGAGCCTCGGAGGGATCGGGTCTCGACGGACTCGCTCACGGTGACTGCCAGCTTAGGCCATGCGCACCCGTGCCGGCGAGCGCGTTCGGGGGGCGGCGCCGGCCACCCCTGCAGGTATGGGTGCGGGGTCTCGTCGAAGGCGGCCGGGAAGGAGCGGATGAAGTGGGCCTCGGACATCACCGCGATCGTCCCCAGGCGGTGACGTCCACCACCTCCGGGTGGGCGCGATCCATGGCGTCGCGGGCACGGAGCAGCCGGCGGTCGGCCTCCTCGGTCGCGCGACTCACGCGCGGCTCATGAGCGAAGACCCACGGCGGTCACTTGGTCGCGCGGCTCATGACGGAGGAGCCGCGACGGCCCCGCTGCGCGCGGAGCCCCCTCGGCTATGCGCGGAGCTCGGCCCCGCAGCGAGCGTGGAGGGCCACGACGATGGCCGCCTGCCGCTCCTGAGCCTCCTCCGAGGTGAGGGTGCGCTCCGGGCTGCGGAAGGTGAGCCGGAAGGTCCACCCCTTGCGCCCCTCCCCCATCTTCTGGCCGCGAAACTCGTCCCGCAGCTCGACCAACTCGAGCAACGCGCCCCCGGCCTCCCGGACCACCGCCAGCGCGTCGCCCGCTTGCTCCCGGGTGGGGACGGTGACCGAGAGGTCGTGGGTCACGGCGGGGAACCGGGGCACCGGCCGGTACCGCTGGGGGCGGCGAGCGGCGCTCGCCAGCCCGTCGATGCGGAGCTCGGCGACCACCACCCGGCCGCGCAGCTCGAACCGCTCCGCGGCGGTGGCGTCCAGCTCTCCCACCAGGCCGACCCGGGCGCCCCCGGCGCGGATCCAGGCGGCACGCCCCGGGCGCAGGCCGGGGATGCCGGTGGGCTCGGCCTCGGCCGCCTCGCCGCTCAGGTCACGGATCAGCCAGGCCAGCAGGGACTGGGCGTGGCGCAGCGCCGCCGCGGCGGCCGCGGCGTCTCCGTCCACGTGCCGCGCCACCGCCAGTAGGAGCGGCTCGGCGGGCAGCGGCGGCAGCCCGGCGTCCACCCCGTCGGGGGTCGCCCCGGGGACCGGCCCGACCCGCTCACCGTCCCAGAAGGCGCAGCCCAGCTCGAAGACGGCCGCCGCCGGGACACCGCGGCTCTGGTTGAGGGCCAGCACCTGGCAGAGGCCGGGAAGCAGGCTGACCCGGAGGTGGGTCCAGTCATCGCTGAGAGGGTTGAGCAGGGCCATCGGCGCGCGGCCGTCGCCCAGACCGGGCAGCCAGCCGGCGATCTCGGGCCGGCCGAAGACATAGGGCAGGGCCTCGTCGAAGCCGGCCCCCACGCAGACGTCGCGCACCCGATCCTCGATCGGGTCCTCGGCGGCGAGGTGGCGGACGGGGGTGCGATGCCCGGGCAGGGTGCTGGGGAGCCGCCCGTAGCCGAGGCCCCGCCCCACCTCCTCGGCGACGTCCTCGCGGATGCGCACGTCACGCCGGAAGTAGGGGGGTTGGACGGTGATCCGGTCCCCCTCCTGCTCGACCGCGAAGCCGAGGTGGACCAGCACCGTGGAGGCGTCGTGCACGTCGACCGGGAAGCCGAGGAACCCGCCGAGCCAGGCTCCGGTCAGCTCCACGGGCTGGAGGGGAGGGAGCGGCGCGGGGTGCTCGTCGACGGGGTCCCGGAGGACGTGGCCCCCGGCCAGGTCCGCGATCAGCCCCGCCGCCCGGAGCAGGGCCAGGGGCGCGAGCTCGTCGGGGAGGCCCTTGTCGTAGAGGGCCGAGGCGTCGGTGCGGATCCCCAGGCGCCGCGAGGTCGCCCGGATCGCGGTGGGCTCCCAGTTGGCCGCCTCCAGCAGCACGGTGCGGGTGGTGTCGCCGATGGCGGTGGCGGCGCCGCCGATGACCCCGGCCAGGCTCACCGGCACCCCGGCGCTGGCGATGACCATGTCCCCGGCCTGGAGCGCGCGGGTGACGCCGTCGAGACACTCCAGGCTCTCGCCGGGGCGCGCCCTCCGTACCGTCAGGGTCACCGGACGGCCGCCCCCGTCGAGGGCGGCGAGCCGGTCGAGGTCGAACGCGTGGAGGGGATGGCCGAGCTCGTGGGTCACGTAGTTGGTGACGTCCACCAGGCTGCTGATCGGACGCAGCCCGATGGCCCGCAGCCGCCGCTGGAGCCAGGCGGGGGACTCCCCCGGCGCCACCCCCTCGATCACCAGGGCGGTGAAGCGGGGACAGCCCACCGGGTCGTCGATCTGCACCCGGGCCCGCTGCGCCGAGGCGGTCGCGGAGAGCAGGCCTTCGGAGAGGTCGGTGGGCGGTTCGCGGAGGGGCTCGGCCAGCGCGGCGGCCAGCTCCCGGGCGATCCCCAGGTGGCACATGCAGTCCGGCCGGTTGGTGGTCACCTCCACGTCCAGGACGACGTCCAGGCCGAGCACCTCCTGGAGGGGCTGGCCGGGGCGGCCACGCTCGAGGATCAGGAGGCCGCTCGCGTCCGCGCCGACCCCCAGCTCGGCGGCGGAGAGCAGCATCCCCGGGGAGCTGTACCGGCCGCCGAACATCGAGCGGACCCCGAGCGGCTCGGGGAAGCCGGGGAGGACGGTCCCGGGAGGGCCGTAGGCGACCAGGTCGCCGGCCTTGACGTTGGGCGCGCCGGTGACCAGGCGCACCGGCTCGGCGGCTCCGGCGTCGATGTCGGCGAGACGCACCCCTCGCGTCGACTCCGGGATCCGGCTCAGCTCCAGGACCCGGGCCACGATCGCCCCCTCGGCGGCGCGCTCGACACGGTCGACCTCGGTGCCGGTGTCGACCAGGGCCCGGACCAGCTCGTCGACCGGGGCGTCCAGGTCCGCGTACTCGCGGAGCCACTCCAGCGAGATCTTCATCCCTGGCCGACCAGGCGGACGTCGCTCTCGTAGAGAAGCCGCACGTCATCGATCCCGTAGGCGAGCTGGGCGGCCCGCTCGATGCCGAAGCCGAAGGCGAACCCGGTGTAGCGCCCGGGGTCGACACCGCCGTTGCGGAGCACGTCGGGATGGACCATGCCGCTGCCCAGCACCTCGATCCAGCCACTCTGCTTGCAGAGCCGGCAGCCGGCGCCGCCGCAGGCCATGCAGGAGACGTCCAGCTCCAGGGAGGGCTCGGTGAAGGAGAAGTTGTGGGGGCGAAGCCGGATGGCACGCTCGGCGCCGAAGATGGAGCGGGCGAAGAACTCGAGGGTCCCCTTGAGGTCGCCGACGGTCACCCCCTCGTCCACCAGCAGCCCCTCCACCTGGTGGAACACGGGGGAGTGGGTGGGGTCGTTGTCGCGCCGGAACACCTTGCCGGGCACGATCACCCGGAGCGGGGCGCCGAGAGCCACCATGGCGCGGATCTGCACCGGAGACGTCTGGGTGCGCAGCAGCCGGTACTCGTCGATGTAGAAGGTGTCCTGGGTGTCGCGGGACGGGTGCCCCGGCGGCATGTTGACGAGCGTGAAGTTGTACCGGTCGTATTCGACCTCGGGACCGCTCACGGTCAGGTAGCCGAGCTGGGTGAAGACCCGGCGGATCTGGCGGCTCATCCGGGTGACCGGGTGGAGGTGACCCCGTCCGAGCGGTGGGGCCGGCCAAGTCAGGTCGAGAGCCTCGGCGGCCACCGCGGCCTCGCGCTGTTCGCGCTCGAGCGCGGCGTGCCGCGACTCCACCTCCTCCTCGAGCCGCCGGCAGGCCTCGTTGACGGAGAGGCCGTACTGCCGCTTGGCGTCGGCGTCGGCGATGGTGCCGATCCGCCGCCGCATCACGGTCAGCTCGCCGTCGCCCCGGCCCAGGTAGCGGGCGCGCACCTGGTCGAGCGCGCTGAGGTCCTGGGCGTCGCGCACCGCGTCCAGGCCGCGGCCGAGGACCTCGTGCAGGTCGTCGGTGACCACGCCCTCAGCCACCGTCTCTCTCCTCGCGTCGCACGGCGCCCGCCCTCAGGCGGCGGAGATGGCGTCCTTGGCCACTGCCACCAGCCGGACGAAGGCGTCGCTGTCGGTGACGGCGAGGTCGGCCAGGAGCTTGCGATCGATGTCGACGCCGGCCGACTTCAACCCGTGCATCAGCTGGTTGTAGGGCAGTCCGTTCTGGCGCGCGGCCGCGTTGATCCGGGCGATCCAGAGCCCCCGCATGTCGCTCTTGCGCTGCTTGCGGTCCCGGTAGGCGTAGGCCAGCGAGTGCATGACCGCCTCGTTGGCGGACTTGTGCAGCCGATGGCGGCTCCCCTGCATCCCCTCGGCGCGCTCGAGGACACGCTTGTGACGGGCGCGCTGGGTGACTCCCCGCTTGACCCTGGCCATGACGGGACCTCCTTAAAGATACGGGGCGTTGCGGAGCACCTTGCGCACATCGGCGGCCGACACCATGGTCTCGCCCGCGAACAGCCGCTTCCGCTTCTGGCTCTTCTTCTCCAGGATGTGCGACTGCATCGCGTGGCGCCGCATCACCTTGCCGGTGGCGGTCACGCGAAAGCGCTTCTTGGTACCCCTATGGTTGCGAATCTTGGGCATCTGGATGGTTCCCTTCGGCATCCGGGTCGCCGGCGGCCGCCACGGCCTCCGGGTCCCGATCCTCGTCGGCTCGCGCCGCTCCGGGTTTGCTCGGTTTCTTGTGGACCGGGCTCAGGATCATGGTCATGTTCCGGCCCTCGACCAGGGCGTTGCGCTCCACCGCGGCCAGGGCGTGGAGCTCCTCGGCCATCCGGTCGAGCAACTTGCGCCCGTACTCCTGGTGGACCAGCTCGCGTCCCCGGAAGACGATGGTCAGCTTGACCTTGTCACCCTCCTCCAGGAAGTGCCTGACGTAGCCGAACTTGGTCTGGAAGTCGTGCTCCGAGATCTTCGGCCGGAGCTTCATCTCCTTGACCGTGATGACGTTGTGCTCGCGGCGGCTCTCCTTCTCCCGCTTCAGCGCCTCGAACTTGAACCGGCCGTAATCCATCAGCCGACACACCGGGGGCTGGGCCTGGGGGGCCACCTCGACCAGGTCGAGCTCCCGCTCGAGGGCCAGCTGCTTGGCTCGTTCCAGAGGAACGATCCCGAACGCCTCTTGGGTGGTGTCATCGAAGAGTCGGACCATGGGCAACCGGATCTGGTCGTTGACCCGCAGCTCTCGGAATGCGATGGGGTGGGACCTCCCGAAAAACCGGCTGAAACAAAAAACGGATAGCTTCCGCTATCCAGGCTGGGGCGGCTGGACCTTCAAGGCGAACCCGGAAGGTGGGGCCGTACCGCACGGACCCTCTTGGCGGCGCTCATGGCGTCAGCGGCGGAGCATACCACGGGCGCCGCCGGCGCCAAACTGCGGGCACCGGGCCGGACCGCCGAAGCGGCGACGCAACCCGCTTAGGGAGCCGGACCGCCGCAACGGCGGCCCAACCACTCAGGGCGCCGGGACCGCCGCAACGGCGGCGCCAACCACTCAGGGTGCCGGGACCGCCGAACGGCGCCGCACGCCGCTCAGGGGGCCGGGACCGCGGCCCCGCCGCCCGGGTGGTCCTCGGCCGGTGCCGCCGGCCCCCGGCGGGCGTGCAGCAGCAGCTCACGGGCGCCCCTCGCCCCGAGCACCGGCGAGACCATGCTGGCCATCACCCCCCAGCCCGCCTGGACGGCCCCGGCGACGGCCGCCGCCAGCGCGGCGGCGAGGCTGGCGTCGTCCACGGGCGCCGTGGCCCGGCGCAGCTCGAACATCGGCTTCACCAGGCCGACCAGGTCGGCGCCGGGAGCCAGCGCGAGAGGTGCGAGCTGGGCCAGGGCGGCGCTCAGCGAGAGGTAGGAGACGTCGACCGTCACCACCTCCACCACCTCCGGGATCAGCTCCCGGTCGAGGGCGGCGACGTTGGTCGCCTCCAGGTTCACCACTCGCGGGTCCTGACGCAGCGACCCCAGCAGCTGGCCATGGCCGGCGTCGACCGCGTAGACGCGGCGCGCCCCCGCCTCCAGCAGGACCCGGGTGAAGCCACCCGCCGCGGCGCCGACGTCCAGCGCCACCCGGCCGGCGACGGCGACCTCGAAGGCCCCGAGGGCGGCGCGCAGCTTGGCCTCCCCGCGCAGCGCGGGGGCCCGGCGCCGTGCGACCCGCGCCCCGGCCGCCACCCGGGCCTCGGGGTTGGTGACCGTGAAGCCCTCCACCTCGATCTCGCCCGAGGCGACGAGCGTCGCCGGGTCAGCCTCCAGGCCGAGCTCGGCGACCAGGTCGGCGAGCCTGCGGAGGCGGCGCGGCACGGTGTGGCGAGCTGCCGGTGGGGGGAGGCCGAGCCTCCCGCTCAGCCGGGCCGGCGGCTCGCGACCTCCTCCGAGAGCACGGCCACGAGGTCGGCGACGCTCCGCTGCTCGGTCCCGCCGCGGCGGGTGTCGCGCACCGTGACCACATCGTCGCCCCGCTCCACGTCACGCTTGCCCACCACCACGACATAGGGCACCTTGCGCAGCTCGGCGTCGCGGATCCGCGCCTGCATCCGCTCGCCGGGGTGGTCGCTCACCGCGGCGCGCAGCGTGGCCGCCTCGAGCCGTGCGGCCAGGCTCCGGGCGGCGTTCATCACCGCCTCGACGTCGTCCTGTACCGGGACCACCTCCACCTGGACCGGGGCCAGCCAGAGCGGCAGCTGTCCCGCGAAATGCTCGAGGAGGATGCCGACGAAGCGCTCCAGGGACCCGTAGATGACGCGGTGGATGGTGACCGGGGTGCGCGCCGCCCCCGAGGCGTCGATGTACTCGCAGCCGAAGCGGCGTGGCTGCTGGAAGTCGAGCTGGATGGTCCCGGTCTGCCAGGAGCGGCCGATGGCGTCCTTCATCAGGATGTCGATCTTGGGCCCGTAGAACGCCCCCTCCCCCGCCTCCACGGTGTACGGGATGCCGGCGTTGGCCTCGAGGATGCGCAGCAGCGCGGCCTCGGCACGGTCCCAGGTCTCGGGGTCACCCATGAAGTCCGCCGGTCGCGTCCCCAGACGCAGCGAGTACTCGAGGTTGAAGATGCCGTAGTAGATCCGGGTGATCTCCAGGATGCGCGCGTACTCCTCCTCGATCTGCTCCTCGGTGACGAAGATGTGAGCGTCGTCCTGCATGAACTTGCGCACCCGCAGCAGCCCGTGCAGGGTCCCCGAGCGCTCGAAGCGGTGGAGCGGATCGATGTCGGAGTAGCGCAGCGGCAGCTCCCGGTAGCTGTGCCGGCGCAGGTTGAAGACGACGTGGGCGTTGGGGCAGTTCATCGGCTTGAGGCCGTAGGTGGTCTGCTCGTCCACCGGGAACAGGAACATGTCCTCGCGGTAATGGTCCCAGTGGCCGGAGGTCACCCACAGCGCCTTCTCGTTGATCAGCGGGGTCATCACCTCCTGGTAGCCGCGGGCGCGGTGGTCACGGCGCCAGAAGTCGATCAGCTGGTTGAGGACGATGACCCCGTTGGGCAGCCAGTAGGGCATGCCCGGGGCCGAGGGGTCGAAGTGGAACATCTCCAGCTCGCGGCCGAGGCGGCGGTGGTCGCGACGCTCGGCCTCGGCGACCCGCTCCAGGTACGCCGCCAGGTCCTCCGGGGTGAGCCAGGCCGTGCCGTAGATCCTCTGGAGCTGTGGGTTGGCCTCGTCGCCGCGCCAGTAGACACCGGCAACGCGGAGCAGCTTGAGGGTGGTCAGCAGGCCGCTGTCGGCGACGTGGGGACCGCGGCAGAGGTCCACGAAGTCACCGGTGCGGTAGACGGCGACGCTCTCGACGTCCTCGCCGAGGCGGTCGATGATGGCGACCTTGAAGCTCTGGCCCATCGCCTCGAAGAGGCTCCGGGCCCGATCGCGAGCGAGCACCTCGCGCTGGTAGGGGATCCGCCGGGCCGCCAGCACCTGCATCCGCTCCTCGATCGCGGCCAGGTCGGCCTCCGACAGGTGCCGGTCGTCGGGGAGCAGGAAGTTGTAGAAGAAGCCGTCCTCGATGGCCGGGCCGACGTCGTACTGGGTCCCGGGGAAGAGCTCGCAGACCGCCGCGGCCATCAGGTGGGCGGCGCTGTGGCGCAGGATGTCCAGGCTCAGCTCGACCGGGGCCTCCAGGGGCAGGCCGGCCTCGGCGGCGTCGTCGACCTCCTCGGGCATGGTGGCCGCATTGTACGGAAGCGGTGACCCGGGGTTGCGCCGGGCGGTGCGGGGAGCGTCCCGGCGGCGGCCGCGCAACGCGCCGCCGCAGAGGGCGGGCCTGTGATCCAGGCCCTCGACTCAGACGACCAGCCGCGACATCCCCCGGGGCACGTCCTCGCGACCCTCGCCGAGCAGCGCGATCTCCGCCTCGGGGTTGGCGAGCGATGTGCCCCAGATCTCCAGCGAGAGCTGGCGGGCGAGCGGCAGCACGGTGCGCCGTCCGTTGCGCTGCGCCTGCGTCCGCAGGCGCTCCAGGCGCTCCGGATCGATGGCACAGCAGCGCACGCTGCAGTACTTGTTGGTCCGTTTCTTGACCGGCTGGTCGCACCCTGCGCGAGCACAGAGTCGCACCGCCGGCAAGCGACCATCAGCCGCGTGTCGCACACCCACCTCCATGAGTTCCGCCAGTCTACGACTGCCCCTTGCCCGGCTGTCAACACCGCAAATCAGGTCGGATTGGAACAGGTGTTTCGCGGCGGGGCCCTCAACGCACGAAGTGACGCGAGTCGAGGTGTGCAGAGTGTGGACAACTCGCGAGCGCTCATCTGAGTCACGTCTCGTCGCTTGTGCGAAAGCTGTTCGCAACTCCGTCCTGTACCAACTCTGCGATACCACCGCCGCGCCCCCGCCCGAGCGACTCGCGGCCGGGTCGGAGGCGGGGAGTCCCCACACATCGACGTGCACCGTCATATCGACACCCGTGACTGTGACCGAGAGTCGCCGGCGGGATCGGTGGCGGTCCGGGGTGCGACGTGGGCGCATCAGGGATCGAACCTGAGACCTCAGCGATGTCAACGCTGCGCTCGTACCAACTGAGCTATGCGCCCGCGCACCCCGCGCCGGTCAGGCCGGGATGATACCGCGCCCGGATGGCGGCACCGACCGGGGGCCGCGTCGATCCCGCCCGGGGTGACCGGTGGCGACCGCCGGCCGGGGTTAGACCGAGGTGCCGACGCCTCCCGCGGCCTGGGGCGCGTGCCCCGCCGTGGGGGTGCTGGCCTGGCGGAGGTCGGCGCTGGTCACCTCGACCAGCAGAACCCCCTCGCACCCGTGGCAGATCACGTGGAACTGCTCGGGCCGGCGGATCGGCCGGGCCACCGCCTGGCGGTAGCCGCAGCATTCGCACGTCACGATGGCTCGCATCTCTCCCCTTGCGCCTCCACTGTCGTCGGGCCGACGCGCCGCTGGGCCACCACGCCGCGCGAAGTGCACCGAGCTTGCCACCGAGCCTTCGCCGGTCCGGGCCTGACACGGCACCGCGACCCGGCCGTTGCAGGGCCGTGTCAGGGACTGCCAGGTGCTCCCTGAGATGTCGCGCCCACCCCGGCCGGCTGGTCGAGGACCAGCAGCCGGTCCCAGAACACGAACCGGTAGACGAGGCCGGCTGAGACCACCAGGGCACCGAAGACGTCGACCACGCCGTCGACCGAATGGGAGAGGTCGGCGGCGCCGCCGAAGGCGAGCAGGGGCAGGGCGATGGAGGCGTTGATGACCGTGAACACACCGCCGAAGATGCGTCCTCGCGACTCCTCGGTGGTCCCCTCCTGAAGAACCGTGAAGGCAGGGATGAGGATGGCACCCAGGGCGCAGCCGAAGATGAGGGCGAGGAGGACGACGGCCGGGATGAGCAGCCCGCTGATGCCGACCCCCTGGAAGACCGGGGGCAGGATGCCCATCGCCAGCAGGCACCCGCCGGTGGTGAGCAGGGCGATGACCGTGAGCGACCGCCGGGGCAGCCTGATGAGGTGCTGGCCGAGGACGCCGGCCATCGCCACCAGGCCGAACATGGCCGGGATCAGGACGATCGAGATGTCGTTGGGCGAGCGGTGGAGCACCTTCTGCAGGTAGGGCGCGCCCAGGGCGTAGATGGTGAAGACCATGATCAGCGCCAGGCCGAGCTGGATCATCCCCCAGCGCAGCCCGGCGCTCCGGCGGAGGATGCCGACGCCGTCCTGGAACTCCTGGAAGACGTGGGTTTGCGGGCCGGCCCCCCGCGTCACCGCGCGCAGCGAGGAGCCGATGCGCCAGCAGGAGAGGGCGGCCAGCGCGAAGAGCCCGGCGGCGATGTAGAACGGGACGAGGTCCCCGAAGAGGATGAGGCAGACGGGCGCCAGCACGCTGCCGAGCATCAGGGTGAAGATCACCGTGGTCATGAAGAGGGACATGGCGCCCTGGATCTGCTCCCGGCTCACCAGCGAGGGGATGCTGGCCGCCTCCGCGGGGGCGAACACCTGCCCCACCGAGCTGAACAGGAAGGTGATCACGAGCAGGGGCCACGCCTGGTGCTGGAGAAACGGGGCGAGCTGACTCAGGGGGATCAGCACCAGCAGGCCCGCCCGGAGCAGGTTGGTGAGCATCATCAGCGAGCGCTTGTCGTGGCGGTCGGCGTACACCCCCGCCGGGGCGGAGAGCAGCACCCCGGGGAAGGTGAAGGCGACCGCGACCGCGGCCACCGCGGTGGTCAGGCCGGTCAGGTCGTAGACGACGACGAGGAGGGCGAACTGGATGAAGTTCTGGGCGAGCTGGCTGCCGCACTGGGCCGCCCAGAGGTAGCGGAAATCCCGGCGGCGCAGCACCCTGGCGAACCCCGCGGCGTCGTCGGGATGGGGTGGCAGCGCGGGGCGGACCGCGTGCAGAGGCGGTGCGTGCTCGGGCGGCGGCTGCTGAAGCCGGTCCGACCTCATGCCACCTCCCCGGCCGCCCGGGCGAGGCAGCGCCATTCCTCGAGGTCCAGCGTCTCCGGCCGACGGCCCGGGTCCACACCGCAGCGGGCGAGCACCGCCTCGACCAGCTCGGCGCGCTCGCCGAGAGCCCTGCCGAGGCCGTGCCGGAGTGTCTTGCGCCGGAGCTGGAAGGCAGCGCGAGCCAAACGGAGCACCTCTCCCCTTTCCTGGTCATCCATCCGCCGTGCGGGGTGCATCCGAATGATGCTCGACGCGACCGCCGGCTCGGGCAGGAAGCTGGTCGCCGGAACGTCGCGCAGGCGCTCGACATCGGCCACCGACCGCACCGCCACGGTCGCCAGGCTCCAGCCTCCCGGCGGGGAGGCGATCCGGGCGGCGACCTCGCGCTGGACCAGGAACACCGCCCGCCGCGGCGGGCACGGGGCCTCGAAGAGGTGTCCGAGCAGAGCGCCGGTGAGGTTGTAGGGGAGGTTGCCGGCGGCCAGGTGGTCGTCGGGAAGGCCGAGGCTGGCGGCGTCGGCGCGGAGCGCATCGCCCTCGACCAGCTCGACGTTGACCAGGCCGCGCAGGCTGGCCCGGGCGGCCCGGATGCAGGCCGGGTCGAGGTCGATCGCCACCACCCGAGCGGCCCTGCGGGCCAGCTCGGCGGTGAGCACGCCGATCCCCGGCCCGATCTCCCACACGGTGTCGCCGGCGGAGGGGTCCAGCGCCTCGACGATGGCTTCGAGCGCCGCGCGGTCGACCAGGAAGTGCTGGCCCAGGCGTCGCTTGGCGAACAGCCCGGCCTGGCGGGCGACCCGGGTCACCGTCCGCGGGTCGGTGAGATCGAGGCGGCGCGTGGTCGTGGTCATCCCGACCCCCGGCCCGCCGCCGGCCGGGGCCGATCGCGGACCCGTTCAGCCACGCAGGACGTCCTCCGGCGGGAGGCGGAAGAGCCGGCGCGCGCTGGCGGTGGTCTGCGCGGCGACCACCTCGGGGTCGACCCCCCGCAGGCGGGCCAGCGCGGCTGCCGTGGCGGCGACGTAGGCGGGGGTGTTGGGCCGCCCGCGATGAGGGACCGGGGCCAGGAACGGGGTGTCCGTCTCCACCAGGTAGCCGCCGCCGTCCACCCTCCGGGCCGCCTCCTGGATGGCCTCGCTGCGCGGGAAGGTGACGATCCCCGAGAAGGAGAGCAGGAGACCGCGCTCCCGGCAGCGCTCGGCGTGGAGGGCATCGCCGGTGAAGCTGTGCATGACCCCGCGGACCCCCGGGACCGCGTCCACCGCGGCGAGCACCTCGGGGTGGCTCTCCCGATCGTGGATGACCGCGGGCAGGGCGTGGGCAGAGGCCAATTCCAGCATCTGATGGAGGGCGCCCCGCTGCACCTCCAGGGAGGTCTCGTGGTACCCCGGCCGCCAGTACTGATCCAGGCCCACCTCACCGACGCCCACCGCGCGGGGATGCCCGAGCAGCTCCTCGAGCGCCGCGAGCTGGCTGCGGTCGGGTGCCGCCCGCTCGTGGGGGTGCCAGCCGACGGTGAAGAAGACGCCCGGGTGGGCCTCGGCGATCTCCCGGCAGCGGTCGCTGTCCTCCAGGTTGAGCCCCGGGCAGACCACCTGGGTGACCCCGGCGGCGGCGGCCATCTCCAGCGCCCGCTCCACGCCGGCACCACCCTCCCGTTCGGCGAGGACCTGGAGGTGGCAGTGGCTGTCGACCAGGGCCCCGCCCCCCGCAGGGGCCGTCCCGGGCTCGTTCATCTCCCGCTCACGACCGCCTCACGATCCAATCGGGGGAAGAGGATCTCGCCCACCCCCACCGGGTCCCCTCCGTGCAGCTCCGGCCAGCGGCGCACCACCCCGGTCAGGTCGCGGCCCAGCTCCATGCCGAGGTCCGCGGCCACCAATGCAGTGGCGCGGGGGATGAAGGGATGGAGCAGCAGGGTGCTCACCCGCACCGCCTCCAGCAGCTCGGCGCAGACGGTGCCGAGGCGGGGGTCGCCGGCGCTGCGCAGCTTCCAGGGGGCGGTCTCCTCGACGTACTTGTTGGCCCGACCGACCAGCCTCCGCACCGCCGCGAGGGCCCCCGTGAAGTCGAGGCGATCCATGGCCGCGTCGTACTCGGGGACCACCTCGGCGGCGAGAACGCGCAGCTCGGCGTCCATCGCCTCCTCCCCTCCCCGCTCCGGCACCCGGGCGTCGAAGTAGCGCTGGACCATCTTCTCGATGCGCGACACCAGGTTGCCGTAGTCGTTGGCGAGGTCGGCGTTGTAGCGGTCGACGAAGCTCTCCATCGAGAAGTCGCCGTCGCGGTCGAAGGGGATCTCGGCCATCAGCACGTAGCGCACCGCGTCGCTGCCGTACTGGGTCACCAGGGCGGTGGGCTCGACGAAGACCCCGCGGGTCTTGCTCATCTTCTCCCCGCCCAGGGTCATGAAGCCGTGGGCGTGCACCCGGCGGGGCAGGGCGATGCCGGCGGCCATCAGCATCGCCGGCCACATCACCGCGTGGAAACGGGTGATGTCCTTGCCGATGACGTGCACGTCGGCGGGCCAGAAGCGAGCGCACTCCTCGTCGTCGGAGGCGTAACCGACTCCGGTGAGGTAGCTGATCAGGGCGTCGAACCACACGTAGACCACCTGGGAGGGGTCGAAGGGCAGCGGGAAACCCCAGTCGGAGAAGCCGCGGCTGATGCTGATGTCGTCCAGGCCGCCCCGGATCAGGCTCAGGATCTCGTTGCGCCGCGGCTCCGGGACCAGGAAGCCGGGGTGCGTCTCGAAGTGTTCGAGGAGGCGGTCCTGGAAGTCGCTGAGCCGGAAGAAGTAGTTGTCCTCCTCGACCAGCTCGACCGGGCGCTCGTGCACCGGGCAGAGCCCGGCGACCAGCTCCTTCTCGGAGTAGTAGCACTCGCAGGAGGGGCAGAGCCAGGCCCGGTACCACCCCTTGTAGACGAAGCCGGCGTCGTGCACCGCCTGCATCAGCCGCTCGGTGCTGCGCCGGTTCGCCTCCCCGCTGGTGCGGACGAAGGCGGTGTGGGCGATGTCCAGCGAGGCGTAGAGGGCCCGGTACCGCTCGGCCTGGGCGGCCACGAAGTCCTCGGGGGTCAGCCCCCTCTCGTGCGCCGCGCGGAGCACCGACTGGCTGTGCTCGTCGGTGCCGACCGTGAAGCGAACCTCGTCTCCGCGCAGCCGGCGGTGCCGGGCCAGCACATCGCAGCCAACCTTCTCGTAGACGTGGCCCAGGTGGGGGTCGCCGTTGACGTAGTCGATCGCGGCGGTGACGTAGTAGGTGCTGCTCATGTCCCGATCACGACGGTGCACTCCCCGCGGGGGGGCTGGCGGCGGAACTCCTCGGCGAGCTCGCGGGCGGTGGCCCGATGGAGGGTCTCGTGGACTTTAGTCAATTCGCGGGCGACGACGACCGTCCGGGACGCGGCCAGCGGCTCGATCAGCTCCAGGGTCCGGGCCAGGCGGTTGGCGGCCTCGAAGAGCACCACCGGGACGCCCAGCTCCAGCGCCGCCGCGACCGTCCGGCGCAGCCGCCCCGGCGAGCGTGGCGGGAACCCGAGGAAGACGAAGCCGCCGCCGCCCAGGCCGCTGGCGCTCACCGCCGCGGTGACCGCGCTGGGGCCGGGGACCACCGTGACCCGGACCCCCGCCTGGTGGGCCGCGGCCACCAGCCGGCTGCCCGGGTCGCTGACCGCCGGAGTGCCGGCGTCAGTGCAGAGCGTGAGGCGCTGACCGGCCTCCAGCCGGGCCAGCAGGACCGGCACCCGACGCTCCTCGTCGAAGGCGGGCAGCGAGAGCACCGGGCGGTCGATGCCCAGGGAGCGGAGCAGGATCCGGGTGCGGCGGGTGTCCTCGGCGACCACGGCCTCGCATTCGCGCAGCGCACGCTCGGCGCGCCGGCTCACATCCTCCAGGTTGCCGATCGGCGTCGCCAGGACGGTGAGGAGCCCGCCGGGCGGCGTGGCCGCGCCGGTCACCGGCCCCAGTCGCGCGGGTAGCGGAACTCGCGGTCGATGGTCCGGTTGGAGAGCTTGGCGATGAGCGGCGGCCGGCGCTTGTACTGGCTGTCCCGCACCCGGCGCCGGATCTGCTCGACGAACCCGTCGGCGAATCCGAGGTCGCGGAGCTCGGCGGGGCTGCGGCGCTCGTCGACCATGTGGTGGAGCAGCAGGTCCACCGCCGCGTACTCGAAGCCCAATTCGTCCTCGTCGGACTGGCCCTCCCAGAGATCGGCCGAGGGCGGCTTCTCGATCACCGCCGCGGGCAGTCCCAGGTGGCGGGCCAGGGCGAACACCTGGGTCTTGTAGAGGTCGCCGAGTGGGTTGAGGGCGTGGGCCATGTCGCCGTGGATGGTGCCGTACCCGAGCAGCAGCTCGGTCTTGTTGGAGGTGCCGACCACCAGCGCGTCGCGGGCCAGCGAGATGTCGTAGAGGATCGACATCCGCTCGCGGGCCATCTTGTTGCCGCGCCGGTTGCGATCGGCGTCAGGGCTGCTCGCGAAATAGGCGTCGATCTGGGGGGAGATGTCGACCACCAGGGGGGTGGCCCCGAGCTGGGCGGCGACCAGTCGCGCGTCGCGCTCCGAGGCGGGGCTGCTGGCCCGGTACGGCATGATCACCGGAATCGCGTTCTCGGGGTCCAGGCCGCGGCAGACCAGAGCCAGGGTGACGGCGGAGTCGATCCCTCCGGAGAGACCGACCACGCCCCGCTCGAATCCGACCTTGCGGACCTCCTCGCGGACGAATCCGGTGAGGATCTCGGTCACCAGCGACGCATCCACCTCGAGGGCGGCCGGCGAGGCGCCCCCGTCCGCCCGGGCGGACGTCTCAGTCACGGTCGCGGCGGCGCAGCCGGTGGGCCTCGGCGTCGACGATGTCGTGGCGCTCGTCGCGGAGCATGGGGTTGGCGATCCGGGCGCGGCGAAGGGCCCCGAGATCCAGGCGGTGGAGGGGCATCGCCTCCTCGCGGCCGGCGGGCTCGCCGTCCAGGTGACCCTCGGGGTCCAGCACCCGCGACCCGCCCCAGAAGTTCACGCCGTCCTCGTAGCCGACCCGGTTGCAGTAGGCGACGTAGGTGGTGAAGAGCTGGGCGTAGGTGCGGGTGATCACGTCGTAGCTCTGAGCTGTGCCCAGCTCCGAACCGCTCCCCACTCCCCGGCCCGGTGAGGCCGAGGGGCAGACGATCAGGTCCACGCCGTCGCGGGCGAGCAGGTAGGCGGAGCTGGGGTGCCAGAGGTCCTCGCAGATCAGGATCCCGACCCGCCACGGGCGGGGCGGCGCGGCGGAGCCGAGCGGCGCCTCGAAGGCCCGGAAGCGAGCCCCCGCCGCCAGGTCGCGGGCCTCGTCGAAGAGGCCGTAGGTGGGCAGGTACACCTTGCGGTGGACATGGACGACGGCGCCGCCGGCGAGGTACACGGCCGCGTTGTGGAAGCGGTGGTCGTCGCTCTCCACGATGCAGCCCACCACGGCGTCGACGTCCCGCGTGACCTCGGCGAGCGCGCCCAGCTCGGGGCCGTCCAGGTGCACGGCGCTGTCGGTGACCAGGTCCTTGAGGAAGTACCCGGTGAGCGAGAGCTCGGGGAACACCACCAGGTCGGCACCCTGGCCGGCGGCCTCGCCGAGCAGCTCTAGGTGGCGGGCGAGGTTGGCCCGGAGGTCGCCCAGCCGCGGCGCGATCTGGGCCAGCGCGACCACGATGGAGGTGCGCGGCTCCTGAGGGGCCGCGGCCGGCTCCGCCGCCGGCTCGGGGAGGATGCCGGCCGCCCCGGCGGCGGGCCCGGCGGTGATCACCATGGGGTGGATTCTCCACCATCCGCGCGGCCGCCAACGAATCGCGCGACCCGGGCGGCGACCCCCGACACCGGCTCGCGCGCCACCGCGGCCGGCGGCAGCGCTTCCAGGAAGCGTCGCGCGTAGTCGCGGCTCTGGAGCCGCGAGTCGGCGATGACCACGACCCCCCGGTCGGTGCCCGAGCGGATCAGGCGTCCGAAGCCCTGGCGAAGCCGGATCACGGCCTCGGGCAGCACGTACTCGCCGAAGGGATCGCGCAGCCCGGCGGTGCGGGCGCGGACCAGGGGGTCGGTGGGCACCGCGAAGGGCAGCTTGGCGATCAGCACGCATTGGAGGGCGTCGCCGGGGACGTCGATCCCCTCCCAGAAGGTGCCGGTCCCGAGCAGGAGGGTGCGGGGGTTCTCCACGAAGGAGGTCAGCAGCTGGCGGCGGGTGCCGTCCAGCCCCTGGCCGACCACCGAGATCTGGCTGCCGGCGAGACGCCGGCCGGCCAGCTCGCGGATGCGGCGCAGGGCCCCATAGCCGGTGAACAGGCCGAGGGTCCGGCCCCCCAGCCTCCGGGCGGTCTCGGCGGCGATGGAAGCCAGCGCCTGCTCGTACTCGGGGGCGTCGTACGGGGGGATGTCGGTGACCAGGACGCAGAGCGCCTGGCTGAGGTAGTCGAACGGCGACGCGAGCGCCAGTTCCTCGGTGCGCCCCCCCAGCCCGAGCCGTTCCCGGATGAACCCGAAGTCCCCGGCGATGGCGAGGGTCGCCGAGGTCAGCACCACCGTCCGGGCCGCGTCCAGGATCCCGGCGCCGAGCTCGGCGCCGGCGGCCACCGGCGCGTCGCGCAGCTCGGCCTGCTCGGCGCGCAACTCCAGCCAGGCGACGTGGCCGGGCCGGCGGTGGAGGATCACCTCGTCGACGGCGGCCGCCGCGCCCTCCAGGGCCGCCGCCGCCAGGGCGAGCTCCTCCTCGCCCCGCTCCGGCTGGGGGAGCAGGTCGGTCTCGAAGGAGGCGGCCCCGGCGGCGCGCAGGGCCTCCGCGGCCCGTCCCAGGACGGTGACGGCGTGGTGGGCGTTGCGCACCAGGGGTTGCAGCCGGGGTTCGGCGAGCACGTCGTCGGTCACGCTCAGGCTGCCGGTCGGGGCACCCCCTCCCCCGCCGAGCCGCTCCGCCAGCAGTCCCTTGGTCTCCCCGAACAGCCCGTTCGCGGCGTCGCGGCAGGCCTCGAGCGCGGTGGCCAGGCTGGGATCGACCACCCCGGGGAGGCGATCGAGCGCGCGGACGATGTCGGCGGCGCGCAGCCGGTGGCCGCGCGCCTGGGTCGCCGACTCCTCGAGGTGATGGGCCTCGTCGATCACCAGGGCGCCGTAGTCCCCGAGCAGCCGCCCCTCGGCGGGCTCGTCGCTGAGGAGCAGGGCGTGGTTGGTCACCACCAGCTCGGCGGTGGCGGCCAGCCGGCGCGCCGTCACCATGTGGCAGGCGCCGCTGCGCCAGTTGGCGCAGGCGCTCCCCAGGCAGTCGTCCGGCGTCGACTCCACCGCCCGCCAGAGGTCCCGCTCGGTGGCGCCCAGATGCAGCTCCGCCCGATCGCCGGTCTGAGTGAGGTCGAGCCAGCGGAGCAGCTTCAGCTTGAAACGGATGACCTCGAGGTCGGGCCCGCGCGGACCGACGTCACCGCGGCGGAGGTGGCGCTGGAACCGGCGCAGGCTGATGTAGTGGCTGCGGCCCTTGAGCATCGCCCAGCCCAGCGGTCGGGGCAGGTTGGCCTGGAGCGCCGGCAGGTCCCGCTGGACCAGCTGCTCCTGGAGGGTGATGGTGTGGGTGGCGACCACGGCCCGACCGCCCCCTCGCTCGGTCCAGAGCGCGAGCGGCGCCATGTAGGCGAGGGTCTTGCCCACCCCCGTACCCGCCTCGACTAGGAGCCGTCCGCCCCGCTCCAGGCTCTGGGCCACGGCACGCGCCATCTGCTCCTGGGCCTCCCGGTACTCGTAGCCAGGACGGTCGGCGAGACGCCCGCCCGGACCGACCAGCCGGGCCGCCGCCTCCGCCAGGGTTCCGGAGAGGAGCGATGCGCGCTCGGTATCGGAGAGGTCGCCAGCCTCCGGCACCGCCGCTCCGCTCGCCGTCGCGACCTCTGCAGTCGCGGTCGCACCCGCTGCGCTCCCGCTCGCGGCCGCTCCCCCGGCTGGGCGGGTGATCGAGGCGCCTGGGGCCGCGGGCGCGGAGGAGGACGACGTGCGCTCGGCCGCGGCGAGGTCGAAGAAGCGGGCCAGCGGGGTCGTGGTCTGGGCGGCGACCCGGTGCATCTCCGCGAAGGTCGGGGCTCGCAGGGCGGCCGCCTCCTCCAGCAACCGGCCGAAGAGGGCGGCGGTCGCCTGGGCGTCACTGAGGGCCCGGTGGGGGCGCTCATGACGCAGACCCAGCAGACGGGCGAGAGCCCCGAGATTGTGGCTGCCGGCGACGGGGAGCAGGATGCGGGCCAGCTCGAGGGTGTCGAAGGCCTCGCGACGCCCGAAGCTGGCGGGGACGAGCTGCGCGCAGAAGGCGAGGTCGAACGCCGAGCCGTGACCGACCAGCTCGGCGCCCTCGCAGAAGCCGGCCAGCTGTGCCACCACCTCCACCGGGCTGGGCTGACCGGCTAGGTCCGCGGAGCTGATCCCGGTCAGCCGCTGGACCCCGAGGGGCACCGGGATGCCCGGGTCGGCGAAGAGCTGCAGCTCGCCGACGGTGCGCCCGTCGAGACCGAACCGGATCGCCCCGACCTCGATGACGCGCTCGGTCTTGGCCGAGAGGCCGGTGGTCTCGAGGTCGAAGGCCACGAGCTCGGGGGTCATCATGCGGCCGGCGGGGGCACCGAGCGGTAGTCGGTGGCGCCGTCGAAGATCCCCCGCCGGGAGGCCGGGAGGACCTCGGCGACCCGCTGCATGAGCAGGTCGGCGACCTCCTGGTGGGAGGCACGGGGACCGGCCGGATCCTCCGCCGGGAGCGAGGCGGGCCGTCCGAAACGGAGGTGCACCGGCACGCGGCGGGGCCGCCGCGAGCCCAGCGGGAGAGCCTGCTCGGTGCCCCAGAGGCCCACCGGGAGCACCGGGACCCCCGCGCTGCGGGCCAGGAACCCGGCCCCCGGATGGGGACGCTGGAGCCGGCCGTCCGGGCTGCGATGTCCCTCCGGGTAGACGAGGACGGCGTGCCCCTGGTGGAGCAGGCCGAGGGCCTGGCGGAGAGCGGCTCGGTCGGGCGTGCCCCTGACCACCGGGAAGGCGTGGAACCCGACGATGAAGAAGCGCGCGACGGGGTTGCGGAAGTAGTCGCTCTTGGCCATGAAGAAGAGGTCGCGGCGGGGAAGCTGGGCGCCGGTGAAGGGCGGATCGATGGTCCCGACGTGGTTGCTCACCACCAGCAGCCCGCCGCTGCGCGGGACGTTCTCGGCGCCGGTGACATCCATCTTCCCGTCCAGGATCGCGGCGCAGAGCAGGCGCATCACCGCGGTCATCCATCGGTAGTTGAGGTCGGGACCCGAGGGCGAGGTGTGGGTGCGGCTCACGACGTCCGCCCGGGGGCCACGATGCCGGCCGCGGCGCAGAGCTCGAGCGCCAGCGCCACCATCTGATCGACGCCCCGGCTCCCGGTGTCGATGACCACCGCGTCGGGTGCCGCCGCCATCGCCGGGGCGTCGCCGCGGTCCCGTCCGGAGATCTCGGACCTCAGCACCTCCGGGTCAACCGCCGCGCCCTGGCCGGCGAGCTGGGCGGCGCGGCGAGCGGAGCGGAGGTCCTCGCTCGCCTGGAGGTAGAGCTTGACCGCCGCCTCGGGGAACACCACCGTGCCGCAGTCCCGCCCCACCGCCACCGCCCCACCGGCCGCGGGGGCGCGCTGCACGGCGAGCAGGTGGCGGCGCACCTCGGGGAGCTGGCTGACGGTGGTGAGCAGGGCGGCGTGGCGAGGGTCGCGGATCTCGGCCCCGGGGTCGACGCCGTTGACCCGCACCTCCCAGGACAGGTCGCCGGGGGCGGTGTTGACCTCGATGAGGGCGGCCCGCGCCACCTCGGCGATGCGGTCGCGATCGCCGGCTGCGAGCCCGGCGCGCACCACCGCCACCGTGACGCCGCGATAGAAGAGGCCGGTGTCGATGAAGGCCAGCCCCAGCGCGATGGCGAGACGGCGTCCGAGCGTGGTCTTGCCGCTCCCCGCCGGCCCGTCGACGGTGACCACCGGTGCGCTCATGGAGGCGTCAGCCCCACGCTCGCGTAGAGCGCGCTCAGCTCGGCGGCGGTGAGGTGGCGCGACCGGCCCTCGCCCAGCCGGCCGAGCCGGAGCGGACCGAGGCCGGTCCTGACCAGGTCCACGACCGGCGCGTCGATGGCCGCGCAGAGCCGGCGGAGCTCCCGCTTGCGGCCCTCGGCGATGGTGAGCTCGATCAGGTCATCCCGCGACGCGCTCACCCTGCGGACGCTCTGCGGCCGGGCGAGGCCGTCCTCCAGCTCGATCCCCTCGAGCAGACGGCGGATGTCCTGGGCGGTAAGTCCTCGCCCGAGGACCAGCCGGTAGCGCTTGGCCACCCCGTGGCGGGGATGGGTGAGCCGGTGGGCCAGGTCCCCATCCGAGCTGAGCAGCAGGAGGCCACGGCTGTCGGCGTCCAGGCGGCCGACGGGCACCATGCCCGGGGCCGGGTCGGGGACCAGGTCCATGACCGTCGGCCGGCGGTGCGGGTCCCGAACGGTGCAGACCACGCCCGGCGGCTTGTTGAGCATCAGGGTCACCGATCGGCGCGGGCCCGCGACGGGGCGGCCGTCCACGGCGATCCGGTCGCGATTCGGGTTCACCGAGGTGCCCACAGCGACGCGGGCCCCGTTGACGGTGACCCGTCCGGCGTCGATCAGCAGGTCGGCCCCACGGCGGGAGGTCACCCCGCGGCGGGCCAGGTAGCGGTTGAGCCGCTCTGCGGTGGCGGGCATCAGCCCGTGCTCGGGGCCGGAGGTTCGTCACCGGCGGCACCCGCCAGGGCGTCCGACCACGCCCGCTCCTGCTCCTCGGGAAGCGCGATATCACCGGGCAGGGCCGGGAGCTGATCGATCCGCTCCAGCCCGACCAGCTGCAGGAAACGGAGGGTGGTCCCAAAGAGCCGGGGCTGCCCGGGGGTGGCCGCGCGGCCGATCTCGGCGATCAGCCCCCTCCGCTCCAGGCTCTCCAGCACCGCCTCGCAGTTCACCCCGCGGATCGACTCGATGTGCGCCCTGGTGACCGGCTGGCGGTAGGCGACGATGGCGAGCGTCTCCAGCGCGGGCCGGCTGAGCCGGGCGGGCTTCTCGGGGTTGAGGGCGCGCTGGACGGCCCAGGCGGTCTGGGGACGGGTGACCAGCTGGACCTGGTCGCGGTGGTGCTGGAGCATCAGGCCGCGCCCACCGAGCTGCTCCGCCAGCGCCGCGGCGGCACGTTCGACGCTCTGCGGGGACTGCCCCAGGATCCCGGAGAGCTCCCCCAGGCTGACCGGGCGGTTGAGTACGAAGCAGACCGACTCGAGGGCGAGGGCCAGGTCCTCGGGCTCGCTCCCGGCCACCCACTCGGGCACCCGCGGGCGGCCGATCTCGTCGAGCTCGAGCTGGAAGTCCTCCTCCTCGCCCTCGGCGTCGTCCTCCCCCTCGTCGCCGTCCTCCGCCTGGCCCTGGTCCCCGCCGGTGCCGGCTCGGCCGAGCCCCGGCGTCTCGGGCTGCAGGCCGCCGCCGGAACCCAGCACCTCGAGGGGCAGAGCCTCACCGGAGGTGGGGGCGGCCGGCGCCTCGTCCTCACTCACTCGCTCGCACCCAGATCGGACCGAAGCTCTGAGGCTGATCCACCACCGCCCGGCCGCGCTTGAGCAGCTCGAGCAGGGCCAGGAAGCAGGCCACGGCCTCCAACCGGGTCGACACCTCGGCGAAGATCCCCTCGAACTCCAGCGGCCCGCGGGCGAGCAGTCCCTGGAGCCAGGTCACCTTCTCCTCCACCGAGAAGGTCACCATCCCCACCGGAAGCGGCCCGGCGTCCTGGAGGCGCTCGAGCACCTGGCGGAAGGCCGCTGCCAACCGGTCGGGGGGGATGCGCAGCCGTTCGAGGGGGAGGACCTCGGGCGCGACCAGGCCGAGGAAGCTGCGCTCACCGGTCTCGGCGGGCTCCAGGAGGAGCGCCTCCATGGCCGCTCGGAAGAGCCGGTACTCGGCCAGCCGCCGTCCCGCGTCGGTCTCCGGCGGCACCTCCTCCTCCGGCTCCACGTCGACCTCGGTGACCCGGGCCGCCTTCAGCGAGAGCAGGCGCGCCAGCAGCCCGAGGGCCTCGGCGGCGTCGCGGAGGTCGCCGCCCAGGTCGGCCCCGGTGAGCTGGCGGCTCACCTGGGTGGTCACCTCGGCGACCGGGAGCTCACGGAGGTCCAGGTCGCCCCGCTGGGCGGCCAGGACCAGCTCCTCGAGGGATCCGCTGAACTCCCCGACCTCGACCGGGAACCGGCGCGGTGCCCCGCCCCGGCCCACAACGGTCGCGTTCTCACTCATGGCGGCCCATGGTACGAGGTAGCCGTGCCCCCGCCCCGGGCGCGGTCAGCCGGCGCTCTGACGGCGGCTCCCGGTCGCCTCGCCCTCCCGGAGCAGCTCCCCCGCGCGCGCCAGCGCGGCGGCCGTGGTGCGTCCCGACATCATCCGGGCGACCTCGGCGACCCGCTCCTCGCCCTCGACGCGGCGCACCCCGCTCTCCACCGCCGCGCCCCGGCCGGTGCGGGAGACCAGCAGGTGCCAGCCGGCCCGCGCCGCGATCTCGGGACGGTGGGTGACCGCGAGAACCTGCCGGCCTCGACCGATCTCAGCCAGCAGGTCGCCGACCCGCGCCGCCGTCTCGCCGCCCACGCCCGTGTCCACCTCGTCGAGAACCAGGAGCGGCTGGCCGGCGCCTCCCCCCCCGGCGGCGGCCAGGGCGAGGGCCAGGCGGCTCAGCTCGCCCCCGGACGGACCCTCGTCGAGGGGGAGGGGGACCCCACCGCGGTTGGCGGCCAGGCGCATCTCCACCTGGTCGACGCCATCGGCGTCGCAGCGCACCGGCCCGTCCCCCAGGTCCACACCATCGGCGTCGGCGGTCACGCCCAGGGTGACTCGGAAGCGCGCGTCGGGGAGCTCCAGCACCGACAGATGTCGCTCGACGGCCCGCTCCAGCGAGCGAGCGGCCTCCCGGCGGGCGGCGCTCAGCCGGCCCGCGGCGGCGGCGGCGGCGACCTGCGCGGCCCGGGCCTCGACCTCCAGCGCGACCAGGTCGTGCCCCCCGCGGGCCGCGTCGCAGATCCGCCTCGCCCCCTCCAGGGCCGAGAGAGCGGCCCGGATCGAGCCGTGGCGGCGGCGGACCCGGGCCAGGGTGTCGAGCCGCTCCTCGACCGCCTCCAGCCGCGCCGGGTCGACCTCGACGCGGTCCGCCAGCCGCCGGGCGGAGACCCCGAGGTCGCGGAGCGCCGCGGTCAGCGCGGCCGCCTCCCCGCCCAGGTCCGCCAGACCGGCGTCGACCCCGCTGAGCGCGTCCACCTCGGCGAGGGCGTGCTCCAGGATGTCGGCGGCGCCGGCCTCGTCGCCGGTCGCGGCCTCGCCGAGCAGGGTCGCGGCCCGGGCGATGCCGGTGGCATGCCGGAGCCGGAGGCGCTCCGCGCCGAGGTCGTCCTCCTCCCCGTCGCGGAGGCGCAGCGGTTCCAGCTCGGCGATGGTCGCCTCCGCCTCGGCGAGCTCGGCGGCCGTCCGGCGGCTGGCCAACCGGCCATCCGCGAGCAGTGCCTCCGCCCCTCGCCAGCCCCGGTGGGCGCCGGCCATGACGCCGCGAGCCTCGGCCACCGCGGCGCCGCCCGAGTCGTCGAGAACCCTCCGCTGCCAGCTTCGCTGCAGCATCCGGTGGCTGGCTCCCTGGGCGGTGACATCGGCCAGCCCCTCGCCCAGATCGCGCAGGGTCGCCTGGGAAACGAGGGCGCCGTTGACCCGGCAGGTGGAGCGACCGGAGCTCCCCGCGTCGCGGGTGAGGGTGACCAGCTCGTCGGCGGGGATGCCGAGGCCGGCGAGCAGGACCGCGCTCTCGGGACTCGGCTCGAACACCGCCCGGACCGAGGTCCCCTCCGCCACCGCCTCCCCCTCGGCACGACCTCCCAGGATCCAGCGCACGGCTGCGATGCAGAGCGACTTGCCGGCGCCGGTCTCGCCGCTCAGCGCTCCGAAGCCTGCCTCGCAGTCCAGGCTCGCGTCCCGGACCAGGGCGAAGTTGCGCAGCCGGAGCTCGAGCAGCCGGCTCACGGCTGCTCCGGCACGGCCTGGTCCCGGTCCGGGGGCTTGAGCGGAAGCCCGAAGTGGACCTTGTCGCGCAGCTGGCGGAGGAATGAGGGGGAGTCGACGCAGTGGATCACGGTGAGCTCGGGACCGGGGCTGACACACACCCGGCCCCCCGCCGCCAGGAGGGCCTGGTGCCGGCCGTCGGCGGCCACGAAGGCGCGCCCGTGCAGGACGGCGACCTCCACGACGGTCGCCTCGGGCAGCACGATCGGCCGGGTGATCACCGCGTGGGGAGCCAGCGGCACCACCGTGATCGCGCGCACCCGGGGGTCGATCGGCGGCCCGCCGGCGCTCAGCGCGTAGCCGGTCGAGCCGGTGGCGGAGGCGATCACCACCCCGTCGGCGTCGAACTCGCCGAGGAGCTCCTGGTCCGCGTCGACCCGAAGCCGGAGCAGGGAGACCTCGGGAGAGCGGACGGCGATGTCGTTGAGGGCCAGCACAGGGCCGGCCACGTCACCCTCCGCCGGCTGGTCGCCGTCCCGGCGCTCGAGCCGCGCGCTCAGCATGCCACGGCGCTGGCGCACCGTCCGCCCGTCGGCGAAGGCGTCGATCGCCGACGGAAGCTGCTCCAGCTCCATGTCGGTGAGGAACCCGAGCCGGCCCCGGTTGACCCCCAGCACCGGGATGCCCCGGGGGGCGGCGAGACGCGCACCGAAGAGGAAGGTCCCGTCGCCCCCCACGGTGACCAGCAGCTCGGTCCCGTGGGCGTGCTCGGCGACGTCCTCGACGGGCCGGACGATGGTGGTCCAGGTGCGGAAGCCGCGGCGCTCGGCCGCCTCCATCGCCGCGGCGATGACGCCGTTGGTCTCCGCCGGATGGAGCAGGAAGCCGATGGCGCCCCCGCTCATGACGCCACCTCGTCCCGGGGCTTATCGCGTTCGGGAAGCCGGAGGTGGAGGAGGATCTCCTGGTTCCCCTTGGTCCCCCGGATCGGGGCCGGGTACGGCTCCCCCAGCGCCGTGGCGCCCAGCTCGGCGACGCACCACCCGGTGAAGGATGCGACCCCCGCCGCCGCGGCGGCCGGGTCGCGCACGATGCCGCCCCGGGACACCGCGTCCCTGCCCAGCTCGAACTGGGGCTTGAAGAGGGCGACGACCTCGGCCCCCGGGGCGACCCGAGCGACCGCCGGCATCACCAGGCGGAGGGAGATGAACGAGAGATCGAGGGTGACCAGGCTCGGCGACTGGCCGGGGAGGGAGTCCAGATGGCGGAGGTTGGTCCGGTCGAGGACCGTGACCCGCTCATCCTCGGCCAGCCGGGGCAGGAGCTGGCCGTGCCCGACGTCGACCGCGTAGACCCGCGCCGCCCCCCGGGCCAGCAGCACGTCGGTGAAACCCCCGGTGGATGCGCCCGCGTCGAGGCAGATCCGGCCCCGGCAGTCCACGGCGAAGGCGTCCAGGGCGGCGGCGAGCTTCTCGCCGCCCCGGCTCGCCCATGGGCTTTCCTCGCCGAGCGTGCGCACCACGGCGCCCTCCCCCACCCGCTGGGCGGCGCTGCGGGCCCTGCGGCCGTCGACCTCCACCATCCCCGCCGCCACCATGGCCTGGGCGCGCTCCCGGGTGGTGGCGACTCCGCGTTCCACCAGGGCCAGATCGAGCCGCTGCAGGGTCACCGCCATGGCTGCAGGCCCCGGTTGGCGGCGGACGGAGATGGGCGACCCCATCAGAAGGGGATCTCATCGGGGTCGATGTCCAGCCCGCGCAGATGTCCCGGGACCGGCACCAGCGGCGCCCCGGCAGGGGCAACGGGCAGCTCGGCGGTCTCGCGGCCGGGCTCCAGCGGCTTCTCGGCGACGCGCCCGCCGGCTCCGACCACCAGCTGGCTGATCTTCTGCTCGGTGCGGTCGAGCAGGCCGCCGCAGTGCTGGGCCAGCCTGGCGCCACGCTCGTAGGCGGCGATCGCCTCGTCGAGGGCCACGGCTCCCCTCTCCAGCCGCTCGATGATCTGGTCCAGCTCGGCGAGCGCGCGCTCGTAGCTCAGGCTGTCGATGTCGTCGCTGCCCGTACTCGGTCCGCCGGGAGCTGCGCTGTCGTCGCCTCTCATCCTCTCTCCGCAGTGTCGTGGCCGGTATCGTACATCCGTTCGTCGCCGCCTGTCGAGCCCGGGGCGTCGACGGTGCTGACCACCACGCCCCGCGCCAACCGGGTGCGCAGCCGGCCGCCGGGCCGGACCGCGCCGGCGTCGGTGAGCACCGCTCCGCTCGCCCCGTCCATGGTGATCGAATAGCCGCGCGCCAGCACCCTCAGCGGGGAAAGCGCCTCGAGCTGATCGCGGCGGGCCCCCACCTGCTGGCGGCGCTGGGCCAGGGCCGCCGCGACCAGGCGCGAGAGACGTCGCAGGTCACCGTCCAGCCGCTGGCGCTCGACCGCCACCCGCTGGCGCGGCGAGGCGACCCGGAGCTGAGCGGTCACGGCGTCCAGGCGGCGGCGCTTGGCGGTGAGGGTCGCCAGCAGTCCGGACCGCAGCCGCTCGGCGCGCAGGTCCAGCTCCTGGCGGTGGCTGGGCAGCCGGCGGATCGGGGAGGCATTCTCGAGGCGCAGGCGCTGGCGCTCGAGGGAGCCGCGCTTGACCCCGATCTCCTGGCGGGCCGCCGCGCCGAGGTGGGCCCGCCGGGCCCCCAGCTCGGCGGCCAGGCGGTGGCAGTCGGGGACCACCAGCTCGGCGGCCGCGGAGGGGGTCGGCGCCCGCCGGTCCGCAGCCAGGTCGGCGATGGTGGTGTCGGTCTCGTGGCCGACCCCGGAGACCACGGGCAGCCGCCCCCCGCGGATGGCCCGGGCCAGCCGCTCGTCGTTGAAGGCCATCAGGTCCTCGAGCGAACCACCGCCGCGGACCAGCAGCACCACTTCGGCGCCGCGCACCCCCTGGGCCCGCTCCAGGGCCAGGACGAGGGTTTCCACCGCACCGTCGCCCTGCACGGTCGCGGGGGAGAGCACCAGGTCCACGCTGGGGGCGCGGCGCCGCATCACGGTCAGCACGTCGCGGAGCGCCGCCCCACTGCGTGAGGTCACCACCACCACCCTCCGGGGCAGCAGCGGCAGGGGCCGCTTGCGGGCCTCGTCGAAGAGGCCCTCGGCCGCGAGCGCCCGGCGGCGCTGCTCGACCGCCAGGGCCAGGGCCCCGATCCCGGACGGTTCCATGCGGTCGGCGTAGAGCTGGTAGCGGCCCTGGGCGTCGTAGACCTCGATCCGCCCGTGGACGATGACGGTCATCCCGTTGTCGGGCCGGAAGGGGATCTCGGCCCGCTGCGACCGCCAGATCACGCAGCTCAGCGCGGCGCCGGCGTCCTTGAGCGTGAAGTAGAGATGCCCCGAGGCGGGCATGGAGAGGTTGCTGATCTCACCCTCGACCAGGACGTCCTCCAGGTCGGGGCTGCGCGAGATGACACCGCGGATGAGCGCGGTCAGCTCGGCCACGGTCAGCGCCCGGCGCAGGCTCATCGGCGGCCATCCCGAGATGCCGCGCTCAGCGGGTCGCGCCGGGGAGAGGGTGGTCGGCTCATGGGGCGAACATATGATCGCTCAAAACCCCGCTGTCCCGGCGCCCGGACCTGGATCACACCCGCTCGCGGGCGATCCGGCCGAGCACGCCGTTGACCAGCGGCACCGCCTCGTCGCCGGCGTAGACCCGGGTCAGCTCCAGGGACTCGTCGATGCTCACGGCGATCGGCGTCGCGGGCTCGAAGAGCACCTCGAAGGTGCCCAGCCGGAGCACCGCCCGCTCCACCTTGCCGAAGTCGACGAGGTCCCAGTTGTCGCTCGCCTCGCCGATCGCGGCGTCGATCCGGACCACGTGCTCGAGCGTCCCCTCCACCAGGGTCCCGGCGAAGGCGATCGCGTCGGCGGGCACGCCCATCTCCGTGGCCTGGTAGGCGAGCGTCGAGCGCGGGTCCTTGGCGGTCCCCTCCAGCTCGAAGAGGACCCGCAGGGCGAGCTCGCGTCCCCGCCGCCGTCTCCCCGCGGGACGGCTCATGGGGCGAAGACCACCTCGCTGACGTGGACGTTGATGTTGCCGACCTCGAGGCCGAGCATCCGCTCGACGGCGTCGGCGACCCGCTGCTGCACCTCGGCTCCCACCTTGGGGACGGAGTTGCCGGCGAGCATCACGACCCAGAGGTCGACGTCCAGGGTGTTGCCCCCGCGGAGCTCCACCCGCGCGCCGCGATGGGCGTGGGAGCGCCGCAGGATCCGCTCCAGCGACTGCCCGGCGGCCTGGTACATGGCGTGGACGCCGGGCACCTGGAGCGCGGTGAGAACGGCGATCCAGGCCACGACCTCGTTGGTGACCCGGGTGACGCCGAGCGGCCGGCGGGCCCCGGCGTGGCGCCCGTCGGGCGCGGGATCGACCGGTCCGTCCATCACGCCCGCTCCAGGTACCGACCGTTCCGGGTGTCGATCCGGATCCGGTCGCCGGGGTTGACGAAGAGCGGCACGTCGACGGTCGCCCCGGTCTCGACGGTGGCCGGCTTGGTCCCGGCGTTGGCGGTGTCGCCGCGGAAGCCGGGCTCGGTCTCGGTCACCTCCAGCTCCACCGACATCGGCAGCTCCACGCCGAGGATGCGGTCGTCATGGGTGAGCAGGGTCAGGGTGTCGTTCTCCTTGAGCCAGCGCACCCCGTCGCCGATCTGCTCGGCGCTGAGCGGGGTCTGCTCGTAGGTCTGGTTGTCCATCACCACGAAGGCGTCGCCGTCGCGGTAGAGGTACTGCGCCTCGCTGCGCTCGATCCGGGCCCGGCCGAACTTCTCCTCCGGCCGGAAGGTCTCCTCGGTGACGGCCCCGGTGGTCAGGTTCTTGAGCTTGGTGCGGACCACCGCGGTGCCGCGGCCGAGCTTGATATGGGCGAAGTCGAGGACCTGGAGCAGCTGGCCGCCCCGCTCGACCGTGGCTCCAGGACGGAGGTCTCCTGCGTTGATCATCGGGTCAATTCTCCCCTCTCGCGCACCATCCGGGTCGCCGCCTCGAGGGCGATCGCGTAACCGGAGGCGCCGAGCCCCAGGATCACCGCGTCGGCGGCCTCGGCGGTGAGCATCACCCGGCGGTAGGCCTCTCGCCGGAAGGTGTTGCTCAGATGGACCTCGACGACCACCCCGGGATAGGCCCGCAGGGCGTCCAGGAGGGCCACGCTCGTGTGGCTGAAGGCACCCGGGTTGATCACCACGGCGTCGGACCGGCCGGTCTCGGCCTCGATGAGGTCGATCAGGTCACCCTCGCCGTTGCGCTGCTCGACGCGCACGTCGACGCCCAGGGCCACCGACCGCTCGCGCAGGTCGGCTTCGATCTCGGCCAGGCTGCGGCCCCCGTAGATCTCCGGCTCGCGGCGGCCGAGGCTCGCCAGGTTGGGACCGTTGAGAACCAGCACCCGGGTCATTGCGTCAGCACCTCCTCGAGGGTCTCGCGGACCAGGCCGTCCGGGACGGGCTGATCCAGGACCGGCTCACCGCGCCGGGAGAGCAGGACCCAGCGGAGCTCGCCGCCCACCGCCTTCTTGTCGTAACCGAGGCGGCGCAGCACCGCGGCCGGCTCCATGGGGGGAAGCGGCTGCATGCCGAGGCGGTCGAGGACCCGGTCCTGCCACTCCAGGTCGGCGCGCGGCAGCCCTGCCGACGCGACCGAGATCCGGCCGGCGACGCGCATCCCCACCGCCACCGCCTCGCCGTGGGTCACCGTCCCGTAGCCGGCCGCCGCCTCGATGGCGTGGGCGACGGTGTGGCCGTAGTTGAGCACGGCACGCAGGCCGCCCTCGCGCGGGTCGCGCCCGACCACCTCCGCCTTGATGGCGGCACAGCGTCCGATGATCGCGGTCAGGGTGCGGACGTCGCCCTGGCGGGCGCGTTCCAGGCCGTGGTCGAGCAGCGCGGGCAGCTCGCCCTCGGCGATCATCGCGTACTTGACGACCTCGCCCAGCCCCGAGGCGAGCTCGCGCGCCGGCAGGGTGTCGAGGATACTGGAGTCGGCGAGCACCGCCCGTGGCTGCCAGAAGGCACCGGCCAGGTTCTTGGCGGCCCTCAGGTTGACGCCGGTCTTGCCCCCGATCGAGCTGTCGACCATGGCCAGCAGGGTGGTGGGCACGACCACCCAGGCGATGCCCCGGCAGTAGGCGGCGGCCGCGAACCCCGCCATGTCGCCGATCGAGCCGCCCCCCACCGCCACCAGGGCGTCCTGGCGTCCCAACCCCAACCCGGCCAGGCGCTCGAGCAGACGGCCGGTGGCCGCCCAGCTCTTGACCGGCTCCCCCGCGGGCAGGCTGATCACGGCCACCTCGCGATCCGAGCCGAGCATGCGCCGGGCGAGGCGCCGGGCCAGGGGCTCGACGTTCCGGTCGGTGACCACCGCCACCCGGCGGCATCCGGCCGGCAGGTGCGCCTCCAGGTGGTCGGCGGCGCCCTCGCCCACCACCACGGGGTAGGCGGAGGTGGGGCCGGCGGCCACCGTCACGGCACCCGCCAGGGCGCGGATGGCGGCCTCGGCCGCCTCCGCGGAGGTGGTGGCGGTGTCGATGCGCAGGTGGGCCTCGGCGTGGGCCCGGTCCCGGCGCCGGCGCAGCTCGGCGAGCCGCGCGGCCACGTCGCCACGGAGCAGGGGGCGATCGGCGGCGCTGCCGAGCCGCTCCAGCAGGGTGGAGTCGGGCGCGTCGAGGGCCACCACCCAGGCGGTCTCGAGCAGCATGCGGCGGGCGCCGGGCTCCGCGAAGAGGCCTCCGCCACAGGCGACCACCACCGGGTGAGGGCCGTCGAGCAGCTCGGTCAGGGTGGACAGCTCCACCCGCCGGAAGGCGTCCTCGCCGTCCCTGTCGAGGATCTGGGCCGGGCTGCGGCCGGTCCGGCGCTCGATCTCCAGGTCGGTGTCGCGCAGCTCCCAGCCGAGGCGGTGGGCGAGCCGCCGCCCGAGGGTGGTCTTGCCGCTCCCGGGGAGACCGACCAGCGCGATCGGCCGCGCGCCCACGGCACCGGTCACCGGAGCCGCCTCGTGCTGCGCCGGTAGGCGGTCAGGTTGCGGCTCATCTCGGCGATCGAATCGCCGCCCAGCTTCTCGGCCAGGGCCGCGGCGATCACCCAGCCCAGCATCGCCTCGGTGACCACCGCGCCGGCCGGGACCACGCAGATGTCGCTCCGCTCGTAGTGGGCGTTGACCTCCTCGCCGCTCCGCGCGTCCACCGAGCGCAGCGGCGAGAGCAGGGTCGAGATGGGCTTGAAGTGGACGGTGGCCCACACCGGCTCGCCGTCGGTGACCCCCCCGGTGAGACCGCCCTGACGGTTGCTGAGGTGGCGGAACCCCTCGCCGGCGACGTAGCGGGGCGAGTCGTGCACCGCGGAGCCCGGCGCGCGAGCGGCGAAGGCGGCGGCGCCGATCTCCACCCCCTTGACCGAGGGGATGCTGCAGAGGGCCTGGGCGATCAGGCCGTCGAGCTTGCGGTCCCATTGGGCGTAGCTGCCAAGGCCGGCAACAACCCCGGCCGCCGAGACCACCGCGCTGCCGCCCAGGGTGTCCCCGCGCTCGCGGGCGGCATCGATGGCGGCGACCATCCGCTCCGACGCCAGCGGATCGGGGCAGCGCACCGGAGAAGCCTCGACGGCGGCCTGATCCACCGCCTCCCGCCAATCGATGGCGACATCTCCGATCCGCTGCACCCAGGAGCCGACCCGCACCCCGAGGCGCCCGAGCAGCGCCATCGCCACCGCCCCCGCGGCAACCCGCGCGGCGGTCTCCCGGGCGCTGGCCCGTTCCAGGACGTCACGGGCGTCCCCGAGACCGTACTTGAGCATCCCGGCCAGGTCGGCGTGGCCGGGCCGGACCCGGGTCACCGACTTGCGCTTGAAGCCGGCGGCGGTCACCTGCATCGGGCCCCGCCAGTTCTCCCAGTCGCGGTTGACGATCACCAGGGCGACCGGGGAGCCGAGGGTGAGACCCCCGCGCACCCCGGCGACGATCTCGGCTCGATCCTGCTCGATCTGCTGGCGCTTGCCCCGACCGTACCCGCCCTGGCGCCGGCGCAGGTGGGGGTCGATGTCGCGCCGGGCATCGAGGCGGAGCCCGGCGGGCAGGCCCTCGACGATGACGGTGAGCTGGGGACCGTGCGACTCCCCGGCGGTCAGGAAGCGGAGCATCGGCAGGCCGCCGTCATCGCCCGGGCTGGCGCCGGCTGGGTCCGAGGGACGGACGGGATCACGGGGTGGAGCTCACTCTCTCTGGGCGCCGGAGGCGCGGCTGGCTGCGCCAGCGATTCTACGGGCCATCGGCGCCGCACCACCGAGCGCACACCGCGCGCGTGGGTCCACGCCGATCGCGGCGGCCAGCTAGGCGACCGGGAAGCCGTCCCGGACGTAGATGGTGAGCGGGCCGGAGTGGTGCGGCTGGAAGTTGCCGGCCACGTAGCCATAGAGCGGCGCGAACGGTCCGCTCAGCCATTGGCGGAGGGTCGTGGTCAGCACCAGGTAGTCGGTGTGCTCCAGGGCGCTCCGGTACGCCGGCACCGCTCCGCCCGGGCTCCCCAGGCTGGCCAGCCGGGTGGCCTGCGGGTCGGTGAAGGCGGTGCAGCCGGCGACCGTCGACTGGAGGCGGTCGCTCGTCACCAGGACGTACGTGTACGGAGAGATCGAGCAGCCGTTCACCGGCACCACCGTGTCGACCCACGGAGCGACGTCCACGATCGACTCGGTCGCGATGAGCGCCGCCTGGGCCACCGCCAGCCAGGCCACGGCGACCCCCGCCACCACCACCACCAGTCGCTGCATCCACTCCCAGCGGAGCCGGGCCACTGCGATGCCCAGCAGCAGCGCCGGGTAGGGCACCAGCATGGCCGGGAAGTGGACGAAGTAGTCCGAGATCGCGAACTGCGCGGCGCCGAGGGTCAGGGTCGCGCCGATGGCGAATGCGTCCAGGGCGGTGAGCCGGCGCCGTCCCACCACCAGCCCCACGAGGATGAGCACCCCGATCGCGGCCAGGGCCGCGACGGCCCCGGCCAGCCGGCCCCCGTAGACGGCGAAGGTCATGGTCATCAGCCGGGTCGCCAGCGGGGTGCGCCCGGCCAAGGGGACACGCGCCAGCTGGCTGATCACCGTGTCGTGGAGGAAGGCGGCGGGCGCCGCCGCGAAGAAGGGGAGCGCGGGGATGAGGAAGCCGGCCGCGACACCGCTGGCGAAGGGCAGCAGCCGACGCCTCAGGCGGCTCGCGCAGAGCGCCGCCACCACCAGCACGGGGAGTGCGCTGGCGATCAGCACCGAGGTCGCCAGGCCGAAGGCGGCGCCCCCCAGAGCCAGCCGGCGCCGCCCGGCGAGGCGGTCCCGGTCGAAGACCAGGACCGCGCCCAGAAGGCAGAGGAGGCACATGAGCGGCTCGAGCAGGCTGTCCTGCAGCGCGAGGTAGGTCGCCGGATACACGGCCATGAAGCCGCAGGCGACGAGGGCCGCGCGCCAGCCACGGTGCGCGATCAACCTCCCCACCAGGGCCACGTTGGCGGCGGCGAGCAGCGGCGTGCAGGCGGTGAGCGCCATCAGGGCGACCCGGCTGCCCACCGCCACGGAGAGCAGGCCGAAGGGGCTGAGCAGCAGCACCAGGCCGGGCGGCTGGAGCAGCGCGAAGTCGCGGTAGGGAAGGGCGCCGTGGACGAGCCTGATCGCCGCTCCCAGGTAGATGCTGATGTCGGACCAGCCGGCAAGCAGCTCATGGGGGCGGGTGAGCACGAAGGCCTGGAGCCCGGCCGCGAGCAGGGCCATGACCACCACCACGAGCCTGGCCGGGTCCCGCCACCGGGCGATCGCCCGCGCCCCCACCGCGGCGGTCACGCCACCCGGAAGCCGTCGCGCACGTAGATGGTCAGGTGGTGGGTGTGATGCGGATGGAAGTCGGCCCTCACGTAGCCGCGCAGGGGGGCCTTCTGCCCACTGAGCCATTGGTCCAGGTAGGGGGTGGCCACCAGGTAGTCGCTGTGGTCCAGCGCCGCCGCGAAGACCGGCAGCGAACCTCCGGGGGCGTTCCGGGAGACCAGCCAGCTCGAGTAGGGGTCGACCATCGCCGTGCAGCCCGGAACCGTCGACTCGAAGCGGTCGCTCTGGACCAGGACCTGGGTGTGCGGCGACAGCGCGCAGCCGTTGACGGGGATCACCGCGTCCACGATCGGGCCGTAGTCGACGGTCGACAGTCCGTCGAACCTGACCGCCAGGGCCACCGCCCCGGCGGCCAGAGCCACCACCACCAGGGCGGGCATCAGCCGGAGCAGGCCGCGCCGGCTCAACCGGGCCACCGCGACCCCGAGCAGGATGGCCGGGTACGGGATGAGCATGGCCGGGAAGTGCGCGTAGTAGGTGGCAATCGCGAGCTGGGCACCGCCGAGGGTCAGGGTCGCGCCGATGGCGAACCACTCCAGGGGGACGAGCCGCGAGCGGGTCCAGAGGAAGCCGCCAAGGATCACCACCGCCACCACCGCGATGGCGGCCAGAGCGATGCGCGGGGTTCCCTGAGGGAGGGCGAAGGTGGCCTCTGAGAGGCGGGTCGCCATCGGGGTGCGGGTGCCACCCGGTACGCGCTGGAGCTGGGTGAGCACGATCTCGCGGACCACCGACCCGGGGGCGAGGGCAAAGAAGGGCAGCACCGGGACCAGGCAGCCGGCCAGGGCCCCCGCGACGAAGGGGAGCAGCCGCCGGCGCGGGTGGCGGACACAGACCGCCCCCATCACCAGCACCGGCAGGACCGCGGCCACCAGGACCGAGATGGCGAAGCCGAAGGCCGCGCCCCCGGCGATGATCCGCCGCCGCCCGGCGAAGCCGTCCCCGTCGAAGATGAGCACGGCTCCGAGCAGGCAGAAGAAGCACATTAGGGGCTCGAGCATCCCGTCGAGGAGGGCCTCGTACATCGCGGGGTAAACGGCCAGCAGCGCACAGGCGGTGAGCGCGGCCCGCCAGCCCCGATGGATCACCAGCCGTCCGAGCAGAAGGACGTTGACGCCGGCGAGAAGCGGGGTGCAGACGCTGAGGGCGATCAGGGCGCCGCGACTGCCCACCACCAGCGAGAGCAGCGCGAAGGGGCTCATCACCAGCACCAACCCGGGCGGCTGGAGCAGGGCGAAGTCGCGGTATGGCAGCGCGCCGTGGAAGAGCCGGATCGCGCTCCCCAGGTAGAGGGTGGTGTCGTAGGAGCCACCCGCGAGGAGCGCTCCGGGCCGAGTCAGCCGCAGCACCTGGAGGCCGACGGCGAGCACCGCCATGGCCACCGTCGCCACGATGGCAGGGTTCCAGCCCGCAGCCAAACGGGGCCCGGCTCCGGCCGCGGGCGTGACCGGCGCGACGCCCACCGTCGTGCTGCTCACCGCCACCTCCTCGTCAAACTGCGAGCCTCCGGCCCAGGGGGTTGGCTTCGGACGGCCGGCGGCGAACGGCGCGAGGATAGCCGACCGGGACGGGGTTCGTGGGAACCGAGTGGGCGGATCAGACCCCGCCGGCGGCGGGCGGGGCCGGCGTCGCCGCGGTCCCGTACGCGGCGGGGCCCGTCTCGCCGGCCGGATAGGCGAGCAGGTGACGGTAGTCCTCGATCGCCTGGAGGATCTGGGTGTAGAAGCGGTCCGGATGGGGCACCAGTCGCAGCATCTCGGTGCCGTCGCGACCCGCGGACTGGATCTCCAGCGAGCCCGCACCGATCAGGCGATCGGCCAGCGGCCGGCGCACCACGGTGTCCTGGATCCGGTCGAGGGCGATCGACTCGGTGACCCGGGAGACCACCCCGCGGGCGAGCACGATCCGGTGCGAGGTCAGGGTGTAGGTCTGGCAGCGCCAGCGGAGCAGCCGGAGCACGAACCATCCCACCACCACCACCGCGACCACCGCGTCGGCGATCGCCTTGGCACCGCTGACGTTGGCGCTGCCCACCCGGGCGGGGACGAGCTGGATCAGCACCAGCAGGACGGCCAGGCAGACCAGGGCGACGACCGCCGCCGGCACCAGGACGGCGACGTGCTGGCGCTCGGTGGCGACCACGGTCTCACCGGCGAGCAGATGGGGTGCCATGTGGCCGCCATCATGCGGCATGGAGGCGGGCCGGTGCAGCCTCCGGAGAGGCTGTGCCACTAGCTGAGCGGCAGGCTCTGGAAGAGGACCAGCACCGCGCCGGCGCAGAGGAAGGGACCGTAGGGGATCGGGTCCTTGAGGCTGCGTAGCCGGGTGATCAGGAGCAGCAGCGCGGCGGCGCCGCCCAGGAAGACCCCGCCGGTCACGGCGTAGATCGCCTGGAGGTGGTCGGGGCTGTCGAAGGCGAGCCCGGTCACGGCGCCGATCAGCGCGCCGAGCTTGACGTCGCCCAGCCCGATGCCCCGCCGCGAGACGAAGTGGAAGGCCAGGAAGAAGATGCCGATCACCGCCCCCCCGGTGAGCGCCCGGACCAGGGACAGCCCCGGGGTGACGGCCGCCAGCGCCAGGGCCAGGACGATCGCGGGGTAGGTGACCCAGTCGAGGATCAGGCGGTGCTTGAGGTCGAAGGTGACGATGTGCACGAAGACGGCCATCCAGAGGAGGTTCTCGATGGTCAGCCAGGTCAGCCCCTGGTGGGCGGCGAAGAGGGCGAAGCTGACCGCACCCAGCACCGGGGCCGCGCCCCACTCCAACCAGGTCCAGCCGTAGCGCTCGGGCAGCCAGGGCTGGACCGCCTCGGGCTGCTCGCCGCGCGCCCTCGCCGCCTCCGCCTGGGTCGCGGCCTCGGCCTCGTACTCGACGCGCTCCGCATCCTCCTCCTCGCGGAGCCGCTCCAACCTCTCGAGCAGCACGTTGAGCCAGCCCACGCCGGCTCCCAGCGCCACCCCGGCAACGCCGGCGACGACGGTGAAGGCGACGTTCATCGGCGGGTCCCCCGGCCTCCGAGCGCCTCACCGAGGCGCGCGGCCGATGGGCGCTGCGGGAGGCGGTTCACGCGGCCAGGGCCTCCTCGAGCGCCGCGCGCGCGGCGTGCCACGGAGGGTCGACCCCCGTCCACCGCTGGAAGCTCAGCATCCCCTGGAAGAGCAGCATCTCCGCCCCATCGGAGGCCCGGAGCCCGCGGGCACGGGCGGCGGCCACCAGGTCGACCGGCCGCGGTCGGTAGCGGAGGTCGACGACGATGCAGTCGGAGGGCAGCGCCTCCAGCGGTATCGGCACCACGCCCACCCCGACCGCCGCGGCGTTCACGACCATCCCCGCCTCGCGGGCGGCGCGGCTCACCCCCTCGGCGTCCCGCCAGTCGACGGGGCGGGCGCTCTCCGGCGAGACCCGGAGGCAGAGCTCCTCGGCCTGCTCGGGGCGCCGGGCCACGACCACCACCTCCTCCACCCGCATCCGGCAGAGGGCGAGCACGCAGGCGGACGCGGCGCCGCCGGCGCCGAGCACCAGGGCGCGTCCTCCCGGCTCGGGGCGGAGCCGCTGGTAGCCCAGCGCCAGCTCGAAGCCACGGGCGTCGGTGTTCTCGCCGATCAGCTCCTCGCCCCGCATCAGCAGCGTGTTCACGGCCTGGCAGATGGAGGCGTCCCCCTCGAGACGATCGCAGGCGGCCGCCAGCGCCGCCTTGTACGGCACGGTCACATTGCAGCCGGCCAGCGCTCCGCCGCGGAGCTGGCGGAGCACGCCGGGAAGGTCGGCCGCGGTGACGTCGAGCACGGTGTAATCGCCCTGGATCTCGCGGGCGTGCAGCGCGGCCCGCTGCATCGCGGGGCTGGGCGACTGCCCGATCCCCGAGCCGATCAACCCGAACTGGAGCCACGGCGGCGCCGCTAGGGGCATCGTCGAAGCGCGTCACCTAGGAGCACGGCTTGCCCTCGTATTCCGCCACCTGCTGGTTGTGGATGGCGTCGGTGATGGAATAGTAGGTTTGTCCGCACGCAGTGACATAGAAAAGATAGGGCGTGGAGGCGGGGTGCACGGCCGCCTGGACCGTCGCCACCCCGGGATTGTCGATGGGGGTGGGGGGAGTCCCCGGTGCATGTAGCTGTTGTAGGGGGTGTTGATCGCCTCGTCCGCCGTGACCATGGCCAGGCCGGACTGGTGGAGCCCGTACATGACGATGGCGTCGATCTGCAGGTCCATGCCGATCGCCAGACGGTTGTTGACGATGGAGGCGATCTGCGCGAAGTCGTTCGGCAATCCCTCGGCCTGGACGATCGAGGCGGTGATCAGGTCGGCATAGGCCTGGGCGGTGCCGCTGGGAAGGTCGGGGACGACGTTGCTCTGGAAGCCATCGAGCTGCTCCTGGACCACCTGGTGGGCGGTGGCGCAGTCCGGCACGGAGTAGGTGGCCGGGAAGAGGAAACCCTCCAGCGACGTGTCCCCGGCCGGGCGGATGCTGAGGAAGGGGGCGTCGTAGCTGTCCTGGGCCACCGCGTCCAGGTACTCCTGCCGGGTGATGTCCAGCCCCTTGGTGGCGGCGACCCGGGTGGCGATCTGGTCGACGGTGAACCCCTCGGGGATCACGAAGCTCACCGGCGGGCAGTACGGCGCGCCGTCGAGGACGTCGATGACCTCGCTGGCCGCCATCGCCGAGTCGACCCGGTAGCTGCCGGCGTGGAGATGCACACCGCGCAACCGGGCGTAGGCGGAGAACCAGAAGGCGCTCTTGATCACCCCCTGGCTCTCCAGGGCGTCGGCGAGCTGGGAGAGGCTCTCGCCGGAACGGACCGTGATCACCACCGGGCTCCCGGAACCGGCGGCCTCCAGCTCGACGCGGCCGAAGAGCAGCGTGGCCCCGGCGGCGGCGATCAGCACCACCACCACCCCGATCAGGGCGAAGACGACCCCCAGACGGCCCGCCTGGCGCCGTCTCATGACGAGGGCCTCCGGGCGTGGGCGTCGAGGTAGCTCTGCAGGATGAGGGTGGCGGCCAGCGCGTCGACCGTGCTCCTCCGGTCACCGCGCCGGACCCCTCCTTCGATCAGCACGCGCTCGGCCTGGGCGGTGGTCAGCCACTCGTCCCACATCGCCACCTCCAGGCCCAGCCGCCGTTCGGCGTCGGCGGCGAAGCTTCTGGCCGCGGCCGCGGCCGGGCCCTCGGCGCCGTCCAGGCGGCGGGGCAGGCCCACCACCAGGAGCCGGCACCCCCGCTCGGCGCAGGCCCGCTCCAGCTCCGTCCAGAAGCGGGGATGGCGGCGTTCCAGGGTGCGTAGGGGGCTGGCGATGGTCCCGGTGGGGTCGGCACCGGCCAGTCCCACCCGCCGGGTGCCCAGGTCCACGCCGATGGCGGCGCACGACGCGCTCACGCTTGCGGGTCCCCGGAGCTCAGCCCGTGCTGCTCACGACGAGGCGGCCGTGCGGGCCACGAACGTCTCGACGATCTGAATGCGCGAGCTGGAGAACGGCATGAAGAAGAGCTGCAGCGGCGTCTCATCGACCTTGACGCTCTGCACGTCGGGGATCTGGTGCTTGACGATGCCGCTCACGTCACCCGGATTGTGCCCGGCGAGCTGACTGCGGAGCTGGCCGAGGCTGATCGACGGGCGGTAGTAGTCGACCCCGCTCACCGACATCGCGAAGGTGCCGTCGCTGCCGGCCTCGATGATCTGCAGGTGGTTGAGGCTGAGCTGACCCGGGACCAGGCTGTCGCCGGAGGGGAGGTTGGTGGAGGCCTTCAGGTCGGCGAGCACCTCGGCCTGGACGGAGGCCGGGTCGTAGACCGTCTCCGCGGCGTTCATGGTCACCGTCACCGTCTCCGCCGACATCACCGTCCCCGCGGCGGCTGGGGGGAAGCTGCTCGGGCTGATCGTGTAGGTGATGCTCTTGCCGTTGCCACCCGGGTCGATGGCCGGCCGCTCGCCGGCGGCCTTGGTCTGCAGGTCGGACTGGGCCTGGTTGCCGAGCTGGGTCTCGACCTGGCCGATCTGCTCCTGCCAGTTGCTGAGGTCGGAGGCGCTGGCGACGGTCTCGGTGCTGGCGTTGACCCCGTTGGTGAAGCCGTTGGGGTTGTATACGGTGATGTTGGTGCAATACGTGGCATCTTGCGAGCAGAAGCTCGGCGCCCACTCAGTGATGGTGTCCGCGGCCACGTTCCCTGCGGTGCCCGCCTGCACCGCCGCGGCCGTCAAGGTGTTGACGGCGAACCCGGCAGGAAGAGCTGGATACGGTGCGGTGTACGTGGCATTGCCGCAACTCTGGTCAGTGGGCGGTGGCGACTCCCCGGCTTGCAGCACCTCGACCCCGGTCGGGTTAGCGGCCTCGAACTGGATGCTGCCGGCCTGAAAGAAGAGCGGGCCGGGCTGGATGCAGTCTCCGAAGTTGGCGGCTGTGAGATCCACCGTGCCCGTCGCCGCCACCGCTGCCACAGCCTGGCTTCCGGTGGGGGTCGCCGGAAAGGTCTGGGTGGCGGTGTCGCTGATCACCTTGGTCAGCACGTAGTTGGGCTGGCTGGCCTGGGCGGCGACCGCGGTGCCCTGGATGGTCGGGTTGACGGTCAGCGGCTGCTCGGCGATGGTGACCGTGACCGTGGCCGAGGAGCCGAGGACCAGGAAGAGCACGAACGCGACCACCACCACCGCGGCACCGATCCCGTAGAGGGCCGGGCGGTTGTGCAGCAGGCCGCGGATCCCGCCCGGGGCTGGGGACGGCGTGGGCCCGCCGGCCGGACCCCGGCCCGGGGGCGCGGGCGGCCGGACCGAGGGCGCGACCGGCGGCGGCGGCTCCAGCACGGTGGCACCCGGCAGGGCTCCGTACCCGTCCGGTGCGCGGCCGGCGGCCCAGGGCGGTGGGGGCTGGTCCCACTCCGTGTCCTGGCCGGCGGTGGTCCACGGGCTGCGGGCCCGCGGTTGGGCCACGGCGGCCACCGGCGCAGGTGCGACCGGCCCACCGGGCGGGGGGGCGGGCGTGGCCCACGGGCTCTCCCGGGGGGCCGGCGGCGCTCCCGGGGCGGCGAGGAGGGCCGGGTCTCGGAATGGCGCGGCACCGGGGGACGTGATGGGCGGCGGCCAGTCGCCGGGAGGGCTCGCCGGAGCCGGCCAGCCGCCCGTGCCGGATGGGGGGCTCCCCGCCACCGAGCCGCCTCCCCCGGGGCCGGCGGGCGCGCCCGCCTGGGGCAGGAAGGGAGCCCGCGGCCGGAGCGGGGCCTCCGGATCCCGGAAGGGAGGCTGGCCGGGACGGCGGGCCGCCGCCGGCACCCCGCCGTCGTAGGCGGCCACCGAGCTGTAGACGGAGATCCCCGTCCCCCGGGCCAGCTCCTGCACCCGAGCGTCGGGGGTGACCACCGAGGTGGTCAGGCCGCGCTTCATGGCCACGCTGCGGAGCAGCCGGAGGTTGAGGGGGGTCTGGAAGGCCTGCGCCCCCGGGGGGACGACCAGGCCGACGTCGTCGCCCGCGTCCGCCGCCTGGACCTTGCCGGCCAGGTCCGAGACGTCGTCGTCCTGGCCGACGTAGATCAGCCTCTTGGCCATCGGCCCGGCCTCATCACACCTTCATCGCCTTCATGACGCGCCGCATCAGGCCCCCGAGGGGCTGATCGGCGTCATCTTCGAGGGACACCGCATGATACGCAAGCCCCATCGGCGTGACATCCTGGCTACCGACCAGCAGACCCGTCGAGTCGTGGATGCCCTGCACGTCGTCGGGACCCAGGACCCTGATGGTGGGGGGCCGGGTCATCGAGAGCATCTCGGTCCAGTCCAGCGCCCGCAGCTTCTCGCTGACCTCGGGCAGGGCCGATCCCCCACCGGCGAGATACACCGCCGGCGGCACCGGCTCCTTGCCGGAGAGCTCCTCCAGGGTCAGGGCGACCCCCTCGGCCAGCACCTCCGCGGTGGGCTCGAGGACGGTGCGGGCCAGCGCGTCCTGCTCGGCGGGCAGCCGTCCCTCGGCGTGGGCCAGCTTGAAGCGCTCCGCCTCCTCCAGGCTCATCCCGACCTCGTTGGCGAGCCGCCGGGTGAACGAGCGTCCGCCCAGGGCGAACATCCGGATCGCCTCGATCCCGCGCCGGACCACGGCGATGTCGGTGGTCCCGCCGCCGACGTCGACGTAGACGCCGCCGAACTCGTAGACGTCCTCGGTGGCGCAGCCCCGGGTGAGCGCATAGGGCTCGGCCACGGTCGCGACCAGCTCCAGGTCCAGCTCCTGGGCGATGGTCTGCAGGGCCCCGATGTGGGTGAGCGGGGCGAAGGTGTTGAAGACCGAGATCTCCAGCACCTGGCCCTGGAAGTCGAGCGGGTTGGTGACCGCGTAGCCGTCGATATGCACGGCGGTGATGCTGCTGTGCACCAGCTTCACGTTGACCTCGGCCACCCCCAGCTCGTGGGACATCTGGCGCACCGCCTCCTTGAGGGCGCGGCGCTGGACCGCCTGGAGGGCGGTGGCGATGTCGGCCTGGGTGATCCGGGCCTGGGGTTGGGGCCGCGGCATGGTCATGGTGGTGCTGAAACCGCGCACCTGCTCCCCGGCGATGCCCATCACCGCCTGCCCGGGGATGGTGCCGCACATGTCCTCGGCCTCGGTCAGCGCCCGGTCGCAGTTGTCGATCACCCCCTGGATGTCGGCGACCGCGCCCGATTGCATGTCGGAGAGCGACTGGCGCACCTTGCCGACCCCGATGACGATCCCGGTGCCGTCCTCACGCTTCACCACCAGCGCCTTGACGAACTCGGTGCCGATGTCCAGCACGGTGTAGTGGCTGTGGAACTCGCTGCGCCGCCGCAGCATGGTGAACTTCTTGCGCGGCATCATCGCCCGGCGCCCTCCAGCGCGCCCCGGAAGGCGGTCACCGCCTCCGCGCGCCGTCCCGGCACGCCGAGGCCGCCCCGGCCGAAGCCGGGCTGACCGCCACCCCGCCCGCCGGACGCAGCCACCGCGATCGCGACCAGCCGCCCCGCATCCATCCCCGCGGCCAGCGCGGCGCCCCCCGCCTTGACGCAGAGCGTGCTCGCGCCGAAGACGGCGGCGACCCCGTCGCCCTCCAGGCGCTCGGCGAAGAGCCGGTCCACCAGCAGGCCGGCGTCATCACCGCCCAGCGACGGGTCGTCGTGGAGGACCAGCCGGACGGCTCCCGCCGCGGTCACCTCGGTGGCCCGGAGCGCCGCGGAGACGGCGTCACCCCCGGCATCCCGCGGGCGCCGCTGCAGCTCGCGGTTCTGCTCCAAGAGGCGTCCGACCCGCTCGGGCACCTCCTCGAGCCGCGCCCGGAGGGTGCGGGCCGTCTCGCGCAGCAGGCTCTCGGTCTCCTCCCAGCGGCGCACCGCGGCGTCGCCGGCGACCATCTCGATCCGCCGCGTCCCCTGGCCGATCGAGGTCTCGGCGACCACGATCACCGCCCCGATGTCACCGCTCCTGCCGACGTGGGTGCCCCCGCAGAGCTCCCGGGACCAGTCGCCGAAGCCGACCACCCGGACCCGCTCGCCGTACTTCTCCCCGAAGAGGGCCATCGCGCCCGACGCCTGGGCCTCGGCGACCGGCATCTCGCGGACCTCACGGGGGAGGTTGTCGCGCACGGCGCCATTGAGCCGCCGCTCGACGGCCTGGACCTCCTCGGCGGCCAGACCGCGGGGGAAGCTGAAGTCGAAGGTGGCATGGTCCGGCCCGACGTACGAGCCGCGCTGGACCACGGTCTCGCCGAGCAGCTCGCGAAGGGCCCGGTGCAGCAGGTGAGTGGCGCTGTGATGGCGGGCGATCGCCCCCCGGCGGGCGGCGTCCACGGCGGCGGTGACGGCCTGGCCGCGGCGCAGGGTGCCGGCCTCCACCCGGACCTGGTGGGCCCGGCCCCGGACCGGCCCCTCGGCGAGCTGCGCGCAGTCGAGGACGGTGGCGCTGCCCCCCTCCCAGCTGAGCGTGCCGGTGTCGCCGACCTGGCCGCCAGCCTCGGCGTAGAAGGGGGAGACGTCGAGGAAGACCACGCCCTCCTCCCCCACCGCCAGGACCTCGCGCTCGGGGTCGGCGCCGATGCGCCGGACGGAGGCGGGGGTCTCGAGCTCGTCGTAGCCGGCGAACCGCGTCTCCAGGGTCAGGGATGTCCCGAGCTGACCGATCGCGCCGGTCGAGCCGCTCGATGGCGTGGCCCAGCCACCGCCCGGCCCGTGCTCGCGGCTGCGCTCGCGCTGGGCCTGGAGGGCCGCATCGAAGCCGGCGCGGTCCACCGTGACCCCGCGTTCCCCTGCCATCTCGACGGTTAACTCCACCGGGAGCCCAAAGGTATCGTAGAGGCGGAAGGCGTCCTCGCCGGAGATCACCGACCCCCCGTCGCGGAGGATCGCCTCCAGCCGGTCGCTGCCGGCCTCGACGGTCCGGGCGAAGACCTCCTCCTCGGCCCGGATCGTCGCCTCGGCCAGCCCGCGGTGCTGGCGCAGCTCGGGATAGGTGGTCTCCAGGGTGGCGACCACGTCGCCGACCGCCCCGGCGAGCCCGCCGGCCAGCTCGATCCGGCGAGCGTGCAGGGCCGCCCGCCGGATCACCCGGCGGAGGACGTAGCCGCGCCCCTCGTTGCCGGGGCGGACGCCCTCGGCAATCAGGAAGGTGGCCCCCCGGGCGTGGTCGGCGAGCACCCGCAGCGAACGGGCCCGCTGCTCCGGGTCGCGGCCGCCGGAGGCGCGCCGCTCCAGCCCGGCGATGATCGGGACGAAGAGGTCGGTGCCGTAATTGCAGCGGACCCCCTGGAGGACGGCGGCCATCCGCTCCAGCCCCATCCCGGTGTCCACCGTCGGCTGGGGCAGCCGGCCGCGGCTGCCGTCCTCGGCCTGGTCGAACTCCATGAAGACCAGGTTCCAGATCTCGATCCACCGATCGCCCCCGCACTCGTCCTGGGGGGAGCACGCGGGGTGCCCGCAGGAGCAGGGGGCGCCCATGTCGAAGTAGACCTCGCTGTCGTAACCGCACGGCCCGGTGGGCCCGGCCTGCCACCAGTTGTCCTTCAGACGGGCCACCCGGGCGGCGGGGATGCCGACCTGATTGGTCCAGATGTCGAGGGATTCGCCGTCGTCGGGGTAGATCGAGGGCCAGAGCCGGTCCGGGTCGAGACCGAAGCCCTGGGTGAGCAGCTCCCAGGCCAGCTCGATCGCGCCCCGCTTGAAGTAGTCGCCGATCGACCAGTTGCCCAGCATCTCGAAGAGGGTGTGATGGGTGCAGTCGCCCACCGAGGAGATGTCGTCGGTGGTCAGCCCGGAGCCCCGGAAGCACTTCTGGCAGGAGACCAGGCGCGGGCTCGGCGGCGTGCGCTCGCCGCTGATGTAGGGCTTGAGGGGCACCATCCCGGCCACGGTGAAGAGCAGCGACGGGTCGTCGCTGGGGATCAGTGAGGCGTTGGGCAGGAGGTGGTGCCCACGCTCCTCAAAGAAGCCGAGGAAGCGCTCCCGGATCTCATGGCTGCGCAAGGGGAAGGCTCGTGGAGGGTGGGGCACCTGGCGGGCGAGGGACGGCACCGCTCGGTGCGGCGGCCTCCGTCCGAGGTGCGGAGCCGGTTGATTGTATCGGACCGCGAAGACCCTGACCGGATCAGACCAGGACCTCGTCGCCGAACTCGCGGCGGAGGTGCTCGACCGCCGCGCGCTGGAGCCGGGAGACGTGCATCTGGGAGATCCCGAGGCGCTTGGCGACCTCGGTCTGGGGCAGCTGCTCGACGAAGCGCAGGGCCATGATCCGCCGCTCCCGGGGGCTGAGCTGGGCCATCGCCCGCTCCAGCACGTCGCGCATCTCGACCCGATCGAGGCCCTGGTCGTCGCCGCCGAGCCGCTCGCCGAGCACGCTCCCGTCCTCCGCGTCGCGGAGCGGCGCCTGCAGGGAGACGGTGTGCTGGGCCGGGCTCACCTCGAGGGCGGCCAGCACGTCGTCGGCCTCCAGCCCCAGGTGCGCGGCGATCTCCTCGATGGAGGCGGGCCGTCCCAGCTCCCCCTGCAGCTCCTGCTGGGCGGCGTGAACCCGGAGCAGGTTCTCCTGCAACCGCCGGGGCACCCGGACCGCCCATGACCGGTCCCGGAAGTGACGCCGGATCTCACCCATGATGGTGGGCGTGGCGAAGGTGCTGAACTCGTACTCCAGGCTGGGATCGAAGCGGTCGATGGCCTGGATGAGGCCGAGGAAGCCGACCTGCTCGATGTCCTCCAGGGGCTCGCCGCGGTTCGCGAAGCGGCGCGCGATGTAGTGGACCAGGTCGCTGTTGAGCTCGACCAGGCGCGCCCGGATGGCGGGATCGCGGGTCTCCCGGTACTCGCGGAGGAGCTGGCGGACCTGCTCGCGCTCCGGGGTCGCGGCCGGCTTGGCCATGGTCCGCCGCTCCGGCAGGGCTGTGCGGCCGCCAGAGGTGGCGGCGCTCACCGCGCCAGGTACTTGGTCAGCCGAACCCGCAGGCCACCGTTTCGCTCGTCCATGCGGTAGCCGAAGTCGTCCACGAAGAGCCCCATCAGCTGCATCGCCATCTGCTCGGCCTCGCGGGCCTGGGCCTCGCGGGCGGCCTGCACCGCCGCGACGGCCTGGCGGTGAGCCGCGGCGTCCAGCTCGGCGCGGGAGAGGCTGCTCCGCACCCGGACCTCGATCGCGCTGTCGGCGAGGGTGAACACCAGCCGGATCTGCCCGTTGCCCGGCCCGGCCACCCGCTCGGTGAGGCCGATGGCGTTCTCACAGGCCTGGGCGACGGCGATCACCAGGTCGTCGAGGGCTTCGACGTCGAGCCCGGCGACGGCCGCGAAGCCCGCGGCCGCGCGCTTGGCGACCAGGACGTAGCGGCGATCGGCGGGCAGCCGCAACTCGGCGGGGGTGGTGGTCACATCCGGGGAATACCCGGGCGGAGCCATCCCCAAACTCATGGCCGCACCCGGGGCGGCGGCCCCGGCTGCCAGGTCACGCGCCCGAGCTGGGGGCGGCGTCGCCCCGCGCGGTGGCGGCGCGACCGGCCGCGGCCCCCTCCTTGATCGCGCCCTGGACCTCCTCCTCCCACTCGCGGTCCAGAGCCTCCTGGCGCTGGGCGCGCACCCGCCAGAAGACCACCCCCGCGGCGATGGCGGCGGCCGCGATCAGACCCTTGCGGCCGAACGGGATGGGCAGACGCATGGCCGTTCCTCCGGGTGTCACCCGGCCAGTGCCGGCCGGGTGCGGGGTGCCAGTGGATCAGACCCGATTATGCCCGGCCTCGGCGCGCTCCCGGGGCCCGGAGAACGAGGGCCCCGGCAACCTCCAGGACCACCATGCCGGCCGCGTCCGCCAGCGGATGCAGCGGCCCCAGCGGCGGCCCCCCCGCGTGGAGGCCCAGGGCCACCAGCTCGCCGGCCACCACGCCCGCGGCGGCCAGGGCCAGGGCGACCGGGTAGCCGAGCCGTCGGGGCACCACGAGCCGGGTCACCTGGGCCCCGATGAGCGCGAAGAGAACGCCGATCAGGAGGCCCGGGCTCACCGAACGGCCCCAACGCCGGCGGCGCTGTCCTGGGCTGAGCCCGAGGACCAGGTGGGTTCCCGCACGGCGCTTTTCTCCTTCCCCGTCTGAGGGGCACGAAGGCCGGCGACGGATGTTGGGATCCCGATGTTTCTTCTGTTGGTCCAGCCGCATGCGGTGCGCTGCGACCGGCGAGGGGCCGAGCCCATGGTACCCGGAGAACGGCGTGCCGTCGTCACCGGCGCTGGCGGTCCTGCGCGGCCGTGGCCGGCTACCCGGCGGCGAGCAGGCGGCCGAGCGCGGCCGCCACCCCAGCCACCGGGGCGGTCTCCTGGCGGCCGGTGTCGAGGTCCTTCCAGGTGGCCGCGCCGGCGGCCGCCTCCTCCGCGCCCACCAGCACCGCGGCCCGGGCGCCCTGGCGGGCGGCGGTGGCGAGCCGGCGGTCCAGCCGGCGCTCCGAGGCGTCGAGCACGGCGGCGACGCCGGCGGCCCGCAGCTCCCGGGCCACCCGGGCGGCGGCGGGCGCGTCGGTCGGGCCCACCCCGAGCACCACCACCCGGTCGCGCCGCGGCGCCGGTCCCAATCCCTGCTCGCGGCAGACCGCGAGGGTCCGCTCCACCCCCAGGGCATAGCCGCTGCCGGGCACGGACGGGAAGCCGAGCACCTCGGCCAGCCCGTCGTAGCGGCCGCCGCCCCCCAGCGCGTTCTGGGCGCCCTGGAGCGACTCGTGCCAGAGCTCGAAGGTGGTGTGGGCGTAGTAGTCGAGCCCGCGCACCAGGCGCGGATTGAGGCTGAAGGGGATGCCCGCGGCGCTCAGCAGGTCGGTCACCCGGGTGAAGAATCCCTGGCTCTCGGGGCTCAGGGAGGGGCCGATCTGGGGCGCGTCCGACACCAGGCCGGCGTCCCGCTTGCAGTCGAGCAGCCGGAGCGGGTTGACCTCCAGCCGGCGCCGGCAGTCATCGCAGAGGCGACTCCGGAGCGGGGTGAAGTACTCGACCAGGGCGGCTCGATAGCGCAGCCGGTCCTCGATGTCCCCCAGGGTGTTGACCTGGAGGCTCAGCCCGCTGACGCCCAGCGCCTCGTAGAAGCGCCAGGCGACCTCGATCACCTCCGCGTCGAGGGCCGGGGAGCGCTCGCCGATGGCCTCGATGCCGAGCTGCCAGAACTCGTGGTAGCGGCCGGCCTGGGGCCGGGCGTAGCGGAACATCGGCCCCGCGTAGTGGACCCTCACCGGGCGGCGCTCCTGCTCCAGGTGGGCGCCGAGCACGGCCCGGAGCACCCCCGGGGTGCCCTCGGGCCGGAGCGTGAGCTGGCGACCGCCCCGGTCGGTGAAGGAGAACATCTCCTTCTCCACCACGTCGGTGCCGGCCCCGGTCCCCCGCTCGTACATCTCGGTTGCCTCGAAGACCGGGGTGTCGATCGGGTCGTAGCCGTGGGCCGCGGCCACCCGAGCGTGGGTGTCGAGCACCCACTCCCGGAGGGGGGCCTCCGCGGGCAGCAGGTCGTTGGTGCCCCGGGGGCGGGTGATCGCCGGCATCGCTCGGAAGTCTAGTGCGCCGGCCCAGAGGTGGCTTTCTGGTTTGCCGGCCAGGCCGCCCGAGCGCTCCGCCAGCCCGCCCCTGCTGGCGCTTCTAGAGGTTGCCTTCCTCGAGCAGCTGGGTCTCCCCGTAGGTGGTGAGGGCATTGCTGGCGATGGTCGGCAGCGGCGTCAGCGGGGTGTAGTGGTAGCCCACCCCCACCACCACGATGTCGTCGACCGGCACGACGCAGTTGTTGGGCTCCGTGGTCGTGGTGGACCCGGTGCTCGTGTACCAGACGAACGCCGAGGTGGTCACGCTCCACTGACCACAGAGCTCGGGGGGCCCGGTGGTCGAGGAGTAGAGGTTGAAATACCAGATTCCGATGCACCCGCTCCCGCTGAAGGTGAAGGGAGGGTAGACGTCAGGGGCCAGCGTCGTCCCCTGCCAGGTGCAGTTGACGGTTGTGGGAACCTTGACCATCCCCTCCTGGGCAACGATCGCGGTCACGATCGCGCTGCCGGAGTAGGTGCACCCGGTCTGGTTGCACTGCACCTCGGCGACCCGGGCCCCGGCTCGCGCCGCCTCCTCGACGGAGAGGCGACTGCCGAAGTACCCGCCGAAGTCGATGGTGCCGAACAGCAGCAGGAAGAAGAGGGGCGCGACCAGGGCGAACTCCACGAAGGCCTGCGCCCGCGTCGCCTTGCGGCGACCCCGGTTCACGAAGACCCCTCCTCCCCCCCGGTCACCACGAACGAGGTGGTCGCCGACGCGTCGACCTGGAGCCCGAAGATCGAGTTCAGGACGGTGAAGACCGGGCCCGGCGATTCCTGGCTCCAGGCGTAGGCCACGGTGACCTGGACCAGCTTGCCGATGGTGGCGGAGCAGTTATTGACGTTTTCGAAATAGCCGGTGTCATTGTTGGCGTCGGCGGACCACCACCCGCAGAGGCTGAGGCTCGCGGTCGAGTACGACAGATCGCTGCTGGTCCAGTAGGAGATGGTCACGCAGCTCACCGGTGCCTGCGCCCCCATCCCACTCACCGGCCAGGCGGTCGGGAGGATGACCGTCGACCCCGCCGACGGAGCCGGTGGGGTGGTCCCGCCGCTGGGGCATCCACTGCCCCCGGACGAGCCCGACCAGCAGCAATCGATGTTGTCGATGGGCAGGCCGCCCTCGGGGACGGTGAGGCTCTCCGCCTCCTCCTGGATCACGCCCTCGGTGAAGTCGGACTGGCCGATCAAGGGTGCGCTCGCGACCAGGTTGCCGCCCCCGGTGGCGGGGTCGGTCGCGCTGCACGCCGTGAACTCCGCCTGGCCGCTGACCGTCGCGGTCCCGGAGCAGTTGATGAGCGCGGCGACGCCCGTAGAGGTGGTGGTCGCCACCGTGAAGCCGTCGTCGTAGGTGGAGAAGCCGCTGATCGAGGCGACCTGGATGGTGTACGTGCCGCTGCTGGGATCGATGGCCTGGGTCGGCTGGGTGGCGGACACGGTGGTCTCCAGGCCGGCGCAGCTCCAGCCGCCCGAGGCCAGGATGGTCGGATTGGCGCAGGCGCTGCTCCACTGGGTGTTGTAGCTGGGGTTCGTGTACACGCTGGCGTAGCGGGCGCCGTCCCGGACCACGGTGGCGATGTTGTTGACGTGCTCCAGGTAGTAGCCGTAGTCGAAGACCGACATGCCGATCACCAGCAGCACCGGCAGGATGACGGCGAACTCGACCATCGCCTGGCCCCTGGGCCGCGCCCGGTGGTGGGGGCGGCGACGGGGCTCCGGATCTCTCCCGCGGATTCTCATCACCGATGCATCACTCCTGCGACAGCGGCAAGCGGCGGCCGCCCCTCAAGGCTAGCCTCCCGTCTCCGCCGTTCCTGTCGAAGAACCGCCACCGTCCGGTAACAGCTGTGCCCGGCGCTCAAGCCGTGGGGGCGGGTTCAGCCAATCAGGCCACCCGGGCCCCCGGCGTTCAGCTCGACGTCGTTGTCCATCTGATAGACGAAGGTCCCGTCCGCCCAGTCGAAATCCTGGCAGGTGCTGCTGTTGTAGTTGGCATCCACCTGCAGATAGTCGATCACGACAGGAGACCCCAACGGCGTTATGCAGGAGTTTCCGCTCGTGGTCAGTGGCGTGTTCGAGCTCGAGTAGTTGGCCATGATGTAGGTGGCGCGTGCCGCGTAGATCGCCCCGTTGTGGTCGCTGTCGGGGTCGGCGGTCTGCGACGCGGTCTCGATCGGCGAGGTGTTGTTCTGGTCGTACAGGATCACCAGGTTGGTCCAGCTGCCGCTGGCCGGCGGGAAGAGGTTCCACTGCCAGTCGCAGGGCAGGCCGTTGCTGTTGTCGAGGCTGTTGCCGTTGCAGGCGGTGATGCCGCTGCCGGTGAGGTTGTAGGTGTCGAGGAGGAGCTCAGCCCCGTTCGTACCCTGGTTGCTGTTGTAGGGGCAGGCGGCCGGGCCGGGCTGGCCGGTGCTGTTGTAGTTGGCCGTGGAGCAGACGAAGTCGAGGGTGACCCCCTGGTCGCAGTTGCCGCCCGTCCCCTTCTCCGACTCGACGGTGGGATCGTCACCCTCGATGGTGAGCCCTTGGTAGATGACGTACAGGCCGGCGTTGAAGATCACGTCGAGGCCGTCACCGTTGGAGAGGCAGGTCTGGCCGCCGGCGAGCTGCGAGCCACCGGTCTTGGTCCCGTCGATCGTGATCTGACCGTAGCAGCCGGGTTTGAGGGTGTCGGCGGAGGTCGGTGAGCTGCTGGTGAGGGTCACGCTGGCGGTGCAGCTGGCGTAGGTGCCCACGTTGGGCATCTGCAGGTTGGCCAGGGGATCGGGGATCGGCGCAGTGCCGGTGGTCGGGTTGTGGGTGGCCGGCTCCCAGGTCGGCTTGCAGTTGTCGGTGTAGGTCCCGGCGACGTCGACGATCCCGTTCACCGAGGCGCCCTCGGTGTCGATGGTGGCGGTATCGCCAGTCCCCCCCTCGCAGTCGAGATTGCCGTTGACGTCGATGTTGGCTCCGTCGGTGCCCAGGTTGAGGTCGTCGGAGTTGGAGGCGATGGTGAAGCCGTTGGTGCTCTGGTTCGCGCCGTTGGGCTGGGCCAGGATGCAGAGCACGCAGTTCAGGAGCAGGTCAGCGCTGCCGCTGCTGGTGCCGCCCACCACCTGGGCCACCGCCTGAGTGCCGATCGCGAAAGTCTTGGAGTGGGTGACGGGGCTGCTGAGATAGTAGTGGCCGGTGCTGCCGACGCTGGTTCCGGCGTCGGCGATGGTCTTCGGAGCGGCCGTGCAGTTGGTGGTCAGTGACGTCTCCGCGGCGGAGACGTTGGCTGAGCTCGCCACGTTCGCCGCGGAGGCGCTGCACGTCGCCGTCCCCGGGTACGTGGTGTAGAAGCTCACGCTCAGGGAGCACGGGGCCGAGGGGCCGGTGCAGTCCAGCAGGGCCACGTTGGCCGCCGCCGCGAAGGCGCCGCTCAGGGTTGCGCCCTGGGTGTTCGCGTGCAGGTAGATCCAGGAGCTTGCCGCCAGGGCGGCGGCGTCCGCGACGTCCTGGTCGGTGCGCGACTGGTCATAGGCCACGCCCGTGTCGATGGCCAGCGCCGCGAAGCCGGTGAGGACGACCATGACCAGCGCCATCAGGGGAACGATCTGGCCGTGCCGCCGGGAGCGACGCCGGACGCGCGGGCGCCCGCAACCCGCCTGACGGGCAGCCGCCCAGGTGAGCGAGGGGTGGCCAGGGGGCGCAGTCGACGGGGAGGGCTTTCCTGCCATCGCGTCAAATCTAGGAGGGACCGGTAACGGCCCGGTCCCACCCCCGTCGCAAGCCGGCGGTCCCCCTGTGGAGAAGCGCCGATGGGCCCCGATCCCCTACCCGACGTCCCGGGCCACGGTGTGGACGTCCCGCACCTGCTCCAGCCGCTCCAGGAGACGGCTGAGCTGGGTGAGGTTGGAGATCTCCACCACGGTCGAGATCACCGCCGTCCGGTCGTCGTAGACCTGGACGTCGGCACCCGCGAGGTTGATCTTGTTCTCCGCGATCACCGCGGCGATGTCGCGGAGCAGCCCGGTGCGATCCCAGGCCTCGATCTTGATGCTGACCGGGTAGACCTGGTGGCCGCCCCGCTCCCAGGCCACCTCCACCAGCCGGTCGGGGTCGTGGGCGTGCTGGATGCTCGCACAGGTGGCCCGGTGCACCGAGACACCCTTGCCCCGCGTGATGTAGCCACGGATCGGCTCACCCGGCAGCGGGTTGCAGCAGCGGGCGAAGGTGGTCAGCATGTTGCCGACCCCGTGCACCCTCACCTCCCCGCTCGGCGCCAGGGCCGGCGAGGTGAGCGGGATGACCAGGCCGTGACCGTCCTCGTCGGCGCGGCCGTCGTGGTCGGCGTGGCGGAGCACCACCGTCCGCGGGCTCAGCTCTCCGTAGCCGATCGCCGCCAGGAAGTCGTCCGCGGTCGAGAACTTGAACTCCCGGGCGAGCTCCAGCAGCCCCTCGTCCTTGAGGGAGGCGAGAGTGGTCTGGCGGAGGCGCCGAAACTCCTTGTCCAGCATCTCCCGGCCCTTGCTGACGTTCTCCTCGCGACGCTCCTTCTTGAACCACTGACGGATCTTCTCCCGGGCGGTCGAGGTCTTCACGAAGTTGAGCCAGTCCCGCGAGGGCCCGTGGGGCGCCTTGGTGGTGAGGATCTCCACGATGTCGCCGTTGGCCAGGCGGTAGTCGAGGGGCACCATCCGGCCGTTGACCTTGGCCCCGATGCAGTGGTGACCCACGTCGGTGTGCACCCGGTAGGCGAAGTCGACGGCGGTGCTCCCCGCCGGCAGCGAGCGCACGTCCCCCTTGGGGGTGAAGACGAAGACCTCGTCCTGGAAGATATCCAGCTTGACGGTGTCGACGAAGGCCTCGGCGTCGAGCAACTCCTTCTGCCAGTCCATCAGCAGGCGGAGCCAGCCGTACCGCTCGTCGAAGCGCACCTGCTGGGGTCCCGCCTTGTAATGCCAGTGCGCCGCCACCCCGTACTCGGCGGTGTGGTGCATCTCGGCGGTGCGGATCTGCACCTCGACGGGCTCGCCGGTGTGGGAGATCACGGTGGTGTGCAGGGACTGGTAGCCGTTGCCCTTGGGCATGGCGATGTAGTCCTTGAAGCGTCCCGGGATCGGCTTCCAGAGGTGGTGCACGACCCCCAGGGCGGTGTAGCAGTCCTTGACCGAGTCGACCACCACGCGCACCGCCATCAGGTCGTAGATCTCCTCGAAGTCCTTCTGCTGGCGCCCCATCTTGTCGATGATGCTGTAGACGTTCTTGGAGCGACCGCTCAGCTCGGCGCGGACTTCCACCGCCTCCAGCTCGCGCTGGAGGATCTCGCTGACATCTCGGACGAAGACCTCGCGCTGCTGCCGCCCGCTGCGCAGCTTGGCCTCCACCGCGTGGTAGTTGTCGGGGTCGAGCTGGGCGAAGGCCAGGTCCTCCAGCTCCGCCTTGAACTGCCAGATGCCCAGCCGGTGAGCGAGGGGCGCGTAGATGTCCAGGGTCTCCCGGCTGATTCGCTGGCGGCGCTCCTCGGCGTGGGCGCCCACCGTGCGCATGTTGTGGAGGCGATCGGCGAGCTTGATCAGCACCACCCGGATGTCCTCGGCCATGGCCACCAGCATCTTGCGGATGTTCTCCGCCTGGGCCTGCTCCCGGGTGTGGACGTGGATCTTGCCCAGCTTGGTGACCCCCTCGACGAGCCGGGCGATGGCCTCGCCGAACTCCTCCCGGATCTCGTCCAGGGTGACGTCGGTGTCCTCGACGGTGTCGTGGAGCAGCGCCGCCGCCAGCGTCTCCGCGTCGAGGCGCAGTTCACTGAGCAGCACCGCGGCCGCCACCGGGTGCTCGACGTAGGGCTCGCCGGTGAGCCGGAACTGACCGCTGTGAGCCCGCTCGGCCACGGCGAACGCCCGCCGGAGCAGGGCGTGATCGGCCTCGGGAAGGTAGCCGAGCCGGGCCTCGAGATCGCTGAAGGGCATCTCATACGAGTGTACCGGCCGCCCGGCCTGCGCAATCCAGAAATCCGAGCCGGGCCGGGCTATGATGCGACCCGATGACCGCCGCCGGCGGGCCCTACGGTCCGCCACCCCCGCCGCCGTCGGCTCCCCCACCGGGGGCCACGCTGAGTGCTGACGGGCGCTACTGGTGGGACGGCTCGCGGTGGAACCCAGTGCCGCCCCAGGCAGCGCCGGTCGTTCCCGCGGGCGCCCAGCTCAGCCCGGACGGCCGCTACTGGTGGGACGGCACCAGGTGGGCCCCCGTCCCGCCACCGCTCGCGGCTCCGCCCGCACCAGTCGCGCCAGTCCAGCCCTGGGCCGCGGCGCCGCAGCTCCCGGCGCCCTCGCCGGTGCCGATGGCGTACCCGGGCGCGACACCGGTCCCGATGGCGGCGCCCCGCCCCGCGAGCGCCCGCGGCTCCGGCGCTCGCTGGGTCGCCGTCGGGGTGGTCGTGGTCGTGGTGCTGGCCGCAGCCATCGGCGTCTACCTGGCGACCCGGCCCAGCGGACTTGCCTCGGAGACGCCAAACCAGATCGTCCAGGCGGCGATGACGGCGGTCAACAACACCAGCGGCTTCGAGGCGTCGGCGACCGGCAACTTCGGCAACGGCGTCACCTCGTTCGACTTCAAGGTCCACGGCTCCGATGTGGACGGCACGGCGACCCTGAACGGCAACGTCATCGACCTGGACGTGATCGGCGGCAACGTCTACTTCAAGGCGCCGGCCGTCTTCTGGACCGCCGAGGGTCTGTCCGCTGCCAACGCTGCCCAGTTCGCCACCGCGTGGGTGGAGGCCCCGGCCGGATCGTCCACGGCGTCGGACTTCTCGGGTCTCAGCTCCCTGACCGACGTCTCGTCGACGCTCGAGAATCACGGGGCGCTGGCCGCGGGCGGGACCGGGACCGTCGACGGCCAGGCCGTCGTCTTCGTCAAGGACACCACCAACGGGGGCACCCTCGCCGTCGCCACCTCCGGCCCGGCCTACCCGGTGCAGCTGTCGCAGACCAGCGGCTCGGCGACCGGCGTGCTGACCTTCTCCAACTGGAACGCGGTCGCCGCCTTCACCCTGCCGCCCAGCCCCATCACCATACCGAGCAGCTGACCTCGCGGCTTCCCCCTTGGGAGCCAGGTCGGCCGGGATGTGGGCGTGTCGGTGCGGTAGGCATGCTCGGATCGCACCCCTTCCATGTCGCTGCGCTGGTGGGCCGGATATGCTTCCGCTTGCATGAGCGACGCGGGTGGAGGCTACGGCCAGCAACCGCCGGGGCCGCCTCCCGGTGCGGTGCTCAGCGCTGATCGCCGCTTCTGGTGGGATGGCCAGCGGTGGCGGCGGGTGCTCCCCGCTCCGGCTCCGACTGCGGTGCTCCCCACCCCGGCCTGGACGCCCCCGCCTCAGATCTCGAACGCCCCTCCGCCTGCGGCGCCCGGGGCATCGCCGGCTCCCGCACCCGGGGTATCGCCGGCTCCCGCGCCCGACGCATCGCCGGCTCCGGGGCCGCGGACCCCTCCCGCTTCCCCCGCCTGGCGGGAGCGGCCCCCGGTTCAGCCGTGGGCGCCCCAACCACCGGCCGCCGGTCCGGCCTGGCCGGTGCAGCCGGCACCTGGACCGATCCCCCCCAGCGGCCCGGCGCCAGGCTGGGGCCCCCGGGTCTCCGCCCCCTCCCCCGCACCGAGCCAGCCTGCCGGCGGCCCGGCCCGGACCTTCTCGGACCCCGCGACCTGGACGACCCCCGGCTCCATGCCGGCGGGAGGCGGGCCGGCGCCCTCCACACCGCAGGCGGGCGGCTGGCCGCCGCGCTCCCTCGCCGGTCCGCCCGCTGCCGGGGGATCCGCCGGCCTGGGCATCCCCGAGCCCCCCCAGCCGCCGCCGCTCCCCGCTCCGGGCGGAAGGCCGGCCCCGGGCCGGCCCCGGTCGGCGCTCCGCACCGCCCTGCTGGCGCTGATCGCGCTGGCCGTGATCGCCGGCGGCGGCTACTACGCCCTCACCCATCGCAGTGGCACTCCGGTGCCCACGCCGAGCGCTTCCGGCCGGCCCACGCCGACGGCCACCCCGACGCAAACGGCCACCGCAACCCCCACGCCGACCGCGACGACCACGGTGACCTTCACCAATCCGGGCCACGACTTCTCGGCGGCCTTCCCGGTGATGCCCCAGTCCACCACCCAGTCGGAGACCGTGGACGGCGCGACCCTCACCTACACCGGCTGGACGGCGGTCGACCCCTCGACCGGGGATCAGTACGTGGTGGTCGACATGCCGTATCCCGCGAGCGTCAACGTCTCCGATCCCCCGCTCAGCCTTCGGGCGGGGGTCAACAGCATGGTGTCATCGCTCAACGCCACCGTCATCTCCCAGGCCACCGGCACCGCGGACGGCTACCCGGACGTCGACGTGCTGGTCTCGACCGACGGCGTCTACATCGACTACGAGTGCGTCCTCGCCGGGCACGCCTTCTACGGGGCGGGCGTCGAATCCGCCCAGAATCCACCGCCCGGCTTCGCCCCCTTCGCGGCCTCGCTCACGATCTACTCGACGGCCGCCGCCACCGGCTGAGGGTCAGTATCCGCTACACGTACTGAAGGGTCCTCCGCTCGGGGCGAAAGCCTGCGGCTCTCTCCCCTCGCTCCGTCGCATTCAGTATGCGCGAGCGATCAGGGCCACCTCGGACGACGGCTCGCCGCAGGCCAGGCAGCGCCCCTGCTCCCCGCTGCGGTCGCGGCGCAGCACGCGCACGGTGAGCGCGTGGGCGGCGGCCTTGACCGCCTCCTCGCACCCCGGGCGCTCGCAGAAGGGAGCGTTGGCGAAGACCGGCTCCCCGGCGAAAGCCCGGCCGAGCTCCTCCAGGCTGCTCACCTCGACGGTCCGCTCGCGGAGCATGGTCTCGGCCCGGGCCCGGGTGCGGGCGTGGGCCTCCTCGAGGAGGGCGGGCAGGCGCCCGGCCACCCCCTCGAGCGGCTCGGTCCAGCTCTCCCCGTCCACCCGCCGGGTCAGGGTCACCGCGCCCGCCGCCAGGTCGCGGGCGCCGACGGTCACCCGCAGCGGCACCCCGCGCAGCTCCCAGTGGGCGTACTTCTCGCCCGGCCGGATGCCCTCCCGGCGATCCACCCGGAGGCGCACCTCGCCGGCCCCGGCCTCGATCCGAGCGCACGCCGCCTCGACCGCGGCCGCCCCCTCGGCGTCGTTGCTGCGGGTCACCGGCACGACCACGACTTGGACCGGGGCCACCCGTGGCGGCATGACCAGGCCGGAGTCGTCCCCGTGGGCCATGATCACGCCGCCGATGATCCGGGTTGACAGGCCCCACGACGTCTGGAACGGATGCTGGAGCGCGTTCTCCCGGTCGCTGTAGCTGATCCCGTAGGCGCGGGTGAAGTTCTGCCCGAGCTGGTGGGAGGTCCCCGCCTGCAGCGCCCAGCCGTCGCTCATCATCGCCTCGATGGAGAGCGTGTACTCGGCGCCCGCGAACTTCTCGGAATCGGTCTTGCGCCCCGGCACCACCGGGATGCAGAGCCACTCCTCGGCGAGCTCGCGGTAGCAGTCCAGCATCCGGTCCACCTCCTCGACCGCCTCGGCGCGGCTCTCGTGGAAGGTGTGCCCCTCCTGCCAGAGGAACTCGGTGGTCCGCAGGAAGAGCCGGGTGCGCCGCTCCCAGCGCAGGATGTTGCACCACTGATTGATCAGCACCGGCAGGTCTCGGTAGCTGTGGATCCAGTCCGCGAACATCGAGCAGATGATGGTCTCGCTGGTCGGCCGGATCGCCAGCCGCTCCTCCAGTTCGTGCTGCCCCCCCTGGGTCACCCAGGCCACCTCGGGGGCGAAGCCCTCGACGTGCTGGACCTCCTTCTGCAGGTACAACTCGGGTATCAGCAGCGGGAAGTACATGTTCTCGTGGCCGGTCCGCTTGATCATGTCATCGAGCGCCCGCTGGATCCGCTCCCAGAGCGCGTACCCATAGGGGCGGATGACCATGCAGCCGCGCACCGGCGCGTAGTCGGCGAGCTCGGCGCGGCGCACCGTGTCGGTGTACCAGCGGTCGAAGTCCTCGCTCTTGCGGGTGATCGCCTTGGGCATCGGGGGGCGCTGGTCGGCCATGGCCGCCGAGTTTACCGGGACTCATGGCGGAGGCCGATCAGGAGACGCGGGGGTGCGTGCGGAGCGCAGGTTTGCCGCAGGCGCGGGTCGCAACCGCGCCGAGGCAAGGCCACGGGACGGCAGCCAGGCCGTCCCGATGGCCGGACCGGAGCGGAGCACCACCCCCACGGCTCCCCTGAACGCGTAGAGGTCAGACGACGCTGAGCGGTGTCAGCGGCCGGGGCGGGGCCTCGGCGAGGTCGCCCAGGCCGACCGGGAGCGGCCTGCCGGCGGCCAGCAGCTCGGCATCCTCGGCCGCGACCGCCCGCAGCTCAGCGATCAGGGTGTCGATCAGCTCGGCCTCGGGGAGCGAAGCCACCACCCTGCCGCTCTTGAACAGCGCCCCCTTGTGCTTGCCACCGGCGATCCCGATGTCGGCGTGCATCCCCTCCCCGGGACCGTTGACGACGCAGCCCATCACCGACACGGTGAGGGTCCGGCGGATGCCCTGCATCGCCTCCTCGACCCGCTTGACCATCGGGAACATGTCGATCTCGAGCCGGCCGCAGGTCGGGCAGGCGACCAGGTTGGGGCCGCTGGGCTTGTCCTCGAGGTTGGCCAGGATCTGCCGGGCCACCCGCACCTCCTCCTCCGGCTCCCCGACCAGCGAGACCCGGATGGTGTCGCCGATCCCCTCGGCGAGGAGGATGCCGATGCCCATCGCGCTCTTGATGCTGCCGGTGTCGACCGGGCCCGCCTCGGTCAGCCCGACGTGGAGCGGGTAGCGATTGCCCAGCGCGGCGAACCTGCGGTTGGCCGCCAGGTTGGTGGCGACGTCCGATGCCTTGAGCGACACCTTGATCTGATGGAAGTCCAGCTCCTCGAGGATCCGGATGTGGCCGAGGGCGGCCTCCACCATCAGCTCAGCGGTCTCCTCGACGCTGCCGCCGCGGCCGCGCTCCAGCCCCTTGCGTCCGGGGATGCTGCCGGCGTTGACCCCGATCCGCATCGGCACATCGCGGTCCCTCGCCTCGCGGGCGATGTCGGCCACCTTGGCCGAGTCGGTGATGTTGCCCGGGTTGAGCCGGAGGCAGGCCACCCCCGCCTCCAGCGCCTCCAGCGCGCGGGGGGCGTCGTAGTGCACGTCGGCGACGATCGGAACCGGGGAGCCGCGGACGATCTCGCGCATGGCCCGGCCCGCCTCGGGCGTGTCGCAGGTGACCCTGACGATGTCGGCCCCGGCCACCGCCGCCCGCTCGATCTGGGCCAGGGTCGCGCTCACGTCCTCGGTCTGGGTCTTGGTCATGGTCTGGACCGAGACCGGGGCCGCGCCGCCGATCACCACGCCGCCGACGTTGATGGGCACGGTCCGGCGGCGCTTGGGCGGGGTCATCTCAGTGCACGCCTCCGGAGAGGTGATTGATGTCGTTGATCGTGATCAGCACCACCAACAGGATAATGAAGGCGAGGCTGACCCCGATGGCGATCGCCTGGCGGATCGGGTCGATGCGGCGGCGGCGGACCGCCTCGATGAGGATGAAGAGCAGCCGGCCGCCATCCAGGAAGGGGATCGGCAGCACGTTGAAGAAGCCGAGCGCCAGGCTGATCACGCCGATCAGGCTGAGGTACTGCACCCAGCCCTGCTGCACCGAGGAGCCCGCGGCGGCGGCGATCCCCACCGGGCCGGAGAACTGCTGGCTCGCCTGGGCCGGGTGGACGAAGAGCTCTCCGATCACCTGCCCCAGAGCGACCGCGTACGCCGGGATCGCGCCGAAGCCGTCGCGCAGGGCGGGGAACAGCCCGGCACCGGGGAGCTGGGCGCCATAGCCGATCCGCCAGGCGGCCGCCGCCTGCGCGGACGAGCTCCCGTCCCCGTCCTCGACGCCGGAGATCTGCACCGGCCCGAAGTGGTCGGTGTGGTCCCCCTCGACGAAACCGCTGACGGTCACCGCGCCCCCGTTGCCGAGGATGCCGGCGGGATCCCCGGTCCCCACCGCGTGCCCGTTCACGGCGGTCACGACCAGCGGTGAGCCGGAGATGCTGCTGGGGAAGGTGCTGGGCTGCGCGTAGGCGTAGACGACCAGCTCGGGGGTGACCGTCGTGGAGTGGTCGGAGCCGTCGGCGCCCTGGTAGGTCACGGCGACCGGCCGCCCCTGGCTCCGCTGCACCGCGCTGTAGAAGTCGTCGTCGGTGGTCGTCGGCGACGCGTAGCTGATCGTCGAGCCCTCGATGCTGAGGATCACGTCGCCGTTGACCAGCCCGGCCCGGGCGGTCGGCTCCCCGGTCGGGACGTACGAGGGAGAGGCCTGAGCGGCCACCACGGTCAGGCAGAGCGCGCCGAAGACGAGGTTGAAGATCACTCCGGCCGCGATCGTGGCCAGCCGCCGGGGGACGGTGGCGCGGTAGAAGTTGCGCTCGCCGGCGTCGGCCTCGCCCTCCAGGCCGAGCATCCCCGGCATCCGCACGAAGCCCCCCACCGGCAGGGCCCGGATCCCGTACTCGGTGTCGCCGCGCCGGAAGCTGACCACCCGAGGCCCGAAGCCGACGAAGAACTCGTCGACCCGGATCCCCGAGAGCTTGGCGAGGGTGTAGTGGCCACCCTCGTGGACCACCACCACGATGGTGATGAGGACCAGGAAGGCGACGATGGTGATGAGTACGCCCATCAGGCTGCTCCGGCGCCGCCCCCTGGCCCGCCGACGGCCGCCCCCGCGGGCAGCGCGAGCGCCTCGGTGACACGGCGGCGCGCCCAGCCGTCGGCGTCGAGGACGTCGTCGAGGGAGGGGCCGGCCACCGCCGGCGCCGCCTCCACCGCCTCCCCGACCAGGTCGGTGATCTGGTCGAAACGGCAGGCGCCGCGGAGGAAGGCACCCACGCAGACCTCGTTGGCGGCGTTGAGGATCGCGGGGACCACGCCGCCCCGCTCCCCCGCCCGGCGGGCCACGCCCAGGGCCGGGAAGCGCAGCGGGTCGACCGGCCGGAAGGCGAGGGGCGAGAGGGCGGCCAGGTCGGCCGGTGCCGCCACCCCGGGCAGGCGCTCACCGTCGGCGAGCGCCAGGGCGATGGGCACGCGCATGTCCGGAGCCCCGATCTGCGCCTTGGTGGCGCCATCGTGGAACTCCACCAGGGAGTGGACGACCGAGCTGGGGTGGATCAGGACGTCGATGCGCGGGTAGTCGATCTCGAAGAGGAAGTGGGCCTCGATCACCTCGAGCCCCTTGTTCATCATGGTGGCGCAGTCGATCGTGACCTTCGGCCCCATGTTCCAGGTGGGATGCCGCAGCGCCTCCTCGGGGGTGGCGTCGGCGAGGGTCGCCGGGTCGCGATCGCGGAAGGCGCCCCCGCTGGCGGTGAGGATCAGCCGGGTCACGCTCGCCGGGTCCTCGCCACGCAGGCACTGCCAGAGCGCCGAGTGCTCGCTGTCGATGGGGAGGATGCGGCTGCCCGACCGGCGCGCCCGAGCCCGCACCACCTCACCCGCCATCACCAGCACCTCCTTGGTGGCGGTGGCCACGGTGGTCCCGGCATCCAGGGCGGCCAGGGTGGGGCGGAGCGCCGCCGCCCCGGTGATGGCCACGCAGACGACGTCGGCAGGCAGGGCGGCGATCTCACACGCCGCCTCCAGGCCGACACCCCAGCCGGCGGGGACCTCCGCATCCGCGTCGGGGGCGACCAGCGCCGCCCGGCCCACCCCGAGACGCTCGACCAGCGCGCCAAGCCCGGCGGCGTCGCGGCGGGCGACCGCTCCCACCACCTCGAAGCGGTCGGGAAAGCGTGAGATGACATCGACGGCCTGACGGCCGATCGACCCGGTGGCGCCCAGAAGGATGACTCGACGAGTGGGCATGGCCCAAGTATGGATGGCGCTCCCACCGGGAGCATGACGAGCACCCGTGGCGTTCCGCCTCCGCGGCCGGTCAGACCTCCAGCAGCCCCGCCGCCCCGCTGCGCAGGCCAGGACGCTTCGCGCTGGCCAGCCACCCGGTTATCTCCGTCGCCGTGGACGGCCGGCAGATCCAGTACCCCTGGGCGATGTCGCAACCGTGGCGGCGCAGGGCATCAAAGGCGGCCTCCGTCTCCACGCCCTCCGCGATCACGGTGAGTCCGAGACGGTGGGAGAGCTCGACGCTGAGGGCGATGATGGCCTCGCAGGCCGGGTCGGAACCGAGACCGGAGGCGAACGCCCGGTCCAGCTTGACCACATCGACGGGCAGATGCCGGAGATAGGCCAGGGAAGAGTACCCAGCCCCGAAGTCGTCGATCGCCAGCCCCACCCCGAGGCTGCGGATCCGATTGAGGGCGGTCAGCAGCTGGCCCATGTCTCCGACGAACGCCTCCTCGGTGAGCTCGAGCACCAGGGCGTTCGGGGGTACCTGGGCGCTCGACAGGGCGCTGGCGACCGCGCTGAAGGCCTGGGGATCGAGCAGGGTTTGCGGCGAGATGTTGACGGACACGGCTTGGGCCAGGCCACGGCGCCGCCAGTCCGAGCACTGCGAGAGGGCGGACCTGAGGACCCGCCGGAAGAGCGCCAGCCCCAGTCCGTGATGCTCCGCCAGCGGCACGAACTCGTCGGGGCAGATGAGCCCGTACTTCGGGTGGCGCCATCGGACCAGGGCCTCGAGCATGAAGCACCGTCCCGACATGGTGTCGACGGTCGGCTGGAAGTGCACCTCGATCTGCCGGGTGGCGAGGGCTCCGGCGAGCTGGCTGGCGAGCTGCAGCCGTCTTGCCTGGGTCACGTCCTCGTCGATGACGTGAAGGCTCCAGCTCCCGCCCCGGACCTTGGCCCGGTACATGGCGCCTTCGGATCGGCGCAGAAGGGTGTGCCCGTCGGGGCCGTCCCCCGGTCCCCGGGCGATCCCGATGCTGGCTTGGACGGTGACCGAGATGCCATCCACGATGATCGGTGGTCTGAGCGATGCCAGCAGTCGCCGCACCACCTTCTTCACCGTCTCCAGGCCTCCGGAGACGAGGACCGAGAAGTTGTCGCCGCCCAGATGGGCGAGCATGTCCCCGGATCGGATCGACCCGCCCAGACGGTGGGCCACCTCCAGGAGCACGGCGTCACCGACCGGATAGCCGAGCGCGTCGTTCACCTCCTTGAAGCTGTCCAGGTCAACCACCAGGAGGGCGAACTCCCCACCGCGGTCGAGGCGGCCCTGGGCCGCCCGGACCAGCTCGGCGCGGTTGGGCAGCCCGGTCAGCGACTCCCCCCTCAGGTTCTCGGTCCCGGCACCGTCGGAGGTCACGCCGGGCGCGACCGCGGAGGGCGATCGGCGCCAGCGCCCGACGGCCAGGGCGGGGGCGGCCACGACGAAGGCCCACCCCGCCAGCAGCGCGCCCCCCGGGAGCAGCCACCAACCGGCCTCCTCCCCGGTCACCCAGGACCAGAGCAGCAGGCCGGCACCGAGCCCGGCGGAGGTCCACCCCAGCCGGACGGAGGCTCTCGCCTCATGGCGCCGTCGCCACCACCGGAGGCGCAGCGCCGCCTGCTGGAGCGACGCTCCCGCGGCCAGGAACTGCAGGTCGAGGAGCGGTCCGCCCAGCAAGGACGCGCTCAAGGAGAGGTCATCGACGTCCGGGGCCCAGCTCCGATAGGAGCCAAGCTGTCACTATAGAGTGCCGCATTGACATTATATTATGTCACATAGGCGTGATAGAATGTCAAGCTGCCACGCCGCGTGCACACATCCGCGGCATACAAGGGGGCAGCCGTGTCGGACACCATGATTGGGGACGGCCGGCCGACGCTGGCCGAGGAGGCCAGAGCCAGGGCGCGGGCCCGCATCCTCAGCGCGGCGCTCGAGCTGCTCGCACGGCGCGGCTTCGACACCACGGTCGACGAGATCGCCGCGGCCGCCGGGGTGAGCCGCCGCACCGTCTTCCGCCACTTCGACTCCCAGGCTCAGCTCCTGGCAGCGGCGTCGGTCGAGGTGGCCCGCGCCGTCGAGGCGAGCATGCCCGCCCCGCCCGCCCCGGGAACCGAACTGGATGCCTGGCTGCTCGACACCTTGGTGACCTTCCATCGGCTCCAGGCCCGCGTGATCGGAGAGGCGTTCTGGGGACTCCACCGCCGGCTGCCCAGCTGGCAGACCGGCCCCGAGGGCGTCACCGCCCCGACCGTGCGACAGCTGCGCGGCGATGTGCCGACCCGGATCGCGGCCATGGTGTGGACCCACGCCGGAGGTCGGGGGGAGCCTCCCACTTGGGTGACGGATGCCTTCAGCCTGTTCACCTCCTCCTTCGCCGGCCAGGGCCTCTCGGTGCCCGTGCCGCGCAGCCCGGAGGAGACGGGAGCGGTCAGCGCGAAGATCCTGTCTGCCGTCGTCCGCGCCGCCCTCGCCGAGGAGCTCGCGCCGCTGCACGCGTCCACCCCGGCCTGAGCCCTCCGCTCAGGGCTGCGGCAGCTGGCTGCCCTGCGCCCGGCTCAGTGGAAGCCGATCAGCACCAGCAGGCAGTACACGGCTGGCCCGGCCAGCAGCAGGCCGTCGAGGCGGTCGAGCAGACCTCCGTGCCCAGGGATGAGCCGCCCCGAATCCTTCACTCCAGCCTGGCGCTTGAGAGCGGACTCGGCGAGGTCGCCACCCTCCGCGACGACGGCGATGAGCAGGCCCATCCCCACCGCTGCGACCGGGTTGAGCGAGATCACCAGTGGCCCGGCGATCCCGGCCACCAGCACCGCCCCGACCGCCCCGCCCACCGCGCCCTCGACCGACTTCTTCGGCGATATGGCCGGGAAGAAGGGGTGCCGGCCCAGGGCGTGGCCGGTGAAGTAGGCGAGGGTGTCGGTGGCCACCACCGCCGCGACCACGATGGCGACGAGTCGCAGCCCCACGCCCGGGGACGCTCCCGGCCAGTGGTAGAGGCCGAGCAGGCTGCCCAGCCCGATGCCCAGGTAGAGCCCGCCACCGAGGCCGGCGGCCCACCCTTCCCAGGGGGAGTGGAAGAGCACCCCGGCCACCATCCCGGCGCCCAGCGCGACCGGCAGGATGACCTCCAGGTTGCCGCCCGCCCCCGGAAGGACCGCCCGCTCAGCCAACCACACCGCCAGTGCGATCAGCAGCCAGCGCGGCGCGGGGGCGGGGAGCCGCCCCAGGAGGGCGGCCAGCTCCCAGGCGGCGAGTGCCGCCGCCACGCCGATCAGGACGTCGAGGGGGACACCCCCGATCCAGATCATCGAGACCACCAGGCAGATCAGGACAACGCTGGAGAGCAGCCGGGGCAGCAGGTCCATCCGGCGCGCAGGCAGGGCCGTGGTCGGCTCGGGCGTCGCCTCGCCAGAGGGCGGCGCCGATCCCGGGGCGGGCCGCGCGGGCGCGTTTCCGGTGACGGCGGGTCCGCCGGCGACGGGTCCGGTGCCACCCGGTGGGGCGCCACCGGGTGGGGCCGTTGCGCCGCCGGCAACCGTGGGATCGGCCCCCGCGACGGTGGCGTCGAGGCTGGCCGCAGGGGTGCCGCCGGCATCGGCCGCGAGCGCGCCGGGCGTGCCCGAGGCCCGGGGGGTGGTCATCCCGTCCGCGAGTGGCTGGCGGCGCCCTGGGCGGGCGCGGCGCCCTCCCCGGCCGCGGATGGGTCCGTCACCTGGCCGAAGGTCCGCCGCCGCGAGCCGAAGTCCCCGAGGGCGGCGGCCACGTCGGCGGGCCCGAAGTCCGGCCACAGGGTGTCGGTCACGTGGAGCTCGGCGTAGGCGCCCTGCCAGAGCAGGAAATTGCTGACCCGGAGCTCCCCGGCGGTGCGGATGATGAGGTCGGGGTCGGGCAGCCCGGAGGTGTAGAGAGCGGCGGAGAGCGTCGCCTCGTCGAGGTGGCGCAGGTCGACCCCGCTCGCGGCCAGCTCGCGAATCGCCTCGACCAGCTCGCTCCGCCCTCCGTAGTTGATGGCCACGTTGAGCACGTTGGCCCGGTTGTGGGCGGTGCGCGCCTCGCACTCGTCCACCTTCTTGCGCAGGCGGGAGCTCAGCTTGGTGCGATCCCCGATGATCCTCAGCTGGATCCCCTTGGCGTCCAGCTCGTCCACCTCGCTGTCCATGGTCTCCTGGAACAGCCGCATCAGGGAGCTCACCTCACCCCGCGGGCGCTGCCAGTTCTCGGTGCTGAAGGCGTAGAGGGTGAGGATGTGGACGCCCGCGTCGTTGCAGGCCTCCATGACCTGACGGATGGCCCGGACCCCGGCGCGATGCCCGGCCACCCGGGGGAGGTGGCGCTGCCGAGCCCAGCGGCCGTTGCCGTCCATGATGATGCCGATGTGCCGGGGCAGCTCGGAGCGGGCCGGAGCCGGGATGGCGGTGGGAGGGGGTGGACGGAGCATGCCTCTCTTCGGAGAACGGTCCGGGCTCGGAGGCCGTTGCGGTGGGGTGACCGTAAGTTTCCCACGCCCCGCGGCGGGTGGACGCCACGTGCCTCCGGGCCCGGGGAGGGGGAGGTTCTAGACCTCGAGGATCTCCGCCTCCTTCTTCCGAGCCACGTCGTCCACCTTGGCGATGAACTGGTCGGTGATCCGCTGGACCTGGGAGAGGGACCCCTCCACGTCGTCGCGGCTCACGTGGCCCTCCTTCTCGACCTTGCGGAGATGCTCGACCTCGTCGCGCCGGATGTTCCGCACCGCCACGCGGGCCTCCTCGGCCCGGCGGGCGCACAGCTTGGTCAGCTCGTGACGGCGCTCCTCGGTGAGCTGGGGGATCACGATCCGGATCACCTGCCCGTCGTTGCTCGGGGTGAGGCCGAGGTCGGAGCGCTGGATCGCCTTCTCGATGGCCGAGATCGCGGAGCGGTCGTAGGGCCGGATCACCAGCAGCCGCGCCTCGGGGGTGGAGATCCCCGCCAGGGATTGCAGCGCCGTGGGGACGCCGTAGGCCTCGACCTGGAGCCGCTCGACCAGCGACGGGCTGGCCCGGCCGGTCCGGATGCTGGAGAGCTCCTTGTGAAGGGCCTCGACGCTCTTCTCCATCCGGATCTCGGCGTCGACCAGCCGCTCCTCGATCTGGGCGAGGGCCTCCTCGGCCTTGGTGGGCTCACTCATCCGATTTCCTCCGCATCGACGCGGGTGCCGACCGGCTCGCCGAGGACGACCCGCTCCAGGTTCCCCTCGGTGTGAAGGTCGAAGACGATGATCGGCATGTGATTGTCCATGCAGAGGGTGAGCGCGGTGTTGTCCATCACGGTGAGGCCCCGGTTCAGCACCTCGAGATACGACAGATGGGTGAATCTGGTCGCGGTGGGGTCGCGCATCGGGTCGGCGGTGTAGATCCCGTCCACCTGGGTGGCCTTGAGCAGCGCCTGGGCGCCGATCTCGGCGGCCCGGAGGGCGGCGGTGGTGTCGGTGGTGAAGAACGGGCTGCCATGGCCGCCGGCCAGGATCACCACGCGCCCCTTCTCCAGGTGGCGGATCGCCCGCAGCGGGATGAAGGGCTCGGCCACCTGCTGCATGGCGATGGCGCTCTGCACCCGGCACTGCATGCCCAGCCCCTCGATCGCGTCGCGAAGGCTGAGCGCGTTGATCACCGTGGCCAGCATCCCCATGTAGTCGCCGGTGACCCGCTCGATGCCGTGGCGGCTGATGTCGGTGCCCCGCACGATGTTGCCGCCTCCCACCACGATGGCGAGCTGGACCCCGTGGGCCACCACCCCGCGGACCTCCGCCGCGATCCGGCGCAGGGTCTCCATGTCGATCCCGTAGGCCTCGCTCCCGACCAGCGCCTCACCGGAGAGCTTGAGCACGATCCGCGAGAAGGCGGCACGCCGCCCGTCCTTCCCCGCCTCGCCGGTGTCCACGCCGGCGGTCTCCAGGCTCATCGGCGCGCCGCCTCGGCCCCCCCGCCCGAGGTCTCCCCGACCTGGTAGCGGACGAAGCGGGCCACGGTGATGTTCTCGCCCAGCTTGGCCACCGCCTCCTGGACCAATTCCTTGACCTTCTTCTTGTGCTTCTCGTCGCGGATCCAGGGCTGCTCGAGGAGGCAGATCTCCGCGTAGTAGGCAGCCAGCTTGCCCTCGACGATCTTCTCCACCATCGCCGCCGGCTTGCCCTCGGCCTGGGCACGGAAGACGCTGCGCTCCCGTTCTACGAGCTCCTCGGGCACGTCCTCCGGGCGGACGTAGGCGGGGTTGGCACCGGCCACCTGCAGGGCCAGCTCGCGGGCCAGCTTCTTGAAGTCGTCGGTCTTGGCGACGAAGTCGGACTCGCAGTCCACCTCGACCAGGACGCCGACCTTGGGAGGCATGCCACCGACGCCGTGCAGGTAGGCCTCGACGACGCCCTCGTTGGTGGAGCGGTGCTCCTTGGCGGCGGCCTTGGCCACACCGTGCTCGCGGAGCCAGTCCCGAGCCCGCTCCACGTCGCCGTCGGATGCCACCAGGGCGCGCTTGCAATCCATCATCCCGGCCCCGGTCAGGTCACGGAGCTCCTTCACCAGGCTGGCGGGGACCTCAGCCATCAGCTCTCCTCCGTCGCGGTGGGCACCGGTGGGACGGCGGCGGCCACGGTCGGAGTGACGGCGGGCGCCTCCGGGGCGGCCGGCTCCTTCGCTGGGGCCGCCGGGGACTGGCTCTCCGGCTCGGAGGCATCGGCGCTCTCCGACTCGGCGATCACCGCCATCGCGGCCGCCGCCTCGGTCTCGGCGCGCTCACGCAGCTCGCGCTCGCTGAGCAGGCGCTGGCCCTCGAGGATGGCGTCGGAGATGGCGTTGACCATCAGCCGGCAGGAGCGGATGGCGTCGTCGTTGCCGGGGACGACGTGCTGGATCAGGTCGGGGTCGCAGTTGGTGTCGACCACCGCCACGATGGGGATGCCGAGCTTGTTGGCCTCGTTGACCGCCAGCCGCTCCTTCTTGCAGTCGATGACGAAGAGGGCGCCCGGGAGGCGCTTCATCTCGACCATCCCGGCGAAGCTGCGCTCCAGCCGTTCCAGATCGTCCTTGTTGGCGTTGGCCTCCTTGCCGCTCATCCGCTCGAAGTCGCCCCGCTCGTTCATCGAGCGCAACTCGGTGAGCCGCTTGAGCTGACGCTGGATGACCGAGAAGTTGGTGAGCATCCCACCCATCCACCGATGCACCACGTAGGGCTGACCGGTGCGGGCGCAGGCGTCCACGATCGCGTCCTGGGCCTGCTTCTTGGTGCCGACGAAGAGCACCTTCTGGCCGCCGGACACCAGCTCGCGGACGTAGTCACAGGCCTCGTCCAGCATCAGCTGGGTCTTGGCCAGATCGATGATGTGGACACGATCGCGCGACGTGAAGATGTAGTCGCGCATCTTGGGGTTCCACCGGCTGGTCTGGTGGCCGAAGTGAACCCCGGCCTCGAGCAGCTGGCGGAGGGTTGCTGCCGGCACGGGCGAGCCTCCTTCCGGATCGGGTTGGCACCTCCGCCCGGGATTTACCGCGGCGGCGACCCCGAGGGGCACCCGCCGTCGCGTGGACCGGGCGTGTGAAATCAGGCCGAATTGTGGCATACGGCCCCGCGCCCGGTCCCAGCGGCGGCAGCCGGCGAGGCCACGAGGCGCCGCGGTCGGGTGGCGGCGACGTCAAGGACGGTGCGGCGGCGGAGGCGCAGGGTGCGGTCCACCCGGCGGCGGGGGCGACGGCATCGCCTCGGGGAAGTGCTCCTCGTCCGTGCCCGTCATCTCGCGGAACGCCTTGCGCTGGTAGAGGAGGCGGAGCGCCAGCTCGGTGAGCCGGGTGGGGTCGTCGCGCTCGCCGGCGCCGCGCACCTCCCGTTCGGAGAGCTCCTTGAGCATCCGCAGCCCGTCCAGCGACACGCCCAGGTCGACGAGCCGCTTGGTGAGCCGGGCGATGGCCGTGTCCCGCGGCGAGTAGCGCAGCCGCCCGTGCTCCCGGGTGGGGCTGATCAAGCCGAGCTGCTCCCAGTAGCGGAGCACGCGCGGGGTCACCCCGGTGCGCTCGGCCAGACGCGGGATGGCGACCAGGTCGTCGTCCGAGGCGGCTTGCGGTGGACGGTACATATCTGCCATGATCATGTTAGATCAAATCTTGACACCGGAGAGCCCTCGTGTCCAGGGTTGTCCGGAATCTCGCCGCATCAGCCCAGCAGCCGGAGGAGAAGCCCCGACGAGGGGCTCTGTGCCCATTGTCCATCGCACTGCGCCCACCTTCGACCGTAGAAGATGACACGATCCCGGCAAATGCTGGCACAGCTGCGACCGTCGTCGAGGAAAACGGCGCGGTCCCGGCAGACGCTGTGGCGGCTTCCACCACGATCGCCGGCCGGCCTCGCCAGGGGCGGCACTCGGACCAACTCGAGTCACGGCCATCGAACCGTCGCCGCGGGCGGCACCCGGACCATCTCCGGACCGCGGTCTGGCTCGGCGCGGCGTCCCTCACCGGGATCGCCGTCCTGCTCCGCCGCCCTCTCCTGGGGCCGGCGGCCCTGAGCACCTTCGGCGCCTTCGCGACCCTCGCGGCGGTCATCGCCGCCGGGCTCCTGGCTGACCGGTTCGGCCTCTTCCGGCTGCTGGCACGCGCCCTCCTGCCAGCGCGCGCCCCCGATCGGCTGGCGGTCGCCGGCACCCTCGGCCTCGCCGCCCTCCTCAGCGGTCTGATCAACCTGGATGTCGCCGTGGTGGTGGCGGTCCCCTGCGGGCTCGAGGTCGCCGCGGCCCGGCGACTGCGACCCGAGCGCCTGGTGGCCGCCATCGCGCTGACGAGCAACGCCACCTCCTTCCTCCTCCCCACCTCCAACCTGACCACCCTCCTGGTCCTCGGCCGGTCCCCGCTGACGGCCGCGGCCTATGTCACCCAGAGCTGGCCGGCGTGGCTGATGGTCACCACGCTGACGGTCGGCGTGCTCACCCTGGTCACGCCCTTTGGCGCGGCCAGCGCGAGCACCCCTGGTCGGACCGGGCGGGCGGGGGGAGCGGCCGCGCTCCTGGATCTGCTCCCGCTGTTCGCCGCCGCCGCGGCGATCCGCGCCCTCCTCGACGGCGGGGTGGCCCTGGGCGGAGGGCTCGGGCGGGCGCTGCTCAGCTCGAGCTTCCTCGCGGCCCTGGTGAACAACCTGCCCGCGGCGGCGGCCGTCCGGCCCCAGGGCGTCACGGCGACGTGGGCGGCGATCCTCGGGCTGGCCATCGGCCCCGATCTGGTGATCACCGGATCGCTGGCGACCCTCATCTCTCGACGGATCGCCCGCGACCATGGGGCCGGCTTCTCCGCTGGATGGTTCAGCCTGCTCGGTGCCGCCCTCCTGCCGCTGCAGCTCGCCGTGGCCGCCGCCGCCCTCCATCTGACCGGTGCTCTGTGAACCTGACCGGCCAACCTGACCGGCTGAACTGACCGGCGCGCTATGAACCGCCGGGGCGACGTGGGGGGGAGCCACCGCTGCTCCGGATCCTCCAGCCCGGAAGCTGCCGCCAGGTCGTCCCGTCCCACCAGTGAGTGCCGTCCGGCGAGCGGAGGGCGCCCGGGGGGGCGCTCATCGACGCGTCCTGCCACGTGGTCCCGTCGAACCACTGGGAGCGGTCGGGCGAGAGCGTGCCGGCCGCGAGAACCGGCGGTGCCGGGGCGAGCGCGCCGGATGGCCCCGGAGCTGACGCCAGATCTCCACGACTCGCCATCAGGGAGCTCGGCACGCCCTGTCCCGCGCCCGGCACGAGCGGGGTCCCGACGGCCGGCGTGCCCGCGCTGAGGAGCGGCCGCCGGTCTCCCCTGTACTCCAGGTAGCCGCCGAAGCCCACCGCGGCCGCGAAGACGATCGAGCACCACAGCGCCCAGCCGGGAAGGGTGGAGTAGTTGAGGGAGGTGTACTTGCCGCCGTCGATCTGCCAGTGGAGCAGGAAGAAGACGATCTCGACCGCCGCGAAGGCCATCCAGTTTGCCCGCCACACCACGGCGTCCGGCGCCGGGAGGTTGAGGTGGACCTGGGGGAGCCTCTGCACCACGAAGAAGGCTATCGCCACCACGATGAGGACGCCCGGCAGGAAGCCGAAGCCGTCCCAGAGGAGGTCTCTCGTGAATGAGACCGGCGCGCAGTAGATGTCGCCGGCGGGACAGGAGAACCAGGCCTGGATCCACCCGGGCAGGAAGGAGAAGACGAGGAGAAGGAGCAGGCCACATCCGATCAGGGTGTCGCTGAGGGTGACGCCGCGCAGGAGGGCCCCGAGATCGAACTGCGATTCCCCCGAGGTCGACGGTGGAGGCGGAGGCGGAGGCGGAGGCAGAGGCGGAGGTGCGGGTGCTAGCGCGAGGTGCGGTGGAGGCGGTGGCGGTGGCGGCGGGGGTGGGGGGTACTGAGGAGGATCGGGGATGGCCACTAACGCGCTCCTGGTTGCCTCGGGACGGCGACCGGTGCGACCGGAGACCGGCCAGCGGTCCGCCGAGCGGTCAGTCTACCGCCCCACGACGGCCTGGAACCCCGATCTCGCGTGGACCGTCACCCGCACCGCTCTGCCCTCAACGGTCAGTTACGCACCGCCCTCACCGCTCACCCGCCCGGCCGGCCGTCAGACGGTCACTCGCATCCGCGCCCGGTCAGAGGATGTAGCGGCGCATGTCGTCGTCGCTGATCAGATCCTTCAGCTGCTCACGCACCATCGCGGAGTCGACCACCACCCGGCTGCCGGCGTGCTCCTCGGCGTGGAACGAGACCTCCTCCAGGACCTTCTCCATGATCGTGAAGAGCCGTCGCGCGCCGATGTTCTCGTCCTGCTCATTGACCCGATGGGCCTGGCGCGCCAGCTCCGCCACCCCATCGTCGGTGAAGGCGAGCTCCACCTGCTCGGTGCCGAGCAGTGCCTCGTACTGCTTGGTCAGCGCGTTGTTGGGCTCGGTGAGGATGCGCTGGAGGTCGCTCTCGCTGAGCGGGCTCAGCTCGACCCGGATCGGGAACCGGCCCTGGAACTCGGGGATCAGATCGCTCGGCCGGGCAACGTTGAAGGCCCCGGCGGCGATGAACAGGATGTGGTCGGTCCGCACCGATCCGTAGCGGGTGTGGACCACCGAGCCCTCCAGGATGGGCAGGAGGTCGCGCTGGACCCCCTCGCCGCTGACATCGGGACCGTGGTCGGGTGCGGGACCACAGATCTTGTCCACCTCGTCCATGAAGACGATGCCGGCCTCCTCGACGTCGCGGATGGCGTCGTCGTAGACGCGGTCCATGTCGATCAGCCGGTCGGTCTCCTCCTCGGCGAGCGCGGTGCGTGCGTCCGCGACCTGCATGCGCTTCATCCGCCTGCGCGGCGGCGCCATCTGGGAGAAGAAGTCGGACAGCGAGTACCCCACCTCCTCCAGCCCGCTGCCGGCGAAGCCCTCGAACGCCGGCTGGAACGGCTCCTCGACCTCGACATCGATGTAGCGATCCTCGAGGTGCTTGGCTCGCAGCTGGGTGGCGAGACGCCGGCGGACACGGCGGCGCAGGCGCTCCTCAGCGCCGGCCGGGGGGCGCCCCGGCCCCTGGGCCGCCTCCGGCGCGCTCGCGCTGGGCTCGGCGGTCGATCCGGGCCCGGCGGTCGAGGCGGGCGCGGGCGTCGGGGGTCGCTCCGGCATCGAGAGCGGCGCGGATGTCGGGGGCTCGGCGGACGGCGCCGGGGACGCGGACGAAGGTGACGCGGAGGTCGGGTACGCCAATCCCACCGGGGCCACCACCACCGAGGGCACGCCGCTCACCTCCGCCAGCCTCGCCGCCGAGCGGAGCTCGGCCTCCACCAGGATGTCGAGGATCCGGCGCTCGGCCACCTCCCGGGCCCGCTCCTCCACCTCGGCGATCCGCTCCTCGTGAACGTCGGTGATGGTCTGCTCCAGGAGATCGCGCACGATCGCCTCCACGTCCCGCCCCACATAGCCCACCTCGGTGAACTTGGTGGCCTCGACCTTGATGAACGGCGAGGAGGTGAGCTTGGCCAGCCGCCGGGCGATCTCCGTCTTGCCGACCCCGGTCGGGCCGATCATCAGGATGTTCTTGGGGAGGACCTCGTGGCGCATCTCGTCGGTGAGCCGGCGGCGCCGGACCCGGTTGCGCAGCGCGATGGCGACCGACCGCTTGGCTGCGGCCTGGCCGACGATGTAGGCGTCCAGGTGTCGGACGATCTCGCTGGGGCGGAGATCGTCCGGGTCGCGGTTCTCCGAGCTGTCCGGAGGTGTCGGAGCGCTGCCGTCGGGGGCGGGAACGGGGGCGGAGGGTTGCGCGACTTCCACGGTCACCCTCGGCCCGGCTCCTCCGCTGCGGCCGTCCCGGTCGGGGGTGCGCCATCGGGGCCCTCACCCTGAGGGGCCGACGCCTCGATGACCGGTTCTCCCATGGCCGGTCCAGGCTCGTCCGCCCTCTCCGACGGGAGCGTCAGCACGGTGATCTCGTTGTTGGTGTAGATGCAGAGTGAGGCGGCGATGGCGAGGGACCTGCGGACCACCTCGGCGGCGTCGAGCTCGGTGTTCTGGAGCAGGGCCTTCGCCGCCGCCAGAGCGTACGGTCCGCCGCTGCCGATGGCCGCGAGGTCGTCGTCGGGCTCGATGATCTCCCCGTCCCCGGAGAGCAGCAGGAGCTGGTCGGCGTTGGCCACGATCAGCATCGCCTCGAGGTGACGGAGATAGCGGTCGGTGCGCCATTCCTTGGCCAGCCCGACCGAGGCCCGGAGGAGGAGACCCTGGTGCCGGTCCAGCTGCTGCTCGAATTTGTCGAAGAGGGTCAGGGCATCGGCGACCGCCCCGGCGAAGCCAGCCAGGACGGTGTCGCGATGGAGCCGGCGGACCTTGGCGGCGCGGTGCTTCATGACCACGTCGCCGACGGTGACCTGGCCGTCCCCGCCGATGGCGACCACCCCGTCGCGGCGCACCCCGACGATCGTGGTGGCATGCGGGCGCGGGCTCACGAGGCAACCTCCGCGTGCCCCGCCGCCGGCTTCCGGGGCGGGCGATAGGTGCATCCCGGGTAGCCGCTGCAGCTCACGAACGGCCCGAAGCGCCCCTGGCGTCGGACCAGCGGCTTGCCGCAGTCGGGACAGCTCTCGCCGGTGGGCTCGGCGGCGGGCGCCGGGGCCGCCCCGGCGCGGCCGCTCTGGGGTTGGATGTAGCGGCACTCGGGGTAGCCGGTGCAGCCGACGAAGGTGCCCCGCCGGCTGCGCTTGCGGGCGAGCGGTTTCCCGCATTCGGGGCACTGACCGAGGTGCTCGGGGCCTCCCCCGGGGGCGGGCGCCGCACCGTCGACGGCCGCGCTCTCCGGCGTGGCGGCGAGGTCGCGGAGGTACCGGCACTTCGGGTAGCCGCTGCAGCCGACGAAGGGGCCGCGCTTGCCGAGGCGCTGCACCAGCGGCTTCCCGCAGCGGGGGCAGCTCTCGCCGGTGGGCTCGGCGGACGACTGCTTCTTGTCCTTGATGTAGTCGCACTCCGGATACCGCGAGCAGCCCACGAACGGTCCGAACCGCCCCTCGCGGACCACCAGCTCCCCGGTGCCGCAGCGGGGGCAGGTTTCACCGGTCGACTTGGCCGGGACCTTGACCCGTTGCATGTCGGTCTGGGCCTTGTCGACCGTCTTGTTGAAAGGCGTGTACCACTCCCTGACGGTCGTCTCGAACTTCCGCTTGCCCGTCTCGATGGCGTCGAGGCGGCGCTCCAGGTCGGCGGTGAAGTCGATGTCCACGACCTCGGAGAAGTGCTCGCGGAGCAGCCCGTCGACGGTCTTGCCGAGCTCGGTCGGGTGGAGGCGGCGGTCCTCCTGGCGCACGTAGGCACGTTCCTGAATGACCTCGATGGTGGGGGCGTAGGTCGACGGCCGCCCGATCCCCCGCTCCTCCATCTCCTTGACCAGCGAGGCCTCCGTGTAGCGGGGGGGCGGCTGGGTGAAGTGCTGCTCGGCGACCATCTCCAGGCACCGCAGCCGCTCCCCCGGCTCGAGAGTGGGGAGCTGCCCGTCCCGATCGCGCTCCTCGTCGCGCTTCCAGATCCGCTGGAAACCGTCGAAGACCGGCACCGATCCCGAGGCGCGGAAGATGAAGTCGCCCGCGGCGATGGTCGCCCGGGTGGTCAGGAAGCGGGCTGGAGCCATCTGGCTGGCCACGAAGCGGCGCCAGATCAGGTCGTAGAGGCGAGCCTGGTCGCGCGGGAGGAGGTCCGCCACCTGCTCCGGGGTGCGGGTGACGTCGGTTGGCCGGATCGCCTCGTGTGCGTCCTGGACGTTCTGGCCCTGGCGCTGGCGAGCCTGCCCAGTGCGGACGTAGCTCTCGCCCAGTTTCTCGGTGATGTAGGCGACCGCCTCGCCCCGCGCCTGGTCGCTGATCCGCGTCGAGTCGGTCCGCATGTAGGTGATCAGGCCCACCGGTCCCGAGCTGCCCAGCTCGGCGCCCTCGTAGAGCTCCTGGGCGATCGACATGGTGCGCCGCGGCGAGAATCGAAGCCGCGTGCTGGCGTCCTGCTGGAGGGTGCTGGTCGTGTAGGGGAAGGGCGCCGACCGCGACGTCTCGGAGCTCTCCACCGCCTCCACGGCAAAGGGTGGGGCGTCCTCGCCGCGGTGCCCCGTCTCGTCGAAGTTGAGGGCGCTCATCACCTCCCGAGCGTCCGCCTCGGTGGGCAGCTCGACCCTCTCGGGCTGCTCGCCGTTCTCGGCGGCGGCGGGCGCCCCCCGCTTGCCGGTCCGGCCCCGCTTGGCGGGGGTGGCTGCGGCGACGGCGTCCCGGCGGCCCTGGTAGCGGGCGGTGAAGCGGCTCTCCCCCTTCTCGAGGAGGGCGTCGAGGCTCCACGACTCGGTGGCCACGAACGCCTCGATCTCGTTCTCGCGGTCGACCACCAGGCGCACCGCGACCGACTGGACCCGCCCCGCCGAGAGCCCGGTGCGCACCTTCCGCCAGAGCAGCGGGCTCAGCCGGTAGCCGACCAGGCGGTCGATGACCCGGCGCGCCTCCTGTGCGTAGACGCGGTTGCGGTCCACCTTGCGGGGGGCCTTGAGCGCCGCCTCGACAGCGCTCCTGGTGATCTCGTGAACCTCGATCCGGTCGGGGTCGTGGAGCTTCAGCGCCTCGGCGAGGTGCCAGGCGATCGCCTCGCCCTCCCGGTCCGGGTCAGCCGCGAGCAGCACCTCGTCCGCCTTCCTGGCCGCGTCGCGCAGCTCGCGGATCTGCTTCTCCTTGCCGCGGATGACCAGGTACTCGGGGCGGAAACCGTGCTCCAGGTCGACCCCCAGGGTCGACTTGGGGAGGTCACGGATATGCCCCATCGACGCCTTGACGGTGTAACCGGCGCCCAGGAACTTGGCGAGGGTGCGAGCCTTGCTCGGAGACTCGACGATGATCAGACGGTTGGGCATTGGTGTCCTATGGCAGCGGGCGCCGGCCGCCTCGTGGGGGTGGGCCCGAAGCCGGCCGATGATAGCAGCGGGCTCCCCCATCGGCCGGGCTCGTACCTCACTCTATCCCGGATCATCACCCCCGGCGCAGTTCCCCAAACCTGGCCGGCCGGCCTCGGCGGCCTCCCGCCGCCCCGGCATGGGGAGGGTTCCCCACCGTTCGAGGCCCCTTCGGGACCGCTCACCCCCGGGGCCCGGCGGCCCCTGCGGGTCGCCCCCGGGCGGCGGCGGCGCCGGCGACCCTCAGGGTAGGTGAGAAGCCGGCCGCGCCGGTCAGGTGCGAGCGGGCAGCCCGCCAGCCGGCGGCGCCGCCCGCGACCCCCGGGGTCGCTGTGGTGGCACCCCGGCCTCCGAACCTCACGAGCGGCTCAGGAGCGGCTCCGGCTCGCCGCCGCGGTCCATCGCTGCTCGATGCGTCCCAAGCGCCAGATGGCGAGGGCCACCACCCAGGTCACCACGAACAGGCCGACGATGATGAACCCCGCCTGGTTGATGTCGAAGCCGGCGACGTAGTGCCAGAAGGGCCCGGAGAGCTTGAGCTCGGTGGCCAGCAGGCCGAAGAGCTCGATGGAGCCGATCAGCAGCGCCACGGCCACCGAGAGCCCGGTGATGGTGATGTTGTAGTAGACCTTGCGCACCGGCTTGGAGAACGCCCAGCCGTAGGCGAAGTTCATGAACGATCCGTCGAGGGTGTCGAAGATCGTCATCCCCGAGGCGAACAGGATCGGCAGGCTGAGGATCGCGTACCAGGGAAGCCCCACCGTGGCGGCACCGGCGGTGGCGGCGAGCAGGGCGACCTCGGTGGCGGTGTCGAAGCCGAGTCCGAAGAGAACGCCCACCGGATACATCTGCCAGGGGCTGTGGATGCTCTTCATCAGACCCCCGAAGAACCGGAACATCAGGCCGCGCTGGTTGAGCTGTTGCTCGAGCTCGTGGTCGCTGTAGCGGCCGCGTCGCATCTCCAGGAAGACCTTGACGATGCCGATCAGGATGACCAGGTTGAGGATCGCGATCATGTACAGGAAGAAGCCGGACACCAGCGTGCCGAAGAGTCCTCCGAAGCTCTGCAACACCGAGCTGGTGTTGCTGACCTGGCCGATCAGCGCCTTGGCGGCGACGGTCATGCCGATGCCAAGGCAGAAGACGATCGTCGAGTGACCGAGCGAGAAGAAGAACCCGGTGGAGAGCGGGCGCTTCCCCTCCGCCATCAGCTTGCGGGTGGTGTTGTCGATCGCCGAGATGTGATCGGCGTCGAAGGCGTGGCGCATCCCGAGGGTGTACGCGGTGACCGCGACCCCCAACCCGAGCAGCTTGTAGTGCTGGGGAAGGATGGCCACGATGAAGATCCCCCAGCCGAGGACGTGCAGGGTCAGGATGGTGCCCATCATCCCGCCCACGTGACGCCATTCGCGAGCGGTCAGCGCAGTGCGCGCGGTCGTCCATTTCGCGGCGATCGTCGACATGGCACAGCCCCTCCCGCCGTTCGGAACCCGTCGTCGACCAGCCTAGCACAGTTGCGACCCGATCGCAATCAACTCCTGATCTCAACTGCGTCCAGATCGCAGGGGCGCGGGGCCACCGCTGCTGAGGTCGCGGTCGCCACCCGCATCACCGGTCCCGATCCGACCGATGCCACCAGGCGGGTCGAGACCGGGCCCGCACGTCGCGGGCCTCGGCCCCGCACCCGCCTCGGGTGGTCAGCCGCGCGCCGGATCTGCGCCGGCCAGGGCGGGGTGGTCCCGCCACGCCGGCATCGAGCGCATGTAGGCGCGGGTGCGCAGCTCCGCCGCCGCCCGATCCAGGCCATCCTTGCGCATCGCCCACTGGGTCATCCGGTCGAAGCGCTCCTCGAAGGGCTGGAGCTCGCCGCTCTCGGTGGTGCAGTGGACGCAGTAGGGGATCGCCTCATCACCGCGTGCGTGATCGGAAGCTGACGTCAGGGGCATCCCGCAGCTCAGGCAGCTCGCTTCCGTGCTCATGAAACCTCCTCCTCGTGCTGGTCGTGATCGCTCTCGTCGGCGGCGCGCAGGATGGCGCCGAGACCGTCGATGACCGCGGCTCGAGTGGCCTCCGGGAGCGCGGCCACGGCGCGCAGGAACGGGTCGTCGAGATTTCGGCCGGCCAGCGCATCGATCTGCTCACGCCCTCGCTCGGTCAGCCACACGAAGACCCTGCGCTGGTCGCGCTCATCGCGCATCCGCTCGACCAGTCCCTTGGATTCCAGGCGATTGACGACCTCGGTGGCGGTGGCGCGGCTGATCCCGAGGTGGTCGGCCTGCTCACCGACGGTCAGCGGACCCGCGGCGGCGAGGTGGCGCAGGTACGAGAGCATCCGCGGAGTCACCGCCGACCCGCTGATCGCCTGCCGTCGCGGCTGGAACCGCCGCCACATCTCGCCGTACAGGCGGGCGATCTCCATCCCGTCGTGGACTGCAGCGGGGTCTCGGCCGGTCCCGGGGTGGCGAGCGCGCTGCGCAGGGGTCATCGGGATCGCCCGCCATCCCGAAGTTGTTTCGTGACGAACATTTCGTCACGAAATATACCCCTTCCGCTCGCGGGCGTCAAGGGTGGGTCCGGCGTCCCCCGACCAGGGGTCGGTGCAGCGTCGCCCCATCGGGGCCGCAGGCACGGAGCCGCCTCCCCGGACCCCGACGGCGCTGGGGTCACGGGGAGGCGTTCCAACTCGGTGGCTCGCCCGGGAGGTCAGCTCATGAAGGACTGGATGTAGAGAGCCGGCGACCCGACCCCGGTCGAGTCGTCATAGCCGACCGTCGCCGGAAGCTTGGCGGCGCCGTAGCCGTCGATCCCGAGGGTGCGCAGGTAGGTCACCAGCGGACCCCGCTTGGTGGCTGGATTGGTGTAGTTGTTCCGCACCTCGCCCAGGCGCCGACGCCGAATGAACCCGAAACATGACGCCCTCCCGCTGTGCCCTGCTCGCGCACGGGGCGGCCTCGAGGGGCTCTCCGGTCGCCATCCGCCGGCCCAGGCTACCCCACCGTACTCACGGGATCAATGGCATCCGCCCCCGCCCTCACGGGATCAATGGCATCCGCCCCCGCCCTCAGGGATCAGTGGCATCGGCTCGACGGCGGCGGCCCGGGGCGTGCCTTTCCAGTGGCCGCGCCGGCGGGATAGCGAGCTATGCCTATAGTGAGCTACACTCAGTACCACCAGTATGCAACAGGCACCAGACGAGGGCCGAGAGGCCACGGCCGACGAGGAGATGGCCGCGCAGCTCAGCGAGCTGGTCCGGCGGCTGAGCCGGCGCCTCAGGCAGGGCTCAGCGCGGCGCCTCGAGCTGTACGGGCTCAGCGACGGCCAGGCGCGCGTGCTGCGGCTGGTGGCCCGGTCGGGGTCGCCGCCGCGGATGTCCGACATCGCCCACCGGATCGAGGTCGTGCCCCGCTCGGCGACCACCGTGGTGGCCGGCCTGGAGACCAAGGGGCTGGTGGTCCGGGAGATCGACCTGGAGGACCGCCGATCGGTGCTGGTCCGCCTCACCGATGCCGGGCGGAACCTGGTCGCGGAGATGAGCCGCGACCGGGATGCGGTCGCCCTGGAGCTGTTCGGCCGGCTGCCGCATCCCGACCGCGCCCTCCTGCTCGAGCGGCTCGCCCAGCTTGTACCGGCCGAGCCCGGCGCCGCCGAGAGCGGCCGGGACGCGCTCGCGGCATCCCTCCCGGCGAGCCCCGGGCCATGATGCGGCCCGGCGGGGGCATGGGCGGCATGGGTGGCGGCATGGGCCGCGGCGGCGCGATGCGCTCGCTGATCCGCGACCAGTCGGTGCTCAGCACCAAGGTTCCCAAGGGGACGGCGCGCCGCATCGTCCGCTGCCTGGCGCCCTACCGCGGCCGGCTGGCCGCCTTCTTCCTGCTCACCGTCGTCAACTCCTCGATCGGCGTCGCCAACCCGCTGATCTACCGGGCGATCATCGACCAGGGCATTCTCGGGCACGACTCGACGCTCATCGTGGTTCTCGCCCTGATCATCGGGGGCCTCGCCATCGCCGACGCCGCGCTGGCGCTGGCCGAGCAGTACTTCTCGGCACGGGTCGGCCAGGGGCTCATCTACGACCTGCGGACCCGGATCTACTCGCACGTCCAGCGCATGCCCCTCGCGTTCTTCACCCGCACCCAGACGGGCGCGCTGATCAGCCGGCTCAACAACGACGTCATCGGCGCTCAGCAGGCCGTGTCGGACATCCTCTCGTCTCAGATCGGCAACGTGCTCAGCGTGGCGATGGTGCTCACGACCATGCTCCTCCTCTCCTGGCAGATCACCCTGGTGGCGCTCGCCATCCTCCCCGCGTTCGCCATCCCGGCGCGCTTCATGGGGCGCCGCCTGGGCTCGATCGCGCGAGAGTCCTACGTGCTCGCCGCCGAGATGAACACCACCATGGCTGAGCGGTTCAACGTCGCCGGTGCTCTGCTGGTCAAGCTCTTCGGCCGGTCGGCGGAGGAGGATCAGCTCTTCGCCCGGCGGGCGGGCCGGGTGCGGGACATCGCGGTCATCCAATCGATGTACGCGCGGGTGTTCTTCGTGTCGCTGATCGTCACCGCCTCGCTGGCAACCGCCCTCATCTACGGCTGGGGCGGCCTGCTCTCGCTGCAGGGCGCGCTCAAGGTGGGGACCCTGGTGGCGATGACGGCGTACCTCGCCCGTCTCTACGGGCCGCTGACCCAGCTCTCCAACATCAACGTCGACGTGATGACTGCGCTGGTCTCCTTCGACCGGGTCTTCGAGGTGCTCGACCTGCCATCGATGATCCAGGAGCGAGAGGGGGCCCAGCCGCTCGCGCGGGGTCCGGCCACCATCCAGTTCGACCACGTCGACTTCACCTACCCGAGCGCCGCCGAGGTCTCGCTCGCCTCGCTCGAGTCGGTGGCCGTGCTGGAGAACGCGGCGCGCAACCAGGTCCTCTTCGACGTGACCTTCGAGGCCGAGCCGGGCGAGCTGATCGCCCTGGTCGGTCCCTCGGGCGCCGGCAAGACGACCATCAGTCACCTCGCCGCCCGCCTCTACGACCCGGTCCACGGCGCGGTGCGGATCAACGGCGTCGACCTGCGAGACGTGACCCTCGAATCACTGCACTCGATGGTCGGCATGGTCACCCAGGACGCCCACATGTTCCACGACAGCATCGGGGCGAACCTCCGCTACGCCAAGCCGGATGCCACCGAGCAGGAGCTTCTCGACGCGCTGGCGGGGGCTCAGATCCTCAGCCTGGTAGAGAGCCTGCCCGAGGGGCTGGACACCCTCGTCGGAGACCGCGGCTACCGGCTCTCGGGCGGTGAGAAGCAGCGGATGGCGATCGCCCGGCTGCTGCTGAAGGCGCCCGACATCGTGGTCTTGGACGAGGCCACGGCCCACCTCGACTCCGAGTCCGAGGCGGCGGTCCAGCGAGCCCTCAACACGGTGCTGACCGGGCGCACCTCGCTGGTCATCGCCCACCGGCTCTCCACGGTGCGCGACGCGGACCTCATCCTGGTCATGGACCAAGGGCGCATCGTGGAGCGCGGCACCCACGACGAGCTGCTGCAGCGCGGCGGCCTCTACGCCGAGCTCTACCGCACCCAGTTCCGCGAGCAGGCCGTCGACCCCTCGCCGGCCGGCGCCCTGGCGCCCGGGTAGCCGGTGCGTCGACCCGGGAACCCGACGGCGGCCGCGGGCCGCGCCGCCCGCATCACGTTCGCCTCCCTGGCCCTTCCCAACTACCGCCGCTACTTCACCGGCCAGTCGATCTCGCTGATCGGGACCTGGATGCAGACGACCGCCCAGGCCTGGCTGGTCCTCACCCTGACCCGGTCCAGCGTCGACCTCGGGGTGATCGTGGCCCTGCAGGCTCTTCCGGTGCTCCTGCTCGGCGCCTACGGCGGGGTGGTCGCCGACCGGGTCGACAAGCGGAGGCTGATGATCGTGCTGCAGTCGCTGATGGGGCTGCAGGCGCTGGTGCTCGGCATCCTGGTCACGACCCATGCCGTGCGGGTCTGGGAGGTGGGCCTGCTGGCGCTGATCCTCGGCCTCAACAACACCTTCGAGAACCCGGCGCGGCAGGCCTTCATCCTGGAGATGGTCGGATCCCGCGACCTCCGCAACGCGGTGAGCCTCAACTCGGTCCTGGCCAATGTGGCCCGGGCGATCGGCCCGGCCATCGCCGGGCTGCTGATCGCGAGCGTGGGCGACGGGGTCTGCTTCCTGCTCAACGCCGCCAGCTTCGTCGCCGTGGTGGTGAGCCTCGCCACCATGGACCGCTCCGCGCTCCAGCCATCGCTCCCCAGCGGCCGGAAGCGCGGGCAGCTGCGCGAGGGCCTGCGCTACGTCTCCCGTGTCCCGGAGCTCGGCGTGCCGCTGCTGATGATGCTCTTGATCGGGACCTTCGCCTACGAGTTCCAGGTGGTGCTCCCGGTGCTGGCCAAGCAGACCTTCCACGGCGGCGCGACCGTGTACGGCTTCATGACCGCCTCAATGGGGATCGGCGCGGTGGCGGGAGGCCTGGTGACCGCGGCACGCGGCCACACCGGTCTGCGGCCGGTGGCCCTGGCCGCGTCGGCCTTCGGCGTGGTGCTCTTCCTCGCCGCCGGTGCCCCCCTGCTCTTTCTGGAGTACCTTGCGCTGGCGGCCGTCGGCTGGGCGAGCGTCTCATTCATCGCCCGGGGCAACTCGACCCTGCAGCTCAGCGCCGCCCCCTCCATGCGCGGTCGGGTCATGGCCCTCTGGGCCATCGCCTTCCAGGGCACCACGCCGGTCGGTGGCCCGCTGATCGGGCTGGTGGTCGCCGGTGCGGGTGCCCGCGCCGGGCTGCTCAGCGGCGCCATCAGCTGCGTCGCGGCCGCGGCGGTGGCGGGGGTCTTCATGAGGAGGCTGCACCAGCGCGGGGACGGCGCGGTGGCGGAGGGCGATGTCGCCGACGACGGGGATACTGAACTTCCGGCCCTCGACCTCGACTGAGGAGAGCGCCGGAAGCACTCCAGCCGGCGGCCCGCCCCTTGCCCGCCCTGCAGTCGGGCCCGCCAGTCGGCATCCCTCCAGCTGGCAGCCGATGGTCGGCGGTTGAAGGCGCCACCTCAGCGGGTCCCGGCCGGTCCATGGACCCGCTGCACCAGGCCGCCCGGGAGGGTGCGGACCGAGCCGCCGAGCTCCATCTCCCCCACCAGCACCGCCAGGTCCCGCGCGCCCAGCCCGAGGGCGTGGGCGACCAGCTCGCGGGGGACGGCCTCCGCGCCGATCACGTCGAGGAGGCGAGCACCCAGCGCACCCTGGCCCGGGGCGGCGCCGCCTCTGCGGCGCGGAGGCTCCGACGGTTCTCGGCCGTCCCCGGGCGTCGGTCCCGCGTCCAGCGGGGGAAGCAGATCGGCGAGATCCGAGACGTCGAGATAGGGTCGAGCTCCGTCACGCAGCAGCCGGTTCGATCCGGCGTTGCCGTCGGCGAGGATGGACGCCGGGACGGCCAGCACCTCGCGGCCCAGGTCGGCGGCCCACCGGGCGGTGCTGAGCGCCCCGCTGGACACCCCGGCCTCGACCACGATCACCGCCCGTGCCAGCGCCGCGATGATCCGGTTGCGGTGAGGGAAGTGCCACCTGAGTGGCGAGTCCCAGGCGGTGTACTCCGTCATCAATGCCCCCCTTAAGGACAATTCTGTCCTTAAGCCCTGGTGAGCACGGGGGTAGGGTACCGCCAGGCCGCAGCCGAGCACGGCCAGGGTTCGCCCCCCGGCGGCCAGGCAGCCGCGGTGGGCCGCGGCGTCGATCCCCTCGGCGAATCCGCTCACCACCGTCACCCCCCGGCCGCCGAGCTCGGCGCCGATGCGACGGGCCACCTCCCGCCCCACCGGCGTGGCCCTTCGGGCACCCACCACGGCCACCCCGGGCAGCTCGGGCAGCTCGCCCTCCACCCACACCGACGCCACGCGCAGCGACGGGTGCAGCTCGTCGAGGTCGTCCAGGGGTGCGGGCCAGCCGGCACCGCCCGGTACCAGAAGGCGCCGGCTCACGGCGCCTGACCGCGCAGCTGGAAGGCCTCGATGACCGCGTCCCGACCCACCCGCTCCTCGCCCGCGAGGTCGGCGATCGTCCGCCCCACCCGGAGGACCCGGTGGTAGGCGCGGGCCGAGAGCTGCCACCTCTCCCCCGCTGCGGTGAGGGCGTCACGGGCCCCGGGGTCGAGACGGCAGACGTCGAGCAGCTGGTCACCTCTCAGCAACGCATTGGCGGTGACGCCGATGGCGGCCCCCCGCTCGGACTGGCGCGCCTGGGCGGCCGCCACCCGTCCGCGGACCAGAGCCGTCGGCTCCTCGACGGAACCGGACAGCAGTGCCTCGCCCCCCAGGCGGGGCACCTCGACCATCATGTCGATGCGGTCGCGCATCGGTCCGGAGAGCCGCGACTGGTAGCGGGTGATCGCATCCTCGGGGCACCGGCAGACCGGACCCGACAGCTCCCCGAGGTGGCCGCACGGGCAGGGGTTGGCGGCCGCGATCAGGACGAACTCCGCGGGAAACACGACGGTGGCGCGCACCCGGGCCACCGCGACGCGCCGCTCCTCCAGGGGCTGGCGCAGCGCCTCCAGGTGCGACCGGGGAAACTCGCAGATCTCATCCAGGAAGAGCACTCCCCGATGGCCCAGTGTCGAGGAATGACCCTTGAGCAGCCAATCCGGTCCGCCCGCAGCTCAGCCGTCTGACGGACAGATGTTCGCCCGATCCTGGGCCATGACGACTTGAGGGTCCGTTCGAACGGGCGGCTGTCGGACACCTCGACCGGGAGACCAGCCCTCGCGAGTTCACCGGTTACGCCGCCTGCGGTGTCGATGGCCAGCGGGTCGGATCCGGGATTTCAGGTGCTGGACGATCCGATCGAAGGTGAGCAAGGTGCAGCCAATGAGGTCGGGTCAATAGGCCACCCCGAGCCCCGGTCTGCTCCTCGCTACTGCCGATGCGGCTGTCCAGCGGGCCGCAGAGGCCAGCACCTCCACCCCGCTCTTGCGGTGAGGCGGGCTCGCCGCCGTCTGGCTGGGGCATGGCCGGCCTGGACGGACGCCCCCGGCGTCTGCGAGGATCCGTGCCCAGTGCTCGTAGCCGAGAACATCACCGTCGATGTCGCCACCTCCATCTGGACCCTGATAGCGGCCGTCGCCGCCGCCTTCGCCGCCGCCATCGCAGCCCTCGGCGTCGCCGTCCAGTACTTCGAGAACCGCCGGGCTCGGGGCTTGGACTTCCTCTGGCGGTCGATCGAGGCGTGGGATGGCCCGGAGATGCGGCTCCAGCGCAGTCAGGTTGCGCTCGATCTCCTCTCCGACCCGCCCCAGACCTCACGGCTGACCAGCGAGGTCCTCAACTTTCTCGACCTGGTAGGGCTCTACGTGAGGATGGGCGCTGTCCCCGTGGAGGCGGCCTGGAGCGCGTACTGCGTCTTCGTGTTCAACTACCGGTCTGCCTGTCTCACTAAGATCGAGAAGCTGCGCAAGGACGACCCGGCGGTGTGGGCCGAGCTCGAATTCCTCTTCAACAAATTCGTGGAGATCGAGCAGAAGAAGCTGGCGGAGCGCCGGAAGCAGCCGGTCAAACCAGAGGACGTCGCGCCAGGCACCGAGGAGACCACCGAGTTCCTGCAGGCCGAGGCGGAGCGCTGGAAGCGGCCGGTTAAACCAGAGGACGTCGTGCCCGGCACCAAGGAGACCGCCGAGTTCCTGCAGGCCGAGGCGGACCTTCGGTTCATTGCCCGCCTGCCGCCGCCACCGGACGGGAGCACGATCCCGACCTCCCCCCTGCCCAGTCGGGACACCACCAACGAGACGGCGACACGCCCGAGCTCGCCGCCCGCGTCAGCCCCTAGCGCCAGGTCTTCTTCATGTCACTGACAGTATATCCACGGGGGTGGCTCACCACCCGCAGGTGTTCAAAAGGATCCAGATGACCTGCGGGTCGGCCCCAGGGAGGCCGCGGGCAGCGCGCGGGGCGCCGATCACGAGGCTGACTGCACCCGCTGCCGGCCGCTCCGGGCGGGGCGCAACCGATGGTCAGGGGCAAGGCCAGGACACCGGGGCGGTCAGAACTGGCGGCTGCCTGGGCTGAGCCGGCCCAGCCATCGAACTCGCTGAGCCCCTGGTCAGCGGAAGGCCTCGTTGGGAAATGGCTGTGCGCAGCTGAAGGGGCAGGGGCCGGGGCGTCCGGTGTGATTGCCAGATACTCCGCTGGCGCAGTATCTGGCAATCACACTTGGAGCCAGTTCGGGCGGCCGCTGAGACGGCCACGTTGGCGCATCGTCCTCTGGCCCCGAGGCTGCCTCCGCCTCCGACGGGTCGCTGCCATCGAGGTGCCTTCGGGACGCCGCCGCGCTGGGGCAGGCGCGACATAGGCGCGAGACAGGGCCGTCGCGGCACGGCGGTCCAGGAGGACGGATCCCACCGGAGGCGTCCTAGGCGCAGTCTGGAACGCGGGAGCGCCCCTACACTTGACCGCGTGGCAAAGCGGACTTGCCCATACTGCAGCGCACCGGGCGGCAGCCGGGAGCACATCTGGCCACGCTGGCTGCGGCGGCACGCACGCGAGGTCATGGGCGTGGACCTTCCGAACTTCCAACGGTATGAAGGCTCGCAAGAGCACCGCGGAAGACCGCCAATACGGCGGTCAGACAAGAAGGGCCACTCAAGACTTTCACTGACGCTTTGGGACGCTTGCGAGGCGTGCAATACGGGCTGGATGAAAGGGCTTGAGGACGACGTGGCCAGCATTCTGACGCCCATGATGGAGGGAAGGCAGCTGACGCTCTCGCCGCGCGACCGACGACTCCTGTGCTGCTGGGCCACCAAGACTGCTCTGAACTTCGCGCTTTGGAGCAGGGATGCCTACACCCATCCGATCCCAGAGAACCTGGCGCACGACCTTTACGCGGGGCGACAGGACCGCACCCCGGTGCCCCACGTCCAGGTCTGGGTCGCTTCATACATGCCGCTCGGCCAGTTCGCGTACCAACTCATGACCGCACAGGGCTACGGTCACCACCCCCAAACCGGGCAGCTGCACTCGGTATTGCGAGTGGTTTTCGTGGCTGGGCACGCGATCTTCTACGTACGCTTGCCGGACTCACCCGAGGCGCAGTTGCTCGGCTGGCGCGACCCCCTGCCTCAGTTCACGGCCCTTCACGAGACGGGTGACGGCGCCATCAGTTGGCGCAAGGATTCCCTGGATGACGCCGGCATAAGTGAGGTCCTCAATCGCCACATTCATGCGGGAATCTACCCCGGGCAGGAACACGACGTCTGGCGTGGGCTGGACGAGGAGTGAGCCGTTCCGGCCGCTCGGCGGCGACTGGTTGGGATGGCCAGTACGCGCTATGGCCCTAAATCAGTCACCGCCCAACCGGCAGGGGTTGGATGACCCCCACCCGCATCAGGGCGGAGAAGTGGTCGCCCAGACGGCGCGGAACCGTCCCCCCATGGACGAGCAAGCCTGCTTCCAGGTTGTTCTCCATGGCGCCGCCCGTCAAATTGGCTGAAGTGACGAAGGCCCGTGCCTGGTCCGCCACCACCACCTTGGCATGGAGCCTTCCGGGAAGTGGACCGGCCCGCCGGTCGAGAGGCCAGTGGTAGAGCTCGAGGGCGGGAACTGTGGAGAAGGCCTTCGCAGGTTCACTTGTCAGGAGCCCCCGCGACCCGGCCACCGTCTCGAGCACCACCCGAGACCTAACTCCACGCCCACACGCGCCGGCCAGGGCGGAGAGGAGGGGTGGGTAGGGGACCGCTGCGTAGGTAACGAGGAGAAGTTCGCTCTGAGCGGTGGCCACGAGATCGGTCACCACCGCTTCGGTGGCGCGTGTCGGCGCGTCGGGCTCAGACGGCCCGGTCATCACCACCTCAACCCTGCCGTCGCTGTTCGCAGCCTCTCGCGCGGCCGCCGCGGCCATCAACATCGCGGCGAGTTCCCGATTCCCCACGGTCGGCTCAGACTTCCACGCGGCCGCCAGCGCCTCGGCCGCAATCCGAAAGCCCTGCTCGGGAACGTCACTTCCGAGGAGGCGGTCGGCCCCTGAGGGTGAAGCGCGCAGCACCTCTTGGGCTAACTCCGCGACGACCGCGGCCGGCAGGCGTTCCACCGTCTTCAGGACGGCGGCGAGCAGCGGGGTGGTCACCGGAGGAGCGCCAGTTCGGGGCGGGGATCCAGGGGGACCACAAGAGAGCGATCCAGGAAGCGGTTGCCCCGCTCACAGGTGGTCTCCGAGACGAATAGGCAGGCGTGACATGCGGCCCCGTAGACGAACTCCTCGGGATCGACAGGCTCCCGTTCCGCGCAGAGGGGATCGGACGAGCACCACCGCGCCTGCGCCAGGGCGTCCTGGAACAGCCGGGCGAAGCGGTCGGGCTCCCCAAGCGCCACCAGCCCGCCGAGGGTCCCCTCGCTATCCGGCGCTGAGGTGTAGATCAGGATGCCCGCGGCGGAGGCGTCGTCCAGATCGCAGTAGATCCGCTCGGCGAGGCTCGCAGAGCTGTACCCACACTCCAAGGACATCTGCCGCACCACCATGTGCGACAGCGTGTGGAGGACAAGGTAGCTGGGCCCGGGCCACCCGATCGGGTCACGCTTACGATTGATCCGGAACCGGTCGTACGCGGCTTCCAGCGCCTGCATGTGGGGGTGGGACGCCGCTTCCTTCGCCCACGGAGCGATCAGGTCCTGCCGCAGGCGAAGGAAGATCCCCTCCCCCCGCGTCTGCGTGGCCGGGACCCAGGTCGGCTCGCTGCTGGACAGCTTGACCAAGCCCTCGGGCGAGAGCTCGTTCCATTCCGGCGGGTCCAAGCGGGTGAAGCCGACGAAGGCCTTGGCTACACGGAGCCGCTCGACTAGTACCACGTGGCTGACGAGCTGGGTCGCCGGAGCGGCTACGGGTACCCCCCGAATGGTGAAGTCCTCGTGGCTCGACGTCGGGCTGGGGTCCGCCAGGGCTGCGTACTCTGCGGCTCGAAGATCGGAGGGAGTGGCGGTGGATGGGTTATCCAATTCAACTCGGTGCTGCTGGATTGCCTCCCACAGAGGGGCGGGCCCGACGGCCCGCAGGCCGATGAGAGCGGGCTGAGCCTGGAGCGCGTACTGGAGCACCTCCGGGCTTGTGATCTCCCGAAGGGTCGGCCAGAGGCGCTCGACCTCGGCAGCCAGTCCGTGGGCCCGGCTGGGAAGGTGGAGCGCGGAAAGACTGACCGCGAACCACTGGTTGGACGCTCCCAGGACCAGGGTGCGCACCTCGGCGGCCCGGGGGCACTCGGCGTCGAAGGTCCCCAGGTGCGGATGGCGGCCGCGGCAGCGCGGGAGCCGAGGGGCAGCCTCAGCCCCCACCGCCTGAAGCATGTTGCGTCGCGCGCCGCACTCGCAGCTTACGATCACATTAGGGCCCACGTTGCCTGCCCTGTCGTCCATGCGCAGTCGCCCAGCCGATCCTTCCGGGCACTCCTTGCCCCTATGGACGAAGCTGACCCAAGGAAACTCGTCCAGATGTCCCGCCGGGCAGGCCAGCACGAAGCGGGCCGGCACCGCCAGAGGGTCCCGACGGCGACTGGGACACTGCCCGTGCACGAAGCGGGCCAGGTCCGGTCGGGCGGGGACGCGGTTGACGAACTTCCAGAGTGACCCCTCCTCCAACCTGCCGAGTCGGTCACAGGCCGTGCATCGCAACCACTGGGGGAAGGCGATCGCGGGAACCCCGATCCTCGCCGCTTGACCGGTCCGATCGAGGCCCTCCTCCCGCAGCACCGGCGCCTCGCGCAGCTCCGCGACCTGCTGACCCAGGACCTTCCTGACGCTGGCCAGGAGGCGCTCCTCCTCCACCGTCGCCTTGACCACCCGCGAGTAATCCCAGGCATCCAGGCCGCGCACCATCACGGACATCGAGGGCAGATCGACGACCGCACCCACCCCGGCTGCGTAGACCAGCTGTGAGGGCCGAACCGTCCCCACACGGGGGAAGTACCGATCGACGTGGCCATTCCCCAAGGCGGTCATTCGCTCACCGTTCCGACGGGCGCTGCCGGCGTCTCGTCAGCAGGGTTCTCCGGCTCGAGGTCGGCGTCGTCGCCGCCCTGCTCGGCGAAGACCCAGTTCGTCGCCTCGCGGGTGCTGTGGTCGACGACGGTGTCCTGGGGGAGGACGAGATTCGCCTCCGGCTCGGTCTCCCGCAGCGAGTAGGCCACGGTCCAGCGGTCCCAGTCATCCAGCCCAGCCTCGTGGAGCAGCCCCTCCACGTCCGGACCGGTCCGGTAACCGAGGCGCGACGCCTCGATGTGCGCCCGTCGCTGCAGCCAGTGGTCGAGCCGGTCCCGGATGGCATCCCGCACCCGATCCTCCACCGCGGCGCTGGCGCTGATCTGACCGGCGCGCCGGGCGATCGCCTCCACCACCGAGGTCACCGACGCGCCGCTCAGGTCCACCCGCTGGGCCGCCAGATTGGGGCTGAAGCCGAGTTCGGCGTGTCGGATCATGCCGGCCAGCACCCCGGTGAGGCCACGGTCCACCGCGCGCGCGGCGAACGGGGTGACGGACAGGGGTTCGACCTGGCGATGGAAGGTCTCGTGGTAGTGGCCGAAGGACTCGAAGTGGGCCAGATCGCGCGGTCGTGCCCAGTTGTAGAGGGTGAGGATCAACCCGGGCTTGTCGGCAACACGGCCCACCCGGCTGGTTGCTTGGATGTACTCGGCGGTGTTCTTCGGCTGTCCCGTGACCACCATCAGGCCCAGCCGGGCCACGTCGACGCCCACCTGGAGCATGTTGGTGGCGAGCAGCACGGCGATCGGGAAGCGGCCGGGTCGCTCTGGCCGGGGCTTCTGCTGTCGGGCCGCGGTCGAATCGAAGGCAGGCTGAGCCACCTCCTCCAGTTGGCGCAGGGTCTCCGCGATGCGGCTCGACGGCATCCGGGAGGCGAGCTCCTGCACCTCCAGTGGGGTGGGACGGCTGGCCAGGCCCTTGGCGCCTGCCCGCCGCACCCGGACCGCGATGTCATCGTCCAGCAACCGCTTCATCCCGGCGAGCTCGCGCAGTGAGTTGAAGTACGCCACACAGGTGAAGTAGGGATCAGCGGCCTCGCCGTTGAGATCAAAGAGGTACTGGGTTGCGGTGAGGAGAGTGGTGGTCAGCCGGATCTCTGCCTGCTTGAGCCGGATGCCGTGAGCGCAGATCCCCCGGTAGCGGCGTCCGGGCGCGGCCTCGGAGACGGGCACCTGCACCGAGAAGAAGGTGTCACCGGCGTCCAGCATGGGCGGCGGGAAGATCCCCAGGTGTCGGCCGAACAGCTGGTGCACCTGCTGCTGGGCGCGGCGCACGGTCGCCGTCGAGGAGATGATCTTGGGCCGGATCCGTGCTGCCCCCGAGGTCCAACTGCAGAGCTCGTCGACCATGGTCTCGTAGAGGCCGACCATCGTCCCGAGTGCCCCAGAAATGAGGTGAAGCTCATCCTGGATGATCAGGTCGGGCGGCCGCGGCTGGACGACCAGGGCGGTCGAGCCGGCCGGGAGGCGATCGGTGGCCCGGTGGGCATCGGCGCACCCGGTCACCGAGTCGAGGTCGGCGTGGCGAAAGCCGTGCCGAGTGCAGCGCCGTGTCGCCCGGCCGAAGACCATTCCCGCCTGACCGCGCCAGGGGAGCTGGGCTAGTTTGTCCACGGTGCCGATCACCATCACCGGCATCAAGCGGTAGATCTCCTCGTCCACGGTCAGCACCGGGATCCCCTCGGGTGACTGGCGACGCGAGAAGGGGCAGCCGCCATCGGGATCCGAGCAGTGCAGGTAGACCCGGCGCTCCTGGTCCTGCGGTTCCAGATCGTGTGCCTCGGTCAGCTCCCGGGCGCACCACGGGCAGGAGAGCAGCTGGAGCACGCGGTTGCCCGTGCCGCGTCCCTGGCCGCGCGCCGAGCGGATCTGGGTCGCGGCGTCGTCGTAGCTGTTGGGTGATGCCGCCTGCCCGACCCAGAGCCCTATTCGGAACGGCGTCTCCCCCCAGCGCGGGTCACCGGCAGCCCGCCGGCCCTGGCGCAGGTACTCGCAGGCACAGAGGAGGGTGGCCGCCCGCTGGAACTGCTGGGCGGTGAGTAGGCGGAGCGTGTAGCGCATGAGGACTGCAACACCCTCAGCACCATCACGGGCGCCCGGGCCTGAACCGACGACTCCCTGCAGCCGGCGGATCGCAAACGTGTACGCGGACAGGCCGAGGTACGCCTCGGTCTTGCCGCCCCCGGTGGGAAAGAAGAGGAGGTCGACCTTGGCGGTCGAGAGCGGTGAGCGCTCGGGGTGGGCTGGATCGGTCAGGGCCGGGAGGTTGAGGAGGACGAATGCCAGCTGGAAGGGCCTCCACGAGCGCTTGGCAGGGAGATCGCTCCTGGTCACGGCCTGCTCGTAAGTCACGGTGGGGTCCTGCCGGCGGAGCAGGCCGATCTCGGTGTGAACGCGCTGTAGCGCCATCGCCTGGTTGGCGAACCGCCAAGCTTCCAGCGCGAGCGGGTCGGTCGCCAGCAAATCGAGTCCCGCGCGGATTCTCCGAGCCGACCCTCGCCCTTCGGCGATGGCAGCGGCGGCGGCCCCCCGGTGCCCCTGGAGGTCTGAATCTGAGCCGACCCGCCTCTCCTGGTCCTCCAGCCACTCTTCATACCCGGCGGCGAGCGGCCCCAGTGCGGAGCGGAGCTTCTCCGGCTCGAGCTCCGCCAGCCGTTGCATGTCGACTTCCAGGCCGGCGAGCCTCGCCTCGCCTTCCAGAGACGGGGTGACCGTCTGGGGGACGTCGAAGGTCGGGAACCATTCGGTGGTGAGCCGTGAGGCGCGACCGAGTTCCGGCTTCGACTCGACCGCCACCGCGACGTTGCGGCCGACCGCATACTCCAGCGCGTGCCGGTAGAGCATGGCGAGGTGCTGGTCTTCCTGGAGTGACTCGCCGCCGGCCATCTGGCCGTCCGCTGGCAGGAAGATCGACGGAGCGCCCTCCACCCCCGTGACTTCCAAGCGCGTCTGGAAGAGCCAGGCCGTGTCTCGGCGCCGATCCGGCTCGGCCTGGTCGTTGACGAGCGCGAGCTCGACCACCAAGCGGTCGCCGCGGCGGCGGCAGACCGTGCGGAGATGGACGTCCGGCTGATCGGCCCACGGGGGACTCTCCAGCCGGCGGTTTCCTTCGGTCAGCGGCAGCACGACTCGGTGGCTGACCTGACTCCGCCGCCACACCTGGACGGGGTCCCCGCGCTCATTGGTCAGATTGGCTGAGAGCCCCCTCCGATAGCGACCCCAGGAGGCGGTGACCGCGATGGCGAGCGTGCCTACCGGGACGGCGAACGACAGGCCAAAGGAGCGGGGGAACATGGTGCTGGCCGCCGCGGGACTGGCTCGCTCCTGTGGCTCCTCGTCATCTCCAAGGTCACCAAGCGAGGCATCGACCTCGTCGGCCAGGGCGTGGACGCCACGGGGGGCCAGCAAGCCGACCAGGTAGCGGGCGCGCGGTCCCTCACCGGCGAGCTCCTCCTCATCTCCGTCCCAGGGACCCAGCAGGTCGCGCTCCAGGATGGTCTCGAGCTTCGAGCGAACGGCCAGCGATTCGCCTGTCATAGATCGAGGACCCCCCCGGTCGCGGCGACCTCTTCAGCGTGGCGCCGGTGGTTGAGGTCGAGCAGCCTGCCCAGAATCGCCTCGCGGGCGACGGCGGAGATGGTGAAGCGGACGCCCTGGCGGGTGTCGTGGAATCCATGCTCCAGCGGCACGCGGTCCCAGCCGTATGCATCGGCAACCGCCCGGTCGATCTCGATGTGCAGGTCCCGAAGGCGCTCGACTGCTTGTTCGCGATTGGCTGGGTCGTCGAACTGGTTGTAAAGCGCCGTCAGTCCAATCTGCTGATCGAGCATCAACTGCCGCCGGTACGTCTCAAGGGCCGCTCCTGCTGCCGATGTCCGTTGGCTTAGGACAGGCTGGGGGAACGTGTCGAAAACATCGCTCGGGGTGTAGACCGGTCGGGTCTCAAGGGTCGAGCCGTACTTGAAAACCCACTGCCGATGCACGTCACTTGTGACCAGTGCAAACCGGCCGGGATTGTCCCACGCAAACACAACAAGCTTGTGTGCGTAGACGGAGTCGTTCGGAAGCAACACCGGTCGCTGCACTTTGCTGGTCTGAGTGGTGGCTAGCACACGCGCCAACCTCACGATCGCTGCGTGGAGCTCGGGGCGCGGTCTCTCGTACTGCCACCATTGAGTTCTGGCGTGGGCGCTGTAGCGATTACCCTCACGTTCTGGGCGAACCAGGCGTCTGACGATGTCGATGCAGTCCGGGTATGTCTCAGCGCGCTCAAGGGGCCAGTCGCGGAAGTTGATCACCCAGCGGCTCGCCGAGCAGTCAGGCCGTGAGTTGAGATCCTCGCCGTTGATGTAGGGGAAGAGCACATCGCGGTTGCGCGTATTCCGCTGGATCAGACGGGCCGCCTCTTCTGGGGCCATGGTAAAGCCCAGGCCAAGGACGTTAGATCCCTGAAATGCGATCCCGGCGTTCTCCTTCAGACGGAACGGCTTGGCCAGGTGCGTCTCGGCTGGGTCCAGCGAACTGCTGATCAGCGCAACTCGACGTCCCTCGAAGACGCGCGGGACGCCCGTAGCGGGTGACGCCCGGCTTGACCAGAGCACCGCATACTCGAGATGCACGGTGCGTGTCGGCCAGTGCGCACTCTTGATGGCAGCCCGGATGGTGGCCCCGTTGGAGGTGAGCTGATCCAGCCCAACCTCACGCGTGTCGCCCTGGGCCATGGTGTTGGTGCCGATCAGCCCCGTCTGACCGCGCTCGTTGAGGAGCCGGTGAGCGGTGAGCAAGAAGTAGGCGAGAAGGTCCGCGCTACCCCTTGCCCCCCCAGCCACCCACTTGACCAAGAACTCGCGGTAGGCGATGCCGAAGGCGCCAGTCAGCTTCTGGCCGCCCAGGAACGGCGGGTTGCCGACCACCGCGTCGAAGCCGCCTGCCTCGAAAACTTCGGGGAAGACCAGTGGCCAATGGGTAGGCCGCCGTTCGAAAGCTCCTTCTGGACGGCCGGTGTCGAGTTGGTAGGCGACGGCGTCCTCCAATTCGCTGAGCAAACCAGCCCGAGCAGAGGGCTCCGCTTCCTGGAGCAGCTTGCGAGCGTTCTCGGCAACCCTCCCGAACTCATCACTGGCGTCACGTCGGGCCTCCGCCGCCACCACGGCGGTGCCGACCATCGCGTCGGCGATCGCTGCCAGAGGGCGGGTCAACTGGTCGGCTTCGCTAAGCAGTCGGCCCTTGACCTGGGCATCGCGGACATCACGGAGGGGCTGGTCTGCGATGTCGTGCCGCAGCTGCTCGACCTTGTCGAGGGTCTCGCGCACCAGGCCCCAGAGGTCGAAGCCCTGCTCACCCGCCTTGCGCCTCGCCGCCTGCGGGTCCAGGTGCAGCATGCGGAGCTGGTCCAGGCTGGTGAGCCCCAGCAGGCTGTCCCCACAGACCAGGCGGTCGTCCAGGAAGCTGAACGGCCGCTCCCAGGCCAGCGAGACGAGCCAGAGGCTGAGCTTGGCCATTTCGACCGCCATCTCGTTGATGTCGCCGCCGTAGAGGCAGTGCTCGATGACCTCGCGCCGGGCCTCGATCACCAGGGGGTCCGATTCGGCATCCACGGGGACACCGTCCACCTCACGCTGCCGCTCCAGAGCCCGGGGGTTCCCCTCTGTGGTCCAGGCCTCGATCAGTTCCCCGGCCAGGTAGCGGCAAGCGGAGACCAGGAAGGCCCCCGAGCCCATCGCGATGTCGGCCACCTTGAGGCCGAGGAGCTCGCTGCTGGAGCGTCGCCGCCACTTCGTCCGATCATCGGTCTCCAGCGCTCCGGGTGCGTAGACGAGCGGCTCCAGGGCGCCGACCACCACCTGCTCGGCCAGCTCCCGGGGCGTGTAATGGGTCCCGGAGAGGCGCCGGCGAGGGCTCACTGTCACGTACAGACCGCCGGCCGGGATGACCGTGGGCAGGCCGCGCAGGTCTTTGCGTAGCAGGCCGGCGAAGGGCTGGACCGCCGACATCAGCACCCCATCCCCCGAACAGGCGACGCGCAGCAGCTGCTCGCCAGTGGTGTCCATCTCCGGCGCCATCAGCCGCTGGACCCGTGCTTCGGAGAGCCCGACGCGCTCGGCCAAGCCGGCGAGGTCACCGCCGACCTGCTGTAGCTCGGAGATGGTGAACTCGGGCTCCTCGCCGGACTTCCCAATCAGGCCGACGACCGGCTCCTCGGCTCTCCTGGCGTCGTAGCCGAGCAGGCCCTCGTAAACGTAGCCGATCTGTTCGACATCGAGGGTCCGGAAGGTCAGCCGCCGGCGCTCGTCTCCTATTCGAACGAACTGGAGCGCCTCGAGGGCGTGCAGTACGGTGCGGTCGTCGATGGGCAGGACCCGCTCTCCCACCGGCTCCTCGGCCGAGGTCCGCCCCTCCAGCCAGGGGTGGCGGTCGGGGTCGAAGACCACGCCCCCATAGGCGGGGATCCGCAGCCGGTCGTGTGCAATGCCTCGGTGGACGCCGCGGAAGAGGGCGAGCAGCCGCTGCCACCCGGCGCTGCGCACTTCCAACGCCTCCTCGCCGACCCGATTGGCCTCGTCTCTCAAGGCACCGACCAGCCCGCCGGCGGAGTACGAGGCGTGGTACAGCTCATCGTCGGCGGGAAGCAGGAGACGCTCCTCGGCGAAGAGGAGGAAGAGCAACCGCATCATCACGGTCACCGCCCCGTGGTAGACCTCGTCAGGGTCCAGCTCCGCCACCAGTGCCTCGGCCGGGCCCCCGTGGCGCCCGACCCGGCCGATGGTCTGCACCAGCATCTCCACGGCTTGGCGGACCTGGCGTCCCAGGCCCTCGGTGATCTCCGCCTGCTGGTCCACGGCCGCGCCGAGGAGGGTGGGGAGCGTATCGGCCGGTGGCACACCCAGGAAGCGGAGACGCTCGAGCAGGCAGCGGAAGGCGGCGAGGGTGGCCCTCTCCTCGAGCCACAATCCAGCGTCCCACACCGCCACCGAAGTCACCCCCTGAGGCGGCGCCCACACCAGCGCCCACCAGCGTCCGTCGGTGGCCAGACCGAGCGGCACCTCGCAGCGCCGGAGCAACACCGCCAGGCGGTCCGCCGGGGACGCCGACCACCCGCCGACCGTTCGGGCCGCTGGCTTGGTCCCTGGGGGGAGCACCATGCCGACGAGGCGAATGGTGCCGTCCGGCGCCTTAAAGGCGAAATCGGCGCGGATGGTCGCCTCATGCTCGGGGACCACTGCCTGGAGGCCGGTGGGCAAGTCAGGGCCTTGGACAAGGTAGCCGCCCCAGTCCAGGAGCCGGTCGAGTACGAACGAGATCCAGGGCCGTTGTTCGCCAGCCTCGTCGTGCCGCCACGCCTCGAAGGCCGGACGGACCTCGTCCATGATCTCGCCCGCCACCGGGTCCAACCCGGCCGGCCAGACCCGACTGAGGACCGGGACGGTCAGGAATGGTCCCGATCGCTCGAGCAGGTTCAGCCAGTCGTCATGGTGGCGCCGGATGACGCGCTGGGTGGTCATCGCCCTCCCTCCGGAACCACGAAGAGGATCGCGGCGGGGAACGTGAGAGAACGGGCTTCCGAATAGCGGCGCTCGATCTGCCCCACCTCCTCCCGCTCCTGGTCCTCCAGCCTGGCGAGCGTCGCCCTCCACCCCTGGACGTCGCGGCGCAGCTGCTCGCGCTCATCGGGCTCCTCGAGCTGCAGTTCCATCTGGCGCCAGTCGTCGGGATCCCGGAGCGCCCCCTCCAGGGTGCGGCGGAACTGGCCAATGGCCTGCCGCAAGCGGCCGATCTCGTCGTCTCTCAGGGCGTCCAGCCGCCCGCGAAGCGAGCGCTCCCGCTCGCCCGCCCGGTTACTCATCGCCGTGGTCAGGGCGGGCCGGGCCTGCTGCCACTCTCGGGCAAGCCGGGCCTGCTCGATCACCGTGACCGGATCCAGAGACGAAGACGCGAGTACCGGATCCACCAGCTCGCGAAGCCGGGTGACGCCCAGCGCCATGAACCGGCCATCACGCATCCAGCCTCCGGCGGGGAAGACCTCCTCGTGCAGCCTCACCCCATCGGCCCCGACCAGGACCAGGCGCGAGAAGGCGACCAGCAGGGTCGCCTCCAGGTTGGGGTCGCGGCGTCGGCAGGCAGCCACACGGTGCAGACCACCGTGCTCGCTGCCCCATATGGCCGCGCGCAGCAGCCTGGTCGACATGCTGAGCAGGGGGTGCCCAAGGTGGATGAGCACCACATCCTGATCGGCGCTCGCCCTGCCCGGGTCGAAGGTGATCGGTCGCTGGGCGTTGCTCAACGGATCGGCGATGCCGGCGAGGGCCCGGGACCACGTCCCAGTGAGAGGCGGCATCTGGAAGAGGCTCGCGGCTCCATTTGCCTGCGGGCCAGCCTCCAGCGAAGGCTGGCGAGCGAGGGCGAGCGCGGTGCGAACAGCCCGCTCCAGGTTGGCCGGACGCACGTTCAGGTCGTCGATGCTCTGTCGAAGCCTCTCGCTCAGTTCGTCGATACGCTCGCGCAGGTCTCGTTCCGCCTTCAGAGCCTGGGCGGAGGGGGTGGCCCTGCGGGTGGACACGTCGATGAGGCGGCCATCGCCGGTCATGTGGCGCTGGATTGCCTTCTCCATCACGCTGTTGACCGCGCCCAGGTCGTCTTCTTGGGCCGCCACCTTCGTGGCCACCCGGGACAGGAACTCGAGGTCGCGCTCATAGGAGCCCTGCCGGGACGTCTCCCAGCCCGCCCCCACGAAGTGGTACGCGATCGGGGGGTAGCGCTGACCGTGCCGGTCAATCCGGCCGATCCGCTGCTCCAGCCGGTTGGGGTTGAAGGGGATGTCGTAGTTGACGACCCGGTGACAGTGGAGCTGGAGATCGATCCCCTCGCCGGCTGCGTCGGTGGCCAGCAGGATTCTGACCGGCGATCGCTCGGGAGGCGCCTGAAAGGCGTTCTTGATCTGCTCGCGCTCGGTTTCGTCCTGGCCACCGAAAAGGAGCTGCAGCCCCTCGCCTCCCAGGTCGTGCGCCCCGAGAAGCTCGGCGAGCCAGCGCTGGGTGTCTCGGGACTCCGTGAAGACGACGATCCTCTCCTGGTTCCAGACGCCCCCCGGCCGGCAGATCTCGGTCAGCAGTTGGATGAGGCGGTGGGCCTTGGCATCGGGCCGGTCACCGTGCCGCCTGCCCCAGGCGACCATCTCGGCGAGGGTGCGATCCTCGGGTCCGGTCAGGACGGCCTGAAAGTCGACGGCCCTGACCAGCTGGTCCCGCTCGGCCTCGGTCTTCAACTCGTCGTCGGCCTCGTCCTCACCGGCGAGCTCCAACTGCTGAAGCCAGCCGGGCACGGCGCGCGGCACCGGCCGCGCCTCGTCCTCGACGCGGCTCTTCCGGCGCAGGGTGTCGGCGTAGTGGTCGAGGGTCTTGGCGAAGGCGATCGGAGACGAGAAGAGTCGCTTCTTGAGGACGAGGGTGGCGAGGTCGACCGCCGACCGCCGCGGGCCCTCCCCAGCCCGCTGCCGCCGCGACTCGGTGAAGGCCTGGAGCAAGGCGTGGATCTCCCGGTCGGTTTCGCTGTACTCGACCGACAGGGCCTCCACCACCCGCTTCGGGAAGCGGGGCGACCCGTCGGGGTTGGGGATGGCGTCCTTCATCCGCCGGATCACGGCTTGCTGCTGTACCTCCGGATCGGGCAAGACACCCCGGGCGAAGCGCAGCGGATCGAGGATGGCGAGGAGTGCGGTCCAGGACTCCCGGTATCCGTTGTGAGGGGTTGCCGACAGGAAGAGCCGGTGCTCGAAGTGCTCGGCCAGGCGGCGGATGGAGCGGGTCTGGTCGCTGTCGACGGCATAGGAGGCCTTGGGAGCCTTGGGGGCGATGTGGTGAGCTTCGTCGACGATCAGGAGGTCAAAGGCGCGGGGGTAGGTCGGCCGCTCGGGTAGGAACTCATTGAGGATGCGCTCGGCTCGCGGACCGGGCAGCCACTGCAGGCTCACGATGGTGAGTGGGTAGACCCGGAAGGGGTTGGCCGCGATGCCCTGGGTGCGCCGCAGTTGCCTCAGGCACTCGCTGTCGACAATGGTGAAGTCCAGGCCGAACTTCTCGGCCATCTCCGCCTTCCACTTGAGCGTCAGGGTCGCCGGGCAGACCACCATCACCCTGCGGACCCGGTGCCGGAGCAGCAACTCCTGGGCTACCAGGCCGGCCTCGATGGTCTTGCCGAGGCCGACGTCGTCTGCGATCAGCAGGTTGACTCGCGGCTGGCCCAGGGCCCGGACCAGTGGGTCAAGCTGATACTCCTCGATGGTGATCCCCGACCGGAAGGGCGCCTGGAGGGTGTCGCGGTCCGCCGAGGTGACCGCCCCCCACCGCACCGCATCGAGAAAGGCTCCGAGGGTGTTGGGGTGGTCGAAGCCGTCCGCTCTGACCTCGGGCAGGGGGACCTTCTCCCGAACCCTCCGGCCCACCTCAGCCTCCCAGATCACTTGCAGCTCCTCACCGAGGGCGTCGTCCTCGACGCTCGTAAGGGTCAGCAGGTGCTGCCTCGCGGTCTCGCCCGCTAGGAAGTCAGGCGGCAAGGAGCTGGGGAGGCAGTCAGCCACCACCCACTGGCGGTTGCGCACCTCAACCAGCCGACCCTCCTCCGGAACGGTGATTCCGTTGGTGGTCATGCCGGCGCCCGGTGACGGGCAACCCTGACTGATTCAGCACACGGCGAATCGGCCACAGGCACACCCACGTCCGCAGAATAGGTCAAACGCGCAAGGCTCGTGGCCAAATCAGGTCGAAGTCATGAAGTCGTTGCGCGACGCTGTCGCAAACACCGTCACAGGCAACACAAGTAGCAAACGCCACAGGGCTACGCCTCCCCTGGTCGCACCCGGCGGTAGCCAGTGCCGTGAGCGCAGCCAGAGCAGAGGGTCTTCAGCCAGCCGCCGTTACTGTCGTCGACCATGAGCACCCCGGTGGCTCCGCAGACCTCGCAGATGGTTTCGGACTCGGCCTCCGCCTCGTCGATGAGCGCCTCCATGGCGGCGGCGTGGGGCGAACTCGTCTGGATATAGAAGCGGAGGCCCCCCAGCTTCTCCTTGACCTGCTCGACTCTGTAAAGGGGGTCCAGGTCCGGGGAGGAGAGCCGGCGGTCCAAGCGGATGATCAGAGGCCACCACCCCTTCTGGCAGCCGATCCACCGGCCCCAGCCGTCAGGGATGCGGCGCAGGATGCGCTCCAGGTCCTCGGCGTAAGCGCCGGCTTCCGCCGGGACGTGCAGAGCGTTCAGCACTCGGTCCTGGTCGAGGTCGGGTAGGCGGAGATCCTCGTCGCTCACCGGCTCGCCCCGCTTCAGCCGCTGGGCCAGGTTGGTGAGCTTGTCGGTCACCTCCTCCCATGCGGCCGCCTCCTCGGGATTGAGCGGCTGCGCCTGGTCGCCGGGGAGAGTCAGCGGACGCGGAGTCTCAGCCACGACGTGACCGGGTCGTCCCGAACCCGGTGAAGGCCTCGATGAGCCTCCGTCGGACCGAGGCGTCGACGGCGCCGGCAGCGTCGACGGCGACCTCACCGCTCTCAGGGGTGATCAGGTGGGCGCCGCTGGAGCCGAGTGCCTTCCACAGATCGTCATCCTCGGGAGCACCACGGAGGAGCCGGTCAACACGGGCGGCGATCACCACCTCTGCCTCGCCGCCTTCCACGACGCGGCAGAGTTGGGCGAAGGACTCCCGGTGGCCTGTCCGAACCGGCGAAGGCTCGTCCTCGAAGATATGGCCGATGCGGCAGTCGTGCTGACGTGCAATCGCCTCACACGTGCTGCCCTGATCGTTCCTGTCGGCGGCGTCGCCGCGGATGTAGGCGACGGCGGAACGGATGCTGGCTGGTGTCATGGTCGAACCTCCTACTGAGCGATCTAGTCGTGGCGGCGGGCCCATACCGCCGTCTTCCTGAGCGAGCGCGAGACGGGCCGGGCGCCCGGAGAAGGCCGCCCGCGCCCCGGCTGGGGACAGCCGCAGGCTCGGGGGGTCGTCACGGTCCTGGCGCTGGGTGGGGACGAGGTCGGCCGGCCGGCCCGGCTGGACGGGATACCGCCAGCAACTTGGAAGCCGATTCGGCGCTCCGCCGCCGGCTCCCCGACCCAGGCCCTGGCCAGGTCCACGGTCACCCGGATCGGCCTGCCGGTCTCCAGGTGGTGGCGCCGGGCGCGCTGGAGCACCGTGGCCAGCCGATGCTCGAGGGCGCGCATGCCCTCGCTCGGCGGGAAGTCGAAGACCAGGCTCTCGACGACCTCCGGGTCCAACTGGAGGACCCGGCCGGTCATCCCCCTGCCCTTCGTTAGCCGGGGAAGGAGGTGACCCCGCCCGATGGCGACCTGCTCCTCGCGGGTATAGGCGGCCAGGCGAATGGTCTCCAGCCTGTCCTTCAAAGGCGCCGGGATGTCGTCCTCGATGTTGGACGTCCCCAGGAGCATTAGCCCCTTGGTGGAGACGGGGACAGGCAGGAACTGGTCAACGAAGCCCGGCTGGCTGGGGTCGAAGAGGGCGAGGAGCACCGGCAGCGGGTCACGGGCAGAATTGCGGCTCATCTTCCCCAGCTCGTCGAACAGAAGCGCCACCCAACTCGACGGAAAGCCGGCGGTCGCGGCGGTCGCCAGCCGCCTCACGATCTGGCCGGGGCCTGATCCGCTGTACGCCCTGTCGATGCCAGCCAGCCCGGCGTCGTCAATCCCGCCCATCGGGATGCGCTCCAAACGGCGGTGCATGGCGGTGGCGACCGCGCCGGCCAGGGTGGTCTTGCCGGTCCCGGGGGGGCCCACGAAAAGGAGCCCTGTCACGCCCTGGACGGACCCGGGCGGGAGGTCATGGAGGAGCTCCCACGCCCAGTCCGCGACCCTATCGAGGATCTTGAGCTTGACCTCCTCATGCGCGGCGCCATGCGCCTCGTCGAGCAGGCCGCGCGCCTCGTCGAGCAGGTGCCGCGCCTCGGGCAGCGAGATCTGGGACGGGGGCGGGTCCTCCCACTTCAACTCCCGGAGATACCGGATGATCAGCCGCGAGCGGCCGGCCTCACCCAGGTCGCCCGCCAGCCGCTCCTCGCTGGCGATGACCTGCCGGACCGGCTCGGGAAGCTCCCCCGTCAGTCCGTCGACCTCGACGGCGTCGGGATCCGCGTCTTGCCCGGAGGCGCGCTCTGGGGGGTTGCTCCCATCCGTCACCAGACGCTCGAGGAGGCGCAGCCTGCCCTCCAGGGTGGGGGTGCGCAAGATCGCGTGCTTGAGGTTCAGTCGGAAGCTCAGCCGGAGGTGCAACAGCAGGGCCAGCCGGTCGATGAGCTCCGCCGGGCTGGCGTCCAGGTCCAGTTCCTCCTCCGGACATGCGGCGATCACCGCCCCCAGACGCTCCGCCTCGGGGGGCCGGAGCGAGGCCGGCTCGGTCACCGCCGTCACCACCACCTCGGGGAAGGCGCCGGTCCGTCGGGCCCGGGCGATGCGCACCCGGCACAATCCGAGGAGTTGCGCGTCCACCAGGTGACCGTTGTGGTGAGCGACCTGGACCAACTCCACCAGGGTCGCGATGTCGCCTCGGCGCGGAGCGGCGCCGGGCACCGCCACCAGCCGGCGAACGCCGCTGTCCGCCGCCTCCAGGGCCGCCCGAGACTCGTCCCAGGTCCGAGCTGGCACGAGCACCTCACCGGGCAGGATCAGCAGGTCCAGAAGGGCCGGTAGCGCCTCGGCCCGGCTCTCGCTCTCCGATCGCTCGCTCATTCCCCAGCCTCGGCCGCCAGCGGCTCGATGACAATGACCCACCCCGGAGCGCGGTCCACCGCCAGGACCTTGGTGGCATGGAGCTCAACGACCTGGGAATCATCCAGGAAAACGCACCAATCGACGCCATTCGCCGGAGCGAGGGCGTCCAAGGCCAGCTTCAGGAAATTATCGAGATCGGGGCGAAGAAGGCAGGCGGCGGTGGCGCGGACGCGCTTGGGCATGTCCCTGGGGACGACCCGGTACACCGTGATCGTGACCGCGAGCGGCCCCCGAAACGGCACCCAATCGTCGCCGAGCTGGGCCCGGGCGAAGTCCCGCATCCGGCGCTCGGCGAGCGCCGTGCGGTCCGGGGTGAAGGCGTGCTTCTTGCCGCCCCGCCAGCTCACCTGGGGCCTCCCCTTCGGGACCGGCGACTGGGGGATGTCGAGGACGACGCGCGGCGGCATTCAGAGCTTCCAGGTGATGTCGACCCGGTGCGGGTCGGGGCGGTTGCGGCCGTGATTGGCGGCCAGGACGGTGACGTGGTCGATGAGCACGTCGACGATGGCCTGCTGGCGCTCGATACCGAGCTCGGCCCAGCGGGCTCGCAGAGCGGCGCCATCGTCCAGCCCGCGAAAGACGACCACCCGGTTGGTCCGGGCGAGGCGCCGGGCCAGGGCGTCGATCTCGGCCCGGAGCGCGGACGTGATGCGCAGGTGCTGCTCGCGTGACATCCGCTCCTGGACCCGGTCCTCGTCCGCCTCCGCGACCTGGGCCCGCTTGCGGGCGATCCTCTCCACCGCCTCCGCCTGGGGGTCGCCGGTCTCCGGGTGACGCAGCGCCTCCCAGACCGCCGGGCTGTTGAGCCGGGTGAGCACCTGCTCCACCACCTCCCCCTCCAGGTACTCGGCGAGGATGGCGATCTTCCCGCAGCCGGAGAAGCCGGGAGGCTTGGCGCAGCAGTAGTTCGGACGGTGGCCCTCTTTCGGCCGGGCGATGAGACCGGCGCCGCAGTGGCAACAGCGGGCTCGGCCGCCGGTGAGCAGGTACCGGCGCGGCGGTTGGACCCCCAGCTGCTTGCGAGCGACCAGTTTGGCCCTTACCCGGTCGCCCAGCTCCGGGGTGATGATCCCTTCCCATTTCGCCTCCGCGACGATCTCGCCGTGGTAGGCGCGTCGCTTGGAGATTCGCGCGCTGAACAGGATGTTGCGCAGCACCGTGGGCGACCAGGGGCCGCCACGGACGGTGGGGATCCCCTGATCGGTGAGCCACCGACAGAGGGAGCGGATACTCTCGCCGGCGTCGGCGCGGGCCGCCAAGGTGCGGATCACCGCTGCCTCGGTCTGGCGAACGGTCCGGTGGTCCTGCTCGTACCCGAAGGGTCGGTCTCCGCCGCCGCCGTTGAGCTCCCCGTGGCTGGCGTAGTCGCGGCCCGCGAGGATGCCCCGCAGCGACTGAACCTGGCTCTCGTACAGGGAGTTGCTCACCCCGTCGCGAAACCACTTCGCTCCTTCGGGGGTCGAGGGGTCGACGATCTGACCTCTGTGGGTGACGAACAGGACGTGGTGCTTCACGCAGAGGTCGATGAAGTCCTCAGCGGGCCGGACGGTGCGGTCGATGCGATCGCACCGCCAGAAGATCACGTACCTGATCAGCCCGGCCTCGATGTCGGCGCAGAGGCGGGCTCGGTCCTGACGCCGGTCCGGCCGCCGGTAGCCCGAGCGATCGTTGTCCACGTAGTCGTCATAGATCTGGAGGCCCAGGCGGGCCGCCACCTCGCGGCCGTCGCGCAGTTGCCGGGTCACCCCGCGGGCCCTTCCGCCTGGGTCATCCGAGATCCTGGCGTAGTTGGCGGCGTTCGCCGCACCGAGCTCCTCGGCGATGGCGGCGATCACCGACGGCCCGGTCGGGTGGGCCCAGGGGTCGAGGTGCACGACGGTCATGTCGCCGGTGCCCTCCAGCCCGGCTGGTCGCGATCCAGGTAGGCCTCAGCCTCGTCGAAGCGGCGCACCGCCTGGTGCACGTGCGCCCGGGCATCGCTGGGCAGCCGGCCCTCGTAGATCTCGAACAGCTGGCGGATGCACTGGTCACCCTGGCGGCGCGCCTGGGCCAGGGCCACACCATCCATGTCGCGCGCAGCGGCCTGAGCCTTCCCCACCTGCTCGTCGAGGACCACCTCGACACCGGTCTCCGCGACCTTGCGCCTCTGGGCCTGAGTAGCGGCACTCTCCTGGACTTGGACATGGTGCCGGCCTTCGGCTGCCATTGCGATGTGGATGTAGGTTTTCTCCACCACCTCGCGTGTGTCGCCGAGGAAGTCCGCGGTCAGCTTGGAGTTGCCGGTGAGCCGGTAGTGCTCCGAGCCGGCCAGGTGACGGAGCTTGTGGGCCCGGGCGAGCTCGATGCAGCGGTCGGCCGGGAAGCCGGCGCGCAGGAGGGCGCGCCCCAGGACCTGGTTGAGGAGGTCGATGCTCATGGGCAGGCCGTCGTCGCCACAGAAGAGGGGCATCCCGTGCGGGAGGGTCGGCCAGGGGTGCCCGGCCGCCTCAGCGCGCCGCCGCTTCTCCCGGTTGATCTCCAGGAGCCGATCCAGCATCCGCAGGATGTGCTGGCCGAAGTAGACGTCGCGCTTCCTGCCGTTCTTGAGGAACTTGAGGTAGCCGTTTGCAGCCTCCCGGAACTTGCCTTTGCGGCGGAACTGCCAGCGGGCGGTGACGTAGCCGACGGAGGGTTCGAGGTCGCAGTCGCCCAAGCAGTCCGGGTGGCTGTACGGCCCGCACCGGACGATGTCGAATTCACCGATCCCGGCCAGTTCCGATGGCCGGAAACCCATGGTGGCCAGGATTTCGCAACAGAGGCGGAGCTCCTCGGGCTCGTCGGCGAAGCCGAAGTCGATGAGCCAGCCGAACTCCGGCATGGAGAAGAACTCGCGGCCGCACACCGACTGGGGGATGAAGTCGGGGATGGCGGTGGGCCACCCCTGCCTCTCCTGCAGGGCCCTGACCACCTGCTCGGAGATGAAGTAATACCTGCGGTTGATGGTCAGTACGCTCTCGATCTCCTCCTTGAGCGCAAGCTTGATGACCCTCCAACCGGGGCAGCCGAGGAGCAACCCGGCCTGCGCCGTGTTCACCATCCAGAAGCCCTTCCGTGGGGTGGGCTCGTCGACGGTCGGCTCGAAGAGCTCGATCTCGTCGGTGAACTTCGTCCCGCCGTCAGGGACGAGGTAGCCCAGATCGGCACCCCAGGTGAACGGCACCTTGAGGCAGCAGCGGTACTGGTACTGGGTGTCCTTCGCCACGCCCCGGTGGGCCAGCCGCTTCATGGTTGCGGTGCCGTGCGAGGCGCCGGCGAGGTCGGTGCGGAGGTGCTCAACGCGCAGGACCTGCTTCTTGCCGCCGCCCATGGGGACCTGCGTCTGCGATACGACCGTTGCCGCGAAATGGTCCAGGGCGATCTCATAGCGCTGGATGGTTTTCGTCCTCGGCTCATCCCCGACCATCCGGAGGTACTTCTTCGACAAGTTGGGAAGGGCCGCCCTGAAACGGCTGAACAGCTCGCCCACCGTGAGCGGCGGCGGCTCCAGGGCGTCGATGGCCAGCGCCTCCACCCCCCGCGCGATGAGGACGGCCTTGGCGCGGTTCCCCTTGCAGGAGATCTGGGTCTGCTTGAGGTCCTTGGTCGCCTTGTACTTCTCCCGGAACTCCGGGGTGGTGACCACGAACCACTCTGGGCGGAAGCCGAAGAACTCACCCCGAGCCACCCGGGAGGCCCGCACATGGAGGAAGGGCTCGGCCTGGCGGTTCACCGCGTAGACGGCGTGGAGGAGGTCGAGCCCGACCTGCGTGAGGCGCCTGCCGTTGGGGCGGACGCACTCCTCCCTGGTGTAGACCCGGCCGCCCCATTGGATGGCGACGACCTCCGGACCCCGTCGGGTGATCCGCAGCAGGCCCAGCTGGAGCACGGTGGCGCCCGTGGTGGTGGCCAGCGACGGCACCTGGTGCGGCGCGGCGGGGGCGGGATGCGCCTTCACCATGGCCTCCCAGGACCGCCGGCAGCGCCGGCGAGGGGCCAGCCGAGGCTGCCGGGGGACGGCGCCGCTCGAGATGGCCTCAGGGGCGCCCATGTCAGCTCCTCGGGCAGCTCTGGCAGCGGGTCATCCGCTCCCGGAAGCTCTCCCGGGTCCGGCGCCAGCGTCGGGGGCTGGCCTGCGGCCGGCGCGCCGGCCCCGCTGGGAAGTCCGCCACGTCGGTGACCATCGGTGGGGTGGCCGGCGACCGTGGTGCCGGCGGTCTGGGCGCCGGCGGATCCATCCGCGCCTCTATGAAGGCCCTGATGGCCGTCATCGGGATGCGGATCCGGGGCGTCCTCACCACCGGCGCGATGGCTCCCTTCCTGACGAGGTCGTACACGGCCTTGGAGCTCTGGAAGCCCATGAGCCTTGCCGCCATCCGCGGCGACACCAGGAGTGGCGCCCCCTCCGGATCCACCACCGTCACCCTCCACCCGCCCCAGCGCCGTTTGTCCCCCCTGGGGGACATTATAGCGAACTGATGTGCGCCTTGGCTCCGGCCGGGGTATGCTGGCGAGGTGAGCAGGCAACCCACGGGGAGCAGCGCCGGCCAGCGCACCGGCCGGCCCCCCGGCAGCCGGGCGGTGGAGACCCGGGCCCGGCTGCTCGCGGTCGTCCTCGAGGAGCACCGCCGGACCTCGCTGTGGCCCGGCCGGCACTGGCTCGCCGAGTCCCTCTCGGTCAGTCCCCGGCTGGTCACCCGGTACCGCCAGGACCTCATCAGAGAAGGCCGGCTGCCCCAGGAGGCCGCCGCCGAGGCCGGGCTCCGGGCCCGCTGGCTGCAGCCCACCATCCCCCTGCTCGGCGTCACCGCCGGCGGCCCGCCGGCGCTGGTGGCGGCCGAGGGCGACCCGCTCGACTTGGTCGAACTCCTGACCGCCGGCCACCCCGGCTGCTTCGGTTTGGTCGTGACCGGAACCTCGATGGCCGGCCCGCCCCACTACATCACGCCCGGCTCCATCGCCGTGATCCGCCCCCAGCCCACCGCCGACGAGGGCGCGATCTGCCTGGTCAGGATCATGGATCCGCAGACCGCCGAACCCCGCACCACCATCAAACGCATCGGCCACGACGGCGAGGGCAAGGTCGTCCTCCTCTGCTCGGACGGCACCGCCCTGGAGCTGGACACCCACGACGTGGAAGTGGTCGGCGAGGTCGTTTCGGTCGTCCACCGAGTCCGCTGAGACGTCCGGCCAGAGCTGGCCCTGGACCCCCCAGCTCCCCTGACCCTGGTTCTGGGCCGCCGAATTCAGCCGCCGCTTGGGAGTTGGATTGGGAGACCCCGCTTTCTGATCGTGCGGGCTACAAAAATCCTCAGAGGCCTCGAATACAACCGCCCTCCCGGCGGTGTCCCTAGGTCTGACCTCGTCGAACTCGCTCAGACCGGAACCGGCTCCGCCAACTTGGGAGCCCCGCTTGGGAGCCTCCTGACCGCCGCACCCCAGCTGCGGCATGCCCAGCGTCCACTCTGACAGCGGCCCGAGGAGCGCGACGACCTTGGCGACGGCCTCCCGATCATCGAGGGGACCAAGGCTGATCTCCGCTCCCCGGTCCATCGACGCCAGGGGCGCCGCCGTGGCGGCCAGGCCATCCTGCGACGCGTCGCCGCTCGCTCGCTGTCCCCGAAACCGCACCGGCGTGCAGGCCGCCGCGCCAGCCGCGGGCTGCACGCTGAGGCCCTGCGCTGGGGTCGACACCCCCGCTCGGGGCTGGGGAAACTCCGCGGCGACCGACCTGCCGTTCACCCCCACATCTAACACGACGGCGAGACGGTGCACATTTCGAACCAAACACGTCAGGCGGCGGATGTCTTTTCGAGCGGCCGCCAGGTGGTCAGGCTCCCGGCAACCTCGACCTGGACCCAGCCGTCCATGACGCCGACGCTTCAGCGGACGTCACCCGAAGAGGGCGTCGTCTCTTGATCACGAGGTCACTCGTCCGCACCCCGGCCGGGCGGGGTCAGCCCAGGCGCAGCGAAGGGCGCCTAGCAGCCGGGCCAGGCCAACGTCAGGCCCGCCACCAGCTGAGGTGGTCGGCCACCGCCTTAAGAAAGGCGTCCTCGGCATCGCGTAGGCTGGAGAGGTCTAGGTCGGGGATGTTCATCTCAGGATCGGAGGTGATCGCCGGTATGTCCCAGGCCCGGGCCATGGCGCTGCCGGCGACGCGGCGCGCCTCAGCGACGAGATGGGTGTAGGCGGCACCCACCCCCACGCCCTCGGACTTGGTCCACGCCAGGAAGAAGGAGATCTTCTCCTGGACGCCGCGCAGGTCATTGGAGATGCGCACCCTCTCCGCTGCCGGCTGGTCTGCTCGCCGCCGTCGAATCACGTAGGGGAACTCGCGGTAGCTGGCGTACGCCGCGAAGGCCTGAGCGAAGAGCTCCCGCTTCCGCTGGCGTTCACCGCGGCGAGCCGTCAACCACCAGACCCCCAACGACACCACCGCGGCGACGGCGGCGGCGATCACTGTGGCTAGGGCGTCAGAGTTCACGGCGCGCTCCGCTTGGGATCGCCGTGGGGAGCCTCTGGCCCGAGCCATTCGTGGTGCTCTCGCCACCAGGCTTCCCGGAAAAGGTGTACCTCGACCAGCCGGATGAGGTGGAGGAGGCCGTCGGTGACCACCCAACGCTCAGCCGAGGGGTCCCATGGGTACCAGATGCATACGGCTCCATCTGGGTAGCGATGCGGCGATTCGGTGGGGCCGTCGGTGCGGATGGTCGGCACGACGGCGGAGCGGGTGGGGAAATCGATGGTGACGTGCCGGACCTCCTCGTAGAAGGGGACCTGGATGTCCAGGGCGTAGCGCCGTCCCGGGCCGCCCGAGACGTGCATGCCGGGGAAGGCGATCCGGGCCGGCCACTCGAAGCGGCTGCGGTCACGATCGTTGCCGAGCCAGGGTCCTGGGCTACGGCGCGGGAGGAGCGCTGCCATAGGCACGCGTCGTCTTGAGCGCGACCGGCCGGGCGGCCGGCTGCGGAGGCGCCCCGTCGCCGCTCGGCCGGAGGCCGAGACCGGCGGCCCCGAAGCCAAGGGGGACACCCTGGCGCAGGGCGGCGGCGAAGCCGGACTTGGACGCCATGCTGGGAGGCTCGAGGAGGTAGAAGACGGCCTGAACTTCGGCGCGCACGTACGCCTCGTCAGCATCGCGAGCGAGAGCCTGGCCAAGGTGCCGGCCCGCCTCCGCGTAGCGCTGGGCTGCCAGCAGCCGCCTGGGACACTTGATCGGCTTCGACACCCCGGCCGGGTCGGGGGTGAGCCCCGCGCTCAGCTGCGACGCCCCACGCTCGCAGATCGCAAGGAAGGCCTCGGCGATAGACATGCCGTCGACGACCACCGCGTGGCCGATGGCCTCCTGGTTGAAGGAGGAGACGGCAGGCTCGCCGCCGAACTGGCGGTGGAGGAGCTTCGAAAGGCGGATGGCGCGGCGGCGGTTGCGGCGGAGCTCCGGGTCGCCCTGACGGAAGAGTTCAGTGTGTCGCTCGGGGTCCGAGGCGTCCCAGTCGTCCTCCTCGGTGTTGGGGATCCAGATCCCCGACCCCGCCACCCGGGTGAGCGCCACGATCAGGTCGACGGAGGGGTCCTGGCGAGGCACTGCGGGGCCCGCGACGTCCATCGGCTCGTGGAACGCCACCAGGATCGCCCGCTTGGTTACCTCCACCGTCAGGCTCGGGTAGCGAGTAGAGAGACCGGTTGCAACCCAGTCCGCCATGGAGCGGACGGTGGCGGTGGGGCCCTCGCCGCTCCCATCCGGTCCCAGGGCCGGGTAGGAGCGGCGGTCCAGGACAACGCCGGCATCAGCATCGACCACCGGGTCGTTGACGGTCTCGTGCGCGATCGAGCCCGAGTTGAAGGTCCGGAGGGCACCCGGATAGGCCTGAGCCCGACCCGTGACCGCGTCCCGGCGCCATCGAGCCTCCGCCAGCACCGCCGCGTCAGCCTTGTGACGCTCGCGAACTTCTTCAAGGAAGGTTTCGGTGTAGCCCATCCGCGCGACCTCAGGAACTTGGGGGAGCCCTTAAGCTTACCCCATATCCGGTAGGCCGTGCAACTGTTCGGCCCATATCTGGGGTCCGACCCGCCCGTGACGCTCCACCCGTCCAGGGTCATTCCCCAATACTCGGCTGAGCCAGGCTCACCTCCCCGGGTTGGGCGATGCCTGCCCCACCTCCGATCAGCCCGGCCCGCGAGACCGAGTGGTGCGGGGAGCGGAACGGCGGACGGAGACTGGTAGGGGGCCGGTCGGCGAGGCGGCCGCGGAGCGAGTAGAGGGCGGCCACCTCGAGGGCGTCATCCGGCCCCAGATCGGGCAGCAGGCCGGCGAAGGCTCGCGCCAGCATGGTCTTGCCCGCCCCGGGCGGGCCGAGCATCAGCAGGTTGTGCCGGCCGGCGGCCGCGATCTCCAAGGCTCGCTTGGCCAGCGCCTGACCGCGCACGGTGGCGAGGTCCAGCGCACCCGGTACGGGTCCGCCGCCGAGCGGCGGCGCAGCGACGGGCTCCAGGTGGAGGCGTCCCTCGAGGTGCGCCGCGGCCACCGCGAGGCTCTCGACCCCCACCACGCTGATGCCCTCGACCAGCGCCGCCTCGGAGGCGTTCTCGGCGGGAACGATGAGCCTCCGAACCCCCGACGCGGCGAGACGGCGCGCCATCGGCAGCACCCCCGCCACCCCGCGCACCCCGCCGTCCAGCGCGAGCTCTCCGATGCAGGCGACATCATCCAGGCGCATCTCCCGTTCGGTCCGCAGCAGCGCCAGGGCGATCGCGAGGTCGAACCCGCTGCCCTCCTTGGGCACCTCGGCGGGCGCGAGGTTGACCGTCACCCGCCGGGCGGGGAACTCGAAGCCGGCGTTGCGGACCGCGGCCCGTACCCGCTCCCGGGCCTCCTGGATGGCCCGGTCGGTCAGACCCACAATCGTGAAGCTGGGGAGCCCGTTGGCGACATCCACCTCCACCGTCACCGGGACGCCGGCGAGCCCCTGGACGGCGCAGCTTATGGCGGTCGCTACCATACAGATAAGGGCAAGTATCCCTTGACTGTAGAGGACGGATGTGCGAGAATACGGGTATGGGAACGAACCGCAAGAACCCGACCCGGGCAATGTCCTCCGAATCCCGGTACTCGCTCATGGAGTTCATGGCCGAGTTCCCGGACGACGACGCCTGCCTGGCCTACCTCTGGCGGTCCCGATACTCCGCCGACGGGGAGCACGCGATCTGCCCCCGCTGCCAGGTCGAGCGGACCTTCCACCGCTACCACACCGCCCAGCAGCGCCAGTCCTGGACGTGCTCGGCCTGCGGGCTCCACGTCCACCCGACGGCCGGGACGATCTTCCACAAGTCGTCCACGTCCCTTCACCTCTGGTTCTACGCCCTCTACCTGATCACGAGCACCCGATGCGGTATCTCCGCAAAGCAGCTCGAACGGGAACTCGGCGTGACCTACAAGACCGCCTGGCGGATGTTCAACGTCATCCGCAACTCGCTCATGGCCGAAAACGGGGTCACCCTCTCGGGTGAGGTCGAGATGGACGAGACCTACCTGAACCCCAAGCGGCGCCTCTCTCAGCCGGTTGGGCAGTCGGGTCGTAGTCTTCGCGAGCGTGTGGTCATGGGGGCGGTCGAGCGCCAGGGCCAGGTCGTTGCCCGGTACGTGGGCTCGGCCAACCGGCTGGAAGTCGAGAACATCGTCGGAGTTCACGTCCTCCCCGCCACCATGGTCTACACGGACGAATCGCCGATCTACAAGCGCCTCACGGCGCGCGGCTACGGCCACGCTCGGGTCAACCACTCGGCTGGCATCTACGTGGACGGGGCTGCCCACACGCAGTCCATCGAGGGGTTCTGGTCGCTCCTCAAGAGCGGGATTCGTGGGACCTACCACTCGGTCTCCACCAAGTGGTTGCAGTCCTACCTGAACGAGTACACCTGGCGTTACAACCACCGCGAGGTCACCCGCCCTCAGCCCGGCGCCCACCGGATGCCCGTCGGGGAGGCGAAGTTCCGCCTACTTCTCGGGAGGGCGGCTCGCCCGACGGCCTGACACCTTCTTGGGCGGCGGGGGTGCCTTGAGGAGTCGGTCTAGGTTCCGGTCGAACTCCTCCCTGGTGGGGGTGGGAATCGGGGTTCCCTTCGGCGTAAGCTGCTGAGCCGTCTGCTCTTGGTCGGGCATGGACTGAGGATAGCGCGGCATGGTTTCCCCCGTAAGTGGTGTCTGGCGGAAGATCGAGCGGGCCGATCTGCACGTCAAGGATTTCAAACGCCTTCGCGCTCGATTCCAAGACGAAAAAGCCAAAGCCGTTGTCTGTCAGGGTGACCAGGAAGACCCCCGGGGCGTCGTGTGGCGGCTGGTCGATGTGAGCGTGCCCGATGACCTCCGCCTCGTCGTTGGGGATGCCGTTCATAACCTCAGAACGTCGCTTGACTACCTCGTGGACATCCTCGTTCGGGCCAACGATCAGTCCCCGGAAACCTACACCGCCTTCCCGGTCTGGCGGAAGCGAGGGGTCCCAGGTCGGGCACCATTGGAATCCCTCGTTTGCCGAAAGGTACGGGGCGTCGCCCCAAAGGTCTTCCATGCCTTCGAAGCGCTCCAGCCTTACGAGGGAGGGGCACACGAACAACTCTGGGCGTTGGATCAGCTTGACATCATCGACAAGCACCAACTCCCACTCCTCCTGACCATGCGCCTGGCGAGCAGAGGGGCACAGGTCAGGATCGGCAACCGCGCAGACGAGGACGAACGACCCCCGGCCTACCTGGGGTTCAGTATTGAGTTCCCACCGTTCAAAGATGGCGACGTACTCGCACGGCTGCCGAGAGCCGGAGACCCGAAAACGGACGACCGCGTGAAGTTCGCCTTTGACGTAGCGCTCGGCGAGCCGGAGATCCTTCGGGGCGATCAGGTCTTGCTGGCTCTCTCCAAGATGCGCAAGGCCGTCTTGGAGGCGGTAAGAGAGTTCCGCGTATTCCTTTAGGCGGCGCGTCACGACGACACCTTCCGGCCTTCTTCGTACACGACGAAACTAAGGATTGCCAGCTCCCGCCATCCTCCCCGCCGCGTCCCCTCCAGCCAGGCGGCGCGATACTTCCCCGCGGCCAGGGGTGTCAATTCGGGGAAGTCGCCAGGAAAAGCCCAGCCCCCTTCCCGGTCAGTGCGGAGAGTCCGAGAAACCAGGCCGCCCGGCCCTGAAACGACGCACATGAGACCTTGCGGCCACTCCCATGGCGCGTTATCTCCGACGAGGAATAGTCGCTCTCCCTTTTCGGGGACGGTATTCAGGAGGCCAACCTCCCCCGTCCACCGGCTCTTGCCCCCTCCTAGAAGATCTCTCGCCAAATAGACGAGGAAGGCTGGGACCACCGAGATGGGATAGGAGAGGACGGCCAACGTGATCGCCCAGCCCACTTGTTTGGCGAAGAAGAGCAGCACGGCACCTACAGCGGTAACGGTCAGCCCCCCAAATTGCGCGCGGCCGAACTTCACGGCATCACCGCCTGCTCGCGCCAGGATCGCGCGGATGTGGAGAAGCCGGAGATGGGTGGGAGTTGGGTTCACGGCGCCTAGCATACACCCGTTCTATACAGTCCGGGGATACTTGCCCAGATAAGTATGGTACAGCGCTGCTACGGCTAGCCGACGGGTCCCTCGCCCACTGCCACGGCCCGGGCGAACTCCTCCACCCGACCGGCTCCCTCTTCCGGCCAGCCGGCTATCAGGTAGCTCGTGCCCGCTTCCCGCTGCGCCTCGACCTCCCTCCTCGCGGCCTCGAGATCACCGCTGATCGAGACCGAGCCCGCACGGGTGATCCGCTCGGGGTCACGGCCGGCACCCCGCGCCGCCTCGGCCACGATCTCCCACTTGCGGCGCAACACGCCAGCGTCGCCATAGCAGTGCCAGGCGTCCGCAACCCGGCCGGCCAGCGGCAGCATCCGGGCCTCGCCGGACGCGCCGATCCAGATCGGAGGATGCGGCCTCTGGACGGGCAGCGGTCGCATCTGGGCACCCTCGAGCGAGGTGGTGCGGCCCGTGTATGACACCCGCTCACCGGCGGTGAGACGCCGGAAGATCTCCACGGTATCCTCGAGGCGATCGATCCGTTCCGATATGGGCGGGAAGGGGATCCCAAGCTCGTGGTGTTCGTCGCCGAACCACGCAGCACCGAGCGCCAGCTCGAGCCTGCCGTTCGAGGCGTGGTCGATGGTGATCGCCTCCGCAGCAAGCACCGAGGGGTGTCGATAGGTCACGCCCGTGACCAGCAGCCCGAGCCGCACCCGGGAGGTGGCCGTGGCCAGGGCGGCGAGGGTGGTCATCCCCTCGAAGCAGTTGCCTGGGCCCTCTCCATACATCGGCTCGAAGTGGTCGAATCCCCACACCCCGTCGAAGCCGAGGCCCTCGGCAAGGCGCACGCGCTCCAGGATCTCCGACCATTCCATGCGCTGTTGAGCGACATCCAGTCCAAATCGCATCTTGCGATTGTGACGCCTGAAGGCTGGACCCTGCGAGGCCCGCCCCAGCCGCCGCCCGCGGCGCGAAAAGGCGTCGCTGACGGGAATCCCAATGTCTCTGCAAAGGTGTCAAAGGAGAATCGAGAGCTTGAGCAGCTCGTCTGCATTCGCGTCAAACTCCCCACTTTCTGTGCGTGACCGGACATGACAGGGGCGCCGAATCCGGATAGAGTGAGTCACGTTGCCGAGGGGCGGCGACATATAGGAGGCCCGCACATGACTGACGTGCCGGAAGGGGGCGTAGCCGGGCCGAACGTCAAACCTGAGCCAGGGACGGAGGAGCAGGCGACTCCTCCTGGCGAGGCCCGACCCAACGTCGAGGGCCCGGAGGAGGAGACGCCTCCCGGCCGCGCTCGGCCCAACGTCGAGGGCCCGGAGGAGGAGACGCCTCCCGGCCGCGCTCGGCCCAACGTCTAGCGGGTGAAGCTTTCAACCTCCGGCCAAGCGCCGGTCCCCAGGGCGTCTCGGAGCAGGGGGGCCCGCCGATCCTAGGAGGCCGGCTCCATGACGCACACCCAGCTCTCTGAGGCGTCCTCGGTGGTGCCGTTGCTCGAGTCGTTGTGCAGGTTGGTGACCGTCACCGATCCCGACCCGTCGGGCTTGACCTCGGCGCTGAAGGTGGCCCCGGACGCGCTGTTGGTCGACCAGCTCAGGGTGCTACCCAGGCTGACGCTCTGAGCGATCGAGGTCGACGCGTAGGAGCCGGGCCCGCCGTAGGGGACGATCGCAAGGTCGAAGCTCACTGCCTGGCCTTCGACGGTGACCCCGCCATCCCCCGGGTCGGGTGCCTGCAGCGCCTGGATCCCCGATCCCGGAGCCCCCTCTCCGTCCTCGGCCCAGTCGGCGCAGCTGAAGGCCGCCGATCCCTGGTCCTCATCGATGAAGCCCCCGCTCGCACGGACCGTCCCGCTCATCGAGTAGCAGACGTAGAGGGTCATCCCGCTCGGGGCCGTCGCCGGGGCCGCGATGGTGCAACCGACCGGACCCGTGGTCGGTCGGGGGCCACCGGCCGGTACGCTGCCCGTCGGCGTGGCCCGCGAGGTCGAGGGTGCACCCGGAGTGACGGTCGCACCGGGTCTTGCGGTCACCACGGGGGTTGCCGTCGGGGCCGAGTTCGACGAGAGGAGCGCGGCACTGAGGCCGGCCGCCGCGAGCACTCCGACGGTCACGGCGGCGGCGACATCTCGGCGTCTCACGGCGCGGCGATCATACGGGCACCGCCCGCCGGGCGTCCTCAGCTCAGTCGGGAGGCTCGGTGACGCAGATCCAGGTCTCGGTGATGGTCTCGATCTCACCGTTGCCAGCCTCGTTGCTGAGGCTGGCGCTCAGCGAGCCGGAGCCATCCGCGCTCACCTGGGCGGTGAAGTCGGTGGGGTTCTCGGTGGCCCATTCGAGGTCACCGAGGCTCGCCAGCTCGTCCAGGTCGGTCGACGGGTAAGAGCCGGGACCGGTGTAGGGGCCGATGTAGAAGGTGAACGCCAGGTCCTGCCCGTTGACGGCCACCCCGGCACTCGCGGGGTCCGGGGCGGGAAGGACCTCGCCCGCCGCACCGGAGACCCGCTCGCCGTTCCTGGCCCAGTCCGAGCAACTGACCGCGCCATCGGCCTCGAGATCGTCGTAGAAGCCCCCACGCGAGGCGACCTCACCGGTCATCGCGTAGCAGCTGATCAGCGTCACCCCGACCGGCGGACCCGCGGAGGCGGCGACCTGGCAGCCGCCCGGACCCGCGGTGGGACCCCCGGGCGTCGGGCTCGGCGCCGGCGTGGCGGCGGCCACCGCGGACTGGCCCGTCGAGCTCGAGGACGGCGTCGGCGTGGACGTTCGGGGGGCCACGTGCGAGCCGGCTCCACACCCGGCGATCACGATCGCCGTGCCGGCGAGGAGGGTCAGCCGGACGGTGCGGTGTCCCAACGGTCGCGGAGCGTGACTCGGACGATGCGGTGTCTCAATGGTCGTGGAGTTCGACTCGGACGATGCGGTGCCTCATCGACGGCCGAGGCTGAGCCCAACCGAGGTCCGAGCCCGTTCTCCCATCGGTCGCCGATGATAGCCGACCCACGTGGGCTGACCTCAAGCGACCCTCCTCCACCACCGCTGATGGGGAAGCCGGCCCGCCGTCTACGCTCCCACGGCATCGCGGATGTGCTCGCAGCTGAGCGGCCGGAGCTCGCGGTCGAATCGCACCGCCACGACGTCGATCCGGCAGGGCTGGTCCCGACGGCCGGTGGCCAGCCGGAAGGCGTCGAGGAGCATCCGCAGCTTGGCCTGCTTGCGCCGGTCCACGGCCTCCTGAGGGAGCCCGAAACGGTCGCCGCGACGAGCCTTGACCGCGACCGCCACCAGCGTCCCCGCCTCCTCGCAGACGATGTCGAGCTGGCCGAGGCGGCAGCGCCAGTCTCGCGCGACCAGACGCATGCCGCCCGCCAGGAGGTACGCGAGCGCGGCCGACTCCCCCGCCTGCCCGACCATCCGCCGCGACGGCGGCACCAGCGGCAGGCGCGGCGCGGCCGCCCGTGGGTCAGACGTTCCCCGGCTCCAGCTCCTCTGCCTCGTCCGGTTCGGAAGCCTCGACGGCGGAATCCAGATCCTCGTCGGCAGCCGCCTCCTCCTCGACAGCCTGGGCCCGGCGCGGCCCTCCGGATTCGCCACCCAGGGGCTGGCGGCGCTCCCTGATCCGGGCCCGCTTGCCCACCTTCTCGCGCAGGTAGAAGAGCTTGGCCCGGCGGACGTCGCCGTGGCGCAGAACCTCGATGCGGTCGATGCGCGGCGAGTGGAGCAGGAAGGTCCGCTCCACCCCCACCCCGTGCGACGCGATCCGGCGGACCGTGAAGCTGGCCCCGATGCCGGTCTTGCCGCGGAGGGAGATCACCACACCCTCGAACACCTGGATGCGCTCGCGGGTCCCCTCGACGACCTTGACGTGCACCCGAACCGTGTCCCCGCTTCGGAGCACCGGGACCTCTGCTTTCTCCTGCTCCCGCTCCAGGAGCTCGACGACGTTCACTGCAAACCTCCAGAAATCGCGCCCGACGACCCTAGCAGGTCGGGCCTCCGGCGCTCGGTTGCCTCTCGGGAATTGCGGCGCCGCCAGGCCTCGATGGCGGCGTGGTTGCCGCCACGGAGCACCTCCGGCACCAGCTCGCCCTCGAAATCGGCGGGACGGGTGTAGAGCGGGGCCTCCAGGCCTCCCTCGGTGGCCGTGGAGAAGGTCTCGTCGGTCAGCGAGTTGGCGGAGCCCACCACCCCCGGAACCAGCCGCCCGACCGCCTCGATCACCGCCATGGCGGCGATCTCCCCGCCGCTCAGGACGTAGTCGCCGACCGACAGCTCCTCTCCGATCTCGGCCCGGGCGCGCTCGTCGACGCCCTGGTAGCGGCCGCAGACCAGGAGCAGCGCGCGCTCCGCGGCGAGCTCCCGCGCCGCCAGCTGGTCGAATGTCCTCCCCTGCGGCGAGAGCAGGATCGCCCGCGTCCCCGGCACCTCGTCGCGGAGCCGGCGGAGGGCGCGCACCAGCGGCTCGGGCTTCAGCACCATGCCGGGGCCGCCCCCGAAGGCGATGTCGTCGACCTGGCGGTGACGGCCGGTGGTGAAGTCGCGCAGGTCGTGGAGATGGAGCTCCAGATCGCCGCGTTCGAGGGCGCGCCCGACCACCCCGACGCCGAGGGGGCCGGGGAACACCCCGGGGAAGATGGTGAGGACGTCGAAGCGCATCTCGGTGCGGCCGCTCAGGCCTCCTCCTCGTCCCAGGGCGTGAGCACCACCCGCCCGCCCTGGATGTCCACCTCGCGGACGAAGGCGCTCACCATCGGGAAGCGACGCTCGCCCTCGCGACCATCCACGACCAGGACGTCGTGGGCGGTGCCGGCCTCGACGTCCGCGACCAGGCCGAGCGAGCGGCCCTCGGTGTCCACGGCGGCGAGCCCGACCAGCTGCCAGACGAACCACTCACCGGCGGGCAGGTGCCGCGCCCGCGACGGCTCCACGCAGAGGTAGGCGCCACGCAGGGGCGCCGCGGCCTCGGGGGAATCGATCCCGGCGAAGCGGAGCAGCAGGTCCCCGTCGCCGAGCCCCCGCGCGGAGCGCAGGGTCAGGCTGCGGCCGGTGTCCTCGACGGTCACCCTCACCCCGCGGCGGAAGCGGTGGGCGTCCCCACCCAGGCTCTCGGCACGCACCTCGCCGACCACCCCGTGGGTGCGCCGCACCCGGGCGACCCGGAGCAGGGCCGGGCGCCCAGCGGTGAGGCCGGCGGCAGGGCCGCGGGTGGCGGGAGGGGTCATCGCTGCTCGGCCAGCTCCACCTGGACGCGCTCGTGGGCACGCAGCCCGGCGGCCCGGACCACGGCGCGGACGGCGTCGATGTTGCGACCGCCCTTGCCGATCAGCTTGCCCATGTCGGACTCGGCGACCCCCACCTCGATGATGGTGGTCCGTCCCTTGGGCAGCGCTCGGACGGTGACGGCCTCGGGGGCGCCGACCATCCGCTCGATGATGAATCGGGTGAGGTCAGCGTAGTCGGCCACCTAGGCCTCCTCGCTCGCGGGGACGGTCTCCTCGGCGGGCCCCGCGGCGGGATCATCGAGCTCCCCGGACGCGAGCTCGGGCTCCCCGGGCGCTCCCGGGTCGGGGCCGGCGGCGGCCGCGACCGGCTCGGCGTCAACCGCCGGCTCCGCAGCCACCACCGGCTGGGCTGCCACCTCGGCCGTCTCCGCACCGGTGCCGACCGGCTCGTCCGCCGTCACCCGCTCGCGGCGCGGGTTGCCCGCGAGGATGCCCTGGGCGACCAGCAGGTCGCGGGCGCTGTCGCTGGGACGGGCCCCGCGGCGCAGCCACTCCTGCACGCGCTCGGCGTCGATCCTCACCGCCGCCGGCTGGGGCAGCGGGTCGTAGAAACCCAGGGCCTCGATGAACCTGCCGTCACGGGGGCTCCGCGAGTTGGCGACCACCAGGCGGTAGAAGGGACGCTTCGTGGTCCCCATCCTCTTCAGGCGGATCTTGACCAAAACTTCTCCTTTGCGGTGTTGGTGTGCCCGCGCCGGCGGGGCATCGACTGCATTGAAACGATCACCGACCGGGCAGGCCGAGCTGAGACGGGTCCATGCCCTGGAGCTGACGGAGCATGCGCGCCCGTCCGCGCACCCCCTTGGCACCCTTGCCGCCCAGAGACCTCATCACCGATTGCATCTGCTCGAATCCCTTGAGCAGCTTGTTGACGTCGGCGAGCGTGGTGCCGCTGCCGGCGGCGATGCGGCGCCGACGCGAGCTCTTGAGCACCTCGGGGTGGATCCGCTCGTGGGCGGTCATGGAGAGGACGATGGCCTCCATCCGGGAGAGGTCCTTCTCGTTGGGCACCATCCCCCCCGCCTGCTTCATCATCTGGCGTCCCCCGGGGAGCATCCCCAGGATCCCCTCCAGCGACCCCATCTTGCGGAGCTGGCGCATCTGCTCCAGCCAGTCGTTCATGGTGAAGCGCCCGGCGAGCAGCTTGTGCGCCGCCGCCTCCGCGGTGCGCTGGTCCACCTGCGACTGGGCGCGTTCCACCAGGGTGAGGATGTCGCCCATGCCGAGGATGCGCGACGCCATCCGCTCGGGCTGGAACGGTTCCAACTCGGACACCTTCTCCCCCACCCCGGTGTAGAGGATCGGCTTGCCCATCGACTCCTTCATGGAGAGGGCCGCGCCGCCTCGGGCATCCCCGTCCAGCTTGGTCAGGATGATGCCGTCCACCCCCACCTGCTGGTCGAATTCCCGGGCGACGTTGACCGCCTCCTGCCCGGTCATGGCGTCGACCACCAGCACCGTGTCATGGATGGGGATGCGCTTGCGGATCTCCTTCAGCTCCGCGAGCATCGGCTGATCGATCTGGAGGCGGCCGGCGGTGTCGAGGATGACCACGTCGCAATTGAGCCGCCTGGCCTCGTCCAGACCCCGCTTGCAGAGCTCGGGGGGCCGGCTCTTCCCGTCCGGCATGGCGACCGGGATCTGATTGTCCTTGCCCAGCTTCTCGAGCTGCTGGGGCGCCGCGGGGCGCTGGATGTCGGCGGCCACCAGCAGCGGGCGGTGCCCGTCGCGGCGGGTCGCCAGGGCGAGCTTGGCGCAGGTGGTGGTCTTGCCACTCCCCTGAAGGCCGATCAGCATCACCACGGTGGGCGGCTGGGACTGGTAGCGGAGCTTGCGCTGCTCGCCGCCGAGCAGTGCCACCAGCTCCTCGTTGACGATCTTCACGATCTGCTGTCCCGGGGTCAGCGACTCGAGGACGTCGGCCCCGACCGCCCGCTCGCGGATGCGATCGACGAGGGCGCGGGCGACCTTGAAGTTGACGTCCGCCTCGAGCAGGGCGAGGCGGACCTCGCGCATCCCCAGCTCGACCTCCTCCTTGGTGAGGCGGCCGCGGCCGGAGAGCGACTTGAAGATCTCGCCGAGCCGGTCGGAGAGCGATTCGAACATCTCTAGCGCGGCCTCCCGGAGGTGGCGTCCTGATGGGCCAGCGTGGCGCGCAGCCCGGCCTCGACGGCGTCCCGCCGGGCCAGCTCCGCGGCATGCCCCAGCCGCGCCTCACAGTGCTCGAGCTGGGCCAGGCCCCGGCGCACCAGGTCGTGGGCACCGCTGCGGCTGCAGCCCAGGTCCTCGGCCAGCTCCGCGAAGGACCAGTCCTCGTCCAGGTGAAGGCGGCAGGCCTCGCGCTGGCGGTCGGTGAGCAGGCCGCCGTAGACGTCCAGCAGACGCTGGAGGTGGGCGGTCCGGGAGAGCGCGGGGAGGCCTGCGGCGGGGAGGCCGGCGGGGGGGGCCGCGGCGACTGTCAAGGTCAAAGCCTGGACAGTCTACCCCAGCCTGCCCCGGCTACGCTCCCGGCGCCTCCAGCACCCCGGCGAAGAGGGCGTCCAGATAGGCCTCCGGGTCGAAGACGTTGAGGTCGTCGATCCCCTCGCCGAGGCCGACCAGCTTGACCGCCACCCCCAGGTCCTGCTCGATGGCGAGCACGGTCCCCCCTCGGGAGGTGCCGTCGAGCTTGGTGAGCACGATCCCGGTCAGCCCGAGCGACTCGTGAAAGACCCGGGCCTGGGCGATCGCGTTCATCCCGGTGGGGGCCTCGATGACCAGGAGCGTCTCGTGAGGAGCCTCGGGGATGACCCGGCGGGCGACGTTGCGCACCTTGATCAGCTCGGCCATCAGGTTGACCTTGGTGTGGAGCCGGCCCGCGGTGTCCACCAGCACGCAGTCGGTCCGGCGCGCCACCGCCGCCTGCAGCGCGTCGTACACCACCGCCCCGGGGTCGCCCCCCGGCTGGTGGGCGATGACGTCGCTGCCGCTGCGGTCCGCCCAGAGCCGCATCTGGTCGATGGCGGCCGCCCGGAAGGTGTCGGCGGCGGCGATGAGCGTCGTCCGCCCCTCGGCCTGGAGCCGGTGGGCCAGCTTGCCGATGGTGGTGGTCTTGCCGCTCCCGTTGACCCCGACCATGAGCACCACCGCCGGGACCTGGTCGATGCGGAGCGTACGATCGCGCGCCTCCAGCACGGCCAGCATCTCCGCCTTCAGCGCGCGGACAGCCTGCTCCGGCGTGGACATCCGCTCGTCGCGAACCCGGGCGCGGAGCCGCGCCACCAGCGCCTCGGCCACGGTCATCCCGCAGTCGGCGCCGACCAGCACCTGGAGCAGGTCGTCCCAGAACTCGTCGTCGAGGTCGCGGCGGAGCAGGACGGCGTCGCGCACCTGCTCGCTGAAGCTGAGCGAGGCGCTGTCCATCCGCCGGGACATGCGCCGCCACCAGGACTCCCGCTGGGGGCGGCTGACCAGCTCGCGCGTCATCTTCCCCTCCTCACCGGTCGAGGTGACCGAATCGCTCGCCACCCGTGCGCCCCGGACTGGGGCCGGTCGCAGCCGTCTCCCCGCTACGAGGCGACACGGCGGAGCGGCGCGACCAGGGTCCCGGTCACGTCGGCGGCCCCGGTGTCGAGGCCGAAGCGGACCGAGAGCAGCGAGCTCACCCCCTCGCGATCGATCGTCACCCCATAGAGGGCGTCCGCGGCGGCCATGGTGACGTGATTGTGGGTCACCACGATGAACTGCTGGAGGGCGGCGAGCCGGCCCAGCAGCCGGGTGAAGCGCAGCACGCTGGTGTCGTCGAGCGGGGCGTCGACCTCGTCGAAGATGTAGAAGGGCGAGGGGTTGACCTGCTGGAGCGCGAGGACCACCGCCAGCGCGGTGAGCGCCCGCTCCCCACCGCTCAGCAGGCTCAGGTGCTGGAGTTGCTTGCCGGGCGGCTGAGCCAGGATCGACACCCCGGGCAGCTCCTCCTCCACCCTGCCGGGGACCTTCGGCTCCGCTCCGGCCGGCACCGCCAGCGGCTCCGGGGGAGCCTCCATCCGGAGGGCGGCGCGCCCGCCGGGGAAGAGCTCGGCGAACAGCTCACCGAAGTGGGCGTTGACGGCGCCGAAGACGGCCTCGAAACGCCGGCCGGCCTCGGCGTCGAAGCGGCGCACCAGGTTGCCCACCTCGGCGGAGGCCACCGCCAGGTCATCACGGGCGGCCTGGAGGCGGCCGACCCGCTCTTCGAGCACATCGTGCTGCTCCGGAGCCAGGGCGTTCACCGGCCCCATGGCCGCGATCCGGCGCTCGAGCCGGGCGATCTCCCGCTCGGCGCGCTCGGCGGCAGCAGGGTCCAGCTCAACCGGGTCGTCGTCCACCTGGTCGCGGACCTGTTCGGCCTGTTCGGCGAGCCGCATCTCGGCGACGTCGACGTCGCTCAGAGCGGCGTTGACCTCGTCCTCGGCGCGAGCGACCGCCACCCGGACCTCCCCGCGCTCGGTCTCCAGGGCGTTGAGCGCGCCCTCCGTCTCCCCCAGCGGACGCGAGCTCGCGGCCAGGTGCGCCGCGGCCGTCTCCACGACCTCCTCCGCGATCCGGGCCTCCGCCGCCGCCGCTCCGCCTCGGGCCAGGGCGGTCAGCGCCTCGGTCTCCGCGCCGGCCACCCGGGCGTCGGACTCCGCGACCCGCGCGGCGGCGTCGCGGCGCCGGCGCTCGGTCTCGAGACGGCGGCGTTCCGCGCCGTCCGCCGCGACCCGCAGCTCGGCCGCGGCCGCCTCCGCCCGGCTCACCTCCGCGCCCAGCCGGTCATTGCGCTCGCGCAGCTCCAGGTGCCGGGCACGTGCCCTCTCGGCGGCGGCGCGCAGCACCTCCTCGTCCCGCCCGGCTCGCTCGGCCTCCGCGGCCGCACCCCGGGCGGCCCCCTCGGCCTGGGCCCGGGCCTCGGTGTGCCGGCTCAGCTCCGCCTCGAGAGTGGTCAGCCGCCGCGCCTCCATCGCCGCCGCGATCCCCGCCGCGGCCGACTGGGCGGTGGCCTCGGCAACCGCCCGGCGCTGGGCGGCGAGCGCGGCCGACGCCGCGATCAGTGCCTGGTCCGCCGCCGCCACCGCATCCGAGCAGCCGCGCACGCGGCTGCTCGCGAAGGCCTCGAGGGCGCTGGCGGCCTCCGCGGCCGCCTGGGCCTCGCGGGCCGCGGCCACCAGGGAGAGGGTGGGCACCTTCCCGCCACCCGCGCGCGCCCCCCGGACGGTGAGCACCGCGCCGTCGGGGAGGACCGCCCTGGCGCCGCTGGCGGCCACCCGCCGCGCCTCGCCCAGATCGGCGGCCAGCCAGGTTCCGGCCAGGCAAAACGCGGCGGCAGCGCTGGCTCGAGGATCCACCTCCACCGCGTCGGCCGCGCGCCGGGCCGCGCCGGCCTCCAGGCGCGCGGCCGCCGAATCCCCTCCCGATGCCGCCGCGTCCCCACCGGCGGCGAGCACCTCCTCGCGGACGTCGGAGCCGCGGAGCAGGTCGAGCGCCCGATCGAGGTCGGCGACCACCCACGCCCCCAGGTGGGGCTCCAGCGCCGCCTCGACGGCGGCCGCATCCGCGGGGTCCCGGACCCGCAGGGAATCCACCAGCCGGACCGCCCCCAGCTCGACTGCTCGGGCCCCGATGGCCCCGGTGCCGCCGAGCAGGCCGTCCACCTGACCGCGCAGGCTGGCGCCGCGCGCCAGCGAGCGGGTCATCCGCTCGCGCGCCTCGACCCGCCGCTCCTCGGCCTCCCGCAGGGCATTGCGCGCCTCCTCCAGGCCCGCAGCGCGACGGGACGTCTCCGCCTCCGACCCCCCGGCGGCGACCTCCAGCTCGGCGAGGTGCGCCTCCGCGGCGCGCGCCGCCGTCTCCAGCTCCACCGCGCGGCCCCGGCCGGCGGTGAGCTCCTCCGCGGCGGCCCGCAGTGACTCGTCGAGGAGATGCCGGTTCTCGGCGCGATCGCGGGCGCCCGCCTCCGCCGTCACGGTCAGCGCCGCGGCGCGGGCCAGCTCGCGCTCCGCCGAATCGGCGCCCCGCTGGGCCTCGGTCGCCTCGGTGGCCGCCGCGCGGCTCTCGGAGGCCAGCGCGGCCACCTCGGCCTCCAGCTCCTGGAGCCGGCGGCCGGTCTCAACCGCCGCGCCGGCGAGCTGTTCCAGGGTCACCCGGGCCTCGGTCGCCTCGAAGGCCGCCGCCCGGGCCTGGCGCCGGGCGTCCGCCCGGTGCAGCGCCGCGGTCCAGGTGCGGTCCGCGAAGCGGCGGGCCTCCCCGCGACAGCGCTCGGCGGCGACCCGGGCCGCCTCGAGGCGCTCCGCCGCCGCATGCTGCGCCGCCCGCGCGGTCTCCAGCTCGGCCCGAGCCGCATCCACCCGGGCCGCGAAACCGGCCTCCGCCTCGGTGGCGGCCTCGAGCCGCCGTTCGGCCGTCTCCAGCCGCCGCCGGGCCTGCCTCACCTCGGCGCGAGCCGCCCGCCAGGCCTCGCGGGCCAGGCTCCCCCGCAGCGAGGCGAGCCGCTCCGCCAGGCCCCTCACCTCCAGGGCCGCCTCGCGCTCGCCGGCCAGCTCGGCCAGCCGGGGCTCGGACTCGCCGAGCCGGTCGACCAGCCGCTGCACCGCGACACCCACCTGGTCCAGCCGGCGCAGGGCGTCGTCGCAGGCGACCCGGAGAGGGCGGACGCCGGCCGCCTGCTCGACCAGCGAGCGGCGCTGCCGGGGGGTCGCCTCGATGATCGCCTCGATGTCGTGTTGGGCCACCACCGCGTAGCCGTGCTGGGTCAGCCCGGTGCCACCCAGGATCCGTTCGACGTCGCGAAGCCGGGTGCGTTCTCCGTTGATCCGGTACTCGACCTCGCCGCCGCGCACCACCCGGCGGCTGATGGCGACCTCGGCATCCTCGACCGGAAGGAGCCCGTCCTCGTTGTCGAGGATCAGCTCGACCTCGGCCACCCCCATCCGGTCACGACCTGAACCGCCCGCGAAGATCATCTCGTCGAGACGGTTGCCACGCAGCTCCCGGGCGTTGGTCTCCCCCAGCGCCCACCGCACGGCGTCGACCAGGTTGCTCTTCCCGCTCCCGTTGGGCCCGACGACCCCGGTGATCCCCGACTCGAAGCGGATCTCGGTGCGGTGAGCAAAGGTCTTGAACCCGCTGAGAACGAGACGCTGCAACCTCACCCGCCGGATTCTCCGTTCCGGAGCGCCTCCTCGTCAACATCTGGGGGGCTGGCAGACCCACCACCACAAGATGTCGCGGGGGCAATCCTCGGGAAGGGACCCGTCACCGGGATGGGGCCGGCGGGGTGGCGCCGGAGGACGGCGAGCCGGAGGAAGCGGGCCCGGAGGGCGGAGATCCCGCGGCCGCAGACCCGGAGGGCGGCGAGCCAGCCGGCGCGGATCCGGACCCGGATCCCGGGCGGCGGCGGCCGCGACCCCCGCGATGGCCCCGGTGGCTGCGCCGCGCGGCGCCCGTGGCAGGCTCGGCAGCCGGGGCGGCGGGCGGAGCCACCTCGCCACGGCGGCCCACCAGGACCTGGGCAGCGGCCCGGATGGCACCGAGCAGCCCCCGAGAGCGGGCCGGCTCCGGGGCTGCGGCGGCCGCGACCTCGGCGGCGGGACGGGCGACGGCGCGCCGGTCCGCGGCCACCTCGGCGACACGGCGCCGCACCCGGGCGGGCTCCGCCGACACCGCCGCGCGCCGGCGGGGCCGGGCGGGCGCCGGCCGCTGCCCGTCGGGGGCGGACAGCCGCTCCACGGCGAGGCGCGCCGCCGCCTGCTCGGCCGCCTGCTTGGTGCTGCCGCGCCCCTCGCCCAGCACCTTCCCCCCCACCAGCGCCTCGGCGCGGTACTCGCGCCGGTGACCGGGTCCGCCGATGGCGGTCACCCGGTATACCGGGGGAGCCCCGAGGCGGAGCTGGGCCGCCTCCTGGAGCCGGCCCTTGTGGTTCTCGTCGCTCCACTCCGAGAGGTCGCCGATGCTCTGCAGGAAGACGCGGGTCGCCACCCGGTACCCCTGGTCGAGGAAGATCGCCCCGATCATCGCCTCGAAGCAGTTGGCGAGCAGTGAGGGGAGCTGGCGCGCCCCGGTCTTGGCCGCGCCCCGGCCGAGCAGCAGCGAGTCGCCGAGATGGAGGCGCTCGGCCAGCTTGGCCAGCGACATGGTGTTGACCAGCGCCGCCCGCAGCTGGGTCAGCTGACCCTCGTCGTACCCGGGGAACCTCCGGAAGAGGTACTCGCCGACGACCAGCTCGAGGACCGCGTCCCCGAGGTACTCGAGCCGTTCGTTGTCGTGACCGGGACCGCTGGGCTCGCCACGCTCGTTGTTCCACGACGCATGGGTCATCG
>CAWJCO010000005.1:0-548460 GCA_963841385.1 uncultured Chloroflexia bacterium
GCGCGGCGCGCGAGGTCACCTTCACCTCGGGCGGCACTGAGGCCGACAACCTGGCCGTGCGCGGGGTGCTGGAGCGGTGGGGTCCGGAGCGGGGCCGTCACCTGGTGGTCAGCGCAGTCGAGCACGAGGCGGTCCTGGCCACCGCGGAGGCGCTCGCCGGGGCCGGTCTCGCCGAGCTCACCGTGGTCGGCTGCGATCGAAGCGGGCGGGTCGATCCCGCCGAGGTGGCTGCCGCAGTCCGGCCCGACACGGTCCTGGTGTGCGTGATGCTCGCCAACAACGAGGTCGGCACGGTCGAGGACGTCGCCTCGATCGCCGGCGCGGCCCGCGCCCGCAACCCGCGCGCCCTGGTCCACACCGATGCGGTCCAGGGTCTCGGCCGGCTCCCCCTCGGCCTCGACGTCCTGGGGGTGGACCTGATCAGCCTCAGCGCCCACAAGGCGCACGGCCCCCAGGGGGTGGGTGCGCTGGTGGCGCGACACGGCGTCTTCCCGGCGGCCCAGCTCACCGGCGGCGGCCAGGAGCGGGGCCGCCGCAGCGGCACCGAGAACGTAGCCGGCATCGCCGGCTTCGGGGTGGCCGCCGAGCTGGCGGAGCGGCGGCGCGAGGCCGACGTCGCGATGCTGGTCAAGCTCGCTGGTCGGCTGACCAACCTACTCACCCCCATCCCGGGCGTCGAGCCCACCGGCGATCTGACCCGCCGGCTCCCCGGCCTCTGCAGCTTCGTGGTGGCCGGATGTCGCAGCGACCTGCTGCTTGCGGTGCTCGACGAGCTGGGCGTCTGCGCCTCGGCGGGGAGCGCCTGCTCCAGCGGGGCGCCGGTCCCCTCCCACGTGCTGGCCGCCATGGGCTTCGGTGAGCTCGCCGGCTGCGCGCTGCGGCTGGCCCTGGGCCGCTCCACCACGGAGGAGGACGTCGACGCGGCCGCCGCACGGGTCGAGCGGGCGGTGACCCGCATCCGCTTGGCCGGACGGGCGGGGGCAGCCGCTGCCGGATGAGCCGGTGAGCCCGGACGGCAGCGACCGGCCCGGACCGACTATAATTCCCGGCATGGCGGTCGGGATTTCGGCGCCGGCGTCGTTCAGCATGCGGGTGAGCTCCAAGGCCCACTACGGACTGCGGATGATGACCGAGTTCGCCAGGGTGTACGGCAACGGGCCGATGAGCCTGGCCGAGGTCTCCCGGGTCGAGCATCTGCCCCTCTCCTACCTCGAGCAGCTCGCCGCCCAGCTCCGCCGGGGCGGGCTGGTCAACTCCACCCGGGGGGTGCACGGCGGGTACCGGCTGACCCGCCACCCGGCCCTCATCTCGGTGCTCGAGGTGGTCGAGGTCGTCGAGGGAGAGGTCTCGCCGGTGGAGTGCGTCGCCCACGATTACGTCCCGGGCAGCTGCATCCGGGAGGGGGACTGCGCCTCCCAGCCGCTCTGGCGCCGGCTCAAGGCCTCGATCGACGCCGTCCTCAGCCAGACGACCCTCGCCGAGCTGGTCGCCGACCACGCCCTCGTCAACAGCTTCGCCCCGCTGCCCGTGCTCCCCGACAGAGGGCGCCGGGGGGCGGTCCAGGAGGTGGCCCATGTCTGAGACCGCCGGGGGGGCCCAGGTCGTGGCTGCCGGCAGCGGTGCCGTCGCCGCCCCGACCACCGAGCTCCAGGTCGATGGCCTCCGGGTCGCGGTGGAGGGCAAGCCCATCCTGGACGGCGTGGACCTGCGCGTCCCCGTCGGCCAGGTGCACGTCCTGATGGGGCCCAACGGGTCGGGCAAGTCCACCCTCGCCTACAGCCTGATGGGCCACCCCAAGTACCAGGTGACCGGCGGGTCGGCCAGCTTCGACGGCCAGGACCTGCTCGCCCTCACCCCCGACCGCCGGGCCCAGCTCGGGCTCTTCCTCTCCTTCCAGAACCCGATCGCCATCCCCGGGGTGACCACCGTGAACTTCCTCCGGGCCGCGCTGCGCGCTCAGGGCAAGGAGCTTCCGGCCCGCGAGTTCATCGCCCGCCTGGGCGAGGAGATGACCTCGCTCCGGATGGACGCGAGCTTCCGCGGCCGCTACATCAACGACGGCTTCTCCGGCGGGGAGAAGAAGCGGGCCGAGATCCTCCAGCTCGCCATGCTCGAGCCCCGGCTCGCGATCCTCGACGAGCCCAACTCCGGGCTCGACGTCGACGCCCTGCGCATCGTCGCCGAGGGCGTGCTGCGGGTCATGGAGAAGAGCGAGGGGCGGATGGGCGTGCTGCTCATCACCCACTACTACCGGATCCTCGAGAACCTCACCCCGGATCGGGTCCACATCATGCACCAGGGGAGGATCGTGGACAGCGGCGGCCCGGAGCTGGCCCACGTGATCGAGCACGAAGGCTACGACCCCTACATCACCGCGAACAGCCCCGCGGGGCCGGAGGTCTCACGCCGATGACTGTTCAGGCCCACGAGCTGACCAAGGACTACAAGTACGGCTTCCACGACGCCGACGTCTCGGTCTTCCGCACCGAGAAGGGGATCTCGCCGGAGGTGGTCGCGGCCATCTCCGACCACAAGCAGGAGCCGGAGTGGATGCTCAAGTTCCGGCTCAAGGCGCTGGACCACTTCTTCAAGCGGCCGATGCCCAACTGGGGCGCCGACCTCTCGGGGATCGACTTCGACAACATCTACTACTACATCAAGCCCGTCGACGAGATGGGGCGGAGCTGGGACGACGTCCCCAACTCCATCCGCAACACCTTTGACCGGCTGGGGATCCCGGAGGCGGAGCGCAACTTCCTGGCCGGGGTCTCGGCCCAGTACAACTCGGAGGTCGTCTACCACAGCATCCGGGCCGACCTCGAGAAGCTGGGCGTGCTCTTCAGCGACTGCGACACCGGGCTGCGCGATCACGAGGAGATCTTCAAGCGCTACTTCGGCACCGTGATCCCGCCCAACGACAACAAGTTCGCGGCCCTCAACAGCGCGGTGTGGTCGGGCGGCTCCTTCGTCTACGTCCCCAAGGGGGTGCGCGTCGAGATCCCGCTCCAGGCCTACTTCCGGATCAACAGCGACAACATGGGCCAGTTCGAGCGGACCCTGATCATCGCCGACGAGGACTCCTACGTCCACTACATCGAGGGCTGCACCGCCCCCACCTACTCCAACGACTCGCTGCACGCCGCGGTGGTCGAGATCATCGCCGAGCGGGGGGCCCACGTCCGCTACACCACCATCCAGAACTGGTCGGACAACGTCTACAACCTGGTCACCAAGCGCGCCATCGCCAAGCAGGACGCAACCATCGAATGGATCGACGGGAACCTGGGCTGCCTCGGGGCGGGGACGCGTGTCTTCACCAACAATGACGTCAAGACGATCGAGGAGATCCGGCCGGGCGACATGGTGTACAGCCTGACCCCGGAGTTCGAATGGTCACGCCAACGCGTGGTCGCCACCAAGGCCAACCCGCCGCGACAGACCTCTCGGATGACCACTGTGGACCACCGCGAGGTGGTCGCCACCGACAACCATCCCTTCCTGGTGCTGCGCAAGGTCGGCCGGCTGCGCTCCGTGCAGTGGCTACCGCTGGATGACATCCACGTGGGCGACGAGATCGCCATCTCGGGGCTGATCCCCGACCACGGTCATCCGTACGAGCTGCCGGTCGTGGACCGGGTCAAGCGTTCTCGCAACCCCTTTCACGCACCGAGGGCGACCTCGCCCGACCTGATGTGGCTGCTGGGCTTCTACCTCGGCGACGGCCTGAAGGAGGCAGCCCGGGTCATCTTCTGCGCTCCCGAAACTGACCCAGCTGAGCCTCGGATCCATGAGGTCCTGGCCTCCCAGTTCGGCATCCAGACGACCAGCCGCCAGCACGTCCAGCTCCGGGTCAACTCGATCGCCCTCTGCCGCTTGCTCGACGCCATCGGCTTCGGCGGCAACGCCATCACCAAGCGCCTTCCCGAGTGGGTGTACACCATCCCCTTCGACCAGAAGCGAGCGCTGATCGACGGCTACATCGCCGCTGACGGCCACATCCGTGCCAACCACAAGAACGTCTCACTGACCAGCGTCAACCGCGATCTGTTGGAGGACATCAAGGCGCTGGCCCTCTCCTGCGGCCTCAACCCGCTCAAGATCAGCAAGTGGTCGCGGCGGGAGCTGAAGCCGCTTGGGATCGAGGAGAAGCTCTACGAGCACTACTTCCTCTACTTCGGCGAGAGCCGCCCGCAGGCACCCGTCTACTTCTCGGAGGTGATGAAGATCGAGGAGGGCGAGGTGGTTCCCACCTTCGACATCGAGGTCGAGGGGAGTGCCAACTTCATCGCCAACGGGGTGGTGGCGCACAACTCCAAGGTGACGATGAAGTATCCCTCGATCTACCTGATGGGCGAGGGAGCCCACGGGGAGGTCCTCTCGGCGGCCTTCGCCGGCACCGGCCAGCACCAGGACGCTGGCAGCAAGTGCATCCACGTCGCCCCCAACACCACCAGCAACGTGGTCAGCCGCTCGATCTCCAAGGGACGGGGGCGCACCTCCTACCGCGGCCACATCAAGGTCCTTCCCAAGGCGACCAACGTGAAGGCCAACGTCCGCTGCGACGCGCTGCTCCTCGACGAGGAGTCGCGCAGCGACACCTACCCCTACATGGACATCGAGAACCCGGACGTCACCTTCGGTCATGAGGCGACCGTCTCCAAGGTCGGCGAGGACCAGATCTTCTACCTCCAGTCGCGGGGCATCGACGAGCAGCAGGCGACCGCCCTCATCGTCAACGGCTTCTTCGAACCGTTCGTCAAGGAGCTGCCGATGGAGTACGCGGTCGAGCTCAACCGCCTGCTGGCGCTCTCGATGGAGGGGTCGATCGGGTGACCGAGGCAGCGACAGCCGCCGGCGCGGTCGGCCGGGAGAGCCTGGACGCGCGCCTGGCCACGAGCCCGGGATGGCTGGCGGATCGGCGCAATGCCGCCTGGGACGCCTTTACCGCGATGCCCGCGCCGTCGTCCGCGCGTGACGAGGACTGGCGCCGCACCGACATCGGCCGGCTCCACCTCGACCGCTTCAGCCCGGCCGGGCCCGCTGCCCCCGGGCTGCTCGAACTGGCCCGGAGCCGCCACGCCACCGCCCTCCCCGGGGCGGCCCTGATCGTCAGCGAGCCCGATGGGACGGTCACGGTCGACCACGCTGAGGCGCTGCTCGCCCAGGGGGTGATCGTCTCGTCCCTGGAGGAGGCGGCCGAGCGCCACCCGGAGCTGGTCCAGCGCGGCCTCTCGGGGATCGGCATCGACAACTCCTACTTCGCGGCGCTCTGGAACGCGCTCTGGCAGGGTGGCGCCTTCGTGTACGTCCCCGCCGGGGTGCAGGCCATGACCCCGGTCTGGGTCAGCCACCTGGCCGCCGGTGCCGATGCCGCCGGCTTCCCCGCCACCGTGGTCGTGGTCGACGAGCACGCCTCGCTCACCCTGGTCGAGGACCTGGTCGGCCCGGGGGCGGACCCGGCCGCGCGCGTCTCGGTGGCGGTGACCGCGCTGGTGCTCGGCGACGACGCCCGCCTCGACGACATCCCGATCCAGCAGCTCCCCCCCGCCACCTGGCACTTCCAGCTCCGCCGCGCGAGCTGCGGTCCGTCCGCCCACTACCGCCTGCTGGGGGCGACCCTGGGGGCGCGACTGCAGAAGTCGTACTGGGACGTGATCCTGGACGGGCGCGGCGCCGAGGCGGACATCCTCGCCGTCTGCTTCGCGGACGCCGACCAGCACCTGGACCACCAGTCGCTGCAGCTCCACCGCGGTCCCGACACCCGGAGCAACCTGCTCCTCAAGGTTGCCGCGCGGGGTCGCGCCCAGAGCGTCTACGGCGGCCTCATCGACGTGGAGCCGGGGGCCATCCACGCCGACGGCTATGTGGTCAACCGCAACCTCCTGCTCAGCCAGGGGGCCAGCGCCAGCGGGGTGCCGCGGCTGGAGATCAAGGCCAACGACGTCCGCTGCGGGCACGGGACGACGGTGGGCCACGTGGACGACGAGGAGCGCTTCTACCTGATGGCGCGCGGCATCCCCGCAGACGAGGCCGAGAGGCTGGTGGTCCGCGGCTACTTCGCCGACGTCCTCGACCGTCTCCCCATCGAGTCGATCCGGGACTGGCTGGTCGCGCTGCTCAACTCCGAGATCGGCGACGGGGGACCGAGCCGCTTCGGCGAGGCGCGATGACCATGGTGGGCGAATGGGTCACCGTCGCCCGGGTGACCGACATCCCCCCCGGCCACGCGGCGCGCGTCGAGATCGAGGAGGTGCCCATCGCCATCTTCAACGTCGAGGGAGAGCTGCACTGCATCGACGACACCTGCACCCACCAGGAGGCCTCGCTCTCGGAGGGCGATCTCGACCTGGAGCGGTGCGCCATCGAGTGCCCACTGCACGGCTCCGCCTTCGACCTGCGCACGGGTGACGCCATCACCCTGCCCGCGGTGGAGCCGGTGCGCGTTCACCGCGTGGAGATCAGCGACGGCATGATCCGGGTTGCCCTGAGCGGTTGAATCAGATGGCTGCCACCATCGACCCCGCCACCGCCCCGTCGCTGGACCTGGACCGGCTCCGCGGCGACTTCCCGATCCTGGAGCGCGAGGTCAACGGCCACCGCCTCGTCTACCTGGACTCGGCGGCCACCTCCCAGAAGCCGGTCCAAGTTCTGGACGCAGTCGACCATTACTATCAGACCAGCAACGCGAACGCCCACCGCAGCGTGCACCGGCTGGCCGCCGAGGCCACCGAGCTCTTCGAGCAGGCCCGCACCCGGGTCGCCACCTTCATCGACGCGGACCCCGCGGGCGTGGTCTTTGTGCGCAACACCACGGAGGCGCTGAACCTGGTCGCCGGCTCCTACGCACGGGAGCTGCTCCAGCCGGGGGACCGGGTGGTGCTGACCCAGATGGAGCACCACAGCAACCTGGTCCCCTGGCAGCTCGCCGCCCAGCGGGCAGGGCTGCGGCTCGCCTTCCTTGGCGTCACCGATGAGGGCCGGCTCGACCTCTCCGACCTCGACGAGCTGCTCAGCCCGCCGACTAGGCTGCTGAGCGTCACCCAGCAGTCCAACGTCCTGGGCACCATCAACGACGTGGCGGCGCTGACCGCCGAGGCCCACCGCCGCGGCGTCCTGGTCTGCGTCGACGGGGCTCAGGCGGTGCCCAGCATGAGGGTCTCGGTGCGGGAGCTGGACGCCGATTTCTACGCCTTCTCCGGCCACAAGATGTGCGGTCCGATGGGGATCGGGGTGCTCTGGGCCCGGCCCGAGCTGCTGGAGCGGATGCCGCCCTTCCTCGGCGGCGGCGAGATGATCGCCAAGGTGGAGCTGGAGAGCTCCACGTGGAACGAGGTCCCCCACAAGTTCGAGGCCGGGACGCCGGACGTCGCCTCGGCGGTCGGGCTCGCCGCGGCCTGCGACTACCTCGACGGGGTGGGCCTGGAGCTGATCCGCGCCCACGAGCAGGGATTGGTGCGCCACCTCCTGGAGGTCCTCGACAAGTCCGGGGCCACCGTGTACGGCCCCCGCGACGTCTCCATCCACGGAGGCGCGGTGAGCTTCAACGTCGCCGACGTCCACCCCCACGACACCGGCACCGTCCTCGACCGCCTCGGGATCGCGGTGAGGGCGGGCCACCACTGCTGCCAGCCGCTGATGCGCCGGCTGGGGGTGGCCGCCACCGCCCGGGCGTCGATGTACCTCTACACCACCCACGAGGAGATCGACCGGCTGGGCGAGGGCATCGCCGAGGTGCGCCGGGTCTTCCGCGTCTGACCGGAGGTCGGGGCGCTCCCGGCGTTCCTTTACCGGTCGATAACCTCTCGGCTCACCGGAACGTGCTCACGTTCGCTGGCGAATCCTCTCGGCCATCACCGACATCACCTCGAGCGCAAACATCGGCGTCTCCTGGACCAGGAAGAGGAAGCGGCGACGGTCGACCACTGCCAAGGTCGTGTCGACGACCGCGACCGCCGTGGCGCTCCGGGGCGCATCGTCCACCAGGGCCATCTCGCCGAAGACCTCGCGAGGCCCGAGGCGACGCAGCAGTCCGCCCGTGCCCCGCAGCTCCACCTCGCCCTCGACGATGCCGAACAGTTCGGCGCCCGGGTCGCCCTCCGCGAATATCGCGGTGCCCGCGCTCACCTTTCTGGTGTCCGTCGCGTTCTGGAACAGCCCCCACACGGTGGACTTCTCTGCCATCGCCTCCACTCCCTCACACAGCGCAGCGCCTGGGGTGGGATTCTCTCATAGGTCCGTCGGCGCGGTTCCCAGCTGGGGACCGGCCGCGGCCGCCCGGGATATCAGCCCGCCCGCTCCACGTCGACGGCGAAGGTCAGCCGCGCCGACGGATGGGTGCGCGCGAGTCGGGCCTGGGCGAGACCGAGAGCGCCGGGGGTCGGCGTCGCCGACGTCAACGCGGTGAGGAACTCCGTGCCTGTGATGCGCAGCAGGGTGCAGGGCGTGGTGGCGCGGACCGTCGCGGTTCGGGGTCGTCGCTCCAGGAGGCCGATCTCTCCGAAGTAGTCCGGGGCCTTCAGGGTGGCGAGGTGTCGGACCGCTTCGGCCTCACCGCGGGCCATGACCTCGGCCTCTCCGTCGGTCAGCACGAAGAAGTCGTCGGCCTCGGCGTTCTCGGCGACGATGGTGGATCCCGCCCCCACCGTCTCGTCGACCGCGGAACGGGCAAGGCTCTCCAGGGCGCCGCGAGTGGCCCCGGCGAATACCTCGAAGCCCTGGAGGACGGTGAGCCGCGGCTCGAGCTCGGCCAGCCGCCCGCGCGCCTGCAGGTCGAGGGCTCGGATGCGCGGATAGGCGATGACGGCCAGCGCGGGGATGGCGAGGCCCATGACCAGGAGCGTGGCGTCGAGCCCGAGCGCTCCGAGAAGTACGGGCATGAGCAGAGCGCCCAGCGAGATGGCGCCGAGCACCAGGGCGAAGAAGACGCCGAAGACGCGCGCTACGATATCGGGGTTCACCGTCCGCTGCAGCGCGGTGATGGCCAGCACGTCGACCACGATGGTGCCGGCGCCGCGCACCCCTTCGAGCATGGCGGCGAGCGCGGGGGCGTGCACCAGGGGGAGCAGCGCCGTCGGCAGGCAGTAGACGGCCATGCCAACCACGATGATCGTGCCCAGGTTCCGGGCGGCGGCGACCCGGTTCATGAAGGCCGCCATGACGATCCCGCCGACTCCCAGCGCTCCGAGCAGGTAGCCATAGCCGGTGCTCCCCGTTCCCAGCAGGTCCTTGCTCACCACCACGAACAGCACGGTGTCGGTCCCGTAGACGAAGCTGGCGAGGATGCTGAAGCCGGCGAGCAGCATCACCGTCGGTGACGCGGCGAACGCCCTCAGGCCGGTGGCCATCTGTCGCAGCGGTCCCGCCGCTCCGCCCTCGATGATGTCCCCGGGACGGCTGCGCGCCGCCATGCGACCCACCAGGGCAGCCGACACCCCAAAGCTCGCCGCGTTGAGGGCGAAGACCACCGCCGGCGGCCCGACCAGGAGCAGGACGGCGCCGATGGCGGGCCCGAGGACCAGGGAGAGGTTCTCGACCACGGACTGCAGGCTGTTGGCGGCGGCGAGGTGCTCCTCCCCGACCACCGCGGGTGTGGCCGCCCGTGCTGCGGGGTCGTAGACGCGGCTCGCGACCGAGCTGAGGGCCACCAGCACCAGGGCGACGACCACCGACCCGTCGAGCGCGGCCACCACCGCAAGCAGGGCTTGGAGGGCGAGGCAGAGCAGGTCCAGGCCGACCATCAGGCGCACCCTCTCCACCCGGTCCGCCAGCAGCCCGCCGAAGGGGCTGGCGATGAGCGAGGTGAGGAAGCGGCTGAGCGAGGCGGCGGCAACCCATCCCGCCGAGTGGGTCGCGTCGAAGACGAAGACGACCAGGGCGACGTTGTAGGCCCACGAGCCGGTCATGGAGATGGCCAGCCCACTGCAGAGGAGGCGGTAGTCGCGGTTGCGCAGGAGCTCCCGATACCCGGCCCGAGGAGTGCGCGGGCTCGGGCCGCGACTCGTCAATCGGGCGACCATCCGGAGCCGTCGCGAGCGGCGCTCGCCAGCGGCGGACACGGTCACGGCTCTCCCCCCTCGGGGCACATGGGCTCCCTCCCCAGGCCGCCCGCCGGCGGGCGGCGAGCCGGACAAGCGTATACCGCCGCCCGGCCGGCGCCCGCCCCACCTTCCGCCGGCAGCCGAAGGGGCAAACCCCCGGCGGGACGGCCGGCCGCGCCCGCGGCGGAGGACGGCACGGCGGGTCTCCACCGGGTCTGCAGTCGCCCACCCCCCGCGAATGGTGGGGTGTCGGAGTTCAGTGACTCTGTCCGGCTAACAGTTCCGTGATTTTGGCCGGTTCACCGGCGCCATGGGTGGTTGGCGGGGGGCTTCCAGGGTAGGCCGGAAGAGGCAGAAGGAGGGCGCTGTGCGGAAACCGGCGGCCACTCCAGAACGGAGGGGCCGGAGCCGGCCCGTGGGCTTCGGGTGTTGCGAAGGCGAAAGGGGGGTGGAGAGGCGGAGACGAGCTGGATGCCGTTGTGGAAGACGTGGAGGGTGCCGTCGAAGCGCTGGTGGACGTCGACGCGGCAGCGGGCGTAGCTGATCCGCTGACGGTTGGGCGGGATGTCCATGACCACGGCGCCGAGCCGGACGGTGTTGTCATTGGCGACGAGGCGCTGGTACTTGAAGCAGAAGACCTCCTGGGGAGACCGTCCCCTCGGCCAGGGCAGCCAGGCGGGGGTGGGATCGGCAGGGGGGACGGTGAAGCGGCGGTTGTGCCGGGAGAGGTAGCGCTCGAGGACCACGCTGGCCTGCTCCTGGGTGGAGGCACCGGCGAGACGGAGTTCGCTGGTGAGACGGTCCTGGAAGGTGCCCCAGAGGCGTTCCACCCGGCCCTTGGCCTGAGGCGAGCGGGCTCGGATCCAGCGCGCTCCCAACTCCTCGAGGAGGCGGCCGACCTGGGTGGGAGTGCGGCGACCGGTGAGTTGCTCCTCCAGGGTGGGGGTCTTCCTGGTCGAGTAGAAGATCGAGTGCTGGTCGCTGTACACGGCCATCGGGATGCCCCGGCGGCGCACCACCTCCCGGAACAGCTGGAAGTAGCCCTGAGCATCCTCCTGCTCCCGGAAGCAGGCCCAGGGGACCAGGCCGGTGGCGTCGTCGATGCCGCCGATCAGGGTGAGGTGGGGTCCCCGACCCTCCAGCCAATCGTGACGGCTGCCATCGACCTGGAGCAGCATGCCCTCCCGGGGATAGCGGTCCCGCCGTTGCCGGTGCCGGGCTGGCCGCCGGTGGCGAACGCTGGCGACCCCGGCGGCCGACAGGATGCGGTGCACGGTGGGGCGGGAGAGGACGATGCCGTGGTGCTCGGCGAGCATCTCGGTGAGGTGCTGCCGGTTGAAGCCGGCGTAGGTGCTGGTGGCCAGCTCCACGACCCGGGCCGCCACCGCCGGATCGAGGGCGTGGGCCGGTCGCCGCCCGCGATTGCCGTGGGCCAGGGCCGCCGCTCCCCGCTCCCGGTACGCGGCCCGCAACCGCCGCACCTGGCGGACGGAGACGCCAAGGAGCTCGGCTGCCTCCGCTGCGATCACGATCCCCGCCTCCAGGTCGTTGAGGACCAGAAGGCGCTGCTGCTCGGTGTGGCTCAAAGTGACCGAATCCTCCATGGGAGGACAAAGTCACAGAACTCTTAGGGCGGACGTTCTCTCAGAACGCCCACACCCGCGAATGGTGGGGTGGACGCGGCTGGCTGCCTGTTGTACGGTGTCGATGATCGCGCCGGGCGGGACGGGTTGCCTGGCCGCGAGAGCCCACGGGAGATTGAGGGAGATGCGTCGACGCAGGTTCGGCGTGCTGGGCTGGGCGGCGATCCCTCTGGTCGCCGCCGCCAGCGGGGTCTGGGGAGGCGTGGCCTCGGCGGGCGGGAGCTGCGCCGGGAACTGCGCGCTCGGCGTCCTGGAGCTGACCGGCCCACCGCCCGTCCTCAACCCCACCGTGGGGGCGGGCACGAGCTCGTCGCTGACCTTCACCGTGACCAACGACACGGCCACCGGCGGCTCCGAGGGCGCTGCCGGGAAGGGCCCGCTGCTGGTGGAATCAGCCGAGCTGACCGCGCCGGCCGGGTTCGCGATCCAGTCTGCGACGCTGGTCGCCCCCCGCAAGCACGACCCACCAACCGCCCACGTCAGCATCGACACGGCGACGACGCCCTCCACCTACACGGTGGACCTGGACGATCTCGACCTCGCGCCCGGGGCCTGGATCTCGGCGGTGCTCTCGGTCACCGCCTCCTGCGCGGCCACCTCCGGAACCTGGGCGCTCTCCGTCCAGCCCGCGCCGAGCCCCCAGAGCAAGGGCTTCACCGTCGACCCGAGCAGCGCGCTCCGGGTGGGCGTGACCGGCGCCTGCAGCCTGGCGTTCACGGCTGATCCGACCAACGCCGTCACCGGCCAGGACATCACCAGTCGGGGCTTCGCCCCCAGCGGGTCACCGGTGGAGGTCGAGGCCCGCGCCGCCAACGGCGACCCGGTCGCCGGCATCGATGTGACCCTGAGCGCCGAGGTTGGGTCGGGGACCCTCAGCGGCACCACCTCCAGCACCACCGGCGGCCCCGACGCCGGGGTGTATGGGGTCGCCCTATTCTCCCCGCTCAGCATCGGCCAGACCGGCTACTACTCCCTCGAGGCGAGTGCGCCCGCCTTCGCGAGCGCCACCTCGAGCCTCTTCCAGATCACCGACGCCGCCACCCCCTGCACCGGCGGCTGCTCCGACGCGGCGAACAACCCCACGGTGTCGGCGTCGGTCACGGTGAGCAACCCAGGAGCCGGTGACACGCTCAGCCTGGCCCTGGGCGGCTTCACCTACCAGTGCCCCGACTGGCTGTCCCCCACCGGCTACTACCCGACGGTGACCACTCCGCTGGGGGTGGACCTCTGGCAGGCGAGTGGCTCCCTCGACCCGGCCCCGCGTTCCGTGCAGGTGGCCCTCACCATCCCCGGCAGCGCGCCCCCGCCCCCGTTCTTCCCCTTCTACCAGGTCTGCTACGCGAGCACCGAGCCCTTCTCGGGCGGCACGCTGGTCGGCACCGCCCAGTCCATCCCCGGCTACGCCGGCACCACCTACATCGGACTGCTGCCCTACTGTCCCTCCGACCCCACGGCCGCTGACGCCCCCTGCGTCCTCTCCAGCTCGTACGGAGAGGGCAATGCGGTCGTCACCTTCCTGGGTGCGCCCGGCGACTTCTGGGGGTCCGCCTAGCACGAGCCGATTGACCGCGCCGCTCTGCGGCTCCGTTCAGAGAGAGCCGCTACCCTCCGTCCCGACCTGCCTGAGGTACGCGGCGGGGGGCGTTGACTTCTGAGGTCGTGATGCGCATCTGCCCCAGCTGCGGAGAGGAGAACCCCGAGAGGTTCCGCCTCTGCGGCTTCTGCGGCGCCCCGCTTGTCGGCCCGGTCCCGCCCCAGGAGGTCCGGAAGACCGTCACCGTGGTCTTCTCGGATCTCAAGGGCTCCACCGCGCTCGGAGAGAGGCTCGACAGCGAGGCCGTGCGCGAGGTCTTGGAGGTGTACTTCAGCGCGATGCGGCGCGTCCTCGAGCGGCACGGCGGGCTGGTGGAGAAATACGTCGGCGACGCGATCATGGCGGTCTTCGGTCTCCCCCGCCTCCACGAGGACGACGCCCTGCGCGCGGTCCGGGCCGCCCACGAGATGCGAGCCGCCCTGGCGAGCGTCAACCGGCACCTCGAGGATCGCTGGGGGGTCCGGTTAGAGAACCGCACCGGGGTGAACACCGGCGAGGTGGTCGCCGGCGACCCCCCCACCGGGCAGCGCCTGGTGACCGGGGACACCGTCAACGTGGCCGCCCGGCTGGAGCAGGCGGCGCCTCCGCTCGAGGTCCTGATCGGCGAGCCCACCTATCGGATGGTGCGCAACGCCGTCGAGGTGGAGACGGTACCCCCGCTGGAGCTCAGGGGGAAGTCCGAGCGAATCCCCGCCTACCGGCTGCTCGGGGTCAGCCGGGGGGAGGGCGTGGCCCGCCGGGCGGACACGCCGCTGGTGGGCCGCGCCGAGGAGCTCGCCGTGCTCTCCGCCGCCCTGGAGCGGACGACCGGCAGCCGGAGGCCGGAGCTGGTGACCCTGCTCGCGCCGGCGGGCACCGGGAAGTCCCGGCTGCTCCAGGAGTTCGTGGGCGGGGCTGCGGCCGGGGCCCGCGTGCTGCGGGGACGCTGCCTCTCCTACGGTGAGGGGATCACCTTCTGGCCGCTGGCCGAGATCGCTCGCGACGCGGCCGGCATCGCCGAGGACGAGGCGGCCGAACAGTCCCGCTCCCGGCTCACCGCCCTGCTCGGCGAGGAGGCGACCGACGTCGCCGCCCGGTTGGCATCGGTCATGGGGCTGTCCGAGGCCACCTTTCCCGTTCACGAGACCTTCTGGGCCGTCCGGCGGCTGCTCGAGACCGTGGCCCGGAGCGGGCCGGTGGTGACCGTGATCGAGGACATCCACTGGGCCGAGCCCACCTTCCTCGACCTGATCGCCCACGTGGCCGACAACGGTGAGGACGCCGCGCTGGTCGTCCTCTGCACCTCCCGACCCGAGCTGCTCGAGCTCCGGCCCGCCTGGAGGGAGGAGCGTCCCCGGGCGACCACCATCTCGCTCCGCCCCCTGAGCGAGGCGGAGAGCGCTGAGGTGGTGAGCGGCCTGCTCGGCGAGGTGACGCTGGCGGCCGGGCCCCGGAGCCGGATCATCGAGGCCGCCCAGGGGAACCCGCTCTTCGTCGAGCAGATGGTCTCGATGATGATCGACGACGGCCTCATCCGCCGGGCCGGCGGGGGCTGGGTGGCGAGCAACGACCTCGGCGCCCTCGCCGTGCCGCCAACCATCAGCGCCCTGCTCGCGGCCCGGCTGGACCGGCTCGCCCCCGCGGAGCGGGCGGTGCTGGAGCGCGGCGCGGTGATCGGCCAGGTCTTCTACCTCGAAGCGGTGGAGACACTCTGCCCGGAGGGGCTGCGCGCTGACGTCAGGGGCCACCTCGACAGCCTGGCCCGGCGCGAGCTGGTGAGCCCCACCGAGTCCACGCTGGCCGGGCAGGATGCCTTCAGGTTCCAGCACATCCTGATCCGGGATGCCGCCTATCAGGGGCTGCTGAAGCGGACCCGCGCCGAGCTCCACGAGAGCTTCGCGGCGTGGTTGGAGGCCCTGGCAGGCGACCACGAGGAGCTCCGCGGCTACCACCTGGAGCAGAGCGTCCTCTCCCTGGCGCAGCTCGGCCCGCTCGACGCCCACGCGGCCGCGCTGGCCGGGCGCGCCGCCGGCTACCTGGGCGCGGCCGGGGAGCGGGCGCGGGCCAGCGGCGACATGCCCGCAGCGGCCAGCCTCCTCCGCCGCGCCGCCGCCCTCGACCCCAACTCACCGCAATCTGCGCGGTGGCTCCTGCACGCCGGCGAGGCGCTCGGCGAGATGGGGGTGTTCGCGGTCGCCGACGCAGTGCTCGCGAGGGCCGCCGAGCGGGCCGGCGAGGAGGGTGACGGCCCCCTGGCCGCCGCCGCGGCGGTGGTCGCCCAGATGTGGCGTTTCCTCGCCAACCCCGAGGCCGCCCCGGCGGGTCAGGTGGCGGAGACCGGGCGCGCGGCGATCGCCGAGCTCGAGCGCCTGGAGGCCCATGAGGGGCTGGCCCGCGCCTGGAAGCTGATGATGTACGTCCACTTCTACGAGGGCCGCTTCAGTCCCGCGGAGGAGTGCGTCACCTCCGCGCTGCACCATGCCGAGCTGGCCCACGACCGGGTCTTCGAGGTCCGGTTGCTCTCCGCCCTCGCCTCCTGCCTGGTCTACAGCGCCACCTCCGCCGCCGAGGCCCTGGAGCGGTGCGGCGACCTCCTGGAGCGAGGGGCCGGAGATCGACGCACCGAGGCGATGACCCTCTCGGCGATGAGCCACCTGGAGGCGATGCGGGGGGAGGCGGAGGCCGCCCGCGAGCACTACCGGCGGAGCCGGGCCATGCTCACCGATCTCGGCTTCACCCTCAGCGCGGCGATCACCTCGCTGCACTCGGGCCCGGCGGAGGTCCTGGCCGGCGACCTCGATCGAGCCGAGGCCGAGCTCCGCGCCGACTACGACACCCTCCAGGCGATGGGCGACACCGGCTACACGCCCACCGTGGCGGCGCTCCTCGCCGAGGTCCTGCACGACCAGGGCCGCGACCGGGAGGCCGGAGAGCTCGCCGATGTCTGTCGCGAGAAGGCGTCACCTCAGGATGTGGGGGCGGAGTACCAGTGGCGGAGCATCCAGGCGCGGCTGCTCGCCGCAGAAGGGCGGACGGCCGAGGCGGAGGCCCTCGCCCGCGAGAGCGTGCGGCTGATCTCGACCACCGACCAGCCGGACGTCCAGGGGCAGGCGCTGGCCGGCCTGGCCGAGGTCCTGGAGGCGGCGGGCAAGCGCACCGAGGCCGCCGCCTCGCTGCGGGAGGCGATGGCGCTCTTCGAGATCAAGGGCAATGCGGTCGCGGCGGCGCGCACCCACCAGGAGCTGGAGCGGCTCGCCGCCGCGCCCCCACCCATCGTCGTGGGAATGTAGGACAGGATCTGTCCTCAAAGGCTCCGCCCTGGGTGGTGGCGGCGCGGGCATCGTGGTCCGCAGGCGAGATCGATGACCTTCAGCCGAGGGCCGGATCAGGGCGAGGTGAACGGCCCGACGCCGAGTGAGCGCCAGACCTCCAGCTTGGCCCCGACCGCATCGATGACGGCACCGGTGAACTGGTCGGTGAGGGCGTTGCCCCCCAGGTCTGCGGTGCGGGTGCCGTGCCGGACCGTCTCGAAGACCGCCTCGTAGATCGCCCGCGAGGCCAGGCGAACCTCATCGCCGGGCATGAAGCCGAGGATCGACGCGCAGGCGAGGATCATCGCCATGGGGTTGGCCAGGTTCTTGCCCTGGAGCGCCGGAGCGGTGCCGTGCGGAGCCTCCGCCATCACCACGCTGGGGGTGAGCGAATCGCCGCTGAAGCCGATCAGCACCAACTCCGCGCCCGCGATCGACCCGAAGAGCCCCAGCACCAGGTCGCTCATGCAGTCACCGTCGCGGTTCAGGGTCGGGACCACCACGGCGTCTCCGCCCTGGTTGAGCAGCAGGGCGTAGGTCGCGTCGATGAGCTGCGGCTCGTACTCCACCTCGGGATGGCGGGCCGCCGCGGCGTCCATCTCCTCCTTGAGCATCCCCTCGTACACCGGCGAGACCGTGTACTTGGGGCCGCCGAACACGCGAGCGCGGGTGCGCCCGGCGTGGACGAAGGCGAACTCGGCCACCTCCCGGCAGATCGCCCTCGAGATCCGCTCGGTGCGGAAGGCGACCTCGTCGTTGCCCGATCCCTCCCGCCACTCCTTGGCTCCGTAGGCGTCGTCCACAGCCATCCGCACCACGCTGATCGGAGCGCTGACCCCGGCGATCGGGACCACCCCGGGGATCCGGCGACCGGTGCGGAGGATCACCGTGCCACCCACCTCGGCCCGGAGGATCGCGTTGGGGCTGCCCACGTCACCCTGCCTCTCGGGGGTGACGGTGGCCGCCTTGAGCCCGTAGCCCGTCTCCCGCATCGCCCGGCTGGCCTCGAAGACCACCTGGTTGCGTGTGGCGCGCCGGTTCTCCAGGCCGAGGTCGTGGTGACGCAGCTCGACGGCCGTGCCGATCACGGACGGATCGAGCACCCGCAGCGCCTCGACGAGCAGCTCCTCGCCGGTCTGGTCGCCGTGGAGCACCTCGAGGGCAATGGGCATCTCAGACGCAATCTACCAGCCGCGCGGCCGGCACCGGCGCGGTCGGGCTGGCTCTGGCATCAAGCCATATTGATGCTAATATGTGTCGATGGCCCGGACGACTCTCGAGCTGCCCGATGACCTGATGCGGGCGGTCCGGATCCGCGCCGTCAACGAGGGACGCCGGCTCAAGGAGGTGGTCGCCGAGCTGCTCCGGCGCGGGCTGGACGGCGAGCCGGGCACCGTCGCCCGGGCCCCACGACGGGTTGAGCTCCCCCTGGTGATCTGCGCGCATCCCGCCGGTCCCGACGACGAGCTGACCCCGGAGCGGGTCGCCGAGCTCCTGGTGGCGGAGGAGCGGGAGGGGGAGACCGCAGGGGCGTGAACCTCTGCGACGTCAACGTCTGGCTGGCGCTGACCCTCTCCGGCCACACGCACGCCGCGGCGGCGCGGCGCTGGTTCGAGGGGGAGACCAGAACCGGCAGCATCCTCTTCTGCCGGGCGACCCAGCGGGCCTACCTCCGGCTGCTCACCAGCCCGGCGGTGCTCGCACCCTACGGCAACTCGCCGCTCAGCAACCGGTACGCATGGTCCGCGTTCGAGGCGCTCCGCGCCGATGACCGGGTGATGCTCCGGGCGGACGAGCCTCCCGGGATCGAGGCGCGCTGGAGGGAGCTGGCAACCGTGGATGCCGCCTCTCCGAAGCTCCTGATGGACGCCTACCTCGCCGCCTTCGCGCTGAGCGCCGGCTGCCGGCTGGTGACGACGGACCCCGCGTTCCGGCAGTTCCCTGCACTGGACCTCGTGCTCCTCGGCTGAGCGGCAGTTGGGCTGTGTTCATCGGCTGACCCGAGCCGGATCGGGGAGGGTCCGCTCAGGTGGGCGGGCCGTAGACCCAGGTGTCGGCGACGTCGGCGATGGTGTTCACGGAGCCGCCGAAGAGCGGCACCTGACCGCTGGTGTCGGCGTAGGCCATCTGCGCGTAGAAGCGCGGACGGATATCGGGGCCTGCCTTCGCCACCCCGCCCGCGGGGCTTGGGCCTCGCAGGCCCGGGTACAATGTTGAGCGTGCAAGTCGGATATACGCCGGTCGACGACGACCTCTACCGCGAGATCATCCTCGACCACTACCGCAACCCCCGCCGCCGGGGGGCGGTCGACCCAGCCGACGGCAGCCTGGAGGCCGAGAACCCCCTCTGCGGGGACCAGATCCGCCTGAGCTGGCAACTCGACGGCGACCGCCTGGCCGAGATCGCCTTCACGGGGAGCGGATGCTCGATCAGCCAGGCGGCCGCCAGCATGCTGTGCGACCAGGTGGCCGGTCTGCCACGGGAGAAGGCTCTCGACCTCGCCCGCCGCTACCGGCAGATGCTGGTGGCCGACGGTGGCGCCGACGAGCTCGGCGACCTGGAGGTGCTCCAGGGGGTGCGTGCCTACCCGATGCGGGTCAAGTGCGCGACCCTCGCCTGCAGCGCGATCCTGCAGGCGCTCGAGCCCGCTGAGGTAGGAGATGCGGCATGAGCGATGAGAAGGTCGGGGCCGCCGGCCCCCCCGGGGAGGCGGCGCCGGTCCAGGCGGAGCGAGGCACAACCCTGCGCGCCTCGGAGGAGATGATCCGGGATGCCCTCTCCGAGGTCTACGACCCTGAGATCGGGATCGACGTCGTATCCCTGGGGCTGGTCTACGGCACGGCGGTCGACGAGAGCGGGCTGCTCACCGTGGAGATGACCCTGACCTCCCCCTTCTGCCCCCTGGCCAGCATCCTGGAGAGCCAGGTGCACGCCGTCTGCCTGCCGCTCCCGGGGATCGAGAACGTCAGGGTCGACCTGGTCTGGGACCCGCCCTGGGACCCCCGGACCATGGCGTCCGACGAGGTCAAGCTGGAGCTGGGCCTGTACTGAGCCACCGCCGGCGTCGAAGACCCCGCTTCCCTGTGGGCGAGACCTCCCGTAGGATGCCCGCGTGGACAACCCGTCCGAGGAACTCTTCGACAAGGCCGGCGTCGACGCCCTGCTGCCCCGGCTGACCGCGCTGATCCGCAGCCTTCAGGAGGCGGCGGCCTCCGGACCGGCGGTCGAGAGTCGGGAGCGGCTCGCCCATGCCGGCCGATCCAACGGCTCCCCCGAGGCCGCCGCGTCGGTCCTCCGCGCCGCGACCCACATCCAGGAGATCCTCGACGAGATCGCCGGCACGGGCGCCATCCTCCGCGACCCGGCCACCGGACTCTGCGACTTCCCGGCGGTGCGGGAGGGCCGGCCGGTCTACCTCTGCTGGCGGCTGGAGGAGGACGAGGTCGGATGGTGGCACCCACGGGACACGGGGGTCGCCGGCCGCCAGCCGCTGTAGCGGCTCCATCTCGTCGGCTTCCGGCCATCGGCACCCGGTGCCGCCGACCCGCCGGACCGGTACACTGCCCGTCAAGCGTCTCCGGCCCGTCGCCTCCCCGCGCTCATCACCACGACGCTTTGCGGCAAGGGGCGATGCGGCACTCCGAGAAAAGGAGGGTCATGCCGATGAATGATTACCCACATACGGTGTCCCAGCCGACCAGCGCCCGAGGCGTCTGCTGATCGCCGGGAGCTTGACCTTGTGAGACGCGATCGCTGACGGCGGTCGTGACGTCTCTGAGCGCTAGACGGGGTGTCCACCAGTCGGTGGGCACCCCGTTCTGGTCTCAGACCTGGGTCGGTGAGCGGCCACTCGCATCTCCTCCCACCGGCCGGCCTGCTTCGCGCCACCCGCCGATGCCGGTCAGACGAAGCGGGCCGCCTCGAGCTGGGCCTCGCGGGTGGACGCCTCGGGAGCGGCGACGATCTGGTCGGTCTCGATGAAGCCCTCGGTACCGTCGGCGAGGCGGACCCTGGTGAAGGCTCCCTCCCCACCGGGGATGGCCTCCACCCCGCTGGCGGTGAGAACGCGGGCCCCCCGCGGCGCCTCCCAGCGCGGCTCGGTGTACAGCCGGTAGGGGGTGCCCGCCCAGGAGGCGACCAGGCTGACCGGACCAGAGGGGATCGCCCGGCGCCGGTAGATGGTCCGCGGATCGGCGTTGCCGCGGCTCAGCAGCTGGACCAGCTGGAGCGCCCGCGGCACCGGGCCACGGCCACGGCTCGCCGTGACGGTGACCACAGTCCCGGATTCCGTGCGCCGGGCCTCGCAGGTCACCCAGCGGGTGTGGATGGCGACCCGCTTCGACCACTGGCCGACCAGCCCCTTGCGCCGGAACTCGACGATCCGGGCGGAGCTCTCTCCGGTGAGCTCGAAGCGGAAGGGGAAGGAGCCGAGCATCTGCTCCATCACCGCGAACACCTCGCGCGGTGGCACCGCGGCCAGGAGCGTCCAGCGCTGCGCCTCCCTGGCCAGCAGGGGCAGGCGGTGGGCATCCCTCGCCGCCAGCATCCGCGCGCGCATGCGCTGGGCCCGGGCAACCATGCTCTCGGCGCGTCTCACCAGTGCCACCGGCCGATTCTACGAGGCCGCGCCGGGAGGGCGGCCGGGACCGGCCTGGACAAGGGTGGCAGGGCCTCCGAGGGCTCGCGTGCCGGCCACTCCTTCACCGGATGGCAAACGTCAGTTTGCCCCATCTTCACCGGGGGCGGCCGACCATGATCGGGGGTGCGCCTGGCGATCGTGACCGAGAGCACCTGGGCGGCCACGTTCGACGCGCTGCCCGACGACTACAAGCCGGTGGCCGGGGAGCGGAGCCGCCGGATCACCGCCTGAGGCCCGGGCCACGCCGCCCTCGCGTCAGTGCGCCGCCGGCGCGCTTCCCTCCCCGCCGGCGCCGGCGAGGGCGGGGATGCCGTAGCGCTCGCACATGGCGTCGAAGCGGCCGCCGGTGTGATCGTCCAGCAGGTCACGGTGAGCGGCGATCAGCGGGACCATCTGGCGACGGAGGCAGTCGCCGCGAGCCATCCACTGGTAGTAATCCCGGCCGCCGTGGTGGTAGGGGCCGTACAGGCGGCTCCCCGGGACGGTGGAGACCAGCCATCGGAAGAGCCGCTCGTGCCGAAGATGCATCCGCAGGGTGATCTGGGGCTGGCGGCCATCCCCGCCGAAGTGCCCCTCCCCGACCAGCAGGCCGAGCAGGAAGCCGACCGCCAGGTCGGGGACGGGGGGCGGGGGATCCTGGTCCGGCACGACGCTTCAGCCTAGCGCGTTCCACGGGGATCATGACGGTGAAACAAGCTGCTGCCCTGGCCACCGCCCTCCGGGCCCCCGTCCGCGGCGGCGCCCGCACCGCATAATCGTCAGCCAATGCCGCCCCTCGTCCTCGCCGTCGCCAACCAGAAGGGCGGCGTCGGCAAGACCACCACCGTCATCAACGTGGGCGCCCATCTCGCCGAGCTGGGCCGCCGCGTGCTGATCATCGACTGCGACCCTCAGGCCAACGCGACCTCCGGGCTCGGCATTGCCCGCCGCGACATCCCGGCCAGCACCTACGACGTGGTCGTGCTCGGGAGGCCGATCGCCGAGGCCCGCATGAACACCTCGATCGCCGGCCTGGAGCTGGTCCCGGCCGACATCGCGCTGGCCGGCGCCGAGATCGAGCTGGTGGGCGTCGCCCGCCGTGAGAAACGGCTCACCTACGCCCTCGAGGCGCTCGCCGACGACCCGATCGACTACGTCATCCTCGACTGCCCGCCCAGCCTGGGCCTGCTCACGGTCAACGCGGTGGTCGCCGCCCAGGCCTTGCTGGTCCCCATCCAGTGCGAGTTCTACGCCCTCGAGGGGCTCGGCCTCCTCACCCACACCATCAGCCTCCTCCGGCGCGAGCTCAACCCCCACCTGCGCATCGCCGGCATCGTCCTGACCCTTCACGACGGGCGCCTGACCCTCGCCGGACAGGTCGTCGACGAGGTGCGCAAGCGCTTCGGCGACCTCGTCCTCGACCCGGTCATCCCCCGCAACGTCCGGCTCAGCGAGGCCCCCAGCTACGGCCTCCCGATCACCGCCTACGCGCCGAACTCGCGCGGCGCCGACGCCTACCGTGAGCTCGCCGCCCATCTCGACGCCCGCCTCCAGGCCGAGGCGGGCCTGGCCACCGCCCCCTCGCTCGCATGACCGAGGGGGAGGCGCCCAGCCCGACGCGCGGCACCGCATCCCCGCGCCGTCACGGCCTCGGCCGCGGCCTCGACGCCCTGCTGGCGAGCAGCGATCCCGGCCGGGACATGGGGGGCGGACCGGTCCTCGTCGAGCTCGACCCCCTCCGGGTCCGCCCCAACCCGGAGCAGCCGCGACGGGACTTCGAACCCGAGTCCCTCGCCGCCCTGGCCGCGTCGATCCGGGTGCACGGGCTCCTCCACCCGATCGTCGTCGAGCCCGACGTCGACGGCTATCGCCTGGTGGCGGGCGAGCGCCGGCTGCGGGCGGCGCGTCAGGCCGGGGTCAGCCTCATCCCGGCCATCCTCCGCCCCGCTTCCGAGTCCGGCCGTCACGCCCTGGAGATGGCCCTCAGCGAGAACCTGCTGCGCGAGGATCTCAACCCCCTCGAGGAGGCCGCAGCCTACGCGCGCCTCGCCGACGCCTTCGGCCTCTCCCACGAGGCCATCGCGCTGCGGCTGGGCCGCAGCCGCCCCGCGGTCACCAACGCCATCCGGCTCCTCCAGCTCCCCGTGCCCCTGCAGGAGGCGGTCGCCGCCCGCACCCTGAGCCCCGGCCATGCCCGCGCCCTTCTCTCGCTGCGCGACGAGACGGAGATGCTCCGGCTCGCCCAGCGCGTGGCCGGCGAGGAGCTCACCGTGCGCGCCACCGAGCGGCTCGTCCAGCAGCGCACCGCGCCGGCAGGACCGGTGACCGGGCCGGCCCGGGGCCGCGAGGCCGCGGGCCGGCTCTCCCCGGACGACGATCAGCTGCGCCGTGGCTTCGAGCAGGCGCTCGGCCTCCCGGTGGTCCTCCAGCGCCGGCGTCGCGGGGGCCGGTTGGTCGTCGACTTCGACGACGACCGGGACCTGGACGCGCTCTACCGGCGGGTGGGCGGCCCGCCGCTCTAACCGGGCGCCGGGACACGTCCACCGGCTGTTGAGCTCGGCGACGCCGGATCGAGGGCGTCGGCTCAGCCGACCGGGCGGTCCTCCTTGCCGGTGAGCCGGGCCTCGCAGGTGGCGGCGTCCAGGTTGCTCATGAAGGCCTCGATGTACTTCGGCCGCTCCGCGGGCTTGTAGTCGAGCAGGAATGCGTGCTCCCAGACGTCCATCACCACCACCGGCTTGAAGCCGGCGATGTTCCCGTCCTGGTGCAGGGTGATCCACTGGTTCGACAGCCGCCCCGTCGCCGTGTCGAGGTAGGTCACGGCCCAGCCGACCCCCCGCATTCCGCCGATCGCGGTGAAGTCGCGCTTCCAGGTCTCGATGTCGCCGAAGGACTCGCCGATGGCCCGGCCCAGCGGCGAGGAGCTGGAGATCTCCCCGCCCGCGTCGCGGGCCAGATTTCCGAAGTACCACTCGTGCAGGACCATCCCGTTGTACTCGAACGGGAGACGCCGGGTCAGCTCATGGTAGGTGGGGGTCGCCACCTGACCCTTGCCGGCAAGCTCCACGAGCTGCTCGGTCAGCAGGTTCGTGTTCTTGACATATCCGGCATAAAGTCCGAAGTGGATCTCCAGGGTGTGGTCCGAGATCCCGTGCAATCCGCTGAGCGGGAACTCCTTGGCCTTGTAGGGGGAGAGGGTCAGGAGAGCCATCTGCTTCCTCCGCCTGGGTGTCTGCCGGGGCCGGTGGGCCGGCCGCTGAGGGATCCATTGTCGCAGCGTGGGGGACTGCCCCGAAGCGGCGGCGGCTGGCGCGGAGCCGTCCGGCCTGACCCCGCCCCGGCCCGGCGGCGGGGACCACGCTCCGGCGGGGTGGGGAGGCGGTGCCCTCCGTATAATCGGGCGCCAGGCGGCGCGGGGCGCGCGCCCCCTCAACCCGCTCTCGTGCCCACCCGCGGTGAGCGGTCGCCCATCCGTCCACCTCATCTCGCCGCGCCGCCCGCCGTGGCGGCCTCCTCGGAGGGCCGGTCCCGTCAGCAGCAGCAGCCTGGAACAGCCCCCCGATGCTCCTCCTCCCCTCGAGGCCCTCCCCCAGCCCCCTCCGCACCGAGCGCGCAGCACCTGGGTCCGCGACCTGCTCGAGATCCTGCTGGTGGCCGTCGTCCTCTACGCGCTCATCTGGACCTGCATCGAGACCGTCCGGGTGGACGGCGACAGCATGCAGAACACCCTCCAGAACGGCGACTTCCTGGTGGCCAGCAAGATCTCCTACGTCTTGGGGAACCCGGCCCGCGGCGACATCGTCATCCTGGAGCCACCCCACACCTGCGACAACACGTCGGCCGACTACATCAAGCGCGTCGTCGGCCTGCCCGGCGACAACATCGAGATCGACGCGCAGGCCAATCCCACCGAGCTGCTGGTGCAGCCGGGCGGGACCGGGACCTGGGACCGGGTCGAGGAGCCGTACCTCCCCGACGATTGGGACCAGGGTCCCGGCTTCTCCGCCCCTGGCACCGTCAACGCCGTCGACCGCATCCTCCACATCCCCGCCGGGGAGTACTTTGTGATGGGGGACAACCGCAACGAGTCCTGCGACTCCCGCTACTTCGGGCTGGTCTCGCGCAGCCGGATCGTGGCCAAGGCCATCCTCCGGATCTGGCCCCTGAGCAGCTTCGGAGGCCTGGGCCCCGGGCCCACCCTGATCACCACCGCGACACCCGGGCCCGCTCCGCTCACCGGGTTCGGCGGGCTGCTCGTCGTGGCGCCGCTCCGGCGCCGGCGCGTCGCCGCCGAGCTGGCCCGGCTGAGCTGGCCCGGCTGAGCTGGCTCGAGCCCCCGAGCGGCTGAGCCCGCCGCTGCAGACCGGGCGGTCGCTCAGCCCCCGAGCGTCCACTCCGCGACGGCGCTCCCCCAGCTCACCAGCTCCTCCGCGCGGAAGAAGAGGCCGATCTCGACCTCCGCCCGCGCTGGGGAGTCGCTGCCGTGGACGACGTTGGTGCCGATCGAGACGGCGAGGTCGCCCCTGATGGTGCCCGGCGCCGACGCCGCCGGGTTGGTCGCGCCCATGGTGGAGCGGACCAGGGTCACCGCCTCCGGCCCCTCCCAGACCATGGCCACCACCGGTGCCGAGGTGATGAAGCGGACGAGCCCGGGGTAGAAGGGCTTGCCCACGTGTTCGGCGTAGTGGCGCACCGCCAGCGCCTCGTCGATCAGCATCAGCTTGAGCCCGACCAGATGCAGGCCCCGGCGCTCGAGCCGGGCGACGACCTCGCCGATGAGGCCACGCTGAACCCCATCGGGTTTCACCAGCACGAGCGTGCGTTCCATGGTCATGGGTCCTCGTTCCACTCCTTGGTGCCCTTCCGACGACGATCCACCCTGGCCCAGCCCGGCACAGTCAGCCAGCTCACGACGCGCTGGCGAGGGCGCGTTCGAAACGCTCCGGCTTGGCGAAGGGCCCGATGACGGCGGCGCGCAGGCCGTCGCGGCAGATCGCCTCGGCCATCGCCCGCATCTCCTCCGCGGTCACCGCCTCAAGGGCGGCGATCACCTCGCTGGCGACCAGCACCTCGCCGGCGAGCAGCTCCTGCTGGCCCAGGAACTGGCTCATCGCGCCGGTCCCCTCCAGGTGGAGGAGGAGCCGGCCCTCGGCGTACTGCTTCGCCCGCGCCAGCTCGTCCGGCTCCACCGCCGTGGTCGCCACCCGGGCGAGCTCCTCCACCGCGACCCGCACCGCCTCGGCGGCACGCCGCGGCTCACAGCCCAGGTAGATGCCGAGGCAGCCGCTGTCCCGCAGCTTGGCGACGAACGAGTGGACGTCGTAGGCCAGGGCTCGCTCCTCGCGCAGCTCCTGGAAGAGCCGGCTGGACATCCCCTCCCCGAGCACGATGTTGAGCAGATCGAGGACGGAGCGGCGGGGGTCGAGGTAGGAGCAGGCGTACCCCCCCAGGATGATGTTGGCCTGCTCGGTGCGCTTGTTCACCAGGCGGAGAGCACTGCCGTGGCGCTCGGCGGCGGCTGCGGGCGGCGCATCCGTCGCCTCCCCGACCCTGCCCACCGAGCGCTCCACCAGCTCCAGTGCCTGGGCCGGATCGACGGCCCCGGCCATGCTGACCACCAGCCGTGCCGGCCGGTAGTGGCCGTCGAGGTGCCGGCGGCAGGCGTCCTCGTCGAAGCTCCGCACCGTCTCCTCGGTGCCGGCCACGTCCCATCCCAGCGGCTGGTCCGGGTACATCACCTCGTCGAAGAGGGTGCCGACGTGCTCCTGCGGGTTGTCCAGGCACATCCGCAGCTCCTCGATCACCACCTGGCGCTCCTTGGCCACCTCCGCCGCGTCCAGGACGGGGTCGAAGACCATGCCCCCCAGCACCTCGCAGGCCAGCCCCAGATGCTCCGCCGGCACCTTGGTGTAGAAGACGGTCGCCTCCTTGTCGGTGGCGGCGTTGATGGATCCGCCCACGCTCTCGATCGCCTCCGAGATCGCCCGGGCGGTGGGGAACCGCCCGCCCCCCTTGAACACCACGTGCTCGATGAAGTGGCTGAGCCCGGCGCTCGGCGCGTCCTCGTGTCGCGACCCGACCCCGAACATGAAGGCGACCGCCGCCGAGCGGCGCTCCCGCATCGGGGCGGCGATCAGCCGCGCGCCGGTGGGCAGGCGGTGCAGCGCGTAGGTCCGATCGGCGGTCATGAGTCCCGCGAGTGTAGGCGCTCCCGCCGGTCCGAACCCACCCGGAGCCCCCCGAGCGGCCGCCGGCTCAGCGCCGGCCCGGCTACCCGCGTTCCCAGCGCGACGGGCGCCGGTCGCGCGCCTGGCCGGCATCGCCGAACTCCCTGCGCTGCGGTGGCCGGCCCAGCCGGTCGGGCAGCTCGGGCAGGTCCGGCTGCGCCGGTCCGGTCGCGTGGATCACTACCCGCCTCGCCGGCTCCTTGCCGGTGCTCTCGGTGCGAACTCCCTCGTCATCCGCCAGGGTGAGGTGGATGGTGCGACGCTCGTACGCGTGCATCGGGTCGAGCGTGTAGCGCTGACCGGTGCGCTTCACCCGGTTGGCAAGCCGCAGGGCCAGCTCGCGGACCTGCTCCTCGCGGCGGGCGCGGTAGCGCTCGACGTCCAGGATGACCCGGCGTCCGGACGCCTGCTCGGCATCTCCCATCATCAGGTTGACGACGGTCTGAAGCGCCCGGAGGGTCTCCCCCCGCCATCCGATGAGCAGCCCCAGGTCGTCGCCCGAGACGTCAAGGAGCGGGGGCGCCGGCGGCCCCCCCGGCGTGGCCGCCGCCCGGCGGGCGGCGATGCGCGCTGCGATGCCCATGCGCTCCAGGAGCTCGGCCAGGGTGGCGCGGGCCCGCGCGGTGTTCTCGTCGAGCTTGGCGACCCTCACCCGGGCCTCGGCCGCCGCCGACACCCTCTCGCCGGGGAGCACGCGAGCCGGCCGCGACAGCACCTCGACGGCGACGTCGGCGGCGCCGGCTCCCAGCTCGGCCAGGGCGGCCGCGATGGCCTCCTCCACCGTCACGCCGCTGGTCTCGACACTCGTCCACTCCGCCTCGGCGGCCACGGCGTCAACCTCGCTCAACGTTCACCTCCTGCCGGCCCGCCTCAGCGGCGGCGCCGGGCCTTTCTCTGCGTCCTCGACGGAGCCCGGCCGCGGCCCGGGCCGGCCGGCGCCTGATGCACCTCCGGCGCGCCGCGACCCGGCCGCCTGGCGCCGTTCGAAGAGACCGGCCCCAACCCGTCCCCCCCCGTGCTCTTCGGGGGGGCGGCCGCCCCGAAGTCGCTTTTCGTGTACGAGAGCGAGGTGGTCCGGCTGGCTCCGGGTACCCATGACGGCACCCGCAACCCTCCCCATCCCATGAGCTGGTATTGCTGGCCGACCATGACCAGGGCCGCCGTCATCCAGTAGAGGGTGAGGCCCTGGGGCCAGATGAAGCCGAAGAAGAGGCTCATCAGGGGCATGAAGTAGACGACCATCTTCATCGACGAGGCCATCTGGCGTTCCATGTCGCTCATGTCCGGCCGCAGCGGCTGCATGGTCATCTTCGACTGGATGAAGTACGCCAATCCGGTGAGGATCGGGAAGATGAGCAGCGCGAGGTTGGCCGGATGGCTGAAGAGACGGGACCAGTCGGTCGCGCAGGCGATCTCCTGGCCCTTGCTGTTGGTGAGGGGGCAGCCCGTGACGACGTTGCTGGTGGCGCTGCCGATGGCCTGCCCGATCGTCTGGGCCACGTTGTGGATCCAGAGGAACCCGAAGTTAAAGCTCTTGGGGAGCGCGTCGAAGGTGACCCTGGACGCCCCCGTGCTGTCCATGCCGATCACGTCCCGGATGCCCCAGTAGAGGCCGTAGAGGACCGGGAGCTGCACCAGCAGCGGGACGCAGCCGGACATCGAGCTGAACGGGCTGATCCCGTGTTCGGCGTAGACCTTCTGGGACTCCTCCGAGATCTTCCTGGTCTGGCCCTTGTACCGCTTGCGGATCTCGTTGAGCTGGGGCGCCACCTGGCGCTGCTCGCGCTGGATCCGCCGCTGGGTGCGCAGGTTCCAGCCCATGATCGGGAAGAGCAGGGCCCGGATCACCAGGGTGGCCACCACCACGGCGAGGCCGAAGGGTCCGATCGCCGCCAGGGGCCCGAAGCCGGCGAACGCCTTGCTCAGGAGCTCGATGAGCAACCCGATGGGGTAGCGGAGGACGCTGAGGAGGAAGGCGAGGTAGTCGATCGGATTGAGGTCCACCGCACCGACCGCGTGCGGCGCTGTGGCCAGCAGGTGCGCCGCGATCACGCCGAGCTCCGGTGGGCGAGGCGGGCCTCGCGGCGCAGGCGGCGAGCCGCGCGCCAGGTCACGTACCTCTCCGGGACGGGATCCGGCCCGCCGGGGTAGTAGGGGTGGCAGCGGGCGATCCGCCGGATCCCGAGCCACCAGCCCCGCCGCGCACCGAAGCGCTCGATGGCCTCCATCGTGTAGCGCGAGCAGGTGGGCTGGTAGCGGCAGCTGCTCATCGCCCCGAAGATGGGTCCGAGGGTGACCTGGTAGACCCGGATGAACCAGACGCTGACGCGGGTCACGGCTGTCCGGCCCTCCCGCCGGCCGGGCGGCCGGGCCGCGCCTCTCCCTGGCGGTTCCGGGCGCGAGGGTCCACCGCCGGCGGAACGGGGCCCGAGGCCGCCCGGGCGAGCCCGACGGCCGCCGCCGCCGCCGTCTCGACCTGCCCGCGCAGGAGAGCGAACGGGAGGGTCAGGACGCTGGCGTCGGTGCTCACGACCAGGTCGAAGCCGTGGTGGGCGTCCAGCCCGCGAGCCGCCTCACGCAGCCGGCGGCGGGCCCGGTTGCGCTGAACGGCACCGGGAAGCCCGGGGACGGAGAGGCCGAGGCGGGCGTCCTCACGGCCGTTGGGCGCGGCCTGGACGCGCACCTGGCCGGCTCGACCGGCGCACCGCCAGGAGCGCACCCAGGCGAAGCGCCCACGCCCACCAAGGCTGCTGCCGCCCGTCAGCGGGGGCCGGTCGGCGTGAGGCGCTTCCGTCCCTTGAGGCGGCGCGCCTTGAGCACGTTGCGGCCGCCCGGCGTCGACATCCGGGCACGGAACCCGTGAGTCTTGCGGCGGTACGCCTTCTTGGGTTGATACGTTCGCTTTATCGGAGCTCTCCTGCCGTGAGACGTACACAAATCGCGCCCGGGGACGCCACGGAGCGCCGCGCCCGGACGGCGTGGTCACGCCAGTATATTCGTTCCACTCACCCATCCCGGTCGCCCACATGCGCCGAGCCCTGCCGGCGACCGCTCCGGGCCCCCGACGGCCGTCCCGCCGGCGCCCCCCGACGCCTCGCGACCTGCCGCCCGGGCCACCGGGCCCCACCTCCCGACCGGCTCGCCCCCCGGTTGTCGAGCGCCCCCGCCATTGCTAGACTGACGGATGCTCCGGCGGGACGAGCTCCCGCAGTCGCCCCAGCCAACGTTGACAGGCCCGTCCGGAAGTGGCGTCGAAGTTTATCCACTCCTGTTCACATCCTGTGGACAAGTGGCGGCGGAAGGCGGAGGTCGGTTTGTGGCTTCGGCGCATGGGCGACGCGAGGTGCGGCGTTGACGGTCGGAGCCGATGACGGCATCGTCCCGACCGCGACCGACCGCGCCTCCGCCCAGCAGGTGTGGAGCTCCGCCCAGGAGGAGCTCCGCTTCCAGCTGGCACGGCCCAGCTATGAGACCTGGCTGGCCACCGCCACCCTCGTCGACAGCGACGGCCAGCGCTTCCTGATCGGGGTTCCGACCCGGCTCGCCCGCGACTGGGTCTCCGAGCGCTTCGTCTCGGTGATCGAGGAGGTCCTCTCCGGGCTTCTCGGGCATGAGTGCCAGGTGGAGATCACCGTCGACCCCATGGCCAGCCCCCCGCGCGACGAGCCGGCGCCGCTCAGCGATTCCGACCTGGCCCCGGAGACGGACCTGGCACCCGCCGGCGAGTCCCGGCTCAACCCGAACTTCACCTTCTCGAGCTTCGTGGTCGGCAACTCCTCGCGCTTCGCCCACGCCGCGTGCCGTGCCGTCGCCGACGCTCCCGGCAAGGCCTACAACCCGCTCTTCCTGTACGGCGGTGTCGGTCTGGGCAAGACCCATCTCATGCACGCCATCGGCCACGCGGTCCGCGAGGGCCACCGGCGCTCCCCGAAGGTCGCCTACATCACCTCGGAGAAATTCACGAACGAGATGATCGCTGCGATCCAGGAGAACAAGACCAACGACTTCCGCCATCGCTACCGGACCGTCGACGTCCTCCTCATCGACGACATCCAGTTCCTAGCCGGCAAGGACCGCACCCAGGAGGAGTTCTTCCACACCTTCAACGCCCTCCACGAGATCCAGAAGCAGATCGTGGTCAGCAGCGACCGCCCGCCCAAGGACATCCCCACCCTCGAGGACCGCCTGCGCAGCCGCTTCGAGGGCGGCCTGATGGCGGACATCCAGCCGCCCGATGTGGAAACCCGGATGGCCATCCTCAAGACCAAGCTCGGTCCCCACAGCCGGCTGGTCCCGGACGAGGTCTGCAGCTTCATCGCCCATCGCATCCAGCGGAACATCCGAGAGCTGGAGGGGGCCCTCATCCGCGTCCTCGCCCACGCCTCGATCAACGGGCACGCCATCACCCTCGAGATGGCCCAGCGCATCCTCAGCGACATTATTCCGGTGGCCGATGCGCAGCCGCTCAGCATCCCCTTCATCCAGGAGACCGTCGCCGAGTACTACGGCATCGGCGTCGAGGAGATGAAGGGCAAGCGCCGGGACAAGCACATCGTCTTCCCCCGCCAGGTCTCCATGTACCTCATCCGGGAGGAGACCGACTCCTCTCTGCCGGTGATCGGCGACGCCTTCAGCGGCCGGGATCACACCACCGCTCTCCACGCCATCGACAAGATCACCGAGCTGCTCCGTGAGGACACCCGCCTCCAGAGCGACGTCCGCCTGCTGCGCCAGCGGCTCCACTCCCATGGCTGACACCCGCTCCGCGGCACCCATCCCCAGGGGGCCGGGAGCGGCTCCGAACGCCCTCGGGACGGAGGCCTCCCGGACCGGGGACAACGCCTGTGGAGATCACCGCCCAGGGCTGTGGCAAAGCCGCGGTCCCACCCTCGCCTGGGCGAAAGCTCCGCGGCCAAGGCGGGCCCGTCCCCAGCCCTCCTCCGGTTTTCCCCAGCCCCCTGTATTCAAAAACCGGGGTTATCCCCTGATTGCCCACCCCTATTAATCACCTCTTATCTCTACACTGTCACCACCCAAGGAGTCCTCTCCGGTGAACAACTGGCCCACTGGTATCGGCACACGCTCCGCCATGAGGTGCACGGTCTCCCCCTCGGCACTCAGCGCCTCCTTGAGCCTGGTCTCGCGAGCCGTCTCCCCCCGCTCCACCCTGCCCGTGCTCAGCAACGTCCTCCTTGAAACCGAGGTCGAGGGGCTCCGGGTCACCGCCACCAACCTCGACCTCACCATCAGCGCGCTGGTCGCTGCGACGGTGCATGAGGAGGGGAGGGTGACGGTGCCGGCCCGGCTTCTCGCCGAGTACGTGGCCTCCCTGGACGAGGTCGCCTGCACTATGGAGGTCGAGGAGCGCACCCAGATGCTGCGGATCAGCTCTGGCGTGCAGCGGACCAATCTGCACGGGATCGACGCCGTGGAGTTCCCGCCGCTGCCCGCTCGTGAGACGGCTCCCGCATTCGAGGTGGACGCGGCGGCCCTGCAGCAGGCGATCAGCCAGACCGCCGTGGCCGCGTCCGGTGATGAGCAGACCCCCGTCCTCACCGGGGTCCTGCTTCACGTCGAGGGGTCGCGTCTCACCCTGGTCGCCACCGACCGCCACCGGCTCGCGGTCAAGACGCTCGACGCCCAGGTGACCACCGAGGGCGCCGTCAACGGCGCCGTGATCGTGCCCGCGCGTCACCTCGCCGAGCTCGCTCGGGCCATCAATCCGTCCCGGCCCACGGTGGGAGTCGCCTTCAGTGACGCCCGCAACCAGGTCTTCTTCACCCTCCGAGACATGGAGATCTCCTCGCGGCTCATCGAGGGGAACTACCCCAACTACGCGCAGGTGATTCCGGCTCGCTCCACCACCACGGTGGTGCTGCCCACCGCGCTGCTCCTCAAGAGCGCCAAGACCGCGGCAGTTCTCGCTAGAGATGCCTCAAACCCGGTGAGGCTGCGAGCCGGGAAGGGCGAGCTGGAGCTGATCGCGCAGGCTGCGGAGGTCGGGGACCACGACGCGCCGCTGCCCGCCCGGGTGGAGGGGGAGGAGGTCCAGGTCGCCTTCAACGCCCGCTACCTCCTCGACGCCCTCCAGGCGATCGACGGTGACGACGTCGAGCTGGCCCTCAACGGACCGCTCCAGCCGGCGGTGGTGCGAGCCCAGGGACACGACGACTATCTCTGCGTCATCATGCCAGTGCGGGTGCCCTAGAGGCGACAGGCCTCAGTCTTCAGCTCATGGCGGTGAAGCGAAGGCGCTTGACCGCGTCGGCGCCGAGACGGCCGTTGAGAGCTCGGACGATGGTAGGCATCTCGAGCTGGAGCTGCTGGGCGAGGGCCCCGTTGCGGGTGGCCACCAGCAGGGTGCCGCGCTGGAGCGAGAGGGCTTCGCAGAGCGGAGCCAGAGCGGGCCCGACCACCTCGGCGAAGGCCTCCTTGAGCTGGACCTCGCGCACCTCGCGCAGAACGCCCAGGCGGCGCAGGGCGGTACCGAGCACGTCCGCGATGTGCAGTGGTCCGGGTTCGCGCTCAGGGCGCGGGGGCCGATCGCCGCCGCCGGTCATCGCGCCACCACCGTGCCCTGATGGACCAGGAAGCGCTGCGAGCGCCGCTCGCCGAAGAGCCCCTCCTCGCTGCAGGTGACCATGGTCTGAGGGGCGCCGTCTCCGGATGCGAGCGCGCCGAGCAGCCGCTCCCGCCGAGCCGGGTCGAGCTCGCTCAGCACGTCGTCGAGGAGCAGCAGCGGCATCCGCCCGGATACCTTCCCGACCAGGCGGACCTCGGCGATCTTGGTGGCAAGGACTGCGCTCCGCTGCTGACCCTGGGATCCCGTCGAGCGTGCGGCGCGCTCGTTGAGGACATACTCCATGTCGTCGCGGTGGGGACCGACCACCGTGGTGCCGCGCGCCAACTCCTCCGCGTGAGCCCGGGCGAGCGTACGCCGCAGGGCGGCCATGGCCTCCTCGCGGTCGTCGGTGGCGGTGGCGCCGTGCGGGACGTAGCGCATCTCGAGCGCGTCCGCGGCGTCGCTGATCTCCGCCATCGCGGCGGCCGCCAGGGGGCCCAGCGTCCTCACCAGACCGGTCCGCGCCACCCGGACCCCGGCTCCGTGCAGAACCAGGGCATCGTCGAAGGTGCGGAGGTGGTCGGGCGCATCGCCGCCCTCGAGGTGGAGCCGGCGCAGCAGCGAGTTGCGCTGCTCGAGGACCCGCCGGTAGCGGACCAGCTCGTCCGCCGCGCCCCTGTCGAGCTGGGAGAGCAGGACGTCGAGAAGCCGGCGCCGTGCCTCCGGGCCGGCCTTGACCAGCTGCAGATCGTCGGGCCAGAAGAGGACCACCGGCCAGCGGCCGAGGAGGTCGCGGGGGGCGATCGGATGGCCGTCACTCGACGTGGTCCGCGCGATCCGCGTCTGCGAGTCGACGGGATCGGCGGGATCGGTCCCGGGCTCGCGGACCCGGCGGAGGCGGAGGGCGAGGCTCTCGGACAGCGTCCCCCGCACCAGCAGCGCGTCCACCGCCGCCTCGTCGGCTCCCCAGCGGAGGAGCTCGCCCGCGATGGTCGTCCGGGGCGAACGGGTGAGCAGGAGCGTGGCCACAGCCTCCAGCAGGTTGGTCTTCCCCTGCGCGTTCTCGCCGACGAAGACGTTGAGCCCCGGGCCCAACCGGAGGCTCAGCTCGGCGTAGTTCCGGAAGTTGAAGAGGCGGAGGCTGGCCAGGCCCCCCTCGGGCGATGGGAGGACCTCCTCCAGGGGGCTCACGAGGGTTTCAGGGCCACCGAGCGGATGAGCTCGGCGACCTCGGCGGCGGCCTCGGGGCGGGCCAGCTGTGCCACGGCGGCCCGCATCGAGAGCAGCGAGGAGGATCCGGGCGCCGCCAGCTCGGCCACCTCGTCGACCAGCTCGGCGTCCCCGGGCACGTAGCGGCCGGCCCCGGTGTCGATGAGCCACTCCATGTTGCCCCGCTCCTGACCGGGCAGGAACCAGGTGATGAGCAGGGGGAGCCCGGCGCAGAGCGCCTCTGCGATGGTCCCCGGCCCTGCCTTGGTGACCACGATGTCCGCGGCGGTCATCCACTGGGCCATGTTGGTCACGAATCCGCGCACGACGACCGGACGGTCCCGTCGGTCACGGAGGCCGGCGAGGGCCTCCTCGGCCCGCCGGTTGTGCCCGCAGATCACCACCAGGGAGATGTCCAGCCCGCTGCCCGCGAGCACCCGCGCCCGGCGCTCGATGTCGCCCGAGCCGTCCGCGCCGCTGCAGACGAGCACCGTGAACCGATCGGGGTCGAGTCCGAGGTGGAGCCGCCGGACGCGGCGGGCATCCGGGTCCGAGGCATGGCCGGTGAAGCCGGCATCGACCGGGAGGCCCACCTGGACCAGGCGGTCGGCCGGCACCCGGTTGCGACGGCAGCGATCCAGCCCGCCGGGGGAGGGGACGATCACCAGGTCGACGTCCGGAGAGGCCCAGAAGGTGTGGACGTCCACCAGGTCGGTGATGGCGGTGACGATGGGGACCCGCAGACCGAGCCGGCGTCGCGCGCGCACCGCCGCACGATTGAGGAGAGGGTGGAAGGAGACGACGGCCGCCGGCTTCAGGGAGGTCATCAGCCGCGCGATGGCGGGGTCCACGCTGTGCAGCACGAGCTCCGAGACCCGCACCATGGCCCGGGAGTTGGTGGCGTGGAAGAGACCGCCCCACACCCAGGGGGCTCGCTGGATGAGCGGGCCGTACAGTGAAGCGGTACGTCCCAGGAGGCGGGGCGACGCCGTGGCGAACGGGTCGACGATCTCCACCGTGAACTCGCCGGGGTGGGCGACCCCCAGGTAGTGGCTGACCGCGGTCGCGGCGGCCCGGTGCCCGCCGCCGGTATCGGCGATCAGGAAGAGGAGTGGGCGGGACACGGCTGCTGAGACTAGCAGGGTGCGGAAGAGCCCCCGGCGGTCCTGACGCCCCCATCCTGGGCGATGCGGGTGTCGGCTCACCGGCCTGGGAACGACATCCCTCGCCGGGGGCTCTTCCGCACTCTGCTGGCGAAGCCGACGGTCGGAAAGGAAGCCGCGGGCGCGTTCAGCCGCCGAAGGAGACGGTGAGAGCCTCGAGTCCCGCGGGCAGCGCGGTGAGCGGGAGCGGCCCCGAACCGTCCGCGTTGGCGATCACGGCCTCCTCGACGCCGGGCGCCAGGGTGGTGATGTAGGCGATCTGGCGGCCGCTCGGCGCGACACCGGCGCTGTCGGGATCGGGGTCGCCGAGCCCGGCCCCGAGGGGCGAGACCATCCCGGTCCCGATGTCGAGCGCGCCGAGCTGAGGCGAGCCGGGCGGAGCGTTGAGAGCCACCACCAGGGTGGCACCGTCGGTGAACCCCACCGGGGTGAGCGGGGCTCCGATTCGGGAGGCGGGCCGGCTGCCTGCGGGGTCGACCACCCAGGTGGCGGGAATCGGGCTGGAGGACGAGGTCACCTGCATGGCCAGCTCCTCCCCCTGCGGGGCCGCCACCAGGTGGTTCGCGCTCCCGATGACCCCCGGAAGCGGGTATCGGGCGCCGATCGACGGGTTCGCCAGGTCGACGTGGGCGGGGCTGGTGGTGGTCGCCGCCACCGGGATGGCGAGCGCCTCGCCGTCCGCGGTCCAGACCGGTGGGCCGCTCGGCGGCGAGCCCGCAGGGAGCTGGGAGAGGGTGCCGGAGGCCGGGTCGTACAGCTGCACCGTCGAGTTGGAGGCGACGAAGGCGAGCGTCTGGCCGTCGGGCGACCAGGCCGGCGAGGTGGCGCCGGTCAGGTCCAGCTGGTCGAGCCCGTTCTGGACGTCGATGATCCGCAGCACCGGCGGCTGATTGAGACGGGTGACGTCGGTCTGCACGACGGCCAGCCACTGACCCCCCGGGGCGAGGCTCGCGCTGTCTATGACCGCGGCCGGCTGCCCGGGCCCGACCTCACCGCAGGCGTCCGGGTCGGTGCAGACGGGCACGGTGTCGAGGACCTGGGCGGGGATGGGAAGGCCGGTGGCGGGCGCGGTGAGCTGGGCGAGCATCACCGTGGTGGCGTCCCCCAGGCTGGGCCCAGCCAGGACTAGGAGGTGCCCCGCCGCCAGCAGCGTGGTGGTCCGGAAGTGGACGGTGATCGGGGACGAGATCGGTTGACCGAAGGCGTCGGTGGCCCGGCGGCTGACGGTGAGGGTGTACGCGGTGCTCGGGGCCAGCGGGCGATCCGGGATGACCTCGAACTGGCCGAGGTCGAGCCGGTTGCGGACCACCTCGAGGCCGGTCACGGCCGGGCTGAGAGAGACCGCGGCGGCCAGCGCGGACGCGGACATCGCCCGCGAGAAGGAGAGCAGCAGCGGGGTGTCACGAGCCACGCTGGCACCGCCACCCGGGGTCGCCGAGGTGAGCACCGGGGCCGCGGCGCTGGTCAGGTTCCAGATGTGGTCGAGGGAGTTGACGTTGCCGTTGACCGAGGTGACGCCGGCGCCCAGGGTGAAGGTGTACTCGGTGTTCGGGGCGAAGAGGGCGCCGGGATGACGCAGCACGAAACCCGACTCGCCGGTGAGCCAGGTGATCCAGCAGGGGGCGCCGGGCCGGGCGGTGAAGGCCGCCACCAGGTTGCACCCGGTGAGCCCGACCCTGGAGTCCTTCGACTCCACCACGCTGAGACGGGTGGCCACGCTCTGGTGGATGACCGGCTGATCGAAGACGACCTCGACCGTGGCGTTGGCGTCGAGCTGGGTGGAGCCCGCGAGCGGGTTCAGCTGCACGATCTGAGGTGGAGCGCTGAAGCACCCGGTGAGCAGCACCGAGGGTGCCAGGAAGGCGATGCCGAGGGGGATGACCCGGAGCCGGGACAGACGGCGGCGGGGGCTCAATAGGCGCGGGAGAGGGCGGTCTCCACGTCGATCGCCGCCAGGGCACCGGCGCCGCTCTTCACCTCGATCCGGGCCGCCTTGTCGGTCGCGATCTTGCCCACCCCGGTGGTTGCCGTGCTCAGCGCAGGGTTGGTCTGCGTGTAGGCGCCGAGGACGTGGCCGTGGCTGAGCATGATGATCCCGACGTCCGAGCTCCCCACCACCAGCACGGCTCCGTCCACGCCCTCCTCGGTCAGGTAGGCGAGCAGCGCGTCGAAGTTCACGAACCGCCCCAGGAGGCCGGTGTAGAGGAGGGGGGAGGTCAGCAGGATGCCGATCCCCTCCACGATCTCGCTCGCCAGGTCGATGACGTCGAGGACCCCGGTCCCCGCGTCCATGCTGCGCCGGATCGCCTGGAAGGCGCCATCACCGGACCGGGCCCCGGGGGCACTGCAGCGCGCGTCGAGGAGGTGGCCCTGATGAAAGAGGAGCATCGCCGAGAAGTCGGGGGCGGTGAGTCGCACATAGCCCGTGTGCTGGTCACCGCGCAGGGTGCGGAGGAGCTTGGGGAAGTCGACGAAGGCGCTCTTCAGCCCCTCGTACTGGACCTGGCCCGCCGGCAGGGGATACATGATGTCGAGCGGCTCGACCGCCGGAGCTCCCATGACCCCCACCTGCCCGCGCTCCGCGGCCGGCGCCGGGGGAGGCTCGGGGCGGGGCGCGCTCCCGACCGGGACCGCGGGCTCCGGCCGGTACGCGGGGGCCGGCGCGGGAGCGAGGGCCGGGGCCGGGGCCGGCCGCTGTGCAGCCGGCTGGTAACGCGCCGGCGCGGGGGCCGGGGCGCTCAGGGTCGGAGCCAGGGTCGGAGCCGAGGTCGGAACCGAGGTCGGAACCGGGGCCGTGCCCGGGGCGGCGGGCGCCGGGGTGGATTCCTCGGTGGGGGCGGGAGCGGGTGCGTTCCACGGCGAGTAGCCGGCGGCCTGCTGCTCCGTCGCGAAGTCGGGCACCGCCGACGTCCAGGCGGGCTCCGGGTATCCGCCACCGGGCTCGCTGTAGGTGCCGATCCCGTAGTCCTCCGCGGGCTCGTAGGCGGCGCCGGCCCAGCCGGCCTGCTCCTCGGCACCGGCGGGAGGAGCTTCCGGCGTGCGCCGCTCCGCCTCGGCGATCAGCTCGGCGGGGGACGACTTGATCGTCTCCTCGGGCGGGAGCTTGGCGCGGGGGTCGAATCGGAAGGTGCCGTCGTGCCAGGTCAGCGCGTTGAGGACCACGTCCTCCCCCTGCCCCGACGGGCCGGCGGCGTGGAAGAGGTGGCCGAACAGGAAGAAGAGCGATGCGGTGTCGTTCTCGCTCTCGAGCGCGAGGGCACCCGTCGCGCGTTCCGTCTGCATGGTCTGGAGCAGGGTTGCCAGGCCAGATTCCTGCAGCAAGCCCTGAGTCTGCACAGGCCCTTCTCCGTGTGGGGATAGATCTGCCGCAAGGGCGGAATGAAAATCTGAGTTCGGCCGTATAGTAACAACCCCGCGCCCGATGCGCGGCGGTCTTGCCAAGGCGAGCAAGGGGGCCGGTGGGCCGGACCCGACCGGGCCCCTCCTGGAAACCGTCTAGACTGAGGACGTGGGCACTCCTACGATGCCGGTACGCCGACACGGCTGCGGCCTCGCTCCCTTGTCCAGCCTCACCGCAGCCGCGGTGGGCCCGGCACCCGCCGGGGGGCGGCAGGCGCGGGTTGTCTGAGCCTCCCGCATCGGGGTCGACGGAACAGCCCGGCCAGGTCCGGTCCGCCTTCCCGTCCTATGAGGAGCTGTCGGCCGACCTGATCGAGGCACTCGATCAGGCGGGACTCTTCATCGAGGACGTTCGGCACCATCTGGAGCCGTCGGTGGGGGAGCGCCGTTTCGAGTGCACCATCCGGCTCTCCGCCAACGAGCCGCCGTCGCGCTACCACGTCCACCTCAGCTTCGTCTGGGACGCCCTCCTGACCTACATCGCGGCCTACGGCGCCGGTGCCGACTGCGACCTCTACCACGACGACGACGAATCCGAGGACTGCCCCCACCACCAGCTCCCGCCCCAGCCCTTCGTCGAGCTGGAGGCGGAGTTCGTCCTCGGCGACGGAGGCTACGAGCTGCATGACGTGGCCGAGATCTCGGCGTGGGTGGAGACGGTCCAGGAGCTGCTGGCCAAGGTGTTCCGGGACGAGGACCGCCCCTCGGTCCACGTCGGGATCGCCTCCCTGGGATCGACCACGCTGGTCGAGAAGTTCACCGCCGAGCACTCGTGGCTCCTCGATTTCGAGCAGCCGCCGGACGTCGAGGGGATCGCCCGCCAGATCCTGACCGCGCTGCGCCTGGTGCCGCAGCTCGCCGACCGCCTGCCGATCTGACCCGCGGCTCACCCCGCTCCCCTACCTCCCGCCGCGCTGACCCGCAGCTCATCACGCTCGCAGTCCGGCCGCCACCTCGGGGTCGATCTCGGCGACCAGCCGGTGCCAGAACGGACGCAGTGGGAGCTCGGGATGGGGCACCGCGGGGTCCGCCCGGCTCGCGATCTCGCCATGCCGGCCGAGCAGGATGAGGTCGGCGTCGGCGCGCCGCGGGCCCCAGCGGTAGGTGGGCCGCCGTCCGCAGGCCTCCTCCGCAGCGGCGCACGCCGCCAACCAGCGGTGGGCGGTCCACGGCTCGGGGCTGCGGGCCAGGATCACCTGATTGTGGAAGTCGCCCTGGGCGACGACGCCGACCGGGAGGGTGAGGATCTCCGTCGACGCCCCCTCCACCGCCATCCCGGAGGACTGCAGGGCGTCGCGGAGGCAGCCCAGGGCGCGTCCGCGGTGGCCGACGTTGCAGCCCAGGGCGATCCAGGCCCACGGGGAGATCGGAGAGGCGGGCGGCGAGGCGGGCGGCGAGGCGGGGCCGCTCATCCGGTGGGCCCCGGGGAGGGCGCCCGGCGCACGGTTTCGGGGACCTCGCGCAGCACCGCGTCGGCGACCCGCAGACCTCGGTGGATCGCTGCCACGTCGTGGACCCGCACCATCTCCGCCCCGGCCGCGACGGCCAGCACGCAGAGCGCCAGGGTGCCCTCTACGCGCATCTCCGGCGGGGCGCCGTCGAGGAGGAGGCCGATGGTCGACTTGCGCGACACACCGAGGAGCAGCGGGCGGCCGATACCGCGGAGCTCGGCCAGGCGCTGCATCAGCTCAAGGTTCTGAGCCGGCGTCTTGCCGAAGCCGAAGCCCGGGTCCGCCACCACCCGGTCGGCTCCGATGCCGTGGCGTGCGGCGACCACCAGCGACTCCCGGAGTTCGCGGGCTACCTCCGCCACCAGGTCGGAGTACTGGTGGCCGCGGCGGTTGTGCATGGCCACCAGGGCCACGTCCGGGTGGGCGGCGAGCACCGGCGCCATCTGCGGGTCCCCGCGCAGGCCCCAGATGTCGTTGACCATGGTGGCGCCGGCGGCGATCGCGGCCCGGGCCACCTCCGCCTTGCGGGTGTCGACCGAGATCGGGACCGGGAGCCGGCCGGCCAGCGCCTCCACCACCGGGACCACCCGGAGCAGCTCGGTGGGCGCGTCCACGGGAGCCGAGCCCGGCCGTGTCGACTCGCCGCCCACGTCGACGAGATCGGCTCCCTCCGCGACCATCCGCTCGGCGAGGGCCACCGCCGCGCCCAGGTCCCCGGCGAGGCCGTCGCCCGAGAACGAGTTGGGGGTGGCGTTGACGATCCCCATCACCAGCGTCCTCGCGCCGAGCTCGAGCTGGCGGTCCCCGCAGCGGAGCCGGGCTCGATGGCCGCCGGACGCGAGCGAACCGGCGAGCGCACCCGAGAGCGCACCCGCCAGGGCCTGGGTGGGAGGGCCCCCTCCGCCCAGGCGCGAGGCCACCGCCAGCAGCGAGTCCGGCGGGCCGAGCAGCACTGTCCGGCGGCCGTCCGGGGCGGTGACGGCCCGCCCTCCCTCGGCCTGGATCGCCCGCTCCAGCGCCCGGGCCTGGCCGGGCGCGAGCCCCTCGATCGCGACCGCCTCCGCGGCGGCGTCCGGAGCGTGGAGCGACGTCCCCGCCGGTCCGGCCACTGCCTCCAGGGCTCGCTCCAGAGAGCCGGACCCACCCGGCGTGAGCGGCCGGACGTTGTGACGGAGAGCCGCCTCGGCCGCGGCGAGGGCGGTGCTCACCATCCGCGCCCCCGCTCCACCCGCCGGGGGTCAGTAGCCGTCGGCGTGCAGGGTCGGGTGGTCCATGCCCACCGCATGCCCGACCTCGTGCAGCACGGTGCGGCGGATCTCCTCCGAGAGGGCGGCCCGGTCACGACACCAATTCTCGATGTTCAGCTGGTAGATCTCGATGGCGGCCGGATTGAGCTGCCCCCAACCGCCGGCGACCCCGTAGACGTTGCCCAGCCAGTAGCCGAGCGCGTGGGGGTCGAGGTGCCGGTCGATCACCATCTCCAGGGCGGGAAGTGGCGCCACGGCGATCTCGGTGCCGGTGTCCTCGAGGAAGTCGACCACGGGGGAGGGCAGCACCGGCAGCACCGCCCCGGCGATCGCCTCGAACTCGCCGGCACTGATCCGGAAGGGGACCACGTACCTGACCGGGTCGAGGTGCGCGGCGCGGCGGAAGCAGTCCTCCGCGTTCTCCCCGCCGCTCCACTGGCGCGCCTCGCCGAGCGCGAACCAGGCGTCGGCCGAGCCCGGCTCGAGGCGGGTGAGGCGCGCCAGCGACTCCGCCGCCTCCGCCGGCGCGCCGGCCCGCAGCGCCATCTCCCCCCGGGTCTCCCAGACCTCGGGCTCGTCGGGCGCCAGCGCGCAGGCGCGGCGCGCCACGGAGAGTGCCTCCGCGAAGCGCTCGCGCTCCTCGAACCGGTCGATCCGCTCCAGGAGCCGGGTCAGCGGGTCACCGGCCATGCCGCCCGCATCCTGGGCGGCGCCATCGACCCGTCCGCCGGCTCGGGGGGTCGGACCGGGCCCCGGCCCAGCCGCTCGGGTGCCACATGGCCGGAGTGTATCCCCGGAGGCTTGGCGCCGTGCCCAGGCGCCACGCCCTCCGTGCCTTCCGGCGAGCTCGGCGCGGGCCCGCGTCTGGCGTCGCCCAACTGGGCAGCGGGCCCGTTTGTGCGGCCAGTACATGTCTGGAGTGCCCGCAGAGCCCTAGCCTGAGCTGGCAAGAGTTGGGCGTCCTGACAGGACGGCAGGGGAGGTCCTTGAGCGCGATGCTGCTGGCACAACTGGTCCCAGATCCGAGCTGGTTGAACTCGGGGGACAACGCCTGGCAGATAACTGCCGCGACGCTGGTCGGGATCATGAGTGTCCCGGGGCTCGCGATCCTCTATGCGGGGATCATGAAGCGCAAGTGGGCCGTCAACTCGGCAATGATGGTGCTCTACGCGTTCGCCATGACGCTCATCGTCTGGACGCTGTTCGCGTACAACATGAGCTTCGGGCACCCGGGCATCGGGACGCTGGTGGGCAAGCCCGCGACCGTGCTGAGCGCCAACAGCCTGGAGCAGCAGGCCCAGATCCCGCTCCTCAACGGGCTGATGCCGCCGATCCGGTTCCCGCTCAGCTCCATGGTCTACTTCCAATTCGTCTTCGCGGCGATCACCGTGATCATCCTCGGCGGCTCGGTGCTGGGCCGGATCAGCTTCAAGGCCTGGGCCATCCTGGTTCCGCTGTGGATCACCCTGGTCTACTCGGTCGGAGCCTTCAGCATCTGGGGCGGCGGCTGGCTCTCCCAGATGGGGGCGGTGGACTTCTCCGGCGGTTACGTGATCCATGTGGCCGCCGCGGTCTCCGGGTTCACGGCGGCGGCGGTCATCGGTCCGCGGCTGCTCCGCGACCGCCAGCACACCAGCCCCAGCAACCTGATCATGGCGGTGGCCGGCGGTGGGCTGCTCTGGCTGGGCTGGAGCGGCTTCAACGGAGGTGACCCCTACTTCGCCAACGCCGACGCCGGGGCCGCCATCCTCAACACCCACCTCTGCACCGCCACCGCGCTCTGCACCTGGGTGATGTGGGACGCCCTCCGGTTCAAGAAGGTCAGCGTGGCCGGGGCCATCAACGGCATGGTGGCCGGCCTGGTGGCGATCACCCCCGCGGCCGGCTTCATCGACGGCTATGCGGCGCTGGTGCTGGGCGTCCTCGCCGGCTCGCTGCCCTGGATCACCATCAACGTCGCGCCCCGGTTCGCGCTCTTCCGCCGGGTCGACGACACGCTCGGCGTCATCCACACCCACGGTGTTGCCGGGGCGCTCGGCGGCCTCTTCACAGGGGTGATGGCCGACCCCAACATGGTCGAGTACCTGGGGGTCAAGGGCACCGCCAACTCGAGCATCACCGGGCTCTGGTACGGCAACCCGCACCAGCTCCTGGTCCAGTTCTTCGCATTGCTCTTCATCATCGGCTACGACGCGGTGGCGACCTTCGTGATCGTCAAGCTCATCGGCCTGGTGGTGCCGCTCCGCGCGCCGGACGCTCACCTGGAAGTTGGCGACCAGGTGATCCACGGCGAGGTGTCCGTCGACCTGGAGCCCTACCCCGGGGCCCCTCACCTGCCGGTGCCGGCGATGGCCCCGGCGACCTGACCTCTGCTCCTTGGGCCTGCGTGGGAGTCGTGCCCTCCCACGCGGGCCCCCCTCCTGGACGGGCTCGGCGTGTCACCGGGCCCGTCCCTGTTTAACCTCCTCCCGCGGTGGCCGCCCCCAGCGGATCCGGCATGACCTGAGACCCGGATCGGTGAGCGGCGCCACGCCGACCGCTCCAGGTCAGCCCTCGAGCGGGTCGCGCCCGGTCGTGGTGTACGCGGAGCAGCGCTCCCGGGCCAGGGCGACCGCGTCCGCGCTGATGTCGGCGCCCGCGAAGGAGCAGCCGGCGGCCAGCGCCGCGATCGCCGAGCTGCCGCTCCCCGCAAAGGGGTCGCAGACCACCATCCCGGGTTCCACGCTGCCCACCAGCATGCGGGCGAACAGCTCCACCGGCTTCTGGGTCGGGTAGGCGCCCCGGTGGATCCGCTTGATCCGCCAGACGTCGGCGAGGTCGCGGCGGTTCAGCCGGCGATGGCCCTTGCACGCGAACACCACCAGCTCATGGCGGCGCCGGAAGTAGTGGCCCATCCCGATGTTCACCTTGTCCCAGACGATCACGCTCTTGACGTTGAAGCGCTCGCGCATCAGCGCCCCCAGGCTGAGCAGGGAGAACGAGTCGAACATCACGTAGATGTGGCGGTCGGGGCGCAGCACCCGGTGGCATTCGTCGAGGAAGCGGGAGAAGGTCGCCGGGTCGTCGTGGAACTCCTGGAACCACCGCGTGTTGCTGGGCTCGCCGTAGTGACCCACGATCCGCCCGTGGCCGAACTGCATGTGCTGGTTCATGCCGGAGTAGGCGGGGTCGGTGGCGATGCAATCGATGGACCCGTCCTCGAGCCCACCCAGGAAGTCGAGGCAGTCGGACTGCTCAACGCGCCAGGGCGGCGTGGCATCCGGGACGTCGTGGACCGCGAGCCCCATCGCCGCGAAGCTTAGCTGGCGCCCCCTCCACTCGGGCGGGGCCACATCCCCTCGTCGGGTGGGGCGGGCCGATCGTCGGGCGGGGAGGGACGGTCGTCCGGCGGGAGCGTGCGATCGCCGGGGGGGCTCGATCGATCATCCGAGGGCCGGGGCCGGTCGTCGAACGAGGCGCCCCCGGGAGCGCCGCCCGGCTGACCCTGCTGCCTCGGGAAGCCGAGGCTGCGCAGCAGGCTCTCCAGCTCCTCGGGGCCACCGAGGTCCTCCTGGACCCGCTCGGCGAAGCGGGAGAGCAGGTCGGAGAGCTGGGGATCCGCAGTCAGCTTCTCCTGCAGCCCGCCGAGCTGCGAGAAGAGGTCGCGCATGGCCGCCTCCTGGGCGACCTGCATGAGCACCGGTTGGGAGGCGGCGGCGGCGACCGCCTGGGCCTGCTGGCGCACCACCTCGAAGCCGCGGCAGCTGATGCAGGTCCCCTCGTGCCCGCAGCGGCAGAGGCGCGACTTGAGGCTGTCCAGCTCACGATGCAGGCCGGAGAGGTCGACGCCGGGTTGGGGATCGCCCATGCGTCGATCCTACGCGCCTCGCCCCCCCGAGACCCGGCCCCCCCGGCGCTCCGGGGCCTTGCCCCCTCCGCACCCGGCGCTCCCCGGCCCCGACCCGGGCGGCTACAGTCGGTCGGTGCCAGCCACCGGCCGCCGCGCCCTCGTCACCGGGGTCACCGGACAGGATGGCCCCTACCTCAGCGCGCTCCTGCTCGCCGAGGGGTACGAGGTGGCGGGACTGATCCTCCCCGGCGAGAGCGTCCCCGACTCGGTGCCGGCGGCCGTCCATCGCCTCGAGGGGAGCCTCACCGACAGCGGCTCTCTCCGGGCGGCGCTCGCCGAGGTCCGGCCGTCCGAGGTCTACAACCTGGCCGCGGCCACCTCGGTCGCCGACTCCTTCGACAACCCGGTCGCCGTCGCCGAGGTGACCGGGCTCGGAGTCCTCCGGCTGCTCGAGGCCATCCGGCAGGCCGATCCCGGGATCCGTCTCCTGCAGGCCTCGAGCGCCGAGATCTTCGGCGGGGCGACGACCTCACCCCAGGACGAGGGGACCCCGCTCTGCCCGGTGTCCCCCTACGGCGTGGCCAAGGCCTTTGCCCACCAGATGGTCCAGCACTACCGGCGGAGCCGGGGGATCTTCGCCGCCAACGCCATCCTCTACAACCACGAATCGCCGCGCCGGGGGACGGGCTTCGTGACCCGGAAGGTCAGCCTGGGCGCGGCGCGGATAGCGCGCGGGCTGGAGACCGAGCTGCGGCTCGGCAACCTGGAGGTCGAGCGGGACTGGGGCTACGCCCCCGACTACGTGCGGGCGATGCACCTGATCCTCCAGCAGGACGTCGCCGACGACTACGTGATCGCGACGGGTCGGACCCACACCCTCCGCGAGCTCCTCGAGGTGGCCTTCTCGGCGGTGGGGCTCGACTGGCGCGCCCACGTGGTCACCGATCCGGCGCTGTTGCGCCCGGCCGAGCCCGGCCGTCTCTGCGGGGACCCCTCGCGGGCGCGCGCCCGGCTGGGCTGGGCCCCAACCCGCGAGTTCGCCGAGCTCATCCGCGAGATGGTGCTCACCGACCTCGCCGGCATCGATCCGGTCGCCTCCCTCTCCGATCCGGCAGGTGCCGCAGCCCCACCGTCGCAGCAGCCGGGATGAGACCATCCGCGCCATGAGCAGATCCGCGCTGATCACGGGCGTCACCGGTCAGGACGGCGGCTACCTCGCGGAGCATCTGGTCGCCCAGGGCTACGAGGTTCACGGCCTGATCCGCGGCCAGAACAACCCCCGCGCCACCGTCGTCCGGCGGCTCGTCCCCGAGCTGCGCCTGATCGAGGGCGACCTTCACGACCAGTCGTCGCTGATCGCGGTCCTCGAGGCGACCCACCCCGACGAGGTCTACAACCTGGGGGCGATCAGCTTCGTCGCCCTCTCCTTCAAGCAGGCCATCAACACCGGGGAGATCACCGGCCTCGGGGTCACCCGGATGCTGGACGCGATCCGCCTGGTCAACCCGGCCATCCGGTTCTACCAGGCGTCCAGCAGCGAGATGTTCGGGAAGGTGCGGGAGGCCCCGCAGAACGAGCTGACCCCGTTCCACCCCCGCTCCCCCTACGGGGTCGCCAAGGTCTACGGCCACCACATCACCGTCAACTACCGGCAGAGCTACGGGCTGTTCGCGGTGAGCGGCATCCTCTTCAACCACGAGTCGCCCCGGCGTGGGTTGGAGTTCGTGACCCGCAAGATCACCGACGGCGTGGCCCGGATCAAGCTCGGCCTGGAATCCGAGCTGCGCCTCGGCAACCTCGACGCCCAGCGGGACTGGGGGTTCGCGGGCGACTACGTGCGGGCGATGCACCTGATGCTCCAGCAGGACGAGGCGGACGACTTCGTGGTGGCGACCGGTGAGACCCACTCGGTGCGCGAGTTCCTCGAGCTGGCCTTCGGTCACGTCGGGCTGCGCTGGCAGGACCATGTGGTCGTCGACGAGCGATTCCTCCGCCCGGCGGATGTCGCCGTGCTGGTCGGCGACGCCGCCAAGGCGCGCCGGGTGCTCGGCTGGGAGCCGACCGTCGCGTTCCCCGAGCTGGTGGCGATGATGGTGGAGTCAGATCTGAGAGAGCTCAGCGCACCACTGTCGCCCGCCGCTGGCGGCCGGCGCTGACCCCGGCCCGCGCCCCGGCCAGCGCAGCCGTCTGGATCAGGGCCCACGGGACTCCGACATGCGCCGCCGCGGGGTCGGCCGATCAGGTGAGCCGGGTCACGTGGACAGCGGGCCCTGACCGCCGTGGGCCGCACGGACTTTGAGGCGGCGGGCCAGGGCCACGCCCATCACCGCGCAGGCCACGGCGACCGCGATGCAGAAGGCGATCTCGACCCGCAGCAGTGCCCCCGGGAGCACCAGGAGGGCGACCACCAGGGCCACGGCGCCGGCCACCCAGCCTGCCGTCGCCCCCCGGTATCCGCGCAGCGCGATGCACGCGTAGGCCAGTCCCAGAGCGCCCATCATCCCCTCGCTGCCGAGCGCGAGCAGGGCCAGGTCCCCCCGCGCGAGCGGCCGGCTGCTGTGGAAGAGGATCTGCAGGATGGGTGGTCCCAGCAGGGCCATCCCCGCCACCGAGATCGCGACCACCGCCGCGACGAGGAGCAGGATTCGGCGGAGGAGGGAGCGGAAGTCGTCCAGGCGGCCGGCGGCGGCGTCGGCCGAGAGCTTGGGCATCAGCGACGCCTGGATGGCCTGGAAGAAGAAGAGCGGGATGCGGGCGACGATCAGACCGTTGAGGACCCGCCCGGCGGCGCTCGGGTCGCCGCCGCTGAAGAAGGCCTTGACGGCCAGGGGGGTGACGTTCATGAGGGCCTGGGCCAGCAATGACCCGACCAGCAGCCAGCCGAGGGCTGCGGAGATCTCACTCCAGCGGGCCGGCGGCCCCGGGGCGGCGATCCCGTGCTGGCGGGGCATCACGGCGGCCAGGCCGATGAGGCACGGCAGGCTGATGGTCAGCCCGTAGGCTCCGTCGTTGGTTACCCCGGCCTTGAGGAGGACGACTGCCGCCGCGATCCGGACCGCCCCCTCCACGATGAGGACGGTTGCGTAGCCGCCGAACCGCGCCGAGCCGGCCAGGGTTCCCCGGGAGAGGTAGTAGAAGGTGTAGGTGGCAATGGCCACCAGGAAGCCCACCAGGAGCAGTCCCTGCCCGTTGAAGAAGGTGCTGATCAGCGGGCCCTGGCCGGCTCCGGCCAGGATCATCACCCCGAGGGCGAGGCAGCAGCCGAGGAGCAGCGCCCGCCTCACCACCGGCCCCGCGCCGAGCCCGGCCACCCGCCGCGCCGATGCCGCCCGCCCCACCTCCTGTTCCAGCGGCAGGAAGAGGCCCGGCGCGGCCACGAAGGTGAGCGCCCAGAGAGCGCTGAAGGCCGAGTACGGCTTGGGAGCCAGGGCGTGGTTGGCGATCACCACGAAGGCGTAGGTGCTCAGCCCCTGGAAGGCGAGCCCGATGCCGATCACCAGGGCGCCGGGCGGGAGGGGGTTCGGCCGGCCCGCGGAGGAGGGGCCCACCGGAGCCGCGTCGGTGCTGGGGGGGAGCTCGAGGTCGGTCATGGCGTCAAGGGCGAAGTTTGTCGCAACCGGCCGGTCTCGGTCCCTCCCGGCCGCCCCGGCGCTGCCATCGCCGGAGACGATTCCACGGAGACGATTCGACCCGTGTGTTGCAACTGGCACCAGTTCGGGTATAGTCGGGGCAGGCGGGAGCTTTCGAGAGCCGCTGCCCCGGCCGTCCGTCGGCCAGATGCCGCGTCATTGCCGCGAGCGCGTGCCTCCGAAGCTTCCCGGAATACGTGTGCTGCCGCCGCACGGTCACATCCTGCGGCGCATCGAGGTTGACAGTCCGCTGATCGCACCGGACCTCGCGCTCGACCGGCTTCATCTCATCGTGCCCGATGAGAGCGACGCCATGGTCGTGCTCACCACCCTTGCAAACGGCGGTGCCGCCGGAGCGGATCCCCGCGCCGTCTTTGCCGAGCGCCTTTCAGAGCTCGGCCACCTCACCGCCTCCTTCAGCGACGACGATCCCCCCCAGGTGCGGCTGGCGCTGCCTGATCTGACCCTGCAATGCGTCCCCCAGCCCGACCCGGGCGGCGACCCCGCCCATCTGGCTCTCCGGGTGATCTCGCTCAAGCCGGTCAGCGATCATCCCGAGGGGGCCAAGATCCTCACCCTCACCGCTCGCCACCCGGTGGTGACCGCCGCCAACGGCGTGGCCAGCGACACCTTCCGGATCCTGGAGTGGCGCCGCGCCGCGGCCAAGGCCGCCAAGAGCGAGCGTCTCTACGCGACCCTCAAGCTGGTGGAGCGCCTCGAGGGCGCCGAGAAGGGACGCGCCCAGACCCAGCGCACCCGCTACGTGGCGGCCCGCGAGTTCTGGCGTTGCAAGACCTGCCGGGCACTCTGGCGGCCGGCGGAGCACGTCCGCTGCCCGTCCTGCGGCCGCGAGTTCGGTGAGGTCGACCGGAGGCAGCCGGAGATCGCCAAGGTCGAGTTCGCCGTGCCCGAGGGCGAGTCCATCAACCTCGCTCCCGACGCCGCCGTCCTGGTGGAGCCGGAGGACGAGCCCAACTTCGTCGGCCGGGTCTCCCGCATCGATCACCACCGGCACACCGTCGAGGTCACCACCCGCACCTTCGAGCACGCCGGGAGCGAGGGCTACATCACCCCCTCCTTCAACCGAGCCCTCTACCAGGCCAAGCGCTCGGTGCTGGCCGCGATCGCGACCCGGGACTTCGGGGTGGGGCTGCTGGCCCAGCTCCTGGTCGCCGCCGACACCGTGCGCGCGCCCGCCTACGATCCCGCCTCGGTCTCGGGGAGCTGGCTCACCGAGGGCATGCAGGCCAACCCGCCCCAGGACCGGGCGGTGGCCCTCCTCGCCGGGCTCCAGGCCGGCCAGGCGGTCTTCATCCAGGGGCCGCCCGGGACGGGCAAGACCACGGTCATCGTCGAGGCCGTCAAGCGGAGGCTCGCCGCCGACCCCGAGGAGCGGATCCTGGTCACCTCCCACTCCAACCTGGCGGTCGACAACGCCCTGGAGAGGCTGGCCGGGACCCCCGGGATGAGGGCGGTGCGGGTGGCCCGCGCCGAGCGGGTCCACCCCGCGGTCGACCGCTTCCGCTGCGACGACGAGGACGACCCGCGCCTGATGGAGGCCAACTGCTACTTCGCCACCTGCGCGACGGCGGCGACCTCGGCCATCACCGACATGAACTTCGACGTGGTCATCCTCGACGAGGCCAACAAGGCCCGGGCCGACGAGGCGCTGCCGGCGCTGCGGCTGGGTTCCGCGCTGGCCCTGGTCGGCGACCACAAGCAGCTCCCGCCGGTCGAGGACGACTCCCTCTACGGGATCGTCGAGACCGATCCCTTCCTCGAGGAGCTGGTCAACACCTCCCTCTTCGAGATGGCCTGGGACGGTGGGCTTCCGGCCGAGGCGCGCTGCCTGCTGACCATCCAGCACCGGATGCATCCGCAGATCGCCGCCTACGTCTCGCGAGCCTCGTACGACGGCCAGCTCGAGGACGCCCCCGAGGTGCAGGCCTACGAGTTCGTGACCCGCAAGCCGCTCCCCGTCGCCCTCCACTTCGTCGACACCGACGGGATGCGCGGCAGCCGGGAGCGCCGCGGCCCCGGCGGCGCCCTGCGCAACGAGACCGAGGTCCGGGTGGCGGCCCACGTGGTCCGCCTGCTCGACGAGCGCTGCTCCCGCGACCTGAGCATGGCCGTCATCGCCATGTACGCGGAGCAGGTGGAGCGGCTCCGCCAGGCGCTGGGGCGGCGCAAGTTCAAGCGCTCGGTGAAGATCGACACCGTGGACTCCTTCGAGGGGCGGGAGGAGGACCTGGTCGTCATCTCCCTGGTCCGCTCCAACGAGCGGGGCCGGATCGGCTTCCTGCGCGTGCCCAACCGGTTGAATGTCGCCGTCTCGCGGGCCCGGCGTCTGGTGGCCTGCATCGGCGACGCCGCCACCCTTCGCTCCGGCGAGGAGTCGATGTACGGCGTGCTGGTCGAGGCGGCGCGGGAGGCGGGCGGTTACGTTCCCGCCTCCGAGGTGATGTCGCCGCGGCGCCATGCCGACCACCCCTTCGGGCCCGATGTTGAGACCGCTCCGGGCGAGGGCGCGGGGTCGCGCCGCCACCGCCGTCGGCGCCGGCCCGGCACCGGGGTCTCGGCCCCCCCCGCTCTCGGCCCCGACGGAGAGCCGCTCGTCCCCGCGGCGGGCGCGGAGGGGCAGGTGGGCCAGCTGGCCCGGCGCCGGCGCCGGCGCCGCCGTCGCGGCGGAGCGCACCCGGAGATGGGACCAGTCCTCCCCGGGGCGGAGGGCGAGGCGCCGCGTCTTGAGGGGGAGCCCGGCGGCACACCCCCGGCGGGCCAGCCCAGCTCGCGGTCGCGTCGTCGCCGGCGCCGCCGCCACGGTCCGCGACCCCAGGGCGCGGGCGGCATCGAGGGTGGCTCGGAGACGTCGGGGCAGGGCCCCGGCGGTGGCGAGGGCCCGGGCACCGAGGCGGGCCCCCCGGCGTCCGCGGGCGACTGAGCCGGCCTGCGGGCGGGGTCGTCGGGCGAGGGCCGCGCGCTGAGCCGCGTGCTCGGCGCCCCTGCTAGCCTTCACGCCGCGATGAGCGAACAGGTCACCGTCTACGTCCGCGGGGGCGATCCGGCCTGTGCGGCGGCGCTCCAGTACCTCTCTCAGCGGGGCGTCGAGCACCGGGTGCGCGACATCCTCACCGACCCGTCGGCGAGCGCCATCCTGCTGGGCCGCGTGGGCCGGGTCACCGTCCCGGCCTTCCAGATCGGCGAGCGCCTGATCCTCGGCTTCGACCCGGTCCAGCTCAGCCGCTTCCTGCCCCGCCCCGAGGGGGAGGCCGGCCCGAGCGTGAGCTTCGGCGCCGGGGTCCGGACCGTGACCCGCGCGATCGCCGCCGCCCACGGGCTGCCTGCCACCTACGGGGTCGAGGTGGGACCGGTGCGCGACGGCTCACCCGCCTCCGTCGCCGGGGTCCGTCCCGGCGACCTGATCACCGCCATCGGCGCCTACACCCTCACCGGCGGGGAGGCCCAGTTCCGCATCGCGGTGGCGGCCCGGCACCCGGGCGACAGCATGGCCATCACGGTCTGGCGGGACGGCGCGTCCCAGGACCTGGCGGTGCTGTTCCCCGGTGCCGACGACGAGCCCGCGGAGCCGTCAGCTTCCGGGACGGCTCAGCCGGGGTAGGTGCGGACGCCCGCGGCCGTGGACGCTCCGGGCCGGCACCGCGGCGGTCACCAGCCGGGAGGCGGCTCCGAGCGGTTCAGCAGGCGCACGAAGTCCTCGGCCCGGGCCACGGCCTCCCAGCGGCGGCTGAAGAAGTCCTGGCAGATCATCCGACCGTCGGCCACGCTGGTCACCGTCACCGCCCACTGGTTGAGGGCCTTGGAGACCTCGACCTCGTAGGTCTCGGCGTCGTTGCGCACCACCAGACCGGTGGGAGCCGGCCGGCGCTGCAGTCTTTCATTGCGGTGGGGGGACGCCATAGCCATCGCAGATACCTCCACGGACGATCGGGGACCCGGACCCGGCAGCGAGACCTCGGTGCGCTAGGGAATCGGGGGGAGCGACACCGAGCAGCCTCAGCCGCTGGGCACCGGACATCCCGCAGGCGTCTATTCTCGCGCAAACGGGACCAGGAGAGAAGCCCGGGCAACGGCATCACCACGAGCGGGCCCCGGTGGCGGCCGCGGAATCAGACGTCGAGCGAGAGCTGCCCTGATTGTGCCACAACCGGCCCGGCCGGCGATCTCGGGGGGCCCTCGACGGCGGATGGCGCGGGAGGCTCGGGGGCACGGCGCGCCCACTCGGGGACCTCCCCGTCGCGCTCCTCCATCCGCTGCAGGATCGGTCCCGGAGGACGGGGCAGATCCACCCCCAGCAGGTGGGCCATGTCGAAGCCGTTGACCACCGCGTAGTTGCTCCGATTGTTGTTCATGAGCACGTGGACGGGAACGCCCCGCTCGGCGGCGGCCTGGATCGCCGGCACCCACTGCGCCAGCTCGGCGGGCGGGTAGAGGTAGTCGAAGCGCTCGCCGGTCGTCGCCGTCTTCCGATACCACGTCTGGTAGTTGCGTCCGTGGAAGCGCACCAGCACCAGGCGGGGTGAGGTGATGGCCAGGTGGGGTGGCGCGGTCCCGCTCCCGAGCTGGGGGGCATCCACCCCCACCAGGGTGCAGTCCAGCTCCCGGAGCAGGTCCTCGGTGTCCGCCAGCCGGCCCAGCTCGAACCAGGAGCGGTGCCGGAACTCGACGGCGAGGACGTCGCCCGGGTGCCGCTCACGGGCACGCAGCACCGCCTCACGGCCCGCGGTGCCGGCCACCAGCCAGGGTGGGAACTGGTAATGCACCGCCCCCAGCTTCCCGGAGGCGCGGAGCGGGGCCAGTGCCTCGAGGAAGGAGCGCTCCTCCTCCGCGGTCGGGGCGCGGGGCCGGCCCTGCTCGCGCTCATGACCGGTCAGGCTCCGGTAGGCCTTGATGTTGAAGAGGAAGTCATCCGGGGTGCGGGCCACCCAGGCGGCGACCCGATCGGGTGTCGGGATCCCGTAGAAGCTGGTGTCGATCTCGACGAGGGGGAAGTAGCGGGCATAGAAGCTGAGCCGCTCGGGCTGCCGCCGGCCCCGGAGATCGTCGGGGTAGAACTCCTCGTGGTCGAGCCAGTTGCAGGTCCCGATCAGGATCGGGGCGGTCCCCCGCCGTGCCTCCATCACTCTCCCTCACCGTGCATGCGGGTCATCGTGCTGCCGGCGACCCTCGGGCATGGCTGCCTCCTATTCTGGCCGTCGCGTCCCAATCCGAGCCCGCCGGACTGGCCACGACGACGAGACGGGGCATCCATCGGTGATCATGCGCAGGATGGTCACCACCACTCTCGGCGTGGTCCGCCGGCCCGCTGACCTTCTTCATCTCGCCACCGCCGCCGCCGAGGCGGGGGGCCGGGTGATCAACGCGGCCCGGGCCAGCGGCCGGGCCACGGTCGCCGAATCCAAGGGCCGTGGGGACTGGGTCACCAGCGTCGACCGTGAGGCCGAGGCGGCCGCGACCTCCATCCTGCGGATGGCGACCCCGGAGATCCCGATCCTGGCCGAGGAGGCCGGAGGCATCCGGGCGGAACGCTTCTGGGTGGTCGACCCGCTCGACGGGACCACCAACTTCGTGCTCGGGTTCCCGATGGTGGGGGTGAGCATCGCCCTCGTCGAGAGCGGACAGCCGGTGGTCGGGGTGGTCGGCGCTCCCGAGATCGGCGCGCGGTGGGCCGCGGTGCGCGGCGAGGGCGCCTTCGACCGCGCCGGCCACCGCCTGGATCTGCGCGCGGCCCCCGCCAACGGGGTCACCGCCACCGGCTTCCCCTTCCGTCACCCGGAGTGGCTGCCGCGCTACCTGCCGGTGATGAGCGCCGCTCTCGGCGAGTTCGAGGACCTGCGCCGGGCCGGCGCGGCGTCGCTCGACCTGGCGTACTGCGCCTCGGGCGTCTGGAGCGGCTTCTTCGAGCTGGGGCTCGGGCTCTGGGACATCGCCGCCGGGGCCCTGTTGGTGCGCGAGGCGGGCGGGGTGGTGACCGATTGGAAGGGCGACGAGGACGCCGTCTTCCAGAGCGGTGACATCCTCGCCGGCGGCCCCGGCTGGCATCAGCGCATGCTGGAGCTCGTCCGCCGGGTGGAGGGGAGGTGAGGTGAGAGACCGTAACCGGACCCGCCTCCTCCGATTCCACCTTCACGTGCCATGAGGGAGATCTCGCCTCCGTGACCGCCGAACCCCCCGTGAACGCCCTCGCCCGCCACGGCGCCGCCCCCGGAGGCCTGCTGGCCGGCCGGCGGGTGCTGGTGACCGGCGTCCTGACCCCCAAGAGCATCGCCTACGCGATCGCCGACGCCTGCCTCGAGCGCGGGGCGGAGGTGATCCTCACGTCCTTCGGCCGGGCCATGAGCCTCACCGAGCGCAGCGCCCGGCGCCTCGGCCTCGCGGGCCCGGTGCTGGAGATGGACGCCTCGCGACCCGACCAGGTGGCGGCCGTCGCCGCCGCGCTGCGGGAGACCTGGGGCGGCCTCGACGGCGCCGTCCACGCCATCGGCTACGCGCCCGAGGACGCCCTGGGTGGCCGTTTCATGACCACCCCGTGGGAATCGGTGGCCACGGCCATGCAGATCTCCGCCTTCAGCCTCAAGACGATGGCCCAGGAGCTCGCCCCGCTGATGGAGGGGCGCGGTGGATCGTTGGTGACCCTCACCTTCGACGCCACCGTCGCCTGGCCCCTCTACGACTGGATGGGCCCGACCAAGGCGGCGCTCGAATCGATCGTCCGCTACCTCGCCCGCGACCTCGGGTCCCGCGGCATCCGGGTCAACACCCTGTCAGCCGGCCCACTCGAGACCGTGGCGGCCAAGGCGATCTCGTCGTTCTCCGACCTCAGGGACGCCTGGCAGCGGGCCGCCCCCCTCGGCTGGGACAGCGGTGACGCCCGCCCGGTGGCGGACGCCGCGGTCTTCCTGTTGAGCGAGCTGTCACGGGCGGTGACCGGGGAGATGCTGCACGTGGACGGCGGCTACCACAGCCAGGGCGCGCCCGCGGCCGCCCACGTGCTGGAGGCGCTGGGGGAATGACCGGGGAGCGCAACGGCCGGGTTCGAGTGGTGGTCACCGGTATCGGGGCGGTGACCCCGCTGGGCCTCGACGTCGAGTTCGAGCTGGGACGCCTGCCGTCGCGGCCGGTCGGGGATCGTCCCCATCTCGCTCTGCGAGGCGTCCGACCTCCCCACCCGGATCGCGGGCGAGGTCAAGGGGTTCGACCCGGCCGACCACCTGGGCCCCAAGGAGGCGCGCCGCACCTCGCGCTGCGTCGCCCTCGGGCTGGCCGCCGCCCGCGAAGCCGTCGACGACTCCGGCCTCGACGTGAGCTCGATCGGTGACGACGTGGGCGTCCTGGTGGCCTCCGGGATCGGCGGCCTGGAGTGGCTGGAGAACGCGGTGGTCCGCCTCAACCAGGGGGGGCCGCGGCGGGTCTCTCCCTTCACCATCCCGGCGATGATCCCGGACATGACCGCGGGGCGCGTGGCCATCGAGTTCGGCGCCCGCGGCCCGAACTTCGCAGCCGTCTCCGCCTGCGCCTCCTCGGGCAACGCCATCGGTGAAGCGGCGGAGTGGATCCGGCGCGGCAACTCCGTGGCGGTGATCGCCGGCGGCACCGAGGCGGCGATCTGCCGGATCGGCATCGCGACGTTCACTGCCATGCAGGCCATGTCCACCCGCAACGACGAGCCCGAGAAGGCGTCCCGGCCCTTCGACAAGGACCGCGATGGGTTCGTGATGGGAGAGGGCTCGGGGATGCTGATCCTGGAGGAGTACGAGCATGCTCGCCGGCGCGGGGCCAGGATCTACGCCGAGGTGGTCGGCTACGGAGCGACCGACGACGCCTGCGACATCGTGCAGCCAGATCCGGCGGGTACCGGCGCCTGCCGCAGCGTGCAGCGCGCCCTCCGCCGCGCCGGGGTGGAGCCGGACCAGGTCGACTACGTCAACGCCCATGGGACGTCGACGCAGCTCAACGACGCGGCCGAGACCCGGGCCGTCAAGGCGGCGCTCGGGGCACGGGCGGCCACGGTCCCGATCAGCTCCACCAAGTCGATGACCGGCCACCTGCTCGGCGCCGCGGGCGGGGTGGAGGCGATCTTCAGCATCCTCGCCATCCGCGACCGCTACGTGCCGCCCACCATCAACCTGGACGAGCCCGACCCCGAGTGCGACCTCGACTACGTCCCCAACGTCGGGCGCAGCGCGCGGGTCGACCTGGCGATCAGCACGAGCTACGGATTCGGCGGGCACAACGCCTGCCTCGCCTTCGCCCGGGTGGAGGGCGAGTAGGCCCGTCACCGGCCCGGTGGTGGGAGCCGTCCGGGAGGCGTGCTTGGCCACCGCGCCGGGTGCGAGGAGCCCGACCTCGCCCGGGGCGCGAGGCCGTCCAGGGCGCCTTCGACCGCTTCTTGACCGGGATGTGCGATCTCCCCAGTCGCTCTCCGCACGCGACAGAACGCGATGGCGTTCTGTCACACGGGAGACGGGATCCCGTCATTGGGGGTGCTGCGAGTAGTGCATATGCTCTATTCGATGTCGAAGCCGTCCTCCGCTCCGGACACCCCCGGGTCCCCGCTGGTCGGTTCGGCGGCACTTCGTCTGGCGGTCGCGATGGCCCTGGCGGCGACCCTGGCAGCGGTTGCCCTGGGGGCGGTCGCCATCCTCTCCGACGGGGCCCTCGCCGGGGGAGCGGCAACCGTCGGCCTGGTGGTCGCCGGCACCGCGGTCCTGGCCGCGGCGCTGGTGGTGGTGACCGTCCACCTCTGTCGAGCCCGCACCGAGCTGGCCCAGCGTCACGCGGAGATCGAGGGGCTGACCAGCGTCGACGGCCTCACCGAGGTGGCCAACCGGCGCGCCTTCGAGCTGGAGCTGGAGCGCCACGTGCACCCCGGCGCCGATCTGGCCCTGCTGCTCATCGACCTCGACAACCTCAAGTCGGTCAACGACTCGGTCGGGCACGGGGTCGGCGACGAGGTCCTGCGCGGGACCGCGCGGCGCATCCAGAGCTGCCTGCGCGCCACCGACATCGTCTCCCGGCTGAGCGGCGACGAGTTCGCGGTGCTGCTGCCCAGGGTCGGTGACCGCAGCAACGTCGAAGTGATCGCGCGCCGCATCGTCGAGGCGGTCCAGCGGCCCTACCCCGCCGAGCTGCTCAGCTGCACGGTCAGCGCCAGCGCCGGGGTGGTGATGATGAATGGCGAGAGCGGTCCCAGCGAGCTCCTTCGCAACGCCGACGTCGCGCTGATCGCCGCCAAGCGCCAGGGCAAGAGTCGCTACGTCCTCTATCACGCCGCGGTCCACTCCGGCGAGGTCGAGCGCATCGCCTTCGAGCGCGACCTTCGCACGGCCCTGGAGCAGGACCAATTCGTGCTGCACTACCAGCCGATCGTGGACTCGAAGAACCGGAAGATCCTCGGCGTCGAGGCCCTGGTGCGGTGGCAGCATCCCGAGCGCGGCCTGGTGCCCCCGCTCGACTTCATCCCCCTCGCCGAGGCCACCGGGCTGATCGTCCCCCTGGGTGCCTGGATCCTGCGCGAGTCCTGCATCCAGACCCAGAAGTGGCGGACCAGCCACCCCAGCCTCTTCAAGGACTTCCTGCTCAGCGTCAACGTCTCGGCGCGGCAGCTCTTCGGCAGCCAGCTCCAGAACGACGTGGTGACGGCCCTCAACGAGTCCGGCCTGGACCCGCGCCACCTGGTCCTGGAGATCGTCGAATCCCAGGTGATGACCGACGTTGCCGCGGCGCTCCGGCAGTTCGCGGCCCTCAAGGAGATCGGGGTCCGGATCGCCATCGACGACTTCGGCACCGGCTACTCGTCGCTGGGTCACCTCCAGGAACTGCCGGTCGACTTCCTCAAGCTGGACAAGAGCTTCACCGACAACATCACCGAGCCGGTGAAGAGCCAGGAGCTGATGCGGACCGTGGCCCAGCTCAGCCGCGCGCTCTCCATCGCCACCGTCGCCGAGGGGGTGGAGACCCTGGAGCAGGCCGACGTGCTGAACACCCTCGACGTCAACCTCTGCCAGGGGTTCTACTTCGCGCGCCCGATCGACGCCGACGGCCTCTCACGGATGCTGAAGCGGGTGCGCCGCCTGCCGGAGACGGTGGGGGCGCGCGGCTCGGCGCCGGCCGCGGGCGGCGGACGGCTCACGGTCGCGGTTCCCCGGCCCGGCCAGATGGCAGTCACCAACCTGCCCAACTGAGATCGCTGCCTCCCGGAGGGGCCCATCGCTCTCCAAGCCTCCCGGAGGACCGCATCGCTCTCCAACCGGTTATGGACAAGTTCGTCCTTAAGCCGCTGGGCGCAGGTGGGGGGCACCGCGCCCCGACCGGAGGTGGCGTCCGCTCCCGGGTGCGGTTGATCTCGCCAGGACTGCGCGGCCGGCAGCTCGGTGTCGCCCGCTCGGCGTGCGGCTCAGTCCCGTCCGGGCCGGACGCCCTGCGGCTCAGTATCCGGCGCGGCGGGAACTGACGCCGGCGGTGGGACGGCGGCGGCTGCGGGACGGCGCGCGGCCGGAGCCGCGTAGCCAGCGGCGTGCGGTTGGTAGCGCAGGCCGCGGGCGCCCCGGGTGGCGGAGAAGGCGGCCGCCACCGCCATCAGCACCATCGACCCGTAGAAGGCCGAATGCAGCCCGCTGGCGAAGGCCGTGGCCAGCTGCCCGTGCAAGGAGGTGGAGCCGACGAAGATCGCGAAGGCGAGCTGGCGCGGAATGCTCCGCGACGCCAGCACGATGGCCATCGAGAAGGAGAAGACCATGCCCACATTGGCGAAGGTGCGCAGCATCCCCGAGGAGATCCCGAAGAGCTGGGGCGGGGACGCCTTCATCACGGCCGAGGTGTTGGCCGGGAAGAACGAGCTGGCCCCGAGTCCGTTGACCAGGCTGGCCAGCACCACGACCCAGAGCGAGGTGTCCGTGGTGAGCTGCGCGTAGATGAAGAGCGCCACCACCTGGGCGGCGAGCCCGGCGGTGGCCGGGATCACGGGCCCGACGCGGTCGGCGAGACGCCCGGCGAAGGGGCCCATCGCCCCTCCCACCAGGTAGCCGGGCACCAGCAGCAGCGAGGCGTCGAGTGCCGAGAGACCGCGGGTCCCCTGCAGGTACATGATCACCAGGAAGAGGACGCAGAAGTTGGCGAGCCCCTGGAAGAAGGAGGCCAGCAGCGACGGCGTCATGGTGGGGATCCTGAGCAGGGAGAGCTTGAGCATCGGCTCCGCCTGCCGCCACTCGATGAGGGCGAAGACTCCGATGAGGACGACGCCACCCACGAGGTAGCCGAGGATCGTCGGGTCGAACGAGGACGACGCCAGCGAGGTCATCGCCCAGAGCACCCCGAAGAGCCCGAGCCCGAGCGTGACCATGCCCGCGACGTCGAGGCGATGCCGCCGCCTCTCGCCCACGTCGTGCAGGACGCGGACTGCGAGCAGCACCGCCGCGATCCCGATCGGAACGTTGATCCAGAAGATCCAGCGCCACGAGAGGTAGGTGACGATCACCCCGCCGAGGACGATGCCCAGGACCGCCCCGGCGCTCCAACCGATGCCGTTGAACCCGTACGCCCTGCCCCGCTCGTGGGGCGGGAAGAGGTCGGCGATCACCGCGCCGCTGTTGGCCGTCACCAGCGCGCCGCCGATCCCCTGGAGCACCCGGAAGCCGATCATCGACGAGCCGTCCCAGGCCAGCGCGCAGAGGGCCGAGCCGACGATGAAGACGATGAATCCGGCCTCGTACATCCGCACCCGGCCGAACATGTCGCCCAGCCGCCCGACCTGGGTGGCGAGCAGGGTGATGACGAGGAGGTAGCCGATGATCACCCAGATCACCGAGGAGAGGTCGACCCGCAGTCCGCGCTCGATCTCGGGCAGGGCGAGGACCACGATGGTGGTGTCCACCGCGGTGATCAGCACGCCCGTCATCACCACGGCCAGCCCCAGGTTGCGGCGCACCGGACGCGGCGTCGCAGGCGAGGCCGGGGAGGGCGGGGGGCTCACTCCCTGAGGATACCGTCGCCGGCACCGGCCACCGTCGCGCCGATCACCCCGCGCGGCTCAGACGTTCACGCGAGCCATCTGCTCCGCGGTGTAGCGGTCACCGGCCGCCGCGCCCGGGGGCGCGATGGCCTCGATGGCGGCGACGTCCTCGGGCGTCAATTCGACCGAGAGTGCGGCCACGTTCTCCTCGAGGAAGCGCCGCCGCTTGGTGCCCGGGATGGGGACGAGGTCCTCCCCCTGGGCCAGCACCCATGCCAGGGCGAGCTGGGCGGGGGTGCACCCCTTTCGCTCCGCCACCACGCTGAGCCGGGCCACCAGCTCGAGGTTGTGGGTGAGGTTCTCACCCTGGAAGCGCGGCGTCCGGCCCCGGAAGTCGTCGCCGGCGAACTGCACCGCGCTGGTGACGGCACCTGAGAGGACCCCGCGCCCGAGCGGGCTGTAGGGGACGAAGCCGATACCCAACGCCCGGCACGTGGGCAGCACCTCCGCCTCCGGGTCGCGGGTGAAGAGCGAGTACTCGCTCTGCACGGCGGTGACCGGGTGGGTGGCGTGCGCCCGCCGGATGGTGGCGGGAGCCGCCTCCGAGATGCCCAGGCAGCGCACCTTGCCGGCGGCGACCAGCTCCGCCATCGCGCCCCAGGTCTCCTCGACCGGGACGCTGGTGTCGACCCGGTGCTGGTAGTAGAGATCGATGTGCTCCAGGCCCAGCCGCTCGAGCGATGCATCGCAGCAGCGGCGCACGTATTCGGGGCGGCCGTTGACGCCGATCCAGGAGCCATCCTCGCGGCGCTCGTTGCCGAACTTGGTGGCGAGCACGACCTCGTCCCGCCGCCCGGCGATCGCCCGTCCCACCAGCCGCTCGTTGGTGAAGGGCCCGTACATATCCGCGGTGTCGAGGAAGGTGACCCCCAGATCGAGGGCACGATGGATCGTGGCGATGGATTCGACCTCGTCGGCGGGGCCGTAGGACTGGCTCATCCCCATGCACCCGAGGCCCTCGGCGGAGACCTCCAGACCCTGGGAGCCCAACCTGCGCTGCTTCATCTTCACGCCCTCCTTGATTGCCGCCGGCCCACGATACTCGGCGGCCCCCGCTCAGGCGGACGCGCCCCCGCGCGTGGGGCGGCCCCGCCGGCGCAGGTTGCGGCCGTGGAGAATCAGCGCCAGGGCGATCAGCGGGACGTGGATGGCGGGCAGGTTGCGGGCGAGCCAGCCGGGCAGCCAGATGTCGGTCACCGAGCCGTTCTCCGCGCCGAGCCGCTCGGCGAGCCGAGTCAGCGGGCAGCGGAACCCGTTGGCGACGAAGACGAGGCTCTCGCCGGCCACCACCGCGCCGACCAGGGCGGTGCGCCGATCCGTCCGCGCGGAGCAGCCGTCGTAGAGGACCGAGACCAGGCAGGCCTCGATCGACAGCCACGCCAGGGTGTGCCCGGCCCTGATCAGGGTGAGGGTCGCCTCTCGGTGTGGCCTGGTCACGCTGAGCCTGAAGCCTACCGGGCGGACAGCGGCGGTCAACTGCGCCGGCGGAGCACCGCCACGAAGAGCACGACAGGGGTCCAGGCGTCAAGTTCGCCCGTCAGTGGCCGATCGGGCGGAACGCCACAATGGGAGCCGATGGCCTGCGACTGGCTCCTGATCGACGGCTCGAGCCTCATCTTCCGTGCCTTCTACGGTGTCCCCTCGAGCGTGAGCGGTCCCGATGGTCAGCCGATCAACGCGGTGCGCGGCTTCCTCGATGCCCTGACGCGGCTGATCGTCGAGCGGCGGCCGCGGCAGCTCGCGGTGGCGAGCGACCAGGACTGGCGGCCGGCGTGGCGGGTCGAGCTCATTCCCGGCTACAAGGCGCACCGGGTGGCGGAGCCGGTGCCGCCACTGCTGGAACCGCAGATGCCGGTGATCGCGGAGGTTCTCCACGGCATCGGCGTCGACCAGGTGGGCGTTGCCGGTCACGAGGCCGAGGACGTCATCGCCACCTGGAGCTCGCTCGCCGCCGGAACCGTGGAGGTGGTGAGCGGCGATCGCGACCTCTTCGCCCTGGTCGAGGACCCCCGGGTCCGGGTGCTGTACCCGGAGAAGGGGGGGATGACGGTCGTCGACGAGGCGGAGGTGAGCCGCCGCTACGGGGTCCCCGGCCGCCTCTACGCGGACTTCGCCGTCCTCCGCGGCGATCCCTCCGACGGCCTCCCCGGGCTCCGGGGGGTGGGCAGCGGGAGGGCGGCCGCATTGATCCGCCGGTACGGCGGGGTGGCCGAGATGCTGCGAGACGCGTCGCTGAGCGACGCCGACCGCGATTACCTGGAGCGGGCGATGCGGGTTGTCCAGCCGGTGCTGGACCTGCCCATCACGCTTCCCCCGGGGAGGCGCGATCGGTACCCCACGGACCCCGCCGCGGTGGCGGCGCTGGTGGCGCGCCACGGGATCAGGGGCGCCTGCGACCGGCTGGTGACGGCCCTCGCCGCCATCGCCTGAGGGTTCACAGCTCCGGGCCCCGCGGCAACCTGGGGTCCGACACGGCTGCCCGCCCGTAGGGCCGAGGCCTTGACACTTGTGATCGGCTGATCAATAATCTTCGGCATGACCCCACGTGAAGCCGCCACCCGGATGCGCCAGACGTCGGAGGAACGCCGTGAGCAGGTGGTCGAGGCGGCCATCCGCGAGTTCGCCGAGCGCGGCTATGAGGCGGCGAGCACCGCCGCCATCGCCGAGCGTGCCGGCATCAGCCAGCCGTACATCTACGCACTCTTCCCCAACAAGCGCGACCTCTTCCTGGCCGCCCACGACCGGGTGCAGGGACGGATCCGGGCCACCTTCCGGGAGGCGGGCCGCGGCGCCCGGAGCCCGGAGGACGCCCTCGGACGGATGGGCATGACCTACCCGGAGCTGATCGCGGACCGCTACGAGCTGCTCATGCAGTTGCAGGCGTACGCCGCGTCGGCCGATCCCGAGATCCACGCGCACTGCGCCCGCGGCTTCCGGGCCCTGGCGGACGACGTCCGCCAGCTGAGCGGGGCGACGCCCCGCCAGATCGCGGAGTTCTTCGCCGCCGGGATGCTCGCCAACGTGACCACCGTTCTCGGGATCCCGGAGCTGTGCGCCCCGCTCTGGGAGGAGAAGCACGGCGCCGTCGATGGCGCCGAGAGGCCCGCGTCCGCAGAATCCGGCACCAGCGGCTGAGCGCGCAGCCGCAATTTTTTTTGACCCACTCATTGATGGATGCATCAATAAGGAGAGCCCCAATGTCCCCATCGACCACTCGAGCCTCGACACCCGCCGCCCCAGCCCCGGCTCGCACCGGCTGGACCCTGGCCCTGGTCTCGCTGGCACTCTTCATGGTCACCCTCGATAACCTGGTGGTGACCTTTGCGCTGCCCAGCATCCGCCTCCAGTTCCACGCCGACATCGCATCGCTGGAGTGGACGGTCAACGCCTACACGCTGAGCTTCGCCGTCCTGCTGCTCTCCGGTGCCGCCCTCGGTGACCGGTTCGGCAGGCGGCGGATGTTCCTGGTCGGGCTGGGCATCTTCACCCTCGGCTCGGCGGCCGCCGCGCTGGCGCCGAACGCCGGCGCGCTGATCGCCGCCCGGGCATTCCAGGGGGCCGGGGCGGCCGTGGTGATGCCGCTCACCCTCACGCTCCTCTCCGAGGCCTTCCCCGCCGGCCGGCGGGGGGTGGCGCTGGGGATCTGGTCGGGCATCAGCGGCCTCGGGGTCGCGCTGGGCCCGGTCATCGGCGGGGCCGTGATCAGTGGCATCTCCTGGCATTGGATCTTCTGGATCAACGTCCCGGTCGGCCTCGTGGTGGGCCCGCTCGCCGCGCTCCGTCTCAGCGAGAGCCGCGGCCCCAACCACCGATTCGACGTCCCCGGCCTGGTGCTCGCCACCGGTGGCCTGCTCGGGATCGTCTACGGGCTGGTGCGCGCCAACGCCATCGGCTGGGGGAGCGGCACCGTGCTCGGCTCGATGCTGGGCGGCGCGGTGCTGCTGGCCGCCTTCACCCTCTGGGAGCTGCGCTCGCCGGCCCCGATGCTGCCGATGCGCTTCTTCCGTAGCCGGGCCTTCACGGCCACCAACGCCGTCTCCTACACGATGTACTTCGGGATGTTCGGGTCGGTCTTCCTGCTGGCCCAGTTCTTCCAGACCGCTCAGCACTTCACCGCGCTCCAGGCGGGGCTGCGGACGCTCCCCTGGACGGGGATGCCGATCCTGGTCGCGCCGGTGGCGGGGATCCTCTCCGACCGGCTGGGCAGCCGCCCGCTGATGGCGACCGGACTGGCTCTGCAGGCGATCGCGCTGCTGTGGATCGACCGGGTCCTCTCGCCGGGGATGGCCTACGCGTCGGTCATCGTCCCCTTCGTCCTCGCCGGGACCGGGATGGCGCTCGTCTTCGCGCCGGCCGCCAACGCCGTGCTCTCGGCGGTCCGCCCCCACGAGGCCGGCCAGGCCTCCGGGGCCAACAACGCCATCCGCGAGGTCGGCGGGGTCTTCGGGATCGCCGTGCTGGCCGCGGTGTTCTCGCACCTCGGCGGCTATGCCAGCCCGATCCAGTTTGTCGCCGGTCTCCAGCCCGCGGTGCTGGTGGGCAGCGGCGTGCTCGCCGTGGGCGCCCTGGCAGCCCTGATGGTCCCGGGTCGTTCGCTGCGCCCCCGCGCCGTGGAGCCGGCCCCGATCGGAGGGCGGGAGGAGGCCGGAGCGGCGGCCTGAGCGATCGTGGGGTGCGGGGCGCGGGGCCTCACCAGGCTCCGGCCCCTCCCCATGTGACCGTATTGACACGTGACTGATTAGTTACTTATAGTCACGGTCATGGACGACGACAGGGTCTTCCGGGCGCTGGCCGACCCCACCCGGCGCCACCTCCTCGACCGGCTCTTCGAGCGCGACGGCCGCACGCTCACCGAGCTCCTCGAGGGGGTGGAGATGAGCCGGTTCGGGGTCATGAAGCACCTGAGGGTCCTGGAGGGAGCGGGGATGATCGTGACCCGGCGCGCCGGTCGCGAGAAGCTCCACTTCCTCAATGCCGTCCCGGTCCAACTGATCGCCGACCGCTGGGTCGGCAAGTACACTCGCGAGAGGGCGGCGGCGCTCGCCGACCTCAAGGCGGTGCTCGAGGAAGGAGGAGCCCCCATGTCCCCGACCGCGACCAAGCCCCGGCAGCTCTACCAGGTCTTCATCAAGGCGAGCCCCGAGAAGGTCTGGGAGGCGATCACCAAGCCGGAGTTCACCACCCGCTACTTCTACGGCAGCTACGTCGAATCCACCTTCCAGCCCAAGGCCAAGCTCACCCACTACTCCGGTGACCGCTCGGCGGTGATGGTCGAGGGCGAGATCATCGAGGCGGACCCGCCGCGCCGGCTGGTCCACACCTGGAACATCCGCTACGACCCGAAGTTCGCCGGCGACGCGCCGAGCCAGGTCACCTGGGAGATCGCCTCCGAGGACGGCCAGGTCAGCAAGCTCACGGTCATCCACGAGTTCGAGACCGAGGACGCGACCTTCCACGAGGTGGCCTCCGGCTGGAGCTGGGTGGTCAGCAACCTCAAGACCTTCCTGGAGACCGGGGAGGCGCTGCCCAGCCACGACTGACCGGCGACCAGCGAGAGCCCGGGGTCAGCGAACGCCGGTGACCCTGAGGGTGCCGCCGCTCCGCCGTGGGGCGGCGGCATCGGGCCTCGCGCGGGAGCGGGGCCGGGCGTGGAGAATGCGGGGGATGCAGGGGAAGCTGACCGAGGCGGACGGCCAGACCGTCGAGGCCACCGTCGACCTGGTGCGGCGGCGGCTGCGCGAGAAGGCGTTCTTCTGGCTGGACCTCGACGGGCTGGACGCCGACGGCGCCACGGTTCTCCGCGACGACTTCGGATTCCACCCGCTGGCGGTCGAGGACGCCGAGCACTTCGGGCAGAGGCCCAAGGTCGACGACTACGACGGCTTCACCTACCTGGTCGTGCACGGGACCCGGGCGGATGCGAGGGAGGCCGCGACCACCGAGGTCCACATCTTCCATGCGGCGAGCCACGTCGTCACCGTGAGCAGAGGCGCCGGCGACCTCCTGGAGGCGGTGCGCGAGCGCCTGGGACGGCACCGGGCCACGGCCGGCTCGTCGCCGGGGGTCGCCGTTCTCTACCTGGTGGTCGACGAGCTTGTGGACAGCTACTTCCCGGTCCTGGCCCAGCTCGACGATCGGATCGACGCCCTCGAGGACGCCATCCTGAAACAGCCGACCGATGCCCAGCTCGGCGAGCTGTTCGACATGAAGAGGACGCTGGTGGCACTGCGCAAGGTGGTGACCCCCGAGCGCGACATGTTTGCCCGCCTGCTCTCCGGGGCGAGCATCGTGGAGGGCATGACCCCCGAGGACGAGCGCTACTTCCGCGACCTCTACGACCACCTGATTCGCATCAGCGACCTGGTCAACTCGTACCGCGACCTGCTCACCGGCGCCATGGACACGCACCTCTCGACCGTCTCCAACCGCCTCAACGTGGTGATGAAGCAGCTGACCATCATCGCCACCGTCTTCCTGCCGCTCAGCTTCCTGACCGGGTTCTTCGGGCAGAACTTCGCCCTCCTCACCGGCCACGTGCTGACCCAGACCTGGTCGTTCTGGGTGCTCGGCATCGGCCTCGAGCTGGTCGCCGCGGCCGCGCTCCTCTACCTCTTCCGCAAGCGGGGCTGGCTGGGCGGTCCCACCGAGTGAGGCGCGTGGCTCAGGGGGTGGCAGCCGCCGCCCCGGATCCCGCGGCCGCGTGATCAGCCGGTGTAGCCCTCGACGGTCTCCGGCGGGCGCACCGACGCCTCGTCGGGGTCGAGGCCGTACTCCCGCCGGGCCTGCCGCTGGCGCAGCAGGTCCCAGCACTGGTCCAGGTGCACCTGCACGTCGTGGAGCCGGCGCCGCTGCTCCTGGTCCATCCCCGCGTTCGCGGCCGCGCGGGCGTAGAGCGCGTCCTCCTCGCCGACCAGCCGCTCGATGTGCTGCAGGACCTCGGTGTCTTCCATCGTCGCCTCCTCCTCCCGCCGCGGGGTCTCAGCGCCGGCGGGCACCCCTGCCATCCTCTCACGGGTTCCGCTTACCGGCTGCTTGATACCATCCTCGGCATGGCAACTCTGGGCACCTCCCAGCTCTTCGCCGGATTGCCTGAACGCGAGATCAAGCAGATCGTCGAGAAGTTCGAGGAGGTGCGCCATCCGGCGGGGTGGGAGGTCACCCCGGGGGGCGGCGCCGGCGCCGGGTTCATGGTCGTCGGGGAGGGGCAGCTCGACGTGGTGCTGCCCGACGGCCGCACCCGGGAGCTGGGCCCCGGGGACGCCTTCGGCGAGATGGCGCTGCTCGACAAGGGACGCCGCAGCGCCACCGTGCGAGCCCGGAGCGACGTGACCATCTACTGGCTGCCGGCCTGGGAGTTCAAGCCCCTCCTGATCGACCATCCGGAGGTCAGCTACCGGATGCTGGAGCAGCTGAGCCTCCGGCTCCGGCGGGCCGAGGCGGCCGGCTGAGCCGTCCCCCGGCTCACTTGCGATTCCCGGCTTCCCTGCCATCCCCGGCTTCCGTGCCATCCTCACCATCCGGGCTTCCCTGCCATCCTCTGCTGACGCGGTGAAGCGGCCCCCATCCGGGTGAGCGAACGCCACCACGCGGCGGGAGGAAGGTCCATGAGCACGCTGGCGCGATCCCTGGTCGACGACGTCCGGCAGACCCTGTTCCCACGCCGGGGCGCCAGGCACGGCCTGCTGCCGCCCCTGCTGGTCGGCATGACCGTCATCACCGGCGTGGTCGACGCCTTCAGCTACCTGGTGCTGGGCCACGTCTTCGTGGCCAACATGACCGGCAATGTCGTCTTCCTCGGCTTCGCCCTGGCCGGCGTAGGCGGGTTCTCGGTGGTCACCTCGGTGGTCGCGGTGGGCGCCTTCGTGGTGGGCGCCGCCGGCGGTGGTCTCCTCCGCTCGCGCCTGGGCACCCGGGTCGAGCGACAGCTCGCCGCGGCCACCGGGATCCAGCTGCTCCTGATGGGGTTGGCGCTGCTCCTCTCCGCGGTGGTGGCCGGGTCGGTGCACGGCGCGCTCCGCGACGGACTGGTGGCCATCCTGGCCGCCGCCCTCGGCATCCAGAACGCCACCGCACGTGGGCTGGCCGTCCCCGACCTGACGACCACCGTGCTCACCCTGACCATCACTGGCATCGCCGCCGACGCCCGCCCGGCAGGGGGCAGCGGGGCCAGAGCCGGCCGTCGCCTGATCTCGGTCGCCGCCATGCTGGCGGGAGCCCTGATCGGCGCCGTGCTGATCCTCCGAGGCCAGGTGACCGCCGCCCTGGTGGTGGCGGTGATCCTGATGGCGGCGATCGTGGCCTCGACCCGGTGGGTCCCTCGCTGGGCCGGCACCTGAGACGCGCTGCGTGGTCCCCGCCGGCGTCGCCCGACCGACACCTGATGCAGGACTCGAAGCTGTCACCAAGTCATGGTGGCGACGGGCGCCCGCCGAGCCCGGTGCCATCCTCAGCCCGCCGTGGTCGACAACGTCTGCACCAGGTGCTGGATGTGGTCCCCGGGGACGCTCAGGAGCTGCCCGGGGTGCGGCGCTCCGCTCACGGCCTCCAACGCCACTGGGGCGGCGCCGCCTCTCGCCGATCCTCCGCGCCCGCCGGCGCCCACCCCGGTGGCGGTGGCCGCCCCGTCCCGCAGCCACCGGCTCCTCTGGGTGCTGGTCCTCGCGATCATCCTGAGCTTCGCGATGGGCATCTTCCCCCTGCCCCAGCTTGGCCTCTGGGGCAACCCGGGCTGCAGCTTCCCCGGCGCCACCTGCACCCGTGTCCTCTTCATCGGCAACAGCTACACGTCGGTCAACGACCTCCCGGACACGTTCGCCGATCTGGCCTGGGCCGGCGGCCATCGAGTCCAGCCCCAGGCCCTCGACGAGGGTGGGTGGACCCTCCAGCAGCACCTGGCCGCACCCGAGACGGCGACGACGCTCGCCTCCGAGCACTGGAACGTGGTCGTCCTCCAGGAGCAGAGCGAGATCCCGTCGCTGGCCGTCGACCGGACCCAGGTGATGTACCCGGCGGCGACCAAGCTGGTCGCGGAGATCCGCGCCCGCGGCGCGCAGCCGATGCTCTACCTCACCTTCGCCCATCAGGGCGGCTGGCCTGACGAGGGGCTGGCCGACTATCCCACCATGCAGACGGCGATCGACACCGGCTACCTGGACATCGCCGGCCAGCTGGGCGTGCCGGTGGCGCCGGTCGGCGTCGCGTGGGAGGCCGTGGTCGGCCAGGCCTCGCCTCCGGCCCTGTGGCAGTCGGATGGCAGCCACCCGACGGTGAGCGGTACGTATCTCGCCGCCTGCGTCTTCTACGCCACGATCTTCCGGGAGAGCCCGGTCGGGCTGGGCGATGACGGCGGCCTCCCCGCTGCCCAGGCCCACGACCTCCAGGCCGTGGCTGCGGTCACCGTGCTCGGTGATCCCACCGAGTGGGGGCTGCCCGCGTAGCACCCGCGGGCGATGGCTGCGAGGAGGGACGCGAGCTCAGGCGCCTCCTCTTCGTTCTTGGTGGGTCACCCGTTCGCTCTGGCGGCCACTCGTTCGTTCTGGCAGGTGACCCGCGCCGGACGCCGGAGAGTCGAGGGGTGACCGCTACGGAGACGTGGCCGCCAGGTGCCGCACCGCGCCGGGGAGACCGGTGAGGTCCGGGAGGATCACGGCGGCGAGCGAGGGGTCGTGGGGCTCGCCCAGCCGATTGATCCAGATGCTCGGGATCCCCAGCGCGGCACAGGGGCGGATGTCGTGGTGGTGGCTCTGGGCAACATGGATCCAGCGCGCGGGGGCGAAGACGTCGCGGAAATGGTGGAAGTGGGCCGGGTCGGGCTTGTACCCGCCCACGTCCTCGGCGGTGACCACCGCGTCGAAGGGGACGGGGAGACGCCGGCGGGTGAGCGCGATCAGGTCCCGGTCACAGTTGGTGAGCAGCGCCAGCCGCCAGCCGTCGTCGCGGCACGCCGTCAGCGCATCTCGGACATCGGGGAAGACCGGCCAGTTCGGAAGGGTGACGGCCAGGGCGCCGGCGTCATCCTCGTGCAGGGGCAGCGCGAGGTCGGCCGCCGCCCGGCGCAGCCCCTCGGTCAGGACCTCGCGGTACCGGGGTGCGGGCGTCCCCCGCTCGATCTCCAGCTCGTGGCCCAGGTACGCGTTGCGGATCTCGTCGCCCCGACCCGGGAACAGCAGCTCCCCGGTGATGGTGAAGCCGTGGCGCCAGTCCACCAGCGTCCCGAAGCAGTCGAAGGTGAGCCAGCGGCCGGGCATGGGCGCGAGGGTAGCAGGCTCTGGAGGGCGCCGCGGCGGCCGGCCCAGGGAGAATGGCGGGTGACATGGCCACCCGCTACCTTCGGCCCGGCTGGTTCACGACCAACGTCTTCAACCGCCTGGTGGCGGGGCTCACCCGCATCGGGATCAGCGTCCTCGGGTCACGGATCCTCGCCGTGCGCGGCCGCAAGACCGGCCAGTGGCGGACCACCCCGGTGAACTTGCTCACCCATCACGGGGCGCGCTACCTGGTGTCGCCCCGGGGCGTCACCCAGTGGGTGCGCAACGTCCGCGCCGGCGGTGAGGTCGAGCTGCACATCGGGCGCCGTCGCGAGCCGGTCGCGCTGGTCGAGCTCGAGGGCGACGAGAAGATCCCGGTGCTGCGCGCCTACCTGCGGCGCTGGAAGATGGAGATCGGCGCCTTCTTCCAGGGGGTGGGACCCGAGGCGCCCGACGCCGACCTGGCCGCGATCGCGCCGGGGTACCCGGCCTTCCGCGTGGAGATGCGCAGGGGCGCCATCGCCGGCGGAGGCCGGTCATGAGCACCGAGCACTCCCACTTCTCTGCGGAGCTCTTCGACTTCCTGGTCGAGCTCGCCCACAACAACAACCGGGAGTGGTTCCAGTCCAACAAGCGGCGGTACGAGGAGGTCGCCCGCCAGCCGGCTCTGCGATTCATCCAGGATGTCGAGCCGCGCCTGCGCGAGCTGAGCCCGCACCTGGTGGCCGACCCGCGGCCGGTGGGCGGATCGCTCTTCCGGATCAATCGGGACATCCGCTTCTCCGCCGACAAGAGCCCGTACAAGACGGTCGTGGGCATGTCCTTCGGCCACGATCGCGCGGCCGCAGGTCCCGCCCCCGGCCTTTACCTTCAGATCGGCCCCGAGGACACCTTCGGCGGCGGCGGCATCCACATGGCCGACACGGCGACGCTCAACCGCATCCGCGATGCCATCGTCGCGCGGTCCGACGCCTGGCAGAGCATCGTCTCGGCACCAGGGTTCCAACCCGCATTCGCGCCCATGGGGGAAAGCCTGAAGCGCGCACCCCAGGGCTACGACCCGTCTCATCGCCACATCGAAGACCTCAAGCGCAAGAGCTACGTGTGGCATGTGCACTTCACCGACGCCGAGGTCTGCGCCGCCGGCTTCCTCGATCGCTACCTGGCGGCGTGCGCCGCCGCGAACGACTTCGATCGCTTCCTGGCTCGGGCTCTCGGGAAGCCGTGGTGACCGGCTCGTCCGCCTGAGGCTTTATGAGGGACGAACCGCCGGCGTGGCGCCCGCGGGAGCCGAGGGCAGCGTGGTCAGCTCGACCCCCATGTCGGCGAGGTGCAGGAGGGCGGCCCGCCGAGCCTCCTCGCCGCTCAGCGCTCCCAGACCGGGCCGCTCCAGGGGCTCCGACGCCGTCGCCTCGGGGTCGACGGCCACCCGCAGGTCGAGCATGAGCGCTTCGCGCGCCGTGGTGGAGACGCACATATGGGTGAGGAAGCCGGTGATCAGCACCCCGGAAGCGCATCCCCGGGAGCCGCTCGAGCCGTGCGGATCCGGTGACCGGACGCCCGCCGGCCATCGCGGCTCCCGGAGACCGCGCGGGCGTGGTCAGCCGTCTGAGCTGATGCGGCACGCCGGTGTGCTGCCGGGAAGCCGATGGCGGAAGCGGGCAACCAGGGCGTATCCGACCCCGGCAACCCAGGAGAAGGGTCGGGTCAGACACATCCAGCCGACCACCCGCCACCACCCGCCGCAGGCTTGCAGGGCCTTTCCGATCGCGCGATGACCGCGATCCACGTGACCCGCGCCGTCGATCCACCATGCGGCGGCTGACACGTCCCGCGCCGTCAGCCCGTACGCGGCAACGTCGACCCGCTGCCCCGGCAGGACATCCGCGTCCCTGAGCCTCCGCTGAGCCCAGGTGGCGCAGGCGGTGCAGAAGCCGCAGTCTCCGTCGAAGAGCAGCAGAGGTCGGTTCATCGGCAGAGCTCCAGCGTTCAGTCTGGGTGTGGTACCCGCTACAGGACTCGAACCTGTGACCAAGGGATTAAGAGTTCCCTGCTCTACCAACTGAGCTAAGCGGGCCCGTGCGGGGCCGGCGATCCCGGCCGCCGGCCGCCCCTCGCCGACCGATTCTACCGCCGCACGGCGCCGGCGCTCGGGGAGCCGGGACGGCCACCGACCACCCCCCGCCACCGCTTCAGGTTCAACTCGATCAGCGAGCGGCGCTGCTGCCCCAGTCGCATGGAGATCGGCGGGCCGTCCGGGTCGAGGGCCCGGAGCGGCGAGGTGGTGCGGGCCTCGATGGCCCGGCGGAGGTCGGCGGCTCCGCTCCCCGGGTAGACGGTGACCAGCCGGCCGAGGTCGTGGATGCCGAAGTGGCTGTCCCCGGCCGCCATCATCGCCCCCACTCGCTCCCGGTTGGCGGCACAGAACTCGTCCAGCCGCTTCCAGGTCCCGGGTCCCACCGGGGCGGTGTGGCGGACCTCGATCCCGTCGAGCGCATGGGTCTCCAGGAGCCGGCGGAGGCGGCGCTCGGTGATCGAGGCGAACCAGGTCGGCATGAACGGGTGGGCCACCACGGCCAGCCCGCCGGCATCGTGGATCGCGTCGATCGTGTCCTCGACCGGCATGTGCATCCGGATCGCCCGGCGGATGAAGAGGGCCACCACATGGATCCCCGGCGGGAAGCTGCAGGTGACCTCCTCGCCCGCCACGACATCGACCCCCAGCTCGGCGCCGACCTCGGTGGCCTCCTCCAGGGGCGAGAGGGTGTCGTGATCGGTGACGCAGATCACCGAGAGCCCGATCGCGGCGGCGGCTCTCACCAGCTCCACGGCGGTGACCATGCCGTCGCTCGCCAGGGTGTGACTGTGGGCCTCGGCAGCGCTCAGCCCCTGGCCCAGCTCGATGCGATCAGGCACCCACGCTCCCGACCGCGGCCGGCGTCACCTCGAGGATGGGTCGGGCGGTGCGGAGGACGGCGACGCGGGGAACGACCAGCCGCATCATCACCCACCATGCGCCGGCGGCCAGGATCACGCCGCCGATCACGTCCACCACGTAGTGCTCGCCCAGGAAGACCACGCTGACGAAGACCAGCAGCGACCAGACGAAGAGGATCCACGAGCCGCGCGGGTAGGGACGCCGGAGGGCGAGCCAGGCCAGGGTGGGGAAGGCGGCGTGCAGCGATGGGAAGGCGGCGGTCGGGTTGGGGTTGATGAGCTGGTAGTAGGGGCTGATCGCGCTCGGCAGCGTGTGCTGCGAGCCGATGAGGTCGGTGACGCCGCTCAGCACGTGGTGCTGGGCCGCGTACCAGGGCGGCGCGGTCGGCACCAGCATGAAGAAGATGAATCCCACCATGCACATCCCGAGCAGCGCGGTCACGAAGCGCAGGTACTGGGCTCGGTCCTTGAGCCAGAGCACCAGCCCCACCAGCAGCGGAACCGCGAAGTGGCAGAAATAGACCGCGGTCGCCGCCACGGCCAGCACGTGCAGGGTCGTGCCGCTCACCGCGTGCTGGAGGACCTCGGTGGGATCGTGGCCGAAGAAGAGCCATTTCTCCAGGTTGGCGAGGCTCGCCACCTGAGGGTTGATACCATCGTTGTGGACGATTCCGCGCATCGCCTCCCAGCCCAGGAAGATGGCGATGAAGGGCACCCAGTCGCCGATGAATCGGAAGAACCTGCCGCTCAGGAGCGCGACCGGGATGAAGATCAGCAGGAGGTAGTCGGGCGAGACCGAGATCCCCCGCCAGATCATGATCCCGGCGACGACGACGACATAGGCGAGCCCGATCACGACCATCGGACCGGAGCGGCGGGCCCAGGCGGGACGGTGGCTCACGCGGGCGAGGATGGTGACCGGCTGCGTGGCGCCACTCTCCGAGGACATCCCGGGCAGTCTAGCGGCCGGGAGCTTCACACGTTCTTAACGCGCTTGCCGAGGAGCGTCACAACCGGACTGCCCGAGGAGGCCGGGGCTCCGGCATCGGGGGGCGGCTGCCGGCACGCCTCGTGGCCGTCTCGCCGCCTCGTGGCCGTGTCCCCGCCTCGTGGCCGTGTCCCCCGCCTCATGGCCGTGTCCGCGCATCGGCGCCCGAGGGGGCAGCCGCCGTGCCGCCGGCTGGCCTCGGGCTGAGAGGATCATGAGAAGCGGCACGCGAGTCCGTGAGCGGATCAATTGGCCCATATACTCGAAGCCGACATGACCGGACGGGGCCGCATCCTGGTGGTCGACGACGAGCCGTCGATCACCGACTTCATCAAGCTGGGGCTGCACCACGAGGGTTACGAGGTGGCCACCGCCGCCGACGGCCGCCAGGGGCTCAAGGCCGTCGACGAGTTCAAGCCCGACCTGGTGATCCTCGACATCATGATGCCGCGGCTGGACGGCTTCGAGCTCTGCCGGGCCATCGCCGGGGAGCCGAGCCGGGGGATCATCATCCTGAGCGCCCGGGACGAGACAACCGACCGTATCCGCGGCCTGGAGCTGGGCGCCGACGACTACCTGGTGAAGCCGTTCGAGTTCGGCGAGCTGCTGGCCCGGGTCAGGGCGGTGCTGCGCCGGCGGACCCCCGACCTGAATCGCGTGGTGGTGGTCGGCAACCTGAGCATCGACACCTCCACCCGGGAGGTCAGGGTCGGCGACCGCCAGCTCGAGCTGTCAGTGCGCGAGTACGACCTCCTCCACTTCCTCGCGGTCCACGCCGACGAGGTGCTGCTCCGCCAGCGCATCCTCGACGAGGTCTGGGGCTACAACTTCTTCGGCGACGAGAACAACGTCGAGGTCTACATCCGGTACCTCCGGCAGAAGCTGGGCGACACCGACCACCAGCGCATCCAGACGGTCCGGGGAGTCGGCTACCGGCTGCATGCGGTGAGCGGGGTGGCGCCGGCGTGAGGTGACCCCGTGAGCGGCTTCGGCCGGGCGCTCCGCAGTCTCCGCTGGCGGCTCACCCTCACCTACCTGGTCCTCATCGCGGTCCTGCTGGCGGGGCTCGGGGCCTTTCAGTACCTCAGCCTCCAGGGCAGCCTCATCGACGCCCGCGTCCAGGCGCTGAGCGGTGACCTCCTGGCAGCCCAGAGGCTCTACGCGAGCGGTGACCTCTCGTCGGCCACCACCGCCGACAGGGTGCGCACCCTCGGCACTCTGATCCGCTCGGCATCGGGGCAGTCCGTGACCGTGGCCCTCTTCGGTGCGCGCGGTGTCCTCCGGGTGGTGGTCCCCGCTGGGGCCACCCCGCCGGAGCTCGGCCCGCTGACCTTCGACACCATCCTCGCCGACGGCACCCCAAGTCACCAGATCGTCGCCTCCGACCTGGTGGCGGGCTTCCCGGTGGGGGTGGACGATCCCTCGCTGGTGCGCACCACCGCGGTGGTCGAGGTCTCGGAGCCGATGGCTCCGATCGACAGCATCCTCTCCGGCGACGTCACCGGGCTGGCCTTGGGAGGGGGAGTGCTCCTGCTCCTCGTCCTGCTGGTCGGACTCCTCCTCACCAACCGGGCGCTCCGCCCGCTGCGGCGGCTCACCGTCACCGCCGGTCAGCTGGCGAGCGGTGATCTGCGCGCGCGCAGCCAGCTCTACCCGCGCGACGACGAGGTGGGCCAGCTGGCCGGCGCCTTCGACCACATGGCGGATCGGATCGAGGTCGCGTTCGCGGTGCAGCAGGACTCGGAGAACCGGGTCCGGCGATTCATCGCCGACGCTTCGCATGAGCTGCGGACGCCGGTCACCGCCCTCTCCGGCTACATCGACGTGCTCCGCCGTGGTGCCGCGCAGAGCCCCGAGGCGCTGGACGCCGCGCTGGGCATGATGTCGAGGGAGGCGGACCGGCTGCGCGTGCTCGTCCTCGATCTGCTCACCCTCGCCCGGCTGGACTCACGCCCGCAGCAGCAGCCGGAGGAGTTTGACCTGGCGGCGGCGGTGGGGCGGCTTCTGGACGAGGGCGTGCCCGGGATGCCGCCCCGCGTCGATCGCGACCTGCCCAGGACGCCGGTGATGGTCCACAGCGACCGCGGCGCGGTCGCGACCATGGTCCGCAACCTGCTCACCAACGCCTGCAAGTACGCCCCCGGGGCTCGCCAGGTTTGGTCGGTGAGGGTCGACGGCAGGCGGGCACGGGTCGACGCGCACGACGACGGGCCGGGGATCCCGGCGAGCGACCTTCCCCACGTCTTCGAGCGCTTCTACCGGGGGGACGTAGCGAGGAGCCGAGCTGATGGCTCGAGCTCCGAGCGGAGGAGCCCCGGTACGGAGTACCGCGGGGAGAAGACGCGGACCCGCGAGGAGGGGGGGAGCGGGCTCGGGCTCGCCATCGTGCTGGGTCTGGCCCGGGCCCAGGGCGGCGACGTCGCCATCGCCAGCGCCGAGGGGGCGGGGACCACGGTGACCTTCTGGCTGCCGCTGGCGGGAGGCGGGCAGTAGCGGTCGGGCCGGTCAGGCGACCGGGATGGCCCGGATCTGATAGACGGGCTTGGGCGGGAGGGGGGTGTCGACCAGGGCGTCGGCGAGGGTCTGACTGCAGCCGCTCTCCGCCTGCGCCTGGGTCGTGAGGACGGTGCCGCCCAGGCCGCCCCCGGGCAGCACGCATTCGTAGCTGGCCGACCCGTTGCCCCCGACCCAGCCCACGAAGGCCGTGACGCTCACGTCCTGTTCGGCGGTGACCGTGGCCCCGGCGGCCGGGATGCTGCCCTCGCCACTGATCTGCGTGTAGTAGTGGGTCACGCAGCTTCCCGAGCTGAGCGCCGGCACGTCCTCGCTGGTCCCGTCGCCGAAGCTCCAATGCACCGAATCCGACGGCGCCACCGAGAGGTAGAAGGAGTAGACGATGGAGACACCCTGGGCGTCGGGGGCGCCCATCAGGTCGTCGATGGTCGGGGCCACGTCGGCGCCCTCGGGCTGCGGAGCGACCCAGAAGCAGGTGGGGGCGAAGACGACGTAGTTGTCCGGAGCGTCGGTCTCGACCTTGCCGGCATTGACGCTGAGCTGGGCGAGGGCCTGTGCCTCGGTCGCGGGCACGGAGAACGGCGCGGCGGGCGGGGCGCCGGGGCCGGGGTTCTGGGCCGGGACGGTGGTCGCGCTCACCGTGAGCACCCCCGGGTCGTGGCAGAGGCCGTTCTCCCAGGTCCCGGGCGTGGCCGGGTCGGAGGTGACCTTGACGTCCACGACGTCGTCATCGATCCCGGAGAAGACGTACAGCCCGTTGGCGAGGCCCTTGCCGATCAGGTATGAGGGGGGCGCCGGAGGGTAGGGCGAGAGGGCTGCGTTCCAGTTGCCACCGGCAACGGTCGTCGAATCGCTGCCGGAGTAGAAGGTGTTGGTGTCGGTGGCGAACTCCCCGCCGGTGGTGCCGCTCCAGGAGGCGATCGGGAATGCTTCCAGCCGGCCCGCCCCCCCGGCGGGCGTGATCTCGGTCGATCGACCGATGAGCTGGGCCTCCTCCCACCCGGTGTCGACGGTGCAGGCGCCGGACTGGACCGTGGCCGGCGTGCCCTGGCCAGTCTCGCCGTTGCGGCCGTCGGTGCCCGTGCCCGGGCAGTAGAGGGTGAGGTCGCCAGCCGCCGTGAGGCTGCCGGAGCTGGGCTGAAGGATGGTGAGGCCGGCTGCGGTCTGACATTCCGAGGAGCTCGCTCCGCCTCCATCCTGCGCAGAGACGACACTAATTCGCGCCGAGGCCACGATGAGTAGCGGGATGACCGCCCTGAGAAAGGCGCGCCTCATCACAGCAGGCTAGATCCCAATCTCGCGGAGAATTGCATCTACGGTCGGATCGAATCCTTCGTCAAGGCTGGCCACGAATGCCACATATAAACCAACAGCCGGGTTACTCCTCAGCGTGGTCACATCGAGCTCAACGCCCTCTCGACCTGCCGCAAGGTCATGATTTGTCACAGTGCCGTTCGCGGCGATCCATTTGGTGCTACAAGGGCCAACTGTCGCTTGCGCGTATGCAACACCGGAACTGGAGGAGCCACCAGAGGTTAGGTCAGACATCTCTGTGGCCGTCACACTTACGGCATCGGCCTTCTCGGAGTACTCGCAGGTGCGATCGTCGACAACCTTGCCCCCACTGGCGACGAAGCTGCTGACGCTCGGGCCCCAGTGAAGAGCTTGAATGAGATAGGGCTGATCGTGCTGTTGAGCCCACTCGATGAGGGTCAGGGTTTCCTCGTCGGCAGTCACCCACGCACTAAAGTCGGTGTCGCTGACAAGACCATTGGTGAGGTTCCTCGTCGCAACGGTCGGAGGTTCGGAGGTGATCTCCGAACAGGCCGGGACCATGGTCGCGTCCATCTCCAACCAGGCCTGCTGGACGGTGCTCAGGCCGTTGGGCAATGCCTGCTCACCAGACAACGCCGCGGCCGCACCCGGGATCGTCGTGTCTTCCGCGTCGCAGTACGCCGCGAGCGTGCTAATCGGCGTCGACGTCGCCCGAGCCGATGAGGCATGGTCCTGCGGACGCCCCGGGGTGACGGCGGGGGAGACGGCCCCACAGGCGATGAGCAGCCATGCCGAGATTGCCAACCCAGCGACCCGGCCGGTACCTCTGACCCCACTCCGCCCCGCGTGGGGCTCAGGTGGGCGTGCGAGTCGGGAACCCATGGTTCCTCCTTCCCAAAGACACCCATGTTGCGGCGGCGCAGCATACAGGCAACCAAGCCCGGTTTGCTAGAGACCGGGAAGGCTCCGATCGGCTTAGGGCCTGATCTGTCGTACCGCGCTGACCCACCTCTGAGGGGTTGGGGGTCAGACCAGGGTGAGACTGGCTCATGGCGTGCGCCCGATATCGAAGCGGCGGAGCTCGACCTGAAGATCGCTGACTAGGAGCAGCCTCCGCGCACCGCGCTTCCGAAGAAGCTCGAAGAGGTTGTCCGCGAATCGCATGGTTTGGGCGCCTTTCCCGGGGGAGTAACCACTCTCGAAGTCGATAATTACTGGGAAGGTGCCGAAGTCGAGAGAGCGGTCCGTTTCGTACGGATGGCTATCCGCGACATCGCCGACCATCGCGTCATTCCAGAATCTAAAGCCGCGGCCACCCCAGTCCGGATCCGAAGGTCTGAGATTCAGGTCGCCATAAGCGGCCCGCTTGAGCGTCACTAGCAGCTCGTCCAGGGTGTAATCGCCCTCCACAAAGAGCTGCCACTCGACATGAGAGTCCTCTATGGCCATGTCAGCTGCCACCCCTCGCCTATGATGCGGATGCTACTTATACGATTCCACCCGGTTCCAAGCCAGCGCTGGAGACCTCGTTGGGCCTCTGCAGGAGTTAGCCCGGACCCGCGCAGGGAGGCCGTATGGTGGGGGACCGTCGACGAAGACCGTTGCGCTCTGGCCGCTGTCTAGATCTGTGAATTGGCCGTTGGCGCGCTGCAGGGCGCGAAGCACCGTGGTGTTGCTCGCTGGTCCGTTGCGCGGGCCTTCCAGAACCTTGAACTCCGTAGGCTGCCCGTCGACAAGTGCATCGTACATACGTTGACCGGGAACCGCAGATTCCGCCACCGAGACCACGGTGTGCCCTTCTCCGGAGAGGAACTGGCTCACACGGAGTTCGGGTCGTGAGAACGGGCGCGCAGAATCGTCGACCGCGGACCCGGCGTCGTCGGCTGGCGAGATGAGGTTGGCATCGGCTTCTGGTCCCCCCGGCTCCAAGTCCGTGTCGACGTCGCCACCGCCGCCCCACCCACCGCCGACCTCCGAGAGCGCCCCATTGAGCGCGCTGCTCGCGGCCTCTCCGGCGTCGAAGACGGGCACGACGTCGTCCCCCGTCTGGTCGAAGCCGGGGCTCGTCCGATCCAGGAGGTCGGCGGTGAACTGGCTGAGCACGTCAGCGCCGAAGCCGCTGAGGGCACCCCCCAGGGCCAGCTCGCCCAGGCCAGTGAGGGAGACGCCGGCTGCAACCTCGAGCCCGGCTCCCGCCGCCACCTCGGCGGCGTCGGTGGCCGGGTCGGCGCCTCCCTGGGCGGCGTTGAGGACGGTGAGGGCGGCCATCAGGCCGAGCTGGATCCAGTGCTCGTTTTGGGCGTGCTCGAGCTGGTCGGCGTAGTCCCGCAGCTCTCGGGAGAAGGCGGCCAGCTCGTCGCCGAGCGTGCTGAGGACCGTGGAGGGTGAGCCCCGGGTGCTGGCCGTCCACGCGTCGCGGAATGAGGTGGCGGCCGTCCCGGTCCACGACTGGGTGAGGGTGATGACCGCGTCATCGAGGGTGAGGCTCGCCCTGCGGTACTCCGCGGTGAGCGCGTCGACCGTCTCGGCGATCTGGCGGATGCGCCCCGGATCGCCCGGCGGGCCGGTGATGAAGCCGCCGATGTCGCCGAGGACGTCGCCCGCACCGGTGAGCAGGAAGGTGGACTGGGCGCCCCCCGATGACATGGGCCGAAGCTATGGGGCCCGACCGGACACCACGCGGACAATCGGTCGGGCCCCACCTCCGGCGAACCCGGCCTTCCGAGGCCCAGGGAACGGGACGCCCCTGGAAGCGCCAGCTGCCCGGCATCCGGACGCTACGGGGCCAGCCGCTCCCTCACCCACGCGGTCCCGGCGCGGCGGAAGCGGATGCGGTCATGGACCCGGTCCTCCCGCCCCTGCCAGAACTCGAAGGTCTCCGGCAGGACCCGATAGCCGCCCCATTCCGGGGGCCGGGGGATGGCGTCATCGTCGGGGAACCGGCGCCTGGCCTCCGACCAGCGGCGCTCCAGATCGTCCCGCCCGGACACCACCTGGCTCTGCGGGGAGGCCCAGGCGGACAGCCGGCCGCCCACCGGGCGGTCCCGGAAGTGGACGTCCGAGAGCTCATCGTCGAGCCGTTCCACCCGTCCCTCGACCCGCACTTGGCGGTGGAACGGCCGGGTCCAGTGCAAAGCCAGCGCAACCTCCGGCCGCGCCTCCATCTCCACGCCCTTGCGGCTCAGCCGGTGGGTGTGGAAGACGAGCCCCTCGTGATCCGCGGCGCGCAGCAGGACGATGCGGACAGAGGGCGCTCCCGCCGCCGACACAGTTGCCAGGGCCATCGCGTTGGCCGCCTCGTCGCCTGCCTCGCGCGCCACCGCGAGCCACGAGTGGAGCGCCGCGAACGGGTCATCGCCGAGGTCCGCGGCGCGGAGGGGCGGATGGTCGTCGGGGAGGTCTGGTGGCATCTCGGATCCGGCCCGCAGTCTGCTTAGGGAGGGCCGTCCACGTAGTAGTGGCGGCGCCACCTGACGAAGAGGCCCACCGCCAGCAGGACGAATGCCAGCTCGAAGACGAGCGGTGTCGGGAAGTGGAACACCGCCCCCGCCACCTGGGACACCAGGGAGGCGGGCGCACTCGGGGTGGACGTGGGCTTGGCGGCCGTCCCCTGGCCGGTTGCGGGCGGCAGGGTCCCCCCCGATGCCGGCAGGGTGGTGAGGGCGCCCGAGGCGGTGGTCAGCGCCGGGGGCGAGGGGGCGGTCGTGTCGACCTCGCGGTAGATGGCCGCGCCGCCCTGGTCGGGATCGAGCGCCGCGATCACGGTGGCGTAGGGCTGCCCGGCCGCTACCGCGACGCTCTCCACCTCCTGCCGCGCCGGCTCTCCCGCGGCGTGGTCCGTCGGCAGGCCCTGGTTGGCGGCGCTGAAGCTCTGTCCACCGTCGGTGGATCGGAAGAGCCCGCCCCCACTGCTCCCACCGGCATCGGCACCGGCGTAGACGAGGTTGGGGTCCAGGGGACTGAAGGTCGCGTCCGTCAGGTACATCCCCTGCGGGAGGCCTGTGGAGGCTGTCCACGTCGTGCCCCCATCCCCGGAGCGGTACGTCCCCTTGGCGGTGGTGACCAGGACCGGGTTGTCGGGGACGGCCTGGGAGGTGGGGCCGATGCTGATCGAGCTCACCAGGTCGCCGGAGGAGAGCCCCTGGGTGATCGGCTGCCACTCCCCATCGGTCGGATTGCGCCGGTAGAGGAAGGCGCCCCCGGTGTTCGGGTAGTCGACCCCGGCGTAGAAGACCGGTCCGGCCGAGCCGGAGACTCCGTCCACGGCGCTGACGCCGTCGCCGGTGAGCCCCCCCGCGTACCAGGTCGTGCCATTGGCGGAGAGGGCGACCCCGTCGTCGGTGCCGGCCGCCAGCCCGCCCGGGGTCACCGCGATGTCCCTGACGTCCAGGTTGGGCAGCCCCGACGAGTCGTCCGCCCAGGTGGTGCCCTGGTCGGCGGAGGTCCGGATGCCCTCACCGGCGAGACCTGCGTAGATGGTCTCCCCGGTGCCGGACGAGGTCTGGAACGCGACCGCCCAGACCCGGGTCCCGTGGAGCCCGGCGGCCGACCAGGTGTTGCCGCCGTCCAGGCTCAGATAGACCCCGTTGTCGGTCGCGGCCGCGGCGAGCTGGGGGTTGCCCGGGTCGAAGGCCACCTGCCAGATCTCGCCACTGCCCAGCCCCGCCAGGCTCCCCGCCGGGGCCCAGGCGGCGGCGCCGACCGAGCTCGAGAGCGCGCCGCAGAGAGCGAGGGTGGCAGCGATCCCCGCCAGCACGGGGGCCGCGAGCCGCCGCGGCCACATGCGGTGACGTGAGGGGGGCAGGTTCCTGGTGACGGTTGCGATCCGAATGGTGTCCAAGGGCGGGCGAATGAGGCGTGGCGCAGGGGTGGGGTCCCCGCCCCGACCGGTCGCAGCGGCCGGCGAGCCGGGCCAGGATAGCAGCGATGGCCTGTCGACGCCTCGTCTCGCGCCCTACCCGCCGCCTGCTCCCGTCCTCCCGGGCGCCCCTCAATCCCCCGCGCGTCCGGGGGGCGTTCAGGGTCCCGCGCAGTCTGGAACGACGACTGGTCTATACCAGTTGTACAATCGCCGCATGACCATCCGAGGATGCGGGCGGGCATCGACCCGGCACCGGGGTCGCCGGCGATGAACGGACAGGCGATGGCGGCGGAGATGGCCGAGCAGCCGGCGGTGCTCGAGCGCCTGGTCCAGCGCCGCGCCGCGGTCGCCGCGGAGGTGCGGGCCGTGCTTCCCCCCCGCCTCTGCGGCATCACCCTGGTGGCCCGGGGCTCGTCCGACAACGCCGCCCTGTACGGTCGCTACATCCTGGAGATGGCGTCGCGCCGGCCGGCCGGCCTGAGCGCCCCCAGCATCCACACCCTGTACCGGTCTCCGGTGGAGATGGACGGCTACCTGGCGGTCGCGATCAGCCAGTCGGGCAGCACCCCGGAGATCCGCACGGTGCTTCGCCGCCTCCGGGAGCAGGGGGCTCGCACCGTGGCGATCGTGAACAGCGCCGGCTCGCCGCTCGAGGAGGAGGCCGAGGTGACCGTCCACCTCGACGCCGGCCCGGAGGTCGCCGTGCCGGCGACCAAGACCTTCACCGCCACCCTGGTGGCCCTCGGTCTGGTCGCCGCCGCGGTGGGTGACGTCGCCTGGAGCGACGCCGACATCGCCGCCGTCCCGGGTCAGGTCGCGCGCCTGCTGGCCGACCCGGTGCCGTCGGACCGGCTCGCCGCCGCGATCGGGGAGAGTGACCGGGTGCTGGTCACCGGCCGAGGGCTGCTGCTGGTGGCGGCGCTGGAGACCGCTCTCAAGATCCGGGAGACGTCGGGGATCCTCGCTGAGGGCATCTCGCCGGCCGATCTCCGGCACGGCCCCATCGCCGCCGTCGGCCCCGGGTTCCCGGTCCTCAGCTTTCGCTCGCCGGGCGTCGCGGACCAGGACGTCCCCGAGCTGATCGAGGCCCTGATGCGCCGCGGGGCCGCGGTGCAGCTGATCGGCTCGGACCGCGGCGCCGACTGCCCGCTCCCGGCCGGGGTGCCCTCGGGGCTTCTCCCCGTGCTGGCGGTGGTCAGAGGTCAACAGGTGGCGGCGGCGCTGGCGCGGCGCCGTGGCCTCGACCCCGACAACCCCACCGGTCTCAGCAAGGTCACGCTGACCCATTAGATCCCTTGGCTTCCCGTCAAGCCTCTGGCCAGGGCACCTCGGGAGAGCGGTGGAAGTTGAGCTCCATGGCCTCCCAGCGTGGGGCCTGGGCGGCCAGCCGTCTCCGATAGCCCGGCCAGTCATGGGCCGCCCACGGTGACCAGCCGATCTCGGCGATGCCGGGCAGACGGGGGAACGCCATCTGCTCGATGTCGCCCATGGTGGACAGCGTCTCGCTGAAGAGAGGAGCCTCGACCCCCTCCACCCGGTCGTCGGGAACCCCGTAGGCGGCGGGGTCCCAGTCGTAGGCGCTCTCCACGCTGATCGGACCCGCCCAGCTGAGCCCGAGTGGGGAGGCCGAGTCGTACTTCTGGTCGAGGTAGCAGCGGTTCGCGGGGGCGAGCACGACCCGGACGCCGGACCGGGCCGCGTGGTCGAGGCCGTCACGCGCGGCGGCGGTGTCCCAGTACTCCGCCACGGAACCGGGGGGCAGTGGGGCCGCCGTGGCCTCCGCACAGACCACCGGGAGCTTGCCGTGCTCAGCCACGATCCGGCCAGCCCTCTCGATGAACGCGCTGTAGTCCGCGGGCGGGGTGCTGCGGGCCTCGTCCCCGCCGATGTGGATGTACGCCCCGAGGGTGATGGCGGCGAGCTCGCTGATCACGTCCTCCACGAACCGGTAGGTGATCGGCCGGTCGGCGCAGAGCGAGCTGAAGCCGACATCGATGCCCGTGTACAGCGGCGGGGCGGCCCCGTCCCGGTTGAGCTCCGGGTAGGAGGCGAGGGCGGCGTGGACGTGTCCGGGCATGTCGATCTCGGGCACCACCGTGACGTGCCGGCTGGCAGCGTGAACGACGATCCGCCCGTACTCCTCCTGCGTGTAGTGGCCCCCGGGTCCACCCCCGACCTCGCTGCTCCCACCCACCGCGGTGAGCCGCGGCCACCGGCCGATGGCGATCCGCCAGCCCTGGTCATCGGAGAGGTGGAGGTGCAGGACGTTGATCTTGTAGAGGGCGATCTCGTCGATGTAGCGCTCCACGTCGGCGACGCTGAAGAAGTGGCGCGCGACGTCCAGCATCGCCCCGCGCCACGGGTAGCGGGGACGATCCGCGATCTCCCCTCCGGCGACCACCCAGGGGCCGCGGCTGCCGGCACTCTCGATGCGGCCGGGGAGGAGCTGGCGAAGGGTCTCGGCCCCGTGGAAGAGGCCGGCCGCGCCGCCGGCTCGGATCACCACGGAGCCGGGATGCACCGCCAGCGTGTACCCCTCGTCGCCCAGGTCGGGCTCGCCGGTGTGGAGCTCCAGCGCGATGACGCTCTCGGATTGGCCCTCACCCGCCACCAGGGGCAGCGCGAACCCGGTCCCACGGCGAAGCAGCTCGGCCAGCCAGGTCGCGGTCGGCGTCGCCGCCGCCCCGCCGCCGACCGAGAGCACCGTCGACTCGGTGAGGGTGAAGTCCGCGTCCGGGTCGGGTCGGACCATCATCGGAGCCGGGATCACGTCGTTCATGCGCGCCGGCTCTGTTCTCACGCCGCGTACACCTCCCTGCCCGCGACCAGGGTGCGCGCGACCTCCAGGGAGCCGTCGAGGACCACGATGTCAGCGTCGCCGCCGACCCGCAGCTCCCCCAGGTCCGGGCGCCCGAGCAGCCGGGCCGGCGCTCGGGTGGCCGATCCCACCGCCAGCTCGAGGCCGGCTCCCGCCGAAATCAGGTTCCGGATCGCCCGGTCCATGGCCAGGACGCTGCCGGCGAGCGTCCCGTCCGCGAGCCGCGCCTCGTCTCCCCGCACGTGAACCTCGCGGTCGGCGAGGTGATACGTGCCGTCGCCGAGCCCGGCGGCCTCGATGGCATCGGTGATCAGGACCAGGCGACTGCCGGCCGCGGCGAGCAGGAGCCGGACGGTCTCGCGCGCGAGGTGGACGCCGTCGACGATGGCGGTGACGAAGACGTCAGGGCGAGAGAGGGCGACCCCCGAGACGCCCGGGTCGCGGGGCGCCCACCGTCGCATCGCGTTGAAGACGTGGGTGACGGCCCGGGCGCCCCCATGGAAGGCGGCGGCCGCCGCCTCCGCGTCCGCGTCGGTGTGTCCGAGCGAGACCACCACGCCGCGGGCGACGAGATGGCGTACCAGGGCCAGACCACCCTCGATCTCCGGCGCCACGGTGACGTAGCCGACCGGACCGAGTGCGCAGAGGGAGTCGGCGACCTCGCGGCTGGCCGCGAGCAGGTGACGCGGATCGTGGGCCCCGTGGTGGAGGGGGGAGAGGAAGGGACCCTCGAGATGAGCCGGCAGCACCCGGGCCCCGGGCATCGGCTCCAGCCTCGCCAGCGTGGCCAGCGCCTCGCCGACCGACTCGATCGGCGAGCTGATGAAGGTCGGTTGGAAGGCGGTGACCCCCGTGCGTGCCAGCGCCCGCGAGGCGCGCCCATAACCGCCCGCGTCGGCCGAGAGGAAGTCGACCCCGGCCACGCCGTTCACCTGCACGTCCACGAAGCCGGGGACCGCCAGGCCGGCCGCCCCGGCCGGGGCGAGCCCCAGGCCCGACACCCGACCGTCGTCAACCGATACGTCCCCGGGCACCCGGGCATCGCCCACCAGGGAAGCCGCCACCCCCAGGCGCATGGTGTCCCCTTTGCTGCGTTGGAAGCTACTGCAACTGGTCTAGACCAATTCTGGACCGCGACCCGTCGTGATGGCAAGCCGAAGGGCGGACCACACCCTCGACCGGAGAGCGGCCGAATTCGCCCTGGCCCCCCCTTCCCACCCCGGATCTCATACCAACGGGTGCTTGACAAGACCACGCGCAGTGTGCCAGGCTGCAAAGCTGGTATAGACCAGTAGCGCCGTCGTCCTGGTGGAGGCGGAGGTTTGAGCCCCTCGCGGGGGGACATGGAGGCAGTATGGTGAAGCGTCGTCAGATCAGCACCGCGGCGGTCGCGCTGCTAGCCGGCGGGCTGGCGGCCTGCGGTAGCACCTCGGCCGGGACCAGCGGCACCCCGACCGCCCCCCCGCACGTCACCCTCAACGTCTGGCTGATGTCGGGCAGCGCGCCGGCCTCGCTGGTGACCGCCTGGAACCAGCAGTTCGAACAGGCCCATCCCAACGTCACCGTCAATGTCAGCCTGCAGCAGTGGACGGGCATCGTCACCAAGACCGACACCGCCCTCGCCACCACCCAGGCACCCGACGTCCTGGAGATGGGCAACACCTACGTGGCCAGCTTCGCCGCCACCGGCGGCCTGGCCGACCTCAGCAGCGTCAGCTGGCCCAACCAGAGCACCTGGCTGCAGAGCCTGCAGGAGGCCGGCACCTACAACGGCAAGCTGTACGGGGTGCCGTACTACGCCGGCGACCGCATCGCCATCTACAACACCAACATGTTCGCCAAGGCGGGGATCACCTCGACTCCCACCACCACCACGGAGCTGCTCAGCGACTGCGCGGCGATCAAGGCCAGCGAGCCGAGCGGCACCTCCTGCATCTACATCCCGGGCGAGTACTGGTACGCGATGGACTCCTTCCTCTTCGGTGAGCCCGGCAACGGCACGAGCGCCATCGCCACCGCGAGCGGCGGGACGTGGAGCGCCCAGTTCTCCTCGTCGGCTGACCAGACGGCGCTGAACTGGATCTACACGAACCTCTTCCAGACCGGCTACGACCTCGCTCCGGCCACCCAGAACGACACCACGACGACCACCAACACCGTCTTCGACAGCAGCAAGGCGGCGATCATCGTCGAGCCCGGCTGGGACTACGCGAGCGTCTACGGCACCGGCACCTCGTTCACCGCCACCGATGTGGGCTCCTTCGCCCTCCCCGGATACACCAGCAGCGCCCCGATGCCGACCTTCCTGGGCGGCTCCAACCTCGGCGTCGCCGAGAAGAGCGCCAACAAGACGCTCGCCGAGGAGTACATCCAGATGGTCGAGGGCACCCAGTACCAGTCTGAGATGGCGACCGTGGGTGGGGTCATCCCCAACAGCACCACCTTGCTCAACCTGCAGGCGGAGAACCCGCCCCTGAACACCGCCGCGCAGGCGGCCAAGACGAGCTGGTTCACCCCCAACAGCCCTCAGGAGGCGACCGTCGAGAACGACAGCTACTACGAGGACCTCCTGGGAGCGGTCTTCTCCGGGCAGCAGACGGCCAGTGCCGCTGCGAGCACGTACGACAGCCAGATCGACAGCGTCCTGAACGGCTCCTGAGCCCGAGCCTAGACTGACAACCGAGATGAGCGCCGTCGGGGAGGTCCCAGCCACACCCCGGCGGCGCCTCGGTATCAGGAGGACGGTGTCGGGGGATGAGCCCCCGGCACCGGCCGGACCCGGGGGAGTGGCACCCGCCACCCCCCCAGCCCGACGCCGGCTGGTGGGCCGTTGGGTTCCGTACGCTCTGTCCAGCCCGTCGCTCCTGGTGCTGGCCGCGATCGTCGGCTTCCCGCTGGTCTTCTGCCTGGTCATCTCCTTCCAGGAGTTCGGCGGGTATCAGCTGGTGACCGGCGGGCCCACCATCTGGGTCGGCTTCAAGAACTACCAGGCCCTCTTCACCGGTCAGTTCGTCCCGGTTCTGGTGCGCACCCTCTTCTTCCTGATCGGGACGGTGGGGATGACCCTCATCATCGGCCTCGGCATGGCCATGCTGATGCGGCGCGCCCACACCTGGGCGCGGGTCGTGCTCACCGTGGTGCTGGTGGCGGTCTGGGCGGTGCCCCAGATCACGGCGGCTCAGATCTTCATCTGGATCTTCGATCCGGTGTACGGAGTCGCCAACTGGCTGCTCTCCGCCCTCCACCTGGGCAGCTACGCGAGCCTGTCGAACGATCAGTGGTACAGCCACCCAGTCTCGGTGCTGGCGCTCGCCGGCACGGTGGTCGTGTGGGGCGCGGTGCCGTTCGTGGCCATCACTCTCTTCGCCGGTCTGCTCCAGATCCCCGAGGAGCTGTACGAGGCGGCGCGGGTGGACGGCGCCGGCTGGCTGTCCCAGCTGCGCACCATCACCGTGCCGCTGCTGGCGCCGATCCTGCTCCTCCTCGGCGTCCTCTCCATCATCTGGGACTTCAACGTGTACAACCAGGTCGCGGTGCTGCAGAACGTGGGGGGCATCAGCACCGAGACGACCACCTTCGGCGTGTGGGCGTATGACGTCGGCTTCGTTGGCAACAACTACGGCGCCGGGGCAGCCGTCACCATGCTCGGCGTCCTGCTGCTCTGCATCGTGACCGGCGCCGCGGTGCGCATGATGGTGCGGGGGACCAGGACATGACCACGGTCGGACCCATGGGCGCCGAGGGCATCGCCGCCGCGGCGAGGGTCACCTCGGTGAGGCGACGCCGGCACGGCAGCACGCCCGCGACCGTGGCGCTGCTGGTGATCGCGGCGATCTGGCTCTTTCCCATCTACTACATGCTGATCGACGCCTTCAAGCCCAATAACGATCTGCTCCACTACCCGCCCCAGCTCTGGCCCGCCCACTGGACGCTGGCCAACTTCCAGGAGGCGTTCACGGTGAACGGGGCGGGGCCGACCGTCCCTCAGCCGAGCTTCCTGACCTCGCTGTTCGTGAGCGTGGTTGTGGCCCTGGTGGTGGTCGCCTTCTCGATGGCCGTCTCGCTCTTCGCGTCCCTGGCCGTCGCCCGCTTCAACTTCCGCGGCCGCGGCACCATGCTGGTCGCCCTGCTCGTGGCCCAGATGGTCCCCTTCGCCTCCCTGCTCATCCCCATCTTCATCGAGCTCAACAAGGTTGGTCTGATCTTCACCGTACCCGCGCTGATCATCGCCTACGTGGCGCCGGTCCTCCCCTTCACCATCTGGACCCTGCGCGGCTTCGTCGCCTCGGTCCCGGTGGACATCGAGGAGGCGGCGCTCACCGACGGCTGCTCCCGCCTGAGCGCCTTCTGGAAGGTGATCTTCCCCCTCATTGCGCCCGGGCTGGTGGCGACCTCGATCTTCGCCTTCATCCTGGCCTGGAACGACTACGTGTACGCCTACACCATCCTGGGCAACTCTGGGACCGTCTTCGGCCAGACGGGGGAGACGGCGAGCGTGTGGCTGTTCGGGCTGATCAACCCCAGCCGGGTGACGCCGTGGGGTGAGCTGTTCGCGGCCTCTCTGATCTTCACCCTACCGGTGATGATCTTCTTCCTCATCATCCAGCGCCGGCTCGCCGCCGGGCTGACGGCCGGGGCGGTCAAGGCGTGACCTCGCCCGCGGGACGGAACGCGACCGCCAGGAGATCGACCTGAATGGCAAACGTCGAGTATCGGCAGGCGACCTGCACCTACCCGGGGATGAGCGCTCCGGCCGTCGACTCCCTCGACCTCGCGGTCGAGGACGGCGAGTTCATGGTCCTGGTCGGCCCCTCCGGGTCGGGCAAGTCCACCGCCCTGCGCATGCTGGCCGGCCTGGAGATGGTGAGCAGCGGCGAGATCCTGATCGGGGACCGGGTGGTGACGGGTGCGCCACCGAAGGCCCGCGACATCGCCATGGTGTTCCAGAGCTACGCGCTCTACCCGCATCTCTCGGTGGCCGACAACCTGGCCTTTCCCCTCAAGCAGAAGGGAGTCTCCGAGCCCGAGCGCAGCCAGCGGGTGCTGGAGGCGGCTCGCCTGCTCGAGCTCGAATCGCTGCTCGACCGCCGGCCCCGTCAGCTCTCCGGAGGCCAGCGCCAGCGGGTCGCCATGGGCCGGGCGATCGTGCGCCAGCCCCAGGCGTTCCTGATGGACGAGCCGCTCTCGAACCTGGACGCCAAGCTCAGGGTCCAGACCCGCGCCGAGATCGCCGCCCTCCAACTCCGCCTCGGGATCACCACCGTCTACGTCACCCACGACCAGGTCGAGGCGATGACCCTCGGGCATCGGGTCGCGGTGCTCCGCGACGGGGTGCTCCAGCAGTGCGCCACCCCCCGCCGCCTCTACGAGCATCCCTGCAACGTGTTCGTGGCCGGCTTCGTCGGGTCGCCGGCGATGAACCTGGACCGTCTGCCCTTCGACGGGACCGTGGTCCGGGTGGGCGAGGTGGCCGTCCCCCTGCCCGGCGCCGCCGCGGCGGCGGCGCGCCAGGCCGGCCTCTCCGAGGTGGTCCTGGGGCTCCGTCCCGACGCGCTCCTCCCCGTCGCCGCCGGCGAGTCGAACGGGGACATCCGGCTGAGCGGTGAGGTGCACCTGGTCGAGGACACCGGGTCGGATGCGTGGGTCCACCTCAACGCGCCCGGCCCGTCGGCCCCCCTGCGGCTGGTGGCTCGAGTCGATGCCCGCCGGCTGCCCAGGGTGGGGGAGCGCATCTCGGTGGCGGTTCGGGTGGTGGAGGCCCACGTCTTCGATCCCACCAGCGGAGTCCGGCTTGGCGACTGAAGCCGCCCTCGCACCCCTCGCCGCGGGCCCGGCCGTCCTCGCCATCGACGTCGGGGGAACCTCGATCAAGGGCGCCCTGATTGGAGCCGACGCCGCGGTCCTCGCCACCGACGGGGCGGAGACCCCACAGCAGAGCGAGGACGACCTCGTCGAGGCGGTGATCGCCGTCGCCTGCCGGCTCCAGGAGTGCGCGCTCGGTCTCGGCTCTCCTGCCGCCGCCCTCGGGGTCGCGGCAGCGGGGGTGATCGACGAGACCACGGGCATCGCTCGCCACGGAGCCAACCTGCTGTGGCGGGACACCGCCCTCGCCCGGCGACTGGAGGAGCGGATCGCGCTGCCAACGACGCTGCTCCAGGATGCCCGCGCCGCGGCGCACGCCGAGGCGATCTTCGGAGCGGGGCGGAGCTCGGACACCTTCCTGGCCGTCCTCCTCGGCACCGGGGTGGGCAGCGCGGTCGTGATCAACGGGCGCCCGCTGCGCGGCGCGCACGGGCTGGCAGGTGAGATCGGACACCTTCAGGTGGACGCTCACCGGCTGGTCTGTGGCTGCGGCGGCCGTGGCTGTGTCGAGACCGTCGCCTCGGCGTCCGCCCTCTCCCGACGCTTCGCTGCGGCCACCGGGCGGACCATGTCGGCCGAGGGGGTGGTGGATCAGATGCTGGCCGGCAACCCGATCGCCACGCGGCTCTGGGCGGATGCCGTCGCCGCGCTCGCCGCCGCCGTCGCGGCCGCGGTGGCGGTGGTGGACTGCGGCCTGGTGATCTTCGGCGGGGGGATGGCTGCCGCCGGCCAGCGGCTGCTCGATCCCCTCCGCGACGCGCTGGCTCAGCGGCTCAGCTTGGGACCGGGGCCGGAGCTGGTCGTCGCCACCCTGGGCAGCGTCGCAGGGGTCCTCGGCGCGGCGGCCGGGGCGCTCGCCGGGATGGGGCGCGACGACGTCGTCGAATCGTGGCGCAGCTCGCCGGTTCCCGAGCTCCCCGCGGTGCCGTCGCTGGCAGGGAGATGGGGCCGATCGCTCTCCTGATCGCCCCTGGCCAGCTCGAGGGCGGAGGCGATGGCCCCGCGCAGCACCCCTTCATTGCCCAGCTCGGTGCTGACGATGCGCGGGGGGAACGGCGTCAGCTGCTGGAGCCGAGCCTCCAGCGGCTCGCGCAGCAGGTCGAGGCCGCCACCGATGCCCCCGCCCATCACCACCGCCTCGGGGTCGAGCACGGCGGTGACGGCGGCGATGACGAGGGCGAGGCGCTCCGCCTCGCGCTCGACCGCGGCCCGGGCCGGCGCCACACCGCGGCGGGCCGCGTCGAAGACCTGCCGGGCTGAGAGCCGGGGGGACATCCCGAGCTCCACCGCCGCCTCGACCACTCCGCGCGCCGAGACCCGCTCCTCGAACGACCCCCAGCGGGTGCCGGAGACGGGTGGCCGGGAGGTCGCCTCATCGCCAAACGGCAGGTACGCGACCTCGCCCGCCGCACCGCGCCGGCCCACCTCGAGCCTGCCGTTGACGACGATGCCCATGCCCAGCCCGGTGCCGACCATCAGGTAGACGAAGCTGTCGAAGGTTGCGCCCCACCCGCCGTGCAGCTCGCCCAGCGCCGCCAGGTTCGCGTCGTTGGCCACCGAGGTCCGCTCCCCCAGCTCGCCGCGCAGGGAGTCCAGGAGTCCTGGCCGCCCCCAGCGGCGGAGTCGAGAGGAGAGGAGCAGGGTCCCATCCCGAGGGTCGAAGACCCCGGGGCTGCCCACCACCGTCCAGGCCACCTCCGGCCAGTCAACTCCGGCGCTCTGTGCCACTCCGCGAGCCAGGGTGCTCACCATCCTGACCAGGTTGGGTGCGCTGCGCGCCGCGTTCCGGATGTCCTGACGGGCCACGACGGTGCCGCTCAGGTCGGCCACCGCGCAGCGCAGCCAGCCGTACCCGACGTCGACGCCGACCACGTGGCCGTCGCCGGGTAGGTGCTCGAAGATGAGCGCGGAGCGCCCCCGCTGCTGACGGCTCGGGCCGACGGCGCGCACCAGCCCCGCCCGTTCCAGGGCGGCCAGGACGGCTCCCACGGTGGGCTGGGACAGCCCAGTCTCCTCCGCCAGTCGTGGCCGCGAGGCAGGCCCGTCGCGACGGAGGCGCTCCAGGATCGTCCTCTCGCTCAGGCTTCGCATCAGCGCTGGCCGTCTCGTCCGGGAGCCCGGCTGGTGGCGACGCGGTGGCCTGCCTCGGCGGGGAATCGCCTCACGGCCGCGGGCCCGCGCCGCGGCTCGAGGGGCTGGAGGCTCCGGCTGGCGAGCCCCTCCCGCCTCCGCTGGCCCGTGCCCACCATCCGCCCCCCAATTCGCAATTATTTAATCGGAGCCGGCGATCAACCACTCTTTGGAAGTTCGGTTCGGCCCTTTCGGTGGTAGCTTATCTGGTATGTACCAGTTCGTCAACCCGCATCGGCCCGGGGGCTCCCGCCAGCGGCGGATGGGTCACGTCGAGCCCGACGTGCAGCTGGTAGCGGTCCCCGCGGTAGGTGGAGATGGTGAGCTCGACCGGCCTCCCCTGGGCGAATGAACGGCGCTCCACGAGAAGGACCGCGCTGCCTGGTCGCAGCCCGAGGAGCGGGGCGTCGTCAGCGTCGACGATCCCCGCTTCGATGGTCTGCTCGCCGTGATCGAGGGTGACGCCGAACTGCGTCTCCAGGGTCTCGTACAGCGAGCGGTCGGTCAGCGTCACGTCCTCGAGGCCGGGAGCCACCTGGACCGGGATGTACGAGCGCTCGATCGCCATCGGCACCAGGTCGGCGGTGCGCAGCCGCACCATGGCGTGAACCGCGTCGCCGAGGTTGAGCCCCAGCGCTCGCGCGACCTGACCGCTGGCCCCGCCGATGCGGCGTTCCAGGTCCCGTCCACCGGGCCGCTGGCCGCGGGCGATCATGTCCTCGGTGAACGAGGTGAGCCGGAGCGGCATCTCCACCTTGGGCCGGGCGACGAAGGTCCCCTTTCCAGCGATCCGGTAGAGCCTCCCCTCGGCGACCAGGTTGTTGATCGCCTGCCGCACCGTCATCCGGGAGAGCCCGTAGCGGTCGACGAGCTCGCGCTCTGAGGGGATGAGCGCGTCGTAGGCCAGCTCTGCGTCGATGAGGTCCAGCAGGATCTCGCGAAGCTGGGAGTATTTGGGGACCGAGCTCTGCGGGTCGATCGACACCGTCTTCATCCGGGGCGCACTCCAACTGGTGCCGGTGCCGGGTGTTCCCGGTGCCCGCGCGTTGGGTCGCGCCCATTATTCCTCGCCATACGCGACGTCAGGGGAGCCGGTCAGACCATCGGGCGCCGGACCAGGGTGTGCTCGCGATCCGCTCCCACCGAGACCACGTCCACGGGAGCCTCGACGAGCTCGCCCAGGCGCTCGACGTAGCGCTGGCAGGCGGTCGGCAGATCCTCGAAGCGCCGGCAGGTGCGGGTGGAGGCGAGCCAGCCCGGCATCTCCTCGTAGATGGGCTCGGCGTGCTTGAGGTGGGAGATGTTGGACATCGGGTGGTCCCACTCCTCGCCCTTGCTCCGGTAACCGGTGGCGATCTTGAGGGTCTCGACCTGGTCGAGGACGTCGACCTTGGTGATCGCCATCGAGTCGATGCCGTTGGTGTTCACCGCATAGCGCGCCACGGCAGCGTCGAACCAGCCCACGCGGCGCGCCCGGCCGGTCACGGTGCCGAACTCGGAGCCGACCTCCCGGATCAGCTCGCCGAGGGTGCCCTCCAGCTCGGTGGGGAAGGGGCCGTAGCCGACCCGGGTGGTGTAGGCCTTGAAGACACCGATGGTCCGGGTCACCTTGGAGGGTGGGATGCCGCTGCCGGTGAGCGCCCCACCCGCGGTGGGCGCCGACGAGGTCACATAGGGATAGGTGCCCAGGTCGAGGTCGAGCATCGCCCCCTGGGCGCCCTCGCAGAGGATCCGCCGGCCATCACGAAGAGCCCCCTGGATGATGGGGTAGATGTCCCGGATGTAGGGCTCCAGCCGCTCCGCGTAGCCGAGGTACTCGTCGAGGATCGCCCGCTCGTCGAACGGCTCGTGGCCGTACAGCCGGGTGAGCGACTCGTTCTTCAGGCGCAGGACGAATCTCAGCTTCTTCTCCAGGAACACCGGCTTGCTGAGGTCTCCGACCCGGAAGCCGACCCGGCGCACCTTGTCCTCGTAGGCGGGCCCGATGCCGCGGTGGGTGGTGCCGAGACGGTCGTCGCCCCGCTGGTGCTCCCCCAGCTGGTCGAAGACCGGGTGGTACGGCATCACCATGTGGGCCCGGTCGCTGATCACCAGGTTGCCGGTGCTCACCCCGTGAGCGTGCAGCTCGTCCAGCTCGGCGAGGAACGACTTCGGGTTGACCACCATGCCGTGGCCGATGACGCAGGTGGTGGTCGGCGAGAGGATGCCACTCGGGATCAGCCGGAACTTGAACGTCTCGCCGTCCACCACCACGGTGTGGCCGGCGTTGTCGCCCCCCTGGGAGCGGACCACCATGTCGACGGAGCCGGCGAGCAGGTCGATGACCTTGCCCTTGCCCTCGTCACCCCACTGGCCGCCGATGAGGATGGTGACGCTGATGGCCGGACCCTCCAGACCCGCTGATCGAGCACGCGCAGCGTATCCGGTCGAGCCCCAGGGCGGGGGCTGGAACGCAGATGACCCGTCTCAGCCGTTTGCCACGCCCGGCAATTGGGGGGCCGCTCGACCCGTTTTGGGGATGGGAGTCCCCGGTCCGGGAGGACTATGGTCAAGAGGCCTAATTGGATGCGGGGGGTGCCGCCGCGGGCGGCTGTTGGAGGTTCTTGCCACTCATGAAGAGTCACAGGCTGCTCGGCGGGGCCGTCACGGCCGCCCTCATCGCCGCCGGGTGGGCCGGCGTCACGTTATCCCAGGTTGCGGCTGCGGCCGTAGATCAGGTCTCCTTCTCGCCCAACCCGATCGCTACCGCCGCCTCCCTCACGTCGGGGGAGTCCATCACGATCTGTGTCCAGGCCAAGGCGGGCGGGAGCGTCCAATCCGGGGAGAGCATCGCCCTCAGCCTGGCCACCAATGACGTGCCGCCTGTGGATGCGACGAGTGGATCGGCCGCGGGCGGATCGGCGAACGTGGGGGGATCCCCACTGCCCGGCACCTTCCCGGCGAGCAGCAACTGCACGCCCACGGGCAGCATGGTGGAGGAGCACAACGCCGTCGACCTCACCTACATCGCACCGGCCGACGGCGGATCCAACAACGGCTCTCCGTACCCCGTCTGGGGGGGGCGCGACATCATCACCGGGACCGACCCCAGCTCTGGTGCGACCAGCACCGCCGTGTATGAGTTCTCACCGGTGACCAGCTATGCGTTCAGCACCGGCTCGACCATCGCCCCGAGTGGCAGCCTGACCACCGGCCAGCAGGTCGCCTTCACGGTTCAGGCGCTCGCCTCCGGCGTCCCGGAGCCCAACGCGTCGGTCCTGCTCTGGCTCTCGTCCAAGGCGTCACTCGGTGGCACCGTGCAGGCATCCGGAGCTTCGCCCGCCATGGGTGTCAACTACTGCACGGCGGGGGACCCCGTGACGCTCACGGCCCAGTCGCCGACGGTGTCGCCCGTGCGGTGCGTCACCAACTCGGAGGGTGACGTGTCGCTGACGTACACCGCGGGGTCCGCGGCGACGGCGGCCGGTGTGGACACGGTGACGGCCCAGAACCACCCGACGATCTTCTTCAGCGCCGCCACCTCGTACAGCTACCAGGTGGCAGGGGCGTACACGGCGCTGCAGCCCTTCCGGGTCTGCGACACGCGGAGTGTCGCGGTGACCGGGTATGGCACCGAGTGCTCGGGACATCCCATCGGCCAGGCCAGCACCCTTGACGCCCAGATCACCGGGGTGGACGGGTCCCTGGGGCAGTCGGTGCCCGCCGACGCCCAGGCCGTGGTCCTCAACGTCACCGCCATCGGCGGCACCCACAGCACCTACCTCACCGTCTTCCCCGCCGGCACCGCTCCACCCAACGCGTCCAACCTCAACGTCACGGTCGGGCTCAACCAGGCCAACCTGGTGGTCGTCGCCCTGGGCACGGGTGGCCAGGTCGGCATCTACAACTCGGCGGGCACCATCAACGTGGCGGTCGACGTCGAGGGCTACTTCGCCGCCGCTTCGGGAGACGTCCCCGGCCTCTTCCACCCCATCGCTCCGCTGCGCATCTGCGACACCCGCAGCACGGCCGTCACCGGCTACAGCACCGAGTGCTCGGGGGACTCCCTCGGCCAGGGCCAGTGGGAGAAGGTGGTGGTCTCCGGATGCCCGACCGGCGACCCCTCCTGCACCGCCTCGGTGCCCACCAGCGACGCCGCCTCGGTGGCGCTCAACCTGACCGGCGTGACGGGTACGGCCTCCACCTTCCTCAGCGTGGTGCCCCCGAGCGGCTCGGACCAGTGCCCGACGAGCGCTCCGGGCTTCTCCAACCTCAACATCAACGCCGGGACCAACCTGCCCAATCGCGTGATCGTCCCGCTCGGCCCTGACCAGGACGTCTGCGTCTACAACTCGGCGGGCACCATCAACTTCATCCTCGACGTCAACGGCTGGTTCGGCAACGGCAGCGAGAGCTCCACGGGCGCCCACTTCTACGCCATCAGCCCTTTGCGGATCTGCGACACCCGCCCCACCTCCGTGACGGGGTACGGAACCGAGTGCTCCGGCGACACTCTGGGCCAGGGTGCGACCCTGACCATCCCGGTGGCCGGGGTGGACGGCCTGCCCTCCACCGGGGGGAGCTCCCCGCCGGTCGCGCTGATCGCCAACGTCACCGCGGTGAGCGGGACCGCCAACACCTACTTCACCCTCTACCCGTCCGACGTCGTCCAGCCCAACGCCAGTGACCTGAACGTCGGCCCCGGGCAGATCACCCCCAACCTGGTGGTCGTCCAGCTGGCCACCACCGGGGGCGACGCCGGCGACGTCAACCTCTTCAACGCTTCGGGCTCGATCAACGCCATCCTGGACGTCTCCGGGTGGTTCGCGTGAGCCACCAGCAGGCCGTCCCAGCCGCGGACGGACAGCGCCGACCGGGCGCGAGGCCGTAGGGCCGGTCCGTCCCCCATCACCCACGAGAGTCCAGGCCTCGGTCCCCCCCGGGGGACCAGGTCTGGGCCCCGGGGGTCACTCCAGGACGCTGCGCAGCATCCAGGCGGTCTTCTCGTGGATCTGCATCCGCCGGGTCAGGAGGTCCACCGTGGACTGGTCCTGGGCCGCCTCGGCGACCGGGAACACCTCGCGGACGACCCGCACCACCGCCTCCTGGTCCTTCTCGAGACGCCGCACCATCTCGGTGGCATTGGGGGTGTCGGTGTCCTCGGCGATGGTGGCGAGCCCGGAGAACTCGCGGTACGAGGCGGGGGCGCGGACGCCCAGCGCCCGGATCCTCTCCGCGATCTCATCCACCGCCAGGGCCAGCTCCATGTACTCGGTCTCGAACATCAGGTGCAGGGACGAGAACATCGGCCCGGTCACGTTCCAGTGGTAGTTGTGGGTCTTGAGGTAGAGGGTGTAGGTGTCGGCGAGCAGCCGGGAGAGGCCTTGCGCGACCGCCGAACGCTCGTCGGCGGGGATGCCCATCTGGATGTCGGAATTGACGCTGACCATGACCGAGCCCTCCTGGAAGCATGTGCGCTGACCCCCATGATCTCGCTTTGGCCCCAGCTCCAAAGAGGCGGACGCCATCGGACCCACCGGGCCTTGGGACTTGTCAGGCAGACCCGGAGCGCTCCGAGCGCCGGCGCGTGCCGGCCTGGATCGCAGCGGGCCCGGGCGCGCCCGCATGCCCGGGGCTCAGCCTGCTCAGGCACGCCCCCAGAGCTGGAGCGGGTCGTCTCCGGGCCGGAAACCGGCCGCCTCGGCGATCGCGGCCGCGCCGGCAAGTCCGGCGGCCAGGTGCTCGGGGCGGTGGGCGTCGCTGCCGAAGCTGATCGCCTCGCCGCCGGCCTCGCGCCACCAGCGCAGCGGCAGCAGGCCGGGGCAGGGACCGCGCGGCGGGCCCATGGCGCGGCTGCTGTTGACCTCGAGGGTCCGGCCGCTCCGGGCCAGCGCGACGAGCACGCCGCGGTACTCCTCCTCGAAGTCCCGCTCGTCGAACCTCACGGTCGAATGCGGCCAGTACCGCTTCGGGTAGTCCAGGTGGGTCAGGATGGCAAAGGGCGCGGTGCTCTCCGCCAGCTCTCGGGTGGCGGTCAGGTAGCGGCGGAACCGGGGGGCCGCCTGCTCCGGTGAGAGCAGCTCGGGGACGCTCATGTCGACCAGCTCCCCCTCCACCTCGATGCAGTGCATCGAGCCGAGGACGCGGTCGAGGGGACGGTGCGCGAGCAGCTCGGCGACCTGGGCGGGGAAGAGGTTCGGCTCGCCGAGCTCGACCCCCAACTCGATCCGCAGGCCCGGGAACGCGGCCCTGCAACGGTCGATCGCCGCCCAGTACCCGGCGATGTCGAGGTACCCGCTCCGGGAGGGGGTGACCGGCGTCCGGACCGGCCAGCGATGCCCGGGGAGGTGTCCGGTGGACCACGCCCACCGGTTCGGCGGTGCGCCTGTCATGGGCGGGGCGGAGTCCTTGCGTGACCCCGCCACCGGCGGCGCGCCCCCCGTGGCCGGGCACGCCACCCACGCGACGAAGTCCGCGTGCTCGGTGAAGGCGACCGCCGGGAGGCCGAGCTCGACCGCCCGGGCGCAGGTCGCCGTCATCTCCCCGAAGGCGGCGTCCCACGACCATTCGGTGTGCACGTGCCGGTCGGGGATGGGCGCGGGGTCGGGCACGGCTCGCAATCCTGTCATGTCCGGCGCCGGCCGCCGCGCCGGGCTGCGCTACCGTCGCCTTCGTGAGCGCGGAGCAGGTGGCCGGCGTCGGTCCTCGTCCCATGCCCCCGGCGCCGCGCGCCGGAGCGGTGCGGGTGGCCGAGGTCACCGCGGAGACCGGGCTCGACGATCTGCCCGAGCTGCCGCTCCACCTCGCCGGCGAGCCGGGAGCGGTGGCGCTCCAGCTCCGGACCACGGTGCGGCGGGTGGCGGTCGGTGCCGGGCTCGCCCGCAAGCCCGAGCTCCTGGCTGCGGTGCGGGCCCTCCCCGGCGTGCCCGGCCTGGCCACCAGCCCCGCCGGCGGGACCTTCGTCATCGGGGGCCCGGGATGGATGGGGCTCTGCGCGGTCGGGGTGCCTCCTCCCGAGCGTGGGATGCCGCTCGACTGGATGAATGACTCGCTCGGCTCCTGGTTCCGCTCCGCTCTCTCCGGTTTCGGCGTGGACGCCCTCCGCGGGCGCGTCGAGGGCGGTTGGTGCCCGGGCTTCAGCGACGTCGCCGTGGGCGGCCGCAAGCTGATCGGGCTCGGCTACCGGGTCACCCGCGACTGGGTGGTGATGCGCGGGATGATGGCGGTCACCCCCATCGCCGAGGAGGACATGGACCTGCTGGTCGCCTGCCACCGGCTCATCGGCGTCGAGGTCGTGCCTGACGCCAACATCTCTTTGGCCGAGGCGGCGCGGCTGCCCGGCCTCGGCGTCCTCGCGGTCATCGATCGCTGGCGAGATGTCCGCACCGCCGCCGGCTGAGCCTGACCCCGCGGTCCCTCTGCCGGAACCGGCGCGGGTCGATCTCCGGCCCGCCGTCGCCCGGGCCGCCGGCTGGGTGCCGTTCGTCCCCCTCGCCGTGGCCCTCGGGGCCCTGGCCGCCGTCGTGCTGGTCCCCAACCTCTACAGCGATCCCAACGGCCTCGATCCCTACACCCTGCGGGCCAGCGGCGTCGCCCTCGGGCTGCTCGCCATCGCCCTGGTCGTGCCCGGCCTGGCCCGGGCCCGGCTGGTGCTGGTCAGCCTGGTGGCGATCACCCTCTCGTGGTCGGCCTTCCTCGGCGCCCCCACCCTGCTCGCCCACGTCGGGGTCCAGCAGACCGGCGACCAGGCCAACTTCAACGGCTCGGTCGCCTGGTTCGGGGTCACGGTCGTGATCCTCGGCCTGGTCTGGCTGGTGCTGCGCCGCGACCACCCCCGTCTCCGGTTGCTCCACCTCGGCTGGCCCGCCGTCGCCTGGGCGGTGGGTGGCACCGCGCTCTTCTTCCTGGTGTTCCTGCTCATCCCCGCAGCCCTGCTCGGCCGCGAGGGGCTGGCCATCCCGGCGCTGGTGCGCGACGCCCCCTGGCTGGTCCCCGCCAACATGCTCCAGGGTGCGGCCCAGGAGCTCCAGTTCCGCGGCTTCCTGCTCGGCAGCCTCGAGCGGTTCAGCTCACCGCTGGTGGCCAACGCCTGCCAGGCGGTGGTCTTCGGGCTCGCCCACCTCGCCATCGTCTACCAGGGACCCGTGGCTCCCTTCGTGCCCCTCACCATGCTGCTCGGCTTCGTGCTCGGCTGGGTCACCCAGAGGACCGGCTCGATCTGGCCGGCGATCGTGGTCCACATGGTCGCCGACATCGTGGTGACCCTCGCCGTCCTGCCCGGCCTGTACGGGTTCTAGTAGTAGGGTCTCGGGCGCCGGCCCGCGGCCGGCGGCTACCCGGCCGCGCCTGCGAAGTCCGGGGTCACCACCCTGCCGGTGGCCACGCTCGCCCGCGCCGCCTCGATCACCGCGAGCACATCGCGCCCGGCCTGGGCTGGCACCGGCACGGCTGCCTCTCCGCGGATCGCCGCGGCCATCCCGGCGTAGAAGTCGCCATACCTCCCGGCGGGCAGCGGCAGCTCATGAGTGGCGCCGCCCTCCCCGCCCTCTGTGAGCACGGCCCGCTGGCTCCCATCCGGCTCACCATAGCCGGGGTCGGTGGGGCGTCCGCCGGCTCTGATGTAGCTCTCCTGAGGGTCGAGGCCCCACACCTCGAGCGCCTGCCGCCTGCCCCACACGCGCCAGCGCGGGCCGATCGAGGGAGCCGTGGTGCTCATCCAGAGGTGAGCGCGAGCGCCGCCCGGGAACTCGAGGGCGAGGAAGCAGTCGTCGTCGGCGACCGCCCCCGGGCGCGCCAGGGCGATCTCCGCGTACACGCGCTGAGGCTTCCCGAGCAGCACGTGCGCCTGGTCGATCAGGTGGCTGCCGAGATCGAGGAGGAGTCCACCGCCCGCCTCGGGTGGGGTCTCCTCACGCCACGAGGTCGTGTTGACCTCCGGCCGGAATCGTTCGAAGCGGCTCTCCACGCGGTGCAGCCCACCGAGCTGGTCGGCGGCGAGCGTCTCCTGGAGGAGCAGGAAGTCGCTGTCCCACCTCCGGTTCTGGAAGGCGGCCAGCGGGCGCCCGGTGCGCTCGGCCGCCGCCAGCATGGTCCCGGCCTCTTTCGTGCTCAGCGCGATCGGCTTGTCGACCACCGCTGCGAGACCCAGCTCGAGGGCGGTGATCGCCTGCGTCGCATGGAGGTGATTGGGCGTCGCCACCACCACCAGGCCGATGCCGCCGGTTTCGTTCCAGAGCTGGTCGGCGGTGGCGAGCACGCGGGCGTCGGGGAAGTTGCGCTCCGCCCTCTGGCGTCTCTCCGGGTTGGCGGTGACGATCACTCTCACCCCGAGGCTCGGGGTCGCCGCCACCAGGGGCGCGTGGAAGACCTGGCCCGCCAGCCCGTACCCGATCACCGCGACCCCGATCCGCTCCACGGATCGAGAGTGTGGCACGGCAGCCTCCAGGCACCTCTCGCGACAGCCTCCAGGCACCTCGGTGGGAAGTCCGGCACCTCAGTCTCCGGACGCCTGCGGATACTCCGGCACTTCAGTCTCCGGGCCCCTCTGAGGAGTACGAGCGCGTCAATCGTTAATTTCACAAACCGCTATGCTGCCGCCGCACGCCCGACCCCGGAGGCCACTCGATGACCCAGCCAGGCTTCCCCCCCGGCCTCGATCCCGGCTCCCCGGAGAGCTCGAATCCCGCCGCGCCATCCCCGTCCTCCCTGGGGGACCAGGCCGGCTGGTACGCGCCGTGGACCCCGGATTCCATGGCACCATCGCCGGTCCTCACGCCTCCCGGGGTCGCCCCTTCGCCGGCGGTTGAGGGCCCTGCCATCGCGCCCGAGGGGTCGCCGCGCGGCAGCGCGTATGCTCGAACTCGTCGACCCGTTTGCGGAGATGGCCCGATGACCCAGTCTGGCTACCCCCCCTCGCCGGACCCCGGGTCCCCCGGAGGACCCGACCCCCTCTCTCCGTCCCCCTCTCCCGCGGGAGACCAGGCCGGCTGGTACGCGCCGTGGACGCCCGACCCCGGCGTGGGCGAGCCGCCGGCCTCCACCCCGGAAGGCCAGCCCCCCGCATCCGAGGCGACCCCCGACCCCGGGGCGCCCTGGGGTGTCCCCGGCGGCGCGGGTACCGGTGCCGGGCCGGGCTTCTTCGGGTCCCCGCCGGGTCCCGGCAATCCCGGAACGGCGCCCTATGGCCAGCCCCCCTATGGCCAGCCCCCCTATGGCCAACCCCAGTACGGTCAGCCCCCGTACGGTCAGCCCCCCGTCGGGCAGGGACCGTTCGCCCAGGGACCGTTCGGCCAGGGCCCGGGTCCCTACGGACCAGGTCCCTTCGGCTACGGCATGGGGTATCGCGGATGGCGGCGCGGGATGTACGGGCCGATGGCCGGACGTCCGGCCGGCCCCTACCTCCGCCGCCGGGCGGTCACCCACACCCTGCTCGGCGCCCTCATGCTGGCCATCGGCATCGTGGTCACGGTCGTCAACCTGAATGTCGTCTCCGGGGGGGCGGGCTTCATCTACGTCCCCTGGTTCCTGATCGTGATCGGAGCCATCTGGTTCTTCGGCGGGCTGAGCATGCTCGCCCGCACCTCGAGGTTCCGCTGAGCGCCCGGTGAGGTGAGCACGGGCGTGATGCGCCGGCGCGGGAGAGTGCGCAGGGCCGCGGCGGCGATCGCCCTGCCTCTCGGTGCCCTGGTCCTGGCATCGATGGCGGCCACGCCCGCTGAGGCCGATGCCCCCTGGTGGCAGCTGGCGGGGTTCGCCGGCCAGACGGTCTCGCGGGTCGCCGTGGTCCAGGGGAGGGTCACCGCGCTGGTCGGGGGGAGGCCCGTCGTGCAGACGTCGGGTGGCTTCGTCGCCGCGGCCGCTCCACCTCCGCGGCCGGCCGCTCAGGTCACCGTCGGGGCGCGCACCTGGTCGATCGGCTCGGCCGGCGAGGTGCTGGTCAGCAGCCACGGCCAGCCGCCGAGCCGGGACCCCGGAAGTCCCGACCTCGGGGCGGGCGCCCACCTCATCGCCGCCCCGCTCGCGACCCCGGGGGTGGTGATCGCCGTCAGCACCGCGGGGACGGTCTGGCGCCGGTCAGCCGATGGCGGCTGGTCGGTCTCGCTGGCCCTGCTGCCGGCCACCCTGGTCACCGGGACGCCAGGGGTCACCGGCCTCGCCGCCTTCAACACCATCGACGTCAGCGCCGTGGTCTACCTGGGTACGGACGGCTACGGGACCCTGCTCACCTCCGATGGCGGGGACGATTGGGTGAGGGCGGACCCCGGCCTGCCGGACGGAGTGCTCGCGCTCGCCGCGGACCCCGCTGGCGCCACCCCCGCGATCTGGGCGGCCACCACGGAGGGGCTCTACGTCCACCGCCTCCAGGCGATCCCCTCCATCCCCAACTACGCGGGGGGCAGCCTGACCGGGAAGTGGCTCGCAACCATCGCCCTCGGCCTCGGGGTGATCCTCCTGGCCGGGCTCTCTCTGGTCGCCTGGTCCCGCCGCTGGCCGGTTGCAGGGGGTGACAAAGCTCCTACATGACCTCAATCTTGCTTGGCAAGAATGGTACAGTTCATGTAGGATATCCCCCGGAGGGGTCACCCAAGAGGAGGCCAGCGATGACCAGCGCACGCTCCATCCGGACGCACGGGGACCGGACGCCCGTGGGTGCTGGGTGGCGGGCCTCGTGACCGTCGTCCCGGCTCCCCGCCCGGAGCGAGGCCGCAGCTCATGACCCTGATCCGCATGATGCTGGCGCGGCTCGTCCCCTACCGGCTGCAGGTCTCGATCGTCCTGGCGCTGATCGTCGTCCAGACCGTCCTCGGCCTGTACCTGCCCAACCTGACCGCCGACATCATCAACAACGGCATCACCAAGGGCGACGTCGGCTACATCTGGCGCACCGGCGGCGTGATGCTGGGGCTCACGCTTCTCTCGGGCGTGGCCGCCATCGTGGCCACCTACTTCGCGGCCCGCACCTCGATGGGGGTTGGCCGCGATCTCCGAGGCATCGTGTTCGGGCGCGTCATGCGTTTCTCGGCGCGCGAGATGAACAGCTTCGGGACCGCCTCACTGATCACCCGCAACACCAACGACGTGCAGCAGATCCAGATCTTCCTGCAGATGGCGCTGACCCTGATGGTCGCGGCGCCGATCATGATGGTCGGGGGCGTGATCATGGCCCTCCACGAGGACGTCACCCTCTCGGTGCTGCTGGTCGTCGCCGTCCCGCTGATGGCCCTGATCGTCGTCGCCATGCTCTTCCTCGCCGTGCCGCAGTTCAAGTCGATGCAGGTGAAGATCGACAGGATCAATCAGGTGCTGCGCGAGCAGATCACCGGCGTCCGGGTGATCCGCGCCTTCGTCCGCTCCGACGACGAGGAGCGCCGCTTCGCCGCCGCCAACGCCAGCCTCACCGCGACCGGCCTGCGGGTCAACCGGCTGTTCGTGCTCGCCATGCCCCTGATGATGGCGATCATGAACCTCTCGAGCGTCGCGGTCCTCTGGTTCGGCGGCCACCTCGTCAGCAGCGGGCAGATGCCGATCGGCAACCTGACCGCGTTTCTCGCCTACATCCTTCAGATCCTCATGTCGGTGCTCATCGCCGTGGTGATGTTCATCCTGGTCCCGCGTGCCCAGGCCAGCGCCGAGCGCATCAACGCGGTGGCGCAGGTGCAGCCGGCGATCAGGAGCCCCGAGCATCCGGTGAGCCCGGCCACCGCAAGGGGGGTGGTCGAGTTCCGCGACGTCACCTTCGGCTACCCGGGTGGAGAGCAGCCGGTGCTCCGCGACGTCTCCTTCCAATTCCGCCCCGGCGAGACGACCGCCATCATCGGGGGCACCGGCGCCGGCAAGACGACCCTCCTCAACCTCATCCCGCGCTTTTTCGACCCGACTTCGGGTGCGGTGCTCATCGACGGCGTGGACGTCAGGGAGCGCACCCTCGAGGAGCTCTGGGGGTGCATCGGGCTGGTGCCCCAGCAGGCGTACCTCTTCAGCGGGACGATCGCCGACAACCTGCGCTTCGCTGACGATGACGCCACCGACGCCGATCTCTGGCACGCGCTCCAGGTGGCCCAGGCCCGGGACTTCGTGGCCACCATGGGCGGCCAGCTCGAGGCCCCCATCGACCAGGGTGGCACCAACGTCTCCGGCGGACAGCGGCAGCGTCTCGCCATCGCCCGCGCCCTCGTCAAGCGACCCCTGATCTACCTGTTCGACGACTGCTTCTCGGCGCTCGACGCGGCGACCGACGCGCGGCTGCGGGCCGAGCTGAGCGCCGAGACCCGGGACGTGACCGTGGTGATCGTGGCCCAGCGGGTGAGCACCATCCTGAGCGCCGACCGGATCATCGTCCTCGACGACGGGGTGGTGGTCGGCTCCGGGACCCACGAAGAGCTCATGCTCTCCTGTCCGGAGTACCGCGAGATCGTCGTCTCGCAGCTCGGGGAGAACGCGGCATGATGGCGCACGGCCCGGGAGGCGGGCGGCGCAGAGGCGGTGGCTTCGGCGGCCCGCGCGGGATGATGGGAGGCGGGCCGCCGCAGAAGGCCAAGGATCTCGGCAAGGCCCTGCGCCAGCTCCTCGGGCGGCTCCGCCCCGACCGGTGGTGGATCGCCGCTGCAGCCGCCATCGGTTCGGTGGGGGTCGGGTTCACGGTCGCCGCGCCCCGGATCATCGGCAACGCCACCAACGTGCTCTTCGACGGCCTGATCGGCAAGAGCCTTCCGGCGGGGATCAGCCAGGCACAGGCGGAGGCGTACCTGAGGCATCAAGGGGGCCAGGGCCCCCAGCTCGCCCAGATGCTGAGTGGCACCACCGTGATCCCGGGCCAGGGCATCCAGTTCAACCAGCTCGGCGTCGACCTCGGGGTCGTGGCCCTCCTCTTCCTGCTCGGCGCGGCTCTGAGCTGGGGGCAGGGCTACATCATGGCCGGGGTGGCCCAGCGGACGGTCTCCGGGATGCGCCGCGACGTGGAGGCCAAGCTGGCCCGCCTGCCCCTCCAGTACTTCGACAGCCACCCCCATGGCGACGTGCTGAGCCGGGTCACCAACGACATCGACAACGTGACCACGACCCTGCAGCAGGGCCTGAGCCAGCTGCTCACCTCCATCCTCACCATCCTCGGCGTGCTGGTCATGATGCTGTCGATAAGCTGGCTGCTGGCGCTGATCTCGCTGGTGATGGTCCCGATGTCGATCGGGGTGACCTTCCTGGTGGCCCGCCGCTCGCAGAGGCACTTCGCCGTCCAGTGGGAGCGGACCGGCGAGGTGAACAGCCTGGTCGAGCAGACCCACACCGGCCACATCCTGGTCCAGGTCTTCGGGAGATCGCGGAAGACCCTGGACGACTTCGAGCGCGAGAACAGCGCCCTCTACGAGCCGAGCTTCCGCGCCCAGTTCCTCTCCGGCATTATCCAGCCGGCGATGATGTTCCTCTCCAACCTGAACTATGTCGCCATCGGTGTCATCGGCGGTTACCTGGTGGTGTCAGGCAACATCTCGCTGGGTGACATCCAGGCCTTCATCCAGTACTCGCGCCAGTTCACCAACCCGATCATGCAGATCGCCAGCCAGATGAACCTCCTGCAGTCGGGCCTGGCCTCCGCCGAGCGCGTCTTTGAGTTCCTGGCCGCCGACGAGCAGGTGCCCGAGCGGCCCCACCTGGCAGCCCTGCCCTCTCCGGAAGGGCACGTCGTGCTGGAGAACGTCTCCTTCCGCTACCACCCCGACAAGCCGCTCATCCAGGACTTCGACCTGGATGTCCGGCCCGGAGAGACGGTGGCCATCGTGGGCCCCACCGGCGCCGGCAAGACGACGATCGTGAACCTCCTGATGCGGTTCTACGAGATCAACTCCGGTCACATCTACATGGACGGGGTCGATGCCCGCGACCTCTCCCGCGAGAGCATCCGGAGCATGTTCGGGATGGTGCTCCAGGACACCTGGCTGTTCGCCGGGAGCGTCCGCGACAACATCGCCTACGGCAAGGGCGGGGCGAGCTTCGACGAGGTGGTCGCCGCCGCCCGGGCGGCTCACGCCGACCACTTCATCCGGACCCTCCCCGAGGGGTACGACACGGTGCTGGACGAGGACGCCTCCAACATCTCCGCGGGCGAGCGCCAGCTGCTCACCATCGCCCGCGCCTTCCTCGCCGACCCGGCCATCCTCATCCTGGACGAGGCCACCAGCAACGTGGACACCCGGACCGAGGTGCTCATCCAGGAGGCGATGGCGCGGCTGCGCCACGGACGCACCAGCTTCGTGATCGCCCACCGTCTCTCCACCATCCGCAATGCGGACGAGATCGTGGTCATGAACGCCGGGCGGATCGTGGAGCAAGGCAGCCACGCCGAGCTGATGGAGCGCCGCGGCTTCTACCACGACCTCTACGCGAGCCAGTTCGCCAACGCCCTGGTCGAGGAGGCGAGCTGAGATGACCGCCGGCCCCACCCCCCTCGGCACAGACCCCACTCCCGTCGGCACCGGCTCCACCCCCCTCACCCCCGGCTCCGCCACGCCGGCGCGGTCCCGGGCTGAGCTGATCGAGCGTTTCCTCGAGCTCCAGCCGCGCATGCGGCGCTGGTTCACCCGGGTCATACCGTCGGACCTCCACGCCCAGATGAGCGCGGTGACCGTCCAGCAGATGCACGCCCTGCACACCATCGCCCGGCGGGGCGGGGTCACCATGGGGGAGCTGGCCGGCTGCCTGGACGCGGCTTCGCTGAGCAGCGCCACCCAGATGTCCGACCGCCTGGTCAAGCTGGGGCTGGTGGAGCGCCTGAGTGATCCCGCCGATCGCCGCCTGGTGCGGGTCGCCATGAGCCAGCGGGGTCGGGACCTCCTGCAACGGAGGGAGGCGGCCTGGCGGGAGGGGGTCGGCCGGGCCCTCGAGGGTCTCACCGACGAGGAGTGCGCGACCCTGGTGCGGTTGCTGGAACGGGCCGCCGGTCCGCCTCCGACCGAGGAGACGGCCGCCTGGGAGTCCGCCCGGCGACCCTGACCCGGGGGTCGGAGTCGCCGCGCGACCTTGACCCCGGGGCAGAGCATGGACGCAAGCGATCCGGGGTCCGCGTCCCTTGGCCCGGATCGGGCCCCGGTGGCACCGCACCTCCGCCCCGGGTGGATGAGTTGCGGGACTAGTATCGGATCCGCGGTCTGCTCCAGCCCCTCGGCACCACCCGGGCGGGCGGACCCCACCGCCAGGATCCCCGTCTCCCTCCGTTGAACATGTCTATCGGCACAACCTCGCAGCCCACCTACCGCAGCCTCCTCCAGGTCCGCGGGCTGCCGCGCCTTGTCGGCGCGGCCCTGCTCGGCCGCATCGCGGGGCAGATGGCGTCGGTGGCGCTCGTCCTCTTCGCCCTGGAGCGGTTCCACTCCCCGGCGATCGCCGGGGTCACGGTGTTCGCCAGCGCCTTCCCCGGGATCGCCATGAGTTCCCTCGCGGGGGCCATCCTCGATCGCAGCGGGCGGATCAAGCTCATCATGCTCGACTACTCCATCGCCGCCGCCGCCATGGCCCTCATCGTCGTCCTGGGTGCCGCCGGGGTGCTGAGCGCGGGGCTCTTGATCGGCGTCGCGGTGCTCAGCTCCTTCACCAACCCACTCAGCAGCGCGGGCACCCGGACCCTCTTCCCGATGCTGGTGCCGCGCCACCTCTGGGATCGCGCCAACGCCATCGACAGCACCGGCTACGTGGTGGCCGCGGTGGTCGGTGCCCCGCTGGCCGGGGTGATCGCCGGCGTGGTGGGGCGGCCCGCCGCCCTGGCCGCGACCGCGGCGGTGTACGCGGCGGCGGCGCTCTCCCTGGTGCGGATGTCCCCGCTTCCGCTTCCCCAGCGCCCACCGAGCGGACGGCACGTCGTCCGCGAAGCCTGGGAGGGCCTGGCCTACGTGGCTCGCAACCCGAGTCTGCGTGGCCTGGCGGTCAGCCTCTCGGTGTCCAACCTCGGTTCGGGGGTGCTCATCGTCGCCCTTCCGGTGCTGGTCCTCGACCACCTCCACCAGAACGCCGCCGTGGTGGGCCTGCTCTGGGCGCTCAGCGCGGTCAGCGGGGGAGTGGCCGCGCTGGTGACCGGACAGAGGGGGAGCCAGGGACGGGAGCGCCGGCTGGTGCTGATCGGCCTTCTCGGGGTCGGGGCGGCGCTGGCGGCGCTGGCGGCGCTCCCCGACCTGGCCGGGGTGGCCGTCGCCATGCTGGTCTACGGAGCGGCCGGCGGGCTGATCGACATCGGGATGTTCTCGATGCGCCAGCGCCGGACCGATCCCGCCTGGTTCGGGCGCGCCTTCGCGATCAGCATGTCCCTCAACTGGATGGGCAGCCCCGTCGGCTCCGCGATCGCCGGGCCGCTGATCGGTGCGGGTCTCGGCATCTCCCTGGTGGCGGGCGCGGGCTTCGCCTTCGCCGCGGCGGCGGCCGCCGCGCTGATGGTCCCCGCCCTCGCCGGCGCGGCCCGCGCGCTCGGGGTGGTGAGCGAGGCGCCTCGCCCGGGCTGAGAGCCCACCCCGCCACGGCCGGTGGTCTGCGATGATCGCGTGAGGAGATGGCAGACAACCGATCCGGGCCGGCGGACCGCGCGGGTGCCCTGCGCCGTCCTCCGCGCGTCTTCTCCATCGTCCTCGCCGGCGGCGAAGGCAAGCGGCTGTGGCCGCTCACCAAGGATCGCGCCAAGCCGGCCGTCCCAATCGGCGGGGTGTACCGGCTCATCGACTTCGTGCTGAGCAACCTGGTCAACGCCGAGTACACGCGGATCGCGGTCCTGACCCAGTACAAGAGCCACAGCCTCGACCGCCACATCAGCCAGGCGTGGCGGCTGTCGCCGCTCCTCGGCAACTACGTGACCCCGGTGCCGGCCCAGATGCGCCGGGGGCCGCGCTGGTTCTCCGGGTCGGCCGACGCCATCTACCAGAACTTCAACCTGCTGGGCGACGAGAAGCCCGACTACGTCCTCGTCTTCGGAGCCGACCACCTCTACCGGATGGACCCGCGCCAGCTGCTCGCCCAGCACATCGCGAGCGGTGCCGGGGTCACCGTGGCCGCGGTCAAGGTCCCGGTGGTGGAGTCCAGCTCCTTCGGGATCATCGAGTCCGACGGCGACCGGATCACCAGCTTCGACGAGAAGCCGACCCGGGCCCGGGGCCTGCCCGACGACCGCGACCACTGCCTGGCCTCGATGGGCAACTACGTCTTCACCGCCCCCCTGCTCATCGATGCCCTGGTCGAGGACGCGGAGCGCCAGACCAGCCGCCACGACCTGGGCGGCGACATCATCCCCCGCCTGGTCCAGCGGGGGGAGGCGGCGGTCTACGACTTCGATCGCAACGTCGTCCCGGGCAGCACCGAGCAGGATCACGGCTACTGGCGCGACGTCGGGACCCTGGACGCCTACTACGACGCCCAGATGGATCTGGTCTCGGTCGTGCCCATGTTCAGCCTCTACAACCTGGAGTGGCCGATCTACTCCTTCTACGGGCCGCTGCCGCCTGCCAAGTTCGTCTTCGACGAGGAGGGCCGCCGCGGGGTCGCGGTGGACTCGATCGTGGCCCCGGGGGTGATCGTGGCCGGGGGGACCGTGCGCCGGTCCGTGCTCTCGCCCGGGGTGCGGGTGGGGCGGGGTGCGTCCGTGGAGGGCAGCGTCCTGCTCGATGGGGTGGAGGTCGGCGAGGGCGCCGTGGTCCGCCGGGCGATCATCGACAAGGAGGTGACGGTGCCACCCGGTGCCGTGATCGGCCAGGACCCCCAGCTCGAGGCGAGGCGCTTCACCGTCTCCGACAACGGGATCGTCGTGATCGCCAAGCGCCAGGTCGTCGGTCCGCTCGACTGATGCGGGTCGGCATCCTCACCCGCGAGTACCCCCCGGAGGTGTACGGCGGTGCCGGAGTCCACGTCGAGCACCTGACCCAGGAGCTCGCCCACCACGTCGAGGTGGCGGTGCACTGCTTCGGCAAGCCGCGCAGCTCGCCGCTGGTCACCGCGGCCTACCGGCCCTGGGAGGCCCTCGAGGGAGGGCGTCCGGAGGACACTGCGCTGGCCGTGATGTCGGTGGACCTGGCCATGGCGCACGGCTTGGACGGGGTCGACCTCGTGCATTCGCACACCTGGTACGCGAACCTGGCGGGACACCTGGCCAAGCTGGTGTGGGGCGTTCCCCACGTCTGCACCACCCACAGCCTGGAGCCTCTGCGACCCTGGAAGGCGGAGCAGCTCGGTGGTGGCTATGCCCTCTCCCTCTTCTGCGAGCGCACCGGCCTGCTCTCCGCCGATGCGGTGATCGCCGTCTCCGAGGCCATGCGGCGTGACGTGCTCAGCTGCTATGCGGGCATCGATCCCCACCGTATCCACATCATCCACAACGGCATCGACGCCACCCAGTACCGCCCCGACCGCAGCGATGCCGCCCTGGCCCGGCACGGCATCGACCCCGCGCGGCCCCTGGTCGTCTTCGTGGGGCGGATCACCCGGCAGAAGGGGCTCCCCCACCTCCTGCGCGCCGCCGTCGACATCGACCCGGCCGCCCAGCTGGTCTGCATCGCGAGCAGCCCTGACACCCCGGAGATCGCCGCCGAGGTCAGGGAGCTCTGCGACGCGGCGCGCGCGCGGGGCGCCTCGATCGTGTGGATCGAGGAGATGGTCGAGCGGCGCGAGTTGATCCAGGTGCTGAGCCACGCCACCGTCTTCGTCTGCCCGTCCGTGTACGAGCCATTCGGCCTCGTGAACCTCGAGGCCATGGCCTGCGAGGCGGCGGTGGTCGCGAGCGACGTCGGCGGCATCCCCGAGATCGTGGTCGAGGGGGAGACCGGCTTCCTGGTCCCCTGCGACCCGGAGGCGGTGGCCGCCGACCCGGAGGTTGCGGCGCGCTTCGAGGCGACCCTCGCCGAGCGGGTCAACCGGCTGGTCGGGGACCCCGCCCTCTCCGGCCGCCTCGGGGCCGCCGGCCGGCAGCGGGTCCTGGACCACTTCACCTGGGAGCGGGTGGCCGAGCGCACCCTGGAGGTCTACCGCGACGTGCTCGCCGTGCCCTCGGTGGCGGCCGCGGGTTAGCTGCGCACCCGGCGGCGGAAGCGGGCGCGGCCGATCAGGCCGCGCGGGGGGTCGTTCGGCTCATGCCCTGGGGTCGGAGCGAGCACCGTGGCCACCGCAGTGGTGAGCCGGCGCCGACCGCGACGCTCCCAGTCCGGTCCGCCCAGGGTCCGCCCGGCACCCTCGACGGCCTCGGCGTAGTCCCAGGCCCGCAGGTAGCGCTGATGCGGCGCCTTGGCCATCCCGAACCTGACCAGCGGGACGATCTCGGGTGGCAGATCGGCACCGGGAAGGGGGGCGCGCTGGTGCTGATCGCGGATCACCACGGGGCCGCCCTGGTAGGGGGGGGCGCCGGTCAGGCACTCGACGAGGACCACGGTGGCGGCGTAGATGTCGGACCCTATGGTCGGCTCGTCACCGCTCCAGAGCTCGGGTGCCATGTACTCGGGCGTTCCCGGGATCCAGCGTCCGCCGGGGGTGCGCGCCACCAGCCCCAGCTCGGCAACCCGGGCGACGCCCTGCCGGTCGACCAGGATCTTCTCCGGCCGGAGGTCGCGGTGGAGGATCCCCTCGCGGTGGGCGGATTCCAGGCCGAGCAGCGTGTCCCTCATCACCACCAGCGTGGACTCCGGGTCGCGCAGCAGCCCGGTGGCCATGAGCTGCCGCAGCCATCCGCCGTCCACGTAGTCCGTGACCAGAGCCATCCCGAATGCGTCCTCCACGCAGGCGCGGGTGCGGACCACGTAGGTGCCGTCGAGGTGGGCCACGATCGGGACCTCGGTGCGAAACCGCCGGAGGAACTCGGGGTCGCCGAGGAACTCGTGGGGCAGCTGGCGAAGGGTGACAACAGCGCCATCCTCTCCCCGCGCCGCATCGGCTCCTGGAGCGCCGGCTTCCGTTTCCCCGCCAGGCGGCATGCATCCCCGTCGTGCGCCCCGGGCCCGTGGGTCGGTCGTAATGCGAGTTGGGCCCGGACCGTCCTCCGCATGGTGAGGGGCGCGCATGTTCGCTGTCAACGCGGCCGCCGACCGGCGCCGGGTCGCCGCCTCGGGCGCCGCCGCTGCGCTAGCCTGACGCCAGTGCCCAATCGATGGACCCGGGTCCCCGGGGGCGCACCGTCTCCTCCCAGCCGGTGGGTGGCTCCGCTCATCCCGCTCGCCGACGTCTTCATGTGGGCGACGTTCTCCCGGCCCGCCACCGGGAGCCTGCGGGCCACCTGGGTCACGCCGCCAACTGTTGTGCTGTCGTTCGCGACCGCCGCCGGCGCCGTCGTCGTCGTGGTGGCCTGCGCCGTCGGGTGGTCGTCCGGTGGCGGATGGTGGCCGCTGGGCGCGGGCATCGCCCTCGGACTGCTGTGCGCGGCCGGCTCGTCCGCGGTCGGGGTGGTCGGCGCGGCCCAGCGCCGCCGCATCTGACCCCGCGCCGCCATGACCAACCGCCTGGCGACCGAGTCCAGCCCCTACCTCCGGCAGCACGCCGGCAACCCGGTCGACTGGTATCCCTGGGGAGAGGAGGCGCTGCGGGTCGCGCGGGAGACGGACCGCCCGATCCTGCTCTCCGTCGGCTACAGCGCCTGCCACTGGTGCCACGTCATGGCCCACGAGTTCTTCGAGGACGCTCGGATCGCCGCCCTGATGAACGAGCTCTTCGTCAACGTCAAGGTCGATCGCGAGGAGCGCCCCGACCTCGACGCGGTCTACATGCAGGCGGTCCAGGCCATCACCGGTCAGGGGGGCTGGCCGATGACTGTGTTCCTGACCCCCGGAGGGGCCCCCTTCTTCGGCGGGACCTACTTTCCCCCCGAGCCGCGCGGGGGCATGCCCGGGTTTCCCGCCGTCCTCCGCGCCGCCCACGACGCCTTCCGGAACAGCCGCGCCGACGTCGAACGAGCCGCCGCGGAGATCACGCGCGCGCTGAGGGCGGTGCCCCGCCCGGAGGGGGAGGACCTCGGCCCCGGCGTGGTGAGCGAGGCGGTCTCACAGCTCGTCAAGCAGAGCGATCCCCGGCACGGCGGTTTCGGCGGCGCGCCCAAGTTTCCCCATCCCGCGGCTGTCGAGCTGCTTCTGCGCCACGGCTTCCCCGGGGCGGAGGCCGCGGCGGTGGCGGCCCTCACCACCCTGGACCGGATGCTGCGCGGGGGGATCTTCGACCAGCTCGGGGGCGGCTTCCATCGCTACAGCGTCGACGCCGGCTGGGCTGTCCCCCACTTCGAGAAGATGCTCTACGACAACGCGCAGCTCGCGGTCGTCTACCTCCATGCCCACCAGCTCGCCGGGGACCCCGCCCACCGGCGCGCGGTGGAATCCACCCTGGACTACCTGGTCCGCGAGATGCTCCTCCCGGGGGGTGGCTTCGCCTCGTCGCAGGACGCCGACACCGAGGGCGTCGAGGGGAGGTACTTCGTCTGGACCGCCGAGCAGGTTCGCGAGGCTGTGGAGGCGGGCGAGCGCGTGGAGAAGGGCGAGGCCGCGGCGCTCGCCTGCCGCGTCTTCGGGGTCTCGCCGGGGGGGAACTTCGAGGACGGCCGCAGCGTGCTCTCGCTCGCCGTCTCGCCGGAGGAGCTCGCCGCGGAGCTCGGCCAGAGCCGGGTCGAGGCGGCCGCGCGGGTGGACGGGCTCCGGCGCCGCCTGCTCGCCTTCCGGGAGCGGCGCGCCGCCCCCGGCCGCGATGACAAGGTGGTCACCTCGTGGAACGGGCTGGCCCTGCGTGCCTTCGCCGAGGCCGGCGCGGCCCTGGACCGCTCTGATTATGTCCAGATTGGCCGCAACTGCGCGGACTTCCTGCTCGCCGAGCTGGTGGTGGAGGGCCGGCTGCGTCGGAGCTGGAAGGACGGCGCGGTGGGGGTCGGGGCCTTCCTGGAGGACGTCGCCTCCGCCGGCGACGGCCTGCTGGCGGTGTACGAGGCGACCGGAGAGCCCGGCTACTTCGACGCCGCCCTCGGCTTCGCCGAGGAGGTCCTGGCCCGCTTTCGCGACCCCGGTGGCGGCTACTTCGACACCGCCGCCGACGCGGAGCCGCTGCTGCTCCGTCCCAGCGGCGTGGAGGACAACCCGCTCCCGGCCGGGCGGTCGGCGGCCGCTCAGCTCTTCGTCCGGCTGGCGGGGCTGACCGGCGAGCAGCGCTGGCGCGATCGAGCCCTGGAGATCGTCGGGCCGCTGGCGGCAGCGATCGGCCGTGCTCCTCTGGCCTTCGGCAGCCTCGCCTGCGTCCTCGACCAGGTGCTTGCCCCCTCCCGCGAGGTGGCGGTCGCCGGCCCCCGCGGCGCGGCGGCCACTCGGACGCTGCTCCGCGAGGTCTGGCGCCGCCGCGACCCCTACCGGGCGCTGGCCTGGGGGCCCGCGGCCTCCGTACCCCTGCTCGCCGGACGGTCATCGATCGCCGGCCTCCCCACCGCCTACGTCTGTGAGGGGTTCGTCTGCCGGACGCCGGTCACACGTCCGGATGAGCTGGCCGCTCAGCTCGCCGCGGTGGCGGCTCGCCGGGCCTGACCGCCACCCGGAGAGCCGGTTCGATCGGCGCGACGAGCGTCCGCGCCGCGGCCGGCCGCCTCCCAGGGGGGGTGGTGTCTCCACACCAGGTTTAGGACTTCTCTGTCCTTAACCACCGGTGAGGTGCTGGGTGCCCTCCCGGTGGCGATCCTAATTTAGCTTGAGACGCCCGCCGCGATACGCCCTGGCGTCCAGCAATCACCCCGGAGCGTCGCTGCCTAGAAGCAAAAGCCCGAGGCCCCCTCTCCGTATTCAGCGAGGCCGTCTGGGAACACCCGGTTATGCAAAGGGGGCGCTGCTACGCCCTGACCACCGCCACCCCGTCGACGAGGCGCGTCGGGGCGCTCAACGTCGCGAGTTGTTCCTTGTGGCTCCGGTGCGGATGATCACCCTGGAGGGGGTGGAGATCGTCGTCGGCGACCTCGGTCCGGGCGCGCTCGGATCGCAGATCGCTGCCCCTGAAAAAGGGCGCCTGGCATGTAGCCGACGCTAAGCTCCCAAGCCGTGGCCACTGACCTGCCTGAGCTGATCGTCGAGGACGCCGACGCCTGGCGATTCTGGCTCGGCCGCCATCAGGCCGAGTCCGCCGGCGTCTGGCTCGTGCTCGCCAAGAAAGGCACGAAGGAGCCCACCCGACTGACCTACGACGAGGCCCTGGAGGAGGCCCTCTGCCACGGCTGGATCGACGGCCAGCTCAGAAGGCGCGACGAGGTGACCTATTGCCAGCGCTTCACCCCGCGTGGTGCCCGCAGCCACTGGTCGAAGCGCAATGTGGCGATCGCCGAGCGGCTCATCGTGGAGGGGCGGATGCAGGAAGCGGGCCTCGCTGCCGCTGAGCAGGCCAGGGGCGACGGCCGCTGGGAGTGGCGTACGCCGGCAGCCGGGAGATCGAGATCCCCGACGACTTGGCGGCAGCGCTGCATGCGAACCGGGCGGCGCAGGCGATGTTCGATCGCCTCACCTCGCGGAACCGCTATGCGCTTCTCTACCGGATCGGAACCGCCCAGCGCCCCGACACGCGTGCCCGCCGCGTCGCGCAGTTCGTGGAGATGCCGTCCGCGGCGAGACATCTATCGCAGGGAAGGAAGAAGGATAGCGTTGAGTAGCCGCGCCGCGAATCCAGCCAGTCCTCCGCGGTGAGCTGGTAGAGGTGGTGGTCCCGCCACCGCCCGCCGACCATCGCGAACCCGCGAAGGATCCCCACCCGCTGAAAGCCGTTGTTCTCGAGTGCCCGCGAGGAGGCGCGATTTTCCGTGTCGACGGTGGCGTGGATCCGGTGCAGGCCGAGACACCCGAACGCGTGACCGACCGCAAGACCGATCGCATGGGTGGCGACGCCTCTCCGGCGGGCGCCCGGAGCCACCCAGTAGCCGATGTCGGCGCTCTGGAGGATGTCCCGCCGGATCTCGTCGAGCGTGAGGTTGCCGACGATGGCGCCCGAGGCGGTGATGACGAAGCCCTCCACCGCATCGACGTCGAGACAGCGCCGGATGCGCTCTCGCTGACCGGCGACGGTGAACCACTCCGGGGTGCGCCACGGGGCATCCGCCGTCAGCTCGGCCGCCGCCGCCGCGTACATGACGGCCAGCTCCTCCGCGTCGGCGAGCTCCCAGGGGCGAAGAGCGACGTCGACGCCGGAGTGGACCAGGGAGGCTGTCACCGCCCCACCGTAGCACTCGCGATTCCGCGCCGCCGGGCGCGCTCCCCGGACGACCGTCGGGGAGACGCGGCTCATGCCGTTGCGACGACGCGACCTCCGCGGATCACCCGGGCAACCGGGTTGGCTCCCAGGTGGTAGCCGACGTCCAGCCAGCGCCGCGTCTCGAGGACCAGGGCGTCGCAGCGCAGCCCCGGCAGGAGCCGCCCCCGGTCGCCGAGCCCAAGGGCCGCAGCTCCCCCGGCGGTGGCGGCCAGCAGCGCCTCGGCCGGGGTCAGGCCCGCGGTCGAGACCCCCAGCGACACCATGAGGGGCATCGACTCGCACCAGCAGGTGCCCGGGTTGCAATCGGTGGCGAGGGCCAGCGTCACCCCCGCCGCCAAGAGCCGGCGTCCCGGTGGGGGTGGACCACCCAGGACCAGCGACGCCCCGGGAAGGAGGACGCCGGCAACCCGCGCCGCCGCGAGGCCACGCAGGTCGCCGTCGGTGGCGTGATCCAGGTGGTCGGCGGAGGCGGCCCCCACCCGGGCGGCCAGCCCCGCCCCCCCGGAGTGGCTGCGCTGCTCGGCGTGGACCTTGGCGCCCAGCCCGGCGGCCCGGCCTGCGGTGAGCAGACGCTCGCACTCCGCGACACTCCAGGCTCCGATCTCGCAGAAGCAGTCGACGAAGCTCGCCCGCCCGGCAGCCGCGGGAAGCCCGTCGCGCAGGACTACCTCCAGGTACTCGGCGCGATCGCCGCCCACCGGTCCGTGGAGGGGGAGATAGGTCGGGATCACATCGGGAAGGCCGGGCTCCCCGGCCAGGCTTCTGGCGGCCTCGAGCTGGCGCAGCTCCGCGGCGAGGGTCTGGCCGTATCCGCTCTTCACCTCCACGGTGGTGGTGCCCAGCAGGAGCATCCGCCGGGCCCGCTCGCGGGCGGCGTCGACCAGATCGCCGAGGCTGCCGGCCGCGGTGGCGGCGACCGTGCTCCGGATCCCGCCACCCCGCGCCGCCACCTCCTCGTAGGAGGCGCCTTCGGCGCGCGCGGCGTACTCATCCGATCTCTCGCCCAGCCAGACGAGGTGGGTGTGGGCGTCGACGAAGCCCGGGATCACCGCCGCGCCACCGGCGTCGACCTCGACGGTGTCCGGCTCGGTGGGAACGTCGAACCCGGCCCCGGGCCCGGCGTAGACGACGCGATCACTGTCCGCCGCCAGCACCGCGTCCTCGATGACCCCGGGGGCCGGGAGTCGTGGGTCGGCGGTGACCAGCTGCCCGATGTTCGTCACCACCAGCGTGGCGGGTGGGGGGCGCCGCTGTCACCGCGCCAACCTAGCACTCGCATGGCGGTGGAGGAGCCCGCCGGCGCGGATTGGACCAGTCGGTGAGGAGCAGGGCACGACACCTTCCGCCTCTGTGACGCGTATATGGTCATGCCCGAAAACGTGGGGCTCGCCGACTCCCCGGTGCAGCGGCCCCTCGCGGATCAACTCCGCGCTGAGGAGTTGCTCGCGTTCGAGAGCGAGCTGGCCCCGCTGCTGCTTCCCGCCTGGCGGCTGGCGGTGGGCATGCTGTTCGACCCACAGCTCGCCGAGGATGCGGTCCAGGAAGCGGCTCTCCGAGCATGGGAGCGCCGGCGCAACCTTCGCCCGGGGAGCGCGCTGGGTCCATGGTTCCTGGGCATCGTCGCCAACCGCTGTCGGGAGAGCCGGCGCAGCCGCTGGGCGCGGGTGCTCCGGCTTGCCGAACCGCGTCCCCAAAGCAGCGCGACCCACTCAGACGTGGCCGCCGGGATGGACGTGCGCCGGGCCTTGCGGGCCCTCCCCGAAAGGCGGCGGATCACCTCGGTCCTCGGGGCGCTCGAGGCCGGCCGCTCGGCGGCCCCCGTCGCGGGCGGGACCGGCAGCTTCGTCTGGCTGGAGGAGCAACTGGGCGCGTACGAAACCGGGGGGGATCCGTCTGCTATGGGAGCACCCGTTTGCCGGGCTCCTCGTCAAGCCCCGCTCCCACCGACTGCCAGTCCATGGGTCCGGTCGTCATGGAGCGGGTCCAGGAGGAGATCGCCGTCCTGGACTGGACCGGCACCCTCCGGTACCGGTTCTCCTTACCCGAGCTCACGCTCGACGGACGAGGCGTGCCCGACTGGATCGTGTCGATCAGCCCCGACGGGACCCGGGCCGTGCTCGCCGATGGGCGGGTCATCGACCAGTCGGGAAGGACCGTGGCCACCGTCCTGGCGCTGGCCGCCACATCGGCGTTGGGGTCCCCGGGTGCTCTCGCGGTGACCTGGGAGAGCGACGATTCCGGGCTCTGCATCGCCGGGCCCACCGAGGTCCTCGACGCCCCGTCAACCTGGGCGTCGGGCTCCAGCCTGGCGGGTACCTACACCAGCCTCGCTCTCGACGTGCTCCCCATCAACGGCCAGCTCCAGCGGGTCGCCACGCTGGATGTCGGCCCGTCGCCGATCTCCGTCAACGACCCCAACGCCGTCCTCGCGTGCAACCCGCGCACCGACACCGCGTTGGTGCTCAACTTCTCGGGCAGCGACGAGAGCCTCTGGGCAGTCCGGCTCTCGACCGGCGCCGTCCCCTACCACCAGCAGCCCGCGGTCCACGCGTCCGGTGGCGACACCTATGTGCTCGGTTCCCTCGGCGGCAGCCTCGCCGGTGAGTTCGGCGCCGGTTCGACCGCCGCCGGGCGGGCCGCCGGGTGCGACAGCGGCGCGGTGTTGCACATCCCCTCCGGTCTGCCGGTCCCCGGCATCGCGGCGCTGTCCTGCCCTTTCCTCGGCGCGATCAGCGCCGATGGCACCCGGATCCTGCTCAGCAACACTGACTTCACAGGCACGAGTGTCTGGGCGCCGGGCACCCGGACCCTCCTGAAGCTGATTGCCGCGTCCAACGGGGCGACCGTTCGTAGCGTCACTCTGCCCGGGAACGTGAGCGTCTCCGCGGTGGCCTCTCCCTCCGGCGCTGACTTCATGCTGAAGGTGGAGGGTTACCTGGTCCTCGTGGACGACAGCGGTGGGGTGAGCCGGCTCCCAGCCCACGGAATCGAGATCGGTGACGGGTGGAGTGGATTCGCCCTCGCGTCGGACGGGGTCGGCCCCTCCTGACCCGGAGCTCCTGACCGACCCCACTGACCAGCCTGCGACCCGGCTCTACGTCCCCGCCGTCTCCGCCGCGGACGTCACGCCGGCTCACTGCGGTAGAACCGGCCGAGCCGACAGTTGCGGAGCAGCCGGTTAGACGAGCGGGGCGCCCCCGGACTCCACCGCCACGCGCCAGTCTCCGTCCCGCAGCCACTCCACCGCCGTCTCCAGGTCGGGAGCCAGGGGGCGGTCGGCCTCGAGGTGGGCGACCCGGTGCCGCAGCGAACGGAGGAGGGCGCCGGTCGCGGGCCCGGGGTGGAGAGGCGTTCGGAGCTCGAGTGCCTGGGCCGCGCAGACTACCTCGACGGCGACCACCTGACGGAGCAGATCGAGGCTCCGCCGGCTGCGCAGCGCGGCCGCGAAGCCCATGGAGACGTGGTCCTCCTGGCCCGCGCTGGTGTCCAGGCTCTGCACCGCGTAGGGGGTGGCGGCCTGGCGGAGCTGGGTCACGCAGCTCGCCGCCGTGTACTGGGCCATCATCAGACCGCTGTTCAGACCGGCGTCGGAGGTCAGGAATGGGGGCAGACCACGCGACCTCGAGGGGTCGAGGAGCCGGTTGATCCGCCGCTCGCTGATCGCGGCGGTGTCGGCGGCCAGCGCCGCCAGCAGGTCGGCGGCGTAGGCGAGCCCCTGGCCGTGGAAGTTGCCGGCGGAGAAGAGCTCGCCCCGCCCCGCCAGGACCACCGGGTTGTCGACCACGCTCCCCATCTCCCGCACGACCGTCTCCCGGCAGAAGCCGAGCGCGTCGCGCGCCGCCCCGTGGACCTGGGGGGCGCAGCGCAGCGAGTACGCGTCCTGGACCGCGTGATGCGAGCTCCGGTGGGAGGCGACGATCGGCGAGTCCCGGAGCAGAGCGCGGAGGTTGGCGGCGCTCGCCTGCTGTCCCGGCGCCGGCCGCAGGGCGATCACCTCGGCATCGAAGGCCCGGGGGGTGCCGAGCAGGGCCTCGACCGTCATCGCGCACGCGCAGTCGAGGGCGACCAGCAGCGCCTCCGCGTCGTGGACGGCGAGCCCGAGGGTCGCGCTCATCCCCTCGGTGCCGTTGATCAGCGCCAGCCCCTCCTTGGGTCCGAGGTCGATCGGCTCGATCCCCGCCGCCGCCAGCGCCTCCGCCGCCGCCGACCGGCCGCCCCGGCCGTCGTCGACCCAGCCCTCGCCGACCAGCACCGAGGCGGCGTGGGCCAGCGGGGCGAGGTCGCCCGACGCCCCCACCGACCCGTGCTCGGGCACCCAGGGGGTGATCCCGGCGTTCAGCAGGGCGCAGATCGCCGCCGGCAGCGCGTCGCCGGCACCGGAGTGGCCGGCGGTGAGGCTGCGGGCCCGGAGCAGGAGCATCCCGCGCACCACCTCGGCAGGGAGCGGGGGACCCATCCCGGCCGAATGGCTGCGGAGGATGGCACGCTGCAGCTCGGTCCGCTCCTCGGTCGCGATGACCTTCTCGGCGAGGGCTCCGAACCCGGTGTTGACGCCGTAGACGGGCCCCCCCTCCGCGTCCAGCCGCTGGACCAGCTCCCTGGCCGGCGCCATCCGCCGCCGCGCCGCCTCGCCGACCTCGACCGGCGCCCGCCGACGGGCGACGTCAACCAGGTCTCCGAGTCCGAGCGGGGAGCCATCGAGGGTGAGCACGCCGCGCCCAGCGTAGCTGTTCCGTGTGGGGCCATTCCGGGAGGGCGGGCGTATGCTGGATCGGAGTTGATGAGCGCAGCCGCGCCGCACCGCCTCCTTCCCACCCTGGTCGCCGCCGCCGCCGTGGCGGTCGTCGCCGGATGCGGTCCGGGTGCCATCCTGACCGCGGAGAGCCCGGACCAGGCGGTCTCCAGCGCGCTCCAGGCGGTCCGGACGACCCCGCTGCGGATGAGCCTGACCGGCGACCTCCATCTGGACACCGCCAGCCTCACCAACCTTCCGGCCTCGATCCAGACCATCCTCGGCCAGGTCGGCGGCGGGGGCTCGGCGACCGGCAGCCTCGAGCAGGAGAGCGGCGCGCGCCGTCAGCTCACGCTCAGCGCCGCCGGGCACAGCCTGGCCCTGGTCGAGTACGACGGCCAGATCTACGTCAGCCAGGACGGGGGGGCCTACGCGCAGCTCCCGCAGACCGCCGAGTCCAGCCCCGAGGCCGGTCCATCCGGGCTCGCCACCGCGGTCGCGGCGCTCGGCTTCCAGGACCAGGGCTCCGCCACCCTGGACGGCGTCGCCGCGGAGCGTTACACCGCGACGATCACCATGGCCACCCTGGAGAAGCTGGCCCAGGACCTGGCCAGCGGCGGCGGGGGCGGATCGCTGGAGCAGGGGCTGACCCTGCTCGCCCCCTACGCCACCGGTCAGGGCGCGGTGGACGTCTGGCTGAGCGAGCAGAGCGGCAGCCTGGTGCGCGCCGAGTTGAGCGGTTCCCTGACCGTGAACGTCGGTGCCGCCGCATCCGCGCTCTCCGGGCTGCTGGCGCCCGCCTCGGGGTCGTCCGGCGCACTTCCCGGGGGCAGCCTGGGGGTGAGCCTCAGCCTCCGCGCCGACGTCTCCGACTACGGTGGGGCGATCACCGTCACCAAGCCCGACGCGACCTCGACGTTGCCGTCCGGCGGATTGCCGGGCTGGCTGGGCTCCTCGCTGGGCGGATCTCTCTGACCGGTCGCCGGGGGTGGCGGGGCGACGCGGCCGTGGAGGCGGCTCCTACTCGGATGCGTCCTTCCAGCCGAGGTGCTTCCAGCGGGAGATGCCGCGCAGCCCGAGCCGGGAGACGTGAAGCTGCTGGAACTCCCCGTATCCGTCGGCGGTGGCGCTGTCCACGGAGAGGTGGACGGCGCGGGTGGTGATCCGGGCCACGTCGGAGGCCGGAGCCAGGCAGGGGTGCCCGTGCCGGCTGTGCTGGAAGACGATGCCGTGGAAGATGTCCTCGTTGGCGAGGGCGGCCACCTCGAGCACCCGGCCGACCTCGGTGCCGTCGCTGGTGAGGACCGGTGCGTGGGCGGGGACGTCGAGCCAGGAGACCTGCTGCTCGCCGTAGAGGTCGTCGGGCTGCTGGCCTGACGCGGGCTCCGGCTGCTGCCCGCCGGTCACGTCTGCCGGCTGTCCGCTGTAGGGGTCTGACGGCTGTCCGCCGTAGAGGTCGTCCATGGCTCCCACTATGGCAGGGCGGGCGGCGCGGCGGCGGATCCCGATGGCGGCGTGGGGGAGACGATGAGGCGGACCGGACGGTCGTAGAGGACGTAGTTCCACCCCCACCCGATCAGCACGAGCAGACGGTTCCGGAAGCTGACCAGCGACATCAGGTGGACGAACAGCCAGGCCAGCCAGCCGATCAGCCCGGAAAGGCGCAGGGGGCCGATCTGGGCGACGGCGACGTTGCGCCCAACCGTCGCCATGGTCCCGTGGTCGCGATAGCGGAAGGGGCCGGGGTCCGGCTCGCCCCGGGTCCGCGCCGTGATCACCCGGGCCACGTGCTCGCCCTGCTGGATGGCCACCGGCGCCAGCATGGGCAGGGGTCGCCCGTCCGGTCCCGGGCAGGCGGCGAGGTCCCCGATGGCGTGGACGCCCTCACGGCCCTCCACCTCCAGGGTTCCGAGGCTCACCGGCACCCGCCCCTGCCGAGCCCGCTCGATGCCGTCCAGTCCCGCCGGGGCCTCGGCGCTGACCCCGGCGGTCCAGATCACGGTGGCCGCCGGCAGCCGCTCGCCGGACTCGAACACCACCTCCCCGGCTGCGACACCGGCGACCAGGTGGCCGAGCAGGATGCGCACGCCCTTGCGCTTGAGGGCCGCCTCGGCTCGTCGCCCGAGCCCGGCCAAGAAGCCGCCGAGCACGGCCCCGGTCGCCTCCACCAGGACGATGTCCACGCGGTCGACATCGATGCTCGGGAAGTCGTGGCGCAGCACGTGGTGGACCAGCTCCGAGAGCGCCCCCGCGTACTCCACGCCGGTGGGCCCGGCGCCGACGATCACGAAGGTGAGCAGCGCCTGGCGCTCCGCCGGCACGTCGGAGCGAGACGCCTGCTCGAAGGCGTCGAGCACCCGGGCACGGAGGGCCAGGGCCTCGCCGAGGTCCTTGAGACCGTAGGCGCGGGCGGCCAGCTCGCGGTTGCCGAAGTAGCTGGTGGCGCTGCCGGTGGCCAGCACGAGCTGGTCGTAGCCCAGCTCGCCGGTGGTCGTGCGGACGCTCCGCCGCTCCAGGTCGACGCCGGTCACCTCGGCGAGCCGGAAGTCGCAGTTGCGGGAGTGCCGGAGGATCGATCGCACCGGGTGGGCGATGTCCGACGGGTCGAGGAGCGCTGACGCCACCTGGTACAGCAATGGCTGGAAGAGGTGGTAGTTGTGACGGTCGATCAGGGTGACGTCGACCTCGGTGTGGCGCAGTCCCCGCACCACGGCGAGGCCCCCGAACCCGGCCCCCACCACCACCACCCGGGGCCGTCCCGCTCGGTACCTGGCGCTCACCCCTCCACTATCCCAGCCGGGTTCCCCGCGGAGCTTCGTCGGGGCCGGGACCCGGTGCCCGCGCCCGGGGACACCCCCGGCTGCGTAGGATGCCGCCGTGGACTGGCTCGCACACCTCGATGCGGCCGCATCCCGAGTCGGGGCGAGCGCCGGCCGGCTCACCCTCTGCGGGCTGGCCGTCGCCTCTCTCGGCCTGGGCGTTCTCTGGACCTTTGGTCAGCTCTCCCACCTCGCCCTCCTGCTCGTGCTGGTGGCCTCGGTGCTCGCGATCGGGGCCCTCCGAGGGGGTCGGTGGCAGCAGGGGCGTGGCTGGTGGGTGGCGATCACCGTCGTCTGCGGCCTGACCAACCTGCTCTACGCTCGCCACTTCCACCTCAACCCCGAGCTGCAGGTTGGATTCGCCCTTCTGCTCACCGCCAGCGCCGCGGGGGCCGCCTGGGCTCCTCCCGGTCGCCGATCCGCCGCTCTCCTGGGCGTGGCCGGGCTCTCACTGCTCGGGCTCACCGCCTCCGACTGGCCATGGGGATCGGCCGGGGTGGACGTCTTCACGGCCCTCCAGGGGTCCGCCGAAAGCTTGCTCCACCTCCACAACCCCTATGGGCCCGTCTTCCGCTACTACGTTGAGTCCAGCACGGGGTACGTCTGGGGGCACTTCGCCTACGGGCCCAGCGTCCCGATCCTCGCGGCGATCGGCCGGCTGGTGGGCGATGTGCGGGTGATGTCGGTGGTCTGCGTGGCCGCGATCGTCGCGGGTCTCTGGCACCTGGCCCGGCAGGGTGACGCGCGATCGGATGCCCACCGCGTCGCCGCCCTCGCCCTGGCCTCGCCCCTGATGGTCGGGATGATCCACGAGAGCTGGGTCGACGTCTACATGATGGCCGGGATCGCCGGCTGGCTCGCCCTGCGCCGCGGGCACCGCCGCTGGTCGACGGTGCTGCTCGCCGCCGGCCTGATGGTCAAGTTCACCTCGCTCGTGCTGCTCGCGCCCGCCTTCCTGTGGTCGCGACGGGGCAGGGTGGAGATCGCCGTGGCGGTGGTCATCTCGGTGGCCGTCATCGTCCCCTTCGCCCTGGTCACCGGGGTGGGGACGTTCGTCTACAGCATCTTCGGCTACCAGCTCGCCCTCCCCTTCCGCAGCGACTCGCTGAACCTCTCAGCCGAGCTCTTCCGGGTTGCCCATCTGCAGCTGCCGACCGCCTTCCCCTTCGTCCCCCTGGCGCTCGCGGCGGCGCTGATCGTCTGGCGGGGCAGGCCCCGCACCGAGGGTGACCTCGCCCTTCAGGCGGCCGTGCTCAACGTCCTGGCCTTCATCCTGGCCAAGCAGGCGTTCTTCAACTACTACTTCGCGTCCGAGGTGATGCTGCTCGCGGCCATGGCCGGTGCCGGGGTCGCTCTGCCCGAGGCGGACGTGACCCGACCGGCGGTCGTCACGGCGCTGGCGCGCGACGCGCGCCGGCTCCTCGGCAACCGGAGGGCGCCGCGCCGGACCCCGACGGCGACACCCACCGCCGCCAGGCTCACCCCGCCACCGACCAGGAAGGCGAGCTGGGTGCCACCCACCGAGCTCAGCCACCCGGCCAGGAGACCGCCGATCGGTGCGGGCACCCCGGTGAAGATGTACCCGTAGAACGCCATCGCCCGGCCGCGGAGCCGGTCGGGGGCGGCGAGCTGAATGGTGGCGTTGCTCATCGACGTGTAGGTCGTGAAGGCGATCCCCGTGACCACGAGCATCGCCCCGCAAGCGGCCAGCCAATGGAGCGGTGCCAGGGCCAGCAGCAGAGCCGAGAAGGCCGCGGCGCCCCCCAGCAGGAGGGTCCAGCTCGGTCGCCCCACGGCGGCCGTGATCAGGGCTCCGATCAGGGCGCCGACGCCGAAGCAGGCGGTGAGGATGCCGAAGACGACCGGCCCGGACCGGAGCGTCACCGTGGCCATGACCGGCAGCAGGACGCTGAAGTTGATGGCGAAGGTGGACACCACCAGCAGCAGCCCGCAGGTCAGCCAGGCCGCGGGGGTGTGGAGCACCCACGCCACCCCCTCACCGAGGCTGCTCAGGACCCCCTGATCCTCATCGCGCTCCGTGGTGAAGAGCTCCCCGGGGCGCATCAGCAGCAGGCTGCCGATGACGGCGAGGAAGCTGGCCGCGTTGATGGCGAAGCAGAGGGTCACGCCCACCGTGGCGATCAGCACCCCAGCCACCGCCGGGCCGGTAGCGCGGGCGAGGTTGAAGAGCGACGCGTTGAGGGAGACCGCATTGGGGAGCTCCTTGCGCCCCACCATCTCGAAGACGAAGGACTGGCGAGCCGGGGTGTCCACGACCTGCACCGCGCCCCCGACCGCGGCCAGGAGGAAGACCTCCCACACCGTCGCCCGCCCGCTCAGCGAGAGGATGGCGAGCGCCGCGGCGCTCAGCATCAGGGTGCTCTGGGTGGCGACGATCGTCATCCGCTTGTCGAAGCGATCCACCAGTGGGCCGCCGAGCAAACCCAGCACCGTGTAGGGCAGGAACTGGAAGGCGGCGAGAGCCCCGAGGGCGAGCGGCGACCCGGTGGGGGAGTGGGTCAGCTCGACGATTAGCCAGGCCTGGGCGATGTTCTGGACCCAGGTCCCGGAGATCGAGACCGACTGGCCGGCGAAGTAGAGCCGGAAGTTGCGGTGGCGCTGGAGGCTGCGAAAGGTCCGTGCCGACGCGGAGGTCACGCTCATCGAGGGGCATCGCCCTCGACGAGGGCCGTCAGCGGCTCGACGGCGGCCTCGAGAGCCGCCACTTGCTCGGGGCTCAGCCGCCGGAGCTGCTCGGCCAGCCAGGCGGTCCGGCTGCTCCGCGCTGAGCGCAGGGCCCGGGTACCCTCCGGCGTCACGGCGATGTCGACCCGGCGCCGATCACCCGCGATCCCCCGGGCGCGAGTCACCAGGCCGGCGGCCTCCAGCTTGTCGACCGCGTTCGACATCGACGGGGCCGAGATGCCCTCGCGGGCGGCCAGATCGTTGATCCCGACCCCCGGCTTGCGGCTGATCAGGGAGAGGATCTCCACCTGCCCGCCGGTGAGGGCGCTGCCCTTGACGACCTGGCGGAGGTGCCGGGCGAGGTGGAGAAGGAGCGGGCGGAGCCGGTTGGCGAGCGCGAGGTCCTCGGAGGTCGCGGCCCGGGCGGGCGGGGCGGTGAGCAGGAGGGTCATCCAGATAATTATATAGGCTAACTATTTGCCGTGCACGCGGAGATGAGGCACACTTAGCCGCGCGGCCTCCCCCGCCCGGTGGATGGGCCGCGCGCCGCGCCGGTGATGGCCGTCCCGGTCCGCGACCCGGCAGCGGCACCCCGAGCGAGGAGAGACGCGTTGATCGGCACCACGGAGCCGCCATCGGCCGAGGACGACCGGCTCCGCGCGCTCGGGGGCGCGGGGCAGGAGTTGATCCCCGAGGCGCTGCGCCCGGCCTCCAACCTCTTCACCGGGATGCCACCGCTACTCATGCTGGCCTTCGGGATCGTGATGGGGGCGGCGATCAGCTTCGCCGTCGGCGTCGTGGTCTGGTCGGTCTTCGGCTAGTCGATGAAGCACCTGCGGGGTGGCGCCTCCCGGCTGGTCGCCTTCCTCTCGCTGGGCGCCGGCCTGGTGCTGGGAGCGGGCATCGGCCTGCCGACCGCCCACTGGGTGTCGGGGCTGTTCCGCACGCCGATCCTCGCCCCCACCTCACCCGTTCTCGCCTCACCGAGCGGCAGACCGCGCTCGTCGGGGACCGCGACCCCGGTCGCGGTGATCCCGTCGACCAGCGCGACCCCCTTCCCGTCGCTGCTCGCCTGCCCCGCACTCGCCAGCGGGCAGCAGCCCCTGGGCCCGCTCCGCCCCGCGCCATCGGGCTTCGCCGTGGACGCGACGCTCGACTGGGTCGGGTGCGGTGCTCAGACGCTCCCGGCGACGGGCGCCTTCACGGTCGCCGGGAGCTGGCTGGTCGCGGTCGCCTACACCTGCCCGGGCGGCACGGCGGCGGCGAGCTCCGGCCCCACGGTTGCGGTGGGCGACCTGATCGCGGCGGCGCCCGCGGCCACCCCGGCGGCGATCGCCTCCCACCGGGGTGACAGCGGCAGCGCGATCGACGCCGGGCCGGGAGGGGCGGCGCTCGCACCCGGGAGCTACCGGCTGAGCGTGCTCGCCCCGTCCACCTGCCTCTGGCACCTCGCCGTCTACCGCGGTTGACGGGATCCGGGCGAGGCTGGCCCCAGACACCCGAATTGCATCTCGCGCGTTCCGGGTCTCGTTGTTATGCTCTGAGGTAGCCACGGGGCCCCGCGCTGGGGGTGCGGGTCCTCTGCCTCGCGGCAGGACGAGCCCATGAGCCCCACAACCGATCCGCCTCCCGACAACGACGCCCCGTCGCCCGACGGTGCGGCGGCCGGCAGGCGCCCCTGGACCTTGCTGTCCAACCACGGCCATGTCCTGGTCTGCCTGGCGCGTGACCCCCACATGCGGGTGCGGGACATCGCGGCGACCGTCGGGATCACCGAGCGTGCCTGCTACCGGATCGTGGGCGACCTGGAGCGTGCGGGGATGCTGCGGCGGGAGCGGGTCGGCCGCAACAACCGCTACGTGGTCGACCTCACGGGGAGCGTGCGCCACCCGGCCTGGCGTGGGGTTCGCGCCGCCGACCTGCTCGCCATCGGCTGAGGCGCCAGCCTCCAGACGGGTGCCGGCCGCGAGGCCTCAGGCGGTGGCGACCCTGTAAAAGCCCTCGGCGGATGCGCCCGCACCCAGGCCGGCGTTCTCGGCGGCGGTCCGCAGCCAGGCCCGCACCCGCTCCTCCAGGGGCTCCCACTCCGGGTACTGGGAGCGGTGGCAGCGCAGGGCCTCCAGCTTGCGGTCGGCGGTCGCGGTCACATCGCTCCAGACGTTGACCCGCTCGGCGTTGCCCATCATCCACAGCTCCCGCACGGTGTGCGGCTCCAGTCCCTCGCGCTCCAGCAGCTCCAGGTGAGCAAACGGGTTGCGCGAGTCCGGGTAGACCGCGCAGATGGCGGCTTCGGCGGCGGCGAGGTGGTCGGGGTGGGAGGCGAACAGCCGGGTCCAGCTGCGCTCGGGGGACTGGGTGACCACCCGGTCCGGCCGCTTCTGGCGGATCACCCGAGTGATGTCGCGGCGCAGGTCATGGGTGACCGTCAACTCGCCATCGGGGTAGCCCAGGAAGGCGATGTCGCTGACCCCCACGACCGCGGCGGCGGCGGTCTGCTCCCCCCTCCGGATCTCGGCCATCCGATCGCGCGGCACCGACCGGTCGAAGCCGCCCGCCTGCCCGTCGGTGACGATGCAGTAGGAGACCTCGATCCCGGCATCGGTCCAGCGAGCGGTGGTGGCGGCGCAGCCGAAGTCGCAGTCGTCGGGGTGGGCGACCACGATCAGCACGCGCTCGACGCCCTCGGTGTCGGGAGCCATCTCCGGCATCGCTCGATGGTACGGGGAGGGGCCGCCGGCGCGCGGTGACGGCCGGATGGACCGCCGGTCGGAAGTCCCGTCCCGGGCTGCGAGATCCTCTTCGAGCGGTTGCGACATTCGGAAACATCTGCGGAACGGTCCGCTGAATTCCCGCACACGGTGGCGCCCCTCGCCACACCCAGCCTGTAGGGTGAGAGCAGGCGCAAGAGACGCTCCAATCTGCGGTACATGACCATCCTTGATCTCACCCATGTGGCCGGCATCGGGCTGGCCGGTCCCGGAGGGCCCGCCGACCCCGCCGCGGCGCCGCGCGCCATGACGGAGCCGGATCCAGTTCGCGCCGTCCTCCTCTCCCCCCCTCCGGTCACCGTCCCGGCGCCGGCCCAGGCGTCCGCCCCCCCGCCGCGGCCGGCGACCGCCATCGCCTCCCCTCCATTGCCCTCACCGGCGGCCCCCGGCGCGCTGTCCACCCCGGCCCCGGTGCCCCCCGCGGCCGGCGCTTCCGATCCCGGCGCGGCGCTGCGCGACCTCACCGCCGTCACCCCAAGGGGGGCGAGGCCGGAGGCTGCGGCGAGCGCCGCGGCGTCGAGCCGGCCACAGCCGCCCGCCGTGCTCATCGTCGACGACAACGTCCGGCTCGCCCGGACCATCGCCGCCTACATGGAGATGCAGGGGTTCCGGGCCCGTCCCGCCCACAGCGCGGAGGAGGCCCTGCTCGCCGCCCACGAGGTGCGCTTCGATCTCGTGCTGCTCGACATCAACATGCCGGGGATGGACGGTCTCGAGGTCTGCCGCCGGCTGATCGCCACCGCTCCGGGAATGCGCGTGCTGATGGTCACCGGCCGCGACTCGCCGGAGGATCCCCTGCGTGCGGCGGCGGTCGGCGCCCGAGCCCTGCTGACCAAGCCCATCTCGCTCGCGTCACTGCGGGAGCAGATGCTGCGGGCCCTGGCCACCTGATCGGGGCGGCGGCGCCCGCGGAGGGCTAGAGTCCGGCCGGTGCGCGAGGTTCAGGGCGGCTCGGCGGGCCGGGGCGGCCTCCAGCTCTTCTGGAGAGTCTGGGAACCCGATGACGGCCGGGCCAGGGGCCGCGTCCTGATCTCCCACGGCTACGCCGAGCACGGGGGGCGCTATCACCACGTGGCGGAGCGGCTCACCACGGCCGGGCTCAGCGTGGTCGTGCCCGACCACCGCGGCCATGGGCGCTCCGGCGGCAGAGCCGTGAGCGTGCCCCGGTTCGACGACTACGTGGAGGACCTCCACCGGGTCGCGCTCGACGTCGCGACCCGGGCGGGGGCAGCCCCCACCATCCTCCTGGGCCACAGCATGGGCGGCCTGATCGCCGCCGTCTACGCGCTCCGCCACCAGCCGGAGCTCATCGGGCTGGTGCTGTCCGCCCCCGCCGTGGTGAGCACCGGCATCTCCGCCCCAGCCGTCGCCGTGGGTCGCCTGCTGGCCCGAGTGACGCCCGAGCTGGGGGTCATGAAGCTCCCCCTTCGCAAGATCTCTCGGGATCCGGCGGTGGTGGCCGCGTATCTCGCCGACCCCCTGGTCCACCCCCGGCGGGTCAGGGCCAGGCTCGGGGCGGAGATGCTGGCCGCGATGGATGAGGTCGCCGGCGGCCTCCCCCGCCTCACCCTGCCGATCCTCGTGATGCAGGGGACCCTCGACGCCCTGGTCGACCCCTCGGCGGCCGGCTACGTCCACGCCCGGGTGGGCAGCCCGGACCGGACGCTGCGCGTCTACCCTGGGCTCTACCACGAGATCTTCAACGAGCCCGAGCGCGACCGGGTGCTCGACGATCTGGTCGAATGGGTGGGCGAGAGGATCGCTGTATCCCGATGACCAAGCCACGGAAGACGGCGTCCCTGACCCTGCACCTGCTCCGTCACGCCAAGTCGAGCTGGGACGACCCGGAACTGCCCGACGCCGACCGGCCGCTGACCGCCCGGGGGGAGCGCGCGGCCGCGAACCTGGCCCGTCAGCTGGCGCACGCGGGCGTTGCGCCCGGACTCGTTCTCTGCTCCCCTGCCCGGCGAGCCCGCCAGACCCTCGAGCTGATCCTGCCGGCACTCGGGGACCCCGAGGTCCTGGTCGAGGAGGGGCTCTATGCGGCCGGCGCGCCGGCCCTGCTGTCGCGGCTTCGGCGGCTCCCCGCCGGTGTCCGGGAGGCGATGCTGATCGGCCACAACCCTGGGATCCACGAGCTGGCGCTGCTCCTCGCCGGGACAGGCGCACCGGAGTCGCTCCGGGAGCGGTTCCCGACCGGGGCGCTGATCTCGCTCAGACTCGAGGCGGCCACCTGGGCGGACGTCCAGCACGGCGGGGCGGTCACCCGCCTGCTGCTGCCTCGGGAGCGGTGATCCGGCCCCCCGCCCGCCTGGCGACCCCGATCGGATTCGAACCGACGATCTCCACCTTGACAGGGTGGCGTGTTAGGCCAGGCTACACCACGGGGCCGCAGGCTTCCGGAGTTTAACCTGCCGCCGCCTCCACCCGGTCGTCGGGTGGCCGGCAGGGGGGTCGAGGCCGGTGGCTATGCTGCAACCGTGCTCCGCCTCTTCGACACCGCCACCCGGTCGCTCCGGCCTCTCGAGGTGGATGGCGGGGCCCCGGTCCGCCTCTACGTCTGCGGGATCACCCCCTACGACGGCGGCCACCTCGGCCACGCTTTCACCTACCACACCTTCGACCTGCTGACCCGCCGGCTTCGGAGCCTCGGGAACCCGGTCCGGAGCGTCCGCAACGTGACCGACGTCGACGACGACATGATGCGAGTGTCGGCGGCGCGGGGAATCTCCTGGCAGGAGCTCGCCGAGCAGGTGGTCGGCGAATTCGACCGGGACATGGCGGCGATCGACATCCTGCCGGTCGACGCGGCGCCCCGCGCCAGCCAACATGTTCCCGCCATGATTGACTGGATCTCGCGGCTGGTGGCGGCGGGCTTCGCCTACGAGGCGGACGGCTGGGTCTACTTCGAGGTGGCCCGGCTCCCCGCCTACGGAGACCTCTCCGGGCTGAGCCCCGAGGCCATGGTGCAGCTCTCGCGGGAGCGCGGCGCCGATCCCGGCGACCCGCGCAAGCGGGCCCCGCTCGACTTCGTCCTCTGGCAGCCGTCGCTGACCGGTGAGCCGAGCTGGGCGTCGCCCTGGGGCGACGGGCGCCCCGGCTGGCACATCGAGTGCTCGGTGCTCTCGACCCAGGAGCTGGGCACCCCCATCGACGTCCACGGGGGTGGTACGGACCTCGTCTTCCCACACCACGAGTCCGAGATCGCCCAGGCGGCCGGTGTCGGCATCTCCCCCTACGTGCGGCTGTGGGTGCACGTGGCGATGGTCGGCTACCAGGGCGAGAAGATGAGCAAGTCGGTCGGCAACCTGGTCTTCGTGCGCCAGCTCCTGGAGCGAGTGCCGGCGGCGACCGTGCGGCTGCTTCTCGCCGGCCACCACCACCGCGCCGCGTGGGAGTACACCGACCAGGACCTGGCGGCGGCGGACGCCAGGCGGCTGCGCTACGCCGGCGCGGCTCGGGCGGGGGCCACCCTCGACCGCGGCGAGGCCGAGGGGTGGTGGGCGAGCTTCGTCCAACGCATCGATGACGACCTGGACGCCCCGGGGGCGCTCGTGGTGACCGACCGCCTCTCGCTGCGGCTCACCGGCGGCGGGTCATCCGGCGGTCAGGTGGAGGGGTCGGTCCTGCTCTCCCGGTTCCTGAACCTGCTCGGGGCGGCGTCCTCGATCACCTGAGGCAGGGTTCTCCTGAGGGTGCCGGCGGCGGCCTGCCCGCGGCCGGCTGGATCAGCGCTGGCGGATGTCCTGGTCGACGGCCCGATTGGCCCGCACCGCGGCCACGACGTGCTTCTGGAGGAAGGAGTAGAAGAGCGCCCGCTGGCTCCGGTCGGTCTCGTCGGAGACCTCGATCCCCCTCCGGTGGCGCTCGACCCACGGCGGCACGCCCTCGGCGACCACCCCCGAACCGACCCGCACCCGGATCGTGGTGTCCTCGGTCTCGTGGACGAAGACGGCCACGACCAGTCGGAGGCCGGTGTGGTCGACCAGCTTCCAGCCGCGCTCGTAGCGTCTCCCGCCGGATCGTTCGGCGTGGGTGGACACCACCGGCTCCCGCACGAAGGTCTCCCCCTGGGTCGCCACCTGCACCAGGGTCGCCGCCACGAAGGCGTCGAGGTCGCGGGCCACCCAGTTGACGAGCGAGGGGGCCCGGTTGTCGACATCCGGCATTCCCGCGGGGTGGTCGAAGTAGCCGATGGCCGCGATCGTGCCGGCGTGCCGCCGGCAGTACACGATCCCCCCCACGGTGGCCCAGTGATTGGGGCACCAGGCGGTGTCGCAGCGCCGGCCACGCCGGTCGATGTAATGGCAGAGCACGCCGTTGTGATTGGCACAGCCCCGGGCGCGACAGGGCAGATCCCCCTCGGTGACCGGGAACCGGGCGACCGTGGGCGCGGTCGACGCCGGGGAGGGGACGGGCGAGCTCGGCGCGGGTGGCGGACGGTAGGTCGGAGAGGGCGGCGCGAAGGTGCCGCCCGGGCTCAGCGGAGCGCCCGGCGGAGACGGGGTCGGCGGTGGGGCCGCTGCCGGGGCCGCCGCCCGGTCCGGCTGGTCGGCCCGGCGGTCACCGCGACGAAAGAGCGGCATCACCGCCTCCGGCGCCGCGATCGCATGGTCCACATGCTACGCCCGGCTCTGCCACCTTGCTGAGGGCGGCGCTGAGATGGCGCACCTCCTCCATCAGGGAGGCGAACTGGGCGAGGGTCAGTGACTGCGGACCATCCGACAGGGCCTCGTCGGGGTTGGGGTGCACCTCCACCAGCAGACCGTCGGCTCCGGCGGCCACGGCCGCCAGCGCCATGGGAGGGACCAGGTCCCGCCGGCCGGTGGCATGCGAGGGGTCGACGACGATGGGGAGATGGGAGAGGGACCGGATCAGCGGGACCGCGCTGAGGTCGAGCGTGTTCCGGGTCGCGGTCTCGAAGGTGCGGATGCCACGCTCGCAGAGCACCACGTTGGGGTTCCCGTGGCTGACCACGTGCTCGGCGCTGAGCAGCCACTCCTCGATGGTGTTGGAGAGCCCGCGCTTCAGCAGGACCGGTTTGCCGGAGCCGCCCACCGCCTCCAGGAGGGCGAAGTTCTGGGCGTTGCGCGTCCCCACCTGGAGCATGTCGGCGACGGCCGCCACCTGCTCGACGTCGCCGGGGCTGAGCACCTCGGTGACCACCGGAAGGCCGGTCTCGGCCCTCGCCTCGGCGAGGTACCGGAGCCCTTCGGCCCCGAGACCGCTGAAGGAGTAGGGCGACGTCCGCGGCTTGTAGGCGCCGCCGCGGAGGACGTCCGCGCCCGCCGCCCGGACCGCGCGCGCCGTCTCCAGGAGCTGGGACCGGGACTCGACGGCGCAGGGCCCGCCGGCCACCGCGAACGGCGCGCCCTCTCCGATCCGGACCCCGCCCACCGCGACCACGGTCGGCGTGGGATGCCACTCTCTGCCCACCTGCTTGTACGGCTTGCTGACCGGCACCGCGGCGACGACCCCGGGGAGCGCGACCACCGCGTCCCGGATCTGACCCGGGTTGCTGCCCAGGACCCCGATGGCGAGCCGGTCCGTGCCGGGCAGCTCGATGGGGCGGTACCCTCGCTCCCGAACGTGGCGGATGACGTTCTCCACCTCGTCCCGCGTGGCCTGGTGGCTCATGAGAATCAGCATGCGGGGATTCTCGCCGATGAAGCTCACAATGCGGGGCATGCTCCAGCTGGCCGGACGCCGAAGGACCGATCTCGTCCGGCTCGGACCCGAGCTCTGCGCGCCGCTGATCGCCCTCCTCGACCAGGATCCGGTGGCCAACGTCTTCCTCCGCAGCGAGATGCGGCTCGGAGCGCGCCTGGAGGCCTGGTGGGGACTGGGGGACGGGGAGGGGTTGCGGGCCGCGCTGATGGGGGGACCGGTCGTGGTCCCCTGGATCCCCGACCTCGACGACGCCCCGGCGATCGGCGCCGCGCTGTCCCGCCAGCTCCCGCCCCGCCTGATCATCGGCCCGGCGCCTGCGGTCCGCGCCCTGGCCGGTTTCCTGGGCCCCCACCGCCGCCCGGTCGAGGTGCGCGACCCGCAGCCGGTCATGGTCCTCGACGGTCCGCCCTCCAGCCTGCCCGGCGTGCCCATCCGGCGGGGCCGGCGAGACGACCTCGACGCACTCACCGTGGCCGCCGCCGCCATGCATCGGGAGGAGATGGGCGTCGACCCGATGGCGGTCGACGCCGTCGGATGGCGGCTGCGCATGGCCGCCCTCATCGACCGGGGGTGGTCCTTTCTCCTCACGGAGGGGGACGAGATCGCGTTCAAGCTGGAGCTGTCCGCCTGGACGCCCGAGGCCGTCCAGATCCAGGGGGTGTGGACCGATCCGCGGCTTCGCGGTCGCGGGATCGCCACCGCGGCGATGGCGGCCATCTGCGCCGAGCTGCTCACGCAGGTGCCGGTCTGCTCGTTGTATGTGAACGCCTACAACGAGCCCGCGCTGCGCCTGTACCGGCGCCTCGGGTTTCGCCAGGTGGGGGACTTCGCGACCGTCATGTATTGAGCGCGACGGTGCCCCCTGCATCGTGTTGCGGGGGCACAGGAGTGAGGCCGGGCCCCGAGAGGTAGGATGGGATTGCCCCGGTCGCAGCGGAGCGCCCGGTGCCCGGCCGCGGGGATGAGCCGGGACTCAGGGACGGTTTCCCATGCCACCACCCGCAAGGGGAGAGGGGCGGTACATCGCGGGCCTGGACGGCCTCCGGGCCGTCGCGGTGCTCGCCGTCGTGCTCTACCACCTGAACGTGGGCTGGGCGTCGGGCGGGTTGCTCGGGGTGGGCGTCTTCTTCGTCCTATCGGGCTATCTCATCACCGACCTGCTGCTCGCGGAGCGCGAGCGCGAGGGGGCCATCGCGCTGGGACGCTTCTGGCTGCGGCGCGCACGCCGTCTGCTGCCCGGGCTCTGGGTGATGCTGGTGGTGGTCACCCTTTGGATCGTCTTCCTGGATCCCTCCCAGCTCGGCGGGATCCGCGGCGCGCTGCTCGCCGCCCTCCTCTACTTCAGCAACTGGTGGTACGCGTTCCAGCACGTCTCGTACTTCGCCAGCTTCGGAGCACCCTCACCACTCGGGCACCTCTGGTCGCTGGCGGTCGAGGAGCAGTTCTACCTGGTGTGGCCGCTGCTCCTCATCCTCGCCCTCCGCTTCGTGCACCGGCGGTGGCTGCTGGTGGGGCTGGTGATCGCGGGCGCGCTCGCCTCCGCGTGGGCCATGGCCGCGCTCTTCCAGCCCGGCAGCGACCCCACCCGTGTCTACGAGGGCACCGACACCCGCGCCTTCCAGCTGCTCATCGGTGCCTCGCTCGCCATCGTGTGGCCGAGCCGCCGGTTGACGGGGCCTCTGCCGGCGCTTCGGCGCCGGGGCCTCGACGCCCTGGGTGGGCTGGGGCTGGCCGTCATCGTCGTCATGGTGATGGACACCAACGAGTACCAGACCCTCCTCTACCGCGGCGGGATGGTGATCCTCTCCCTGGCGACCGTGGCGGTGATCGCCGCCCTGGCTCACCCGGCGGCGCTGCTCGGCCGGATCCTCGGAGCCCCGCCGCTGCGCTGGATCGGCGTGCGCTCCTACGGGATCTACCTCTGGCATTACCCGATCATCGTGCTCACCACCCCCGTCGACAGCACCCCCGGGCCGGTGCTGGCGCTGCTCCAGCTGGGGGCGACCGTCGCGGTCGCCGGGCTCTCCTGGCACTTCGTCGAGGAGCCCATCCGGAGGCGCGGGTTCCGCGGGGTCTTCGCCGGGCTGGTTGCCCCCCGGTGGTCGCTCCGCGGGATCCCCACCGGACTCTGGGCCGGGCTCGCCGGAGCCGGGCTGGTGCTGGGGATCGCGGGGGTGGGCCTCTCCGGCGCGATCGCGGCGGCGCCCGCGTCGAGCGTGGTCTCGATGCCCACCAGCCTGGTGGTGGTGCCCAGCTTCACCCGGGTGGTGACGCCCCCGCGCCCGACCCCGACCTGCACTCCTCCGCCGGCCTCGCCATCACCCACCGCCGGGTCGCCGACCTCGCCTCCGGGGCCGAACCCGCTGCAGGCCACCGTCATCGGCAACTCGATCATGATCGACGTGGCCCCGGACCTCCATCAGTTGCTCCCCAACGCCTATATCAGCGGCCAGGTGTCACGGCAGATGGCCGCCCTTCCCGCGGTGATCGCCCAGCTCAGGGCGGCGGGCGAGCTCTCCCCGCGCCTCGTCATCGAGCTCGGCACCAACGGCCCGGGTTGGAGCCCCGGCCAGGTGGCGGCTCTGCTGCGCCCGCTGCAGCTGCAGCGGTTGGTGCTGGTCAACGCCGGCAACGACCCGGCCCATCCCGACTGGCCGCCGATCATCAACCAGGAGCTCGGTCAGGTCGCCGCCCAGGTTCCCAACACCGTGGTGGTGAACTGGGAGGCTGCCAGCGCCGCGAATCCGCAGTACTTCACCTGGGGAAGCCAGCCCGGCGACGGCATCCACCCGGGGCCGATCGGGTCGGAGGCGATGGCCACCCTGATCGCCGAGGCCTTGGAATCGGGCAGCAGCCCGTCGGCGTCCGCCGCCGCGATCGGATCGGCGATCCACCTGCTCCGCTGCGCCGCGTGATCCCGTCGCGCCGGCGGCGCTCAGGCCTGGATCGGTAGCGGTCTGCTTCGCGCTGCCCACCGCTCCAGGTCCAGACCAGGTCGGTCGGATCAGATCAGGTGAGCCTTCCAGGCGATCAGCACCGCGGCGGCACGGTCGCTGCAGCCCAGCTTGGCGAAGATGTTGCTGACGTGGGTCTTCACCGTGTTCTCGCTCACGAAGAGGCGTTTGCCGATCTGGGCGTTGTTGCAGTGCTCGGCCATCAGCCTCAGCACGTCCAGCTCGCGGCTGGTGAGACTGTACTCAGGGCGGTGGTTCGACATGAGGGCCGGGTCCAGCAGCGACTCGCCGGCCGCGACCGCGCGGATGGCACTGGCCAGCTCCTCGAGGCTCGCGTCCTTGAGCAGATAGCCGCGGGCGCCCGCCTGCAGTGACGGGAAGATGTAGTCCTCGTTGCGGTAGGTGGTGAGCACGATCACCTTGGCCTCGGGGTCGTCGGCACGGATCCGCCGGATCGCCTCGATGCCATCGACATTGGGCATCTGCACGTCCATCAGGATGATGTCGGGATGCGTCTCCCGGGCGCGCGCGACGGCCTCCAAGCCGTCGGTAGCCCGTGCCACCACCCGGATGTCGTCCTCCACCTCGAGCATCGTGCAGAGGCCGTGGAGCACCACGGGATGGTCGTCGGCGACCAGCACGCGGATCACACCGGCACCGCCGCCTTGGGCGGGGTGGCCGCCACCCCGGCATCGGTGGAGACGGGCAGGTCGACGGTGATGGTCGTGCCCCGGCCCGGTGCGCTCTCAACCTGGAAGGTTCCGCCGGCGATCCGGGCCCTTTCGGCCATCCCGACGATGCCGAAGGAGCCAGGTGGCAGCGCGGAGGTGTCGAAGCCGTGACCGTTGTCCTTCACCGTGAGCTCGACGTGTTCGCCCAGGTTGCGCAGCCGAACGGTCACCCGTGACGCCCCGCTGTGCGCGGCAATGTTGGCGAGCGCCTGCTGGGTGATCCGGAGCAGGGTGACCTCCGACTGGGGCCGCAGCGCCGGTGGCGGCGCCATATGCTCGGCCCGCAGCCTGGCCCCGATCCCGGTCCGCTGCCGGAACCGCTCCACCTCCTTCTCGGCGGCGGAGATCAGCCCGGTCGAGGCGAGCGGGGCCGGGCGGAGGTCCCAGACCGAGCGCCGTGCCTCCGCCAGGGCCGAGCGTGCCAGCTCCTGCGCCGAGGCCAGCGCCGGGATCGACCGCTCGGGGTCGCGGCTCACCAACGCCTGGGCGGCCTCGAGCTGGATCACGATGCCGGTCAGCTGCTGGGCCAGGGTGTCATGGATCTCGCGGGCGAGTCGCGTCCGCTCCTCCAGGACCGCCATCTCCCGGCCCTCGTCCGAAAGCCGGGCGGTGCTGAGGGCCAGCCCGACCTGGTTGCCGATGGCCATCAGCAGCGCGGTCATCTCCGCCCCCGGCGCCACCGCGGCGCGAAGCCCGAGCGCGCCCAGCGGACCGGCACCGGTGCCCATCGGCAGCCCGATGAGGACGCCGTCACCGTCCGGGCGGGTCACCAGCTGGTCGGCGTCGATCGCGGCCGCGGCGACCTCCTCGAGAGCGGGGCCGCTCTCCGCGGGCGCCGCCCGGCTGGCCACCAGCAGACCCTCGCGATTGAGCCGGTAGCCGTGTCCCCCGGTGGTCGGCAGGACCGACCGCACCGCCTCCAGCGCGCCGCCGAGGATGGCCTCCGGGTCGAGCGATCGGGTCAGCGATCCGGCCAGCTCGTTGAGGGCCAGCAGCTCCTCGTTGCGGACGCTCAGCTCGGCGGTGCGGGTGGCCACCTTCTGCTCGAGCTCGCGGCTGGCGGCGAGGATCACCTCTCGCGAAGCGTTGATCTCCTTGCGCATCCTCTCCAGCGAGTCGGCCAGGTCACCCACCTCGTCCCTCCCCTGCGGAGGCACCTCCTCGTCGGTGTGGCCCTCGGCGAGCCGCTCCGCCGACGCTGTCAGCGCCCTGACCGGTGCGACCACCAGGCGTGACAGCAGGGTGGCCAGGATGAAGGACACCAGCAGCAGGATGACGACGATCCAGATGGCACCCTCGAAGACGCCGGTCAGCGCCGAGTTGATCCCCTCCTTGAGCGCGGAGACGTTGGGCTGGAAGTTCGCGGCCGGCACCGAGTCCACGAGGGTCCACCCGGGGTCGGTGACGTCGGAGACGAAGTAGAGCCGGGCCACCCCCCGGACGTCCCCCTGGATCGGTGGCACCACGGTCGTGCTGCCCTCGGCATCCTCCAGGTCGGCGAGCACCGTCCTGCCCTGCTTGCCAGCCGGCGCGGGGAGCGCCTTGCCCGCGACCAGCGGAGCGGTGAAGTCCCGGGTGGCGGTGCTGCAGCTGCTGGCCGCCGAGCAGACGGCGATCACCTGGTCGGTGTCGTTGTCCAGGAGCAGCGGGTAGGAGCCGGCCTGGGCCGGCGCCAGGGAGAGCACGGGGGCAAACTGCGCGAGCGGCACGTCGGCGCCCACCACCAGGCCATGTCCGTCGAGCGCGTAGACGGTCACCTCCCAGTCGCCGTCGTGCAGCGGGTTCTGATAGGGGACCGTCCACGTCCAGGCCGGCGTGGACTGCGATTCCGGAGACTCGGAGAGGCGGTTGAGGAGGCTCAGGGGGAGGCCCTGCGGATTCCCCGCCAGGCCGTTACCCTGCTGCGGCGGCGACACCCCGCCCGGGCTCACCCACACGGCCTGGTCCGACGGGTCCATCACCCACACCGCGTCGACGAAGGTCCCCTCCTTCGCGGCGGCCTTGACCAGCGAGGCGGTCGCGAACTTGCTGAGAGCTGCCAGCCGCGCAGCCCTCGTCAGCACCGGCTGGGCGCTCCCCGCCGGCACTCCGACCAGCAGCTCGGCGGTGGCTGAGGAGTCCGGGAAGATGATCGCGTCGACACCATCACCGAGCGGCTGTATCTGCTCAGCGCCCGGTGCTTCGGTGGCCGCGCCGGTGGCTGCCGGAGCCGACGGCGAGGGGGCGGTGGCGGAGGGCGAGGGATTGGCGGAGGTGGCAGGCGACGGGGTGGCCGAGGGTGAGGGCGACGTGCTGGCGGAGCCAGACTGGGCGCTCAGCTGGTCGGCGAGCCCGGCCACCGTCACACGCAGCGCCTGGAGGTGGGCCTCGATCGCGCCGTTCGCGGTGGCGTCGAGGTCTTTCTGGAACCCCTGCTCCTGGTGCTGGATCAGGCTGGCGTCCGCGCCGTTGACCGTGGTCTGGGTTATCCCGTGCAGGCTCACCGCGGTCAGCACGAAGAAGGCGGCGGCGGGCACCAGGGCGGCCACCAGCATGGTGGCGAGGAGCCGATCGCGCAGTCGCCGCCGGGGATTGAACAGGGACAGCGCCAGCCGAGGACGCCTCATTCCCACCTCATCGGTCCGAGTCGATGGTCAGCTCCGAGATGAGACCCGAGTATACGGCCGCCCCTCCAGCCGGGAGAACGCGCCAATCAGGACGGCAGGGAAGATCTCGGATGACGCCCTGCGCGCCAAGCACCAGTGCAGCGTGCCAGAGGTGGCCTGCCGCTTCATCCGGCCATCTCCGCCGGGGCGCTGCGCGCCCTGAGGCCGGCGCGAGTGGGCCCGTCGCTTTGTCGTCACGCACCTGCTGGTGCGCTCCTCCTCGCGCCACCCCTTCCTTGGCTCCGGCGGCCTGGCCGGCGAAGCAGCAATCCACCCCCGGGGGCGCTGCACTAAAGTCACGGTTGCGTGAGAAGCTCCGCTGCCGCCGCGACGGGCCGGCTATGAAGGACATCGCCGAGCTGGCCCTCGACGTCGCCGTCTCCAGCGGGGCCAACTATGCCGACTGCCGGGTCGTCCAGCGGGGCGTCCAGGCGCTGTCCGTCAAGGACGGCAGCTTCGCCGCGGTCTCGTCGTTCGAGGACGAGGGCGTGGGCATCCGGGTCATCGTCGACGGAGCCTGGGGGTTCGCCGGCGTCGACCGCCTCGACTCGGACAGCCTGGGCGAGGCCGCCCGTACCGCCTGCCGGATCGCGCGGGCGTCCTCGCGGCTGCGCCGCCAGGCGGTTCGGCTCGCCCCCTGCCCGGTGGCGGTGGGTGAGTACCGGACCCCGCTCGAGCGCGACCCGTTCGAGGTCAGCCTCGAGGAGAAGATGGACCTGCTGATCCGGGCCGACGAGGCGATGGCCTCGGTGGAGGGGGTCACCACCCACGAGGCATCGCTCGAGTTCGTGCGCGAGCACCGGTTGTTCGCGAGCAGCGAGGGGTCGGTGGTCGAGCAGGTGCTGGTCCAGTCGGGGGGAGGCATGGATGCCACCGCAACCAGCGCCGACGACGTCCAGACCCGCAGCTTTCCCAACAGCTTCGGACGCCATCAGGTCTGCGCAGGCTACGAGGCGATCGAAGGGCTGGACCTCGCCGGCAGCGCGCCGCGGATCGCCGCCGAGGCGGTCGCCCTGCTGAGCGCGCCCCCCTGTCCGACCGGCCGACTGACCCTCATCCTGGACGGCACCCAGGCGGCCCTCCAGGTCCACGAGTCCTGCGGCCACCCCACCGAGCTCGACCGGGTGCGCGGCGACGAGGCCGCCTACGCGGGGACCTCCTTCCTCACCCCCGACCTGGTCGGCCGCTTCCGCTACGGCAGCGAGCAGGTGACGATCACCGCCGACGCCACCACCCCGGGAGGGCTGGGCACCTACGGGTGGGACGACGAGGGGGTGGAGGCCCAGCGCACGGTCCTCGTGGACCGCGGTCTCTTCCGGGGTTACATGTCCTCTCGGGAGACCGCTGCCGACTACGGCTGGCAGAGCAGCGGGGCGATGCGGGCCGAGTCCTGGAACCGCATCCCCCTGATCCGGATGACCAACGTCAACCTGGAGCCGGGCCAGTCGAGCCTGGAGGAGATGATCGCCAGCACGGAGCATGGCGTCTACCTGCAGACCAACCGCTCCTGGAGCATCGATGACCGGCGCCTCAACTTCCAGTTCGGGACCCAGAACGGCTGGGAGATCCAGGATGGGAGGCCGGTGCGCCTGGTCAAGAACGCCCTCTACGCGGGGCGCACGCCGGAATTCTGGAGGTCGTGCGACGCGGTCGCCGGGCCCTCCGAGTGGCGGGTGTGGGGCGTGGTCAACTGCGGCAAGGGACAGCCGAGTCAGCTCATGCACGTCGGCCACGGCGCCGCCCCCTGCCGCTTCCGAGGCGTGGCCGTGACCGCGGCATCGTGAGCGGCATCGTGATATGAGCCTCAGCGCGCCGGACGACCTCCTCGCGCTCGCCGACGGCATCCTCGAGCGGGTCGGCCGCGACCGCGCGGAGGTGGTGGTCGTCGAGCAGGAGGAGGGGCTGACCCGATTCGCCCGCAACCAGATCCATCAGAACGTGGCCGAGCGGTCGCGCCGGTTCCGGCTCCGGCTCATGGGCGACGAGCAGGTGGGGGTGGCCGAGATTCGCGGCGATGTCGACGACCTGGCGGGGCGGCTGGTCGCCGCCGCTGAGGCGGCCCGCCGGCTCTCCCCGCCCGGGGACGTGACCCCGCTGCCCCGCCCCGACGCTGGACCCGACGGCCCGGTCGCATACAGCGCGGCGACCGCCGCCTGCACGCCGGAATGGCGGGCGGACCAGGTGGCGACCGTCGCCGCGGTGAGCGCCATGGCCGGCCTCGAAGCCTTCGGGGCACTGGAGACGTCGCTCACCCACACCGCCGTCGCCAACAGCCTGGGAGTGCGCCGCCACGCGGAGAGCACCGCCGCCAGCCTGGTCTGCGTGACTCGCGGCGAGAACGGCTGGGGGTACGCCGACCGCCACCACCACGATGCGGCCGGCATCGACGCAGAGGCCATGACCGCGGAGGCGGTCGAAACCTGCGGCCGCAACCAGGGGGCCGTGCCGATCGAGCCCGGCGTCTACCCGGTGGTGCTCTCGCCCTACGCGGTCGCCGACCTGGTCGGGCACCTCTCCGACCTCGGCTTCAGCGCGCTCGCCCACCAGGAGCACCGGAGCTTCATGCGCGCCGGTGAGAAGCTGATGAGCTCGCTGGTCAGCATCGCCGACGACGCCAGCCATCCCGGCGGGATGCCCTTCCCCTTCGACGACGAGGGGGTCTCCACCCGCTGCGTGAGCTGCATCGAGGAGGGTGTCTGCCGGAGCTTCGTCCACGACAGCGCGACCGCCCTGCGCGAGGACGTGCCCTCGACCGGCCATGCCCTCCCCATGCCCAACACCTTCGGCCCCTGGGCCCGTCACCTGGTGGTCTCACCCGGGGAGAGCAGCCTCGAGGAGCTGATCGCGGGGTGCGACGGCGGTCTCTACGTCACCCGTCTCTGGTACGTGCGCGACGTCCACCCACTCCGGACCGTGATCACCGGGATGACCCGTGACGGCACCTTCCTGATCGAGAGCGGGCGGCTGGGACGCCCGGTGCGCGACCTGCGCTTCACCCAGAGCATCGTCGATGCGCTGGCCGAGGTTAGCGGCGTCGGTCGGGAGCGATCGATCGAATTGGACGAGAACGAGCGCGCCATGCTCGTGCCCGCCCTCGGCATCGGCCGCTTCGCCTTCACCTCCTGAGCCGCGCACCTCCCGGCGGCGGCGCCGCCGCGATCGCCGGCCGTGAGCGGACCCGCTGCCGGGGCGCGGTCAGCGGAGGCGGGCGTTCCAGGCGTCCGGGTCCTGGTTCAGCTCGCTGACCGAATCGGGAAGCCGCCCCCGGACCACGTCCTCCAGGGTCACCTGCTCGAGCACGCGCCGCAGGCTCCCCCGCACCGCCACCCAGACCGATTGGAGGTGCTCGGCGGCGCCCTTGTAGACGGTCATCTCGGGGCGGAGGCCGCGGACCTCGGCGAGCGGGCCCTCGAGGACCCGGATGACGTCCGCCACCGTGATCTCCGCCGCCGGCCGGGCGAGGTAGTACCCGCCCTGAGTGCCCCGATGGCTGCTCACCAGGCCGCCGCGGTGCAGCTCGGTCAGGATCGCCCCCAGGAACTTGGTGGGGAGACCCTGGGCCTCGGCCAGCTGCTGCCCGGTGGTCGGCTCGTCACAGGTGGCCAGGGTGAGCAGCGCGCGCATGCCGTAGTCGACCTTGGCCGGAATGTGCATGCGCCGATTGTGGCGCGGCGAAGGCCGCCCCGGGTGGTCGGCTGCGAGAGGAGGAGGTCAGCCGACCTCGCCGGACACGTAGGCGCGGGTCCGATCGTCACGCGGGCTGGCGAAGACCTCCGCCGTCGGTCCCACCTCGACCAGCTCCCCGACCCGGTCCTCACCCAGCAGGAAGACGGCGGTGCGGCCGGCCACCCGGTGGGCCTGGAACATGTTGTGGGTGACCAGCACGATGGTGACCTCCGGGGCCAGCCGGGTGATCAGCTCCTCGATCTTGGCGGTGGCGATCGGGTCCAGCGCGGAGCAGGGCTCGTCCATCAGCAGGATCTCCGGCTCCACCGCCAGCGCCCGGGCGATGCAGAGCCGCTGCTGCTGGCCTCCCGAGAGCCGCACCGCCGGCTGGTGCAGACGGTCCTTGACGACATCCCAGAGCGCCGCGTGCCGGAGCGCGGACTCGGCCGCGTCGCGCAGCAGGGCCTTGCCGTGGACCCCGTTGAAGCGCAGCCCGGAGACGACGTTCTCGAAGACGCTCATCGCCGGGAACGGGTTGGGCCGCTGGAAGACCATGCCGATCCGGGTGCGCACCAGCTCGGGCCGGGTCCCCGGTGCGTAGAGGTCGAGGTCGCCGAGCTTGATGGAGCCCTCGACCCGGCCACCGGTGTGGTCGTGGAGCCGGTTGAGCGCGCGGAGCAGAGTGGTCTTCCCGCACCCCGAGGGACCGATCAGGGCGGTCACCTCGCGGCTGGGGATGTCGAGGCTCACATTGCGCACCGCGACGTGGTCACCGAAGGACACCCGTACGCTGTCGAGGGTGAGGCTCGGCACCCCCTCGAGACTCGCGCCCTCTCGGGACGGGGCCGCGGACTGAGGCTGGGCGCCGCCGGGACGGGTCGCCACGGCGGTGTCGCCACCGTGGACGGGCCCAGCCGCCACGGCGGCCAGCGCCGTCGGCAGGGCGGGTTGCTCTCCGGTCATGTCAGTGTGCCCTCCTCGAGATGCGCCAGGCCACCAGGCGCGCCGCGACGCTCAGCAGCAGGACGAAGCTGAGCAGCACCAGCGCGGTTGCCCATGCCGTCCTCTGCGCGCTGGGGAACGCCGCCGTCCCGTCCGTGTAGATGAGCAGGGTCATCGCCGCGAGCGGCGTGGCCAGGGTGAACAGCAGGGGCGCGGTCTCGCCCGCGGCCCTGGCGATGGCGAGCAGGTTCCCGGTCACCAGGTCGGGAAGGGCCCCGCGCAGGACGACCGACCGGGCCACCCGCCCGCGCCGCGCCCCGAGCGCGATCCCCGCCTCCCAGAGGTCGAGCGCGATCGTGCGCATCGCCTCCTCGTCAGCCCGGATCATGATCGGCAGCATCAGCATCGCGAGCGCGAAGGACGCCGCCAGGGTCGAGAACTGGTGGAGGGGAAGGACCAGCACCGCGTAGGCGAAGATCCCGATGATGATCGAGGGCACCCCGGTCAGCACGTCGGCGCTGAACCGCAACGCGGCGGCGAGCTTCCCGCTGCGTTCGAAGAGGAAGAGGGCGGCGAGCAGCGAGATGGGGATGGCGAGGACGATGGCCAGGCCGACGATCTCCGCGGTGCCGGTGATCGCCGTCGAGATCCCGCCTCCGGGTATGAAGGGAGGGGTCGGAGCGTGGCTCAGGAAGGCCCAGGAGAGGGTGCTCGCCCCGCGGGTGACCGTGTAGTACACGAGCGCGACGAGCGGCGCCACCGCCGCCACCACGGCGACCACGCAGAGCCCCTGGACGACCGTGCCGACGATCCGCCGCCGGCGCAGGGACCGGCGGGCGGCGGTACGGACCAGCTCGCGGCGGCTGGGGGCGAGCAGAACGCTCATCGCAGCGCCCCCGCGGTGTGAGCGCGGGCTCCCGCGCCGCTGCGCAGCAGGGCCTGACCGCCGGCGTTGACGGCGACGGTCAGCAGGAGGAGCACCGCACCGAGCGCGATCACCGAGCTGGTGCCGATTCCCGGGGACGCCTCGGCGAACTGGTTGACGATCGCCGAGCCGAGGGTCGCTCCGGGGGTGGTGAGGGACTCGGGGATGGCGGGCCGGTTGCCGATCACCATGGCCACGGCGATGCTCTCGCCGAGGGCGCGGCCCACGGCCAGGGTGACCGCCGCGCTCACCCCGGCACGGGCCGCTGGAAAGACCGCCCGGCGCACCACCTGCCAGCGGGTGGCGCCCAGCGCGAGCGCTGCCTCACGGTCGGCGAGGGGCACCCCGCCGAAGGCGGTGCGGCTCAGCGAGACCATGGTCGGGAGGGTCATCACGGCGAGCACCACTGAGGCGAGCAGGATGCTCGGGCCGTACGCCTCGCCCCGGAACAGCCACCCCACCACGGGCACCGAGGCGAGGAACGGCTCCACCTGGTTGGCGAAGATGGGGGTCAGCACCAGCAGTCCCCAGAGCCCCACCACGATGCTGGGAACCGCGGCGAGCAGGCCGATCAGGGTCGAGAGCGGCCCCGACAGCCAGCGCGGCGCCAGCTCGGAGAGGAAGACGGCGGTGCCCAGCCCAATCGGCACCATCAGCACCATCGCGACCGCCGTGGTCAGCAGCGTGTCGACCACCAGGATGCCGGCGCCGTACTGGCCGGCGGCCGGATTCCAGGTGCCCGACCAGACGAAGCCGATGCCGCTGTGCTGGAGGGCCGCCGACGAGTCGCTGCCGACGCCCACCAGCAGGCCGAGCACCACTGCGCCGAACAGTCCGGCACCGGCCCAGCGGAGCGCGGAGTAGGCCTGGTCCCCGAGGCGCGACCGCCTCCGGCGGAGAGCACTTCGCACCCCGATGACCCGCCCGGGCCCGACGAGCCCCGACACGGCGTCGGGGCTCATCGGCGACGGTTCCCAGATCAACTTCCCGCTCGCAGTGGAGAGCTCATCACGCCCCGTTCGAGAAGAGTGGCGTGCCCGTGGAGCCCTCGAGCTCGAGGATGGTGTTGTGGGCCAGGGCCACCACGTTGCTCGGAAGCGGGGCGTAGCCCAGCGAGGCGGCATCCGCCTGGCCGGACGTGATCACCCAGTCGAAGAGCTTGCCGAGCGCGATGCCCGTGCTGGTGTCGCTCTGCTTCTGGTAGACGAGCGTCCAGCTGAAGTTGGCGATGGGGTAGGTGCCGCTGCCGGACTCGTTGACCACGTTGAAGTCGGTGGGGCTGAGGCTGGTGGCCTTGGCGCCCGCGGCGGCGATCGACGCCTCGGTGGGGGCCACGTACGATCCCGCCGAGTTCTTGATGGCGGCGTTGACGAAGCCGTTCTGGAGCGCGTAGCCGTACTCGACGAAGCCGATCGATCCGCTGGTCTGGCTGATGTAGGTGGCGACGCCGGTGTTGAGCTGCTCGCCGATCCCGACGCTGGCCTGCGGCCAGGTCCGGGAGGGGGTCGAGGTGCCGATCGCGGTCACCCAGGCGGGTGCGGTGTCGATCAGGTACTGGTCGAGGTCATACCCGGGGCCCGAGGAATCGGCCCGGTGAACGGCCTTGATCGCCAGGTTGGGCAGGGTGACGCTGGGGTTGAGCGCGGCGATGGCCGGGTCGTCCCAGTTGGTGATGCTCCCGTCGAAGATGCCGGCCAGGGTGGGCCCGTCGAGGTCGATCGACTTGGTCACCCCGGGGACGTTGTAGCTGATGGCCACTCCACCGAGGTCCACCGGGATCTGGAGCACCGTGCCCCCGGTCGCCGCGGCGAGCTGCGACGCCGTCATCGGGATCTCCGAGTCCCCGAAGGCCACCGTCCCCTGCTGGATGTCGGTGACACCCACGCTGGACCCGGCCGGCGAGTAGTTGACGGTGGTGTTGGGGTTCTTCTGGTTGTACTGGTAGAAGACGGTCTCGAAGAACGGCTCGATGGAGTTGGCACCCGCCCCGTTCAGGGTCACCGGCGACTGCGTGGACGTGTCGTAGGCGGCTCCCAGCAGGTTGGCGGAGGCCGGGGTCCCGGTCGTCGCGGGCTTGGTGGTGGTCGCGCTGGTGGACCCGCATCCGGCTGCGACCGCGGTGATCGCCAGCAGGGCGAGCGAGCCGGCGACGCCGCGAGGCAGCGCGAAAAACCCGGGCGCGCCAGGGCGCCCGTCAATACGGAAGGCTCTCATGGGACTCCCCTCTCAGAGATGGTTGACCTGATCACCATAGCTTCGCTAGAAAAACTGGCCAATACCCAGGATGAGTTGGCCGCCCACCGCGTTTGGGGGACGCTCGATGCCCCGCCGGCGCTGCTGTTCAGCCGTCGCGGCAGCGCTGCCGGGACGCCTGATCGCCGCCTTGGGGCGGGCCTGGCCGGGCTTGGCCCTGGATGTCGCCCGGCCTCCTGCGCCGCCGGCCGGCCCGAGCGGCTGCCATGCGGGCCCCGGCGCACGACCCGGAGGTCGTGCCTCTCCGGGTGCGGAGGGCGGAGCTACCCCTCGGCGGGCCGCCGCAGGCGCTATGCTCGATCGGCCGTGGCCCCGCGAGAAACCCTGTCCGCGCCGATCCGGAAGGTGCTCATCATCGAGGACTACTACGCCCTCGCCGACATCGAGTCCCTGCTCTGCACCATGGAGGGCCACGAGGTGCGGGTGGCCAAGACGGGCGACGAGGGGCTAGCCGCCGTCGCCGACTTCAACCCCGACCTCATCCTCCTCGACCTCATGCTTCCCGGGGAGCTGACCGGAACCCAGGTGCTGGAGAAGATCCGGGCCGAGCGGGGCCAGGAACCCAAGGTGCTGGTGGTCAGCGCCCTGGTCAACTCCACCACGGCGCCCCAGCTAGAGGCCTTCGGCAACGTTCAGACCCTCGCCAAGCCCTTCAAGATCAAGGAGCTCAGCGCCCGCATTCAGGCGATGCTGGCGCAATAGGCGGAGGGTGGAGAGGGCGGCAGGGCCCTCTCACCGCGGTGCGAGGTCCACGCCCCGCCTTGGCCGAGACCGGCCGGCGCCCTACGCCGGTGCGCCCCCCCGCGCCTCTCGAGGTGCCTCGCCGCGCAGCGCCGCCAGGGCGGCGGCGATCACCGACACCGCGGCGAGGAAGAGGCAGCAGGCGCCGAAACCGCTCACGACATCGGTGGGCCGGGCGAGCCCCGCGGCGGCCAGGCTGAGGATGAGAGCGGCGAATGCCTGACCCATGGAGGTGCCCATCCCCCTCGTCATGTTGAGCACCCCGCTCGCCACGCCGGCCTCCTGTCGAGGCGCCGCCTCCATGATCGCCGCGTTGTTCGGCGGGGTGAAGAGCCCGAGCCCCACGCCCAGGCTGGCCAGGGGCACGAGCAGCTCAGCCCCTCCCGGATGGAGCACCCAGAGCGCCGTCAGGCTCAGCGCGGAAAGCAGCATCCCGGCCACGGTGAGGGGGCGTGCGCCCAGCCGGTCGGCGCCGCGCCCGGCGAATGGAGCCACCACCCCGAAGGCCACCGGTATGGAGCTGAGCTCCAGCCCCGTGATCCCCGAGCTCAGATGCTGAGGCCCGCTCTCCAGGTAGAAGGCGATGGAATACAGCGCCCCGAACATGACCAGGTAGGAGAGCAGACCGCTCGAGATCCCGGCCGAGAAGGGAATGCGGCGAAAGAGGCCGGGGTCGAGCATCGGGGATCGGGCCCGGAGCTCCCGGAACAGGAAGCCCCCCCCCAGCACGGCACACCCCACCAGCAGTCCGACGACCTCCGCGGACACGTGGCCGGCGGTGTCCGCAAGGGTGGTGACCGCGAGCAGCAGGGTCGCGACTGCGGGGACGAACAGGCTCAGCCCGACCCAGTCGAACGCCGTCCGCCTCTGCAGGTGGCGGCTGCGCGGGATCAGGAACCATGCGAGGACGCTGGCGAGGATCCCCACCGGGACGTTGACGAAGAAGATGAGTCGCCAGCCGCCGGCAGCGATGAGGGCTCCGCCCACGGTGGGTCCGATGGCCAGGCCGAGGGCCTGTGCCGTGCCCTGGACGCCGATGGCCCGGCCGAGCTTCTCCGGCGGCACGGCCAGGGCGATGATGGCGACACTGTTGGCCTGCAGCATCGCGGCCCCGACCGCCTGCAGGACCCGGAATCCGGCCAGGGCGCCCAGGCTGGGGGCCAGGCCGCAGAGCGCAGAGCCGACGACGAAGACCATGAACCCGTAGGTGTAGAGAAGCTTGTGCCCGACCATGTCGGCGAAGCGGCCGACCGCGGTGACCAGCGCCACCAGCACCACGAGGTAGGTCAGCCCGACCCAGGTCACCGACCCCAGGCCGGCATGGAATGCGGTGCGCAGGGTGGGGTACGCGACCGTCACGATGCTGGCGTCGAGCTGGCCCATGAAGGCGCCGATGCAGACCGTCCCCACGGCCAGCCGGTGGGCGTCCGCGCGGGTGGCGATGCTGCGCGGCCGGGCCGGTTCGACGAGGAGGCGCCGCCAGCCGGTGGGGGGTGGGGCCAGCTCGTCGGCGACCTGCGCGGGGAGCGGATGCTGGGGGAGGGTGACCCCGGCGCGGGCCGCCGAGATGTGGTGGGCCGGCTCCGCGGGGCTCGGCTCGGCCGCACTCGAGTCGCCGGCGGTGGAGTCGTGCCGATGGCCCGTGTCCATCGGGCTCGATGATGGCATCAGTGCACGCCGGCACCATTGCGATCTGTCCTCTTTCACCCAGTGGACAGGGAGTTTCGCCCAGGGCCGGCTCCAGCGTCTCAGGGCCTGTAACCGAAGGTGCGGCGCCGCGTTTGAGTCGACGAACTCCGTGGTGGGGGACGGCTTCGCCCTGGTGCTCGCCGGAGCAAATCCGTCCTCTGGCGCCCCCGGGGTTCCCGTGGATGTCATCGAACTCTCCCCCGGGGCCACGACGACGATCGGCACCGCGGACAGCATCGTCGGCGTGCTCCGACGCCGGCGAGAGCGCGCTCGGGTCGCCTCAGCCCGCCCTTACGGCCGTGGACGCGTCCGCCGTGTTCTCCGGAGCACCCCGACCGTCCCCCTCCTCGAACCTGCTCCCGTACACGGCGAAGTAGCGCGCCTGGGGGTGGTGCAGCACGATCGCGGCGGTCGACTGCTCCGGCACCAGCTGGAAGCCCTCGGTCAGGGTGACCCCGATCCGCTCCGCCGGCACGATCCGGAAGAGGGCCGCGTGGTCGGCGAGGTCCGGGCAGGCGGGGTAGCCCCACGAGTAGCGGCGGCCCTGGTCGGGCCCCAGCCCCAGCTCGCGGCGGATGTGGGCGTGGACGTACTCGGCGGTGGCCTCGGCCATCTGGGTGGCGAAGCCGTGGATGCGCAGCATGTCGTCGTAGTCGCCCTCGGCCTGGAGCCGGTTGGAGATCTCGCTCGCCCGCGGCCCGGTGGTCACCACCTGGAGCGCGATGACATCGCGCTCGCCCGCTCGGGCGAGCTCGCGGGGCCGGACGTAGTCGGCGAGGCAGAGCCGGCTCTGCTCCGCCTGGCGGGGGAATGTGAAGCGCTCGATCTCCCGCTCGTGGTCCTGGGGGTCGAAGACCACGACGGAGTCACCCTCCGCGAGCGCCGGCCAGTAGCCGTAGACGGCCTGCAGGTCGAGCCAGCCGTCGCGCTGCGCCTCGCGCAGCGACCTCTCCAGGCGGGGCTCCAGCTCGGTGCGGACCAGCTCGTCCCACCGCTCCGGGTCATGGATTCCGCGGAACTGCCAGCTCATCTTGAAGAGCGAATTGCGGTCGATGTGGGGATACGCGGACTGGACGCTGATGCCGGTGACCACCTGCGGCCCCCAGAAGGGCGGCGTGGGAATGGCCGCATCGGTGCGGGTGTCGCTGCGCGCCCGGGCCTCGACCCTGGGCAGCTCCGCCCTGGCGGCGGCCTTCGCCCGCTCCTGTTCACGGAAGGTCGCGGCCTCGGCGCGTGTCCGCTCCACGAGGGGCGCTCGGCGTTCCGCGTCGATGAGCTGGTCGCAGACCGCCAGGCCCTCGAAGGCGTCCTTGCAGTAGAAGACGCCCCCAGCGTAGACGCGGTCCTGGTCGAGGTAGAGGATGCGCCGGCCGAACCCCCGGTTGATGGCGGCGCCACCGATGATCAGCGGGTACCCGAGGCCGCGGCGATCCAGCTCGTCGACCATCATCGGCATCTGCTTGCTGGTGCTCACCAGGAGGGCGCTGAGCCCGATCACGTCGGCGTCCACCTCGACGGCCTTCTCGACGATGGTGGTCAGCGGGACCTGCTTGCCCAGGTCGTGGACGGTGTAGCCGTTGTTGCTGAGGATGGTCTTGACCAGGTTCTTGCCGATGTCGTGGACGTCGCCGAACACCGTCGCCAGCACCACCTGCCCCTTGGTGTAACCCTCGGTGCGGTCGAGGTACTGCTCCAGGTGGGCCACCGCGCGCTTCATCACCTCCGCGCTCTGGAGGACGAAGGGGAGGATCAGCTCGCCGGCCCCGAAGCGGTCGCCGACGTCCTTCATCGCCGGGAGCAGGACGTCGTTGAGCACGCTGACCGGGTCGCGGTCGCGGAGCGCCTCGTCGATGAGCGCCTCGATGCCCTCCTTGCGGCGGTGAAGGATCTGGGCGTGGATGCGCTCGGGCGCCGCCAGCCCGGCGAAGGGGTCGACCTTCTCCGCGCCCACCCGCTCGGTGACCCCCGAGAAGTGGTCGATGTAGCGGGCCAGTGCGTCGCCCCGGCGGTTGAAGATGAGGTCCTCGGCCAGCTCGCGCCGCTCTGAGCTGACCTCCGCGTAGGGCACGGTGTGGGCGGGGTTGACGATCGCCGCGTCCAGGCCGGCATCGACCGCGTGATAGAGGAAGACGCTGTTGAGCACCGCCCGGGCCGGTGGGGTCAGACCGAACGAGACGTTGCTCACCCCCAGCGAGGTGAGCACCCCGGGCAGCTCCCGCTTGATCAGCCGGATCCCCTCGATCGTCTCCACCGCGGAGTCCACCCACTCGGCGTCGCCCGTCGCCAGCGTGAAGGTGAGGTCGTCGAAGAGGAGCTGGTGGGGCGCCAGCCCGTACTCGTCGCAGGCGATGTCCCGGATCCGGCGGGCGACCTCCAGCTTGCGGTCGCGGGTCCTGGCCATCCCCTGCTCGTCGATGGTGAGGGCGATCACACACTGGCCGTGGTCGCGGACCAGCGGCAGCACCGCGTCGCAGCGTGCCCGCCCGTTCTCCAGGTTGACGGAGTTGACGATGCCGCGGCCCGGGTAGGCCTCGAGGGCCCGCCGGAGCACCACCGGGTCGGTGGAGTCGAAGACGAGGGGCGCCTCGACCGACTGCTGGAGCGCCTTGACCGCGGCCGCCATCTGGTCCGCCTCGTCGTTCCGCTCGGTGACGGCGACGCAGACGTCGAGGGCATGCGCCCCCCCCTCGACCTGGCCCAGCGCCACCCGGACGATCCCGTCGTAGTCGTCGGCGAGGAGCAGCTCCTTGATCCGCCGCGACCCCTGGGCGTTGACCCGTTCCCCGATCAAGAGCGGCCGGGGCTCCTGGTGCAGCTCGGTCGCCCGGATGCTCGAGGCCAGCCGTGGCTGCTCGTCCGCCTGGCGCGGCACGGGTGTGGCCCCGCCGACGCGGTCGACCAGGGTCGCGATGTGAGCCGGGGTGGTCCCGCAGCAGCCACCCACCACGTTGATTCCCAGGGCGCGGACGAACTCCTCGAGCTGGTCGGCCATCGGCCCCGGCTGCATCGGGTAGTGGGCGCGCCCCCCGACGTTGATGGGCAGCCCGGCGTTGGGGATGCAGGAGATGGGCAGCCGGGTGTGCTCGCTGAGATGGCGGATCGGCTCGCGCATCTGGTCCGGGCCGGTCGAGCAGTTGAGGCCGACCACGTCGACCCTGAGCCCCTCGAGGATGGCGAGCACAGCGGCGATGTCGGTGCCGAGCAGCATCCGGCCGGAGACGTCCAGTGAGGCCTGGGCCTGGATCGGGACCCGGCGGCCGGTGCGCTCGAATGCCTCGCGCGCTCCGAAGATCGCCGCCTTCACCTCCAGGATGTCCTGGCTCGTCTCGATGATCAGCAGGTCGACCCCGCCCGCCAGGAGCCCCTCGGCCTGCTCCCGGAACGCCGCCAGCAGCTCACCGAAGCCGATCCGGCCCAGGCTCGGGTCGCTGCTGGCAGGGAGGAAGCCCGTCGGCCCCATGCTGCCGGCGACGAAACGTGGCCGGGAGGAGGTGGAATGCTCGTCGGCCAGCCGGCGAGCCAGCCGGGCCGCCTTCTCGTTGAGCTCCCGTGTGCGCTCCCGGGCACCCCATTCCGCGAGGCGCAGGGGGGTCGCCTGGAAGGTGCAGGTCTCGATGACGTCGGCGCCGACCTCGAGGTATGAGCGGTGAACCTGCTCGATGAGGTCGGGGCTGTGCAGGACCAGCCCGTCCATCCACCCCTCGAGCGCGGCGCCACCGAACTGCTCCGGGGTGGGCTCGAGCGCCTGCAGGCTGGTCCCCATGGCGCCGTCGAAGACCAGGACGCGCCGGCTCAGCGCCTCCAGGTACGGCGATTCGTTCATCGGGGGGTCCTTCAGCTTGGCCTGTGCGTCCCTGGTGGGACGGCCGGCCCGGGGTGGATGCGGCTGGCCGGGCCGGCCCGCCGGGGGGTGCCGAGCCTCGATGAGGAGAGGTGTCGCGGCTTCATAAGGATGACAGACGCTCGCCGTCCGGCTCCGCAATCCGGCCTCCCGCCGGACGCGACCGGCGGCGTGAGCCCGGCTGTCGCCGCCGCCGACGGCAGGCCCGGGGCCTGCTCGGTTGGGTGCGCCGTGCTACGCTCGCCAGGCTCGGCGGTTTCCGTCGATCCGTTTCCGCAACCCTACGAGGAGACATCTTGGCGCGACGTCCACCTCGACCAGGCGTGACCCGCCGGCGCAGCCCGGCGCGAAGGCGCGAGCCCACCGATGGCGTGGCTCCGGCCGAGGTCAAGGAGGAGACGATCGAGATGGACGCCACCGTCGTCGAGCCTCTGCCCAACGCCATGTTCAAGGTGCGCCTCAAGACCGGGCAGGACGTCCTCGCCTACACCTCCGGCAAGATGCGCAAGTTCTACATCCGGATCCTGATCGGCGATCAGGTGAGGGTGGAGCTGAGCCCCTACGACCTCACCCGCGGGCGGATCACCTTCCGCTACAAATAAGGGCTGGTAAGAGCTGGCGCCAGCAGGCGATCGACGCGCTTCATCCACTCATGCTCGCCGATCTCGGTGTCAGCCGCTGCGCTTCTCGGCTCACGGAGCACTGAGGCTCCAGTTCGCCTGCGGTGCTCGCGGCGTCCTTGACCTCGGCGGCCTGAGTGGCGCATCGCATCAACCGCTTACTGACGCAAGCTCTAGCCCGGTCCCCGTTCGCGGAACCAGGCCACCGTCGCCTCGAGGCCGGCGTCCAGCGAGAAGCGGGGACGCCAACCCAGACGGGCGGCGGCCAGTGACGCATCGAGGCAGGAGCGACGCTGCTCTCCCGGTTTGGCCGGCCCGTGGGTCGGAGCGCCGGTGACCCCGGTGATCCTGGCCAGGCGCCGGTGCAGCTCGTTGACGTCGCACTCGACCCCCGTCGCCACGTTGTACGCCCCGGGTGGGCCGGCCACGGCCGCCAGGTTCGCCGCGATCACGTCGGCGACGTAGACGTAGTCGCGCGTCTGGCTGCCGTCACCGTTGATGGTCGGGATCTCGCCGCCGAGCATCCGCTCGGTGAAGATGGCCACCACCCCCGCCTCTCCGTGGGGGTCCTGGCGGGGCCCGTAGACGTTGCTGTAGCGCAGGGCCACGAACTCGATGCCGTACACCTGGCTGTAGACGTTGCCGTAGAGCTCGGCTGCGGCCTTGGCCGCCCCGTAGTTCGAGGCCGGCAGCTGGGGATGGCTCTCCGGCGTCGGGATCGCCTCCGTGTCCCCATAGAGGGCGCCGCCGCTGCTCGCGAAGACGAACCTCTGCACCTCGGCGGCGGCGCAGGCCTGGAGCAGGTTGACGGTGCCCAGGACGTTGACCCTGGTGTCGAGGGCCGGGTCGGCCAGCGAGCGCCGCACGTCGATCTGGGCCGCCTCGTGGAAGACGACGTCGGGCCGGACCTCATCGACGAGCCCGCCCAGGTCGCCGGTGACGTCGGCCTGCACGAAGCGTGCCGCCGGTGGCACCTGGGAGCGCCGTCCACGGGAGAGGTCGTCGATGACCGTGACCTCGTGGCCATCCGCCAGCAGGGCCTCGGCGAGATGCGAGCCGATGAAGCCCGCCCCTCCGGTGACCAGCGCCCTCACACCAGGGAGCCGGTGGCCGGGTGCCCCTCGTCGCGCAGCGCGTGGCCGGACGGTCGTCCTCCACTGCTTGCGGCCAACTCGCGCGACATCCGGACGTTGACCAGGGCAAAGACCACGAAGCCGATGATGAGCAGGCTGCCGTAGCTGATGCTGCCGTCGAGCAGGGCGATCGAGAGCGCCGCTGCCTTGCTGATCCCGGCCACGATGATCAGCGCGGTGGTCACACCGGCCTGGACCAGCCCCACCCCACCGGGGGTGAAGGGGACGGTGGTCAGCAGGGCCGCCACCAGCGCGACCAGGACGAATTGCGACGGTCCCACCTGGCTGCTGAGACCGAGGGCGGCGATCACCAGTCCGAGCCGGCCCGACTCGCACACCCACACCGCTACCGTCAGCACCAGCAGGGTCGGCCACCGCCCGAGCGACGAGACGGCGCCGCTCCGGAATGACTCGTAACGACGGAAGATCGGGTCCGGGAGCAGCCGGAGCACCCGCATCCCCCGCCCCGCCCGCATCATCACGATGAGCCCGATGCCGACCGCCATGAGCAGCGTCCCAACGATGACGTAGGGGACGAGCGCCCCCGAGTTGCGCTTGTGGAAGATGTACGCCCCCGAGGCGAGCAGCAGCAGCATGAGCACGCAGAGGTCGAGCAGCCGCTCGCTCACCACCGTCCCCAGCGCCTTGCTGCCAGGGATGCGCTCCCGGACCCGTCCCAGGTAGGCGCGATAGACGTCACCCATCTTGGCCGGGACGACGCAGTTGACGAAGAACGACGCCACCACCAGGGGAGCGAGCCGGCGGGCCTTGCGGACCTCCCCGGCGTTGGCCAGGAGCACCTGCCAGCGGATCCCCCGGGCCACGAAGGAGAGGTAGTAGACGGCGATGGCAAGGAGATAGAAGAGGAGGTTCGCCGCCCGGATCTTGGCCCAGGCCTCTCCCCAGGGGATGTCCGCGCGCCAGACGACCACCGCCACGATGATCACCGCGGCCAGGATCGATAGGAGCGTTCGTTTGGTCAGGAAGCGGCCGATGACGGCCGGGGCCTGCTCGGCCGCCGGGTCGTCGACCGCAGGCGTGGCTCCGCTCACGGTGGCTCGCACCCTAGCACGCCGACCCTGACAGCACGGTTACGCCGGTGCGGCAGGATCGCCCCGGGGACGGATCACTGCCGGACGCGGCTGATCAGCGGACGCTGAGGAGGGGCCGGCGAGGCGGCTGCCCCCCCGCCGCCATCCCGCTCGGCCAGGATGCGTGCCACCTGGTCCGAGCGGGCGCTGGCGCCGGATCGCGCGCCGACCGGGCGGCTGTCCCACTGGCGCAGCTTGTACACCCCCTTGAGCGAGGAGTAGGGGATGCCCAGCGTCCGCATCTCGGGGACCCCGGGCTCCACCGTCTTCCAGAGGCCGCCGAAGCGGCCGAGCGCCGAGTCCGGTGCCACCAATGCGCGCAGCACCTGACCGTCGATGAAGTGGAAGGCGGCGCGGTCCCATTCGGCGAGATCCTCGGGGGCGGGCTCGGGCTGGCCGACCACCAGCTCCCGGATCGCGGTCAGGGGGAAGAGGGCTCGCTCGTTGTTGGGATCGGCACCGCGCACCTCGGCCTCGACCAGGGGCCGGTCGAAGCTGAGATCGGAGATCTCAGCGTGGAGGATCTCACCATCCAGGAAGCTGATCAGGACGAGGGGCACGCAGGGAGCGTATCAGGACCGGAAGCGCCCGATCGCAAAGACCCCCGGGGGCGCGGCCCCCGGGGGTCTCAGATGCTGGGATCAGATCCGTCAGGGCGCCGGGGGCGCCGCGGGAGCCGCGGGAGCGGCCGGCGGCGGGGTGGTGCGCTTGACGGTGCGCCGCGGCGTGCTGCGCTTGACCGCGGTCCGCTTCACACCGGTCCGCTTGGCTGCCGGTGCCCGCTTGGCCGCCGGTGCCCGCTTGGCCACCGCGGTCCGCTTCACACCGGTCCGCTTGGCCGGTGCCCGCTTGGCCGCCGGTGCCCGCTTGGCCACCGCGGTCCGCTTCACACCGGTCCGCTTGGCCGGTGCCCGCTTGGCCGCCGGTGCCCGCTTGGCGACCCGCTTGACGACCCGCTTGGCCGCCGGAGCCCGCTTGGCGGCGGGCGCGCGCTTGGCCGCCGCCCGCTTGGCGGGGCGCCTCTTGACGGCGCGCTTCGCGGTTCCACCGCGCACCTTGGCGGCGACCTGCGACAGCGCCTTGCGGAGCTCGCCGTCCAGCTTCTCCACCGACTTCTCGAGGCCGGCGAGTCGCTTCTCGAGCTCGCCGACGGGCAGTGCCTTCACCAGCCCCTGGACCGCCTTGAGGAGATCTCCGCCGGCGCTGGTGCGCGGTGCAGCGGCGCGGGGCCGCCGAACCGTGGCTTTGACGGCTCGCTTCGCGCCGCCGCTCTTGCTTCGTCTGGTCCTGGCCATAAGCTGAAAGCCTCCGTTGGGTGTGGCAGCCCGCGGTCTGCGGGCTGCCCGTCCTGCGTTTTGGACAGGGAGTGGTTAATCGCTCCCGTCAGGATCGCCACATAGCATGCAGCGTACATACATGGTTGTCAACGTGTCGGGGTGATCGTCACTCCGTCGCGGGCGGCGTCGCAGTCGCAGAAGCCCGGCCAGCGTCGCATACGGGCACGCCAATGGCGCGGCGAAAACCATGTTCCGGGGACTGTGCGCGCCCGGATCGATCGAGTCGCAGACCGTGTGGCGCTCGCCGGATGGCGCGTCGGTGCGCGCGCGGTGCACCGTCACCGGGGCTCGACACCGGGTCCGCAGTCAACCGAGTCGGCGGTACCAGAGCGAGGTGGATCGGAGCCCGGAGCCGTCGGGGCGCATCGCGTAGTCGGGGATCACGCCGACCCTGACCCACCCCAGATGGGAGTAGAGGTGCTCCGCATCGCTCCCGGTCTCGGTGTCGAGGATGAGCAGGGTGCGCCCCAGCGCGCGGGCCTCGACCTCGACCTGACGCATGAGGCGGGCTCCAACCCCCATCCGGCGGGCCGAGCGATGGACCAGCATCTTCTGCACCTCGGCGCGGTGGGTGGCGTTGGCCTGCCAGGCGAGGACCAGCTGCGCGCAGCCGACCACGCGGTTGCCGAGGAAGGCGGCAAGGACGACGCGGCGCCCCAGGTCCATCTCGTGGAGCACACCCGCGAACCAGTCGCGTGCCTCGTAGTGTGCGAGCGGCGCGAGGAAGCTGACCGACGCGCCTCCCTCGACGGCGTCGACCAGAAGGTCGGCCAGGTCGTCGAGGTGGCGCCGCGCGGAGACCGAGTCGAGGCGGCGGATGACCACCTCGGGCCGGCTTCTGACGGTGGGCTCGGGAAGCGCGGTCACGGCAGAAGGGTACATGCCGGGTCGGTGGGCGCATCATCGACTCGATGCAAGGTGCTCCACCCCTCACCTACCGGGCGATGGTCCTCCGCGAGCGCGGCGCCCCGCTCGCGATCGAGGAGCGCTCGATCCCCGTGCCCCACGCCCATCAGGTGCTGCTGCGGGTGGCCGCCTGCGCGGTCTGCCGCACCGACCTCCACGTCGTCGACGGTGAGCTGGACCGCGGTGTCCTCCCGGTGGTGCTCGGGCACCAGGTGGTCGGGACGGTGGTCGCAGCTGGGCCGGACGCGGTGCTCCAGGTGGGAGCGCGGGTTGGCGTCCCGTGGCTGGCCTGGACCTGCGGGAGCTGCGCGATGTGCCGTGCCGGCCGCGAGAACCTCTGCGTGAACGCCCGCTTCACCGGGTGCGACGTCGACGGTGGCTTCGCAGAGCTGACCCTCGCCGACTCGCGCTTCTGCCTTCGCCTGCCCGAGGGATATGCCGACGTCGAGGCGGCCCCGCTGCTCTGTGGCGGCCTGATCGGCTACCGCGCGCTGCGGATGGCCGGCGACTCGCCGCGGCTCGGCCTGTACGGGTTCGGCAGCGCCGCCCACATGATCGTCCAGGTGGCTCGCCATCGCGGCTCGACGGTGTTCGCCTTCACCCGTGCCGGCGATCACGCCGCGCAGGAGTTCGCCCTCGGCATGGGGGCGAGCTGGGCGGGCGACAGCACGGGCCCGGCCCCGGAGCCGCTCGACGCGGCCATCATCTTCGCGCCCGCCGGAGAGCTGGTGCCCCTCGCCCTGGCCGCCATCCGGCCGGGTGGGACCGTGGTCTGCGCCGGCATCCACATGAGCGATATCCCGAGCTTCGCCTACTCGCTGCTCTGGGAGGAGCGCTCGATCCGCTCGGTGGCCAACCTCACCCGGGAGGACGGCGTCGAGTTCATGCGCGTGGCCGCGGAGGTGCGGATCGGGGTCGAGACCGAGGTGCTCCCGCTCGCCGAGGCGGGGCGTGCCCTCGAGCTGCTCCGGGCCGGTCTGGTGCGCGGTACCGCCGTGCTGGTCCCGGACGGCCCGCCCCTCTCGCCGCATGTCGAGGGGCCGCCGATCCCGGCGCGGCCCGGTCAGGTGTGAGATCCCGCCGAGCGGGTACAAAGTCCCCATGACCGAGCACAGCGCCGAGCTTCTCCCCGTCCTCCCCCTCGACGACGTCGTCGTCCTGCCCCATATGACCGTGACCGTCGCCGTCCAGGGCGAGGGCCAGCGCGCCGCCATCGAGGCGGCCAACCAGGGCAACCACCTGGTCCTGCTGGTCCCCCGCATCGACGGCAAGTTCGGCAGCATCGGCACCGTGGCCCGGGTCCAGGAATCGGGGAAGCTGCCCACCGGCGCCGAGGTCTCGATCCTCACCGGTCAGCATCGGGCCCGCCTGGGAGCGGGGCAGGCGGACGTCGGCGGCGCCCTCTGGGTGCAGGTCGACCCGGTCCCGGACGGCGAGAACCCCTCCGAAGCGGCGGTCGAGCTGGCCCGCGAGTACCGCGCCCTGGTCGAGAGCCTGCTCGAGATCCGCGGCGCCGCCGGCGCCATCCAGTTCCTCCGCGAGGCCCGGAACCCGGGGCACCTCGCCGATCTCGCCGGGTACTCGCCTGACTTCAGCCTCGCCCAGAAGCTGGAGGTGCTCGAGACCATCGACGTCGAGGAGCGGCTCAAGAAGGTCATCGCCTGGACCAAGGAGACCCTCGGCGAGGCCGACCTGAAGGACCGCATCCGCACCGAGGTTGCCGAGGGGATGCAGAAGACCCAGCGCGAGTTCATCCTCCGCCAGCAGCTCGAGGCCATCAAGAAGGAGCTGGGCGAGGGCGGCGACGACGTCGGGTCCACCTACCGCAAGCGGCTGGCCGAGGCCGGGATGCCGGAGAAGGTGGCCGCCGAGGTGGAGCGGGAGATCGACCGGCTGGAGAGGACCAGCGAGCAGAGCCCCGAGCACGGCTGGATCCGCACCTACCTCGACTGGATGTTCGACATGCCCTGGAACCGGCGCTCCGACGACAACTTCGACCTCGGGTCGGCGCGCGAAGTTCTGGACCACGACCACACCGGGCTGGAGGACGTCAAGGACCGGATCATCGAGTTCCTCGCCGTCCGCAAGCTCCGCCAGGAACGTGGCCTCGAGGTGGTGGGAGGCCGCGGCTCGGGCGCGATCATCACCCTGGTCGGACCGCCCGGCGTGGGCAAGACCTCGCTCGGCGAGTTGGTTGCGCGTGCCCTGGGACGGAAGTTCGCCCGCATGTCGCTGGGCGGCATCCGCGACGAGGCCGACATCCGCGGCTTCAGGCGCACCTATGTCGGGGCCCAGCCGGGCCGGATCGTGCGCGCCCTCAAGGAGGCCGGCGCCAAGAACCCGGTGATCATGCTGGACGAGATCGACAAGATCGGTGCCGACTGGCGCGGTGACCCCTCGTCCGCCCTGCTCGAGGTCCTCGACCCGGCTCAGAACACGACCTTCCGGGACCACTATCTCGAGGTCGACCTCGACCTCTCCGAGGTCCTGTTCATCCCCACCGCCAACGTCTCGGAGACCATTCCCGCTCCACTGCTCGACCGGATGGAGCTGATCCGGCTGGACGGCTACACCGAGCAGGAGAAGCTGGCCATCGCCCGCGATCACCTCCTCCCCCGCCAGGTATCCCAGGCGGGCCTGACCGACGGGGAGCTGCAGGTTTCGGACGACGCCATCCTCAAGGTGGTGACCGACCAGACCCGCGAGGCCGGGGTGCGCAACCTGGAGCGCGAGCTGGGCCGGATCGCTCGCAAGGTCGCCACCCGGATCGCCACCGGTGCCCTGGAGACGCCAGTTGTGGTCGGATCTGACCAGATCAGAGAGTATCTCGGCAAGCCCAAGTTCGACAACGAGGTCGAGGAGCGCACCGCGGTGCCGGGGGTAGCCACCGGGCTCGCGGTCACCGGGGCCGGCGGCGACGTCCTCTTCGTCGAGGCGGCCACCGGGGGCTCCGACGGCAGCCTCACCCTGACCGGGCAGCTCGGCGACGTCATGAAGGAGTCGGCGCAGATCGCGCTCTCCTACGTCCGCTCGCACGCCGAGCGTTTGGGGATCGACCCGGAGGCGACCGCCAAGGGCTTTCACATCCATGTTCCGGCGGGCGCGGTCCCCAAGGACGGTCCGTCGGCCGGGGTGACCATGACCACCGCCATGGTCAGCCTGCTCACCGGCCGGCCGGTGCGCAGCGCGGTGGGGATGACCGGCGAGGTCACCCTCCAGGGGTTGGTGCTCCCCATCGGCGGGGTCAAGCAGAAGGTGCTGGCCGCCCACCGGATGGGACTCACCGAGGTGATCCTGCCCCGGCGCAACGAGAAGGACCTCGACGACGTTCCCGAGAGCGTCCGCAAGGCGATGATCTTCCATCTGGCGAGCCGCGTCGACGACGTCCTCGCAGCGGCCCTGGAGCCCCGCAACGCCGAGACCGGCGAGGCGGCCTGACCCCTGGTGGCGACCACCGGTGCCCGCCCCCGTGCCGCCCCACCGGAGCCGGCCCGGCTCCGTTCCGGCTGACACCGGCGCGGCCCGGGGAACCCGTGGCGCGCCTCTTATACTCGAATGGCCGTGAGCGACCTGGGCCCGCTGAACGATGAGATCGACACCCTGATGGGAACGCTGCGCGCGGAATCGCGCGACATCCGGGTCTTCTTCCAGGTGTTCGCGTCCAAGCTGACGGCCGCGCTCCCCGATGGCGTGGAGGTGGAGCGCGAGGGGTCGGTGTTCGCCCGGAGACGCCCCGTCCGCAGGATCACCGTCCGCGCCGGCGAGGACCTCCTGGAGGCGGAGATGACCCGGGATGGGCTGGTCTGCCGCGAGATCCAGGTGCTCAACGGCCTCACCGACGAGATCAGCTTCGAGGCCTGGTTGCGGGTGCTCGCGGCGTCGCTGCGTCAGAAGGCGCGCAGCACCGCGGAGGCGAGCGCAGTTCTGCGGGCCCTGCTCACCTGAGCTGCGCCGGGCGGCCTCTCGAGCCTCGCAGGGCGGACCGCCTCGCGGGCTCTCGCGCCTCCGATCGGAGCGCCTGGCGGCCGGCCGCTCACCCGCTCCGCGAGCAATCGCATGCCGAGACACCAGATGTAGTGTGCCGCCATCGCGCAGGCCACCAGATGGGGGCCGGGGGTCGCAGGGGCTCTGCTACCATTCGCCAATGGAAGATCACCGCGCGGGGCTGACCGACCGGGGGGCCGGAGAGAGGGGCGATGGAGGTTGAGCTGGGACGCTCCAAGCGTGCCCGCCGGGCCTACGGTTTCGATGAGGTGGCCCTCGTCCCCGGGCGGGTGACCATCGATCCCGACGAGATCGAGATCGGTCTCAGCATCGACGGCATGAGCCTCGACATCCCGTTCCTGGCCGCCGCCATGGACGGCGTCGTGGACGTCGGTTTCGCCGTCGAGATGGGCCGGCTGGGCGGCCTGGCCGTCCTCAACCTGGACGGCGTCCAATGCCGCTACGAGGATCCTGCGGAGGTGCTCGAGGAGATCGCGGCCGCACCCGTCGACGAGGTCAACGTCCTCCTCCAGAGGATCTACCGGGCCCCCATCCAGGACGGGCTGATCGGCCAGCGGATCGAGGACATCAAGAAGGGAGGCGGCTCCTGCGCCGTCTCCACCGTCCCCGCCCTCGCCGGGCGCCGGGCCGGGATCGTCCAGGAGGCCGGGGCCGACTGCCTGGTGGTCCAGGGCACGGTGCTCACCGCCCGCCACGTCAGCAGCACTCACCGGCAGCTCTCCTTCCGCGAGCTCACCTCTCAGCTCCGCATCCCGGTGGTGGTCGGCAACTGTGTCGACTACGCCACCGCGCTGGAGCTCATGGACACCGGCATCAAGGGCCTCCTGGTCGGCGTCGGGCCCGGAGCCGCCTGCACCACGCGCGCCGTGCTCGGGGTGGGGGTGCCCCAGGTGACCGCGACCAGCGACTGCGCGGCCGCCCGCGACGACCACCTCCGGAGCAGTGGCGAGCGGGTCGCGGTGATCACCGACGGCGGGATGCGGCTGGGAGGTGACGTGGCCAAGGCGTTCGCCTCGGGCGCCGACGCCGTGATGATCGGGTCGGTGTTCGCCTCGGCGCGCGAGGCCGCCGGCCGGGGCAATCACTGGGGGATGGCAACCCCTGATCCCAACCTGCCCCGGGGGACACGCATCCGCACCGGGGTCAAGGGATCACTCGAGGAGATCCTCTTCGGTCCGGCCCACGTCGACGACGGGTCGATGAACCTGGTCGGGGCCCTGAAGAGCGCCATGGGCGTCTGCGGCGCCCGCACCATCGCCGACTTCCAGGAGACCGAGATGGTGATCGCTCCTGCCATCAAGACCGAGGGCAAGGTGCAGCAGCGCGAGCAGCGCGTGGGCATGGGCATCTGAGGGTGGGCGCAGGCGCGGCTCAGAGCCCGGCTTCCGACCTGGCCCTGAGCTCGCCGGCGGGCCCGGGGCCAGCGGCCCCCTCCGCTCCGGACGGCGTCCTGGTCCTGGACTTCGGGAGCCAGTACGCTCAGCTGATCGCCCGCCGGGTGCGCGAGGCGCATGTCTACTCCGAGCTCGTGCCGGGGACCGTGAGCGTCGACGAGATCCGGCGCCGCGCGCCGCGCGGCCTGATCTTCAGCGGCGGGCCGGCATCGGTGTACGAGCCGGGGGCGCCCCATCCCGACCCGGCCATCTATGAGCTCGGCCTACCCATCCTCGGGATCTGCTACGGGATGCAGCTATTGGCCCATGACCTGGGCGGGATCGTGGAGCCGGCCAGCCGGCGCGAGTACGGCGCCGCCCAGCTCGACGTCGACGACGCGGCGGGGATCTTCGAGGGGATCCCCTCCGAGACCGCGGTCTGGATGTCCCACGGCGACATCATCACCGGGCTCCCGGAGGGGTTCCGCCCCATCGCCCATTCGCTCAACTCGCCCTACGCCGCCTTCGCCGGACCGATGGGCCGCTACGGCATCCAATTCCACCCCGAGGTGGTCCACACCCCGGCCGGGAAGCAGCTCCTGGCCAACTTCCTGACCCGTGTCTGCCGGTGCGCGCCGACCTGGGAGCCGGGCGCCTTCGTGCAGCGGGCGGTGGCCGACATCCGCGCCCGGGTGGGGGCCGGCCGCGTCCTCTGCGCCCTCTCGGGCGGGGTCGACTCGGCGGTGGCGGCGACCCTGGTGCACCGGGCCGTCGGCGATCAGCTCACCTGCGTCTTCGTCGACAACGGGCTGCTCCGCCGCGACGAGGGCCGGCGGGTGGTCGAGGTCATGTCCCACCAGCGCCAGATCAAGCTGGTGCACGTCGACGCCGCCGACCGCTTCCTCACCGCCCTGGCCGGGATCGCCGACCCCGAGGAGAAGCGGCGCCGGATCGGGCGCACCTTCATCGAGGTGTTCGAGGTCGAGGCCCGGCGGCTGGGCGACATCGACTTCCTCGCCCAGGGGACCCTCTACCCGGACGTGATCGAGTCGACCTCGCACGACACCCCCAGCGCCCGCACCATCAAGACCCACCACAACGTCGGCGGTCTTCCGCCCGACCTCCGCTTCCAGCTCGTCGAGCCGCTCCGCTACCTCTTCAAGGACGAGGTGCGCCGGGTCGGCACCGAGCTCGGGCTGCCCGACGACATGGTCTGGCGCCAGCCCTTCCCCGGGCCGGGGTTGGCGATCCGCGTGATCGGCGAGGTGACCAGGGAGCGGCTGGAGGTGCTGCGGGCGGCTGATTGGATCGTGATCGACGAGGTGAAGCGCAGCGGCCTCTACCGCAAGGTGTGGCAGTCGTTCGCCATCCTCACCCCGATCTCCTCGGTGGGCGTGATGGGCGACGGTCGCACCTACGCCAACGTGGTGGCGATCCGGATCGTCGAGTCCGACGACGCCATGACCGCCGACTGGGCTCGGGTCCCCTATGACGTGCTCGGTCTGATCAGCCGGCGGATCGTCAACGAGGTCCCCGGCGTCAACCGGGTCGTCTACGACATCAGCAGCAAGCCGCCCTCGACGATCGAGTGGGAGTAGCCGGGGCCGCTCACCAGCTCCGGCGGACGTTGGCGCTGCGCACCACGGGCCGGGAGTAAGGCTCCCAGGTGTCGGTCACTTTCGCCCAGCGGTTGGCCGCGCGCTTGGGGGACCGCCGCTGCCGGGCCTGGATCTTGAGGCGGACCACGGTCACGGCGAGGATCAGCAGGCCGAGCACGACCAGGGCAACCCCCAGCTCGATCCGCTGCTGCGGAGCTCCCGCAGAGCTCGACGCCACGGTGCCAGTGCCCGCGGCCTGCACCGGCAGCGAGCTCAGACCGGCGAGGGTGACGAGGACGGGCGGGACGGCCGCCAGGGGGGCGAGCCAGCGACTCTGCGGGAACCTCACGGCCGACACTCCTTCGCGGGCGGGTTGATCACCATCGCCAGCCTAGGGCGCCGCACCCGAATGCACCATACCCACCTGCATCTGAATTGCCCGGGTCAATTGCACTGGTCGGGCCCGCCGCTGGCCGCGGGTGGCCCCGATCCGCGACAATCCCTGCCGATGCGCATCCTCGTGGTCGGCTCCGGCGGGCGGGAGCACGCCCTCGCCTGGGCCTGCGCTCGCCATGAGTCCGTCCCCGAGATCGTCTGCGCCCCCGGCAACGCCGGCACCGCCGAGCTCGGCACCAACGTCTTGGTGCCGGTGACCGACGGGCCGGGGCTGGCCCGGCTGGCCCGCGACCGGGAGGTCGACCTGGTGGTCATCGGTCCCGACGCGGCGCTCGCCGCGGGCGTTGCCGACGCCTGCCAGGCGGCCGGCCTGACCGTCTTCGGGCCATCGGCGGCCGCCGCCAAGATCGAGTGGAGCAAGACCCACGCCAAGCAGATCATGGATCGGGCCGGTGTCCCCACCGCCCGCTGGTGCTCCGGGAACCGGGAGAGTCGCAGCGACCTCTTCGACTTCATCCTCGAGTTCGACGGGCACTGCGTGGTCAAGGCGGACGGCCTCGCCGCCGGGAAGGGGGTGGCCGTCTGCGACACGCGGGAGGACGCGTTCGCGGCCCTGGCGGCCTGCCTCAACGAGCGGCGCTTCGGCGACGCGGGCGACGCCGTGGTGGTGGAGGAGCGGCTGCGCGGCCCCGAGGTCTCCATCTTCGCCGTCTGCGACGGGAGCCGGTACCGGTTGCTGGCGCCCGCGCGCGATTACAAGCGGGCCCACGACTCCGATCACGGTCCGAACACCGGCGGCATGGGGGCGTACGCTCCGGCCGACGACGGCTGCCCACCGCTCGCGGAGATCGCGGAGCAGGTCGTCGAGCCCACCCTGGCGACCCTCGCCGATGCCGGGACACCGTTCGTCGGCTGTCTCTACGTGGGGCTGATGCTGACCGCCGACGGGATTCGCGTCCTGGAGTTCAACTCCCGCTTCGGCGACCCCGAGACCCAGGTGGTCGTGCCCCTGGCCGGGCCGGGCTTCCTCGACCTTCTGCTGGCAGCGGCCCGCGCCGAGCTGGCCGGGGCGGCTCCGCCGCGGGTGGCCGGGGCGGCGGTGGCGGTGGTGGCCGCAGCCCAAGGCTATCCGGCTGCCCCTCGTACCGGCGACCACATCATCGGGTTGGATGACATCGATGACGACGTCCTCTGCTTCCACGCGGGCACGGCGCGCGACCAGCGCGGACGCGTGGTGACGTCGGGAGGGCGGGTCCTCGGCATCGTGGGTCAGGGTGAGGATGTCGCCACCGCGAGGCACCGTGCCTACCAGAATCTCGAGCGCGTCCACTTCGCGGGGATGTGGTCGCGCTCCGACATCGCCCTCCTCCCCGCCGGAGTCTGACGATGAGCGTAGCCCGAGTGGGCATCGTGATGGGCAGCGAGTCCGATCTCCCGATGATGCGGAAGTGCGGGGAGACGCTCGACGAGTACGGCATCGGGTGGGAGATCGGGGTGATGTCGGCCCACCGCGCGCCCGACGTCGTCCGCGCCTACGCCCGGCAGGCGGAGCGCCGGGGCCTGCAGGTCCTCGTGGCCGGAGCCGGGGCGGCGGCCCACCTCCCCGGCGTGCTGGCGTCGATGACCCCGCTCCCGGTGATCGGCGTGCCTCTCGCGGGGACCCCGCTGGCGGGCATGGACGCCCTGCTCAGCATCGTGCAGATGCCGCCGGGGGTCCCGGTCGCGACCGTCGCCATCGGCGAGATGGGCGCGCGCAACGCCGGCCACCTGGCGGCCCGGATCCTCGCCCTCGTCGATCCGGAGGTCGCCGCCGCGCTCACCGCCCGGCGCCACCAGATGGGCACCCGGGTGCGCCTCCCGGAGGGTTTCGAGATCGCCAACGGAGGTGCGGACAAGGCTTGACCCGGCCCCGGATCACAGCCCGCCGGGAAGGGTCGCCACCATCTCCACCTGGTCGGCCTGAGGTACCGCGAGCGTCGTCAGCACCCCGGTGGCCGGGTCGAAGACTCCGAGGTCGCCGGAGTCGACCTCGACCAGCAGGTGGCTGGCGTCGATCCAACCCAGGATGCCGTTGTACGTCCGCCCCGTGTTGGTGGCGGTGCCGTTGCTGCTCACCAGGGTGAGCGCGTTGTTCGAGCTGGAAGTGCAGGCCATCTGCGATCCGTCGGGCGACAGCTCGCAGGCGTTGTACTCGAGACCGCCGTACTGGTTCTGGGCCTGCGTGAAGGTCGCCGATGCGCCGCCCCAGCTCATCGAATCCAGCGACGTGGTCTCGGTGTCGTCGCCGTACGCGTTGAAGCTGTCGGCGTATTCAAAGCAGGCGGTGCCCGCCGCCGTCGGCAGTCCTTCGAGGCTGTAGCTCGTGATGGTGGCGTTGGGTGTTCCCCACGACGGCTGGGATGACGGCGTCTGGCAGACGGCGGCGGTGGCATCGCCGGTCGACGGGTCGACGACGTGATAGGAGTTGCCCCCGCAGGCGGGTCCTCCGCACCGACCCGACGCGACCTCGTCGATCAGTGAGGAGCCGTCCCAGCCGGCCGGCCAGCGCAGCGCGTAGGTGCCGCTGTTGTTCCAGAGCGAGACCTGGTTGCCGCCGCCCACGAGGTCCTCGATGTAGCCCTTGCTGGTGTCGTTGGCGACGTCCGACTGCTCGTTGATCTCGGCGATGGCGATCTGCTGGTCGTCCGGGCTCACCGCGAAGGCGAGCTCCGCGGACGACCCGTCGGGTATCGACATCACCGCCGCGACGGCACCGGAGGGGGTGAGCGAGTCGACGCTGGTGTTGCCTTCGAGGAAGTAGGCCGTCGAGTTCGAGACGCTGACCAGGGGAAGGGTGAGGGTCTGGTTGGGCTGCAGCGTGGGCAGCTGGGCGTTGGTGTGGGCCACGATCTGCCCGGCGTCGTTGATCAGCATCACCTCGTAGGCGACGCCGGTGCGCTGGTTGTTGGTTACCACCACGGCGAACGGGCCGGGCGGCGCCGGTGTCGGCGTGGCCTTCGGAGTCGGAGTGGCGGTGGTGTGGGCCGAGGCTGTGGGGCGTGCCGACCCGGTACCGGTGGTCCCGGGGGACGGCGCGCAGCCCCCGAGCGCGGTGCCCGCGGCCACCAGGCAGCAGGCGGTGGTGATGGCCCTGCGGAGCATCGGGTTTCCTTCGTGGGGCGGGCTTCGCACATGGAACGCGGCCGTCGTCGCGGGGTTACGTCCCCACCAAGGGCTGTGGTGACGACGGAACCAGCAGGCGGCGGGTGGTCTCCAGCCCCCAGCCGTCCAGTGCCGCCAGCCGGTCCCCGGACGCCCGGAGCCCACCCCAGCGCTCCACCGTCTCAGCCCACTCCTCGCGCCGCTCCATCTCCGGGCGGAAGCCCAGAACCTGGCGGTCCCAACTCGCCGGTCGCGGGGAGGTCGCGGTGGCCGCGTAGGTCCCGGTCGGGCTCCACGACTGCCAGCCGTGCTCGTACACCACCATCCCATCGGGGGTGGCAACCTCTGCGATGTCCGCGAAAGTCACCGGCCGCCCCTTCCCGGCGCTTGGTGCCGATCTGCGACCCGCCTCATCCCCCATACAATCGCTCGGTCATGCCGCGTCTGGAGCTGGTCGAGGCCTCGCTTCGCTACGGGCAGCAGGCTCTCATGCTCAGCCGGCTGCGCCAGCGGCACGCCGTCCGCGCGGCGGAGCTCCTCGACGCCTGTGGCTTCTCCGCGCTGGAGGTCTTCGGCGGGGCCACCTTCGAGGCTCAGCTCCGCTTCCTGGGTGAGGATCCCTTCGACCGGCTGCGCGCCCTGGCGGCCGCCGCTCCACGGACCCCGCTGATGGCCACCCTCAGCGGCCAGATGCTGGTCGGTCATCGCCACCTTCCCGACGATGTCGTCGAGGCCTTCATCCGGCTCGCGGCCGAGGCGGGCATCGGCATCTTCCGGCTCCTCGACCCGCTCAACGACGTCGCCAACCTGGCCACCGCGATCCGGGCCGCCAAGGCCGCCGGAGCATCCGTCGAGGGGGTCGTGGTCTGCTCCGACGCCGGGGTGTCCGCCCTCGCCGCCCTGGCCCGCGCGCTGGCCGGGCTCGGCTGCGACTCCGTCTGCCTTCACGATCCCCTCGGGGCGGCCGGCTCCGCGCGGGCGGCCGCGTTGGTCTCCGCCACGATCGACGCCGCGGGTCTCCCGGTGAGCGTCAGCTTCTGCGCCCAGGCGGGCCAGGCCGAGCTCGCCTACCGGGCGGCCCATCAGGCCGGCGCGACGCGTGCCGACGTCTGCGTCTCGCCGCTGGGCGGCGGGGCCGCCCTTCCCCCCGCGGAGGCGGTCATCGCCGGTTTCGCGGACACCGGGGACCTGACCGCCCTCGAGCTCGAACCGGTGATCCGGGTGGCCCACTTCCTCGAGGAGGTCGCCCCCCTCTACGCGGACTCGCTGGACCCCACCCTCTTCCGCTTCGACGGCGCGGCCCTGCGCGGCATGCTCCCGGTCTCCGCCATGGGTCACGGGATCGCCGAGCTCCGCGACCGTGGCGCCCTGGATCGTCTCCCCGACGTCGAGGCGGAGATCTCCCGGGTGCGGGGCGAGCTCGGCGACCCACCGCCCATCTCCCCCCTTCCCGAGGTGATCACCACCCAGGCCGTCTACAACGTCTTCGAGGGCGATCGCTACGCGACCATCAGCCAGGAGATCAGGGACTACTGCCTCGGCTACTTCGGAACTCCGCCGGAGCCGATCGACCCCGACGTGCGCGAGCTCGTCAACGGCCGGGAGGAGCCGATCACCTGCCGGCCCGCCGACCTGCTCGAGCCCGGCCTTCCGGTGGCCCGAGACGATCTGGCCCGCGAGGGCGTCCGCGCCGACCCGGAGGCGCTGGTCACCCACGCGCTCTTCGGGGTGGACTTCGTCGCCTTCGCACGGGGAGAGGCGTCGGTGGAGCGGCTCGCCGACGAGGAAGCCGGACCTCCGCCGGGCACCTCCGCCGCCGACCCGGCCCGCGCTCTGCCGGCTCTCGAGGTCGACCCGGCCACCCAGGCGGGTGCACAGCCGGTCGTGGAGGTGCGCGAGCTCCGGGTGGAGGTCGACGGCCAGACCTACGACGTCCGCGTCTTCGGTGCCGGGCCCGTCGAAGCGCGGCAGGTCTCCGCGCCGGCGCCGGGGGCGGACCCGCGGACCGGGGAGGCCACCCTCACCGCTCCCATGCAGGGGCTGATCCTCAAGCTGCTCGTCCAGGTCGGCGACCGGGTCCAGATCGGGGACGTCGTCGCGGTCCTCGAGGCGATGAAAATGCAGAACGAGATCATCGCCAACCGGAGCGGAACGGTGACCGAGGTCCACGTGAGCGAGGGGGACGTCGTCGGCCCCAGGGCCCCGATCGTCGACATCGAGTGACGCCGCCGCCCACCGGCGCGGCCCCGGTCAGCCCCGGCTGCCGCCTCCGTCTGCCCGTCTGCCCGCCGCACCGCCTCGTAACGCCGATGGCACCTCGGACGTTCCTGTCCACGAGCCGATGACCCGCAGACGCGTCTTCCGCATCGCCGCCCTGGCCCTGGTCGCCTGCCTGATCGCCGGCGCGGGCAGCATGGTCGTGGTCGGCTCTCAGCGCAGGTCCACGTTCGACTCCCAGGTGGCGAGCCTGCAGCGGACCTGGGCCCACGACCTCGCGGTCGGTGTCCCCTCCCCCAGCATCACGCCGCTCGAGACCCGGCTCCGCGAGCAGCGGCCCCAGGACGACTGGTGGGCGCCGGTCTGGTGGACCACCGATGGTCAGGGGCTGATGGCGGCGCTGACCCGGGCCACCGATTCCGCTTACGCGACCGCGATGGCCACCCAGCGGGGCAGGGCGCAGCTCCTGCTCACCGACTGGGAGGACGAGGCGGGTCAGGATCAGAGCTTCATGACCGCGACCGAGCTGGCGGCGGGGCGGAGCTGGCCGGATCAGCTGAGCGCGGCGACCACCCCGGACGAGATCGCCGCCCTGGCCGCGAGCTGGCAGTCGCAGATGGACGCCGACCGCACCGCGATCGCGGCCGCCCAGCAGCAGGCGACCCTCCAGGCGGACGTCGTCGCGGCGGGCGGCCCCGCCGGTCTGCTCTCCCAGGCGGGCACCGCGGTCAGCCAGGCCGGCACCGACGATCTCGACCCCGGCGAGGTGCCCAGTCTGGTGACACAGCTCCAGACCGAGGACTCGGGCGGCGCCGACCCAGGCCAGACCGCCGAGCTGCTCTATGTGGCTCTCCAGCAGCTCGACCAGCTGATCACCCTCAACAACCAGATCCATGGCGAGATCAGGCCGCTGCTGCTGCTCGTGGACCAGGCGGGCGCCGAGGGCACCCCCACCTCGCAGAGCTTCCTCGCGCAGTACCAGACGGTGGATCAGAACTACCTGAGCGGCACCACCTTCGATCAGCTGACCGCGGTGCAGACCGCGCTGGCCGCCCTCCAGGCGAGCGTCACCGCCGAGCTGGACGCCAACCAGTGCGGTCACGACGTGGGGTCGGGGAAGGTGATCACCCTCAACCTCACCCTCCAGGAGGGCGTCTTCTACGACAACGGGTGTGTGGTCAAGGCCACCCCGATCACCACCGGCCGGCCCGGTCTGCGCACCCCGACCGGCGACTTCAGGGTCTTCTACAAGACCTCGCCCTTCACCATGGTCTCCCCCTGGCCACTGGGGTCACCCGACTGGTACCCGACCACCGTGGTGCAGTGGGTGCTGGAGTTCGCCGACGGGTACTTCCTCCACGACGCCTACTGGGAGAACCAGAACGCCTTCGGTCCGGGCAGCGAGAACGAGGTGGCCCAGGACTGGGCCAGCCACGGCTGTGTCCACATCCCCACCGCGCTCATGCCCTGGCTGTACAGCTGGACGCCGCTGGGCACCCCGGTGATCATCACCAACTGAGCCGGCGAGCCTGGCGGGCCAGGCCGCCGAGCCGCTCGACGAGCAGGTTGGCCTCGTCCTCGTCCCGGCAGAGGGCCTCGGCGACCCAGCGCCGTCCCGCCGTGTCGACCCGCAGGTTGGCGAGGCGCAGGGCGCGCAGCAGTGGCCCGCTCTCCAGGCGGATGCTCTGAGCCTTCTCCAGGGGAACGATCACGAGCGCCGGACGCACCCGGCCGGTCTGGGTGACCAGCCAGCGCCCGTCGTGCCAGATCGAGAGGTAGTGGTAGGCGAGGGGCGCTCGCAGGATGGCCCGCCGTGGCGGGGCCCCCGATCGGGTCAGCGTCGCCGGGACGCCCGGAGCCAGCCTCCCGATCAGCCAGCGGGCCTGGTCCAGGCTGGCGACCGGGGCCAGCAGGTGGGCGAGCTGGCGGGCCTCCCCCTGGTGGCGCGCCTCCGGCTGGCGGGCGACGTCCAGCTCCACGCGGGCCCAGCCGAAGGGACGCCAGAGTAGCGGCTGGAGCAGCCGCACGGCCTGGATGCGCCCGTACGGCACCGTCTCATGGCGCGTCTGGAGCAGTCCCCGGTGGAGGCGGAGGCCGTCGGGGGCCTCCCCGACCGTGAAGTCGAAGTCGCCGTTGACGGTTCGGGCGGCGTCCAGGCCGAGGGCCAGCACCCCGGTCACCGCCGTGCTGATCAGCGAGGCGACCGCCGCGGCGGTGTCCCCGTGGGCGCTGCCCGCCGGCCCCCCCGGGTTGACGGCCGCCAGGACCGCGCCGACCGCCAGCAGGAGGAGGGGTCCCAGCCACCATCCACGCAGCAGGCTCGACATGATGAGCCGCCCGTTGTCGACGTGGAAGAGGGGCAGGGCGGGTGGTTCCGGCGTCTCGCGGGCCAGCCCATGGGCCAGGGCGAGCAGCTGCGCCCGCACCAGGGCGGCCTCCTGGTTGCTCAGGTAGGCGAGGCGGCCGTGCTGGTGATGGCCGGTCCCGGCCGAGACGATGCGCACCTCGGCGAGACCGAGGATGCGCGCGGTGAGCGGCGCCACCACATCGACCGCCTGGATGCGGCGCAGCGGGAACCGCAGCGACTGGCGATACACCAGTCCGGTGTCGATCTGGAGCTCATCGCCGACGACGCGCCAGCGGGTGACCAGCCAGGAGACGACGGCGGTGGCCACGCCGAGCACCGCTGCGGCGCCGACCACCACCAGGTCCACCGTCTGTCCGGACGGGGACTGCTGACCGGTGAACGAGGGGACGCCGATCACCAGCACCACGCCGAGCGTGATCCCGATCCGGGCGATCGGGGAGAGGGGATGCAGGCGGCACCATCGGCCCGAGAGCGCCGGCGCCTGCGAGGAGGCCGCCGGCATCAGAGGCCCGACGCCCGGGCCTCGCCCAGCTGGGCCAGCCGGTCGCGGAGCCGGGCGGCGTCGGCACTGCGCAGGCCGGGGATGCGGGCATCGGTGGCGGCGGCCGCGGTGTGGAGCTGCACCGTGGCCAGGTCGAAGACGCGGTCCACCGGGCCGGCGGTGACGTCCACGAACTGCATCCGTCCGAACGGGACCACCGTCAGCCGGTGGAAGAGGAGACCGCGCCGGACCACCAGGTCCTCGTCGCGCTCGAGGTACCCCCAGGACCTGTACCGGCCGCGCTCGACGAACCACGAGCTGATGGCGAAGGCCAGCACCACGGCGATGCCGATGCCCGCGCCGGCACCGCCCGCGAGGAGACCGCCGGCCAGGGCGAGGATGGCCAGCAGGATCAGGCTGGAGAGCCCGAGGACCGCCTGGCGAGCGATCCACATCCGGGGCGACGGTCGCCGGTACTCCATGGCAGCCCGATCCTACCTGGCGGGTCCCGCCGGCGAGCCCGGCAGCCTACCGGTCGTGTGGCCGCGCGCCGCCCTTGCGTGCCTTCTTCATCCGCCGGCTCACGTCGGTCATCGACGCCTCCACCGCATCGGCGAAGGCACGCGTCGCCTGGACGGCCCGCTCGCGCACCACCCGATCGTGGAATGCCTCACCCATGGCACCGACCGCGCTCCCCAGCTGGCGGCTCAGGGCTTCGAGGACGTCGGCCACCGGCTGACCGGCTGGCGCGGGTGGCTCGCCGCGCTCCCGCTCCTGGCCGCGGAAGTGCTCCTGGATCCGGGCGCCGAGCTCCTCGACGTGCCGGCCCACCTCCCGCCACGCCTCGTCGATCTCTCGCGGCATCTGGCAGCCTCCTCGCTGAACTCGAGCCTCTCGTCAATGATGCGCCCCTGCTCCGCTGCCGCTCGCCCGTGATCCGCGAGCGCCGAGGCGGAGGCGGTCGAGCCACACCCGGCCCGGCCCCGCAGCCGCTGATGGCACCATTGGCCTCCGTGTTCGCCAAGGTCCTGGTCGCCAACCGCGGTGAGATCGCCCTCCGGGTGATCCGCGCCTGCCGGGACCTGGGGGTCCGGTCGGTGGCGGTGCACAGCGAGGCCGACCGCAACGCGCCCTTCACCCTGCTCGCCGACGAGGCGGTGGAGCTCGGAACGCCCGCCGGGTACCTCGACATCGAGCGGATCGTCGCCGTGGCCAGGGCCAGCGGGGCCGAGGCCGTGCACCCCGGATACGGCTTCCTCAGCGAGAACCAGGCCTTCGCCAGGGCCTGCGCCGACGCCGGGCTGGTCTTCATCGGGCCTCCCCCCGAGGCCATGGCGGCGATGGGGGAGAAGGTGCCGGCACGGGAGCGGATGCGCGCCTCCGGGGTCCCGGTGGTTCCCGGCAGCGATGCGATCAGCGATCCGGAGGAGGCGCGGAGGGTGGCGGCCGAGATCGGCTACCCGGTCCTCATCAAGGCCTCCGCCGGCGGCGGCGGTATCGGGATGCGGGTGGTCCGGGACGCCGCCGAGCTGCTGAGCGGCCTCGAGGCGGCCCGCTCGACGGCCGCGCGCGCCTTCGGCAATCCCACCGTCTTCCTGGAACGCTACGTGGACGAGCCGCGCCACATCGAGATCCAGGTGCTCGCCGACGCTCACGGTGAGGTGATCCATCTCGGCGAGCGCGAGTGCTCGGTCCAGCGCCGCCACCAGAAGATCCTGGAGGAGGCGCCGTCGGTGGTGATCGACCCGGGGACCAGGGCGCGGATGGGGGAGGTGGCGGTCGCCGCCGCCCGCGCGGTCGGCTACGTCAACGCCGGCACCGTCGAGCTGATCTTCTCCAAGGGCGAGTTCTTCTTCCTGGAGATGAACACTCGCCTGCAGGTGGAGCACCCGGTCACCGAGGCGGTGTACTCGGTGGACCTGGTCGCCGAGCAGCTCCGGATAGCCGCGGGCGAGCATCTCCGGATCCGCCAGGAGCAGGTTGTCCCCCAGGGTCACGCCATCGAGTGTCGGGTCAACGCCGAGGATTACGCGCGGAGCTTCCTCCCCTCACCGGGGCGGGTCACCGGGTACCACGAGCCCTCCGGTCCCGGGGTCCGTGTCGACGCCGCGCTGACCGGCCCGGGGCTGGTCTCGCCGAGCTACGACTCGCTGATCGCCAAGCTGATCGTCTGGGGTCCGACCCGCCAGCTGGCCATCGGCAGGATGCGCCGGGCGCTCACCGAGTACGCCGTCACCGGCATCCGGACGAACATCCCGTATCACCTCGCCATCCTCGACTCCCCTGACTTCCAGCGCGGCGAGTACACCACCCACTTCATCGAGGACCACCCGGAGCTGGTGGAAGCGGCCATGGAGTGGGAGGGGCGGCGGAAGCGATTCGATCGCCTGCTCCGCGACCCCGCGCGGGTCGCTGCGATCGCCGCCGCGGTGGCGGTGGCGGAGCGCCCCGGCGGAGGCTAGCGCACTAGCCGCCGACCGGGTAGAGGGCCTGGGCGGGCGGGTGCCGGCCGTCGATATCCGAGATCGCCGTGCCCACCACGACCTCGCTGCCGGCCGGGACCGCGCCCGAGACGATGAGGGTCACCTCGCGGGTGTCGGGGTCGTAGGCCGCCGGGTCGAGCAGCGGGATGGTCTGCCCGCCGGACGTCTGCAGCCAGAGCGAGCCGGCGGTGACGCTCGACGCGTCGAGGTCGGAGTCGAAGGTGATCGTGACCACGCTCTCGGGGTTGAGGGCATCACTCGCCGGTGGCGTCACGCCGACGCTCAGGACGTGCGGACCGCCGCCCTGGGACCGCAGGGGCGGCACCGAGAGTCCGGTCACCAGCCACTGCCCCCCGCTCTGACCGAGGACCACGGTCTCGTCGGTGAGCTGGCCGGCGGAGGTCCCGGTCGGGTCGACGATGAGCCGGGCGGAGGCGGTGAGGGTGGGGCCGCCGGCCGCGCTCCCGCCCCCGCAGTCGGAGCTGATCACGTAGCCGCGATCGACGGCCGCCGGGGTGAGCTGGACCGCCGACGGTGTGCCGGGCGCGGTGAGGGCGGCCAGCCCGGTCTGATCGTGGGACACCTGGTCGCCCACGAACTGGCTCAGGACCTGGTCGGCGCCCTGGCAGACCGAGGTGGCCGCCGAGGTGTTCGAGCCCGGCTGGACCTCGGCCACGTCCAGGCTGCCCGCGGCCACGAAGGCCAGCTGGGTCCCATCGGGGGAGAAGGCGAGCGAACGGGCGACGTCGGCGGTGCTCCCCAGGACCACGCCCGCCGCCGTCTCGATCTCGACGCCGCCGGGGTCGAGACCGTAGGCGAGGGTCGCGCCGTGGGTGTCGAGCGCCAGTGCCTCGATGGCCTCGGTCGGGGCCCCGGGGACCTGGGCGATGGCGCTCGGGTGGCCGACCGGTGCCTCCAGGACGGTTGCCACCTCCGCCTCATCGCCGGCGTCCACCCAGCCGACCTCGTCGCCCGCTCCGCTGAAGGCCACCACCCCGCTGCTGCTTCCAGCCAGCTGGGTGGGGGACGGGATCTGCCCGCCGGCCGTCGCCAGCGTGACCAGCCACCCGTCGGCGGCGCTGGGGATGTAGGTGGCGGACGGCGTCGCGCTCGGAGAGGCGGACGTCGAGGCCGAGACTGCGGTCGGGGTCGGGCTCGCCGTCGCGGTGGCGGGCGCCGTCGTTGCCGTGGGAGTTGGCCCCGGCTGACCGGTCACATCGGATGCGGGCAGGAAGGCGTATTCCCCGTTGGGGGCAAGCACCACCCCAGAGGTCGTGCCACCGGACGGGAACGGGTAGAGCTGCTCGGCGTGCTCGTTGGACACGTTCACCGCATCGATGCCCTGGGAGGTCACGAACACGATCCGGTCATTGCCGTCCCAGGCGAGCGCCGTCACCGCCGAGCCGGGGGTCGACCCGCTCGGCCACACCTGGTTGGCCTGGCTTCCGTCGTCCCCCTCCACCACGATCTGGCCACCGCCGTCGGATCCCGTCAGCGCCAGTGCGATGTTGAAGCCGTCCGGCGAGACCGCCACCGCCGCCGCCGGCGTGGCGCTCAACGTCACCGGAGCCTGGCCGTCGGGGAAGACCACGGCCCCCTCGGTCGCCGTGGGGGTGGCGCTGGTCGCCGGCGAGCTGGCCGGCGGTGAGCCGGTCGCCGTCGCCGACGGGGTCGGCGAGCCCGTGGGGCTGGCCGAGGCGGGCGCCGCGGGGGCGATCCCCGGCGTGGATTGCCCCGCGCTCCGATCGGTCACCCCGGGCGCGCCCGCCGGGCCCCAGAAGGCCTGCCCGTCACTCGCCGCCGGGCCCACCGCGGCCGGCTCGAGCGCCGGCGCCGGGGAGGCGGACGGGCTGAGCGGCGATGCCGGCTGGGTCCCGAAGTCGATGGTGACGTCGGCGTTGAGGGTCTGGCCGTCCTGGCTCTGGACCGACGTCTTGGGAATCGTCACCTGGTAGTCGGTGTCAGCGGCCAGGGGGTGGACGGGGGTGATGACCAGGGTCTCGGGGGTCTTCCAGGCGATGGTCACCTGGGTTGCGGGCTGGATCTTGACGGCGGCCAGCACCGACCTCTGGTTCTGCTCGTCCATCGGCTGGTTGAAGCTGAGGGTGATGGTCTGACCGGGGTCGACGGCCTGCTGGTGGTTCACGTTGGTGGCGACCACCGCCAGGGCGCTCGGGGCCGGGGCGCGCAGGCCGAGGATCACGACGACCGCCGCGGCGGCGACCGCCGCGCCCACTGCGAGCGTCCCCCAGACAGCCAGCCGGCCGGGGCCGAACCGGGCGCGGAAGCGGCCACCAGGGGCCGCGGCCGGCCTGACAGCGACCGCCGGCCGGGAGCCGTGGTCGGCGGTGAGCGCCGCCCTGGCCTCCTCCATCAGCCGGGCCCGGAGGATGGCCGGGAACCTCGGGTCGAGGTCCGGCTCGGGCCGGCTCTCCCGGACCCTCTGGGCGAGCTCGAGGAGCCCGGGGTCGTCACCGAAGAGCTCGGCGAGCTCGGGGTCGTAGCGGTCGCGCCGATCGCTCACAGCGTCTCTCCGGCGGTCGCCGAGACGCCCAGCCGCTGGCGGACGCTGATCATGCCGCGGTGGACCAGCAGTTTGACGGCGCCCTCGCTCTTGCCCATGATCTCGCCGATCTGGGCCAGCTTGAGGTCCTCACCGAGTTTCAGGGTCATGGCGGTGCGCTGCTGCTCCGGCAGGCTGTCGATCGCGGCCCAGACCCGCGCCGCCTCGGCGGATTGGACCACCCGCTCCGCCACCGGCCGGGCCGGGTCGACGATCTCGATGGCCGCGTCGAGACTTGCCTGCGGCCGCCGCTGGCGGTAGTGGTCGGCGATGGCGTTGGCGCTGATCTGGTACAGCCAGGAGCTGAACGGGTGCCCGGACGGGCGGTACCTCGGCATTGCCCGGAGTGCCTTCATGAACACCTCCTGGGTCACCTCCTCGGCCGCGTCCTGGTCCCGGGTCCGGCTGTAGGCGAATCGGTAGATCTGCCCGAAGTAGTGGTCGTACAACTCCCCAAAGGCGTCGGCGTCCGACTTGGCACGCTCGACGAGCTGATCCTCATAGGCCCGGGGGAGCGTCATCGCACGACCCTCATCCCCGGGCGTGTGCGCCTGGTGAACGGCTCGGCGGTGGTCTGGGTTACGCAGAGGCTCATGTCACGGCGGCCTGCGGACACGCGCGGAGGACGATGGCGCCAGGACGTGCCCCCACGGGGGAACGCCGGGCGCCGGTCAGTATAGGGAGGAAGGCGCTGGAAGCTCACGGGAGTTGTCGTGTCCTCCGCGATCTGAGCTGGTCTGACGGGTTCCGGCCCGGTGTCCACCACCGAATAGAATTGGCCCACGTGATCCCCCGTTACACCCCGGCCGCGATCGCCGCCGTCTTCAGCGATGAATCCCGGCTCGGGCGGTGGCTGGAGGTGGAGCTGCTGGCCGCCGAGGGCTGGGCGGCCATCGGACGGGTTCCCGCAGAGGCGGCGCGGAAGCTGAGGGCGGGCGCGCGGATCGACCCCGACCGGATCGCCGAGCTCGAGGCCGAGCAGGGCCACGACGTCGCCGCCTTCGTCCAGGCGGTTCAGGAGACGGTCGGAGACGAGGGTCGCTACTTCCACCTGGGGCTCACCTCCTCCGATGTCGTCGACACCGCCCTGGCCACCCAGCTTCGAGACGCCGCGCGCCAGATCGACGAGGACGCCGCGGCCCTGGAGGGGGCGCTCGCCGCCCAGGCGGTCCGCCACCGGCTCACCCTGATGCCGGGCCGGACCCATGGGATGCACGCCGAGCCGCTCAGCCTCGGTGTCAAGCTCGCCGGCCACTACGACGAGGTCCGGCGCGGCCGGCTCCGGCTGGCCGCGGCCGCCGCCGAGGTCGCGTTCGGCCAGGTCAGCGGTCCGGTGGGCACCCACACCTCGGTCCCGGCCGAGGTCGAGGAGCACGTCTGCGCGGGACTCGGGCTGGGCGTCGCCGGCGTCGCCACCCAGGTGCTGGCCCGTGATCGCCATGCCGCCCTGGTCACGGCCATGGCCATCCTGGGAGCCAGCCTGGAGCGGCTGGCCACCACCATCCGGCTGCTCCAGCAGACCGAGGTCGCGGAGCTCGAGGAGCCGTTCGCGGAGCGGCAGAAGGGCTCGTCGGCCATGCCCCACAAGCACAACCCGGTGCTCTCGGAGCGGATCTGCGGCATGGCCCGGGTGCTCCGCGGCCACGCGGTCACCGCCCTCGAGGACGTCGCCCTCTGGCACGAGCGCGACATCTCCCACTCGTCCGCGGAGCGGATCGTCCTCCCCGACTCCTGCGCCCTGCTCGACTACATGCTGCGGCTCTGCGCCCGGGTCGTCCTCCAGGTTCGTGTCAACCCTGGCAAGATGTTGCAGGACGTCGAGACCCTGGGCCGGATCACCTGCTCGCCCCGGGTGCTCGACGCCCTGATCGGCGCGGGCTGGTCCCGGGAGCGCGCCTATCGCGAGGTCCAGGCCCTCGCCGAACGGGCACGCGCCGGCGAGGCCGGGTTCGAGGCGCTGGTCCGATCACGGCTGGCGGCCGACCTGACGCCGGAGGTGCTGGACGGCTGCTTCGACCTCGCCACCTACCTGGCCGGCATCGATCTCACCTACCGCCGGCTCGGGCTCGAGATCCGCGAGCCGGAGCCCGGGACGGCGAACGAGGAACGTCCGCAGCTCGCCGTCGAGGCGGGGATCGGAGGAGGCCATTGATGACCCCGGTGCTGATGACGGCGCAGGACGTCGGGCTGGAGGTGTTCCGCCGGGGGAAGGTGCGCGACACCTTCGTCCTCGACGACGGGAGCCTGCTGATGGTGGCGACCGACCGCCTCTCCGCCTTCGATGTCGTCCTGCCCGACCCCATCCCCGAGAAGGGCCGGACGCTCACCCAGATCTCGCGCTGGTGGTTCGCGCGGACGTCCGGCATCGTGGCCAACCACCTGCTCCCCGATCGGGACGACGCGGTGCCACCCGAGATCTGGGCGGAGTGGCGGGAGCGTTCGATGCGCTGTTCCCGGGCCGAGCGCATCGACATCGAGTGCGTGGTCCGCGGTCACCTCTCCGGCTCCGGCTGGAAGGAGTACCGGGAGCAGGGGACGCTGGCCGGCGAGCCGCTGCCCGCGGGACTCCGGGAGTCCTCGCCGCTGCCCGAGCTCCGCTTCACACCGGCGACCAAGAACGACACCGGGCACGACGTCAACATCAGCCGCGCCGAGCTGGCCGCGACCGTGGGCGTCGAGCTCGCCGGCCACCTCGAGCGGACATCGCTCGAGCTCTTCCGCCACGCCGCCGAGCACTGCCGGAGCCGCGGCATCATCCTGGCCGATACCAAGTTCGAGTTCGGCATGATCGACGGCCGGCTCTGCCTGATCGACGAGATCTTTACCCCCGACTCGTCGCGTTTCTGGGACGCGGCGGAATGGCGCGAGGGCCAGGCCGCGGTCTCCTTCGACAAGCAGCCGGTTCGCGATTACCTGGAGACCCTCGACTGGGACAAGCGGCCGCCGGGGCCGCAGCTCCCCCCCGCGGTGATCGCGGCGACCACGGGGCGCTACCTCGAGGCAGCCAGGCGGATCTGCGGGCTCGAGCTGTGAGGTTCCTCGCCGAGGTCGTGATCTCGCTCAAGCCGGTGGTCAACGACCCCCAGGGCCTCACCGTCAGGGCGGGGCTCCGCCAGCTGGGCTTCGACGAGGTGACCGAGGTCCGGGTCGGCAAGCACATCGCCCTGGAGGTCGACGGGGACTCCGAGGCCGAGGTCCACCGGCGGGTCGCCGAGATGTGCGAGAGGCTGCTGCGCAACCCGGTGATCGAGGACTACCGCATCGAGCTCCGGCCCTCCGCCGGGCCGGTGCCCGCACCCCCGGCCGCCCCCGCATGAGGTTCGGCATCGCGGTCTTCCCGGGGACGTGGAGCGAGCGCGACTGCGCCCGCGCCGTGGAGGTCGCGGGCCACGAGTCCGTCTACCTCTGGCACCGGGATCGGGATCTGGGCGGCGCCGACTGCGTGATCCTGCCCGGCGGCTTCTCGTATGGCGATCACCTGCGCACCGGAGCGGTCGCCCGCTTCGCGCCGCTCATGGAGTCGGTCCAGGAGTTCGCCGCCGGTGGCGGGCTGGTGCTCGGCATCTGCAATGGCTTCCAGATCCTCTGCGAAGCGCACCTGCTTCCCGGCGCGCTGACCCGCAACGCGTCGCTGGAGTTCCGCTGCGAGACGGTCTGGCTGCGGGTGGAGACGGCGGAGACGCCCTTCACCAGCGCCTGCGTCCCCGATCAGGTGCTGGCCATCCCGGTCAGCCACGGCGAGGGCCGCTACGTCGCCGAGCCGTCAACCCTGGACCGGCTGGAGGCGGACCGCCGGGTCGCCTTCCGCTACGTCTCGCGGGATGGTTCGCCGGTCGGGGACGCCTCCCCGAACGGGTCCATGCGCGACATCGCCGGCATCGTGAGCGAGGGACGCAACGTGCTCGGGATGATGCCCCACCCCGAGCGCGCCGCTGAGCCGCTGCTCGGCAGCGCGGATGGCCTGCGCATCTTCCGCAGCGTCGTGAGCGCCGTGGCGGCTGACACCGCCTTCGCGGTGGCCCCGTGAGCGCCCCGCCCTCGTCCCCGCCATCGCCTGGTGAGCGCGCTCGCCCCCGGCTCCGCGGTCGCCCGGTGAGCGTCCTCGCCCCGCTCGCGGTCGCCCGGTGAGCGCGCCCAACACCGTCTCCGCCGCTCAGCTTGCCGAGGTGGCGCTGACCCGCGACGAGTACGAGCTGGCCTCGCGGCGATTGGGCCGAACGCCGACCGAGGTCGAGCTGGGCGTCATCGGTGCCATGTGGAGCGAGCACTGCGGCTACAAGACCAGCAAGCCCCTGCTCGCCCGGCTCCCGACCAGCGGGGCCCGGGTCCTCCAGGGCCCCGGCGAGAACGCCGGCGCCGTCGACATCGGGGGCGGGCTGGCCTGCGTCTTCAAGATCGAGTCCCACAACCACCCGTCCGCGATCGAGCCCTACCAGGGCGCCGCCACCGGGGTCGGGGGCATCCTCCGCGACGTCTTCACCATGGGGGCGCGCCCCGTCGCCCTGCTCAACTCGCTGCGTTTCGGGCCCTTCGAAGAGCCGGCCCAGCGCCACCTCCTCGATGGCGTCGTCGCCGGCATCGGCGGCTACGGCAACTGCATCGGCGTGCCGACCGTCGGCGGTGAGCTCTACTTCGACAACTCCTACCGTCACAACTGCCTGGTCAACGCCATGTGCGTGGGGATCATCGAGCAGTCCAAGCTCACCCGGGCGGCCGCCGCGGGTCGCGGCAACCTGGTGCTCCTGGTCGGCGCCGACACCGGTCGTGATGGGATCCACGGTGCCACCTTCGCCTCGGTGGAGCTCAACGACGCCTCGAGCCAGCGGCGCCCCGCGGTCCAGGTCGGCAACCCCTTCCTCGAGAAGTGCCTGATGGAGGTCTGCGTTGCCCTCGCCGGCGACCCGCGGATCGTCGCCATGCAGGACCTGGGTGCGGCCGGGCTCACCAGCTCGTCCGCCGAGCTGGCCCATCGGGGCGGCTGCGGCATCGAGATGGACATCGCCCGGGTCTCCCGCCGCGAGCGCGGGATGACACCGTACGAGGTGATGCTCAGCGAGTCCCAGGAGCGGATGCTCCTGGTGGTGAGGCCCCTGGACGCGTCGTCGGTGCAGGCGGAGTTCGACCGCTGGGACCTCCACTCCGACGTCATCGGGACCGTCACCGACACCGGACGGCTGGTGGTGGCCGATGCCGGCGAGGTCGTCTGCGACCTCCCCCTCGACCTGCTGATCGATGAGGTCCCCCTCCGCCACCCCGTGGGGCGGCGTCCCGCGGCACTCGACGAGCGGCTCGCCACCGACCCGCTGGCAATGACCCCTCCGTGGTCGATGGGCGAGACCCTGCTGCGGCTGCTGAAGAGCCCCAACATCGGCAGCCGCCGCTCCATCTTCCGGCGCTATGACCACCAGGTGGGCGACGACACGGTCGTGTGCCCGGGCGGTGACGCCGCCCTGCTGCGGGTCCGGGGGACCGGTGGGGCGATCGCGCTCACCACCGATGGGAACGGTCGCTACGCGGCGCTGGACCCGCGCCGCGGCGCCGCCATCGCGGTTTGCGAGGCGGCCCGCAACGTGGTCGCGGTGGGTGCCACGCCGGTCGGGGTGACCAACTGCCTCAACTTCGGGAATCCCGAGAAGCCCGAGGTCTTCTGGGAGCTCTCGGAGGCCGTCGAAGGGATGCGCGAGGCCTGTCTGGCACTCGGGGTCCCGGTGGTGAGCGGCAACGTCTCGCTCTACAACGACACCGAGGGGGTGAGCATCGCCCCCACCACCGTGATCGGGATGGTGGGCCACCTCGAGGCGCTGGAGCGCCACTGCGGAGCCGGTTTCGCCCGCGACGGCGATGCCGTCCTGCTGGTGGGCCCGGTGGGGATGGACCTGGGCGGTAGCGAGTACCAGCGTCTGGCCCACGGGGTGAACGCCGGTCCCCGGCCCACCCTCGACCTCGACCTGGAGGCGCGGGTGCAGGCGGCGGTGCTCGAGATGATCGGCGCCGGCCTGCTCGCCTCCTGCCACGATCTCGCCGAGGGCGGGTTGGGGGTGGCCCTCGCCGAGAGCTGCATCCTCGGTGGCCGTGGCGCTGCGCTGGTCACGCAACTCTTCGCGCTGGGTGCGCCGGTGGTGCAGGCGGGCCTCCTCTTCGGGGAGTCGCAGTCTCGCTTCCTGACCAGCGCCGCCGGGGCGGACGTCGCGGCGGTGCGCGCCATCGCCGGGCGTCACCAGGTCGAGGTTCGCGAGCTGGGAACGACCGGCGGTGACCGCGTCGTGGTCGCCGACGTCCTCGACCTGGAGCTGGCGGAGGTGGCTCGGGCTCACGCCCAGGCGCTGGTGCCCGGCCCGGGCACGCCGTGATCCCCGGTTGCCACTGAGGGCCTCGACCCGGGTCCCGCACGGCGCTCGGCCGCCTCGTGGTGGAGCGGAGCTTGTCCAGCCGCTCGTCGCGGGCCGACCGACGCCTGGGGCAGCGGTGTCGTGACACCGGCCCGGGCGCCGGTATACTGGCCGTGGGTCCGTCCCCCACAGCGGCGGTGTCAGGGGAGGTCGGACGTGCGGAGAGCCATGGGCGTTGGCGAGAACGCAGTGCGGTGTGACTGCGTCGCGATGACGGTGAGCGGCCGGCCGCGTGCCTGAGCGCAGGCGCCCGCCCGCCGCCCTGGTGCGCGATCGCGGCATGGACGCCGAGCGGATGCACGAGGAGTGCGGGCTCTTCGGGGTCTTCGCCCCCGGCGAGGACGTCGCCAACCTCACCTACTTCGGCCTCTACGCGCTCCAGCACCGGGGTCAGGAGTTGGCCGGGATCGCGGTGAGCAACGGCCTGGACATCCTGATGCACAAGGAGATGGGCCTGGTCGCCCAGGTGTTCGACAACGAGGTCATCGGCGACCTCATTGGGGACATCGCCATCGGGCACACCCGCTACAGCACGACCGGGAGCCCGCGCCTTCCCAACGCGCAGCCGATGCGCTTCGAGCACAGCCAGATCGGTCCCGTCGTGCTCGCCCACAACGGCAACCTCATCAACGCCGGGGAGATCCGCGCCGAGCTCGCCGGCGAGGGGGTGGATTTCGTCTCCACCAGCGACACCGAGGTGCTCGGCCGGCTCCTGGTTCGCACCGCCGGCCGCAGCCTGGACGCCGCCCTCCGCCGCGCCCTGCCCCGGGTCCACGGCGCCTACTGCCTGCTCCTGCTCACCCGCGACTCGCTGGTTGCGGCTCGGGACCCGCTCGGCATCCGTCCCCTCTGCCTCGGCCGCTATGGCGATCCGGAGACGCCCGGAGGCTCCGGGTACATCATCGCCAGCGAGACCTGCGCCCTGGACGTCATCGGGGCCAACTTCATCTGCGAGATCGACCCGGGTGAGATCGTGACCATCGATGCGTCCGGGATGCGCAGCAGCCGGATCCCCTCCGAGGCCCCGAAGCGCGCCATGTGCTCGTTCGAGTTCATCTACTTCGCCCGGCCGGACTCGGTGATGCAGGGCCGGTCGCTCTACGAGGCGCGGCGTCAGATGGGCCGTGAGCTCGCCCGTGAGGCGCCGGTGGACGCGGACGTGGTGATCACGCTCCCCGACTCCGGGACACCCGCGGCGATCGGCTTCGCCGAGGAGACGGGGATCCACTTCGAGGAGGGGATGATCAAGTCGCGGTACATCACGCGCACCTTCATCCAGCCCTCGCAGCGGCTCCGCGATTCGGGCATCCGGCTCAAGTTCAATCCCATGCGCCATGTCCTGCAGGGACAGCGCGTCGCCCTGGTGGACGATTCGATCGTCCGGGGCACGACCAGCCGGCGGATCGTCGACGAGCTGCGCCGAGCGGGGGCGGCCGAGGTTCACATGCGCATTGCCTCGCCACCGATCATGTGGCCCTGCTTCATGGGCATCGACATCGCCTCCCGCAACGAGTTGATCGCGGCCAGCCGCAGCGAGGAGGAGGTCGGACGCGTGGTGGGCGCCGACACCCTGCGCTACCTCAGCATCGGAGGGCTGCGCCGCTCGATGGGTGACCCCGAGGGGGGTGGCTTCTGCTTCGCCTGCTTCACCGGCGACTACCCGGTGCCGGTCCCGCTGCAGCTCGAGATGGACAAGCAGGCGATGGAGCACGTCGAGCCGCCGCCCACTCCCGCGGCGCCGATCCCCCAACTCAGCTGAGGGGCCCGCGAGCGCTCGGCGCTAACATCGGCGGCGAGTGGACGCCATCCGTCCGCCCGTGGGCGCACCCGGGCAGGATGGGGCCGGCATCAGGCGTGATGTGGAGACAGTGGATCATGGGCGACGATCGGCCGGCTGACGTTCCGGGGCAGGATGAGCCCTCTCCTCAGCCGGGGTCGGAGCCCGGCTGGCCGGGCCCGGCACCGGGCTGGCCGCCGCCCGCCTGGGTTCCTCCCGGGTGGGGATCCGCGGGCCCCCCCGGGGCACAGCCCCCCGCAGGGTGGGGATCGCCGGGTGCCCCCGGAGCTCAGGCCCCCGGGTGGGGCCCGCCGCCCCCGCCATGGGGTGGCTCTTTTCCGCCCGCCTGGAGCGGCGGAGCCGGACCGGCCGGCGCATCGCCGGGGCCGGGCGTCTCCGCATCCCACCGGGGGCTCCGCCTGGTGGCGCTGGTGGCCGGCGCGGTGGTGCTCGCGGCCGCGGTCGGCATCCCCACCGCGATCCTGGTCAGTCACACCGGCGGGACCTCGACTCCCGCCGCGGGCAGCACCGCCACGCCCAGCCCCTCGCAGAGCGCCGCCGCGGCCGCGGCGTCAGCCCTCTACAACAAGGCGATCTCGCGCGCCGAGGGGTCGGCGGGATTCCACTACGTGGCGACGACCCTCGCCGGTGGCGCGACCTCCACGATCACCGGCGACGCCGGCCAGTCGGACGGCAGCCAGGTCCTCTCGATGACCACGAGCTTCGGCCACGAGCAGTTCGACCTCCTGCTCGCCTCCGACCAGACCGTCTACTTCGAGGGCAACGCCCCCGCCCTGGAGGACCAGCTGGGCGTCTCCGCGAGCGCGGCCCCCGGCCTTGCCGGGAGCTGGGTCGCGGTGAAGATAGGAGACGGGCCGTACAAGGAGCTCGAGGTGGGCATCACCGTCGGTTCCCAGCTCTCGGAGAATTCGCTGGTGCCCAGCTCCAGCCGGCAGGTGACCGAGTCCGGGACCACTGTGACCAGGGTCACGGGCACCGTCCCGGCCACCCCCACGGCACCGGCCGGGACGGCCCACCTGGACCTCTCGCCCAGCACCGACCTGCCCGCCACCTTCGTCGTCTCCTACAACTCGGCGAGCGTGACCATCACGACGGCCTTCAGCGGCTGGGGGACGGCGCCGGTGGTGACGCCGCCGTCCAGCGCGGTCGCCTGGGGCTCGCTCAGCACCTCGTCGCCTCCGGACGGCTACGGCAGCGGTGACACCCCAACTCCCGGCCCCACCCCCACCCCCCAGCCAGGAGGCACCGCCTAGGCCCGGCTCGCGGGCGCGGGCAGCGCGCGCCACTCCCCCGGTTCCGTAGACTGCCCGCGGAGATGGGAGACCTGCGCTACGCGGACGCCGGCGTCGACATCGACGAGGGCGACCGCGCGGTCAGATTGATCAAGCAGGCGGTCACCGCCACCCACGGTCGCGAGGTGCTGGGTGGGATCGGAGCCTTCAGCGGGCTGTTCGCCTTCGACACCGCCCGCTGGAAGCGGCCGGTGCTGGCCGCCAGCACCAACTCGGTGGGCACCAAGGTCAAGGTGGCGATCGCCACCGGCCGGCATCGCGGCATCGGGATCGACCTGGTCAACCACTGCGTCAACGACATCCTCTGCAGCGGCGCCGAGCCGCTCCTCTTCCTCGACTACTACGCCACCGGCCGCCTCTCCCCCGAGCATCTCGCCGAGGTGGTCGAGGGCGCCGCCGCGGCCTGCCGGGACGCCGGTTGCGCACTGGTCGGAGGAGAGACCGCCGAGCTGCCCGGCCTCTACGCGCTGGGCGATTACGACATCGCCGGGTTCATCGTCGGCTGCGTCGAGCGCGACGAGATCATCGACGGGCACCTCATCGAGGTCGGCGACGCTGTCCTCGGTCTTCCCAGCAGCGGCCTCCACACCAACGGCTACTCCCTGGTCCGCCACATCCTGGCGGAGCGTGAGATCGGTTGGGATGCCGTCCTCCCGGGCACGGCCGCCCCGGTGGTGGACCTCCTGCTCGAGCCCCACCGCTCCTACCTGGCCGCGATCCGCGAGCTCCGGTCGCGAGTCGAAGTTCGAGGGCTGGCCCACATCACCGGGGGCGGTCTGCTGAGCAACGTCCCCCGGATGCTGCCCGACGGGACGGCGGCCCGGATCGAGCGGACGGCCTGGGAGGTGCCCGCTCTGTTCTCTGCGCTGGAGGCGGTGGGTGGCGTCCAGGCCGAGGAGATGTGGCGGACCTTCAACATGGGGGTCGGCATGGTGGTGGTCGTCCCCGCCGCGGCGGCGGACGCGGCCGGCGCCTCCGCCGCCGGCCTGCCGGTCCTCCGGCTGGGTGAGATCGTCGAGGCGCGTGACGCCCACCGCGTGATCCTCGGGTGACCGATCGGGTCCAGGTCGGGGTCCTCGTCTCGGGTCGCGGCAGCAACCTCGATGCGCTCTGCGCGGCGGCGGCGGCCCCCGACTTTCCGGCCCGGATCGTGCTGGTGGTGAGCAATCGCCGTGGTGCCGGCGCCCTCGAGATCGCCGGCCGCTGGGGGGTCACCGCCGCGGTGATGCCGGTCAGCGAGTACGGGCACGACGATGCCGCCCGGGACCGGGCGATGCGCGACCGGCTGCTCGGCGCCGGAGTGCGGCTGGTCGTCTGCGCCGGTTACAACCGGCTCCTCACCGACGAGTTCCTGGCCGCCTTCCCGGACGCCATCCTCAACGTCCACCCCTCGCTCCTCCCCGCGTTCGGGGGTGGGATGCACGCCGTCGAGGACGCGCTCGAGCAGGGGGTCAAGCTGACCGGCTGCACCGTCCAGCTGCTGGAGCCGGGCCTCCCCGACGGGGGCGCGATCGTCCTCCAGCGCGCCGTGCCCATCCTCGACGAGGACGACGCCGAGAGCCTGCGCGAACGCATCCACGCGGAGGAGTGGGTCGCCCTCCCGGAGGCGGTCCGCCTCTGGTGCGAGGGCAGGATCAGACGGGAGGGGCGCGTGCTCCGGATCGACCCGCCCCGCGGCGCGGCGGGAGGGTGCCTCCCTCAGGCAGAGTCTTCCCCGTGAGAGCCCTCCTCGGCGTCAGTGACAAGACGGGTCTCGTCGATCTCGCCCGGGGCCTCCACGAGGCGGGGGTGGAGCTGATCGCGACCGGCGGGACGGCCAGGGCGGTCTCCGACGCCGGGATCCCGGTCCGCCAGGTCAGCGAGGTGACCGGTGCGCCGGAGATGCTGGACGGCCGGGTCAAGACCCTCCACCCGGCGATCCACGCCGGCATCCTGGCCCGCCGCGACCTGCCGGAGCACCTGCGTGCCCTCACCGAGCACGGCTATGCGCCGATCGACCTGGTGGTCGTCAACCTCTACCCGTTCACCGCCACCGTCGCCTCCGGGGCCGACCGCAACACGGTGGTGGAGAACATCGACATCGGCGGTCCCACCATGATCCGGGCGGCGGCCAAGAACAGCGACTCGGTCGCGGTGGTTGTCTCCCCCTCCCAGTACGGGGAGGTCCTGGGAGAGATTCGCGCGACCGGGGCGGTGAGGCCCGCGACCCGCCGGAGGCTGGCCGCCGAGGCCTTCGCCCACGTCGCGGCCTACGACACGGCGGTTGCGGACTGGCTGGCCGGCGAGACCGCCGGCGAGTCGATGCGCCGGGAGTTCACCACCGGAGGCCCGCTGCTCGCCGAGCTCCGCTACGGGGAGAACCCCCACCAGCGCGGGGCGCTCTACGGGGTGCCCGGCGCCCCCGGGGGAGTGGCCCACGCCCAGCAGATCCAGGGCCCGGCACTCTCCTTCACCAACTGGCTGGACGCCGACGCCGCGGCCAACCTGGTCGCCGAGTTCGCTGAGCCGGCCGCGGCGGTGATCAAGCACACCAACCCGTGCGGTTTCGCCACCGGCGACGCGCCTCTCGACGCCTATCGCCGCGCCTACGCGTGCGACCCGCGCTCCGCCTACGGTGGGATCGTCGCGCTCAATCGCACCCTCGACCTCGGGACCGCCCAGGAGCTGGCCAAGACCTTTCTGGAGATCGTCATCTGCCCCGCCATCGACGAGGACGCCGCCGCCCGCCTGGGCCGGCGCGAGCGCCTCCGGGTCCTGGTCCTCCACCGTCCCGACTGCGCCGCCGCCTATGACGTCCGCAGCTTGAGCGGCGGTCTGCTGGTGCAGAGCCGTGACCGCGTGTCGGTGGACCGCGCCTCCATGAAGGTCGCCTCCCGGCGCGAGCCGACCGAGGCCGAGTGGGTCGACATGCTGGTGGCCTGGAGGGTCTGCCGCCACGTGAAGTCGAATGCCGTCGTCATCGTGGGCGACCGGATGGCACTGGGTGTCGGTGCCGGTCAGATGTCGCGGGTCGAGGCCTCCGAGCTGGCCGTGGCGCGTACGGGGGATCGGGTGGCGGGGACGGTGGCGGCCAGCGACGCCTTTTTCCCCGTTCCCGACGGACTGGAGACCCTGGGCAGGGCCGGCGTGCGGGCCGTGATACATCCCGGCGGGTCCAAGAACGACAGCGAGGTGACCGCCGCCGCGGACGCGCTCGGCATGGCGGTCGTCTATACCGGCGAGCGCCACTTCCGCCATTAGCTCGGGGCTTCGGTATCCGTTCATTGGCGCCGATTCTCGCGCACCGAGATCGACCCCAGTAGCCAGGCCACCTCGAACCTGAGGCGGCGGCCCTCCACCAGGTGATGACGATGGTGGGGAGTCGGCGGCGCTGAGGACGGGTGAGCAAGTGCCGCAAGGGGATCTCAGGGCACACCCTGGAGATCCAATTCGCAATTTCATACCATCTCTGTCAATAACACGAACCTGATGACCAAGCATCCGGTGGAGCTTGCGGACAAGCAGAAGATGGGGGCCCTCTCGTGCCACCAGCTGACCCGCCAGCTGCCCTTCACGCACAACGGGAGGGTCTTCCACGAGCGGTCGTTCGACGCGTGACGGTGACGGGGAGATCTCCAGCTCCTCGCCACTGGCCCGGACCATCGCAGAGTCCTCCGGCGATATCGAGCCCTGATCCTTCGGATTGGGCCGGCGAACCCTATACTCTCACCGGCACCGGAGGATACCCGCACCAGGGGGCAGGAGAACACAAGATGTGCCAGTCCAGCTCTGGCTCGGCACGGACCATCCGTGCCCTCGTTGTTGCCACCTCGGCGCTCCTCGCCACCGGCTCTCTGGTTCTCTTCGCGACGCCCGCACTTGCCTCGACGGTGACCACGACGATCACGACGCCGGGGCAGACGGCATACTCGGTGCCGGCGAACACGATCTCCCTCCAGGTGACCGTCACCGGAGCCGCGGGGTCGTCGGCGCAGACCGGTGCAGTGCCGCCAGGGGTTCCCGGGGAAGGTGCCAAGGTCCAGGCGACGTTGGTCCCACCCGCTGGCTTCGCCACCTTGTATGCCGAGGTGGGCACCGTTGGCGGTGGGGGGACATCGGACTTTGCAGCCAAAGGCGGCGGCGAGTCGGCGATCCAGACCTGTCCGAATGGAGGAGGCTGCACATACACGGGCACCCCCTCGACCGATCCGCGCCTGATCGTTGCCGGCGGAGGAGGTGGCGGTGGGGAGGACAGCGATCCCACCTCGGGTGGCACCGGGGGGACGGGTGGCAACGCCGGGGTCTCCGCGACCGTCACCGGCCCGGCAGCCGGGGGCGATGGCACCCAGTCGGGCAACGGCGGCAATGGTGGTGGTGCCGGACTTGGTACCACGGCAGCCGCGGCGCCTGGCGGTGCCGGCAGCTCTGCCTGCGGTGGGAGCGGGGGGATGGGCTCTGCCGGCTTGGGTGGCACAGGTGAAGACAACCAGGGGGGGGCCGCGTCGATCGGGGGCGGAGGTGGCGATGGGTGGGTCGGAGGATCCGGCGGCGGTGACGGCGACTGCCCCTTCGGCAGCGGCCAGGGTGCAGGTGGTGGCGGCGGAGCGGGCGCGTCCTTCTGGGAGGCGTCGGCAACGAGCACCTCGATAACGTCGGTGCCCACTGGCACCACTCCCGAGGTGGTCATCGTGGCGACGATCGCGACCCCGCCTGCGATCACCAGCGGCGATTCCGCAACATTCACAGTGGGGGCGGCGGGCACGTTCCCGGTGACCACCACCGGCACCCCAACCCCCTCCCTTTCCGACGGCGGTGCGACGCTGCCATCCGGGGTGACGTTCACCGACAACGGCGACGGCACCGCCACCCTCGCGGGAACGCCCGGAGCGGGCACGGGTGGCACCTATCCCTTCACCATCACCGCGGCGAACGGTGTGTCGCCGAACGCGACGCAGAGCTTCACCCTGACCGTGGACCAAGCACCGGCGATCACGTCGGCTGACGCCATCACCTTCACGGTCGGGGAGGCGGGCACGTTCCCGGTGACCACGACCGGTTATCCGGGTGGTCCGACGCTGACCCTCTCGGACGGCGGTGCGACGCTGCCATCCGGGGTGACGTTCACCGACAACGGCGACGGCACCGCCACCCTCGCGGGAACACCCGGAGCGGGCACGGGTGGCACCTATGCGTTCACCATCACCGCGGCGAACGGTGTGTCGCCGAACGCGACGCAGAGCTTCACCCTGACCGTGGACCAAGCACCGGCGATCACGTCGGCCAACGCCACCACCTTCACGGTGGGGGAGGCGGGCACGTTCCCGGTGACCACGACCGGTTATCCGGGTGGTCCGACGCTGACCCTCTCGGACGGCGGCGCGACGCTGCCATCCGGGGTGACGTTCACCGACAACGGCGACGGCACCGCCACCCTCGCGGGAACGCCCGCCGACGGGAGCGCCGGCACCTTTCCCTTCACCATCACCGCGACCAACGGGGTGGCACCCAGCGCCACCCAGAGCTTCACGCTCACCGTCATGGGTCGGGGGGTGGTGATGACGGTGACGGCGTCGCCCATGACGGTTGGCCTGGGCAGTCCGGTGACGATCACCGCCACGGTGGCCGCCGCACTGGATTCGGGGATTCCGACCGGGACGGTGTCATTCTCAGATGCGCCCATCGGGGGATGCCAGGACGTTGCCCTGGTCAGCGGGCTGGCGAGGTGCACCACCACCAGCCTTCCACCGGGGAGTGATCTGGTGACGGCGACGTACAGCGGCAGCAGCACCTTCGCCAGCGGCGTCCTCAGTGTCACCGTGGTGGTGAGTGTGCCGGTGCCGGCCACCGGCGTCGCCGGTACGGCCTCCGGCCGGCTGCCAGTGGCCATTCTCCTCGTGCTCGTGGGCGGATGGCTGCTCGGAGTTGGACGGCGGCGCCGGGGTGATCCCACCCGGGTCTGAACTCCACGCCTGCGTCGCCAGACTGGGCACATCGCTTGGAGGGGGCGAGTCACCGGTTGGTTGGGTAGGCTGAGGAAGATGCCCGGGTGGCCTTTTGGGTCATGACCTGCTGCCCCGCCGTGTGACGGAAGGTCTGATGCCCTGGTCGCGATCCTGCAACGCGAAGACGTCACGCGATCACGGACCTATGATCGAGCTCCCCCTGTATGGGGGTTTCCGACTGTCACAACGGGGCGGATGATGCAGGGAGCCTGGGGGCTTGAACGCGTTTCGACGCTGGTGGGCGACGCCGTGCTCGCCGTGGACGCCGGCTGATGCAGCGGGCGTTGGGACGGAGCCGCGCCCTCGCGCCGGAGGGCGAGCCCGGTCCGGCTCGGGCCTGGGACGTCAGCGTCCATCCGGTCCGAGAACAGGACGGCAGGGTCGATCGCGCTGTTCAGGTGGTGCGTGAGGCGGCTGAGACGCGCGACCGCGCGGTGGGGGACGACGGCGGTTCCGGACCGGACGGCATGGACGAGCTGAGCTCGCTGCGCCGCCGGCTCGAGCGGATGACCGCGCTCGACAAGCTGAAGTCCGATTTCATGAACCTGACCACCCACGAGCTGCGATCGCCGCTCGCCATCGTCTATGGCTATCTCTCGATGATGGAGTCCGGCATGCTCGGAGACCTCTCCGCCGAGCTGCGTGAGGCGGTGGCCTCCTCGATCCAGAGCGTCGAGCTGATGATGCAGCTGGTCACCGAGCTGGTCGAGATGGCGCGCCTCGATGAGACGCGTCTGGACCCGACGCGTGAGCCGGTCGACCTCGCCGGCGTGGTTGCGGAGGCCGCGGTCCGAGTCGATGCCTCCGACCGCCATCGCCTCCACCTGGACCTCGGAGCCGGCCCGGCCCCGGTGCTCGGGGATCGGGGGCAGCTGCTCCGCGTGTTCGCCAACATCATCGACAACGCGATCAAGTACTCGCCGTCGGGCGGAGAGATCGGGGTTCGGATGCGCCGGGCCGGACGCCAGGTCGCGGTCGACGTGACCGATCAGGGCCTGGGCATCGCCCCGTCGGACATGGACAGGCTCTTCACCCGGTTCGGCCGGATCGTCACCACGGCCACCGAGGGGATCGGCGGCACCGGCCTGGGCCTCTACCTCTGCCGGGAGCTGGTCAGGCGGCTCGGTGGCGACGTCACCGCCACCTCGGTCGAGGGCGAGGGCTCCACCTTCACGGTCCAGCTGCCCGCGGCTCCGGCGGGAGCCAGGGCCCGGCTGGCCGGCTGAGGAGGCCCGGCCGCCCGGCGGCGCCGGCTTCCCAAGCCGAACTCGAGCGTTCGAGTCCAGCGTCCTGCCGAGCTGAGGAGGCCCGGCCTCACCGCCCGGCGCGCAGCCGCGTGTCTCGCTCGGCTCGGGCCTGGTCGGCCACGCAGTAGCGCGCCGCCGGCATCGCCTCCAGGCGCGCCTCGGCGATCTCGCCTCCGCACACCTCGCAGAGCCCGTAGCGGCCGACGTCCAGCCGGTGCAGGGCGGCCTCCACCTCGGCCAGCTCGGTCCGCACCCGCAGCTCGACCGAGGAGTCCAGCTCGCGGTTCAGGGTCTCGGCCGCCTGCTCGGCGGGCAGCTGGTCGGGCTTGCCGCCCTCCTGGGCGACCTGGCCGCGCCCGGCCGCGTCGAGGACGCCCTGGAGGCGGGCCTTCTCGGCTTCCAGTCGCTGGCGTACCGCCGGCATGTCCATGGTGCATCCACCCGCTGATGATCAGATGGCGCACGGACCGCGAGGTCCGAGCCTCCGTGTCCAGGCTAACCCTACCCGCTGTGCCGGGTGTCGCGCAGGCCCAGGCCTCTCCGGCGCCGCCGGGGGCGCCTACGACGCCTCCGGCGCGAACCAGACCACGGCCAGCGGGGGGACCGTGACCGCTGCCGAGAACGGCAGCCCGTGCCATCCGACCGGCTCGGCCACCACGCCGCCCAGGTTGCCCTGGTTGCCGCCTCCGTACGCCGCAGAGTCGGTGTTCAGCACCTCCCGCCACCGCCCCGCCAGTGGCATCCCGACCCGGAAACCGTGGTGGGTCATCGGGGAGAAGTTGGCCACGCAGACGATCCCGGGGTGGCCGGCGGCGTCGTAGCGGACGAAGCTCAGGATGTTCTGGTCGGCGTTGCCGGCGTCGATCCAGCGAAAGCCATCCGGGCTGTGGTCGCGCTGCCAGAGGGACGGGCTCTCCAGGTAGCGGGCGCCGATGTCCTGGACCAGGCGCTGCACCCCGAGGTGCTCGGGGTATTCCAGGAGGTGCCAGTCGAGCGACTGCCGGTGAGACCACTCCGCCCACTGGCCGAGCTCGCCGCCCATGAAGAGGAGCTTCTTGCCGGGGTGCGCCCACATCCATCCGAACAGGGCCCGCAGGTTGGCGAACTGCTGCCAGCGGTCGCCGGGCATCTTGCCGAGCAGCGATCTCTTCTGGTGGACCACCTCGTCGTGGGAGAGGGGGAGCACGAAGTTCTCCGACCAGGCGTACCAGAGGCCGAAGGTCATCTGGTGGTGGTGGTAGCGGCGGAACACCGAGTCCTTGCTGATGTAGTCCAGGGTGTCGTGCATCCAGCCCATGTTCCACTTGAAGTTGAAGCCGAGCCCCCCGGTCGACGTCGGTCGGGAGACCCCCGGCCAGGCCGTCAACTCCTCGGCGACGGTGATCACGCCCGGGTGGTCACCGTGGAGCGCCTCGTTGAACTCGCGCAGAAAGGCGATGGCCTCCAGGTTCTCGCGGCCGCCGTACTGGTTGGGGACCCACTCCCCCTCCCGCCGCGAGTAGTCGAGATAGAGCATCGAGGCCACCGCATCGACCCGCAGCCCGTCGATGTGGAACTCCTCGACCCAGTAGCGGGCGTTGGCGACCAGGAAGTTGCGCACCTCGTTGCGCCCGAAGTTGAACACCAGGGTCCCCCAGTCCGGCTGCTCGCCGCGGCGAGGATCGATGTGCTCGTAGAGGGCGGTCCCGTCGAAGCGCGCCAGGGCCCAGTCATCGCGGGGGAAATGGGCGGGCACCCAGTCGAGGATGACCCCGACGCCATGCTGGTGGAGGTGGTCGACGAAGCTCCGGAAGTCATCCGGGGCGCCGAACCTCGCGGTCGGAGCGTAGTAGCTGGAGACCTGATAGCCCCAGGAGCCGTCGAAGGGGTGCTCGCTCACCGGCAGCAGCTCGATGTGGGTGAAACCGGCCGCGGCGCAGTAGGCGGCGAGCTGCTCGGCGAGGTCGCGGTAGCTGAGGACATGGCCGTCCAGGGTGCGACGCCAGGAGCCCAGGTGCACCTCGTAGATGGAGAGCGGACGGTCGAGCAGCGGCTCGGTCGCCCGGCGCTGCAGCCAGGCGTCGTCGGCCCAGGCGTGGTGGCTCTGCTCGACGATGCTGGCGGTTCTGGGCGGCGATTCGGTCCATCGCGCCAGCGGATCCGCCTTGTCGATGCGGCGCCCGGTGGACCGGACGACCCGGAACTTGTACTTGGTCCCGGCTCCGATGCCGGGGACGAAGAGCTCCCACACTCCACTGGCTCCGAGCGACCGCATCGGCTGGACCCGGCCGTCCCACCCGTTGGCGTCGCTGACCAGGCTCACGCCGCGGGCGTTCGGGGCCCACACCGCGAAGGCCACCCCGGCCACCCCCTGGTGGTCGACGACCCGAGCCCCCAGCCGGCGCCAGAGCTCGCGGTGCTGACCCTCGCCGATCAGGTGCAGGTCGAGGTCGCCGAGGGTTGGCCAGAAGCGATAGGGGTCGTCCATCTCCCAGCTGCCGAGGGGGCCGCGACACCGGAGGCGATAGCCGGCCAGCTCGCCGACCGGGAGCGTCGCCTCGAACAGGCCGCGCTCGTCGACCCGCTGCATGGGCACCACGCCCCCGGCGTAGGCGACCGAGGCCTCGACCACATCAGGGTGGTAGAAGCGCACCACGGTCGAGCCGCCGGCGGGGTGGGGGCCCAGGATCTGGTGGGGATCGTGATGGGTCCCGGCCGCCAGCCGGGCGCAGGCGGCGCTGAGGGAGGCCCGCTGGGCCACGCTCACGGGGTTCCCGCCAGGAGGAAGCGCAGCGGGATCTCCACCCAGTCCGGGCGGTGGCCGAGCTCGTAGCCGACCTCGTACACCGCCTTGCTCACCTCGAATGCACGCCGCACGACCAACGAACCGCCGTCGCCGGGGAGGAGCCCGCTCCCCTTCAGGCGCTCCAGGTAGGCCGCCCAGAAGGCGTCGCGGTTGGCGCCGGCCCAGGCCGCGCCGGCAGCGGAGAGGTGCTGCCACAGCGGGTCCTCGGGCTGCATCCGCTGCCTGAGAGCCGCCGCGGCGGCGTAGTCGAAGGAGCGCAGCATCCCGGCCACGTCACGGAGCGGTGAGGAGGGGCGGCGCCGCTCCTCGATCTCCCCGGCCGGCTCGCCCTCGAAGTCGATGATCTTCCAGCCATCGTCGGTGCGGAGGACCTGGCCGAGGTGGTAGTCGCCGTGGACCCGGATCGCCAGACCGCCGTCCGAGAGCCGGCGAAGGGCGTCGAAGCGGGCGACGATCGGCTCGCGTCTCTCGAACAGCGGGGCGAGCGCCGGCTCCTCCGCGGCCAGCAGGCGATCGAGCTGGCCGGTCATGGCGTCGGCCCACGCGGCCAGCTGTGCGGGCCCCACGGGGGCCGGGGCCACGACATCGCCCGGGCCGGGATCGGCCAGGGCCAGGTGGAGCTCGGCGGTGACCGCTCCCAGGCGGGAGGCCTCACCCTGGAAGGAGCCGCCCTGATCGTCGACCAGCTCCCACCGCTCCCGGGCCGACCCGCCCCCGGCCTCCTCGACGGACGCGTAGAGGTCCCGCAGCGAGGTGAGGGCCAGCGTCCAGCCCTGGGTGCCGTTCTGCAGGTAGGCGCAGAGCAGGGCCTGAAGGGAGGGCTCCTCCCCGCCGCGCCGGTGGCTGATGTGGCCGCGGAGTGCCGGGACGTGGGGGAAGCGGCGCTTGCCGAGCGCCTCGGCCATCTCCAACTCCACGCTGGGGCCGGGCTCGATCCTCCGGCTCCACTTGAGGAAGTCGCGCTGGCCTCTGACCAGCGCCGAGTTGCTCTGCTCGACGTCCAGGAGCCGGGGCCGGTCGGGGATCTCGGGGTCGATGGGAGCGAGCCCGCGGCTGACCAGGACGCCTGCGGCGGTCTGGACCTCGCGCCCCTCGGCCAGCATCCTCCACAGCTCGACGGCGGTCTCGGGATCGGCCAGGGCGTCGTAGACGAGGAGGTCGCCCTCCGCGGAGTCGACGGTGCCGATCAGGTGCTCGGGGCCGAGCTGGGCCACCGGATGCGGGGCGCGCCTGACCCCGAGTGGGAGGCTGTAGATCTCGGGTCCACCGCTCGCGTAGTCGACCCTCCAGAGGGTGAAGAGGACCAGCGGCGCGGCGGCGCGCAGCACCGCCAGGTCGTCGAGCTCGATCTTCTCCACGCGCTGCCGCCTGCCCCCGAACCAGCGCGCCCGGAGCAGCCAGGAGCGGATCGCGGGCGCGGCCGGGCCGATGCCGAAACGCTCCAGCGCGGCGGCGCCCGGGTCGGTGGTCAGAGCCACGGGTGGGGGAACCTCATGCGACGCTCTCGATGCTGAACCAGTAGAAGCCGTGCGGGGCCAGGGTCAGCAGGTAGGGCAGCTCACCGATCCTCGGGAAGTGGACCCTGCCCAGCATCTCCACCGGGGTCATCCCGTGGTACCGGCGAAGGTCCAACTCCACCGGCTGGGCGAATCGCGACAGGTTGTTCACGCACAGGACCACATGATCCTCGTGGGTACGCAGGTACGCAAACACCGAGGGATTGGTCCCGTTGAGCGATTCGAAGCTTCCCAGGCCGAAGACGGGCCAGCGCCGGCGCACCCCGACGAAACGGCGGAGCCACTGCAGCAGCGAGGTCTCGCCACGCTGCTGAGCCTCGACGTTCACAGATTGGAACCCATACACGGGGTCCATCAGCGGCGGCAGGTAGAGCTGAGCGAAATCGGCCCGGCTGAAGCCGCCGTTGCGGTCGGCGCTCCACTGCATCGGGGTGCGAACCCCGTCGCGGTCGCCGAGGTAGATGTTGTCGCCCATGCCGATCTCGTCGCCGTAGTAGAGGATCGGGCTCCCGGGCAGCGAGAGGAGCATCCCGTAGAAGAGCTCCATCTGGCGGCGGCCGTTGCCGACCAGGGGGGCGAGCCGCCGCCGGATGCCCAGGTTGAGCTTCATCCGCGGGTCGCGAGCGTACTCCTGCCACATGTAGTCCCGCTCCTCGTCGGTGACCATCTCCAGGGTCAGCTCGTCGTGGTTGCGCAGGAAGATGCCCCACTGCGAGCTCGGCGTCGGGAGGGCCGGGGTTCGCTCCAGGATCTCGGTGATCGGATAGCGCTGCTCCCGGCGCAGCCCCATGAACATCCGCGGCATCAGCGGGAAGTGGAAGCACATGTGGCACTCGGGGCGCTCCTCGCTCCCGAAGTAGTCGACGACGTCCTCCGGCCATTGGTTGGCCTCCGCGAGCAGCACCCGGTCTCCTCCGTACTCGCGGTCGAGGGTGGCGCGCAACTCGGCGACGAACGCGTGGGTCTCCGGGAGGTTCTCGCAGTTGGTCCCCTCCCGCTTGAACAGGTAGGGGACCGCGTCCAGCCGGAAGCCGTCCATCCCCAGGTCGAGCCAGAAGCGGCAGATGTCCACCATCTCCTCGCGGACCTTCGGGTTGTCGTAGTTGAGGTCGGGCTGGTGGCTGAAGAAACGATGGAAGTAGTAGGCCTGGGCGCTGTCATCCCAGGTCCAGTTCGACGTCTCGGTGTCGAGGAAGATGATCCGGGCATCGGTGTAGCGGTTCTTGGTCTCCGACCAGACGTAGTAGTCGCGGTGCGGGGATGCCGGCGACGAGCGTGCCGATCGGAACCAGGGGTGCTGGTCGGAGGTGTGGTTGAGGACCAGGTCCATCACCACCCGCATCCCCATGGCGTGGGCCCGCGCCACCAGCTCACGAACGTCGTCCACCGTGCCGTAGGCGGGGAGGACGCTGTAGTAGTCCCTGATGTCGTAGCCGCCGTCGCGGAGGGGGGAGTCGTTGAAGGGCAGCAGCCAGAGACAGTCGACACCCAGCCAGCGCAGGTACTCGAGGCGCTGGATCAGGCCCGGGAAGTCGCCGATCCCGTCGTCGTTGCTGTCGGCGAAGCCGCGCACCAGCACCTCGTAGAAGACCGCGCGCTTGAACCAGAGGGGGTCCTGCTCCCGGGTTGCGGGCGGAGCGGCCGGCCGCACCCGCCGGGCGGATGCCGGGCCGGCGGTGCCGGCGGCGGTTCCGGGGCCGGGTGTGCGGGGTCCGATGGATGCGGTCGCCGGGCGGGTCGTCTCACTCATCGCGGCCGGAGGTGGAGGACGTGAGCCGTCTGGACGGCCGGGTCGAGCCGGACGTAGTTCTCCGGCCCGCGCCAGACGTAGCTGGTCCCGGTGAGCTCGTCATAGGCCTCGAAGGGGATCTCCGTGGGGATGCCGAGGCTCCACAGGTCGAGCCACACGGTGCCCTCCTGGGGATGGTGGGGGTCGAGGTTGACCACCACCAGGAGAACGTCGTCGCGTGACTGGCTGACCCTGCTCACGCAGAGCATGCTGTCGTTCTTGACCTCCTGGAGGCGCAGCGTTCCCATCAGCGAGACCGCCTCCCGATGCCGGTGCCGGATCTGGTTGAGGCGCGCGACGTACGGTGCCAGGGTGGAGGGGCGCTCCCAGTCGCGCGGGCGGAGCTGGTACTTCTCGGAGTCGGCGTACTCCTCGCTGCCCTCCGCGACGGCCACCCGCTCGCAGAGCTCGTAGCCGCTGTACATGCCCCAAGAGGGGGCCGCCAGCGCAGCCAGGGTGGCGCGCACCCGGAAGGCTGCCGGGCCGCCCCGTTGCAGGTACTCGTGCAGGATGTCGGGGGTGTTGACCCAAAAGTTGGGTCGGAACCAGTCGACCCGCTCGGTCTGGGAGAGCTCCGAGAGGTACTCGCTCAGCTCGGACTTGGTGTTGCGCCAGGTGAAGTACGTGTAGGACTGGCTGAATCCGAGCTTGGCCAGCCGCTGCATCACCGCCGGGCGGGTGAAGGCCTCGGCCAGGAACACGACGTCGGGGTGGCCGCGATGGACTTCGCCGAGGAGCCATTCCCAGAATGCGAACGGCTTGGTGTGCGGATTGTCGACCCGGAACACCCGGACGCCGTGGTCGATCCAGAAGAGCATGACGTCGCGGAGCGCGCGCCAGAGGCCGGCGCGATCCGCGGTGCCGAAGTCGAGCGGGTAGATGTCCTGGTAGCGCTTGGGGGGATTCTCCGCGTAGCGGATGCTGCCGTCGGCGCGATGGCTGAACCACTCCGGGTGCTCGGTCACCCAGGGGTGGTCGGGGCTGCACTGGAGCGCGTAGTCGAGGGCGACCTCGAGCCCATGCCGCCCGGCCTCGGCGACGAACCAGGCGAAGTCGCCGAGGGTGCCGAGATCGGGGTTGATCGCGGTGTGGCCCCCCTCGGCCGCCCCGACGGCCCAGGGGGAGCCGACGTCCCCCGGCTGTGCGTCGGTGCTGTTGTTGGAACCCTTGCGGAAGCTCCGCCCGATGGGATGGATGGGGGGGAGATAGACGATGTCGAAGCCCATCGCGGCGATGGCCGGGAGCCGGCCGGCCGCGCTCCGGAAGGTGCCGCCCCGCGGCGGCTGCGCCCCCTCCGAGCGGGGAAACATCTCGTACCACGCCGAGAAGCCGGCCAGCTCGCGCTCCACCTTGAGCGGCCAGGGCCCGCTCCGGGTGGCGGTCTCGCGGTTGGCGGTGCGCCGCATCAACCCCACCGCGGCGGGGCGCGCGGCTTCGAGAAGACGGTGTCGCTGGCTCGCGGTGGCGTCGCGCAGCCGGGCGGCGTGGATGCCCAGCGCCCGCCGGTCGCTCTCCCCCGTGCCGGGGAGGCCGGCCGCCTCCTCCGCCATCCGCGCCCCCTCCTCCAACTCCAGGCTGACATCCTGGCCCGCGTCGACGCGGACCTGGAGGTCGCCGAGCCAGGTGGCGTAGCGATCGGGCATGGCGAGGATCTCGAAGCTCCAGGGTCCCACCTGGGGCGGGATGAGGACCGCCTCGAAGCGGTCGTCGCCCCGCGCGCTCATCGCCACCTCGCGCCATCCGGCGGCATCCTCGGGGTCGCCGGAGCCTCCGTGCCGGACCCATCCCATGACCAGGTCATGCCCGTCCGCGAACACCGAGGCGCTGACCGTGAGCGGGAGACCGACAGTGGCCTTTGCCGGCAGGGCCCCGCACTCCACGGTCGGGCGCGGGTGCTCGATGACGACCCGCCGGGTCGGGGCGGCCGCGGGAGACGGGGCTGTTGCCGCGGGTCGCGTTCGGCGGGCGGGGGCGGCGATCCGAGAGGTGGCCAACGGGCGCGTCTCCGAGAGAGGTGGATGAGGCTCCGCCGGTGGCGCGTCGATGGAGTGGGCCGGCGTCATCGGCGCGGCCGTCGTGAGGGCGGCGGCGCGACTCAGCATCCTACTCGGCGGTCCGCGATCGGAGGGTCATCCGTGACAGAGGCGTGCCCGCGACTGCTCACCGAGCCGGTGCGGTACCGCCACGACCGCCGGCTCCGTCGGGGTGCCATCAGTTTCCCGTCGCTCCTCGGGGCGCCGAGCCGGACCGGTCCCGGCGGCGCCGGCCCCGCTCCGACGCCCCTTTGACGGCGCGTCCTGAGCCGACTACGCTGGCACCGGATGCGGCCCTGGTTCAACCCCACTCCCAACCTATCCCCGCGCTCCGGGGCGGATCGGCTCTTCGCCGCCCTGGCCGGAGTCGGGCTTGCCGTGGTGGCCGCCGCGGCGGTGGTCGCGGCGATCACCGCCTGGATTCTCCTGATGATCGCGGTCGCGTCCCAGGCGGCCCACGGGACGCTCGCGGGGCTCGTCATCTGCGCACTCATCGCGATGGGCGGATTCGGCCTCGCCGTCGCCGCGGGCGGCGTCTGGGCCGTGCTCCAGATCGGCTCGGTGCGCCGGGCCCTGGGGTTGCCCCAGCAGCATCCATAATCTCCGCCTGTACGGCTCACAGAGAGGAGGCGATCCCCAATGCCTGGTTTCTTCCCCGGAGCACGAGAGAACATCGCGGTCCCCGACGACCGCAAGGGACAGATCGTCTTCAAGTGGCCGGACCACGAGATCCGCCGCTTCACCCACGCGATCATCGCCCCGGACGAGCTCGCCGTCTTCATGTACCAGGGCCAGGTCAAGGGCACCCTCCCGCCCGGCCGGCACTCGATCGACGCCACCGAGCTGCCCTTCCTCGGCATCTTCGCCGACGCTCTCACCGGGGGCAACCTCTATCGCGCCGAGCTCTACTTCGTCGGCAACCGGGAGTTCACCCAGAACCGCTTCGGCGGCAAGATCAACTCGGTCCAGGACCCGGTCAGCACCCTGATCGTGTCCCTGCGCGTCTTCGGCGACTACAGCCTCAAGGTGATCGAGCCCGCCTCCCTGCTGGTCAACCTGGTCGGCACCGTCGACGTCACCGACAACACCGCGGTCACCAACTGGGTGGCGGAGCAGCTGCTCAAGGTGCTGCGCACCGACGTGACCAAGCAGATCGTGCGCAACGGTTGGCCGATCCTGGAACTCGCCGCCTACACCGAGGACATCGAGAAGGCGATCATCGAGCTGGCCAACCAGCAGCTCGCCACCTACGGCCTGACCGTGGCCCGGATGGGGAACTTCACGATCAGCCTCGACGACGAGTCCCAGAAGCGGCTGGAGCAGTTCAGCAAGGACACCGCTTACTCGCGGCTGGCCGGCTCCTTCCAGGGCTACGCGGCCGGGGAGATGGCGCTGGGCGCCGGCCAGGGGATGGCCCAGGGGGGCGGGGCGGTCTCGCCCGCCTTCATGGCCGCCGGCTTCGGACTGGGCGGTCAGATGGCCCAGCCGATCCAGGCAGCCCCGGCGCCCCCGGCGGGTTCCGGCTTCCCCGGCGGTGCCGGCGGGGGCTACGCTCCGCCCGCCCCGGCGCCGGCCCCGGCCACCGTCGAGTGCCCCCAGTGCCACACGGCGAGCCCGGCTGGCGGCCGGTTCTGTCCCAGCTGCGGCGGTCCGCTGGGGGCGGCTCACTGCACCGGGTGCGGCGCCGAGCTGGCTCCCGGTGCGCGCTTCTGCGCCGGCTGTGGGCAGGCCGTCGGTGCCGCTCCCTCCGCACCCGTCACCCCGGCGGCGCCTCCGGCTCCGCCACCGCTGCCCGCCGGCTGAGACCGTCCGGCAGCGGGGTCTCCGGCCGCCGCGAGCCGGCGAGACCGGATCCCCCCAGCCCGCGTACGATGTGAGCGCCAGCAGAGAGGAGGAGCGCAATGGAAGCTGTCGGCCAGCGCGTCGAGTGCCAGTGGTGCCACGGTCAGAGCCCGGTCGGCGCCCAGAGCTGTGTCACCTGCGGGGCCCCCTTGGATGTCCGCAACCTGGTCTCCGACTCGGGATGGCGGGAGGCCCCCCGGCTGCGCGACATGACCGAGTTCCACTTCGGGTCGTCGACCTGTCAGGTGGAGGGAGAACTCGTCCCGGTCGCTGAGATCACCCTCTCACCCCAGGACGGGGTCTTCTTCGAGCACCACGTGATGCTCTGGAAGGACGAGACCGTCCCGGTTTCGGTGATGCCCCTCCCGGGGATGGTGAAGCGCTCGTTCGCCGGGATGCCGCACATCGTGACCTCGGCGCGCGGTCCCGGCCGGATCGCCTTCTCCCGTGACGCCACCGGCGAGCTGGTGGTGCTGCCCCTGCACCCGTCCATGGAGCTGGACGCTCGCGAGCACGCCTTCCTGCTCGGCTCTCACACCGTCCAGTACTCGTACACCCGGATCCAGGGGATGCGCACCGCCCTCTTCGGGGGCCAGGGGATGTTCATGGACCGCTTCGTGGCCGCCGGCCAGCCGGGGCTGCTCATCCTCCACGGCTACGGCAACGTCTTCGAGCGGCAGCTCGCCGCCGGTCAGTCGATCCTGCTGGAGCCCGGTGCCTACCTCTACAAGGACTCGTCGGTGCAGATGACGGTAGAGAGCCAGAAGCTCTCGACCGGGCTCTTCGGCGGGGCCGGGCTGCACATGGTGCGGATGACCGGGCCGGGGCGGATCGGCATCCAGTCGATGTACGTCCACCACGCGACCGAGTAGCGCGAGATGGCCACCGACCCGCCGCCGCCGCCCGGCCAGGGTTCGCCCAACTGGGGCACCCCGGCCAATCCCTCGTCGCCCGGGCAGGGCTCTCCGGACTGGGGCACCCCGGCCAATCCCTCGTCGCCCGGGCAGGGCTCTCCGGACTGGGGCACCCCGGCCAATCCGGCGCAGCCCGGCGGCCCCCCCGCCGGACCGCCCCCGGCGGGCCAGCCCCCCGCCGGAGCGCCCCCCGGGCCATCGCCTGGCTACCCGGCCGGACCTCCAGCCGGAGCCCCCGGGTGGAGCCCGCAGCCGGGCATGCCCTTCCCGATGCGACGTGGGCCCTTCGGCATTCCGATCCCGGACATCTCGCGGATCCCCATGCCCGGCGGGCCCTACCCGGGAGCACCCTATCCGCCCCAGGCGGCGCCGCCCGGGACGCCCTTCGCGCCGCCGCAACCGCCGCCCTCCATGGGGCAGCCACCCGCCCAGGCCCCCGCGGCTCCGGGCTCCTACCTCTGCCCCTGGTGCGGGATGTCCAGCCAGAACCCCGGCACCAGCTGTCCCTCGTGCGGCGCCCCCGTCGACGTGCGGGCCATCCAGGACACCTCCGGCTGGACCCAGCTCCCCGCCGTCAAGGACATGGCGCGGATCCAGTTCGGGCAGTCCACCTGCCAGATCGAGGGCACCGTGGTACCGGTGGCGGACGTCTCCCTCGACGGCGCCGAGTCCGTCTACTTCATGCACCACACCCTGCTGTTCCGCGACGACGCCGTGAAGGTCGAGACCATGCGGATGAGGGGCGGCTGGAGCCGGACGTTGGCGGGCATGCCCCTGGTGATGCTCCAGGCGAGCGGCAAGGGGCACATCGCGTTCAGTCACGACGCGGCGGGGGAGATCGTCGCCCTGCCGATCCAGGTCGGCAGCGGCGTCGAGGTGCGCGAGCACACCATGCTGATCGCCAGCGGGGCGACCGCCTACGACTGGGTCATGAGCGGGATCTTCTTCATGACCCAGAAGGGCAACGACAGCGAGACGCACTTCCCGATGGGCCAGTTCCTGGATCGCTTCACCGCTCCCCGCGCCCCCGGGCTGGTGCTGCTCCACGCCAAGGGGAACGCCTTCGTCCGGCAACTCGGCCCCGGGGAGTCGATGCTCATCAAGCCCACAGCGCTGCTGTACAAGGACCTCAGCGTGTCGATGCAGCTGCACTTCGAGCATCCAGGCGGGACCTGGCGCTCCTGGCGGTCATGGGGCAACCGGTATCTCTGGCTGCGCTGCATCGGCCCGGGACGGGTCGCGGTGGAGTCGGCCTTCGTGCCCGTCGAGGATCCCGGCTTCGACCTCCGGGGAAGCTCGCCCGCCACCAACCGGCAGTGGTGAGGGCGGCACGGGACTGACGTCTGGCTGACCTGGATCGGTGGGTGGAACGGGGCCGACCCCCTCCATCCCACCGGTCCAGGTTTCAGCACGGCACCCCCATTCGGGGACCTCCGCATATACTCGGGCGATGGCGAGGTCGATGTGGCGGGGGGCCATCAGCTTTGGCATGGTCGCCATCCCGGTGCGGATGTACCTGGCCACGGAGTCCAAGGGCGTCTCCTTCCGCCTGCTCTGCCCCCGTGATGGCGCGCCGCTCCGCAACAAGCGCTGGTGTCCGGTGGAGGACCGCGAGGTCGGTTGGAACGACGCCGTCCGCGGCTTCGAGGTCGCCAAGGACGAGTATGTGCAGGTGGATGACGAGGATCTGGACAACCTGCCCCTCAGCACCACCCACACCATCGACATCCTCGAGTTCTGCGACAACTCGGAGATCGATGCGGGCGTCTACGTCAAGGGGGCCTACTACCTCGAGCCCGAACCGGTGGGGGTGAAGCCCTACCAGCTGCTGCGGAAGGCGCTGGCGAAGACCGGGAAGGTCGCCGTCGGCAAGGTGGCGATGCGCGAGCGCGAGCAGCTCTGCCGGTTGGCCCTGCATGAGCACGCGATCCTGCTCAACACCCTCCACTGGCCGGACGAGATCCGTGACGCCGGCGAGCTCGCCCTCCCCGACGCGGAGGCGGACGTCCACGCCAAGGAGCTGGCCATGGCCGTGATGCTGATCGAGAACCTGGCCGCCAGCTTCGACCCGGCACGCCACCGCGATCAGTACCGGGAGGCCGTGGTGAGCCTGGTCGAGGCGAAGCTGGCCAACCAGCCTCCCGAGCGGGCTCCGGCGCCGGCGATCGCCCAGGTCACCGACCTCATGGCGGCCCTCAAGGCGTCGGTCGAGGCCTCCCGCCGCCCCCAGGCGGACCAGGCCGAGGAGGACTCCCAGCCGCGCGTCGCCGTTGCGGGCCGCCGCCGCCGGGCTTCCTGAGACGGTGCGCCCCTCCGCTGCTCGGGGTTCCCATCCGCGACCGGAGGACCAGGCGCTGCCGCTCAGGCTGCCCCTCCCCCCGGCGCTGCCGGGACGCGTGCTCCCGGAGTTCTCGGTGCCCTGCGTCGGGCCCTTCGACGATCCGGACTTCCTCTTCTCCATCGAGTGGGACGGCGCGAGGACGCTCCTCTTCGCCTCGCCGGCCGCGGTTCGGCTTCAGAGCGAGACGCTGGCCGACGTCGGCGCACGGTACCCGGAGATCGTTGCCGCGGCCGACCCGCTGACGGCGCGTGCCGTGGTCCTCGACGGTGTCGTCGCGGTGCTCGACCCCTCCGGTTGCCCCGACCTGGCGGCCCTTGGCGAGCGGGTGGCGCTCGGCCCCGCCTGCCAGCACCGGCTTCCAACCGTTTACCTGGCCATCGATCTGCTCCACCTCGGAGGGCGCGCGACCATGAGCCTGCCCCTGGAACGGCGCCTGGATCTGCTCCACGGGCTGGCCCTGGCCGACCCTCGGATCCAGGTGCCCGACTGGGTCGCGGGCGAGGGCGAGGCCCTCGCCCAGGCTGCCGGCCCGCGCCACCTTCCCACCCTGCTGGCCCGCCGGGCGAGTGCCCCCTACCACCCCGGGGTCGCCTCGCCGGACCGGCTCCGGATACCTCTGCGGCGGCGCGCCAACTGTCTCGTCGTGGACTCGGAGCGGGTGCTGGGGTCGACCCGCACCCGCCGCCTGCGGCTGGCCGAGTACCGGAGCTCCCGGCTGGTGGACGCGGGAGCGGCGGAGATCGCCGAGACCTCCACCCTCTGGCGCTGGGCCGCCCCGGGAGGGAGGATGCGCTCGCCGCTCGTCGCCACCGTCGAGCACCGTGGGCGCAGCCCGGATGGCAAGCTCCGGCAGGTCGAGCTGGTCACCCTGCGCGACGACATCGAGCCCGGCTGGTGCATCCACCGCGACCCCGTCCCGCCTCCCCCCAGCCGCCCCGTGCCCGGTCGCGGGTTCCGTCCCACCGTGCTCTCGGCGCTGCCCCTGGAGGTGCCGACCGCTCCGGAGTGAGCATCGGGTCGCCCCCCTCCGTTCAGCTTCCTGTGACCTGACATCGACATCCCGTGACAGCTTCATCCCGGTTTGGCTTTCCGCGCTCGCTATGTTCGAGGCGTGGAGACAGCTGACGCCGTCCTGACCGGTCCACGTCCCGTCGAGCGTCCGCGGGTCGCGCGTCGACCCACCGACGGCAGCGCCGGGCCGGATCTCACCGCCCACCACGAGCCGGCCGCGTCCGGCGGCGGGTGGATCCGGCTGGCCTGCGGCTACTGTGGACGCCGCTCCTTCATCCTGTCCGCGCACCCGGGGCTGGACGAGGAGAGGGCGTGGATCTGCCCCCACTGCAGTCCGGGCCCCGGGCCCGCCCGCGGCGAGTAGACCGGGCCCGCCGAGCGGCCGGCGCGCCGGCGGCCGCCGCCCTGTGGCATCATCGACCTCACGGTTGACGGGAGTTCCCCGCCCAGGCGCGATCGGCCCGTCCCGACGAGGCATCGCCGATGCCCATCCTCATGTGTCCCCCGACCCACTACGGTGTCGAGTACGAGATCAACCCTTGGATGCACCTCACCAGCCAGGTGGATCGCCGGCTTGCGCGGCATCAGTGGGAGGCCCTCCTCCACACCTACCGCGAGCTGGGGGTCGAGGTGGTGCTCGCCGATCCCGTTCCCGGTCTTCCCGACATGGTCTTCACCGCCAACGCGGGCCTGACCAGGGGCGACCGGGTGGTGCTCAGCCGCTTTCGGCATCCCGAGCGCCAGCGGGAGGAGGGCCGCTGGCGGGAGCTCTTCGAGAGCTGGGGGGCTCCCGTCCGCGACACCGGTGACATCGCCTTCGAGGGTGCCGGGGACGCACTCTTCGTCGGAGACACGCTGGTGTGCGGCTACGGCTTCCGCACCGATCCGGAGGCCATCCCGTTGGTGGCCAGGCAGCTGGGCGTCGACGTGCTGGCCGTCGAGCTGGTGGATCCCCGCTACTACCACCTCGACACCTGCTTCTGCCCGCTCGACGAGGGGACCGTCCTCCTGGCGCCGTCGGCCCTCTCCCCCGAGTCGCGGGAGCGGGTGCGGCGGCTCGCCTCCCGGGTCGTCGAGGTGTCCGCCGCCGCCGCGGCCGGTTTCGCCTGCAACGCGATGGCCATCGGGGACGTGGTGGTCTCATCGTCCGCCGTGGAGGAGCTGCGAACGCCACTCCGGGCGGCCGGGTACCGGGTGATAGGCCTTCCGATGAGCGAGTTCATCAAGGCCGGGGGCGGGGTGCGCTGCCTGTCGCTGCCCGTGGACGGGATCGGCCCGCGGTCGATCGTCGCGGCGGCGACGCCCTGACCCGCTCCGGCTTGTGTGTGTTGTGCACAAGCCTGTGGAAAAGGCGCTGGTGGTGCACCGCTGGATCGGCGGGCTGGCAGCCCCGGGCTGAGCTGGCCGCCTACTCCATCGCCATCAGGTCGAGGACGGCTCCCTGGTACTGCTGGGTGTCCAGGAAGAGGCCGTGCTCGCCGATGCTGGCATCGCCCTGGTAATAGGCGGCGAGAGCCCGACCGGTGTCGCCCTCGTGCATCCAGAGGAGGTGGCCGAGCAGCAGCGCACCGGCGGTGACGTTGTCCTCGGCGTTGCGCAGGTTGAGGGCTCGGTGGGCGAGGAACTGGGAGACCCATTCACCGGTGTACGGCTCGACCTGCATCAGGCCCACGGCGCCGGTGGGTGAGGCCACGTCCTGACGCCATCCCGATTCCATCCACGCCACCGCCTTGACCAGGCCCGGCTGCACCTCGACCTGCTGGGCGACGTGGGTGAGCAGGGCGTTGACCCGGACCAGACGGCCCGGGACCTGGATCTGGGCGCCGGCGGGGAGGACGGCGTTGACGTTCAGTCCGTTGGCGCGGGCGAGGGCGGTGGGGTCGACCCCGTACCGGCGGGAGACGAGCCAGAGGGTGTCCCCCGCCACCACCGTGTAGGAGTCCAGATCCTGGCTGCCGGTGACGTAGGAGGGCAGGCTGCGGGTGGGGTCCGGGATCTCGAGGAGCTGACCGACGCGGAGAGGGCCGGGGTTGCCGAGGCGGTTGGCATCGACGATGGCCTGGACGGAGGAGCCGTGGCGCAGGGCGATCGCGGTCAGGGTGTCGCCCGGCCGGACCACATACGTGGAGGCCATCACCGCCGCGGGCGCCGCGGCGACGGCGGTGGCACCGAGCGCCGCGATCGCGAACCGGGAGCGTGGGGGCATCTGGGTTACCTGCTGGGACGTTGAGTGGGACCGGTGGGGGGACGTGCCCCGCTCGATGCGGTGCGCGCTGAGAGTATGCGCCTGCGACAAGCCGGTCAACAGCCGTTCCCGGTTCGTTGCAGGTCGTCATGGGGATGGCCCCGATGTGACGGTCGGGGTGCCCGCACCGGCCGCGCCGGCCGCGACCTCCGCATCCCTGCCCGATCGCCATCGGGTGGTACGCTGGGCGGCGTCATGCCGGTGCCGCGCGAGCCGCGCCTCAGCCTTGCGGCCCCTCTTCTCGGGGCTCTTCTCGGGGCGGGCCTGGGCCTCGTGACCTTCGTGGTCGTCGCCCTGATGTGGCGTGCCGGCGCGACCCGCGCCGCCGCAACCACGGCCGACTACGCCCTCTTCGTCTCCCTCGTCTGTCTCGCCGTGACCCTGGTCTTCGGACAGCCGCCCCGCCGCCGCCGGGCGCGGGTGCCGATCAACCAGGCCGTGCCCCACGAGTGGTGGCCGCGCGAGACCGAGTCGGTGCAGATGATCGCCGCCTGCGTCGGGGCCCCGCTCATCGTCGGCGTGGGCGCGGCGATGCTGCTCTTCCACTGACGGGGTTCTCCGGGCCCGCCTCGCCGCGGTCCGTCGACGCGGTGGTTTTCGACTTCGACGGCACCCTGGTGGCCAGCCGTTTCGCCGACGAGGCGGCGGTCGCCGAGCTGATCGGCTCAGACCCCGCTGCGGCTGCCGGCGCGGCCGTCTTCTGGGCCCACGACGGCGAGCCCCTGCTGACCCGCATCGAGCTGGCCTGGCCGGGGAGGACCGACGAGATCCTCCCCCTCTTCGAACGGCCGGATGCGCCGCTCCGGTTCCCGGGGATCGTGGCCCTCCTGGGACGGCTGGGGCGCCAGGGTTTGAGCTTGGGGGTGGTCTCCTCGCGCCGGCTGGCGGCGCTCGATCAGGGTCTCAGAACAACCGGCCTTCGCCATCACTTCACGGTCGTGGTTGGCCTCGACGACGTGGCCGAGCCCAAACCCAGCCCGGAGGGCCTGCTCCTCGCTCTCGGGCGGCTCGGCGTCGAGCCGGCGCGTGCCGTCTTCGTCGGTGACACCGAGCTGGACGTTGAAGCCGGGCACCGGGCCGGCGTAGCGGTCTGGAGGGCCGTCTGGGGCCTGCCTCTAGCTCCCCTGCCGGGAAGCTCCGATGGCACCGTCCTCCTCCACCGGCCGGAGGAGGTGGGGGAGCTCCTCCGGGTGCTGACCGCGCGCTGAGCCGGCCGCGTCCCCTATGGGATGTCGCGCCGCATCGTGACCAGCCAGCCACAGACCGCGAGCAGGACCCCCCATCCGAGGCAGACCAGCCCGCCTTCGAGAGAGGTCAGCTGGACGCCGCCGATGGCCGGTGCGGTGGAACCGACCAGCGCGCCGGCGGCCGGGCCGGGGAGGAACGCGTAGGCCCTGTTGACGGTCGGGATGACCGCGAAGACGTTCTCGATGATCAGCAGGAAGGCGAGCGAGCCGATCACCGCGGCGATTTGGTTGCGCACCACCGCTCCGATCCCGACCCCGAGCAGCGCGTAGAGGGTCACCGCGATGGCGGCGCGTCCCAGAGTCGCCAGCACTCCGCCGCGCAGCCACTCGATGGCGTCGCCCTTGGCCCCGAGCCAGGGGGTCATGACGGCCGCCACGACCGCGGCGCTCGCGATCGCATAGATGACGCCGACGGCGGCGCCGACGGTGAGCTTGGCGGCGATCACCCGGCCGCGACGCGGCTCGATCAGGAAGGTGGGTCGCGCCGTCAGATGGCGGAACTCGGTGGTCATGAGGATGACCCCGTAGACGAGGGCGAAGATCTCACCGGCGGAGCCCAGGGTGGCGAGCATCCGCTGCGTCGAGGCCTGGGCGAACGGGTCGGGTGGCGCCACGCCCGGAGGGCCGCCGCTCTGATAGCTGCTGATCAAGCCGGCGGCGCTCACGCCCGCCACTGCCACGGTCGTGAGCAGCAGCCCCCACCACAGCTTGGTCGTGGTCACCTTCCGCCACTCGGAGCGCAGCGCGTTCCTCATCGGCCGGGGCCGGGTGGAAACGGGTCGGCGGTCAGCGCCAGGAACCGCTGCTCCAGCGTCGAGCCGACCGTCCGCAGCTCGTGCACCTCCACTCCGGCCTGCCAGCACGCGTGTCCGACGGCGCTCGGGGTGGCGCCGGTGATCATGAGCGAGGCGTCGGGGGAGGCCACGACATGGGCTCCCAGCGCCGCCAGCGCCGTCACCGCCCTCTCGACCGCCGGAGTGCGCAGGACGACCCCCTCCTGTCCGCCCGGGAGATCGCGCAGGGTGCCGTCGTAGAGGAGGCGTCCTCGGGCGACGATGACCACCCGGTCCACGACCTGCTCGACCTCGGAGAGCACGTGGCTCGAGACCAGGATGGCGCGGCCTTCCGCATCCGCCATCCGGCGCATCAGCTGGCGCAGCCACGCCATGCCCTGCGGGTCGAGGCCGTTGGCGGGCTCGTCCAGCATCAGCACCCTCGGGTCCCCGATCAGCGCGGTCGCCAGGCTCAGGCGCTGGCGCATCCCCAGCGAATAGGTCTGGACCGGGACCCGGGCGACGGCGGCCAGACCGACGAGGTCGAGCAGCTCGTCGGCGCGGCGGTCGGCGACCCCGGCGGCGGCGCAGCACACGCGGAGGTGATTGCGTGCGGTGCGGCCGGGGAGGAAGCTGGTCGCCTCGAGCACGGCTCCGACGGCGTGGGCGGGGTCGCTCAGCTCGGCATAGCGCCTTCCCCCGATCGTCCCCGTCCCCGCGGTCGGTGCGGCCAGGCCGAGGAGCATGCGCAGGGTGGTGGTCTTGCCCGCGCCGTTGGGGCCGAGGAAGCCAGTCACCGAACCCTGCTCGACGCTGAAGCTGAGGTTGTCGACCGCCCTGACCTTTCCGAAATCCTTGGTCAGACCGTGGGCGACCACGGGCGTCGCCCCCGTCCCCACGGGGGTCGCGTCTCCTCCCGTCGCGGGTCGGGGAGGATCGGCCGTTTCCACGTCGGGGCGACTGTAGAGGATCGCCGACCGGTCGCGGGAAGCCCGCGGGCCCCCTGCTCACCCCTCCTCGGCGTGGATCAGCTGCAGCAGCGAGGGCTGGCCGCGCACCACGAGGTGTGCTCGCTCCGGGGGGAGGCTGACCGGGCGGGGGACGAAGAGGCAGCGATCGGTCTCACTCATCTCGACGCCGACCGCCCCCTGGGCGACCAGCGCGCTGCCGAGGCTGTCATAGCCCGGGGACGCCGGACGCCGGGCCAGGATCACATGGAATTTCATGTCCCAGGCGAGCGGCACGGCTCCCACCAGGGGCGAGAGGGCCATGGGCTCGACGATGTCGTCGTCGTCGACCACCAACACCAGCTCGGGGCCGCGGACGTGCCGCCGTTCGGCCAGGTCGCGGCGGCTGGCTCCCGCCGGAGGGACGCGCCGGACGAGCTCCTCCCGCAGGCTCGCGACCACTCCCTCCACCGCCGAGGCGGTCATGGCGTGGCCTCCCAGATAGGCTGCGGGGACGGCGTCGAGCAGGCCGCGCCGGATGTCGACGAGGTGGAGGCGTACCTCCTTCGGTGAGAGCACGCGGGTCAAGGCCAGCAGGAGGGCGCGCAGGAAGCCGGTCTTGCCGCACCGGGCATCGCCGCAGACCACCAGGTGCTGCGTGTCCTGCGCGAGCAGGTCGAACGGCACCGGCCGCAGGTCCGCGTCGGCGATCCCGAGGGGGACCTCACGCCGCCGCCTCCACTCCACCCAGTCCAGCCTGCTGAGGGGCACGGTCAGGGGGAGGAGCGGGACCGGGGGCGCCGCGGGACCGGGGCGGGCGCGGCGCTTGACCAGATCGCGGAAGGCGGTGTCCGGGTCGATCCCCGGGTCGCCGCCGTCGACCCGGGGCAGGGCCAGCTGGATCTGGCAGGAACCCGGGCCCAGGGCTCTTCCCGGGGTGCTGGCCAGCCCTCGGGTGGCGCGGAGGTCGTAGGCCGAGTCGGCGGGGTCGATGGGCCGCAGCTGGAGCCGGGCCGGGATGCGGTCGCGCAGCGCGGGGCGGATGTCAGCCCAGCGATCCGCGCTCAGCACCAGGTGGATGCCGTGGGAGAGGCCCACCCCGGCCAGCGCCGTCACCTCCTCCTCGATCCAATCGAAGGCCCTGGTCGCCGTTCCCCAGTTGTCGATCAGAAGGAAGACGTCGCCGAACCCGTCGCCCGAGCCCCTCTCCCGCCAGCTCCGGCGCAGCTCGTCGATGCCGCCGAGCCCGAGCCTGCGAAGCTCGCCCTCGCGTTGCTCCGCCAGCCGGCTGAGCAGGCGGATGGTCCGCCGCGCCACCTCGGGGTCGGCCTTCCCGGCCACGGTGCCGACGTGGGGTGCTCCCGCCAGCGCCTGGAGCGAGCCGCCCATGTCGAGGACGTAGAGCTGGACGGCGCCTGGGTCGTGGGTGAGCAGGAGGGAGGCGGCGATGGTGCGCAGGGCCGTGGTGCGGCCGGTGCGGGGTGCACCGACGACCGCCAGATGGCCCAGCTCGCCGCCGAAGTCGATGCCCCACCGCTGCTGCCGCTGGAGAAGGGGATGGTCGGCGAGGCCCAGGGTCACCTCGAGCGGCCCGCCACCCCGCTCCAGCACGGCGTCCAGCGACAGCTTGCGGGGGAGTGGCGTGACCCAGATGGGACGGGCGGGCGCGGCTCCCGATCTCGTCAGCCGCTCGACGAGGAGGTCCAGCTCGGTGGGCCCGTCGGCGCGGGCCGGCGCGGAGGCCGGCTGCTCCCCACCCCCGCCGTTCGCCGCGGCAACGCCGCGGGCAGGCTCCGGGGGCCGGGTCGAGGTGAACCGCCGCACCGCAGGAGCACGATGGCCGTCGCCGGAGGCGGGATCCCCGTGGCCGGCTGGGCCGCCGACCAGGAAGGCGCGGAAGCGCCGGGGCTCACCCTGGCCAACCCTGAGGTACCCCAGACCCGGAGTGAGGGGAAGCTGGGCGGCGAGCGGTGAGCCGAGCGCGAGCAGGCTCTCCTGCAGGCTGTTGGTGCGGAGGCAGAGCCGGTAGGAGAGGTGGCGATCGAGCCGCGTCAGCCCGCCCGAGAGCCCCTGGGTGGCCAGCAGGAGGTGGATGCCGAGGGCGCGTCCCAGGCGCGCCACCCCCTCGAAGAACTGGTCGAGATCGGGGTGGGCGGTGAGCAGCTCCGCCAGCTCGTCGACGACCAGCCAGAGGTGGGGGAGAGGCTCCAGCGCCGGTAGGCTCGCCCGTCGGCGGTGGTACGCGCGGAGGTCGGGGATGTTGCCGGCGGCCTTGAACATCGACTGGCGGCGGACCAGCTCGCCCTCGACCGCGAGGCGGAAGCGCTCGACCATCGTGGGGTCGTCGTCGAGGTTGGTGACCAGGCCGGCGACGTGGGGCAAACCGGCCATCGGTCGGAAGGCGGTGCCCCCCTTGAAGTCGACCAGCACGAACGCGAGCAGATCCGGAGGGTGGGTGGCCGCCAGGCCGGCGACCAGGGTTCGCAGCAGCTCGCTCTTGCCCGAGCCAGTCGCTCCGACGAGCATCCCGTGCGGTCCCATCCCCCCCTGCGAGAGCTCCTTGAGGTCGAGCTCGACCGTCTCCCCCTGGGAGCCGGTCCCGATCGGGCATCGGAGCAGGGACTCGGAGGCCCTGCTCCAGGCCGTCCCCACGTCGATCCGCGCCGCCGGGCCGAGGCCCAGGGCATCGAGGAGGCCGGCCGCAGCCGGCCCGCCGTCGCCCGCTGCCCTCTCACCATCGCGGGCGAGGCGCAGCGGCGTGAGCAGCCGCGCGATGCGGAGCGCCGCCGCCGCGCCCAGCGGTTCGGCGGCGACGACCACCGAGCGGGTCACCGCGTCCCGGGTGATCTCGACCGTCGCGGTGCCGTCGGGTTCGAGAGCCATCCCGGTGCGCAGCTCCCCCGGCTCGTCCGCGGCCGACGCGACGGTGCAGACGACGGTCACGCCGGCGGTCGGGCCGTCCCGCATCAGGGCGCGCAGCGATGCGAGCTCGGCCAGGCGTCCCTGAGGTGACCAGCCGTCGACCACGACCAGCAGGTGGCGCGGGCGCTCCCCGGGTTCCGGGAGCAGCTCGCGCAGGATGCGGTCGGCCTGGGCTGGGCCGGCTCCGACCGCGGCCAGCAGATTCGAGGGTGCAACTGCGACGAGGTCGGGACAGCGGGCGTGGGGGAGCCATTTGACCCAATCCCAGGCCTGGGCCGTGGTCGTGTCGCCGGTCACGACCGCGATGCCGAGGTCCGCGGGCGAATGGAACACGGCCGCCTGGACGGCGAGGGAGCGCGCCACTCCGCTGGCGAGCGGGGGCGGACCCCGGACCACCAGCGTCCCCACATCGAGCAGGGGGAGCGGCATCGGCGCCCGCGCTCGGCTCTGAAACCGCCCGACGAGCGTCCGGGCTGCGGCGAGCAGCTCAGGGTCCGGAGCGGGCGCGAGCGGGTCGATCTCCTGGAGGGTCACCCGGACGGCGGGTGGCAGCCTTCCGGCACCGGCCCGGACCTCCAACCAGTCGGGGTCACCGGGGCGGCGCTCGTAGACGCGCTCCCGCCGCCGCACCAGCTCGGTGAGGCCGGCCTCATCCGGGAGGAGGAGCGCGTCACGCTGCTCCTGGGTCGCGATCAGAGAGCTGATCGCCCGCTCCTCCGCGGCCAGGTAGTCGAGGTAGCGCCGCCGGCCGTCGAGGCGCCGGGTGCGTCCGGTGACCGCCTGGCCCAGGGCGGTGCCCGTCGACACCAGGACGCCGATCCCGATCGCTGCGCCCATGACGGCGAGCAGGGCGCCCGTCTGCCGGTAGGCGAGGGCGACCACCAGCCCGGTGCCGGCACCGGCGATCGGGGCCATGACCTGGAAGACCCGCAGGGCCCGCCCCCCGGAGACCGCGGGTGGCGGAGGGGTGCGGATGACCACCGCTCTGCTGGGGAGCGGAGGGATCGGGGCCCGGGGCCGGCGGTGGTAGGCGATGGTGCTCATCGGCGCTCTGCCGAGCCTGCCGAGGAGGGCCGGACATGGCGCGGACATCGGACCAGGCGCATCGCAACCGACCCGGGGCTCCGGCCGCGTGCGGCGCACGGGTCCGAGGCCGGCGGATCAGGCGCGGGCGATGATCTCACCGGAGACGACGATGAAGACGCCGCCGGCGACGGCCCCGAGGGCCCGCCAGCCGGCGGCCACCTCCTCCAGCTCGGAGGGGGTGGCGATCCCGTACTCCACCGCCTGGCGGCCGAGGCTCGACGACGTGGTCCGCTCCGCCCACAGCTCGGTCCACCAGCCGCGATCCTCGGCGGTGGCGAAGGTCCACGTCGAGGTCGAGTAGGCGACATCGTCGAAGCCGGCCTCGCCCGCCCAGCCGGCGAGCCGGCGTCCGGCGTCCGCCTCGGCCCCGTTGCGCCGGGTCACCGCCAGGTAGATATCCCGCCAGCGGTCGAGCCGGGGGTCGGCCGGCCACCAGACCATCGCCGAGTAGTCGCCGTCCCGGGCGGCGACGATTCCGTCCGGGCGCGCCAGCCGGCGCATCGCCCTGAGGGCCCCCACCGGGTCGCGCAGGTGCTGCAGCACCTGGTGGGCGTGGACCACGTCGTAGCTCCTCTCGGCGAGCCCCACCGAGCGGAAGTCGCCGGAGCGGAAGCCGAGGTTGGGGACGCCGGCCTCCCGGGCATGGGCCTCGGCCTCGGCCACCACCCTGGCCGAGAGGTCGACGCCGAGCACCTCACCAGGCGCCACCCGCGCCGCCAGGTCGGCGGTCAGCGTCCCCGGGCCGCAGCCGACGTCCAGCAGGCTCATGCCCGGGCGGAGGTGGGGCAGGAGATAGGCGGCCGAGTTCTCCGCCGTCCGCCACCGGTGAGCCCGCAGCACCGCCTCGTGGTGGCCGTGGGTGTAGGTGTCGGTGTCGGTGGAGCCGCTCATCGGCGCTCGATGATCTCAGACCCGACGCCGCGGCGCGACGGCGTCGCGGACGCCGATCACTCCTGTCCCCGGCACGTGTCTCCGGCGGGCGGGCCCGGCGTCCCTCGGCGGTCTCAGCCGAGCCGGCCGCCCAGGGCGAGCTCGGCCACCACGAAGCCGAGCCAGGGGAGCGCGGCCACCAACAGCCAGCCTCCGTGGGCGCGGCCATCCCGGAGCAGTCCGAGCAAATAGAGGCCGGTGGCAAAGGCGCAGCCGGCGCTGATCAGACCGGCGGCGCCCAGGTCCCAGGTGGTGAAGGTGATGCCCAGGAAGCCGAGGATGCACGCCTGGAATGCGGCCGCCCCGGCGACGTTACCCAGGGCCAGCCCGTCGTCGCCGCTCCGGATCCAGAGCACGCTGTTGAGCGTCTCGGGCAGCTCGGTGGCGAAGGGCACCGCGATCACCGCCAGGACCAGGGGATTGACGCTCAGGCTGGTGGCGGCGGAGTGGATGGCGTCCACGAACAGTCCCGAGCCGACCGTGAGCAGGACGGCCCCGGCCAGGAGCTGCACCACGACCACCGCCGCCGGGGGCGGGCCCGACCGCCAGCGGACGAAGTGCAGCGGCTCGGGCGCCTCCTCCTGGCCCCCCCTCTCTCGGAGGGCGGCGCGGGCGTACCCGGCGTAGAGGAGGAGCAGCAGGATCCCCACGACCACCCGCTCCGGCCGGCTCAGCAGGGTGGACGCCACCGCGCAGCCGAACGCGCTCAGGAAGACACCGAGGTCGCGGCGGACCTGGGCCGGCTCGACCTGAAGCCGGCGGTTACTCCGCCGGGTCAGCAGGGCCACCCCGGTCAGCGCCCCGCCCAGGGTGAGCAGCAGGAAGGAGGAACCGAGCACCGCGCCCGTGGCGATCTGGTTCGAACCGGTGGCACCCCCGGCCAGCGCGACGATCACCACCATGGTCTCGGGAAGAGCCGTCCCCAGGGCGGCGAGCAGGCTGCCGGTCGCCCCGGCTCCGAGATGGAGCAGGTGCCCGGCCCATTCGACCGCATTGGTGAAGAGCTCGGAGGCGACGGCGATCAGCAGCAGAGCACCCAGGAAGAGCAGCGCGGTCATGGGTCAGGAGCCCCCGTGGTCCCCGGGGGCCGAGCCGGCCATTCACCGGTCCCTCGACCGTGAGCGCCGCCGCCGCGACAGCGCGTCCACGGGGGTCTGCATCCAGCTCGTCCCGAAGTTCATCACGTGGCGCATGGTCACCGGCTGGATGCGGTGCACCGGTGCCCCGCCGCGGCTGCACGCCACCGCGTCGAGGATCCGCTCCCGGCACCAGGGGAAGACGGTCCGGGGCAGCTCCTCGGGGTCGAAGAGGCGCACCGACCACGCCTCGATGCTGCGTCGAGCCCTCCCGCCGGTGATCTCGCCGAGGAAGACCGCGTCCCCGGCGGCGCGCAGCCCCTCCCAGGTGTAGACGCCGACCAGCCCGAGCACCCGGAAGGTGTGCCCCGTCTCCTCCTCGGCCTCGCGCCTGGCGGCGTCGGCCGGCTCCTCGCCGGGCTCGCAGTGACCTCCGGGGAGCTCCCAGCCCGGCGGCCAGGGGCGAAGCTGGAGGAGCGCCCGTCCCCGATCCAGCACCGCCAGCTGGGCGCCGCCCACCGGCCACGCCTCGCCGTCGACGGTGACCGACAGCAGCGGCCGCCGGGGGGGGCGATCGTGGAAGAGGACCCGGGCGAACCGGCTGCTGTGGCCCCCCGCCCCACTCATGGGAGGGTCAGCCCGCAGCCCCGCCGCGCACCGGGAACGCGCCGCCCCGCAGGACCCAGGCTTCGCCCCGCCAGCCGGGACGACCGGGAGGCCTCAATCGACGGGGACGCGGCGGGGTCGCCTGGTTCGCGGGGTGGCGGTGGGAGCGCGGCGTCCCCGCGAAGGCGTGCTCGCCGGCCGGCTGCCACGCTCGATCAGCGCGGTGATGCCGAGCACCAGCTCCCGCTGTGCCGCGATGAAGTGGGACGTCGCCTCCGGCGGCACCACCTGGCCGAGCCGGCGGGCCGCCTCCTCGAAGAGCCGGACGGGGATCCCTCCGATGCTGTCACCCATGGTTGCCATACCTCCGAACGCCGTTGCTCACGCCTGGCCGTCGGCGAACGTGACGCGCAGCAGGCCCTGGTCAAGTCTGGCCTTGCTGACCCGCTTGCCATTGAGGATGCGGGGCAGGGAGATCTCACGCTTGTAGGCGCCCACGGTGACGAACAGCTCACCCTCGCTGTGGCGGACGTCGACCTCGTCCTTGGAGACGAAGGGGAGCTGCAGCTGCAGCTCGTACCGCCCGTCCACCTTGCGCAGGCGTTGGGGCACGGCGTGGTAATAGACGGCCGCCGGGTCCTCGTCGCCGAAGAGCTCCGCCGCCAGCTCGCCCAGCCGGGTGAGACCGACGATCTCGTGCTCGAAGAGCTTGGAGCGCCGGATCGGGATGGGGTCGAAGAGCGACTCCACCAACTCGTCGTAACGGGTCTGGATCGCCCTCCAGGATTTGAAGTAGGTGTCGGTGACCTCCGGAGGGAGGACCCGGTTGACCACCACCAGGTCGGTCAGGTAGTCGTAGAGGCTGAGGTAGGTGAAGGCGCGCTGCGCCTCCTTGAGCACCATCTTCTCGAGGTTGAGCACCAGCCGCACGGTGCAGGTCTTGGGGTCGCCGAGGATGCTCTTCATGCTCTCCAGGTCGAGCAGCAGGTTCCTGATGTGGACGAAGACGTCGTCCGGGGGGAGCGGGATGGAGACGAATGGCTGCACCACCGGGCGGGCCACCTTCATCACCGCGCGCGAGGCGGGGAAGAGTCGCTGCAGATACCAGCGGGCGACGTCGGGGAACGCCAGCAGCTGCAGGGTCTCGCCGGTCGGCGCGCAGTCGACCACCAGGGTGTCGAACTTGCCCTCGGCCTTGTGATGCCGGATCTGCATCAGCGAGGCGACCTCCTCCATCCCCGGGGGCGACGCCAGCTCCTCGGCGACGATGTCGTCGACGCCCTGCGACGAGAACAGCGAGCTGAGGTAGAGGCGGATCCGATCCCAGTGGCTCTCGAGCTGCTGGAGGGCGTTGACCTCCTGGCCCCAGAGGCCCGGGGCCACCTCACGCGGCTCCTCGCTGAGGGGCACCTCCAGCGAGTCGCCGAGGCTGTGGGCTGCGTCGGTGCTGATCACCAGCGTGCGCTGGCCGAGCTGGGCGCAGCGCACCGCCGTCGCGGCGGCCACGGTGGTCTTGCCCACCCCACCCTTGCCCGTGTAGAGGATGACCCGCATCCGTGCCGCCCCCCGGCTCAGTCGACGACGTGGCTGACGATGGCCCAGGCGATCAGGATGAGCACCACCATCAGGGCGGCGATCGTGGCGACCCGGCGCAGATCCGAGGGGACGTAGGGAACGCGGTCGAACGGGATGGCCGGGTCGTCCGAGTCCAGGGGCTCCACCATCGCCGCGGCCGAGCCGAAGCGAGCGCTCCTGACCGGCTGGCGCTGCTGCCGGCCTCCCAGCGCGCTCGGGGGCGCGGTGGGCCCGATCCGCCCCACGCGGCGGCGGGCGGCTTCCGACCCCAGGGTCTGAGTGGCCGCGGCCGCGAGCGGTGCCTCGCTCGGGGCGGCCTCCTGCTCCTCCGGTGCCGCCGTCGCGGTGAGAGGCCGGGCGGCCGCGGTCGCCAGCGGCCGCGCCGGTGCCGCGCCGGCCGGACGGCGGGCCGTGGTGCGCTGCTTCTGCTTGCGGGTCTTCTTGGCCATGGTCCAGCCGCGAAGCGTACCAGGGGCGACGGAGCGAGGTGCCGAACCCTGAGGGCCCGCCCTCCTGGTACCCTCCGCCCGAGATGTCCTCTGAGGCTGCCCCCGCCCGCCGGAGCGGGCTGCTCGACCGCTACTCGGCCCTCTTCATCACCCTGGCGGCCGCCCTCTGGGCGGCGGACGCCTACTTCCGTCCCGTCCTCGCCAAGCAGCTGTCGGCGAGCCAGATCGTCCTGGTCGAGGACCTGCTCATCAGCCTCTGCTTCCTCCCTGTGGGGCTGCGGGTGATCCGAGAGCTGCGCACCACATCCTGGCGGAGCTGGCTGGCGCTGGCGGTGATCGCCATCGGTCCCCAGGCCTTCGCCACCGTCCTCTTCACCCGCTCAATCGGCTACGCGTTCACCGTCCCGGCGGCGCAGAGCGGCGGCGTGCTCTCCGAGGTCTACTTCCTCTACCTGCTCCAGCCGGTCTTCGGGGCGACCATGGCCTGGATCGTCCTCCACGAGCGCCGCAGGGCCTCCTTCTGGCCGCTGGCCGCCCTCGCCCTGGCCGGCACCGCGCTGATCGTCTTCTCCAGCAACGCGAGCGCGCCACGTGTCCAGTTCCTCGCCGCCGCCTTCGTCATCGGCGCGGTGATCCTCTGGGCGGCGGGCACGGTCCTCGGCCGCGTCGCCCTGGCCGGGGTCTCCTTCACCACCACCTCGGCGATGCGCTTCGTCCTGGCCCTGCCGGTCCTGCTGGTTCTGATGCTCACCGACCCGCAGGCGGGGGGCTTCGCCAAGTACTCGATCGGCCAGCTCCCCAGCTTCCTCGGCATCGCACTCATCCCTGGGCTCGTCGCCATGGTGCTCTACTACCGCGCGCTCTCCAGCACCCGGGCCACGGTCTCCAGCTTCGCCGAGCTCGGCTACCCGGCCGCACTCTTCCTGGTCTTCTGCCTCCCCGTGCCGGTCGGGTACGGGTACAAGCTGCAGCCGCTCGAGGTGCTGGGCGCGGTGCTCCTGCTGATCTCGGTCACCACCCTCAACTTCCAGATGCGCCGTGGCGTGGTGACGGGGCCGCAGCCGCGCGAGCTGAGGCTCGCGTCCGAGGCCAACGAGAGCTAGCTATAGCTAGTCCGGCCCCGGTACCGGCGCGCTGGCGGCGCAGCTCAGCCCGGGCTGCCGACCTCGGCCCGGAACCCCGCTCCGTGGAGAAGGGCGAGCGCTCGCTCGACCACCCCGGCATCGATGGTCAGCACCAGGGCGGCGTGGCGGGTGTCGGAATGCTGCATGTAAAGGTCCACGATGTTGATGTCGTTCGAGCCCATCAGGGTGGTGACCTGGGCGAGCACCCGAGGCCGGTTCTCGATCGGCACCGCGATGTCGACGTTGCGTCCGGTGCGCTCGATGAGGATGCCGCCCAGGGCCTCGTAGGCGACGCCCGCGTCGCTGAAATGCCGCTCGGTGGCGGGACGGTCGTCGATGTCGCGATCGAGCCGCCGCATCGCGTCGGTGAAGGAGGTGAGCACCTCCCGGACGGCGGCCGCGTTCTCGGCGAGGATGTCCGCCCAGAGTGACGGGTTGGCCGCTCCGACCCGGGTCAGGTCGCGGAAGGACGGTCCGGCGAAGGAGAGGGCGTCCGGGGAGATCTCCGACGTGACCCGGAGCAGAGCGACCGCCAGCAGGTGGGGGAGGTGCGAGAGGGCGGCGATCAGCCGGTCGTGCCGCTCCGGGTCGACCGCGGTCGGCACCGCGCCCAGATCGTCGCGGACGAACTGGGTGACCCGGGAGTACGCCTCAGGCAGGGTGTCCCCGGTGGGGGTCAGCAGGTAGCGGGCGCCCTGGAAGAGGTCGGCGCTCGCATTGGCGACTCCGCCCAGCTGGCTGCCCGCCATCGGATGCCCGCCGACGAAGCGGCGGATGCCCGTCGCCGCGGCGCCGCGCACGATCGCCGCCTTGGCGCTGCCGACGTCGGTGACCAGCGCGTCGGTGGGTGCCAGCTCGGCGAGCAGACCCGTGATCTGGGACACCGGCGCGGCCAGGACGATCATCTCGGCGTGTCGGACACCGTCCAGGTCGGCGGGGCGGTCGATCGCCCCCAGCGCCAGGGCGCGCTCCAGGATGGCGGCGCTGTCGACCCCCACCACCTCCCAGCCGGCGCGCCGTGCCGCCATGCCGATGGAGCCGCCGATCAGGCCGACTCCGACGATTCCGAGGGTGCGGTCAGACATTGAACCGGAAGTGGACCACGTCGCCGTCGCGGACGACGTAGTCCCTCCCCTCCAGCCGCTGCCGGCCCGACTCCCGGATGGCTGCGTACGAACCGGCCTCGATCAGATCCTCGGCGTCGACCACCTCGGCCCGGATGAAGCCGCGGGCGAAGTCGGTGTGGATGACGCCGGCCGCCTCCACCGCGGTGCCGCCATGCTCCAGCGTCCAGGCGCGCACCTCCTTCTCCCCGGCCGTGAAGAAGGTGATCAGGTCGAGCAGCGCGTACGCCTCGCGCGCCAGCCGGTCCAGGCCAGGCTCGCGCAGCCCCAGGGAGGCCAGGAAGTCGCGCCGGTCCTCGGCCGGCAGCTCGGCGATCTCGGCCTCGATCCGGGCCGAGATGGTGAGGCAGTCCCCGCCGTGGCCGCGGGCCAGCTCCACGAGGCGGTCCGGCGGCGGCGCGGCGGCATCGGCCTCGCCGACGTTGACCACCACGATCAGCGGCTGGGCGGTGAGCAGGAAGAGGTCGCGGAGATACCCGCGCTCCTCCTCCGTCAGGGCCATGGTCCGCACCGGCTGGCCGCCGTCGAGGTGCTCGTGGACGCGGCGCATCACCTCGATGGCCTCCGCCGACTTCTCCTTCTGGAGGCGCGCCGTCTTCTCCCGCCTGTCGAGGCGCCGGGTCACCGTCTCCAGGTCGGCGAGCTCGAGCTCCAGCTCGACCACCTCCAGGTCGCGGGCGGGGTCCACACCACCCTCGACGTGGCTGACGTCGGGGTCCTCGAAACCGCGCGCCACCACCACCATGGCGTCGCACTCGCGGATGTGGCCGAGGAACTGGTTGCCCAGGCCCTCGCCGCGGCTGGCGCCCCGGACCAGGCCGGCGATGTCGGTGAACGTGACGGAGGCGGGGATCACCCGGGGCGGGGAGAAGACCGCCGCCAGCCGCTCCAGACGCTGATCCGGTACGGCGACCACCCCCGTGTTCGGCTCGATGGTGGTGAACGGGTAGTTGCCCACCGGCGCTCCGGCCTGGGTCAGCGCGTTGAAGAGGGTGGACTTGCCGGCGTTGGGCAGTCCGACGATGCCGACGCTCAGCGCCATGCTGCCGCTCCCGACCGACCGCCGGGCCCGGTGAGGAGGAGCCCGTCAGCCGTGCTCGCTGCCATCGGCGGCTAGCGCGCTGACCCGGACGTGGTTTTCCGGTCCCGATACCGCGGCCAGATGCTTCCGGGCCGGTGCACTAGTCGCTCTCCAGCTCGAACTCGGCGTGCAGCGCGCGCACCGCATCGGCGACCCGGTCGCGCGCGATGACCACGGTGACGTGGATCTGGCTGGTGGTGATCTGCTCCACATTGATGCCCTGCGTGGAGAGCGCCTGGAAGATTCGGGCGGCCATCCCCGGCGTTCCCAGCAGGGCGGTGCCCACGACCGAAACCGTGGCGATGTCGGTGGCGGCCACCACCTGCTCCGCCTTGACCTCGCGGGCCACCTCCTCGAGCACCGGGCGGGAGCGGGGGAGGTCCTCCTCGGCGATGACGAAGGAGATGTCGGTGAAGCCGTCATGACTTACGTTCTGGACGATGATGTCCACATTGATGCCGGCCTTGCCGATGGGGCCGAACACCTGGGCGGCGATGCCCGGCCGATCGGGGACCCGGGTTAGGATGACCTTGGCGACGCCGCTGTGGTGGGCGATGCCGCGGATCTTCTGCCGATCTTCCATGGCGGGATGCTGACAGATCAGGGTGCCCGGGTGGTCCTCGAAGGTCGAGCGCACCACGATGGGGACGGAGTAGGTCTCCCCGATCTCGACGGCGCGGGGATGCAGGACCTTGGCGCCGACGGCGGCGAACTCGAGCATCTCCGCATAGGCGATCTCGGGAATGGGACGTGCCCGCGGCTCGACCCGCGGATCGGCGGTGTACACCCCGGCCACGTCCGTGTAGATCTCGCAGCGGGCGGCGCCCAGCTCCACCGCCAGGGCGACCGCGGTGGTGTCGGAGCCGCCCCGTCCGAGGGTGGTCACGTCGAGAGCGTCGCTGACGCCCTGGAAGCCGGCGACCACCACCACGCGCCCGTGGTTCAGCTCGTCGACGATGCGCTCGGGAACGATGTCGACGATCCGTGCGCTGCGGTGGACGCTGCTGGTGCGGATTCCCGCCTGGGGACCGGTGAGCGAGATGGCGGGGACGCCCAGCCGTTCGAGGGCCATGGCCATCAGGGGCGCGGTGATCGTCTCCCCGGTGGAGAGGAGCTGGTCCAGCTCCCGCGGCGGTGGGGCCGAGTTGACCTTGTGGGCGAGGCTGAGCAGCTCATCGGTGCTGTCCCCCATGGCGCTGACCACCACCACCACCCGCTGGTGCTCGGCGCGGGTTGCGGCGATGCGCCGGGCCACCCGCTGGATCAGCTCGGCGCTGGCGACGCTGCTGCCTCCGAACTTCTGGACCACGCACGGCGAGGCCGGGAGGGGCGCCAGCGGGGCGTTCACGGGGTCGCTTCCCACGCTCATGGTGCGAGGTCCACCCGCGCCCCGAAATTGCGCACCGCGTGGACGACCGGGTGTCCCTCCACCCTGGCGACCCGGGCGGCCGCGGCCATCGCCGCCGCGACCGCCGCGGTGTCCCCGGTGCAGAGGGCGAGCACCGAGGGGCCGGCCCCGGCCAGGCAGGCGCCGTGGGCGCCGGCGGTGAGGGCGGCGTCGATCAGCGGCTGGACGTGGGGCATCAGCGCGCCGCGGGCCGGCTGGTGCCATCGGTCTCGCATCGCCTCGCCGAGCAGGTCGAGCCGTCCGGTGAGCATCGCCGTGACCAGCAGGGCGCACCGGCCGGCGTTGTGGACGGAGTCCTCACGACTGAAGGAGGCGGGCACGACCTGCCGGGCGGCCTGTGTGCTCATCTCCCCGTCGGGGAGGAAGAGCACGGCGCGCAGCTCGTCCGGGACCGCGATCTGGACCACGGGGGCGTCGCTGACGCAGACCACCAGGCCGCCGAGCATGGCGGCGGCGACGTTGTCCGGATGTCCCTCGATCCGTGCCGCCTGGGCGATGATCTGCTGCTCGTCCCAGCCCAGGTTGGCGAGCGCGTTGGCGGCCAGCACCCCGCTCAGCGCCGCGGCGGCGCTGGAGCCGAGCCCTCGCCCGAACGGGATCTCGCTGTGGCAGCGGATGCCGACTCCGGGCGGTTCCGCTCCCGCCGCCGAGCACGCCGCGATCAGCGCCCGGGTGATCAGGTTGTGGGCGGGGTCGTGCAGCCCCTCGGCGGCGTCGGGGCCGGGGTCGATGGCGATCCCGCCATCCGGGTCGGTCCACGCCTCGACCTCGTTCTGCAGCTGCACCGCCAGGGCCAGGATGTCGAAGCCCGGTCCCAGATTGGCCACGGTGGCGGGGACCCGAATGGTGACCCGCATCAGAGCTGACCCATCTCCATGCGTCCCCTTCAGAGCCCTATCGCGTCGGCGATGCTGGCGGGCGTGCCGGTGACCGACCGCGGCGCAGCCAGACCGCCGCTCACCGCGGGGAGGTCCTTGAGGCCGTTGCCGGTGAGGACGCAGACGGCCCGGGTGCCCCGGGCCACCGCCCCGCTGTCCACCGCCTTGCGCAGCACCGCGAGGGAGGCGGCCGACGCCGGCTCGCAGAAGACCCCCTCCCTGGCCGCCAGGTCCCGTTGGGCCGCGGCGATCTCGGCGTCGGTCACGGAGTCGATCAGCCCCTCCGACTCGTCGCGGGCGGCGATCGCGCTGGCCCAGGATGCCGGGTTGCCGATCCGGATGGCGGTGGCGAAGGTCTGCGGGTCGGTGACCGGCCTGCCGAGCACCAGGGGGGCGGCACCCTCCGCCTGACCGCCGACCATCCGGGGGAGCTGGGTCGTTCTTCCCGCCTCGCGGTATTCCCGGAAGCCCCGCCAGTAGGCGGTGATGTTGCCCGCGTTGCCGACCGGGATGGCCAGGACGTCGGGCGCGTCGCCCAGCTCGTCCACCACCTCGAAGGCGGCGGTCTTCTGGCCCTCGATCCGGTTGGGGTTGACGCTGTTGACCAGGGTCACCGGGTGGGTCTCGGCGAGCTGCCGGACCGAGCGCAGGGCCTCGTCGAAGTTGCCCTCGATGATCAGCACCGTCGCGCCGAATACCTGCGCCTGGACCAGCTTGCCGAGCGCGATCTTCCCGGCGGGGACGACCACCACGGTGCGCAGTCCGAAGCGGGCCCCGTACGCCGCCGCCGAGGCGCTGGTGTTGCCCGTGGAGGCGCAGATGATCGCTCGGCTGCCGCCCTCCAGCGCCCGTGCCACCGCGAACACCATGCCCCGGTCCTTGAACGACCCGGTGGGGTTGAGGCCCTCGAACTTGAAGAACAGCGAGCCCAGCCCGAGCTCGGAGGCGATGTGGCGGGACTCGATGAGCGGGGTTCCCCCCTCGCCCAGGGTGATCCGGGGGGTCCGGTCGGTCAGCGGCAGGTAGTCGGCGTAGCGCTGGATCACCCCGACGCCCCGGATGCCCGCGCTCGCGGTCATGCCAGCGGCTCCAGCCGGTCCATGGCCTGGGCCACCGATGCCGGAGCCCCGACCGCCTGAAGGGTCTCCAGAGCGCGGGCCAGTGCGGCGCGTGATGTCGGGCCGGTCAGGACCACCATCTCACCCTCCCCGACGCCGGCCGCGGTCCGCTCCACGGTCACCCCGGCCTGCTCCAGCGCTCTCCGGGCGTCACCGGTGGCCCCGCCCTTGCCACCCGCAAGCCGAAGCCGGAGCCAGGCACCGCTCATCGAGGCCTCGGCGTCGCGGACAGGCACCGGGACGGCGGGCGGCAGGGCCACGACGCGTCCCTCGCGGCGCGCCCGCACGACCCCCACGAGGTCGCTGAGCACCGCGCTCGCGGCTGCGTCAGCACCGGCTCCACGGCCGCGCAGGAGGAGCTGGCCGGCGAGGTCGCTCTCGACCAGGACGGCGTTGTCCGCCCCTTCGAGGTCGCCGAGGGGATGACCGGGACGGGGCAGCAGGGTGGGCTGGACGGTCAGCTCCAATCCGGCCGGCGAGCGCTCCGCGCGGGCCACCAGCCGGACCACCGATCCGAGCCCGCCGGCCGCACGCAGGTCTCCCGGTCCGATGCCGCGGATGCCGCGCCGCTGGACCTGGTCGGGGGCGACGTCCGCTCCCATGGCGAACCAGGCCAGGATGCAGAGCTTCTGGGCCGCGTCATGACCGTCGAGGTCGGCGGAGGGATCGGCTTCCGCGTAGCCCTTCTCCTGGGCCTCGGCAACCGCGCGGTCGAAGCTGTCGCCCTCCTCGAGCCGCCTCAGGATGTGGTTGGTGGTGCCGTTGATCACCGCGGTGATGCGGTGGACCTCGTCGCCCTGGAGCGAATCACGGAGCATGGCCAGCACCGGCATGGCGGCGCCGACTGCGGCTTCGAAGGCGAGCCCGCCGCTCCCCGGCCGGACCGCTGCGGCGAGCCGGCGGCCCGCGGTTGCGATGACGGCCTTGTTGGCGGTCACGGCCGCGAGCCCGCGGCCGAGCGCGGTCTCGAGCAGGCCCGCGGCGGGGTTGAGCCCGCCCAGCAGCTCGACGACGATGTCCACGTCCGGCGCCGTCACCGCCGCCTCCGCGTCGTCCCCGACCGTCACCCCGTCATGTCGCAGCGCCCGGATGCGAGCCGGGTCGCGCTCGGCCAGCCGGCGGAGCACGAGCGGCCCTCCGCTCCGCTGCGCCAGCCGGTCGGCGTGCACGTCGAGCTCGCGGGCGACCGCCGTGCCGACCGTGCCCGCGCCGAGCAGCGCGATCCCCAACTCCTTGGCCATTGGCGGCCGAGTCTAGTCGACCGGGCAGTGGAGCCCGGCTCAGCCGGTCTCGGCGGGCTCGGCCTGCGGTGGGGAGGAGGATCCGGGTCGGTACCTGCCGAGCCCCGGGAAGCGCGACTGACGGGCCAGGAGTCGGAGCAGCGGGATCACCGCGCCAGCGGGGACCGGTTCCCCCCAGAGCCGGCCCTGCGCCGCGTCGCAGCCGAGGCGCTGGATCGAGGCGCGTGCCCCCTCGTCGTCGACCCCGGTGGCGACGACGGTGAGCTTGAGGGCGTGGGCGAGGTCGACGACATCGCGCACCGCCGCGGCCTCGACCCCCTCGCGGCCGGCCGCGGCGACCAGCGTGCGGTCCAGGTGCAGCTCGGTGAAGGGCAGGCCGCGGAACCGGACCAGCGAGGCGGAGTCCGAGCCGTAGCCGTCCAGGCCGACCCCGACCCCCGCCTCCGCCAGCGCGCGCAGCACCGGGGCATCCCCCGAGAGCGTCGTGTTCTCGTCCACCGTGATCGAGAGGGCGGCGGGCGGCACCGACCACCGCTCCAGCAGGCGGCTCACCGCCCGTGCCAGCTGGCGGTCCGACACGTTGCGTCCGGCGATCCTGACGTTGACCCGGATGCCGTGCCCCTGCTCCCGCCAGCGGGCCTGCTGCTCCACCGCCAGGCCGAGGACGCACCGGGTCAGAGGCCGGATGATGTCGGTCTGCTCGGCAACCGGAAGGAACTCGTCGGGCGCCAGGAGACCGTGGCGCGGATGGCGCCAGCGCACCGTGGCGTCGAGCGCGAAGAGAGCGGAGTCGGCCACCCGCACCACCGGCTGGTAGAAGAGCTCCAGCTCCTGATTGTCGAGGGCCTTGCGCAGCTCGGTGAGGCGCACCGCGCGATCCTCGACCTCGCTGGTGGCATCCGCCGCCGTGTAGACCCTCCACCCGCGGCGAGCCTCCTTGGCGGCCAGACGGGCGACGTCGGCATTGCGCATCAGGGTGGCGGCGTCGTCCCCATGGTCGGGGAAGTTGGCGATCCCGATGCTCATCTCGACCTCGAGGGCATGCCCGTCGACGGGCAGCGGTTCCTTGAAGGCGGCCAGCACCTGGCGGGCGATGCGGGCGCTCGCCGCCGGGGTGGCGCTCCCGCCCGGGAGGATGGCGAAATCGTCGCCTCCCAGGCGGGCCACGACGTCGGTGGCCCGCAGGGTCTGGCGCAGCCGCTCAGCGACCGCGGCGAGCAGCCGGTCGCCGGCGGCGTGCCCCAGCCGCTCGTTGACCTCCGCGAAGCGATCGATGTCGAGGAGGAAGACGCTGAACGGGGTCCGCCGGGCCGCGGCGACCTGGATGCGGTCGAGCAGCTGCTCCTGCAGCTGGCGCTCGTTGGGGAGCCCGGTGAGGCTGTCGTGGAGGGCCTGGTGGGCCACCGCCGCGGAGAGCGCGCGCACCTCGGACATCTCCCGGATCACCACGATCCGGCCGTCGCCGCCGGCGATCAGCCGGCTCTCGACCTGGACGGCGAAGCCGGTCCCGTCACGCCGGAAGGCCGAGGTCTCGGTCTCGGCGGGCCCGTTCTCTCCGAGCGGTGGATCGGCGGCGCTCGGCCGGAAGGCGGGCAGGAGCTGCTCGACGTGGCAGCCGGCCAGGGCCCCGGCGTCAGCCCCGAAGAGGTGATCGGCGGCGCGGTTCGCGAGCGTGATCCCTCCCTCGCCGTCCACGATCACGATGGCCTCGGTCACGGCGTCGGCCACCGCCTGGAGCCGGGTCGCGGCGTTGTGGAGGCCGGCGCTCCGGGCCGCCAGGCGCCCGCGGTCACGGCGGAGCCGGCTGAGGGCGAGTGCCAGGGCCAGCACGGCGAGCAGCAGCAGGGTCACGAGCGAGGTGAGGGCGGCGTACATGCGCTTTCGCGCCGACACTACCCGACCGTGGGCCTCAGTCCGCGACGGAGAGGTGACGGAGCGACGGAGAGTCGGTTCTGCGCGGCCCGCGCGCCGTCGTCATCCCGGCGGCACCCTTCGCCGGGCATCCGTCGACCGGTGGTAGGGTCAATTCATCCATGGCACTCCACGCTTCTCCATCCCGGCGGTGATAGAGGCAAGCTCCGACGTGACCGTCCCGGTCCGGCCGCCGGAGGCGTACGCGGCTCTCTCCGACCTCCAGCACGCCGAGTGGCTCCCCGGCGTCGACAGCCTCCAGCACATCGGCGGTCCAGCCCACGGGGTCGGGGCCCGCTACCGGGTGGAGGCCGCGCTGGCCGGTCGGAGCTTCCGCGGTGTCCTCGCCTGCACCGAGGACCTCCCGCCGGAACGCACCGTCATGACCATCGAGGACGGCCTCGATCTGACCATCACGGCGACCGCCCGGCCGGCGGGTCGTGGCACCAGGGTGATGCTCACCGTCCGCTACTCCGTCGGCGGCGGTTTCGCCGGCCGCGCGCTCGAGCGAGCCAGCGCCGGGACCGCGCGCCGCGAGGTGGCGCGCGCCATGGAGCGGTTCGCCGCCAGGTTCGCCCGCGCAACTCCGCCGCGGGTCCGGGCCGGCACGTGGCCCGCCCCTGGTGGTTGACCTCCGGGCACCCACGCTGATGCGCCGATGAGCAGACGCGACGACGACACCGAGCTCGACTCCCTCGCCGCCCAGGCGCGCTCCCACCCGCCGCTCACGGCCGCGGCCGCGGACCGCCTGATCGGCGCCGCTCGCGGGGGCGACCGCCTGGCACGCGAGTCGCTGGTGGAGCATTCACTCGGCGCGGTGCTGGCCGAGGCCGTGGCCCATCGCGACCACAGGGTGGAGGTCACCGACCTCTACCAGGAGGGCTCGCTGGCGATGGTGGTGGCGGTCGAGGAGTACGTCAAGCGCGGGGGCTCGGGGGCCGGCCTGGCCGGCTACGTCCGCCGGGTCGTCGCCGTCCACCTCGACGGGCTGGTCGAGGAGGCCGAGGCCGCCGCCGCCGAGGCCGCCGCCCTCCTCGAGGACACCCGTCTGCTGGAGATCGCCCAGGTTGCGCTGCGCGGGCAGATCGGGCACGAGCCCAGCTCGACCGAGCTCGCCGCGGTGCTGCTCTGGCCCCGCGAGCGGGTGGAGCTGATCGCCGGCATGGTCGCCTCGGCCCGCGAGGCCTTCGACGCCGAGATCGTCGACTTCCTCGACGACGACGACGCCGTCGACGCTGACGGCGAGGGGTAGGCGTCGGGTCAAGGCTCGCGCAGGTCCTCGTGGCGCCAGTCGAGGTCGCGGAGCTCGGCCCCCGGCGCGCCCCGGCGCACCGCGTCGGGGCCGAACCTGCGCCGCAGCGAATCCAGGGTCGCGTCGAGCCGGCGCTCCCGGTCGCTGACCCGCGCGGTGAAGAGATCGAGCTGGGCGGCGTCCTCCAGGTGGTGGACACCAACCCCCAGCAGGCGGACCGGCTGGCCGGGCTGACGGGTGGCGGCGAGGAGCGCGATCGCCGCGGCCGTGATCGCCCCGTCGCTGTCGCTCCCTCCGTCGAGCGAGCGCTGCCGGGTCACCGTCGTGAAGTCGGCGCCGCGCAGCTTGAGGCTGACCGTCCGGGCGCTGAGCCCGGCGGCACGCAGCCTCCGCCCCACATCGGCGGAGAGATGGCGCACCCGCTCGCGGAGCTGAGCCGGGTCGATGACGTCGTGATCGTAGGTCTCCTCGCGCGAGATGGACTTGGGAGCGCTGGGTGGAGTGACCGGCGAGGTGTCGATGCCCTGCGCGCGCCGGGTCAGGGAGAGGGCCGCCGCCCTTCCCAGCCGTCGCTCGAGCAGCGCGGGTGGATGGCTGGCCAGGTCGCCCAGCGTGCGCAGACCGAGGCCGGAGAGAGTGGCCGCGGTCGCCGGCCCCAGCCCGGGAAGGGTGCGCAGGGGGAGCGGTCGGAGGAACTCCAGCTCCTCCCCTGGAGCCACCACCACGAACCCGCGCGGCTTGCGCAGGTCGGAGGCGATCTTCGCGACCGTCTTGGAGGTGGCGACCCCGAAGCTGGCGTCGAGCCCGGTCGCCTCGTGGATCCGGTCGCGGAGCCGGGCGGCCATCTCCGGGGGCTCGCCCGGGGTGGCCGTGACGTCCAGGTAGGCCTCGTCGAGGGACAGCGGCTCGACCAGCGGGGTCAGTGCGCGCGCGAGCGCGAAGATCCGGGTCGAGGCCTGCCGGTAGGCGGGGAAGTCCACCGGCAGCACCACGGCGGTCGGGCAGAGCCGGACCGCCCGCGCCAGCGGCATCGCGGAGTGGACCCCGTAGCGGCGCGCCTCATAGGAGGCGGCCGAGACCACGGCCCGAGCGGTCCGTCCGTCCTCGGCCCCCCCGACGATCACCGGGCGCCCGCGCAGCTCGGGCCGCCGCAGCTGCTCCACCGACGCGTAGAAGGCGTCGAGGTCGAGGTGGATGATCGCCCGCACCCAGCCCATGGGCCGATTCTGGGGCTCCGCCTCGACCGGCGCGCAGAGCGCGCGCCGGGCTCAGGTGGAGGCGCCGGCCGCGCGGGCCTCCGCCCTGCTCTCGAACTCCCTGAGATCGTTCTCGCCGAGGTAGCCGGCTGCCATCAGCAGCTCGACATAGGTGACCCCGAGGTGGGGGGCGGCGCGACGGAGCACCCAGGGCGGCGGGTTGTCCTTGTTCTTGTTGACCGCCTGGTAGAAGTAGATCTGGTTGAGGTCGCAGAGCAGAGCCAGCCGGTGCAGCGAGATGCCGCGGTCGCGGCATCGCTCTCTCAGGTACTCGCGGAAGGCGGCGTCCATCATCAGCGTTCCTGCCAGGTCATTCGGGAATCAACCGGATGTGTCGTCGCCAACGACGCTACCACGGTTGCGCCCGTCGTGTGACGGGAACAGCAGTTCGACAAGCTCGGGGAGGGTGTCGATGACCGCATCTGCGTCATCCGGCCCCGGGTCGTCCCGCTGCTCGCGGACGCGGATGGTCGCCAGACCCGCCGCGCGGGCGCCGGCCACGTCCTCGCGGCGGCGGTCCCCCACCATCGCGCTCCGGCCGGCCTCGACACCCAGGGCGCGCAGCGCGGCGGCGAAGATCTCGGGTGCCGGCTTGCGCCGGCCGACCTCGCTGGAGAGGGTGACGCTATCGAGCAGGCCGGTGAGGCCGAGGTGGGCGAGCTGCCCGCGCAGGCTGCGCGGACGGTACGGGGCGTTCGAGCAGAGACCGAGCCGGAGACCGCGCCGGCGGAGCTCCCTCAGCGTGTCCGCGGTCGCGGGCGGAAGCGCGACCCCCTCCCACCAGGCCCGCTGAGCCAGGGCGGCCAACCCGTCGAGCAGCTCGTCGGAGAGTCGCAGGCCGAGCTCTGCGTAGGCGCGGCGCTCCTCGGCCACGGCGTCGATCTCGGTCAGGGCACCGCTCGCCTCGTGGCGGACCACCGCGTCCTCGACCCGGTCGTGGATCTCGGCGAGCAGCGTCGCGGCGGACGGGACCGGGCCCACCCCGGCAGCCCGGAGCCGGACGGCGATCTCCTCGTGGGCCCGGAGCAGGGCCTCCGTGGGCCGGGTGAACGAGACCAGGGTCAGACCGTAGTCGAGGAGCAGGGCATCGATCGGGCGCCCGCCCAACCGCGCCCCCGCCGGCCCCATCAGCCCGGCTGGCGTCCGCGGCTCGCGCCGCCCCGACGTTTGCGCCCCGATACCCTCCGCCTCCGTCTCCGGCCGGCGCCGCCCCGCTCCGTGGAGCGGGAGAACCGGTCGTAGAAGGTCTGCGCGGGGTGAGGATCCCCCGGAAGCCGGGCGGTGGCGCCGGGCGCAGCCTCCACCCGCGCCGCGTACTCCGCCAGCAGCGCCTCCAGGGGCCGCTTGTTGCTCGCCGACGGCGACGCTGTCTCGGCCCAGGGCTGGGCCGTGGTGGTCTCGGCATCGGGTGCCGGCGCCTCCTCCTCGCCGGGGACCGAATCGATCAGCTCCTTGATCGCCCTCGCCACCACATCGTCGGAGGCGCTCGCCCCGTTGCCGTGGGCAGTCACGCCGGCACCGCGCCCCGGTCTCGCCCCGAGGCGCCCACCTCGAAACCGGCGAGGGCCAGCCCGGCCACGGTCTTGAGGTCGACGGCGTCCTCGCCGATCAGCCGGTCCGCCTCCGCCGCGGTGAAGAGCCTGGCGATCACGTGCTCGTCCGGATCCGTGTGCGTCTCCCCGGAGGTGAGCTGGCGGGCGAGGAAGAGGTGCAGCACCTCCCCGCTGTAGCCCGGCGCCACCGGGCCGGCCGCGAGACGCTCCCAGACGGCGGCCCGGTAACCCGTCTCCTCGGCCAGCTCCCGCCGTGCCGCTGCCGCCGGCTCCTCGCCCGGGCTGAGGGTGCCCGCGGGGATCTCCCAGAGCGCCCTGCCCACGGCGTGCCGCCACTGGCGGACGAGGACGACCCGTCCATCGGCGTCGATGGCCACGATCGCGACCGCTCCGGGGTGCTCGACGATCTCGCGACCGGCGAGGTTGCCGTCCACCGTCTCGACGGTGTCGTCGTGGACGGTGAGCAGGCGCCCCTGGAACACGGTCCGCCGCTCCACCGGATGCTCCCGCAGCTGCTCATCGGCCATCTCCGCAGTCTGACAGAGCCGTCGCCCACGGGTTTCGCCGGGGCGGCGGGACGGGCGGTCACGAGCCGCCGGCCAACCCCCGATTTCACAGCCGGCTGTGGTAGGGTGCGCGGGTCACGGATCGCCCCGATCACGTCCTCTCCGGCGGGCATCACTCCGCCAGTCCGCGGCCCACCCCCCAGCATTGGTGGAACGGAAGACCCATCTGCCCCGCGGTTTGCCCTCGTGCAGCAGCGAATCGACGCGGGAACGGTCGGGGCGGTCAGGAGAGATCACCTCTGTGCGACCTGTGAGCCGCCGGTGCGACCTGTGAGCCGCCTTTCCGAGGCGGCCGGCCTGCTGGGACGGACCCTCCGCCGTCCCATCTCCGGGCTCCGCCCGGCCCGGCGCGGGCTGGTGCAGGGGCTGCGCCGCCGGTCCCGGTCCGGCACCCGGATCTGGATCCCCCGCCGGCTCGGAGAGCTGCTGGCGGCCGCCGCCATCCTGCCCCTCGGCGCCGTGGTCACCATGGCCGTGGCGGCCTTCTCCGTCCCGCCCGCGGTCCCCGTGCAGGGGCCGCCGCTGGGCCTCTCGAGCGCGCTGCTCCGCATCCACCTCCCGCCCCTCGGCGATCCGGCGAGCGCCGGGTCACTGAACCTGACCCCGCCCTCGCTGACCGCCCTGCCCGCGGTGCCCCGTCTCTCCCCCCTCCAGCAGGTCGAGGGGACCACGATCCCCGCCGACACCTACACCGCGGCGGAGGTCGAGGCCATCATCACCAGCGCCGCGGACGCCGACGGGGTCAGCCCGAGCTGGATGATCAGCACCGCGGAGTGCGAGTCCACGCTGCGGCCCAATGCGTACAACCCGTCCGGCCCGTACTACGGGATCTTCCAGTTCCTGATGTCCACCTTCCGGGCGCACGGGGGCACCGACATCTGGGATCCGGTCCAGCAAGCGCAGATCGCGGCCAGCATGTTCGCCTCCGGTGACTCGTCGGCCTGGCCGGTCTGCTCGCGCGCGTAGCCCGTCGCGTGCCCCCGCTGAGACGTGCCGGCAGCCCCGGCCTAACTGACCTCGGTCCCGTACAGCTGGCATGACGCCGGCTGGCTCGTGACCAGGGTGGGCACTGACGGCGAGGCCGCGGAGGCGTCCGGCCAGACCGAGGGGAGGAGCCCGCCTCCGACGATGGTCCCCCCGCTGTTCACGCAGACGGCGGAGAAGCCGACCAGCATCCCCGCCGGCACATCGCCGCTCAGGGTCCCGGTGACGTCCCCCTGATAGCCGCGGGAGCCGTGGCACGGAGACCCGCAGGTCCAGGACGCCGCCCCGGCCGTGATGACGCTGCGCCCTCCCGCCACCCAGCTCCCGACCTTGGTCGCGGCCTCGATGCCGGTCGCCCCGTCACATTTGTCGGTGCAGAGGACCGTCACCCCCAGGGTCTCGCCCGAAGCCAGCGACACCGGCTCCGCGGAGAGCTGGTAGCTCCCGCTCGCGAGGTCGACGGTGAAGCTGACGATCACCTGGCTGGCGGTGTGGGCCGAGGCCAGGTTGTGCAGCACCGCGATCGGGTAGACCTGAAGGTCGTAGGCTCCGAATCCGGAGCTGACGATGGCCACCTGCTCGATGTCCGGAGCGGGGGTCGGCGACGTCGTTGCGGTTGCCGTCGCCGTCGCCGAGGCCGGCGGGGTGAGCGAGGGCGTCGCGGTGGCGGAGCGCGGCGTCGATCCCCCGCAGCCCGCCACCGTCAGGAGCAGCGCCGTGGCGGCGAGGGCGCGGGACCCGTGCCAGGTGAACACTCACCCGATGGTAGGCACTTCGACCACGGTCACAGTGAAGGGCGGAGGAGCCGGTCGCTCCTCCGCCCACCGTCCGCCGGGTCGGGACCTGGGTCAGATCCCGAGCGCGCTGCGGATCGTGTTGATGTCGGTGCGGCAGGTGCCGAGGTCCTGCCGCGCGGTCACCACCGACTGGCGCGCGGAGACCAGGGTCGGCTGGTTCCCCGGGTAGCCGGAGGGCAGGAGGTCGATGACCTCGCTAACCACGCCCGACGACGCCGACTGGGCGGCGGCGAGCCGGCTGGCGCAGTCGTTGAACGCAGTCTGCGCCCGCTGTTTCCCGGCCGCGGAGGCGGTGCTGTCGTTGATCGCGATCTGGAGGGCGGGCATCACCGAGCTGATCTCCAACTCGACGGTGGCCTCGGTGTTGGCGGCGATCACCAGGTGGACCTTGGGGGTCTCCAGCAGGTAGACCCGGTAGCCGGTCACGATGGTCTGGGCGTCCTCCCAGGCCTGCTTCACCGAGGTGTCGTTCTGGATGGTCGTGTTCAGGCTGTCGAGGCCGGTCTCGTCGGACTGGAGCTGACCGAGCAGCGTCGACTTGTCACCGGCGGTGATGTCAGCGCTGTCGTTGACGTCGGCGGTCAACTGCTGGAGCCTGGTCTCGCGGTTGGAGATGGCCGTGGCTGACCGCTGCTTGATGCAGGCGAGGATGGTGGCCTGGGTCCCCGAGCACCCGCCCACCCTGGCGGCCGGCGACGGGCTCGAGGTCGGCGAGGTGCCGGCCGAGGGCGAGGGGCTGGGCGAGGAGCCGGTGTCGGCCATCGCCGGCAGGGCGCTCGCGGCTCCGAGCGCTGCGATCACTGCCAGGGTGGCGAGGCCGAGGCGGAGAGGATGGCTCAGTCTCATTGGGTCGGATCTCCTTCGCTGGTGGCCAGGTCCTGGTTGGCCTGACCGATCTGGGTGTCGATCTGGCTGATCTGCTTGTCGATCTGGCTGAGCTGCGCGCTGCCGACCCCGCCGGAAGCGCTCACCGCCGTGCCCGCGGTGGCTGAGCTCTGACCGGCGCCCTGGGTCGCTGCCGGGCGCTGGGTCAGGGCCGCATGCCCGCACCCGGCCATGAGCAGCGCGGCGGTGCCGGCCAGGGCGGCGGATCTGAGCCTGCCGAAACGTCGCATCGAGGTGGTCCTCCTGGGGTTCAACTGACCCGTCCCCCATGCTGGCAGCGCCGTGGCGCGGTCTCCTGAGAGGGCGCTGAGCCGATCGCCGCCGAGCGGTGGCGGCTGCCGTTTCTCAGCGGCGCCTCAGCCTCGGGGAGCGGGCCGGGAGCCTCCGCTGGAGGTCACACCGGTCCGGGCATCGGGCCGGGAGAGGGCGGCGTCAGCTTCGGGTGCTGAACTGGCTCCGCCGGAAGAGGGCGTGCAGCGGCAGGGCCCGCGCGGCCATCGCGCCCGCCGCGCCCTCTTCCCGATCGACCAGGACCAGGACCTCGGCGACCTCGACCCCCGTCGGCGCCAGGACCTCGAGCGCCTGGAGGACGGATCCACCGGTGGTGACGACATCGTCGATGAGGGCAACCCGCTCTCCGGCCGCCGGCGCCGGCCCGGCGATCTTGGCGGCGATGCCGTGCTGTTTCTCGGCCTTGCGGATCATGAAGGCGCGCAGCGGCGGCTCGGAACCCGACCCGCTCAGGGCCACGATCGCCCCGAGCAGGGGGCCGACGCCGTCGTCACCCGCCACCGCGGTCACCTCCAGCTCGCGGCAGCGGGCCAGCATCAGCGATGCCGCGAGGAAGAGCCCGCGGCCCTCCAGGGTCACCTGCTTGCCGTCGAAGAAGTAATCGCTGCGCCTGCCGCTCGCGAGCACGAAGTCCCCCCAGCGGAAGGCCCGCGCCGCCAGCAGCTCGTGGAGCTCGTCGCGCGCCGCGATCACGCCTCCGGTCTCCACCGCAGCACCGGCCGGCGGGCCGCCTCGACCTCGTCGACGCGGCTGACCGGGGTCAGATGAGGCGCCGACCTGACGTGCTCCAGGTCGCGTTCCGCCTCGGCCACGATGGCAGCGCAGATGTCGGCGAGCAGATCGAGGCTGCGCTTCGACTCGGTCTCGGTCGGCTCGAACATGAGCGCCTCGGGGACCGTGGTGGGGAAGTACGCGGTCGGCGCGTACACCCCGTAATCGAGAAGACGCTTGGCAACGTCGATCGCGCGCAGCTCGGACACCCGGCAGCCCCGGGTGGTCGCAACGAACTCGTGCATCGAGTCCGAGGGCACCGCCATCGGGAAGAGGAGGGCCAGCCGCGCCTGCAGGTAGCGGGCGTTGAGGACCGCGTCCTGGGCCACCTGGGAGATGGTGGAGCCATAGCTGCGGATGTAGGCGTAGGCGCGGACCAGCATGCCGAAGTTGCCGTAGTGGGCACGCACCTTGCCGATCGACCGCGGCCGGTCGTGGTCCAGCAGGAAGCGATCGCCGGTGCGCTCCACGGTCGGCACCGGGAGGAAGTCGACGAGAGCCGGGGCGACCCCGACCGGCCCGCTGCCGGGGCCACCGCCGCCGTGCGGCGTCGAGAAGGTCTTGTGCAGGTTGAGGTGGACGACGTCGAAGCCCATGTCGCCGGGGCGCGCCAGCCCGACCAGGGCGTTGAGGTTGGCACCGTCGTAGTAGAGGAGCGATCCCGCCTCGTGGGCGATGCGGGCGATCTCCAGGATGTCCTTCTCGAAAACCCCGAGCGTGTTGGGGTTGGTCATCATGACGGCGGCCACCGAGCTGTCCAGCCGGCCACCGAGGTCGGCGACATCCACCGTGCCGTCGCTGTTGCTCCGCACCGTGACCACCTCGAGACCGGCGAGGGCCGCCGAGGCCGGATTGGTCCCGTGGGCGGAGTTGGGGATGAGCACCCGGGTGCGCGCGGTGTCGCCGCGGGCGGCGTGATAGGCCTGGATCATCCGCAGCCCGGTCCACTCGCCGTGCGCTCCCGCCGCCGGCTGGAGCGAGATCCGCGCCATCCCGGTGATCTCGCAGAGGAGCCGCTCCAGCTCCCACATCAGCTGGAGCGCCCCCTGAACGTCGTCGGCGTCCTGATCGGGGTGGAGGTCGGCGAACCCACTCAGCCCGGCGAGCTGCTCGTTGACCGCCGGGTTGTACTTCATGGTGCAGCTGCCCAGCGGGTAGATCCCCTGGTGGAGGTTGTGGTTGCGGCGCGCCAGCCGGCCGAGATGCCGGGCCAGCACGGGCTCGGGCACCGCCGGGATCGGAGCCGGCGTGGTGCGCAGCCCGACCCCGGGGAGCAGCCGCTCCAGGGGCTCGACCGGGACGCCGGGCTCGACCTCGCGCGGCCCGCCCCAGAGGTCGACGCTCAGCTCGAAGACGAGCGGCTCGTCGCCGGCCCATTCCGCCACCGGCTCCCCCGCTCCCACACCCGGCTCCGGCATCCCGCTCATGCGCCCACCCCCGCCGGCTCGGCGATCCGTGCCGCGGCCGCGACGTAGCGGTCGATGGAGGCCGCGGAGGTGGTCTCGGTGCAGCAGACCAGGAGTTGGTCGCCCCGCCGCGGGTCGACGCGTCCCAGGGGCAGCCCGGCCACGATGCCCTCCCGGCGGAGCGCCGCCGCGAAGACCTCCGCATCGCCGGGCACCCGGATCGCGAACTCCCAGAGGTAGGGGCGGTCGGGCTCGGCCAGGCCGATGCCCTCCAGGCCGGTCAGGCGTTTGGCGAGGTGGTGGGCACGCTGGACGCTGACCTCGGCCACCCGGCGCATCCCCCCCGCCCCCATCCTGGCCATGTACACGGTGGCGGCCAGCGCGGTCAGGGCGTGATTGGTGCAGATGTTGGAGGTCGCCTTCTCGCGCCGTATGTGCTGCTCGCGTGCCTGGAGGGTGAGGGCGTAGGCCCGCCGGCCGTGGTGGTCGTGGGTCTGTCCCACCAGCCGCCCCGGCATCCGCCGCATCAGCTCCTGCCGCACTGCCATGAAGCCCAGGTGAGGGCCGCCGAAGGAGGGCGGGATGCCCAGCGGCTGACCGTCCCCCACGGCGATGTCGAATCCGAGCTCACCGGGCGGGACGAGCAGCGCGCAGGCGATCGGGTCAGCGCAGCAGATCGAGACCGCCCCGGCGGCGCGGGCGGCCTCCGCGACCGGGAGGGGGTCGTCCACGGTCCCGAGGAATCCGGGCTGGGCCACCACCGCGCAGGCGTCCTCGGGCCCCACCGCGTCGCCGACGCCGTCCGTGGTCACCACCTCGACCTTGCGTCCCCGGGCGTAGGTGCGGATGACCGACAGCGTCTCCGGGTTCAGGTCGGCCGCCGCCACCACGCGGCGCCGCCCGGTCTGGGCGACGGCCATCATCGCCGCCTCCGCGGCCGCGGAGGCACCGTCGTAGAGCGAGGCGTTGGCCACCTCCAGCCCGGTCAGGCCGCAGATCATCGACTGGAACTCGAAGATCGTCTGGAGGGTGCCCTGCGAGGCCTCCGCCTGGTAGGGGGTGTAGGCGGTGTAGAACTCGGGACGCGCCACCGCCGCCCGCACGATGGCGGGGACGTAGCGCCGGTAGACGCCGGCCCCCAGGAAGGAGTCGAGCTCACCGAGTGGATGGTTGCGGGCGGCCAGGCGCTCCAGCTCCGCGACCAGGTCCTGCTCCGCCAGGGGGGGCGGGAGGTTCAGCCGGGGGTGGCGCAGCCGTGCCGGAACCGATGCGAAGAGGTCCTCCACGCTGGCCGCCCCAATCGCGTCCAGCATCTGCTGGCGCTCGGCGGCTCCGTTGGGGAGGTAGGCCATGTTCGCTCACAGTATGCCGAGCCGCGCAGCCCCACGTCGTCCCCCGGGGCAGCGGCGCCGATCTGGAGCTCCCTGATCAGCGGGAGGTTCCGGTCAGACCGTCCTCACGACATGTCGGGCCACGGAGCCCCCCCGGCCGCCTCCTCGCCCTCCTCGGTCTCGCTGCGCTGCCGATACCGCTCGGCGACCATCTTGTAGGCGACGCTCTTGGGGAGGCCGAGCTTGACCAGCGACTTGACCTCATCCGCCATCACCTTGTCGCGCGCCGTCTCGATGGCGGAGATGACGTCGTCGATGCTGACCGTGCTGATTCGCTTGGACACGCTGCCACTGTACCAGCGCGGCCCGCGCCGCCAAACCTCGGACCGGCTCCGATCAGACCCCGGGGACCAGGGTCATGGCTCCCCACACGTTCCGGTCGACGCCCAGCTCGGCCTCCCGGATCTCCGGGAGGGGCTGGAGGAAGAGGCTCTCCCGAACCGTCCGCCGCAGCTCCTGGTCGAATCTCTCCCACGCGTTGATGACCCCGCCCCCGAACACCACCACGTCGCAGTCCAGGAGGGCGACGGTGTTGACCACCGCCAGGCCCAGCCAGCGGCCGACCTCCGCCCACGCGGAGGCGTCGTCCAGCTCCTCCGCCGCCTTGCCGAATCGCCGGCGGATGGCGTTGCCGCTGGCCAGCGCCTCCAGGCATCCGTGCCCCCCGCAGTGGCAGGAGGGGCCCCCGAGGTGGGCCGGCCAGAGGACCTGATGCCCCGCCTCGGTGTCATGGCGGGCGATGACCAGGTTCCCGTCCCGGACCACGCCCGCGCCGATCCCCGTGCTCACCGTGTAGTAGACGACGGTCCGGAAGCCCCGTCCCGCCCCGAAACGGGCCTCGGCGAGCGCGGCGCAGTTGGCGTCGTTCTCGGCGAAGACCGGGCAGCCGAACCGCTCCCCCAGGGTCGCCGGGAGGTCGAGACCGTGCCATGCCTCCGACAGGCCGGGTGGGTTGAGCAGCCTCCTCCGCCCGCGATCGAAGGGCCCCGGCGTGGAGACGGCGACGGCGGCGAGCTCTGCCCCGTCGCGGACCTCGTCCAGCATCCGGGCGATGAAGTCTCCAGGATTCCCCCTGGTCGGGGTCGCGCGCACCAGCGGAGGGCCGGGCAGCCCGCCGTCGCCGGTGACGCTGACCAGGCACTTGGTCCCGCCGATGTCGACGAGACCGTTCACGCGGGTCGGATCACGAGATCAGCGGCCCCCACCTCGAGACGGGCCGGCCGGGGTGGCCTCCGAGCCGGCGATCGCCGGGCGCCGCCGTCCCCGGACGAACCACCCGATCACCACCAGGACGAGGACCACCGCCAGCACCAGCCCCGCGATCCCGATCGGGCCCGCGACGCGATTCCAGTTCTTGCCCCCCTCGTAGCCGGCGATGGCCAGGGCAGCGGTCCAGGGCAGGGTGCCGAGGAAGGTCATCACCGTGAAGGTGTCGAGCCGGATCCGGGCGAGCCCCGCGGGGAAGGAGATGTAGGTGCGGATCACCGGGAGGAACCGGCCCCAGAAGACGGCCCCGGTGCCGTGACGCCGGAACCACCGGTCGGCGATCTCGACGTGGTCGCGGCGGATGCCGATGTACCGTCCCGGCCCCAGGAGCACCGGCTCCCCCAGCCACGCCGCCAGCCCGTAGGCGATCAGCGAGCCGATCAGGTTGCCGACGATGCCGACCGCGATCACCGCAACGAGGTTGAGCGACCCGGTCGAGGCGAGATAGCCGGCGACCGGCATGATCACCTCGCTGGGGAAGGGCACGCCGACGCATTGCACGGTCATCAGCAGGAGGATCGCGATCAGTCCGTAGGTCCCCACCCACCCCTGGAGGAGGCTGTCGAGGCTGGCCAGAGCGTGCATTCAGGGCTCCTGTCGGGGGGTGGGGGGCTGATCGACGATGGTCGCACCTGGACGCTCGGTCAGGGCGACCCGGGCCCGTTCCGCGCGGCGCAGACGGGAGCGCACCACGAGGGCGGCGACGATGGCCGCCGCCGGCGGCAGGGTCCGCCAGTCGAGGGTCCCCAGCCCGAGGCCGAGGGGGACGGCGATGGTGACCGCCAGGTCGTAGACACCTCCACGCATCCGGGTGAGGACCGCGACGGGGATGGCGATGATCGCGCAGAGGAGCCCGGCGGTCGGCAGCGAGAAGACCAGGCCCGAGATCAGCGGCACCAGCCCGCGTCCGCCGCGCCGGAAGCCCACCGGGAAGGCGTCTCCGACGACGCAGCCGGCGACCGCGGCGGCGGTGAACCAGCCGGTGTGACCGCTGACCAGCAGGGCGGTGAGACCCACCGCGCCGCCCTTGAGCAGCTCGATGCCGGCGGCGAGGACGGCCGTCCCCGGCCCCGCCACCCTCAGCGCGTCGATCGCCCCGGTGCCCCCGAGATCGCGCAGGTCGATGCCCCTCCGGCGGCGGACGAGCAACCAGGCCACGGGCAGCGCCCCCACCGCGTAGGCGATCGCGAAGGCCACCGAGGCGGTGAGCGGGGTCGGGTTCACGGCCAGGAGACTAGCCGAGCCGGCGCCATCAGAGGGGGCCCAGAATGGCGCTCACTCGTGCCGACTGTCCGCCGCCTCTCCCGACTCCCCTCCTGGCCGCGTCCGTTCGACCCAGACGCCGAGCTCGACTGGTCGGATCCGGCCTTCAGCCGCCGCCTGCTCGTCGAGCACCTCGACCAGGGCCATGACGGTGCCAGCCGTCGCCTTCCCCTCATCGAGCAGAACGTCCGCCGGCTCTGCCAGCTTCTCCCCGGCCCCCCGGCCCGCGTTCTCGACGCCGGCTGCGGCCCCGGGCTGTACACGATCCGGCTGGCCCGGCTCGGCTACCGGCTCGACGGGATCGACGTCGGTCCCGCCGTCATCCGCCACGCCCGACGGGCGGCGCGCGCCGCCGGGGTATCGCGGCTGGCCCACTTCGAGGTGGCGGACATCGCCTCGCTGCCGGGCTCACCCCGGTACGAGGCGGTCATCCTCATCTACTACGTCCTCGAGAACCGGACCGCCCGCCGGCAGGCGGCCGCGCTGCGCCGCCTCGGCTCCTGCCTGCTCCCCGGGGGCCGGCTGATCGCGGAGTTCCGGCTCCGGCCGGACCAGCTCCCGGGCCGGCTCTCGGCCTGGGACGTGGCGGAGTCGTCGCTGCTCGGGAGGCGGCACCAGCTTCTGCTCGGCGACAGCGTCTACGACCGGGCACGCCACGTTTTCATCCTGCGGGAGGTGGCGGTCTTCGCGGACGGCACCGTGGCGGTCCAGCAGACCACCAGCCGCCTCTTCGACTTCGATGAGCTCCCCGGGCTCTTCGCCAAGGCCGGCCTCAGGATCGTGGACACCTTCGACGGCTGGAGCCGTCACCCGGGCAGCCCCCTCTGCGACAGCGTGGTGGTTGTCGCCGAGGCCGACCCCGCCGCCCGGGTCAGCACGCGCCGGGCAGCGCCCCGACCGCCAGGCTGAGGGTGAGCTGGGGCGCGTCGCCGAGAACCAGCGTCGCCGTGTAGGTTCCCCCCGGGAGGCTGGGGTCGACCGGCCAGGTGACCTGGTAGCTCTGGCGGGCGCCGGCGGCGAGGATGAGCGTGCCGCAGGCGTCCGCCGCGGCCTCCGCGGAGTAGCCGCTGTACACGCTGAGCGCCGTGCTGTCGGTCACCAGGACCTGGAGCGGCGCGGAGCAGTCGACCTGGACCGTGGCCGGCCCGGTGATGGTCTCGGTGAGCGTCACCGTGGCTCCGGGATCGACCTGGGCCTGATCCGCGGTTGCCGAGACGGGCGCGGCCGACGCGCTCGGGGAGGGGAAGTGGACGGCGGGGTGGCAGCGCGGCGTCGGCGTGGCGGAAGCCGCCGCGCCGCAGGCGGTGAGGAGCAGGGCGACCGCGGCGAGGCGAGGGTGGAGCATGGGGCAAGTCTGCCCTCGACCCGGGCGGCTCCGCCACCCCGCCACCCCGCCGGCCGCGGGCGCGGGCGAGGGCGGAGTGGCGGCGCCCCGCAATACCATTGGCTGCTCCGCCGCCCCAGAGGGTCGACGTCTCCGAGGAGGTCGTCACACCATGCCCATGCCCGCACCGGATCGGATTCGCACCGTGGCCGTCGTCGGCCACAGCCACGACGGCAAGACCACCCTGTGCGAGGCGCTGCTGCACACGGCCGGGGCGACCCCACGCCTGGGTTCGACCGACCAGGGGACCTCGATCCTGGACTCGGAGCCGGAGGAGCAGCGTCGCTCCATCTCCATCAGCGCCGCGGTGGCCCACTGTGACTGGAAGGGCACCCAGGTCACCCTCATCGACGCCCCCGGGTTCCAGGACTTCGCCGGGGAGGTCGCCTGCGCCCTGGCCGGGGCCGACGCCGCCGTGCTGGTGGTCAGCGCCAACGGCACGGTGCCGGTGGGGGCCGAGCTGGCCTGGGAGATGATCACCGCCGCCGGACTGCCCTGCCTGTTCGTCGTCAACCGGATGGACCGCGAGAACGCGGCCTACGAGCCCACCGTCGACGCGCTGCGCGAGTCCTTTGGCCGCAAGCCGATCGCCGTGGTGGCCCCGATCGGGGCCGCGGAGGCGCTGCGCGGCTACGTCGATCTGGTGGACGGCAGCGCCCACCTCTTCGGGACCGACGGTGGCGCCACCCCGACCGACCTGCCGTCCGGGATGGGCGCCGAGGTCGCCCGGGCTCGCACGGCCCTCGCCGACGCCGCCGCGGAGACCGACGACTCGCTGATCGAGAAGTACCTGGAGGGCACCGAGCTCTCCGCCGAGGAGATCCGCGGCGCGCTCCATCGCGGGACGGCCGCAGGGACCCTGGTGCCGGTCATCTGCGCCGCCGCCGCGGACTCCCGCGGTGCGGCGCTGGTGCTGGACAGCATCGTGAGCTACCTTCCCTCACCCATGGAACGGACCCGCAGGGGCACCGACGCCTCCGGCAAGGAGGTCGAGATCCGCTGCGACCCCGCCGGGCCCCTGGTGGCGCAGGTCTTCCGAACCTCCGTGGACAACTTCGGCAAGGTCTCCTACGTCCGGATCCTGCGCGGGACCCTGCGGGGCGAGACCCACCCGTACAACGCGACCCGCAAGAGCGAGGAGCGCTTCGCCCAGCTCGGCCGCCCCATGGGCAAGCAGGTGGTGACCGTCGGTGAGGTCGGAGCCGGCGATGTGGCGGTGCTGACCAAGCTCCAGGCGACCACCACCGGCGACAGCCTCTCCGATCGTGCGACCCCGGTGGTCCTGCCCCCGATCGCGCTGCCCGCGGCCGCCTACTCGGCGGCGATCACCGCCAGGACCAAGGGCGACGACGACAAGATCATGCAGTCGCTGGCGCGCCTCGCCGAGGAGGATCCGACCTTCTCGATCGATCGCGACCCGGTCACCCAGGAGGTCATCGCCCACGGTCTGGGCGACGTGCACCTGGACGTCGTGCTCGAGAGGATGAAGCGGAAGTACGGTGTGGACGCGAAGCTCCAGGCGCCGCGCATCCCCTACCGCGAGACGATCAATGGCACCGCCCGGGTCCAGCACCGCTACAAGAAGCAGTCGGGCGGAGCCGGCCTCTACGGCGATTGCACCATCGAGATCGAGCCGCTCCCCCGCGGTGGTGGCTACGAATGGCAGGACAAGATCTTCGGCGGGTCGATCCCCCAGCAGTTCCGCCCATCGGTGGAGAAGGGGGTGCGTCAGACCATCGAGCAGGGCGCGATCAGCGGGCATCCCGTGGTCGACGTCCGGGTTCGCCTGGTGGACGGCTCCACCCACCCCGTCGACGGCAAGGACATCGCCTTCCAGATCGCCGGGTCGATGGCCATGCGCGAGGCCGTCCAGAAGGCGTCACCGGTGCTGCTCGAGCCGATCGTCACGGTGAAGGTGGTGGTTCCGGAGCGGTTCACCGGGGACGTGATCGGCCTCTTCAACTCCCGGCGGGGGAGGGTTGCCGGGATGAACCCGCTCGGCGACGGCCGCTCGGAGGTGACCGCCCAGGTGCCCCAGGCCGAGATGTTCACCTTCCCGATCGACCTGCGCGCCCTCACCCAGGGGCGGGGCCGGTATGCCACCGAGCTCTCCCACTATGAGGAGGTTCCGGGGAACGTCGCCCAGCAGCTCATCGACGCCCACCAGAAGGAGCACTCGGCGGCGACCGCCTGAGGTCTATGCGCGCGCTGGCCCGGCGACCGCCTCGCCGGGCGTCGGGATCCCGGCCGGAGCCGTCCGCCCGCCCAGCCTCCGGGCCAGCGCCACCGCCAGCCAGACGACGGTGAGGCAGGGCAGCGAGCAGAGCTGGAGGACGGGCCACCACGCCGCCGTCCGGCTGACCGCGACGATCCCGTTCATGCTGAGGTCGGCGATGGCCAGCGGCGCGACCACCCCGAACACCACCAGGACCGCCGCCGCCGCCAGGGCCACCGAGCGCTCCGCCCGCCATCCGCGCGCGGCCACCAGGCCGAGCACCGCGAAGAGCGGGATGAGCAGGTGCATGAAATGGGGGTACCAGGCGATCCCGCCCGCCAGCAGCATGGCGGTGATCCCCAGCCCGAACTCGGCACCCCGCTCCTCGGGGCTCCGCGAACCCGCCCGGGTGGCCCAGCCGGCGAGTCCCACCACCAGCAGCGCCGCTGCGACGCTCACGACCTGCACCGCCGCCGAGGTCGGCTGGACGCGCAGGACCGATTGGTCCGCGAGCCGGCTGACGGCGCCTCCCAGCGACTGGTTGTAGATCCATCCCGTGGCCCGGTTGAGGTCGGGGAGCACCCGGGTCAGGAAGGTGACGCCGGCGCCGAGGCCCGGACTGACGGCGGAGACCAGCACCGTGGCCACTCCGATGCCGACCATGGCACCCCCGGCACGCCACCAGCGGCGGCGGAGCAGCAGGACCAGGAAGATGACCGGGGCGATCTTGATCGCGGCGGCCAGCCCGAGCAGGAGGCCCGCGGTCACCTGGCGGTCCCGGACGTACGCCCAGAAGGCCACGGCGAGCAGGAGGAAGATCAGCGGATTGATCTGTCCGTGCCAGTAGTTGTAGGTGGCCGGGGCGAAGATCACGACGGCCAGAAGTCCCAGCTCGGTCGCCGGCCAGGTCCTCGGCAGCGCGGTCCGGGCCAGCACCACGGCGCCCGCGGCGGCGCAGCCGAGGTTGACGAAGAGCCAGACGTCCATGGCCGCCTCGTCGCTCAGCAGCGCGAGAGGCCGGACCACGAGAGCGGCGAACGGCGGGTAGATGAACCCCGACATGACGACCGTGGACGGGTCGAACTGCGCGTAGGGCGAGCCGCCGGCGGCCATCGACCGGGCCGCCCCCAGGTAGGCGGAGAAGTCCTCGAACGACCCCCCGAAATGGCCGATCAACGGGTCGACCACGAACGAGACCAGAGCGAAGATCACCGCTGCGGCGGCCAGCAGGGGCAGCAGCCGCAGGGCCTGCCGCAGCGGCCGGGGGCGCGGCGTCATGGCGACCTGCGCGCTCACGCCGTCGAGGCCACCGCTCGACCCGCGGGTGAGAGGGTCCGGTGGCGGCGGCCCAGGGCCACCAGCAGGGTGCCCAGCACCACGGCGGCGGCGATGGCCGGGAGGGAGTCGAGCTGGAGTGCCGGCCACCACCAGGCGGAACCGTGGGTCGAGGGGAGCCAGCCGCCGCCACCCAGGCCCAGGAGGGCCGGGTAGGCGACCCCGGCGGCAAGGAAGAGCGCGCCCCCGGCGAGGACCACCGGCCGGCCTGCCCTCCCGCGCGCGGCCATCCCGGCGATGACCATGAGCGGGATCAGCAGGCTCGAGTAGTCGTCCCACCAGGCGACCGACCCCGCCAGCACCATGGCGACCACGGCCGCGGAGAACTCGAGCGCTCGCCGATCCGGGTCGGCATCGCGGACCCGCACCATTCCCGCGGCGGCCAGCAGGCACGCCGCCGAGGTCGCCGTGACCACCACCTGGAGCCAGGGAAGGCTGGGCTGCACGTGCCAGACGCTGTGATCCGCGAGCCGGCTGATCAGTCCGCCCAGGCTCTGGTTGAAGTACCAGCCGTCGGCACGCTGGAGGGCCGGCAGCACCTGGGTGACCCACTCCACGGTGCGCTGCATGCCGAGGCTGAGGATGCCGCCGACCAGGGCCAGGACCGCCACCCCTCCCCCGGCGGCCGCTCCCCGCCACCACCGGCGGGTCAGCAGGAGCAGGAGCAGGGCGGCCGGGGCGAGCTTGGCGACGCCTCCCAGCCCGAGGGCGACTCCGCAGGTGACCTCGTCGCCGCGGATCCAGGCGCGCAGCGCGACCGCCAGGCTGAGCAGGACGACGGCGTTCATCTGACCGTGCCAGAGGTTGTAGAGGGCGGGTGCGAAGAGCACGCCCGCCGCCACCCCGATCGCGGTGCGCGGCCATCCGGCCGGAAGCACGGATCGAGCGGTGAGGACCGAGGCGGCGACCGTGCAGCCCACGATCCACCAGAGCCAGAGCATCTGCGCGACGGGCTGGGGGAGCGCCGCCAGGGGACGGGCCAGGGTGGCCACGATGGGCAGGTAGTCGAAGCCGAGGTTGGCCGCCATGTTGGTCCGCCAGTTGGCGAGGAACATCGCGTAGGGATCGGCCCCGGAGTTGGCCGCATGGCCTGCGGCGAGGATGGGACCGAAGTCGTCGAAGGCCCCCGAGAAGTGCCCGGTGATGGGGGCCAGCACGAAGTCGATCAGCACCAGGAGCACGGCGCCCAGCGTCACCGCCAGGAGCGTGGCGCGGGCCAGCCTGCCGTACCGCGACCCGCCCCTGGGGCCGAGGAGCGTCGACGGCGTCCATCCCCGGGCGGCAGACAACCACATCACGTCAGGGGGATCGTAGGTCGGCCGCCCGGGGGCCTCCCCGGCCCGTCGCGCTCCTGTGACCGCGCCGCCACGCCGCCCCGACTACGGCCGGATGGCGGCAGCGAAGGTGAAGGGGTGGTGGTACCGGAAGGCCTCGTCCTGGCCGAGCCGTCTCATCTGCTCGGTGAGATCCGCCTCGAAGCCGGCCCGGACCGACGGACCGAGGACCGAGAGCAGCGCGTGGGAGGAGGGCCCCGCCCCCATCATGAGGTCGGTCCACTCACGCGCCGTCGCCGCTCGCCCACCGGTGACCATGGTGGTCGTGACCACGTCGTTGAAGCTCGCCGAGGCGAGCAGATGGGCGAGCACCGCGGGCTCCCCGAGGCGGGTCCGGTCGCCGGGCGGCCGGGGGACCACGATCGGGTGGCGCCGCTCGAGGTCCAGGAGCTGCTCGTGGAAGACCTTCTGAGCCGGGGTGGAGAGTGCGCGGTCCAGCACCGAGACGGCGATGCGTGACCCCCGCCGCATCACCCGCCACGCCTCGTCCAGCGCCCGGCGCGGGTCGGCGAGGTAGGGGAGGGCGTCACCGATCGTCACCACGTCGAAGGTGCAGTCGCTGAAGACCAGGGTCTCGGCGGGCAGATGGAAGAACCGCACCCGTGGCGAGGCTCGGCGCTGGGCGACCTCGAGCAGCCGCCTGGCGATGTCGACGCCGAACACCTCGCCCGACGATCCCACCCGCTCGGAGGCCATCTGGGTCACCAGCCCGGTGCCACAGCCGACGTCGAGCACCCGTTCGCCCGGAAGCGGAGAGGCGATCGCGATGAGCCGCGCCGCCAGCCGGCGGTGGACACCCGACGACCAGTCGTCGTACGCGTCGTTGACGGCGTCGTAGTAGCTCTCGAGGTGGCTCGCGTAACGAGTCGCCGACGGCCACTCCCCGCCCAGGGGGTCGGGGGCCGCCGTCGCGTTAGACTGACGAGCCTGTCCGCCGGCGTAGGGGAAGGATTCACACATGGAGCAGACCGCAGAGAAGATGAACGCAAGCCCGGAGGGGAAAGAGTCGGTGGCGACACCGAAACCCGACCGCCAGCGTCTTGGCGAGAACTCTAGCGGCGGCACGGTCACCCTGGGCGTCGACGACCGCCTCGAGGGAAAGCTGATCATCCGCAGCGACCTCGTCGTTCTCGGCAGCATCGAGGGAGAGGTCATCACCACCGGGGACGTCAGCGTCGAGGCGACCGCGGTGGTCAAGGCCCGGTTGGAGTGCCGCAACCTGAGCATCCGGGGACGGGTCGAGGGTGAGATCACCGCTCAGCAGCGCCTCCGCCTCGCCGGCTCGGGTTACCTCCAGGGGAACATCCGGGTGGGGAAGCTCCACGTCGAGGATGGGGCCACGTTCAACGGCACCATCGCCATGGTGAGCGGCGAGGCCTAGCCAGCCGGGATCGCCCGCGAGGGGCCGCGCCATCGGGATCGGGTGGCGCGGCCGCTTTCAGGCCGGCCCCTCTCGACGGGCGGGTGGGGCGGCGTGTTCAGGCCGACGATCTCGACCGGCCGGAAGCGGCGAGCGGCCTCAGCCGGCCGGGCACCCGGCGGCGCTGCCCGGCACCCGCTCCGCGCTGGGCGCGAGCGGATCTAGCCGACCAGCGCGGTCAGTCCCCAGACCACGAGGACGCCCACCCCGGCGATGGCGGTGACCGCCAGCACGATCGCCCGGCGGCTGGCCATCCCGTAGCCGGCGGTGACCCGTGGCTCGGTGGGGAAAGTGTGGGTGTGGGTTGTCATGCAACTAATACGCCGCCCGCGCCCTCGTGGTTACGGCCGGCGCGATCCCCAATTCAGGGGGTCGGGGCGCCGGCGCCGCGGCGGGTCAACGGTGGGGCGGCGTCTCGACGCGTCAGAAGCTCTCGCCGCTTGTGGCGTGTCTCTGAGCTGAATTCGGCTGAATTCGACCCGATGAGCCGGCATCTGCTTACAATCCCGGGTCAAGCTCGCCGGGCAGGCCCGGCCCGATCCACTGCGATCCAGGAGAGAGAAAGCTATGGCTGTGTCCGGCTACTGCCTCAAGTGCAAGGACCAGAAAGAGATCAAGGACGCCCAGGCCATCACCATGAAGAACGGCAAGCCGGCCACCACCGGCACCTGCCCGACCTGCGGCACCAAGATCTTCAAGATCGGCAAGGCCACCGTCTGACTCGGGGGGCGGGGACCGTCCGTCCGGCTGACGCCGACGATCGGGGGCGCGAGCCCCCCGTCCGTCTGACGATCGGGCGAGCGCGCCTCAGTCGGCCTCGAGGGCCTCGGCTCGTCCCACTCCGGCCATGGACCCGACCTGGTCGCCCTCGGCCAGCCGCATGATGATCACGCCCTTGGTCTGGCGAGCGTAGACGCGCACCTGCTCGAGCGGGATCCGGATCACCTGGCCCATGGTCGAGACCACCATCAGCTCCTCGGAGAGGTCCTCGACCACGCGCATCCCGACGATCTCGCCGATCTTGGGGATGGCGTTCTGGTCGACGGTGTACACCCCCTGGATGTTGCGGCTCTTGACCGGGTAGTCCGCCATCGGGGTCAGCTTGCCGAAGCCGAGCTGGGTCACCACCAGCACGTAGCCGCGCGGGTTCACGATGTCGAAGCCGGCCACCTCGTCCCCGGCCCGGAGCCGGATCGCGCCCACCCCCATGGTGTCCCGGCCCATCGGCCGGACCTCCTTCTCCGAGAAGCGGACACCCTTGCCCCGCCGGGAGACGACCAGCAGCTCGTCGCCGCCGGTCGAGATCCTCACCCAGTCCAGCTCGTCGCCCTCCTGGAGGTTGATGGCGATCAGGCCGTTGCGGCGGACCGCTGAGTAGGCCGCCGAGGGGGTCTTCTTGATCTGGCCGAGGCGGGTCACCATCACCAGGTACTGCTCGTCGGAGAAGCCCTCCACCGAGATCAGGGCCGTGATCCGCTCGCCCTGGTCGATCTCGATCAGGTTGATCACCGGGATCCCCTTGGCCTGGCGCTTGACGTCGGGGATCTCGTGGGTGCGCAGCCGGAAGACCCGACCCCGGTTGGTGAAGAAGAGCATGTCGCTGTGGGTCGAGGCGGTCGTGGAGTGCTCCACGTAGTCCTGCTCGGTCGAGCGCTTGGCGCCCACCACCCCACGCCCGCCCCGGTGCTGGGCTCGATAGCTGTCCAGCGAGATCCGTTTGACGTATCCCCGGTGGGTGAGGGTCACGAAGACCTGCTCCCTGGGGATCAGGTCCTCCTCGTTGAGCTCGATGTCGCCGTGCCGGATCTCGGTGCGTCGTGGGTCCGCGAAGCGCTTGCGCAGGTCGGCGAGCTCGTCCTTGATGAGCTGGTCCACCAGGCGAGGGTTGGCCAGGATGTCCTCGAAGCGGGCGATCTCCTTGATGAGGTTCTCGTATTCCTCCTGGATCTTGCCCGCCTCCAGCCGGGTGAGCCGGCCGAGCCGGAGGTCGACGATCGCCTTCGACTGCCGCTCGCTCAGCTGGAAGCGCTGCTCCAGCGCGGTCTGGGCCGCCCTCTCGTCCTGCGCGGCCCGGATCAGGGCGATCACCTCGTCGATGTGGTCGAGGCACTTGAGCAGCCCTTCCAGGATGTGGGCGCGCTCCCGTGCCCTCCCCAGCAGGAAGCGGGTCCGCCGGACCACCACCTGACGGCGGAAGTCCACGAAGGGCTGCAGGATGGCCTTGAGGCCCAGGACCTGGGGCCGCCCGTCGACCAGGGCCAGCATCAGGGCCCCGAAGGTGTACTGGAGCTGGGTGTGCTTGTAGAGGTTGTTGAGAACGGTGTGGGGACGGGCGCTCGGCTTCAGCTCGACCACGATCCGGGTGCTCTCGCTGCGGCCCAACTCGTCGCGGAGGTCGGCGATGCCCTCGATCTTCTTCTCGTTGACCAGCTCGGCGATGTTCGCCAGCAGGCGGGCCTTGTTGACCTGGTAGGGGAGCTCGCGGACGATGATCTGCTCGCGCCCGTGGCGCGACTCCTCGAACTCGACCTGGGCGCGCATCACGATGCGGCCGTGCCCGGTGGCGTACACCTGGGCGATGTCGCGGGCGTAGATCATGCCTCCGGTCGGGAAGTCGGGCCCGGGGATGATCCGCACCAGGTCCTCGGTGCTGATCTCCGGATCGTCGATGAGCCGGGCCAGCGCCTCGCACACCTCACCCAGGTTGTGGGGGGGGATGTTGGTGGCCATGCCGACCGCGATCCCGCTGGCGCCGTTGACCAGCAGGTTGGGGAGCAGCGCCGGGAGCACGCCGGGCTCGACGATGGCGGGGTCGGCAAGGTAGGTCTCGACCATGTCGACCGTGTCCTTGTCGATGTCCTCGACCATGCTCATGGCCACCGCCGACATCCTGGCCTCCGTGTAGCGCTGGGCCGCCGGGGGGTCGCCGTCCACCGAGCCGAAGTTGCCCTGGCCGGTGACCAGCGGGTAGCGCATCACCCAGGGCTGGACCAGGCGTGCCAAGGTGTCGTAGATCGACTGGTCGCCGTGGGGGTGATAGTTCTTCATCACCTCCCCGACGATCGCGGCCGACTTCTTGGTCTTGGAGCCGGCGGTGATGCCCTCCTGGAGCATCGCGTAGAGGATGCGGCGCTGGACCGGCTTGAGGCCGTCGCGCACATCGGGCAGAGCCCGGCTGACGATGACGCTCATCGCGTAGTCCAGGTAGCTCTGGCGCATCTCCTGCTCGAGGTCGATGGGCCGGATGTCGCCGGGATGGAAGATGCTCATCAGCGGTCCTTCACCAGGGGCCCAGGCGGCATGCCGGCCGCCGCCGATTCCGATGGCCGCGCCCCGAGGGCTCCGGCGATCCTCCCGCTCACCTTCTGGCGGGCGGCGACGGCGGCGGCCCGCACCGCGTTCCCCATCGCCTCGGCGTCGCTGCGGCCGTGGGCGATGACCACCTCGCCGGCGACTCCGAGCAGGAGGGCGCCCCCGGCCTTGCGGTAGTCGACCCGATCGCGCAGGGGGCGGAGACGGGGCTTGAGCAGGGCGCCTCCGAGCTTGCCGGTCAGGGAGGCGCGGGCCGCGGCGGAGATCGAACTGAAGAGGAGCTCGGCCACCCCCTCGGCGGTCTTGAGCACGACGTTTCCGGTGAAGCCGTCGGTCACCACCACGTCGCACGAGCCGCCGAAGACGTCGCGGCCCTCGACGTTGCCGGTGAAGCGCAGGCCGCTGGTCGCGAGCAGCCGGTGAGCCTCCTGGACCAGCTCCGAACCCTTCTCGGCCTCCTCGCCGATGCTGAGCAGTCCGACCCGTGGCTCGGGGACGTCCATGATCAGGCGCGCGTAGACGTCGCCCATGATCCCGAACTGCAGCAGCCAGGGCGGCTTGCAGTCGACGTTGCCGCCCACGTCGAGCAGGAACGTGGGGGTGGTCGCGGACGGGAAGAGGGCCCCGATCGCGGGCCTGGCGACCCCCCGGATCCGCCCCACGGAGAGCAGGGCGGCGGCCAGGGTGGCCCCACTGTTGCCGGCCGAGACCGCCGCCTGGGCACGACCGTCGGCGACCAGCCGGGTCGCGACCACCACGCTCGCGTCCCGCTTGGACCGCACCGCCTGGGCGGGGTGCTCATCCATGGCGATGACCGAGCCGGCGGGGACGATCTCGACCTGGGTGCGCAGCAGCTCGGCCGCCCTCTCACTGCGATCGGCCAGGACGTCGCGCCACGCATCGAACTCGGACTGGAGCCGGGTCGGGTCGCCCACCAGCAGCACTCGGACCGCCCCCTCGAGGGCGACGTCCAGGGCCCCTCTGACCGCGGCCCGAGGGTCGTTGTCGCCGCTCATGGCGTCGACGGCGACGGCGACGGGGGTGGCCGTCCCGCGCGCCCCTCCCGGGTTTCCGCTCTCCTCCATCAGACGTCCAGGTTGCGGACCGACCGGGCGTGGGTCTGGATGAAGCGCCGGCGCGGTTCGACGTCGGAGCCCATCAGCCGGTCGAAGATCTCGTCCGCCTTGATCGCGTCCTCGACCGCCACCTTGAGCAGCACCCGCTTGGCCGGGTCCATGGTGGTCTCCCACAGCTCCTCGGGATTCATCTCACCCAATCCCTTGTAGCGCTGGACGTCGATCTTGCCCCCGCCCATCTCCTTGAACCGGGCGTCACGCTCGGGATCGCTGTACGCGTACTCGATCCGCTCCTGCTTGCCGGTGCCCTTCTTCAGCTTGTAGAGGGGCGGCTGGGCCAGGTAGAGGTAACCGCCGTGGATCACGGGCTGGAGGTGACGCCAGAAGAAGGTGAGCAGCAGGGTGCGGATGTGCGAGCCGTCCACGTCGGCGTCCGCCATCAGCACGATCCGGTGGTAGCGCAGCTTGGAGATGTTCATGGTGTCGCCGAAGCCGGCGCCGAGGGCGGTGATCAGGTTCTTGATCTCCTCGTTGGCGAGGATCTTGTCGGCGCGCGCCTTCTCGACGTTGAGGATCTTGCCGCGCAACGGCAGGATGGCCTGGTTGCGCCGTTCCCGACCCTGTTTGGCCGAGCCGCCGGCGCTGTCGCCCTCCACGATGAAGAGCTCGCAGTGCTCGGGGTCGCGCTCGCTGCAGTCCGCGAGCTTGCCCGGCAGGGTCGCCGACTCGAGGAGGGACTTGCGCTGGACCAGCTCGCGGGCCCGGGCGGCGGCCTGGCGCGCTCGGGCCGCGGTGAGCGACTGTTCCACGATCCGCTTGGCGTCGGTGGGGTTCTCCTCGAGGTACTGCATCAGCGCGTCGCTCAGGACCGTGGACACCTGTCCGGTGACCTCGCTGTTGCCGAGCTTGGTCTTGGTCTGGCCCTCGAACTGCGGTTCCTGGAGCTTCACGCTGATCACCGCGGTAAGACCGTCCCGGACGTCGTCCCCGCTGAGGTTGGGGTCGTTCTCCTTCAGGATCCCGGCCTTGCGCGCGTACTTGTTGAGGGTCGTGGTCAGCGCCGAACGGAAGCCGGTCAGGTGCGCGCCGCCCTCCTCGGTGTTGATGTTGTTGGCATAGGCCAGCACGTGCTCGGTGAAGGCGCTGTTCTGGTACTGGACGGCTATCTCCACCATGTTGCCGTCGATCTCGCGCTCCACGTACATCGGCCGGGAGTTGACCACGTTGCGGTTGGCGTTGAGATAGCTCACGAAAGCCCGGATGCCGCCCTCGAAGTAGAACGTGTAGCGAAAATCGCGGATCTCGTCGTGGAGGGTGAGGCTGACCCCCTTGGTCAGGAAGGCGAGCTCGCGCAACCGGTCGGCCACCGTCTCCCAGTCGTGGGTCCGGTCGGGGAAGACCTTGGGGTCAGGCCACCAGCGGATCGTCGTGCCGCGCCGCGAGGTGGGCCCGACCTTCTCCATCGGTCCCTCGGGGAACCCCCGCCGGTAGCTCTGGCGATACAGGCTGCCGTCCTTGTGGACCTCGGCGACCAGCCGCTCGCTCAGGGCATTGACCACCGAGGCGCCCACCCCGTGGAGCCCACCGGCGATCTTGTAACCACCGCCGCCGAACTTGCCGCCGGCGTGCAGCTCGGTCAGCACCATCTCCAGGCCGACCTTCTTCTCGGTGGGGTGCATGTCCACCGGGATGCCCCGCCCGTTGTCAACGACCGACACCGAGCCGTCCTGGTGCAGGGTGACCAGGATGGTGTCGCAGTAGCCCGCCATGGCCTCGTCGATCGAGTTGTCGACGATCTCGTTGATCAGATGGTGCAGACCGCGAAGGTCGGTGGAGCCGATGTACATCCCCGGCCGCCGGCGCACCGGCTCCAGCCCTTTGAGGGCCTCGAGCTGGGCGGCGGAATAGGAGTCCCCACCCTTGCCGCCGCGGGCTGCGGGCTTGTCGCCGTCGGGGAATTCGCGGGCTATCGAGGGCGTGGTCTGGGTCAGCTGCGGTTCCTCAGCACGGTGGCTTGCGGCCACGCCAAGCCGATCGCGGGGCGAGGCCAGCAACCCCGCTGGTGGCGGCGTCGCTGGGCACGGACGGCGGCCTGCTGACGTGTCTTGCGAATTCAATTCTACCAGTGGACAGGTGGCTGCCGGAGTGGGATGAGCCCGTCGCGGCGGTTGCTCCGGCCTACTCTTGGGGTCGTGGCCCTCGACGAGTACCGGCGCAAGCGCGACTTCACGCGGACCCCCGAGCCGAGCGGCGCGGAGGCCGGCGGCGGCCTCCCGGGCGGAGGGCTGTGGGACCGCCTCCCGGAGGGCAGTCGCTTCTGCGTCCAGATGCACCGGGCGACCCGTCTCCACTACGACTTCCGGCTCGAGCACGGCGGCGTCCTCCTCTCCTGGGCAATCCCGCGCGGACCCTCCCTGGACCCCGGCAGCCGACGCCTGGCCGTTCAGACCGAGGACCACCCCGTCGATTACGGCGACTTCGAGGGGGTGATCCCCTCCGGGTACGGGATGGGCACGGTGGAGCTCTGGGATGCCGGCATCTTCGAGTGGGCCCGCGAGTCCGCCGTGGACCCGGACGCCCAGTTGCGAAAGGGGGATATCAAGTTCCGGCTCCGAGGCGAGAAGCTGGCCGGCGAGTTCGCCCTGGTGAGGATCGGTGAGCGGGGCGGTCGCCGGGACGGCAGCCCGGAGCCGGAGCGCAACTTCCTGCTCATCAAGAAGAGGGATGAATCAGCCGTCCCCGGGCACGATGCCGCGGCCCAGGACCGCTCGGTCAAGAGCGGCCGGACCCTCGATGAGATCGCCGCCGCAGGGGGTGGTGACCCGCGCCGGGCGGCGCGCCCGGCTGCGCGCGCCGAGGCCCCCGCTCCGCCGCCGCCGGGGGGGAGGCTCCCCGCGCCCCCCGCGCCGATGCTCGCGGAGACGGCCGACCGGCCGTTCTCCCGCCCGGGCTGGCTCTACGAGCTGAAGTACGACGGCATCCGGGCGATCGTGGCCGTCGAGGGGACGGCGGTCCGGGTCGTGGGCCGGCGGGGCCGCGACGAGACCGTCCGCTTCCCCGAGGCGGCGGCCATCCCGGCCCAGCTCCGCGCCGGGAGCGCCGTTCTCGACGGCGAGATCGTGGTCCTCGACGCCGCCGGGCATCCCGACTTCGAACGGCTCCAGTCGCGGGTGAACATCGGCGACCCGGGTGAGGCGCTGCGGGCCGCGGAGCGGTGCCCGGTGACGTTCGTCGTTTTCGACCTGCTCTCGGTCAACGGTCGCGACCTCACCTCGACCGACCTCCGGATCCGCAAGAAGACGCTCCGAGATCTCATCGGGCCGGCCGGACCGCTCCTCTTCGCCGACCACGTCGAGCAGGATGGGGAGGGCTTCTTCGCCGCCGTCGCGGCCCTGGGCCTGGAGGGGATGATCGCCAAGCGCGCCGACTCCCCCTATCAGCCGGGACGACGGAGCCCCGACTGGATCAAGGTCAAGTCCTGGCTCACCCAGAGCTGCGCGGTGGCAGGCTGGACGGCCGGCCACGGCCGGCGCGGCCACCTCGGCTCCCTGGTCCTCGCGCTGCGCGACGCGCGCGGGTGGGTGCACTGCGGCCAGGTCGGCACCGGTTTCGGGGAGGCCCAGATCGCCGATCTGCTCCGCCGGCTGGAGCCGCTCCGACGTCCCACCTCCCCGCTGGTCGAGGCCCCCCGCCTCGCCGAGCCGGTGACCTGGGTGGAGCCGCGCCTGGTCTGCGAGGTCCGCCATGCCGGCTGGACCAGGGCGGGTGTCCTCCGGCACCCGGCCTTCCTCTCCCTGCGCGAGGACGTGGGCCCCGAGGACTGCGTGCGCGAGGTGGCCGCGCAGGTCACCGAGGTCCTGGCCCGGGTGGACGGCGCGGTGGTCCAGGAGGAGGGCGGAGGAACGCGCGGCCCGGAGCGGCGCGTGGAGCAGGGCCTCCGGGCGGCGGGCGGAGCGCGCGGCGCCGGCACGGGTGCCACCACCGGCGCGGCGGGCCGGCCTCCGCGCCATGGGGGGCGGCCCGAGCTCCCCGCCGAGGTCGCCGAGGCCCTCGAGATCCTCCCCCGGCTCCGCGCCGACGACTGGTGGCAGATCGGGTCCCGGCGGCTCCGGCTCACCCATCTCGACAAGCCGCTCTGGCCGGAGCCGGTGATCACCAAGCGGCAGATGATCGACTACTACGTCCGGATCTCGCCGTACCTCCTCCCCTACCTGCGGGACCGGCCCCTCTCCACCCAGGTCTTCCCCGACGGCGTCACCGGCCATTCCTTCTGGCGCAAGGACAAGCCCGGCCACGCCCCGGAGTGGATCGATTCCTGGCTCTTCGAGGGCGAGACCGGGAGCAAGCGGTGGATCGTCGCCAGGGAGGCGGCCACCCTGGCCTGGCTGGCCAACGCCGGGGTGGTGGACCTGCACCCGTGGCACTCTCGGATCGACGCCCCCGACCGGCCCGACTGGGCGGTCTTCGATCTCGACCCCTTCGAACCCGCCAGCTTCGACGACGTCCGCGACATCGCCAGGCTGGTCAAAGCCGCGCTCGACCACCTGGGGCTGCGCGGGCTGCTCAAGACCAGCGGCCAGACCGGGCTCCAGATCTACGTCCCGCTCCGGCGCGGCCCCGACTACGGTGAGGTGCGAGGCTGGGTGGAGGAGGTGGCCCGCGCCATCGGGCGTGTGGAGCCGGACCGGATCACCTGGGAGTGGGCGGTGAGCCGGCGAGCCGGACGGATCCGGATCGACTACACCCAGAACATCATCAACAAGACGCTGGCCGCGCCCTACTCGCTGCGTCCCCTGCCCGGGGCGACGGTCTCGACCCCGCTCGCCTGGGAGGAGCTCGACGAGCCCGGGCTCCGCCCTGACGGCTGGAACATGGCCACCATCTGGGGTCGCCTGGCCGAGGTCGGCGACCTCTTCGCCGGGGCCCTGATCGGAGATCAGGGGCTGCCGGGGGCCAGGGCTGCCGCCAGGATCGGGTGAACGCGGGAGGCGCCGCCCCGTTCGCACTCGCGCAGGCCATAGAATTTCGGGCATGGCTGTCCTGCTCCTGAATGCGTCACTACAGCCGCTGAACGTGATCAGCCACCGGAGGCTGGTCGTGCTGCTGAGCAAGGAGCGGGTGGCCTTCCTCGACACCGACGCGGAGGTGCGCGCGGTCGCCGCCCTCCAGGACCGCCGGATCCCGGAGGATGTCGTCATCGTCCGCCTGCTGCGCAACATTCATGTTCCCCGCCGCGTCCTCCGACCCAACCGGCGCAATCTGCTCCTCCGCGACGACAACACGTGTCAGTACTGCGGGATCGTCACCGTGCCCGCCGAGCTGACCGTCGATCACGTGATCCCCGTCTCGCGCGGCGGCGCCCCGGACAGCTGGGACAACGTGGTGCTCGCCTGCAAGCGGTGCAACTGGCGAAAGGCGGATCGGCTCCCCGCCGAGGTCGGGATGCACCTGCTGCGCGCGCCGCACCCCCTGACCCAGGAGTACGCCCACATCATCTTCCTGCGCTACCCGGCGCTGAAGGCCGCCTACGACGCCTTCTGCGCCAGCGCGGCCGCATAGGGGATTCGGCCCGCGTCCTCTGCGGGTCGTGGACGGCCACGAGGGCTGGGCCCGAGCTCTCATCCAACTCTCGCGATGCACTCATCTGCCGGAGCGGACCCCAAGGCTATGGTGGATGACATGAATCCGCCTCGGGCAGCCCGCATCGGACCCGGCCGGGACTGCGCCGCGAGGGGGAAGGGTCGACCGTCCGCCTCCACCCAACTCGATAGTTAGCCTATATAATTACATCGGGGACGGCACCGGTGGCCCACGCCACTGCCGGGCCGACCGCGGCGCGTGGGACGATGCTCGCCGGCAGCGGCCTGAGTGGAGGTGAGATGACCATGGCGGAGGATCGCTTCGGGACCCGCTCGGAGCTCCCCGGCGGAGTGGCCTACTACCGCCTGGACGCCCTCGCGCAGCGCGGCGTCGGAGACGTCTCGCGGCTGCCGATGACCGTCAGGATCCTGCTGGAGAACCTGCTTCGTCACGTCGGCGACCGCTTCGTGACCGATGACGACGTGGCCGCCCTCGCGGGCTGGGACGGCCGGCCTGCCGAGCACGACCGCGAGCGGGCCTTCGTCCCGGCCCGGGTGCTGCTCCAGGACTTCACCGGTGTCCCCGCGGTCGTCGACCTGGCCGCGATGCGGAGCGCCGTGCAGCGCCGCGGGGGCGACCCCGGCCGCATCGACCCGCTGGTCCCGGTCGACCTGGTCGTCGACCACTCGGTGCAGGTCGACGCCTTCGGCAGCCCCGACGCCTATGGACGCAACATCGAGCGCGAGTACGAGCGCAACCACGAGCGCTACGCCCTGCTCCGCTGGGCTCAGCAGGCGTTCCACGGCTTCCGCGTGGTGCCGCCCGGGATGGGCATCGTCCACCAGGTGAACCTGGAGTACCTGGCCGAGACGGTGACCGTCCGGGAGGTCGACGGGGTCCGCACCGCCCTTCCCGACACCGTGGTCGGGACCGACTCCCACACCCCCATGGTCAACGGCGTCGGCGTCCTCGGCTGGGGGGTCGGAGGCATCGAGGCCGAGGCCTGCATGCTCGGCCAGCCGCTCTTCCTGCTCACCCCGGTGGTGGTCGGGGTGCGCTTTCACAATGCCCTGCCGGCCGGCACCACCGCGACCGACCTGGTGCTGACGCTCACCGAGAAGCTGCGCCGCCACGGCGTGGTCAACAAGTTCGTCGAGTTCTGCGGCAGCGGGCTCTCCTCGATGCCGGTCCCCGATCGGGCGACCCTTTCCAACATGTCGCCGGAGTTCGGAGCCACCGCCTCCCTCTTCCCGGTCGACGACCAGACCCTGCGCTACCTGCGCGAGACCGGTCGGGACCCAGCGCACGTGGAGCTGGTGGAGCGCTACTGCCGGGAGCAGGGACTCTTCCGCACCGACGAGTCCCCCGTCCCCGTGTTCACCGAGCTGCTCGAGCTCGATCTGGCCTCGGTCGAGCCGTCGGTGGCAGGCCCGCGACGACCCCAGGACCGCGTCCCCCTGGCCCAGGTGCGCCGATCCTTCGAGGCCGTCCACGGCGGGGCGGATGCCACCGTGGCCGGGAAGGACGAGCCGGCGCGCCTGGTGGGGGAGGGGGGCAACCCTGCCCGGGCGGCCGGCAACCCCGACACCGGCGGCCACGTCGCCGAGGGGGCGCCCCGCCCTGGAGCCGCTCCTCGCCGGCTCGACAACGGGTCGGTGGTCATCGCCGCGATCACCTCCTGCACCAACACCTCCAATCCCTCGGTGATGGTCGCCGCCGGGCTGCTCGCCCAGAGGGCGGTGGAGCGAGGGCTCAGGCCACCCGACTACGTCAAGACCAGCCTGGCCCCGGGATCCCGGGTGGTCACCGATTACCTGGAGCGCGCCGGCCTGCTCGAGCCCCTGGACCGGCTCGGCTTCAACCTGGTCGGCTACGGCTGCACCACGTGCATCGGCAACAGCGGTCCGCTGCCCGCCGAGGTGGCCGCGGACGTGGAGAGCCGCGACCTAGCGGTCTGCGCGGTGCTCAGCGGCAACCGGAACTTCGAGGGGCGCATCCACCCCCAGGTGAGGGCGTCCTACCTCGCCTCGCCGCCGCTGGTGGTCGCCTTCGCCCTTGCCGGCACGGTCGAGGTCGACCTGACCGGCGAGCCGGTGGGCACCGGGTCCGACGGCCGCCCCGTCTTCCTGCGGGAGCTCTGGCCGAGCTCCGAGGAGATCGCCGCCGCGGTTGCGCGCGGGGTGGGCAGCGACCTCTTCGGCCGCGAGTACTCGCGCATCTTCGAGGGCGACGAGCACTGGCGAGAGCTGCCGTCGCCGGCGGGCGCCATGTTCGTGTGGGATCCGGACTCGACCTACGTGCGCGAGCCGGACTTCTTCGGGGCCATGGAGGGCGGGCCGCGGCCGCCCCGGGACATCCGGGATGCCCGGGTCCTCGCCCTGCTCGGCGATTCGATCACCACCGACCACATCTCCCCGGCGGGGAGCATCGCCCCCGCCTCGCCGGCGGCGGCATACCTGCGGGAGCACGGGGTCGAGCTTCGCGATTTCAACACCTACGGCGCCCGGCGGGGCAATCACGAGGTCATGGTCCGGGGCACTTTCGCCAACATCCGGCTCCGCAACCAGCTCGCCGGGGGGCGCGAGGGCGGCTTCACCACCCACCTCGGCTCCGGCGAGGTGATGAGCATCTACGACGCCGCCGTGCGCTACGCGGCCGAGGGGACGCCGCTCATCGTGGTCGCCGGCAGGGAGTACGGCTCCGGGTCCTCCCGCGACTGGGCCGCCAAGGGGCCGGCGCTGCAGGGGGTGCGGGCGGTGATCGCCCAGTCCTTCGAGCGGATCCACCGCAGCAACCTGGTGGGGATGGGCATCCTGCCGCTTCAGTTCGGGGAGGAGGAGAGCGCCGAGAGCCTGGGTCTTGACGGCCGGGAGACCTTCACGATCACCGGCCTCGCCGGCGTGCGGCCCGGAGGCAAGCTGACCGTGCTTGCCCGCCGCGAGGGTGGCGAGGAGCTGCGCTTCGAGGTCACCGTCCGCCTCGACTCCGAAACCGACGCCGACTACTACCGCCACGGAGGCATCCTGCAGATGGTGCTGCGTCAGCTGATGGCCACCGGCTGAGCACCCACCCGGTCGTCGCGCGGGATCAGCGTTCCGTTTCTTCGAGACCACCCGCGGCGTGACCATGTCACGCTCGCGGACAAGATGAGGAGTCCGGCTCCAAGCCTGCGCAATCGGTTCGGGCGGACGGGTGCAGCGTGCGACACCCACCTCGGTCCGAGGCTACACTGACGGGGTGCGCGCTGCGGCTGCCCGCGTCCTTCTTTCAGCCGCCCTGCTCGTGACCGCGACAGGCTGCAGCGCCGGCACACCCACTGTGAGGACCTCCGCCGCAACGCCGACGGAAACCGCTGCGACCGGAGCCGCGGCGAGCCCCGCGCCGAGCACCGCGCCAACGGCAGTCGCGACGGAGACGAGCTTCTTCTCGGTGCCGACAACATCACCGGTGGCGATGTCAGTCTTCGATTGGGCGGGCCAGGTGACTGGCCATGGCACCGCCTCGGTGCCACTCGAATGTTGCACGGTGGAGCAGTCCCCGGACGGCTCCCGAGTCGAGGTGGCCACGTCTGACGGCAGCGTCGTGTTGAATCGGTTCGGCCAGCGGGTCGAGAGCCTTCCAGCCTCTCTCTCTGGGGGCACCTGGGCCGGGGACGATGTCCACAAGTGCCTGGTTGCACAAGGCAATCTCTATCTGGTCGGACCGGGGGCCACAAGCCGCCGGGTGCACGGCGTCGGCGTCCCCACCGACACCCACGGCCCGACCTCTGTGATCGACTGCGATTTCAGCGCGAACTTCGCTCTGCTCGTCTCCAGCTTGCTGGGAGGCGTGCAGTCCGCGATGGAAATTCGCCTCAGCGATGGTGCGATCATCTGGCAGGAGACCGGGGACTTGGCGGCGGCTGGTTCCAATGCACCTCAGGCGATCTCTCCAGCGGCCACCTACGCAGCCTGCGGCGATCAGTCCGGAGGCGCGGTCGCCGACATCGCCACGGGCGCACAGGTGGCCCAGCTCCAGGGCGAACCGCTGGCCATCTCCTGGAATGGGCACGTGGTCATCGAGGCGATCCTCTCGCCGCCGGACACCTACTACGCGGAGGCCGTCGACTGGCAGACCGGCGCCGTCCTCTGGCGCGGCCAGCCCGCCACCGGTGACCCGGCTGTGGTCCCGACGGTCACCGCGCAGGACCAGCCCAACGGAGATGCCATCGCCTTCACGACGGGGGCCTACCGGGAGAGCGGTGAATCCGCGGACCCGGCGCAGCTCTGGCTCATCCGCCCGGGGTATCCGGCGCAGGAGCTGAGTGATGATGCCGAGCCGGGAGTTCTGTAGGCCGCCGCATGGTAGCCACGGGGTGATACCAGCTCGGCCGAGGCTCTTCCTCCCGGACCCTGGGTGGGCGGACGCGGGAGACCGCCCTCGCCCTACTCGGCGCCGCGGTCAACCCGGGGCGCGCGGGCGCTGAAGGTAAGAGAAGCGCCCGCCCGTCCCCTCTCTTCCGGTATGACCCCTGTCGCTGTGACGAGGAGCTCCGCGAGCGACCAGGACCGTGAGGCCGCCTTCGAGAGATCCGTGGTCCTGCCGGAGACCGCTCGGCTGTACGGGCTGGCTCTGGTCATCGTCGCCGACCGTGACGAGGCTGCGGATGCCGTCCAGGAGACGCTGCTCTCAGCCTGGCAGCACTGGTCGTCGCTGCGGGACCCCGCTAAACAAACGGCCTGGCTGACCCGCATCTGTGTCCGTCGCTGCATCCACCAGCGGCACCTCCTCAGCCGGCGGATCCTCTGGTCGTCCGATCGGTGGTCTTCCGCATCCGGGCCTGTTCCTGTGGAGTTCGAGGGCCGGCTTCTCGACGTGCATCGGGTCGTTGGCTCCCTCTCGCCGTCACAGCGGGCGATGGTCGCCCTCCATCTCCACCGTGGGTTCACGGTGGACGAGTGTGCTGCGATTCTCGGTTGCCGGCCTGGAACGGCTCGCAGCCACCTCGGACGGGCTGTCGCCAAGTTGAGGAAGGAGCTCGCCGATGCCTGATCCCAGCATCTCCGACGACGACGTGGTGCGGGTGACGCGTGCGTATCTGGACCGGATGCACCGGGAGCCCCCACCGCGTGACATCGAGGGCGCCGTCATGAGGTCGATCCTGGCGCCGCGTCGGAGGAGGTCGATCTCCATGGCCCGGCTCGCAGCAGCCGGTCTCATGTTCACAGCGATCGCGGCAGTCGTGTGCCTGTCGCTGGTCATGCACTTCGGTCGCTCGTCGATCGGCGGCGCCTCCGCTCATTGGACCATGGTCTCCACCTCGAATTCACCCAGCGGGAGCAGTGGGCTCTCCGCCGTCACCTGTGTCAGCCCGGGCGACTGCTGGGCCGCCGGCTACTCGTATGGTCAGAATGGCAATACGCAACCGTTGATCGAGCAGAACTCAGGCACCGGTTGGACCGTGGTCGCCAGTCCCAATCCCTCCGCCAGCCGGAGCAACGCGCTTCGGGGCCTTGCCTGTGTCAGTGCCAGCGACTGCTGGGCCGTCGGCTACTCCATCGACGCCTCCGATGGTATCGGCCAAGCGCTGATCGAGCACTATGCAGGCGGCGGCTGGAGCATCTTCTCGGTCCCCAGTCCCTCCGGCGTCACCGATACCCGCCTGTCCGGCGTGACCTGCGTCAGCGCCGATGACTGCTGGGCTGTCGGCCAGTCCGCGCAGGGTGTGCTGATCGAGCATTTTCAGGGCAGCAGTTGGAGCATCCCCTCCAGCCCGACGACTTCGAGCGGCGTGGATGGCGCGCTCTACGCCGTCACCTGCGTGAGCGCCGACGACTGCTGGGCTGTCGGCGGGTCCACTACGGGCGCTCTCATCGAGCACCTCGGTGCCAACGGCTGGAGCGCCTTCGGCCCCAATGTCTCCGCCGGCGAGAACGCTGTGCTTCAGGCCGTGACCTGCGCCGGTGCAGGCGACTGCTGGGCGGCCGGCGTTTCCCTGACCGCCACCAGCAGCACCAAGACCTTGATCGAGCAGTATCAGGGCAGCGGCTGGAGCGTCGTCGCCAGCCCCAATCCCGCCGACGGCTCGAGCCCCCAGCTCAATTCCGTGAGCTGTGACGATGCCGGCGACTGCTGGGCGGTGGGCTGGTTCAGGGCCGGACCCGCCACGGGCCTCCTCGAGACATTGGTCGAGGAGGATCAGGGCAGCGGCTGGAGCATCGCCCCCAGCCCCAATCTCTCCGGCAACTCGGACACTCAACTCCAGGCCGTGACCTGCGTGAACGCCGGCGGCTGCTGGGCTGTTGGCTATCCCGGTGGCGCTGCCGGCCAGGTGGTGATGCAGCTGATGCACCGGGCTGGCGGCTGAGCCGTCATCGCCGTTTCCGTCTCCCACACCCGCGATACCCTGACCGCTCGGTGTCTTCCCCCGGGCGGTCCCGTGCTCTCAGCCTCGACTCGAACGGATCGGCCGTCGATTGGCATGCGTGAACGGTTGGTCCGAGTGAGAGTGAGAGCAGCTCCACAACAGTTCCACATCGCACAGGGTTCGCTCACATCACCGGCCATCGCCGCCGCGATAATCCGGGGGCCCGAGGGAGGCCCGCCGCACCCGGGCCACCCCGATCAGCCCTCGTCGTCCCCGTCGGGGTGGTTGGTGAACGACTCCAACCACCGGGTGAACTGCTTCGACATCTTGTCGAGGCTGCCCGCACTCCGCTCCAGGAACTCGCGGAAGCGCTCGGTGTAGTGATCCACCGCCTTGCGGAACTCAGCGGACGGAGGCGGCTCCTCGCCGCGCCGCACGTAGTCGCCGGCCATGATCCGGTCGTACTCGCCGCTCTTCACCCAGCGGGTCAGCTCGTAGACGCGGCGCACCGGGAAGGGGTGGGTCGAGCCCAGCTCGCTGCCCAGCCGCTGGTGCCGGTCGAAGAGGTCGTCCCATTCCACGTACTCGTCGGCCTGCTGGATGAAGGCGTCCAGGCTGAGCCCCTCGGCCCCGCCGCCCGCCAGCTTCATCAGCGCCCGGCAGGTCGGGAGCGGGTCACGCAGGGCGATCGCGGCGGCGCGGTCGCAGCTCAGCTCGGCGGCGCGATACCAGGCGAGCAGCGCGGCGATCAGGGCCTGAAGGGGAACCCGTCCCATCAGCGGCATGCGGGGCAGGGTGAACCTGAGCAGCAGCTCCAGGGTGGTCCGGTAGCGCACGTGCTCGGAGAGGACGTGGCCGGCCTCGTGGGCCAGCACCGCCCTCAGCTCGGTCTCGTCGAGCATCGGGACGATGCCGGACTGGAGCAGCACGGTGGGTCGCTGGGCTCCGATGGTCACCGCGTTGGCGACCGGGGTCTGGATGATGTGCAGAGTCGGCACGCTGGCGATGTCGAGGGTGGTGTACGCCGCGCGATGCGCGCTCCAGATCCGGGGCAGCTGGGCTTCCCCGAGACGGACGCTGTTGCCCAGCAGCAGCTGCATCATCCGGCGCTCGATGGTGAGCTCGAGCAGCTTCTTGACCAGGGGGTCGAAGAAGGGGAGGCGGTGCAGGACCGCGGTCGCGGCACGGTCGGCGGGGTGCTCGTAAGCCTTGGCGCTGATGCTCGTGAAGGGCGCCAGCGCGGGTGCGGTGGTGGGCGTCTCCGGGGCCATCGGGGTGCGCGACCTCCTTGAGCGCCCGCATACCCGGCGGGCTCGCGGCGTGCAGCCGAGTATATGCCCACCCCAGTTCGCCCTCTGAGCCGGTGCCGGCGGGCCGCCGGGTGTCGGAGTTCAGTGACTCTGTCCGGCTAACAGTTCCGTGATTTTGGCCGGTTCACCGGCGCCATGGGTGGTTGGCGGGGGGCTTCCAGGGTAGGCCGGAAGAGGCAGAAGGAGGGCGCTGTGCGGAAACCGGCGGCCACTCCAGAACGGAGGGGCCGGAGCCGGCCCGTGGGCTTCGGGTGTTGCGAAGGCGAAAGGGGGGTGGAGAGGCGGAGACGAGCTGGATGCCGTTGTGGAAGACGTGGAGGGTGCCGTCGAAGCGCTGGTGGACGTCGACGCGGCAGCGGGCGTAGCTGATCCGCTGACGGTTGGGCGGGATGTCCATGACCACGGCGCCGAGCCGGACGGTGTTGTCATTGGCGACGAGGCGCTGGTACTTGAAGCAGAAGACCTCCTGGGGAGACCGTCCCCTCGGCCAGGGCAGCCAGGCGGGGGTGGGATCGGCAGGGGGGACGGTGAAGCGGCGGTTGTGCCGGGAGAGGTAGCGCTCGAGGACCACGCTGGCCTGCTCCTGGGTGGAGGCACCGGCGAGACGGAGTTCGCTGGTGAGACGGTCCTGGAAGGTGCCCCAGAGGCGTTCCACCCGGCCCTTGGCCTGAGGCGAGCGGGCTCGGATCCAGCGCGCTCCCAACTCCTCGAGGAGGCGGCCGACCTGGGTGGGAGTGCGGCGACCGGTGAGTTGCTCCTCCAGGGTGGGGGTCTTCCTGGTCGAGTAGAAGATCGAGTGCTGGTCGCTGTACACGGCCATCGGGATGCCCCGGCGGCGCACCACCTCCCGGAACAGCTGGAAGTAGCCCTGAGCATCCTCCTGCTCCCGGAAGCAGGCCCAGGGGACCAGGCCGGTGGCGTCGTCGATGCCGCCGATCAGGGTGAGGTGGGGTCCCCGACCCTCCAGCCAATCGTGACGGCTGCCATCGACCTGGAGCAGCATGCCCTCCCGGGGATAGCGGTCCCGCCGTTGCCGGTGCCGGGCTGGCCGCCGGTGGCGAACGCTGGCGACCCCGGCGGCCGACAGGATGCGGTGCACGGTGGGGCGGGAGAGGACGATGCCGTGGTGCTCGGCGAGCATCTCGGTGAGGTGCTGCCGGTTGAAGCCGGCGTAGGTGCTGGTGGCCAGCTCCACGACCCGGGCCGCCACCGCCGGATCGAGGGCGTGGGCCGGTCGCCGCCCGCGATTGCCGTGGGCCAGGGCCGCCGCTCCCCGCTCCCGGTACGCGGCCCGCAACCGCCGCACCTGGCGGACGGAGACGCCAAGGAGCTCGGCTGCCTCCGCTGCGATCACGATCCCCGCCTCCAGGTCGTTGAGGACCAGAAGGCGCTGCTGCTCGGTGTGGCTCAAAGTGACCGAATCCTCCATGGGAGGACAAAGTCACAGAACTCTTAGGGCGGACGTTCTCTCAGAACGCCCACACCGGCGGGCCGCCGGGTTGCCGCGAGAGCCCGCAGGCGCTACACTGCCTGCGAACATCCGTGCGAGAATCATCCAGCCCATGAAGCCCGCACCCCGCCGCTGGGAGATCAGCGACGCCCTGCCCCTCGCCGGGCAGCCCCCCATCCTGGGGCGGATCCTGGCCGGTCGAGGCGTGGACGCGGGCAGCTGCGGCGCGTTCATCGGCGGAGGGATGGAGCTGCTCGACCCCTTCGGCCTCGAGGGGATGGCGGACGCCGTGATCACCCTCGGGGTGGCGGTGACCGAGGGCCGCCGCATCGCCGTCTACGGGGACTACGACGCCGACGGGGTCACCGCCTGCGCGATGCTGACCCGGGCCCTCCGGGCCGGCGGTGCCGACGTGCTCCCCTACATTCCCAACCGGATGACCGAGGGCTACGGGCTCCACGCCGCCGCCCTCGAGGAGCTGGCCTCTCGCGGGGTTCAGTGCGTGGTGACCGTCGACTGCGGGACCAGCTCGGTCGAGGCCGCGGCCAACCGGCCTCCCGGTATGGCGCTGGTGGTGACCGACCACCACCTCCCGCTCGCTCCCGACGGGAGCCTCCCCCGCCTGGCGCCCGCGGACGCGCTGATCAACCCCAAGCAGCCGGGCGACACCTACGGCTTCGACGGGCTGGCCGGCGCCGGGGTGGCCTGGAAGCTGCTCTGCGCCCTCGAGGCCGAGGGGATCGTCCCCGCCGGTCAGGCCGAGGCGATGATCGGCCTGGCGGCCCTGGGCACGATCGCCGACATGATGCCGCTCCAGGGGGAGAACCGGACCATCGTCCGCCGGGGCCTGGGACGGGTGCTGGAGCTGGCCGGGCTGCGAGCCCTCGCCCAGGCCGCCGACGTCTCCGCCCCCCTCGGCGCCGCCGACATCGCCTTCGGCATCGCCCCCCGGATCAACGCGGCCGGCCGGATGGAGGACGCCAAGCTCGCCCTCGACCTCTGCCTCAGCGATGCCCCGGAGGAGTGCGCCGAGATGGCCCGCCGTCTCGACGAGCAGAACCGGAGCCGCCAGGCCGCGGTCGCCACCGCCCTGGAGCAGGCCGAGGAGCGGGTCGCCGAGGTCCCGGATGACGCCCCGGCGATCGTGGTCGGCGACCCGGGGTGGCCGATGGGCATCGTGGGGCTGGTCGCCGGCAAGCTGATGGAGCGCTACGCCGTCCCCGCCTTCGTGGTCTGCCTGGATCCCGGTGAGGCGAAGGGGTCGGGACGATCGGTGTCCGGCGTCCACATCGTGCGCGCCCTCGACCGTGCCGCTCCCACCCTCATCCGCTACGGCGGGCACGCCGCGGCGGCCGGGTTCAGCCTACGGGCGGAGGACCTGGAGGGCTTCCGCGAGCTGGTCTCCGCGGCCTGCGCCGAACAGGCCGGCGACCGCCGGCGCGAGCGGGTCTTCCACGTCGACAGCGAGATCGCCTGCCTCGACGCCACCCCGGAGCTCTGCGGCCAGCTGGAGATGGTCGAGCCCTGCGGGATCGGCAACCCCAAGCCGCTGCTCGCCATCCGCGGCTGTGAGGTGGTCAGCACCCAGACCTTCGGCAGTGAGGGCCAGCACCTCAAGGTGTCGCTCCGCGACGGGGGGCGCGGGCTGGTCGAGGCGATCGCCTTCGGCAAGCCCGGGCTGGCCGCGCATCTGCCCCGCGGGCGGCGGATCGACGTCTGCTTCGCCCTGGAGCTGGACAGCTGGCAGGGCCAGGTCAGGGTCCGGGCGCGGATTCGCGACCTGAGGCCGGCACGCGTCGACCGACCCGCGCCGGTGGACGAGACCCTGGACGTCCCCGCCTGAGGGGGCGGCCGGAGCCCCTCAGCTCGCCTTGCGCTTGCGGGTCAGCGCCATCCGGGGCGCGCCCTCGGGGAGCCAGTCGGAGCGCCGGCGCCGGTCCGCGGCCGCCAGCGGCAGCGGAGCCGTACCCGTCTCGGGGACCCAGTCGGCGAGGCGCCGGCGGGGATGGTCGGGGCCGGACGGGCGGTCGGGGGCGACGAAGATGTGCATGTCGAGGTCCTCGCCAGCGGCGAGGATGTCGGCGGTGCGCCGGGGCACGCGGCCACAGGGGACGTGCTGGCCGAGCACCCGCCCCTCGGCGTCCACTCCGCTCTGCTCGAAGCGGAACAGCTCCTGGATCTGGACCTCGCCGTTCTCCACCCCGATGACCTCGGAGATGCTCAGGATGCGCCGGCTGCCGTCGCGCAGCCGGCCCTGCTGGACGATGAGGTCGATGGCGGAGCCGATCTGACCGCGGATGGCCGCGGTCGGCAGCTCGGTGCCCGCCATCAGCACCATGGTCTCGAGCCGCGAGATCGCCTCGTGGGTGGAGCTGGCGTGCAGGGTGGTGAGCGAGCCGTCGTGGCCGGTCGACATCGCCTGGAGCATGTCGAGGGCCTCGCCGCCGCGGCACTCGCCGACGACCAGCCGGTCGGGGCGCATCCGGAGCGAGCTGATCACCAGGTCGCGCACCACGATCTGGCCGCGTCCCTCGACGTTGGCGGGGCGGGTCTCGAGGCTCAGCACGTGCCGCTGCCTGAGCTTCAGCTCGGCGGCGTCCTCGATGGTGATGATCCGCTCGTCGTTGGGGATGAAGCCGGAGATCACGTTGAGGGTGGTCGTCTTGCCGGCCCCCGTCCCTCCGCTCACCAGCACGTTGAGCCGCGCCCTGACACAGGCGCGCAGGAAGCCCATCATCTCGGCGGTCGCGGTGCCGTGCCTGACCAGGTCGTCGACCTCCAGGCCGGTCTGGGTGAACCGACGGACGGTGAGGGTCGGGCCCTTGAGCGAGACCGGCGGGATCACGACATGGATGCGCGAGCCGTCCTCCAGGCGGGCGTCGACCATCGGCGAGCTCTCGTCGATGCGCCGGCCCACCCGGCTGACCATGCGGTCGATCACCTGCATCAGCTGGTCGACGGTCTCGAAGCGGTACGGCGTGAGCGAGAGCCGCCCGCCCCGCTCGATCCAGATCTCCTGGGGGCCGTTGACCATGATCTCGGTGATGCTGGGGTCGGCCAGCAGCCGCTCCAGAGGGCCGAAGCCGAGCAGCTCGTTGTGGATGCGGGTGACGGTCTCGAACCCCTCCTCGAGGTTCAGCGGCCAGCCCAGCTCGATGGCGGTCTGGTTGACGAGCTCCGCCAGCCGCTCGCGCACTGCGGCGTCGTCGGTCTCGGCGAGGTAGGCGGTGTCATCCACGAGCCGGGAGTGGACCTGCTGGCGCAGCAGCTGGTAACGGGTCTCGCCGGAGTCCTCGTCCTCCACCTCGCGGGCCGTCTGGGGCGCCCCGAGCAGGCGGCTGCTCAGCTGCATCGCATTGAGCGCTGTGAGCGGCTGCTCGAGGGCCATCTGCGGCAGCGCCGTGGCGAGCAGGTCCTGGCTACCTCGGGTGGTGGTGTGCCAGCGTGGCATTCAGGTCTCCCCCTGCGGCGATCTCATTCGCGGACGAGAGCTGCCTCCCCCGCAACCTCTCGATCTCTGGACGGATGGCGCCCACCCGCCGCGATCCGCATCGTTAGACGCGCCTGATCGTATCACCCTCCTCTTCAGCGGCGCAATCACCCCAGATGGGGGGTTGAGGACCGTCTCAGCTGGCACAGGTGGCGCCCGTGGCCGGGAGGGTGAGGTTCACCAGGTACGCGTTGACGGCGTCCTGAACGCAGGTGCTGAATCCATAGGACGTGTGGCCGTACCCGTCGCGGGTGAGCAGCACCGAGCCCGCGATCTGCTTCTGCAGGGAGACCGACCAGGCGTAGGGCGTGGCCGGGTCATGGGTGGCCCCGACCAGGAGGATCGGCGGGGCGGCCGTGACGTCGAGCGGGGCGGGTGGCGGCCCGCGCACCGGCCAGTAGGCACAGGTGAGCGCCGAGTAGACCTCGTCCTGACCGAAGTGTGGCTCACCGGCCTGAATCGAGAGCGCCTCGGCGTCGTAGGTGGCAAGGTCCAGCGGCACGCTGTGGTCGGCGCAGTTGATCGCCGCGTTGGCCGCGAGGCTGGGGCTGTACCCCTGGGGGCCTCGGCCCGCGTAGCTGTCCACCGCCTCCTGCAGGGGTTGCACGAAGCCATCGGCGGCCGAGGCGAGATCCGTGTAGAAGGTGGTCCACGAGCTCGGGTCGTACATGGCGGCGACCAGGCCTCCGATGGCCGTGCCCGCCCCCACCGTCCTGCCGTCCGCCTCCTCGATCGGGTGGGCCGTGAGCCGCTCCAGCAGGCTGGTGATGGTCGCGCCGGGGTCTGTCCCCAGCGGGCAGGCGGTCATCGCCTGGCACTGGCTCACGAACTCGTCATAGCTGGCCTCGAAGCTCGCCCCCTGCTGGATCGACTGCTCCAGGAAGCTCAGCGACGGGTCGAGGTCGCCGTCCAGGACCATGGCCCGGATCTCGGTGGGGAAGAGGGCGGCGTAGGTGGCGCCGAGCGCCGTCCCGTAGGAGAAGCCGAGATAGGTGAGCCGTGAGTCGCCGAGGGCCGCGCGGAGGGCGTCCATGTCACGGGCGGCATTGGCGGTGCCGACGTAGGGGAGTAGCCAGCCGCTGTGGAGCCGGCAGGATTCGTCGAAGGCCAGGGTGGTGGCCACCAGGTCGGCCTCCCCGGCGGGGGAGCCCGCCACCAGGGGATCGAGCCCGACCTCGTGATCCAGCCCGTCGGTGCCCTCGCAGACGACGGCGTCCGTCCCGGTGGTCCCCCGCGGATCGAAGCCCACGATGTCGAAGCGCTGGTTGAGGGTCGCGAAGAGCGGGTACGCCCCCTCGACGAACTGGACGCCGGATTCGCCGGGCCCTCCCGGGTTGACCAGCAGGGAGCCGATGCGTTCGGCCGGATCCTTGGCCGGGATCACGATGACCGAGGTGGCGATGGTTCCCCGTGATGGGTCGGCGTAGTCGAGGGGCACCCACAGCGTGTCGCACCGGGCCCCGCTCGGAGCGCCCCCGCCGCAGGTGGCCGCCTCCAGCCCCGGCGGGTTGGTCGACGGCCCGGTGACCGCGGCCGACGAGGCTGCGGGGGTGGGGGTGACTGCGGAGACGGAGGGGACGGTCACACCGCTGAGCACCAGCAGGGCGGCGAGCCCCGACCAGGCCAGCGGCCGGTGGAGCTCGGTCCTCATCCAGGGAAGCGTAGTCGCCGAAGCCGGCGGCGAGCGGCGCCACCCCGGGGTGTACGCTGGAGTCCCCGTGATGGCAGCCCACACCATCGGCGAGCTTCGCCGTGCCGAGTACCGCGTCCAGCCGATCAAGGCCGAGCTTCGCCGCAACCTGATCCGGAAGCTCCAGGCCCGGGAGAGGCTGTTCCCGGGCATCGTCGGCTACGAGGACTCGGTGATCCCGCAGCTGGAGAACGCGCTCCTGGCCGGCCAGGACATCGTCCTCCTGGGTGAGCGTGGTCAGGCCAAGTCCCGGCTGGTCCGCTCGCTCACCTCCCTGCTCGACGAGGCCGTCCCGGCCATCGCGGGTTGCGAGATCAACGACAACCCCTACGCCCCCATCTGCCGCCGCTGCCGCGACCTGGTGGCGGAGCGCGGTGACGAGACGCCGATCGCCTGGCTGGGGGCCGAGGACCGCTATGGCGAGAAGCTGGCCACCCCCGACACCTCGATCGCCGACCTGATCGGCGAGGTCGACCCCATCCGGGTCGCGGAGGGGCGCTACCTCTCCGACGAGCTGGTGATCCATTACGGGCTGGTGCCGCGCACCAACCGGGGCATCTTCGCGATCAACGAGCTGCCCGACCTCGCCGAGCGCATCCAGGTCGGCCTGCTCAACATCATCGAGGAGCGCGATGTGCAGATCCGGGGTTTCCGGATCCGCCTCCCTCTCGACGTCTTCGTGGTCGCCACCGCCAACCCCGAGGACTATACCAACCGGGGCCGGATCATCACCCCGCTCAAGGACCGCTTCGGGGCTCAGGTGCGCACCCACTACCCGCGCAGCGTCGATGACGAGATCGCCATCGCCGAGCAGGAGCGGGTGGTCTTCGACGACATGCCCGTCCCCGTCCACATCCCCCAGCATATGAAGGAGATCGCGGTCGAGATCACCCACCTGGCCCGGCGGCATCCGCAGATCAACCAGCGCAGCGGCGTGTCGGTGCGGGTGACCACGGCCAACTACGAGAGCCTGACCAGCAGCGCGCTGCGCCGGGCGCTGATCACCGGGGAGAAGGAGGCAGTGGTGCGGATCAGCGACCTGGCCGCGGTGACCCCGTCGACGGCCGGGAAGGTCGAGCTCGACACCTGGGACGGCACCGACGATGACCAGGTTCTGGACAAGGTCGTCCGCAGCGCCTGCAGCAACGTGTTCCGCCGGCACTTCAGCGCCCAGGAGCTCGCCGACCTGGTGCAGCGCTTCGATCAGGGAGGCTTCACCGTCGAGGTGGGGCCGCTGCTGACCACCGCGAGCTACCGCCAGGCGGTCGACGAGCTGCCCGGGCTGGATCGCGCGCGCCAGAAGCTCGACGAGCCGGACACGCCCGCTTCGACGGTGGCGGTGCTGGAGTTCCTCCTCGAAGGGCTGCACCTCGGCAAGCGGTTGAACAAGACCGCTCTCGAGGGCACCGCCGTGTACGGCGCCTGAGGGCGAGCGGGATGGCCGCGCCCGGACATCGCTTCTCCGCCTGGGACGGCACCCAGGAGCCCCTCGGACCGGACCTGGAGGAGCTCTTCGGCCGCCTCAGCGAGGACGTGTTCCACGGCTGGGACTTCGAGGCCGCGCTCCGGCGGCTGATGGAGAAGGGATGGCGGGACGCCCGCGGCAAGCGGCTGACCGGCATGGACGAGATGCTCGAGCAGATGCAGCGGCGACGTCAGGAGCAGCTGGAGAGATTCAACCTGGACTCGGTCTTCGAGGACATGCGGGAGAAGCTCGACCGGGTGATCTCCCAGGAGCGGCGCGGCATCCAGGACCGTCTGGATCGGGCGCCCGACGACAGCCGCCGGCTGCTCGAGCGGGTCGCCGCCGAGCGACGCCGCCAGCTCGACGGGCTGCCCCCGGATCCCGGTGGCGCGATCCGCGGTCTGCGCGACTACGAGTTCATGGACAGCCGGGCCGAGGCCGAGTTCCAGCGGCTGCTCGACGAGATCCGGCGCAACGTCGTCGACGCCAACTTCCGGGAGATCACCCAGTCGATGCAGGCCATGTCCGGGGCCGAGATGGCCGAGCTCCGAGAGATGGCCGGCGACCTCAACCGCCTGCTGCGCCAGAAGCTCGACGGAGCGTCCGAGGTCGAGCTGCAGCGCAGCTACGAGAGGTTCCGGCAACGCTGGGGGCGGATGTTCCCCAACGCTCCGGAGAGCTTCGAGGAGTTCGTCGAGCAGCTGATGCGCCAGATGGCCCGGATGGACTCGCTGCTCCAATCCCTCTCTCCGGAGATGCGCCGGGAGCTGGAGTCGGTGATCGAGTCCGTCTTCGACGACCCCGCGCTGCAGCGGACCCTCGCCGAGCTGGCGGGAACCCTCGAGTCCCTCTCCCCGCGGGCTCGGCTGGGCAGCCGCTACGGATTCTTCGGTGACCAGGAGGTCTCCCTCGAGGAGGCGATGGGGCTGATGGATCGGCTCCAGTCGATGGAGGAGCTGGAGGGCGAGTTGCGCGGCGCCCTGCGCGGCGAACCCCTCGGCGAGCAGGCCCTCGACCGGCTGCGCGAGATGCTCGGGGAGAACGCCGCGAGAAGCCTGGCCGGGATGCGCCGGCTGGTCGAGGAGCTGGAGGGGCGGGGCCTCATCGAGCGCAGCGCCGAGGGGATGCAGCTCACCGCGAGGGGGATGCGCAAGATCGGGCAGAAGGCGCTCGGCGACCTCTTCGGCCGGCTTCGCCGGGATCGCTTCGGCGAGCACGACCTGATCCGCCTCGGGCACGGCGGGGAGCGGGGCGACGACAGCAAGCGGTACGAGTTCGGAGACCCCTTCGACCTCGACGTGCAGGCGACGGTGATGAACGCGCTGAGCCGGGAGGCCGAGGGTGGCGGCCGGGACGACGATGGCCCCGGGCCGGAGGAGACGGGCCTCGGGCTGCGCCGGCCGACCCTCCGCCGCGACGCGGCCCCCGGCCCCGGAGCAGGAAGGGTGCCGCAACTCGACCCCCAGGACTTCTCCGTGCACCGCACCGAGTCGCTGACCCGCTGCGCGACCGTGCTGATGCTGGACATGAGCCGGTCGATGCCGCTGCGCGGTTACTTCTACGCCGCCAAGAAGGTGGCGCTGGCCCTCGATTCGCTGATCCGCAGCCAGTACCCGCGCGACTCCCTCACCGTGGTCGGCTTCAGCGACCTGGCGCGGGAGATCCCGCCTCGGGCGATCTCCCAGCTCTCGGTCAACGAGTACGTGTACGGGACCAACCTCCAGCACGCCCTGATGCTGGCCCGCCGCATCCTGGGCCGGACCCACGCCGAGAACAAGCAGGTGATCATCGTGAGCGACGGCGAGCCGACCGCTCACATCGAGAACGGGCGACCCGTCTTCTCCTATCCGCCCCTACCCGAGACCTTCGCCAAGACCCTCACCGAGGTGCGTCGCTGCACCCTGGAGAACATCGTCATCAACACCTTCATGCTCGAGTCCAACCACCAGCTGGTGCGCTTCGTCAACCAGATGACCCGGCTCAATCGCGGCCGCGCGTTCTTCATCAGCCCCGATCGCCTGGGTGACTACGTGCTCGTCGACTACGTCCGATCGCGGCCCCGGGCCGCCTGAGGCGCCCCTCCGCCGCCTTGACGAGCGGCCTCATGGTAAGGTACCTTGACAAGCCATGAGTGCCAGCCAGACCGCGCCGGGCCCTCCGCCTCCCCCCGCCCCGCCCCTTCCCGAGCTCGTCCCCATCGCCGCGCGGACGGTCGAGGCCGTCAAGGTGTATGGGCGCGGTGAGACCGCGGTCCGGGCCCTGGACGGGATCAGCGCCGACTTCGTCTCGCACCAGTTCACGGCCATCATGGGGGCCTCGGGTTCGGGGAAGTCCACCCTGCTCCACTGCCTCGCCGGGCTCGACCGGCTCACCAGCGGACAGACCTTCATCGCCGGATACGAGCTGGGCCGGCTCACCGATCGCCAGCTCACCCTGCTCCGTCGCGAGAAGGTGGGCTTCATCTTCCAGTCGCTCAACCTGGTGCCCACCCTCAACGCGCTCGACAACATCGTCCTGCCGCTCACCATCGCGGGCCGGAAGCCGGAGCCGGGCGTGGTCGAGGGGGTGGTGCAGATGACCGGCCTCGCCGATCGCCTCAAGCACCGGCCGGGGGAGCTCTCCGGCGGCCAGCAGCAGCGCGTGGCCGCGGCCAGGGCGCTGGTGAGCCGGCCCGAGATCATCTTCGCCGACGAGCCCACCGGGAACCTCAACTCCAAGGCCGGGGGCGAGCTGCTGGAGTTCCTGCGCAAGGCCGTGGACACCCTCGGCCAGACCATCGTCATGGTCACCCACGACCCCTTCGCCGCCTCGCACTCGGATCGCGTGATCTTCCTCGCCGACGGCCGGGTCGTTCAGGAGATGCGCTCGCCCACCGCGGACTCCATCCTCGCGGTGGTCCGTCACCTGGGCGACTGAGCCGGTGTCCGGAGCTGGGTCGAGCCCGTCGCGGCAGGGGCCGGTGAGGCTCTGATGTTCAAGGTCAGCCTGCGCAGCCTGCTGAGCCACAAGCTCCGGCTCACCCTGACGGCGATCGCCATCATCCTCGGGGTGACCTTCGTCGCCGGGACGCTGGTGCTCACCGACACCATCCGCAACACCTTCGAGGGCGTCCTCAGCAACGTCGACAGGGGCGTGGCCGTGCAGGTCAAGGGCGCCACCCCCGCCACCCCGTCCGGGCGCCTGCTCAACCAGAACCTGCCCCTCCCCGAGTCCGTCCTCGCCCGGGTCCAGAAGGTGTCCGGGGTGGCCGACGCGGCCGGGGTGGTCGAGCGCTCCGGGGTCTCGCTGCTCCAGAACGGGCAGGTGGTGGGGGCCACCGGCCACGCGCCTATGCTCGGCCTCAACTGGATCTCGGACAGCCAGCTGTCCAGCTTCGAGCTCACCGCGGGAACCGCTCCGCGGGCCGCCGACGACGTGGTCATCAACGCCCGGGCCGCCACCGACGGCCACCTGGTCGTGGGCCAGCAGATCCAAGTGAGCTACGAGGCCTCCGCCGCCCAGACCTTCGTCATCAGCGGCATCGCCACCTTCGGCGGGCAGGCGAGCATCGCGACCGAGGGCTTCGCCATCTTCACCCTGCCCACCGCGGAGAGCCTCCTCGAGGCCAACCACACCTTCGACGTCATCGACGTCAGCGCCCAATCCGGGGTGACCGACCTCCAGCTCCGCGACCGGGTGGCCTCCGCCCTGAGCGGGACCGGCGTCCAGGTTCAGACCGGCGCCCAGGCCGCCTCGGAGACCGAGCAGAACGCGGTCACCGACATCAACGAGTTCATCGGGACGCCGCTCCTGGTGTTCGCCTTCGTCGCGGTCTTCGTGGGGAGCTTCCTGATCGCCAACACCTTCAGCATCCTGGTGGCCCAGCGGACCCAGGAGCTGGCCCTGCTGCGCGCGCTGGGGGCGACCCGCGGCCAGGTCTTCACCGAGGTCATCACCGAAGCGGCCCTGACCGGTGTGCTCGCCTCGCTGGTCGGCTTCCTGCTCGGCATCCTGGTCGCGGACGGGCTCATCCACCTGGTGGGCTCGTCCGCCAAGCTCAGCGTGCAGCTGGACGCCCTGATCACCTCGGTGCTGGTGGGCACCATCATCACCGTCATCGCCGCCGCGCTCCCGGCCCGGCGGGCCACCCGGATCGCGCCTATGGCCGCCCTGCGCGAGGCCCAGCCCGAGTTCCAGGGGCTGCCGCGGGTCCGGATCGCCTTCGGTCTCCTGCTGTTCCTGGGGGGCACGGCCGGGTTGCTCGAGAGCCTGTTCACGGCCACCGCGACCTCGGGGCCCAACCTCTCAGTGCTCGGGCTGTCGGTGCTCGGCATCTTCCTGGGGACGGCGCTGCTGGCCCCGATCCTGGTCCGCCCGGTGGCCACGGTCCTCGGCTGGCCGGCTCGCTTTCGCGGTGCCCCGGGCCGCCTGGCCGGGGAGAACGCCCGGCGCAACCCGCGCCGCACCGCTCTCACCTCGGCCGCGCTGATGATCGGGCTGGCCCTGGTCACCGCGGTCGCGGTGATCACCGACTCGGTCGAGGCGAGCATCAACCAGGCCCTGGACGGCACCGTCAAGGCCCAGCTGGTGGTGATCGCGGAAGGGAGCGGGTCGTTCAGCCCGGAGGTCGCCTCCACCCTGCGAGCCGACAAGAGGCTGACCGACGTCTCCGAGATCAGGGGGAGCGACGTCCTGGTCGGCGACATCGAGACCAACGTCATCGGCGTCGACACCAGCAACGTCAGCAGGATCTTCAACTTCAGCATGACCCAGGGCTCAGCCGCGAGCATCGGGACCGGCGACACCACGATCGTGGACTCGACCGAGGCCGCGACCGAGAACCTCCACCTCGGCAGCGCCGTGACGATGACCTTTCCCAACGGGGACAAGGTGCCCATGACGGTCGGCGGCATCTACACGCCGGACGCGCTCATCAGCGGTTACCTGGTCTCACTGGGCACCCTGAACCCCCACCTCACCACCGCGCGCGACTCCGACGTCGCGCTCAATCCCGCCCCGGGCGTCTCGCTCTCCGCCGCCGACGCATCGATGCTCAACGACCTGAGGGCCTACCCGCAGCTGAGCGGCCTCACCAAGACCCAGTACAAGAACCTGATCAGCGCCGGGCTCAACACCTTCCTCAACCTGATCTACGTCCTGCTCGGGCTGGCCATCATCATCGCCGTGGTGGGCATCGTCAACACCCTGGCGCTCAGTGTCCTGGAGCGCACTCGCGAGCTGGGGCTGCTGCGCGCCCTGGGGATGACCCGGGGCCAGACCCGCGAGATGGTGGCGTGGGAGTCCGTCATCATCGCCCTGCTGGGTGCGGTCCTCGGCCTCGCCGTCGGCGCCGGGTTGGGGATCGCCCTGGTCAGCTCGCTGCACAGCGACGGGATCAGCCAGACCGCCGTCCCGGGCAACAACCTGATCCTCTACGCGGTCGCGGCCGCCCTCTTCGGGATCATCGCCTCCATCTTCCCGGCGATCCGGGCCTCGCGGGTCGACATCCTGCGCGCGGTCACCAGCGAGTAAGAGCTTGTGCGGATGGAAGCCGGGGCCGGGGCCTCCCGGCGCGATCGCCCGGTGCCCGTCGCGTGTCCCGCTGAGGCAAACTCGGCGCATGTCCGACCTCGCCGACCGGCAGGCGTTCGCCGAGCGGATGCGCCTCCAGCTCCAGTCGCGCTACCGGGGCGTGGAGGTCGCCATCGATGGTCCGGCCTTCGCGCTGCGGCTGCATGGCGCCGGCGTCGAGGTGAGCCTGCCCCTGGCGCCGCTTCAGCAGGCCTGCAGCCGCGAACCCGAGCGCAGCGGCAGCCTGATCGCCGACTACGTGCGGCTCGCCGAACGGCAGCTCAGCCCTCGGACCGGCACCGAGGTCCACCCCAGCCGGCTGGTCTGGTGCGTGCGCGGCACCCGGTACCTCGAGGGCCTGAACCGGGCGACCGAGCTGGTCACCCGCCCCCTCGGCGCCGCCATGGTCGCCTTCGTCGCGGAGGCCCTGCCCGGTTCCCTGATGCGCGGCGTGCCGGCCGCCGACCTGGCCGCCGCGGGCCTCGACGAGACCTCCGCGCGCGCCCGCGCCGACGCCAACACCACGGCCCGTTTCTCGTCCCTGCCGGGGCGCATCCGGGCGGCGGAGCGCATCCCGGCCGACGGCTGGCGGCTGGGCAGCGACATCCTCTTCCAGGGCAGCGTGCTGCTGGTGGAGGATGTCCTCGCCGCCTTCGCGGAGCGGTCCGGGGGTGACGTCCTGCTGGCGGTGCCGGACCGGGCCGAGGTGCTGGCCCTGCCCGCCAGCCTCCCCACCGCGGATCGCTTTCGGATGCGGGTGCTCCGGGCCTGGCGTGAGGCGCCGAACCCGGTCTCCCACGGCATCATGGTCACCGACGGCGCGTCGCTGGTCGAGCTGGGCCGCGTGGCCCGCCGGCACGGTTTCGAGCTGCTGGGCTGGCTCCGAAGCTAGTGCGCCGAGCCGGTGCGCCAGGGCGGGTCAGGTGCCGGACGTGGACCGGCTGCGCGCGGGAGCCGCCAGCGTCGCGACCGGCCGGGCGGCGGCCAGCCTGCGCTCCTGCTCGCGCTGCGCCGCCAGGGTCGAGGCGGCGGCCACCGCGGCGGCCCCCATCAGTGTCACGCCCAGGCCCGCCACGGCTCTCCAGGGGGAGCGGGGGAGAGCCGGCGCTGGGAGCGGCGGCCCCTCACCCAGCCAGACCGTGATCGCCGTCTGGTCCGCGGTCTCCGCCCCTCGCCGAGCCCTGGTCCTCTCCACCCTCACCGCCGCCGGCGTCAGCGGGTGACGGTCCGGGCGCGCCAGGCCAGCGCCCTTGACGACGGCCCTGACCAGCGGTGGCCCGACGGCGCGGAACTGGTCCAGCGTTGCCATGCCTGGACAGGATACCGTTCGGGCATGAGCGGCGACGAGGGGGTCGGGGAGATCCCGGGGCCTCCCGAGCTCCCCGGCGATCCGAGCAGCGATTACGGCGCGCGCGTCGAGGCCGCATTCCTCGGCGCCCTGGCCGGTGAGCACGCCGCGCAGGCTCCGGCGGCCGCCGGCGACCTCTTGGAGGTGGCCAACTCGATCGCCACCGTGGGTGGCTTCGACGCTGACGACCTCCGCCGCCGGGGCCTGGTCGGCTCGTCCCAGGCGGGCCCCGCCGGGCTCCTGTTGCGGGCCGTTCCCTTCGCCCTGCTGGCACCTCTCGACCGTCCCCGGATCCGCCGCGACGCCTACCGGGTGGCGGCCCTCGCGGGTGCCGACGAGGGCACGGCGATCGCGGCCATGGCCGCGGCCCTCCTGGCTGCGGACCTCACCCGGTTCGACCCGGCCACCGCGGTCGTGCGCGTGTACCAATCCCTCCTCGAGGACGCGCCCTTCGCCCTCCTGGAGCGCCTTCGGCCGGGTGAAGGGCCCCCCCCTCGGAGGCCGACGACGACCCCGGAGCCGCCCTCCAGCTGGCAATGGCAGCCGTGCTCGGCGCCGGGGAGATCGCCGCCGCCATCGCGGCCGCCCTCGCACCCGGCCGGAGGGCGGCCGTCAGCCTGGCCGGCGCGCTGGCGGGTGCCCACCTGGGGGGCGCCGGCCTCGACGCTGCCTGGCGGGCCGCCGTTCCGCATGCCCAGCGGGCCGTGACCCTGGCTGCCGCCGTCGCCGCGAGGGCCGCGGACCTGGCGGCGGCGTCCCCCGCTCCGGGGTGATCGGCGGGCCGATCGCGGTTCCAGGGGCCGGTCCTGGCGGTTCCAGGGCCGGTACGGGACGCCGCACCCACCGGACCCGGTAGAGTCCAGGCCTCGTGGCAGATCTGACCCTCACCGCGCACACCCGCTCCGAGCGGGGACGTCATGTCCAGGCGATGCGCCGGCTTGGCCAGGTTCCTGCCGTGCTGTACGGACGTGATCTCCCGTCCCAGGCCATCTGCACCGACACCGCCGCCCTCGTCCGGGTGTGGCAGCGCGCCGGTCGCACCCACCTCATCGACCTCAGCATCGACGGGGCCGGACCGCGCAAGGTGCTCTTTCACGACCTCCAGATCGACCCTCGCACCGCGAGGCCGTTGCACGCCGACTTCTTCGCGGTCAACCTCCGCGAGCGGCTGGAGGTCGACGTTCCGGTGCGCACCGTGGGCGACGCGCCGGCGGTCAGCCAGCTCAAGGTCGGATCGCTGCAGCAGGTGCTGGTCACCCTCCGTATCGAGGCCCTCCCCGGTAACCTTCCCGATCACCTGACCGTCGACGTGAGCGAGCTTGCCGAGGTGGACGCGGCCATCCGGGTGCGCGACGTGGTGCTCCCCGAGGGCGTGAGCCTGGCGGCTCACGTCGACCCCGACGAGGTGGTCGTCAAGGTCGCCGCGCTGCGCGCCGTTGCCGCGGAGGAGGCGGCTCCGGCCGCCGTCGAGGCCGAGGCGGAAGCCGCGGAGGCGGAGGCCCCCGAGCAGGGCTGAACCGCGGGGGTTGTCGCGCCCCGGCCACGGCCGGGCGACGCTCCTGCAGCTTGCGCCACAACAGTAGGTCCAGGCATGACGACGCTTCACGGTGTTCAAACAGGCGTTTCGTCCCACTCAGGTCAGAGCTAACCTCTGAGGTGCGGGGTCTCGCCCTCCCGAGCGATCCCCGCCCGGATGACGCCCCGGGGGGGTGCCGGCCGCTCGACCGGGCCGGAGTGCGGGGGTGGCGCGACCGTTGCGGAGCGCCACCCCTCCGGCCGTGACCGGCGATGCGGGCGGCTCAGTGCCCGCATCCGACGGCAGGCGTCAGGGCCGCTCCGCAGGGTACGGTATATAGGCATGCCGGGCCTGATCTTGCTCGCCGTCCTCGTGCTCATCGCGCTGGCGGTGTGGGCGGGGCTGGTGGCGGTCCACCATCTGCTCACCTGGCTCATCATCGGGCTGATCGCGGGCGCCCTGGCCGGGCGGCTGGTCCGCGGCCGCGGGCTCGGCTGCCTGCTCGACATTGTCGTGGGCCTGGCCGGCGCGCTCATCGGCGGGTTGCTCATCCACTGGCTCGATCCCTCGCTGATCGCCGCCGGCGGTCTGCTCGGCCTCGTCGAGGATGTCGTGGTCTCCTTCCTCGGAGCGGTGATCCTGCTCTGCGTGGTCCGCCTGCTCACCCCGCGACGGGGATCCCGGCGGATCGGCGGCCGAGCCTGATCTGCCGGTGACGGACGGCCTCTCGGCGCCCCCGTCCGCGTCCGCGCCCAGCGGTCCTCGCACCCAGCGGGTGGTGCTGGTGCGGCACGGCGAGACCGAGTGGAGCCGGACCACGCGCCACACCGGGCGCAGTGATGTCCCGCTCGACCCCGAGGGCGAGGCTCAGGCCGCTCGCCTCGGTTACCGCCTGCGGGGGTGGAGGTTCGCCGAGGTGCTTTACAGCCCGCTGCAGCGGGCCCGGCGCACCTGCGAGCTCGCCGGCCTGGCCGCCAGCGCCCGTCCCGACCCCGACCTCCAGGAGTGGGATTACGGTGACTACGAGGGACGCACCGCCGAGGAGATCCGCTCCGGCCGTCCGGGCTGGGCGATCTGGCGGGACGGAGTGGTCGGCGGCGAGACCCTCTCCGACGTCGGCCGGCGCGCCGACTCGGTGATCGCGCGAGTTCTGGCCGTGGAGGGCGACGTGGCCCTCTTCGCCCACGGGCACCTCCTGCGCATCCTGGCCGCCCGCTGGTGTCGGCTCCCCGCCGTGGCCGGCGAACGGCTCGCCCTCTCGCCGGCGTCGGTGTCGGTGCTGGGATACGAGCACGAGAGCGCCGTGATCGCGCTCTGGAACGACACCTCCCACCTCACCGCCGACCCGCCGGCACGCTGAAGCTCCGCTCGCAGTCGATGCCGAGGCTCGCCAGCAGCTCGCCGACGAAGTAGACCGGTCCGATGGCAAGGACCCGCGGGCCCAGGGAGTCGAGGTCGATCGCCTCGAGACGCATCACCGCCCCGGCCCCCGGGATCCCGGCAGGTGGGCCACCCGGGACCACGACCAGGGGCTGGCCGCGCAGGGCATCGAGCAGAGGGGCCGCGTCCCGATGGCGCGGGATGAAGGTGAGCACCGAGCTGGGCGGTACGGCCCCGGCCGTGGTGTGGGCCAGGGCGGCGGCGATCGCGACCGGGTTGGTGGCGCAGTCGATGATCCACACCTGGTCGCCGCGCCGGTGACGGCTGAGCCGTCCCGGCAGCCGCACGCTCCCGAGGACCGCCTCGAGCACCGCCGGCCGGGGTGCCGGACGGCCCCCGGCCGCGAGCAGGAGGTTGGCGGCGGCGAGGCCGAGGCGGGCGTTCAGGGCCCCCAGACCCGGCGCCGAGGGCAGCGCGGCGGCCCCCGCCTGGGCCCCGCCGTCCGCGTGATACCCGCACCCGTGGACCCGCGCCGCCGCTCGCACCGCGGCGTCCGCCGCAGGATCCTGCTGCACGGCCGCGACCACGTCGCGGGTGGCGTCGGTGACGACCCCCGCCTTCTCGGTGGCGATCGCGCCCACGCTGTCGCCCAGGACCCCCAGGTGCTCGGCGAGGACGGCGGTGACCACCACCACCGCGGGCGCGAGCAGCGAGACCTCGTCGGAGGCGCCGCCCATGCCCGCCTCCAGCACGACCGCGTCGCACCCGAGGTCGGCGAAGTGGCGCAGTGCGCTGAGGGTGAAGAGCCCGCTCGGGGAGAGATAGCCATCGTCCGGGAGCGACCCGGAGACGCGGCGGAGGGTCGATGCGACCCGGGTGACCAGGGCCTCGTAGTCGGAGCGGGCGATGGCGGCCCCATCGACCCTGATGCGCTCGCGGTTGCTGCGCAGCCCAGGGCTGGTCAGCGTCCCCACCCGCAGACCTGCGGCGGCGAGCGCCGCCGAGGCGAAGGTGGCCGCGGTCCCCTTGCCCTTGGACCCGACCACCGTGACGACCCGCTCGGGATGGGCTCGCCAGCCGTCGAGGTCGAGGCCCAGGTGCGGCGCGAGGGCCCGGGCACGCGGCAGGCTGCGCCGCAGCCCGGACGGCCGCCCCGCGATCCGCTCGGCGAAGAACGCCTGGTCGGTCTCGATCCGCTCGCGCCGCATCCCGGGTCGACCGTACATGGAATCCACCCCTTGGCCGGCGGCCCTGTCGACGAGTTGGTGGCGGCAACGTCCCGTTCCTTACAGGTATCATCCGGCAGGTTGAGACCCGCCCGGGGGGAGCGGTGTCAGGTCTCAGCAGCGGGGGCCGTCGCAGGCGACCCCCAGGTTCGCAACCGGCGTCGACCGTGCCGGATGAGCCGGTGCCGAGACGGAGGTCGTACCACCCATGAGTCAGGGTCGCTCCCCCGGAGACCCGCCGCCCCCCGACCAGACACGCACCGGGGTCGCCGGGCCCCCACGCGGTACCGGCGCCCGCCGCCCCTCACGCCACTCCCGCCGCCGCGTCTCCCGCTATGCAATCCCACTACCGCGGTTGCGCTGGGTCGCGCTGGTGGTCATCGGCTTCCTCCTCTCCGGGGTGGGCGGCGCGGTCAGCTTCTTCTGGCCGACCATCACCGCGGCCGTCGGCATCACCGGTCACACCATCCAGGTGACCACCCCCACCCCGGTACCCGGGAGCCCCACCGCCACTCCCACCGCCGTGCCCGGGTCGGGGGCCCCCTTCACCGTGCTGCTGATGGGCTCCGACAACGACGGCAAGTTCACCGCCGCCGGCGGCACCTCCGGCTTCTGCTGCACCCAGTCGATGATCCTGGTCCGGGTCGACCCCACGGCGGGGAGCGTGACCATGCTCTCCCTGCCGCGCGACCTCTGGGTGCCCCTGTACTCGGGGAGCGGCCGTTCGATCGGCAGCGGCAAGGTCTCCCAGGCCTTCGGCGAGGTCAACGGCGGAACCAACGGCATCAACGCCGAGATCGCCACCGTGGAGCAGGACTTCCAGGTCCAGGTCGACCACTACGTCTGGATCGGGCTGCAAGGTCTCATCAGCCTCATCGACGAGGTGGGGGGCATCGACATCGTGGCCAGCCACCCGGTGATGGACGACAACTACCCGTATGACGTCGAGGGCAGCACCAACCCCTTCGCCGCCGACCGTGTGGCGGTGCTGCCCGGCGCCCAGCACATGGACGGGGTGGAGGCGATGGAGTACGTCCGCTCGCGGCACGACGACATCTCCGAGGACCTCGGGCGCACCGTGCGCCAACAGCAGGTCCTGGTCGCGCTGCGCCAGAAGCTCTCGGGGCTCAGCATCGGGGACATCAACGACATCGCCTCGGCGCTGAGCGGCCAGGTGCTCACCGACGTCCCGCTCACCCAGTTCCCCACCCTTCTCGGACTGGCCAAGGATATCGACCAGGGCGACATCCAGCACGTCTTCCTGACCCAGTACAGCGACGGCACGGAGGACGGTCAGGACGTGCTGCTGCCCGACATGAGCGCCATCCTCCAGGTGGTGCACCGCTACTTCCCGGCGCCGTGAGTCGCTCGCGCAGGCTGCTGACCGGGGTCGTGCTGCTGGCCCTGATGGCCGCCTTCGGCGCCGGGGTCAACCGCTTCCTGGCCAGCCGGGACGGCAGCGCGAGCGCCCGCCCCCAGGACCCGACCCAGGTCCACGTGGCGCCCCAGCTCGTCCTCCCCGGGACCATCTACTTCGCCGACGGCGGTGGGCTCTTCTCGCTCACCGGCACCAAGGTGACCCAGCTCCAGCCCGAGGGCCGGGGGTGGACGGAGCCGGTGCTCCTCCCCGACGGCATGGGGTTGCTGGCCGTCAAGGTCACCGCCAACTACTACTCAGACCTCTACCGGCTCAGCCTCACCGGCGCGGTCGAGCAGCAGCTCAGCAGCAACTCGGGCAAGGTCACCGCCACCAGTTTGGGGGCGGACGACTGGATCTACTACCCGGCGGTGGGGCCCGGCAACACCCTCTACTTCAGCTACGACTACCCCAAGGGCGGCGTTGACGATCCCGGGAATGGCTTCCAGGTGGACCTCTCGATCTGGGAGACGGCGCTCGGGACGCAGATCACCCGCACCGCCATCGAGAAGAAGGAGGGCATCACCCAGGAGAGCTGGGCCAATTACTACACCGGCGGGGACGTCAGCCCGGTGCCGCTCACCGGCGGCGGCCTCCTCTACGTGGACTACGAGTCGGCGTACGGCGACAGCGGCCAGCTCAGCACACCGCTGCCGGGCGCCGTCCCGGGCACCGAGGTGAGCCAGATCAGGATGGACCCGAAACCCCTCTACAACACCGAGGGCTCCGACGGCCCGGCCCTGACCCAGCCGGGGGACGACTGCGCCCAGCCGGCGCTGAACGCCACCCAGACCGAGATCGCCATGATCTGCACCCCGGTCGTGAACGGGGCACCGAGCAGCACCGAGTCCGACCTGGTGGTGGCCAGCTTCGACGCCGCCACCGGCACCCTCGGTCCCCTCGACCGTCTCGTCGTCGGGACCATGGCGGCCTCGCCGGCGTGGTCGCCGGACGGCACCGACCTCGTCTACCTGGCCCCTGAGGCGGGGGACGGGTACCTCGAGCTCTGGTACCTCAAGGGGGCGGCCACGCCCACCCCGTCGGAGCCGAAGCAGATCACCAGCGACCTGGACCTCGATGGCTCGGCCCCGGTCTGGACCAGCTGAGACCCCGTCATCCCGAGGTCGCCCGCCCGAGAGAGGGGCCACCGGCCCTGAGAACGGAGAGGCCCGGCCCTGAGGGTCGGGCCTCCGGCGAAGGAGAAGGCGCCCAGCCGGCTTCAAGATGTAGTGGGTCTTGCCGGCTGCTGGCACAACATCTTGATAACTTCTGAGGGGTTGTGTCAAGCGCCGCGAGAGGCCGGTGGTGGTTCGGTGCTGAAGGCCCCGAGGAGCGCCCGGACCTACCCCGACACCCCACCCTGCCCGGGGTGTCCCCCCAGGGCGGAGGCGGCGACGCGCAGCAGGGTGCGCAACCAGGGCGGCGGCCCGGTGGTGCGCGTCCCCGTGCGGGCCGGAACCGTGGCCGCCCGGGGTGGGGGCGCGCTGGTCACCCGGGAGACGGCGACCAGCGCAGGCTCGGCCGGTGGCGCCGGCCTCGGGACCGCGACGACTCCCCGCAGCTCGACGGTGGCGTGGGAGGCGATCACCTCGGCCAGCTCCACCCCGGTCATCGTCTCCACCTCCAGCAGCCGCGCCGCCAGGTCGTCGAGGAGACCTCTCCGGGCGCCCAGGATGGCGCGGGCCCGGCCCAGCGCCTCATCGAGGAGCCGGTCGACCTCGGCGTCCACCCGGCGGCCCAGCTCGTCCGAATGCAGGGGGGCCAGTCCGGTCTCTCCCACCTGAACCACGCGCACGCCGAGGCCCGACATCCCCAGCTCCGTGACCATCTGGCGGGCGAGCTGGGTCGCCTTGAGGAGGTCGTCGGCCCCCCCGGTGGTGATGTCGTCCTCACCCAGGACCAGCTCCTCGGCGACCCGGCCCCCGAGCAGGCCGGCGAGCCGGTTGCGGAGCTGCGACTTCGAGCCCAGGGCTCGGTCGTTCTCGGGGACGGTGAGCGTCCACCCCAGGGAGCGCCCCCGGCCGACGATGCTGACCCGGCGCACCGGGTCGGTGCCCGGCAGGGCGGTCAGGACCAGGGCGTGGCCCATCTCGTGGTACGCGATGGTGCGACGCTCGTCGAGGCTGAGCAGCCGTCCCCGGCGCTCGGGGCCGGCGAGCACCCGGTCGACCGCCGCCTCGAGCTGGCGGATGCCGATCTCGGGCAGCTGTTCGCGTGCCGCCAGCAGCGCTGCCTCGTTGATCAGGTTGGCCAGGTCGGCCCCGGTGAATCCGGCGGTGCGGCGTGCCAGCAGGCCGAGGTCGGCGTCGGGTGCCAGTGGCTTGCCGCGGGCGTGGACGGCGAGGATCGCCTCCCGGCCGCTGACGTCCGGCGGGTCGACGGTCACCTGGCGGTCGAACCTCCCCGGCCGCAGCAGCGCCTCATCGAGCACGTCGGCTCGGTTGGTGGCCCCGATGACCACGATCCGCGCCCCCTGGTCGAAGCCGTCCAGCTCGACCAGGAGCTGGTTGAGGGTCTGCTCGCGCTCCTCATGGCCGAGGTGCACTCCGATGCCGGCCCGGCGCCGGCCCACCGCGTCGATCTCGTCCACGAAGACGATGCAGGGCGCCGCCTTCCGGGCCTTCCGGAAGAGGTCGCGCACCCTCGCCGCACCCACCCCGACGAACATCTCGACGAACTCCGACCCGGAGACCGAGAGGAAGGCGCAATCGGCCTCACCGGCAACGGCTCGTGCCAGCAGGGTCTTGCCGGTGCCCGGCGGCCCGACCAGGAGAACCCCCTTGGGCACCCGGGCACCCAGCTCCCGGTAGCGATCGGGGTCGCGGAGGAAGGCGACCAGCTCGCCCATCTCGAGCTTGGCATCGTCGCAACCGGCGACGTCGGCGAAGCAGCTGAGCGGCTGATCGCCGCCGACCACCCTGGTCCGCGAGCGCAGCAGCCGCACCGTGCCTCCCCCGGGCCGCCAGTAGAGGATGACGATGACCATCACGATGATCAGGGTCGGGATCAGCACCAGGAGCAGGGTGCTGGCCGGGATCCCGTTGTCGGTGGTGAAGTTGCCGAAGTGATTGGAGGTGAAGACGCTGAGCACCAGCCCCTGCCCATCCTGGGGCAGCGGGGTCACATGCTCGCCTCCGGCCGCGTCCCACCAGGTCACCTGGCCGGTGCCGACCTCGGCGGCCTGGGCGGCGTTGAGCGAGATCTGGTCCTGGGGCGCCCCGCCGCCGTCCTCCGTGTTGAGCACGGCCTGGGTGAGGGTTCCCAGGCTGGCCTGGGGCGGTGCGGGCGGCTGGTCCCTGAAGTGCACGAAGACCAGCACCACCAGGGCGAGGAAGGCCGCCCAGAGGCTGAGCAGGAGCACCTGCCGGCGCGTGGTCATCCGGCCCGCGCCCCCCGCGGAGTGGTGATGGGCATCGCCCTGCGCGCTCGCACTTCCCCTCGCATCTTCCCCGACGGCGGCAGGGGCAACAAGATGAGGGGCGAGGACCGCGGGTCACCGCCCCCGAGCGCGGGAGCCCCTGGTTCCGTCACCCGAGTATAGGTGGATGTCGGTCAACGCGCCAGTCGCGGCGAAATGCATGCGATGAGCCGGCGTGCCTGTCGCGCCCCTGTAGGGAACGCGGGCTCCGATGTCACCGCGGCGGCGGGGTGGGCCCGGACAGCCGCGTCTCCATCCCCGGGGTCCACGCCATCCGGCGATCACCGGTGATGGCCAGGGCGTCGTAGCCGTCGATCCCCGCCACCCACGCCAGGCCCGCCTCGCCCATCACGAAGGCGGCGGTCGCGAAGGCGTCGGCGTAGGTGAGGCTCGGCCCGGCGACGGTCATGCTGAGCAGACCGACGGGGGCGCGACCGGTGCGCGGGTCGACGATGTGCTCGCCGCGCTCGTAGGCGCCGCTGGTGGCGACCGCCAGGTCACCGGCCTCGAGCACCGCGGCCACGCGGTCACCGATCTCCGGGTGGCGTATCCCGACCCGCCAGCGCTGCTGGCCGGCCGGCACGCCGCGGGTCACGATGTCGCCCCCCGCCCCGATGAAGAAGTTCCGGGCGCCGGAGGCCTGGAGCATCTCGGCCGCGCGCTGCACCGACCAACCCTTGACCAGGCCGGACGGGTCCAGGCGGCCGCCCAGCTGGATGTCGAAGCAGCCCCGGCTGCGTCGGGTGACCTCGGCACAGAGACCGAGCACTTCGTGCACCTCCGCCGAGCACTCTCTCGGGCTCAGCTCGCCGCGGGAGATGCGGCTGATCTCGCTCTCCGGCCGGTAGGTGCTGAAGGTGGCGTCGACCTCGTGAAACCAGGCGATGGCCTCATCGACGGCCGCCTCGGGAAGGTCTCGGTCGCGGATGTCGAGGGTGACCACCGTCCCCATCACCGGCTCCGCACGCACCACGCCGCGCGCCGCCGGAGCGCGTTCAGGCACGCGCCAGGTCCAGCGCCGACTGCACCGACGCAGCGTAATTCTCACTGGTGAAGGTCGCGCCGCTGATGGCGTCGATCTTCGCGCTCTGCGCCTGGAGCACCTCCTCGCGGAGCAGTGGCAGAGCCCGCGAGCTGATGAACGACGACTGCGGCTCGTTCTGCGGGTACTGCAGCAGCTTGACGTCGGTGATCCGGCCGCCGGAGATCACCACCTGGACCTGCAGGTTCCCGTACTGGTCGGAGTACGTCTGACCGGTGAAGGTGCCCGACTTCAGTCCGCTGGCCGCCGGCGTGGGCGTCGGGGTCGCCGCCGCGGGCGTGGACGACGAGCCCGCCGAGGGTGGCGCACCGGACGGCGTCGGGGTGGGGGTCGGGTTCGACGACGGCGACGTGGCGGGAGTGGTCACGGCGGTCGCCGGCGGTGGAGCCTGCGGCGTTCGGAAGGCGAAGAGGAGGACGACCCCGATGGCGGTGGCGGCCAGGGTGGCGACGGGGCGGATCGGCATGGCGGAGGGCATCAGGTGAGGAACGCGAAGCGCTCGCAGTGGACCTGGGCCGGGGGGACACGCAGCGCGCGCAGGCTGGCCAGCACCTCACCGACCATCTCCCGCGGGCCGCAGACGAAGACGTCGCGCTCCTTCAGGTCGGGGACCGAGCGGGCCAGGAAGCCGGGTGCGAGCGGCTGCGGGTGCACCTCGTGCCCGCGCCGGCCGATGATGTAGTGGACGACCCCACCTCGCGCCGCGACCAACCGGTCGAGCTCCTCCTTGAAGATCACGTCGCTCCAGGAACGGGCCCGGTAGAGGAGGGTGATCGAGTTCCTGCGCTGCGGCATCTCCTCGATCAGGGCCCGCAGCGGGGTGATGCCGATTCCCCCGGCGATGAGCAGCGCCCGCGGCTTGCGGCGGCGAACCGAGGTGAAGATGCCGTGCGGCCCGTCCAGGATGACCCTGGTGCCCGGACGCAGCCCGCTCAGAGACCGCGTGTAGTCGCCCACCTGCTTGACGGTGATGCGCAGATACCGGCTGTTCGGCGCCGCCGAGAGCGAGAAGGGGTGGACCTGCCACCCCAGCTCGCGGGTCAGGAAGCGGAACTTGAAGAACTGGCCGGCCCGCATCGGCAGCTCGCCGAGGTCGCGCCCGGTCATGTAGATGGAGAGCACGTCCGGGGACTCGGCCACCAGCCGTTGCACGCGAAGCCGATGGCGGAGTGCCATCCGTGCCGGGATGACCAGGCGGAAGGTGAGCACCAGGGCGGCCGCGACCGCGTACAGCGCCACCCAGTAGCCGACCGCCACCGGGTCGTTGACGAAGTCGGTGCCCACCGCCAGCTGGTGGGCGAAGGTGAGCGCGATGGCCAGATAGACGGCGAGGTGGATCAGGTGCCAGGTCTGGTGCGAGACGTGCTGCCGCGCCGCTCTCACCGACGTGACCGCCACCAGGATGAAGAGGCCGAAGCCCACATAGGTCATCAGCATGTAGGGGTAGGTGGTGAGGAAGACCCAGGTCTGGGCGAGGAAGGAGCGGCCGTCGGTGATCGCGTACCCGGCGGTGGTCAGGACGACGTGGGCGGAGAGCAGGTACAGGGTGGCGAAGCCGAGCCATCGGTGCCAACCGGCGAGACGGTCGATCCCGAAGAGGTCGTCCAGCCACGGGCTCCGCGACATCAGCACCACCTGGACCAGTGCGCTGTAGGTGCCGAGCAGAGCGGTGATCTGGCCGGCCCCGGTGAGCACCGCCGCGGGATGGGTGAGGTCCGGAAACTGGCCGTGGCGGACCCACATGGCCACGATCAGGACGGCGTTGCCGAGCGCGATCAGAGCGGCGTCGCGGGGCAGGAACCCCCAGCGGCGCGGCACGCGCTGGCCCCGCCGGGCGGTTGCGGGAGGAACGGTCAGGTCAGTGGCCCCAGTTGCGCCGGTGCCGGAGGACTGCGAGGACATCTGCCGAAAGGGTCACGCATCCCTGCTTACGAAACCCTGACGAGCCGCGTTCAGGGGCGCCGCGGAGGTCGCCCGACCTCGAGCAGCACCTTGCCCGTCGTCCCCCCCTGGACGGCGTCCTGGGCGGCGGCGCACTCCTCGAGCGGGAAGCGGTGGGCCGGCAGCTCGCTGAGCGCTCCGGCGTCGAGCGCGGCGCTGACCTCCCGCACGCCGCGGAGCAGGTCCGCGGCCGGCACCCCGTAGAGGAGCACGAAGCGGAGCACCACGTTGGCGTTCATGCAGGCCCGGACCGGCAGCGCCGGATCGGCTCCGTCGGCCGCATAGACCGCCACCACGGTGCCCGGCCCCGCGAGGCCGAGATCGAGGCTGAGGTTGGCCGCCAGGTTCACCTCGACCACCCGGTCGACCCGTTCGCTGTAGGCGCGGATCCGCCCCAGGGCGTCCGGCTCCCGGTAGTTCACCACCAGCTCGGCGCCGGCGGCGCGGGCGAGCTCCGCCTTCTCGGCGCCGCTCACCGTGGTGACCACCCGGGCTCCGCGGTGCCGGGCCAGCTCGATGGCGAAGTGGCCGACCGCGCCGGCTCCCCCCGCCACCAGCACGGTGCGGCCGTCCAGGTCACCGTCGGCGAACAGGCACCGGTGGGCGGTCAGCGCCGGCACCCCGAGGCTCGCCCCCAGCTCCAGCGACGCGCCGTCCGGTAGCGCCACGGCCCGCTGCTCCGAGACGACGGTCCATTCGGCCGCGGTGCCCCACTGGCTTCCGGCCGCGGCCATCCAGACCCACACCCGCTGGCCCACCCTGCTGTCGTCGACACCCGGCCCCACCGCGTCGATGGTCCCCGACCCGTCGTGATGGGGGATCTGGAAGCGGTCGAGAGGCCGCGGCGTGGCGCCACTTCGCGATTTCCAATCGGTGGGGTTGATCCCCGAGAAGCTGACCCGCACCCGGACCTCGCCCGGCCCCGGCTCCGGGCGGGGGAGATCGACGACTTGCAGCACCTCGCCAGCCGCGCCCTGGCGGTCGTACATCACGGCCCTCATCACCGATCCCTCCGTGCCGTTCCCTCCCGGGGCAGCCTAGGCGGGTGCGAACCCGATCCGCCTCAGCATGATCGCATTGCGGTCGAGAGCGTCTCCCGCGGCACCGGCGCCGAAGCCCGCCCAGCTCACGTTGGCGGCAAGCTGGCGGTGGAGGGCCGCCATCTCCGCGGTGGTCTCGGCCCGGCCCGGGTCCACCGGGCCGTCGTGGTCGATCATGCTGCTGGCGATCCCCAGCACGCCGCCGCCGGCGTCGAACAGCTCGATCATGCGGGCCTGGCAGGGCCAGTCCACCAGCGATCCGGTGGTCACCTCCCACAACCCCTCGCCCCTACCGCGCGGGTCGGGGCGTGGGCGGATGGCGTGACCATGGGTGTGTCCATTGAGCCAGAGGACGACGTTGTCGAAGCGGAGCAGGGTGGACAGCAACCGGCCGTCCGCCTCCGGCGTCGAACCGTGCCGGTGCCGGCGGATGCTGGTGGCCGCCTGCGACCCGTGGTGGGAGATGACCACCGCGATCCGGTCCTCGGCCTGGGTCCGCACCGGCCGCCCGTCGTGAGCGCGGAACGAGGAGTGGACCTCCATCAGCCGCTCCTCGAGCCAGAGGAACTGGGCATCGTCCATGCAGAGGTCGGCCGACCCGGCCGGGCAGGCGGTGTCCAGCACGATGAAGCGGACGGCGGCGGTGTCGTGGACGTAGAAGGCGGTCCGCTCTCGCCGGTTCCGATCGTCGAAGCCGTGCCGTCCCCCTCCGCCCACCCCGTCGTGGGCGGTGACGAACTCTCCCAGAGTGCAGTGGCGCCGCTCGAGGTCGGGGGTGACGTCGATGCAAGGACCTCCGAAGAACGCCTCCGGGTGGGTCACGAACGTCTCATGGGCGGCGCCGCGCTCGAAGCCCTCGGGCAGCGCGACCGGCTTGCGTCCGGCGACCAGGGCCGCCAGCAGCTCCGGCGTCATCACCCCGACGCCCTGGCAGAGCGAGTCGTGGTTGCCGTGGCAGCCGAGCCAGGGGAGCCGCAGGCCAGGGGCCTCGAACGGCCGGGTGGCGCGCTCCAGCAGGCCCGGGAGAACGGGGAAGCCGTGGTCGCGCTGGAAGAGGTCGGCCCCGGCCGGCCGGCCGTCGGGCACCCAGAAGATGTCGTCCGGCCACGCGGGCGACTGCACCCCCTCGTACCAGGGGGCGCCCGAGTTGGGCTGGACCAGCCCGCCGTCGAGGAGCCGGATGAGGCTGCGCACCTCGTTGTGCTGCCCGTTGTCGATCGCGTCGCCCCCGGTGAGGACCAGCTCCAGGGGAGCACCGCTGACCGGCCCCGCCAGCTCTCCATTCAGGGTGCGGGTGAGCGCATCGAGGGCATGCGGCGTCAGCGCCTCCTGGGGGCGCTGGACCGGGACCAGCTCGGCAAAGCGCGGGTCGCCGTACTCGCGATTGAGGAACTCGAAGCGCGCCGGCGATTGGACGTCGCCGACATGCAGGTCGGTCATGTGGGCCACGCAGGCGATGGGCCGCCGGCCCCGTGGCGGGGTCGCGGCGCGGGCCGGGTCGAGCAGCTCGGTGCGGACCAGGTGATCCTCCCCGGCTCCCCTCGCCAGCGCCCGGTAGGGGGAGCGTCTGCCGGCATTCACGACCGCGCCGGTGGTGAGGGTTTGACGGTCGGTCAGGGCCACGGCCTGCCCCTCACCGGCGCTCCGCGCCGCCGTCGCGGGTGATCAGCACCGGGTCCTGGCGCAGCGCGATGCGGACCCGCGAACCCCCGGGATGGGCGGCAGCGTCGGCGGTCGGGATCTGGACCAGCACCCGGGTGTCACCGAGGTCGACGGTCAGCCGGCTCACCGCACCGAGGAAGGAGACGGCGATCACGGTTCCCGACAGCGGCCCGTTGGAGCTCTCGGCCGCGGCTGCGACGGAGACCGCCTCCGGCCGCACCAGGGCGACCGCGGGCCCATCCGGCGTGTCGGGCGCTATCAGGGGCAGGCGGACGCCGCGGACGTCGACCGCCCCGCCGGTCACCACCCCGGCGAGCCGGTTGGTCAGCCCGACGAACTCGGCGACGAAGGCCGTCGCGGGCTGAGAGTAGATGCTGGTGGGCGGCCCCATCTGCTCCAGCCGGCCGGCGCGCATGACCCCGACCCGGTCCGCGATGGCGAGGGCCTCCTCCTGGTCGTGGGTGACGAAGAGGGTGGTGATCCCGACCTCGCGCTGGACGCGGCGGATCTCGTCGCGGAGCTGGCTGCGGACCCGGGCGTCGAGCGCGGAGAGGGGTTCGTCGAGGAGCAGCACCGAGGGTCGGATGGCGAGGGCGCGTGCCAGCGCCACGCGCTGCTGCTGGCCTCCTGAGAGCTGGTGCGCGTACCGGTCGGCCTGGGTGGCCAGGCCGACCAGCTCCAGCATCTCGCCGGCGCGGCGCCGGCGCTCCGCCGCGCCGACCTTGCGCATCCGCAGCCCGAAGGCGACGTTCTCGCGTGCGGTCATGTGCGGGAAGAGCGAGTAGGCCTGGAAGACCATGCCGGTGTCACGCCGGTTGGGCGGCAGGTGGGTGACGTCCCGGCCGTCGATCACGACCCGCCCTCCGTCCGCGTCCTCCAGCCCGGCGACCAGGCGGAGCGCCGTGGTCTTGCCGCACCCGGAGGGACCCAGCAGGGCGACCAGCTCGCCGGCCCGGATGGAGAGGCTGAGCCCGTCGAGCGCGACCGTGGACCCGTACTGCCGGCGCAGCTCCTCGAGACGCACCTCGGCGGCGGTGCGCGTCCCACCCGAGACGGCGCCGATCGGTCGCGTGTCGAGCGCGCTCATCTCAGGCCCTCGCTGCGCCCCGGCGGCGTGACAGGGACCGCGCGAGGAAGGAGAGGACGAGCAGGAAGACGAAGACGAACACCAGCGAGAGCACGGCCAGGGCGATGGAGACGCTGGCGTTCCCGGTGCCCAGGATGGAGATCGCCACCTGCAGGTTCTCGAAGTTGAGCAGGTTGGCGACGGTGAACTCGCCGAGCACGACGGCCACGCAGAGCAGGCAGGCGTTCGAGACAGCGCTCGACATGTTGGGCACGACGATCCTCCACATCACCGTGCCCCAGCCCGCACCCAGGCTGCGCGCCGCCTCGGACAGGGTGCGGATGTCGACCGCGGAAAGCCCGGCGTCGAGGGCGCGATAGCAGTAGGGGAGGACCAGGATGAGGTATGCGAACGCCAGGGTGAGGATGGAGTCGCTGACGTTGATCTCGATCCATCGGTAGATGGGCGCGAAGCCGACCACCAGGACGATCGCCGGGATGGTGAGCGGGGTCAGGCAGATCAGCTCGACGGGGCGCACCATCCGGGGCATGCGCAGGCGGATCCAGATCATGGTGGGGAGGAGCAGCGCCAGCATCCCCACCGAGGTGATCACAGCCAGCTCCAGCGAGGCCGTGATGGCGTCGACCAGCTCCGGATCGGAGCCGATGCTGGTGAAGGCGCTCACCGTGCGTGGGCTGCTGATGCCGACCCCGCGGGTGGCGAACTCCACCATGGCGGCGATCGGCAAGAGGAAGAAGAGGCCGAGCACGACGTAGACGGCAGTCTTGAAGGCGGCCAGGCGCCGGCGGCGGCGGCGGTTCATGACCGGCGAGCCCTCACGACCGTCATCGCGGAAGCCAGCGCGCCGAACGGCGCTGCAGCCACGAGTAGCCGACCGTGATCACGGCCACCACCACCACCATGCCGAGCGCCAGCGCGGCGGCGAGGTTGGCCTGGTCCAGCCCGACCTCGCTGCTCAGTGCCCGGCTGATCTGCAGCGGCACGATGACTCCGCCGATGTCCAGCAGGGCGGCCGCGGTCGCATACGCGGAGAAGGCGTTGGCGAAGAGCAGCAGCCACGCTCCCAGGAACGCCGGCAGGAGCAGCGGCCCGGCCACATGCCGCCAGTAGTGCCAGGTGGCCCCGCCCAGGGTCTCGGTGGCCTCCCGCCATTGCGGGCGGACGCCGTCGAGCGCCGGCATGAAGACGATCACCATGAGCGGGATCTGGAAGTAGGTGTAGATCAGGGTGAGGCCGGTCAGCGAGAAGAGCCAGACCCCGTTGGGATAGAAGTCGATGCCGTGCTGGCGGAGCCAGATGACGATGAAGCCCTCGGTGCCGATGGTGGCGATGAAGGCGAAGGCGAGCGTGACGCCACCAAACTGGGAGAGCACCCCGCAGAGCGCGGTCACCAGCCGGCGCATGATCCCGTCGGGCGATCCGGTTGCCACCGCGTAGGCGAGGACGGCGCCGACCACGGCCCCGATGCTGGCGCTCACCGCCGACAGCACCAGGCTGTTGACGAAGGCGCTGACGATGTACGGCTGGCTCAGCTGAGCCAGATTGGAGAAGGTCGGTCCGTGAGTGCCACTGAAAGCCCCCACCGCCACCAGGACGGTGGGGAGGAGCAGGAAGGCTCCCGCGTAGACGAGGAACGGCGCGGCGCCGAGCCAGGTCGAGGAGAGGCGGAGGCGCCCCCCGAGGGGGCGCCTCACCAACTCTGCTTCGGTGCTGGCGACAGCCGTCAACTGCCGACGGCCGCGGACCAGTTGCTGGCCAGGTAGCTGGCAGCCGCCGCCGCCTGGCTCTCATCCAGGGTCACCGGGTCCCCGCTGACAGCGGGCAGGGCCGCGGCGTAGGTCTGGTTGAGGGTGCCGTTGGCCTGCATCGCGCTCATCTCCACGGGGCGGGCGCCGCCCTGGAGCCAGAGGTTCTGCCCGGTCGCGGAGTAGAGGTACTCCTCCCACAGCCGTGCGGCCGCGGGGTGGGGTGCGGTCTTGGTGATCGCCTGGGCGTAGTAGCCACCGAGCACGGCGTCGGACGGCACGAACACCTTCCAGCTCGGAAGGTTGACCACGCTCGCCGAGTTGAGGTAGTCCCAGTCGAACACGACCGGGGTGGTCCCGTTGTCGATGGTGGCCGCGGTGGCGGTGACCGGCACGAAGTTCCCGTCCGCGTTGAGCTGCTTGAAGAAGCTCACACCCGGTCCGATGTTGCTCAGGGTGCCGCCGTTGGCGAGCGACGCCATCATCACCCCGTTGAGCGCCGCGTTGGCCTCGGTGGGGTCACCGTTGAGTGCCACGGCGCTCTTGAAGGCGGAGGTGAGCAGATCGGAGACCGAGGTCACCGTGTACTTGCTGAAGTCGTAGCCGATCGACATGTAACCGCCGTAGTCCTGGTACCAGAGGCCGCCGGCATCCTTCTGATCGGCCGGGATGTCGGACCACTCGGCAACCTTGTACGGGGCGAAGAGGCTGGTGTTCGCCCAGGCCACCGCCATCCCGATGTCGAGGACGTCGGGCGCGTTGCTGGTGCCGGCCTCGGACTTGACCGCGTTGACCTCATCCTGGCTACTGCCTTGCGGGTTGGCCTGGTTGACCTTGATGCCGTACTTGGCTTCGAAGTCCTTGATGATGGTGCCGTAGTTGGCCCAGTTGAGGGGTAGCGCGATGACGTTGAGCTGGCCCTCCGCCTTGGCCGCGCTCACCAGCCCGCTCATTCCCCCATTGGCGGACGCCGAGGTCGCGGTTGACCACGAGGCGCCGCTGGATGACGTCGATCCGCACGCGGCGATCACCGCCATGGCTCCCATGCCGAGCGCGAGGCGCGTCCCTCTTGCTGCCGTCCTGTTCATGTGCCTCCTTCCCCTTTGCCAATGCTGGTGTTTCCCTCGGGATCATGGCGGGCGGCGTTTCGGGTCCGCAAGCGCGCGGAAGCGTTGCAGCGCAGCGCTATCCAGCTCTTCGCCAACCGTTAGCGGTTTGACAATCTGGTTACGCGCCGTCGGGACGTTTGCGGTGGACGGCGGGACGGCGCCCCCGGCGTCTGAGCCCCGCCGGTCGGCACGGTTGGAACTCGCGGGATGGCGCCGAGCCCGCCCCCTGTCCAACGCCCCGGCCGTCGAGGCCAGCGTGGGCTCTGTTCACGCGGGGCGAGGAAAGCCGAGGATGGGGCAGGAGGAAGAATCCATCTCCACGCTTGTTGCCCACGCCATCAGGTACGGGGCTTCCCGGGAGAGCGCCAGCGCATGACCGCCAGGCTGACCGCCGCCGGCCCGCGGGTGGAGCTGGGCCCGGTGACGGACGCCGGCGACCCCGCGGGTTATGAGGCGGTGGTGATCGGCAGAGCCATCCACCTGGGCTCCTGGCTCAGCCCGACCAGGGCCGTCTCCGCTCAGCGGAACGAGCTCTCCACGACGCGGGTGTGGATGCTCAGCAGCGGTCCGCTGGAGACGGCGACCACCTGCTCCCGAGGGCGGGCCGCTCTGACGGGGGCCGCGCCCGCTCGACCCCTCGGAGCTCTGGGAGACGGCATCCGAGCCTGAGGTGCCGCTCCGGCCAATTCGATTGCTTGAGGCATATACTATCTTGGTTAATCTCACCCGAGCGGGTGGCCCTCTCAAAGTAGGAGACCGAGGAGCGTGCTGACCGGCGGGGCAGACGAGTGGAACGTGGTCACATCCGGCGTCCCGGCCGAGATCCGCTCCCTGGCCGAGGCCCTGCGGCTGGCCATGATCCATCTCGGCCGCCAGGTCCGCCGGCACGACCCCGCGGAGCTGAGCATCGCCCAGGTTTCGGGGCTCGCCAGCGTGGTGCACCACGGCCCGCTCGGGGTGGGACGCCTCGCCGAGCTCGAGAGCCTGCCCTCCTCGGCGGCGACCCGCCTCACCGACAAGCTCGAGGCGGCCGGCCTGGTGGTGCGCCGGGCCACGCCCGGAGACCGGCGCGGTGTCCAGGTTGCGGCCACCGAGGCGGGCGTCGCCCTGCTCGCCCGCTACGCCCAGGCCGGCCACGCCTGGCTGGCCGACCGCCTCGTGCTGCTCAGTGAGTCCGACCGCAGGGTGCTCGAGCGCGCCGTGGTCGTGCTGCGCACCCTCGCATCCGATCACCCCGGCGCTGCTCCCACCGCGGGAGAGGGATCGCGCCCCACGGAGGAATTGAAGGCATGATCGACGCAGTTCCCACCGGCACTCCGAGGGTCGGGCGCCACTACAAGTGGGTGGTCCTCTCCAACACCACCGTCGGAGTGCTGCTCTCGTCGATGACCGGGACCAGCCTGATCATCGCCCTGCCCGTCATCTTCCGCGGCATCCAGCTTAACCCGCTGGTCCCGGCGAATTCGTCGTATCTGCTCTGGATCATGATGGGTTACATGCTGGTCTCGGCCTCCGTGGTGGTGACCGTCGGCCGCATCGGCGACATCTTCGGGCGGGTGAGGATGTACAACCTCGGCTTCGCCTGGTTCACCCTCAGCGCGGTCCTGCTCTCCCTGGTGTGGAGCACCGGTGCCAACGGAGCTCTGGAGCTGGTCATCCTGCGGATGGTGCAGGCCGTCGGTGGCGCTCTCCTGATGGCCAACTCTGCCGCCATCATCACCGACGCCTTCCCCTCGGATCAGCTGGGGTTCGCGCTCGGCATCAACATGGTGGCGGCCATCGTCGGTTCCTTCCTCGGGATCGTCGTGGGCGGGTTGCTGTCTCAGCTCGGGTGGCGCTGGGTGTTCCTTGCCAACGTCCCGATCGGGGCCTTCGGGACCGTCTGGGCCTACATGATGCTGAAGGACATCGGGGTTCGCATCAGGGCCCGGATCGACTGGGCGGGCAACCTCGCCTTCGCCGGCGGGCTGGCCATGCTCCTGGTGGGCGTGACCTACGGCATCGAGCCCTACGGCACCTCTCAGTCGGGCTGGGGCAACCCCTTCGTGCTGGGGATGATGGCGGGGGGCGTGGCCCTGCTGGCCGCCTTCGTCGTCATCGAGATGCACGTCGAGGACCCGATGTTCCGGCTCTCGCTGTTCCGCATCCGGGCCTTCGCCTTCGGCAACCTGGCCGGCTTCCTGGGATCGATCGGCCGCGGCGGCCTGATGTTCATGCTGATGATCTGGTTCCAGGGGATCTGGCTGCCCCAGCACGGCTACAGCTTCGCCGACACCCCGCTCTGGGCGGGCATCTACATGATTCCCTTCACGCTCGGATTCGTGATCGCCGGTCCGATCTCCGGGAAGCTGTCCGATCGCTACGGGGCGCGCCCCTTCGCGACCGGGGGGATGCTGCTGGCGGCGGCGACGTACGCGGTGATGATGACCTTCCCCGCCAACTTCAACTACTGGCCGTTCGGCGCGGTGATGCTGGTCTCAGGGATCGCCGGCGGCCTGTTCGCCGCCCCCAACACGGCGTCGATCATGAACTCGGTGCCCGCCCGCCATCGCGGAGCGGCGTCGGGGATGAGGGTGACCTTCCAGACCACCGGGATGCCGCTCTCCATGGGGCTCTTCTTCACCCTCCTGGTGGCGGGGCTCAACGCCAAGGTTCCCGCCGCGATGCTCCGCGGGCTGACCGCCAACGGGATCCCGGGGCCCACCGCGACAGCGCTCTCGCACGTGCCACCCCTCGGCTACGTCTTCGCCGCGTTCCTCGGCTACAACCCGCTCAAGACCCTGCTCGGGCCGAGCGTGCTCGCCCACCTCTCCGCGGCCCAGGCGGCCCACCTCACCAGCCGGGCGTTCTTCCCCCAGCTGATCGGCCCGGCCTTCGTGGGCAGCCTCGGGATCATCCTCGGCTTCGCCGTCTTCATGAGCCTGGTGGCCGCCGTCGCCTCCGCCTTCCGGGGCGCCAGGTTCGTCCACGTGGACGAGGAGTCGACGGCCCAACGGCACGTGGCGCGGGGGATGAGGCACGTGCCGATCGGCAAGTAGACGGGCACGGGGTGATGCGATGCGCACCGATGCACGGGTGAGCCATGGCAGCCGCTGAGCTCCGGGCCCCGATCCCGAAGGCCGAGCTGCACCTGCACATCGAGGGCACGCTCGAGCCGGAGCTGGCCTTCGAGATCGCGGCCCGCAACCGGCTGTCCCTCCCCTGCGCTGACGCCGCTGCGCTGCGACGCCGCTACCGGTTCCACAACCTCCAGTCGTTCCTCGACGTCTACTACGCGACCATGGCCGTGCTGCGGACCGAGCAGGACTTCGCGGACCTGGCCGCCGCCTACCTGGAGCACGCCCGCTCCCAGGGCGTCCGCCATGCGGAGATCTTCTTCGACCCCCAGGCGCACTCCGAGCGCGGCGTCGGCATGGCGACCGTGGTGGAGGGGCTCTGGTCGGTGCTCGGGAGCAGCGAGCAGCGCTACGGCATCTCGACCGCGCTGATCGCCTGCTTCCTGAGGGATCGGAGCGCCGGCGCGGCGATGGAGGCGCTGCTCGCGGCGATGCCCTACCGGGATCGGATCGTGGCGGTCGGGCTGGACTCCGCCGAGGTGGGCCACCCCCCGTCGAAGTTCGCCGACGTCTTCGACCGGGCTCGCGCCGAGGGCTTCCGATGCGTCGCCCACGCCGGCGAGGAGGGACCGGCCGGCTACATCTGGGAGGCCCTCGACATGCTCAGGGCGGTCCGGATCGACCACGGGATCCGCTGCCTGGACGACCCGGAACTGGTTGCCCGGCTGCGCGACCAGCAGGTTCCGCTCACCGTCTGCCCGCTCTCCAACGTCCGGCTCGCCGCCGTCGACCGGATCGAGCACCACCGCCTCCCCGAGATGATCGAAGCCGGGCTTCTGGTCACCGTCAACTCCGACGACCCCGCCTACTTCGGCGGCTACATCGACGACAACTACCAGCTCATCCGGGACGGTCTCGGCATCGAGGACCGGCAGCTCGTGAGGCTGGCCGAGAACTCCTTCCGGGCCGCGTTCCTCGCCCCGCAGGCGCGGGACCGCCACCTGGCGGAGCTGGCGGAGTTCTCTGCCACCGTCGCCTGAGCCCGGATGCGGGGCCGGCATCGCCGGGCGGGAAGCCCGGAGGCCGCCGCGGAACGTCTGGAGACCACGTCGGCGTCAGGTCACACGCGTCACGACCCGATCACACCTCGACGCATTCCTGGCGACGACGCGAATGACCCGCTCGGAGCGCCGATAGACTGGCGCCGTGAGCAGTGTCACCGCCGAAGCGGCCGCCGGAGCGGACCTTCTGGAGTGGGCGGATTCGGAGTGCCACGCGATCGCAACCTCGACCGCTGAGACCCTCGCGACCCGCATGTGGCGGGTCCGCATGGCGCTGGAGGCGCGCCGGCGCCACGAGCCGGACCCCGTCGCCAGGCAGCGCCTCTCGGAGCGGATGGCGGCCATCCAGGAGGCCGAGGCGGACCTCACCTCCGTGTCGGCGATCCTTGCCACCATGGGCGGCCCGATCACCTGGCGGGACACCTCCAGACGGGTGGGCGAGCCCGCCTTCTGAGGCATGGGGCCAGTGCACTAGCCGGGTCGGGGCTCCCTGAGCAGCTCGCCCGTCAGCGCCGCCAGCAGCGCGGCCCGCTCCGGCATTCCGTCGATCTCGACCCACTCCCCCTCGGCATGAGCGTTGCCGCCCACCGCCCCGAGGCCGTCCAGGGTCGGTATGCCGAGGGCGGCGGTGAACTGACCGTCCGACCCGCCGGGGGCGAGCACTCCCCGGAGTGGGGAGAGGCCGAGGGTCGCCGCCAGCCGCTCCGCCCTCTCGAACAGTCTGCTCGAGATCTCCCTGGTCATGGGCAGCCTCTCGATGCCGCCGCTCACCGCCACCTCGGTCCCCTCCAGGTGAGGGCGCAGCCCCAGCATCGCCTCCCGGACCCTTTCGAGCTCGGCGAGCGTTGCCGCTCGCGAATCCACCCGGAGCTCCGCGTGGGCCGGCACGGTGTTGCTGGTGGTCCCGGCGAAGGCCAGGGTGGGGGTGACGGTGGTCCCGGCCGCGGGGTCGGCGAGCCCGGCGACGTCCAGGATCTGGCGCGCCATCTCGAGGGTGGCATTGGCCCCGCGCGCGGGCTCCGACGCGTGAGCCGCGCGTCCGGCGATCCGCACGGTGTACTGGGCGGTGCCCTTGCGGGCGACCTTGAGCGCACCGTCATAGGCGCCCTCCAGGACCAGGACCGCCTCCAGCCCGGCGGCGGACTCCTCGATGAGCGCCCGAGAGCCGGGGGAGCCCACCTCCTCATCGGTGGTGACCAGCAGCCTGACGCCTGTGGCGGTTCCCATCGTGGCGAGGGCGAAGAGCGCCTGGACGAGACCCGCCTTCATGTCCACGACCCCGGGCCCGGTGGCCCGATCGCCCTCGATCCGGAAAGGCCAGCGCTCCAGCGTGCCGAGCGGCCAGACGGTGTCGAGATGGCAGAGGAGAAGCACCCTTGGCCGTCCCGACTCCCAGACCAGGTGGGCGGTGCCGCCGGCCTCGATCAGCCGGCCCCGGCTCCCCACCAGGCGTCCCAGCATCGCATCGACGGTGTCGAGCGCCGATCTCAGCAGGGGGGCATCGCCGCTCGGCGATTCCCGGTTCACCAGCGCCTCCAGGCAGCCGAGCATCTCCGCTCGGCGGCCGCGCAGGCCGTCGAGGAGCGCCTTAAGGGGGGTGCCCGGCGAGCTCTCGGTCACGCCGGCCAGTCTGATCCCTCCGGGCCGAAGACGTACCAGCCGGGGGCCACGGCGGCCAGGGGTCTCAGACCCCGGGCGAAGAGCGAGGTCATGGCCTGGCGGAGGGCCCGACGCCAGCTGGCGGCGAGCTCCGCGTCCTCGCCGCGAAGCGAGGCGATGTCGCCGGGGATGCGCAGAAGCGCGCGGTCGGAGCCGGCCCTCGCGGGCACAGCCGCCGGATCGAGGCCGGCGAGCGAGGGCCGTCCGCCGGCGCCGATGTCGAGGACCACCGGGTCGCCGCTCTCGCGAAGGGCGTCGATCCCCGGGACGCGCAGCCGCCCTGAGAGGGCCCGGGTGGCCCGCGGTCCGGTGAGCCTCCACACGGCGAGCAGGCGATCCGTCGCGTCGTCGCGGTTGACCGCGTCACGGAGCGGCCCGTAGAAGTCAACCAGGTACTCGTCCGCGTCCGCTCCCAGCTTGGTGAGGTTGAAATGCGCGTTGCGCGCGACCAGCGGATCGAAGGTCCAGGTGACCTCCTCGATGCCGGCGGCCATCGCCCAGGCTCGCTGGTGGAGCTTGAGGGCATGGCCCGCGCCGCGCTGCTGGAGGGCCGGAAGGACCCCGGTGATGTGCGAATGGAGGCAGGGCCGCCCGTCGTGAAGGCCGCGAAAGGCGACGCTGGCGCCCACCATCCGGCCGGCGTTCCACGCCGCCAGGATGCAGTTGCCACTGTGGTCGAGGGCCCGGAGCAGATCGACGGCGACCGCGGCCGCCGGGCGGTGCCACACGGCATCGATGACCCTGGTGAGCTCCTCGAGCTGGTCGAGCACGTGCACCTCGCCGACGACCACCCCGGCCGCCTCCGCGGCGGCCCCGGCCAGGCCGGCGGCGGCGTCGATCAGCTCAACCGGATCCTTGCTCGGCGGCGTCGGAACCGCGGGGGAGCTGTCCAGGACATCCCCCCGGGGGGGCCCGACGTCGGGTTCGCTCATGGCCGCCGTATCACGGTGCGCCGGGTGGTCAGGCTGTCCACCACGTCTCTTCTCACCTCGACGCCCAGCCCCGGCCCGGTGGGGACCCGCAGACGGCCGTTCTCGAGGACGAACGGCTCGGTGATGTCCTGGTGGAAGTAGCGGTCGGATGCCGAGGTGTCGCCGGGGAGGGTGAAATCGGGGAGTGCAGCCAGGGCGAGGTTGGCAGCCCGCCCGATCCCCGTCTCCAGCATGCCGCCGCACCAGACCGGGACGCCACGGGTGGCGCAGACATCGTGCACGCGTCGGGCCTCGAGGTACCCGCCGACCCGCCCGGGCTTGATGTTGACGATGCCGCACGCCCCCATCTCGATCGCCTCCGCCGCCACCGCGGCCGAGGTGATCGACTCGTCGAGGCAGATCGGGGTGGTCAGCCGCCGGGCCAGCTTGGCGTGGCCGAGCAGCTCCTCCTCCGGCAGCGGCTGCTCGATCAGCACCAGGTTGAATTCGTCGAGCCGGGCGAGGTGGTCCGCGTCGTCGAGCGTGTAGGCCGCGTTGGCGTCGACTTGGAGGAGGAGGTCAGGCCCGCACCCCTCGCGCACCGCCCGCACCCGCTCGATGTCCAGGCCGGGCTCGATCTTGAGCTTGATCCGGCGGTACCCCTGGTCCAGGTAGCCGGCCACGGTCTCGAGCAGCTCCTGGGTGGTGGCGGCGATGCCCACGGAGACGCCGCAGTCCACCTCGCTGCGCACCGCTCCGAGGTACGCGGCCAGGGATCGGCCGGCTGCCCGCAGCTCGAGGTCCAGCCACGCCATCTCCAGCGCGGCCTTGGCCATCCGGTGGCCCCGGACCGGGGCCAGCGCGCTCTCCAGCTCGGCGGCGCCGACCCGGTCCCGGGCCAGGATGCGGGGGAGAAGGTGGTGCTCGATCACCTGCTGGGCTCCCTCGGTGTACTCGGACGAGTAGCCGGGCTCCTGCATCGCGACGCACTCGCCCCAGCCCTCGCCGGCGTCGCCGAGGAGGTGGACCAGGAGGACGTCGCGCTCCGTCTGCACCCCGAAGGAGGTGCGGAATGGCGCCACCAGCGGCATGGCGATCCGGACCAGCTCGACGGCCTCGACGCGCGGGACCGCCCGGGCACCACGCCCGGCCGGCGCCGGGAAGACGGGGGTTGCTGGCTGGTTCATCGCGTCGCGAGTCTATCCGCGCCGCCGCCGGCCCGCTGCCGGATCACCCGGTCGCGCCGGCCGCCGACCTCCGCGCCCATGCCGCACATTCGGAGGCGAGCTGGTCCAGGCCGACCGGTCCGAGGTCGAGCGCGGCGGAGTGGAAGGCCATCAGAGCAAAGGCGGGACCGAGGCGGCGCCGCGCCTCGTCGCGAGCCGCGAGCCAGGCACGCTCGCCGACCTTGTAGGCGATGGCCTGACCCGGACGCCCAAGGTAGCGGTCGAGCTCGCTGGCCAGGAAGCTGCGTGGAGAGCGGGTCCGGCTGAAGAGGAACTCCCGGCCCAGGTCGGGGGTCCACATCTCCCCGGGGTGGAATCGCTCCTCGGCGGGGATCCGGAGCTCGAGGTGCATGCCGATGTCCACCACCACCCGGACGGCCCGCAGCAGCTGGGCATGCAGGAAGCCGAGCCGGTGCTCGGGGCTCTCGAAGTAGCCGAGCTCGTCCATCAGCCGCTCCGCATACAGCGCCCACCCCTCGCCGTGGCCGCTGATCCAGACGGTGCGCTGGAATCGCGTGAGCTGGTCCTTCCGGTAGCGCACCTGACCGATCTGGAGGTGGTGGCCGGGGACCCCCTCGTGATAGCAGGTGGAGATCTCACCCCAGAGGGGGAAGACGGTCCTGCCCTGGGTCGGATACCAGGTGCGGCCGGGCCGGCTGAAGTCCTCCGACGGACCGGTGTAGTAGGGCGCCGCGGCGCCGCCGGGTGGGGCGATCATGGCCTCGACCTTCCTCACCGGTGCCGGGATGTCGAAGTGGGGTCCGTCGAGAGAGGCGACGGTCCGGTCCATCAGGTCCTGGAGGAATCCGCGCAGCGCGTCCTCTCCGTGGACCGCCCGAGCCGGGTCCGACTCGAGGAGGTCGACGACCTCAGCCAGAGACGCGCCGGGGACGATTCGAGTGGCCTCCTCGGCCATCGCCTGCTCGATGCGGCGCAGCTCCTCCCAGCCCCAGGCATAGGTCTCCGGAAGGTCGATGCTCGCGCCGAGATGCTGGCGGGCGCAGAGGGCGTAACGGTTCGGACCGACCGGGTCACGCTCCGCGGCGACCGCCGCGAGCTCCTCGCGCAGCCAGTCGCTGGCTGTCCCGTAGGCCTCGCCGGCTCGCCGCGCCGCTCCATCCAGCCGGCGTCGCAGGGCGCCGTCACCCCCGGGATACTTCGCCACCAGGTCCGCGAAGAAGGACGGCCGGCCGCCTTGGCCGGCCCAGGTGGCCCCCTGCTCGGCACAGGCGAGCACCTGCCGGCGTGCCGGCGGCAGGCCGCGCTGCGTCGACTCCCCGAGCGATGCGCGCAGTCCCAGGACGCTCCCGGGCACGCGCTCCAACCGCGTGGCAATCGTCTCCCAGTCCGACTCGCGCTCGCGCGGCATGAGATCGAAGACCTGCCGGATCGACTGCCATGGACTGCCCAGGACGCACAGCGTCCTCTGGGTCTCGCCCGAGTCGTCGAGGGCCAGCCTCGACTCCAGCCATTCGGTGAGCACCGCCGCGGTCACCGCATCGCGGTCATTCTCGACACCCAGTGACCGCAGCTCGCGCAACGTCGATCGGTCCAGATCGCTGCGGGACGCCATGCCGCCGGGCGAGTGGTCGGTCAGCTCGGCGTCGTGGCCGAGCAGGCCCCGCTGGGTCGCCATCGCCGGGTCGAGCGCCATCAGGCGCTCGAGATACGTGTCGCTCAGCTCGTGGATCGGGCTGCTCACGGTTCAAGGGTACGCCGGCTGCGTTGGCACCCCCTGCCGTGGGCGCTTGACGTAGACAGACCTGTCTGTTAGCCTATCGCGGACCATCACCCTCGCGAAGGAGACACTGCACCGTGAAGATCGCCGTTCTGGGCACAGGCATGGTCGGTCAGACCCTGGCCGGCCGGCTGGACGAGCTTGACCACGACGTGACCGTCGGCACGCGTGATCCGGAGGCGACCCGCGCTCGCGCCACACCTGGCGAGTCGGGGACCCCGCCGTTCAGCGTCTGGCAGGCGGAGCACCCCCGGGTCACGCTGTCGACCTTCGCCACCGCCACCGAGCATGCCGACCTGATCATCAATGCGACCGCCGGAGTGGCGTCGCTCGGTGCTCTGGCGGCCGCCGGCGCCGAGAACCTCGAGGGCAAGGTCGTCCTCGACCTGGCCAACACATTGGACTTTTCCCATGGCTTCCCGCCGTCGCTGTCGGTGGCGAACACCGACAGCCTCGCCGAGCAGATTCAGCGAGCCCACCCCACGGCGAAGGTCGTCAAGTCCTTGAACACCATGAGCTGCAAGGTGATGGTGAACCCGGCCGGCGTTCCCGGCGACCACCTGGTGTTCGTCTGTGGCGACGACACCGCCGCGAAGGTGGCCGTGGAAGGGCTGCTGCGCCAGCTCGGCTGGGCTCAGGGCGCCATCCTCGACCTGGGCGGTCTGGGGGCGGCCCGCGGCACGGAGATGATCCTGCCGCTGTGGTTGTCCGTCATGCAGAAGCTGGGCACTGCGGACTTCAACTTCGCCATCGCCCGAGCGTGACCGGATAGAGTCGCCAGCATGGCTCCGGCCGGCATCCACCGGTTGACCGTCACTCCTCCCGGCGGGGCGAGGGAGCGCATTCTTCAGACCGCGTTCCGCCTCTTCTACGCTCACGGCGTGCGGGGTGTGGGCGTCGACACGATCATCGCGGAGTCCGGGGTGGCCAAGGCCACGTTCTACAGGCATTTCCCGAGCAAGGACGACCTCGCCGTTGCCTACCTGAGCCGGGTCGACGAGCTGTGGCGGGGGCGGCTGGAAGCCGCGGCCGGGGCGGCCGGTGCCGAACCCCGCGCACGGCTGGTGGGCATGTTCGACGCTCTGGTGGAGGTCTGCCATCAGGGCGGCTATCACGGTTGCGCGTTCATCAACACCGCGGCCGAATCGGCGATGGGAAGCGCGGTCCATGCGCGCACCGTCGAGCACAAGGCGAGCGTGCGGGCATGGGTCCGCGACACTGCCGAGCGAGCCGGTGCCGATAGCCCCGACGCACTTGCGCGAGCCCTCACCCTGCTCCTCGATGGCGCGCTCGCCGAGGGCGTGCTCGCCGCCGAACCCTCGGCAGCTCAGGCCGCCAAGGACGCGGCCACCGCGCTCGTCGAGATCCACTGTCGCGGCGAATCGCCGACCCTCTGAGCTCCGCTTCGGGGCGGAGCTCGCTGCGGGGACACGTCCAAGCAGAGCATTTCATGGTGGACGGCACCCTGCTCGACTCCGCCGATCGACCCCGACCCGGCTGTCGACAAGGCTCGTCGATGGGCGTCAGAATGGCGTCCGTGGCCAAGAAGGCGTCGTCCGGGGACGGGCCCGCCGCCGGCCCGTCCACCAAGGGATCCTCCAAGGACAGGGCCGCGGCCGGCCCGTCCACCAAGGGATCCTCCAAGGGCAGGGCCGCCGCCGGCCCGTCCACCAAGGGAGCCCCAAAGGATGGGGCCGCCGTCGGCCTGTCCACCAAGGTGTACGAGAAGGAGCTGCGGCGGCTGCAGGTGGAGCTGGTCAAGCTCCAGGAATGGGTGCGGGCCAGCGGCGCCCGTGTGGCGGTGATCTTCGAGGGTCGGGACGGCGCGGGCAAGGGCGGAACCATCAGCCGCATCACGCAGTACCTGAACCCGAGGGTGGTCAGGGTGGCGGCGCTTCCGGCGCCGTCCGACCGGGAGCGCTCCCAGTGGTACTTCCAGCGTTACGTCGGGCAGCTGCCGTCCGCCGGCGAGATGGTCCTCTTTGACCGCTCCTGGTACAACCGGGCCGGGGTCGAGTACGTGATGGGCTTCTGCACCGCCGACGAGCACCGGCTGTTCCTGCAGCAGTGCCCCATCTTCGAGAGGCTGCTGATCTCGTCGGGGATCATTCTCATCAAGTACTGGTTCTCGGTGAGCGACCAGGAGCAGGAGCGTCGCTTCCAGCTCCGCCTCAGCGACCCCCTGAAGCAGTGGAAGCTGAGCCAGATGGACCTGGACTCGCGATCGCGCTGGGTGGAGTACTCGCGCGCCAAGGACATCATGTTCGCCCACACCGACACGCGCGAGTCGCCCTGGTTCGTGGTGGAGGCCGACGACAAGCAGAGGGCGCGCCTGAACTGCCTCTCACATCTGCTGTCGATGGTGCCCTACAAGGACGTCCTGCAACCCCCCATCAAGCTGCCCCCGCGCCAGTCGGACGATGGCTACGTCCGCCCGAGCCGCGACATCTACACCTACGTGCCCGACCACAGCGGAGGGCTCGGCGAGGGGTAGCTTCCGGAGGTTGGCATCCCGTGGGTGGCCGGAGATTGGGTGACTGCTAGACTGGCCTGGAGCCTCTCTTCGCCGGCGATCGGTGGAAGTTGATGTCCGCTACCGGGTACTGTCGAGCCAGTCGGGGCGCTGTCCACCGTCCACCATGGCGACGATCTGCTCCGGCGTTTCCTGGACCCAGAGGTCGTCGGCAAGATCCTGGATCACCAGCACGGTCACGCGCCGGGTTGCCCGGTGATCCTCCTCGACGTCGTCCGGGTACAGGTAGACGATCCGATGCCAATCCAGCCAGAGCAGGTTGCCGTTGCCGTCGGAGGTGAGCTTGATGAAGGGGGTCAAAGCGGGAGTGAGCGTACAGCTTTCGGCGCCAGCGCGGGAAGGGGGGGATTGTGGATCGAGCTCGCCGGTCGGTCGCCGGAGGTCAGCGCTTGGCGATTGCTGCGCGCACGGCGGGCACGACCTCGTGCGCCCAGAGGTCCGGTTGGGTCACCGTCAGTTGCCAGCGACGAATGGACCGCGCGTGCCAGGGTTGGTCATGCCGTGGGCGCGGCAAGGTAGTCCACCACCACCTCTCCATAGCCGAGGGTGAAGTCGTGGACCACCGCTTCCGAGTACACGACCTCGCGGATCGGGATGCCGGCCAGGAAGGGGTCGTATGGTGAGGCTCCGAACTCCAGGTGGCCCTTGCCCACCCGCAACTCGGTGATCACGTCGGGTGTGATCACGGTGGAGTTGAGCTTCAGGACGTCGGGTGGCGCGTCCTGCTGCACGGAGGGGATGAGCTTGACGAAGTAGATCGGGCTGGGCGGGCGCTCTGGGACGGGGGCCATCCTCTGCTCGACCTCGAGTCCCACGGTGATGATCCTCTTCCCGTAGCGGGTCACAGCAGCACTGATGCTCGTGCCGGTGTCTCGGAAGAGGACCTCTTCGACCTCCTTCTTTGGCCAGCCATAGACCTCTCGACCTCCCACGATCGGGTTGGCCCGGTCGAGGTACAGCACAACGGCAAAGGACCCTGCGGTCATCCCCTCACCCACCACCGGGACCGGCAGCCCCGCCTCGTTGTAGGGCATGTCGAAATCGGCGAGCTCGAAGTGACCGATGTAGAGCACCGAGGGCTGATCGGGGTCGACCTCGAGTGGAGCGGGCACCAACGGCTCCAGAACCTCCGGATCGGTGCGGAACAGGACGTTCACGGCTCGGCAGCCCCGGTATCGATACGGGGGCGGGACGCTCATGGGCGATACGACAGGCATGGTGAATGCACTGGCCAGGGCTGGTCCGTGGGGCCTCCCGTCGGTCGGTCGGGCTGTCACCTCAGTCGTCACGAGGTCTCCTCCACTCCTGGCGGCGGGGCAGCCGACCCATGGGGCTCTGGCACCTCGCCGTGCTCGTAGACGGTCACCCTGCCCTCCTCCGGAGCCTGCCCCAGGTCGCGGAGCCGCTCGCGGATCTCCCGGATCGTCCGCTCGTTCTCCTCCAGCTCGGAGGCCTGGCGCCGGATCGTCTGCTCCATCTCCCACTTGGTGGTGTCCGTCGTCGAGCCCCGCGGATGCAGGGTGGTCCAGGTGCCCTCCCACATCACCTGCCGCTCGGCGAGCTCTCCAGCCAGGCTCTCGGCCTGGCGTTCGTGGTGCTCGAGCTCAAACTCGAGGCGAAGCGCGATCTCCGCTTCGAACTGCTCGCGGAGGGCGAGCTCCCAGGGGCGGAAGAACTCCTCGGCCAGTTGCACCGCCAGTTGCTGCACCTCCGGGGCGATGAGGCCGGCATTGGCTGCCGAGCCGGTCGAGGCCACCAGCGCTGACGACGGCGGAACCTCGCCAGGCGGAGCGGGCTCGGCCCCGACGCCATCCTCCTCGATGGGAGCCGGCCGCGGAACGCCCTGAGCGACGGGCGCCGCCTCGGGGGCGGGGCGCGGAGGCTCGATCTCGTCGGCGGTCATGGCAGCTCTCCACCATCGGCGGTCGCGGTGGGGGCGCTCGGTGCGCTCTTCTCCGCGGGCTGCTGCACGGTCACGCTCGCATCCTCGGACCCCCGCCCCAGCTCCCGGAGACGAGCCCGGATCTCCTCCATCTGCCGCCGGCTCTCAGCCAGCTCCGCGCTCTGCCGCTTGATGATCTGACCCATCTCCCACGTGGAGTAGCTGTACATGCCCCAGTGACGGCGTATGGGCGTCTGCGTGGGGTCGTGCCACTGGCGGCGGGCGGTCAGCTCCTCGGCCAGATCTCGCCCCGACTGCTCTCGATGCTTCAGCTCGGCGGCGAGGCGCCGCTCCAGCTCGGCGCGAAGCTGCCCCTGGAGGGCAGCCTGCCAGCGCTGAAAGAGCTGGGTGGCGAGCTCAGCCGCGAATTGTCTGACCTCGGGCGCGGCCAGCAGCGCGCTCCCAGTCCCATCCGCCGCGACCAGGGCGGTGGAGGACCCTGGCCCCGTGGGGGGCTGCTCCTCGAGGTCGCTTGCCGGGGCGGCCTCGGCCGGCCTGCCGCCCTCCGCGCTCCGATAAGCCGGAGCGCCCCGGAGTGCTTCCTCAGGGGGCGTGAGATCCAGAGGCAGGTCCGCGGTGGGCATGTGCCGTCTCCCATTTGAACGGAGGACTCACGCGAGGATGGTCCCATGCCCGCCGCTCGGCAGGCCAGGGGACCCGGTTCCAGGCGGCGCGGGCCGAGAAGCCCCAACTCAGCCGCCAGGGTCAGCATCGCCAACCGTCGTTCGACAATGCCAAACGGGAGCCCCGGTTCGATCCGGAGCCGGTGGTACGATGCCGGCATCGACCACCCCATCCAATCGATCGAGCGCGCCGATCAGATCTTGCGCGTTCTCTCCGGTCCGAGCCGGCGCGTCGGGCTGGCCGAACTCTCCGGGGAGCTGGGCCTACCCAAGGGGACCGTCTTCGGGATCCTCCGGACGTTGCAGCTGCTTCGCCTGGTGGAGAAGGACCCGGAGTCCCGCAAGTACCAGCTGGGCCCCCGGCTCCTCCGTCTGGGGATGAGCTACCTGGATGCCAGCGAGCTCCGCAGGGGTGCTCTCCGCTGGTCGGATGAGCTCGCGAAGCGGAGCAACGAGACCGTGCGACTGGGCGTTCTCGACGACCGCCAGGTCCTCGTCCTGCACCACGTCTTCCGGCAGGCCGGCGCGCAGGAGGCGTTCCCGACGGGCGCGGTGCTGCCCCTCCACGCCACCGCGATGGGCAAGGTGTTGCTCGCCGCCAGCCGGGAGTCGCACCAGCCGGTCGTCGCCTCCAGGCTGCAGGCCTTCACGGCCAGGACCGTCACAGATCCGGAGAGATTGGCCGCGGAGCTCGGCGAGGTCCGGGAGCGTGGCTGGGCCGCGAGCCTCGAGGAGCTGGTCGAGGGGGTCGGGTCGCTGGCCGCGGCGGTGACGGACCGCCGTGGGGCGACCGTCGCCGCCCTCTCCCTCTCTGCCCCCATGACCCGGCTCTGCAGGGACGGCGAGCCGCGGAGCGGCATGGTCCTCTCCGTCCGCGAGTTCGCCGGGGCGATCTCACGCGAGTTCGGAGCACCGCCTTGGGAGCTGGCCTGGCGGTCGCGGTTCCAAGCCGACCTGGGGCAGCGCCTGGAGGCAGAGCTGGAGCGCCGTGAGCACGCCGCCCGCGATCTCCGTGAGGACCTCCACGGCAGGCGCGCGGTGCAGGGCGGTGCGTGGTCCAGCCAGCACCCCCGTGGATTGACCACGGACACCGCGCGGTGGGAGATGGAGCTGACCATCCGGCGCCAGCGCCGCGAGCTGGCGGAGATGGAGCGTGAGCTCGGCGAGCTGCGTGAGCGGCTGCTGGGCTCGGGGCTCCAGCCCCCCCTGCCCAAGGTGACGGTGGTGACCGGGGTGCTGGCTGGCCCGGCCGCCGAGGAGATGGTGAGCACCGTCGATGGCGGCGCCGCCCCGGTCGTCCCCGGTCGCGTGGCGCCTGCCCCCGCTGAGGCGGTGGCCGAGCGCCTCGGAGGGCGAGCCTCGGCGGCACCCGAAGCTCCCCGGGCTGCACGGGTCGCCCCATCAGCCGTCGACGGGCGCGCCCCCATCTCTCCTGCGATCCGCCTGTTCGCCGAGGAGTTCGCTGCCCAGCTCCTCCAGCGTTCGCAGGCCGCCCTCCGGCAGCAGTTCCGGGGGGCGCTGGGACAGTGCCTGCAAGTGGAGATCGAGCCTCGCATTGACGACGCCTGCGAGGACGCTCCGGCGCAGGGATACCCCATGGTCCCCAGGCGCGACACACAGTTCGCCGCTCTCGCGGCGGGGCGGTAGCCCCGCTCGCCGAGGTGCGAGCCGACAGACCTGCCCGGTTTGGCTACCCGAGGTCGACCACCTCCCCGACAGTCTCGATGCGACTGTCCATCAGCTCATCAGCTCAGCTGGAAAGTTGCATCCAAGTGTCAGTCCAAGTTGCATCCAAGTGTCAATCCAAGTCAGAACGCACATCCATGCGCAGCGCGCGAACGGTTAGGCATAGGCCCCAACCTAGAAGACGCCTGGAGCAATGAGCGAAGCGATCGCCTGTGACACGGACTGAGGGTAATCCCCCAAGTTGAGACCATGGCGCAGCGCATAATCATGCAATCCACCAAGAGTTCCGCGGACGTCGTCGTTATAGATCGCTAGCAAGCCAGCGACCTGCCACCCGCCCCGGTGGAGGCTGGCACGCAACAAACACAGAAGGCCGTAGACCTTACTTAGCTGGCCAGCCAGGTCCACAGGCAAGCCAACATACAGCGACCCCGCAACCTGACGATAAAGGTCGCCGTAGCTGTCAAGAGCATTCGGCGAGATACCACCGGCCTGCGTGAGGGCAAGGTACATAGGATAGGCGGCAGCGCGCAGCTCCTGGAAGACAGCTGCCACCGCTCCAGATGATCCTCCCAACGCGACCGCGATGATTGCACCCACGACCCGCAAGCGATGCCGCTGGCCACCAGAGCCAAAACGACGAGGGCGACACCAACAAAGGCCGATGTGGCACCGGCGTTGCTATCGAGCCACCCCCTCCAGGAGGGGATAGCCATCATAAGGCAGCCGACAAGCACTACGAAGGTAAACACCGTACCCGTCACCATGAGAGTGAAGGCAACGGACGACGTCAGTGGCCCGCCCTTATGGATTCGTCTCATCATCGTGCCTCCGGGACATCAGACGAACCGCTTCCCATCGACCTTAAAGGGCCAGATCCACGCATCGGCCATGTTAGTACAGGCAATCGCATAGTGCGCCCGGGACCATTCGAACTCAGGCCGATCAGCTCCTGCGCTTTCAACACCGGCATGCGGATGCGATCCTACTGACACTTCGGTGCAACTCTACTGACAAATGGATGCAACTCTGCTGACATTTCGATGCAACTCTACTGACAAATGGGTGCAATTCCCACTGACATCTCGATGCAACTTTCCAATCCAATCAGCTCAGCTGCAGCCGGACGTCGACCCGCAGTTGTGGCACTTGTAGCAGGAGCCGGAGCGGACCATCAGCGAGCCGCACAGACTGCACGACGGTGCATCGGCCTGATTCTGGAAGGTGCTGGTGGGTGAGACCGGCTCCAGCCCCAGCGGCATCACCACCTGGGCGGCGTTGGCCGGACCCTCGAGCACCGGGGTGGTGAGCTCGGCCTCGTCGGGGTCGCGCCGGATGATGCCGATCTCGGCCTGCTTCTCCTCGCTCAGGAAGCGGGAACCCAGCCACCGGAAGATGTAATCGACGATCGACTTGGCGATCGGGATCTCCGGGTTGCGGGTGAAGCCCTGGGGTTCGAAGCGCATGTGGGCGAACTTGTTGACCAGGAAGTCGAGCGGGACCCCGTACTGAAGCGCGAAGCTGACCGCGATCGCGAAGGAGTCGGTGAGCCCGGAGACGGTCGACCCCTCCTTGGCCATCTTCACGAAGATCTCGCCCGGGGTGCCGTCCTCGTAGAGGCCGACCGTGATGTAGCCCTCGTGGCCGCCGATCTCGAAGCGGTGGGTCAGCGCCTGGCGCTCGGCGGGCAGCTTGCGGCGCAGTGGCCGCTCCACGATCCGGACCTTCTCACCGGTCGTCTTGTCCATCGAGGTGGCCAGCGGTTGGGACCGCTTGCTGCCGTCCCGGTAGATGGCCAGCGCCTTGAGGCCCATCTTCCAGCCGTCGATGTACGCCTTCTCCACATCCTCGACGGTGGAGTCGGTGGGCATGTTGACGGTCTTTGAGATTGCCCCCGAGACGAAGGGCTGGACTGCCGCCATCATCCGGACGTGCCCCTGCCAGGCGATCGACCGCTTGCCGTTGCGGGGGGTGAAGGCGCAATCGAAGACGGGGAGGTCGTCGTCACGCAGCTTGGGCGCGCCCTCGATGGTGTCGTTCTCGTCGATGTAGGCGACGATGTCGGCGATCTCACCATCACCGTAGCCGAGATGCTTGAGGGCGGCGGGGACGGTGTTGTTGACCATCTTGAGCATGCCGCCGCCGACCAGCTTCTTGTACTTGACCAGGGCGATGTCGGGCTCCACCCCGGTGGTGTCGCAGTCAAGCATGAAGCTGATGGTCCCGGTAGGAGCGATGACCGTGATCTGGCCGTTGCGGTAGCCGTGACGGGCACCCAGCTCGTGGGCCTCGTCCCAGGTCGCCCGGGAGGCGGCCAGCAGGTCGGCGTCGACGTGGGTGGCCGGGATCGCGTAGGCGGCCTCGCGGTGCTTGGCCATCACCCGGAGCATCGGCTGCCGGTTGACCGCGTAGCCCTCGAAGGGGCCCACCTCGTGGGCGATGCGCGCCGACTGGGCGTACCCCTCACCGGTGAGGATGGCGGTGAGGCACGCCGCCAGGTCGCGTCCCTTCGGCGAGTCGTAGGGGATGCCACGAGCCATCAGCAGGGCGCCCAGGTTGGCGTAGCCGAGACCCAGCGGCCGGAAGGCCTCGCTGTTCTTGCCGATCTTCTCGGTGGGGTAGTCGGCGTTGCTGACCAGGATCTCCTGGGCGGTGATGGTGAGCTGGACCGCGTGGCGGTATTCGTCGATGGCGAAGCTGCCGTCCTCGTTGAGGAAGCGGAGCAGGTTGATCGACGCCAGGTTGCACGCCGAATCATCCAGGTACATGTATTCGCTGCAGTTGGCGACGATGAGGCCATTCACGATGTAGGAGTGATGCAGCGGCTCGGTGAGATTGTAGACGGTGTCCGATCCGCCGGGGACACAGGCCACCAGTCGGGTCGTCGCCTTGGTCTGGTAGCGGGTGACGGTACCGATGAGCTCCTCGAGCCGTCTCTGCTTGCGTGGGGTGGAGAACCCCACGAACTCGGCGAAACGGGCCGTGTCGGCGCCCGTGATGCGCAGATCGAAGCCCGGGCGGACTGCGTAGGTGGCCAGCTCGCCGCTCTTCCGGCGGTACTGGAAGGGCTTGGGGCTCCAAGTGGTCACGTCGTAGATCCGGGAGCGTACACCGAAGCCCTCGAGAAGCTGCTGGACCTCGATGAGCAGTGCGCGGCTGTGGCTGCCGAGACCGACGTAGCGGTTGGCCTTGCCACCTTCGACCGCTGAAACGCAACCGTCGGCACCGAAGAGGCCACGGAGGAACGCCGCCTGGACCTCCGTCGGAGCGGTGAAGATCGCCTCGGGAACCTTCTTCTCGTGAGCCGGCGCGTCGGAGATGCCGATGCCCGTGAGAAGGGCGCGCACAGCGCTACTTCCGAGCCTGAGTTGAGTGGTGCCGTTTGCCATCTCGGCGCGCGACCGGCCGCCGAACAGCTCCTGGAGCAACTCCGCGTGCCGATCGGTCACTCCGTCCCTGACGTCGTCGCCCCCGTAGACCCAGATGGCCTGGTCCCGGGTCAGGCAGCCATCCCCAATCAGGTGACCAGTGAGCTCGCCGAGAGCCGTGCTCCATCGCTCGGGCACCGCCTGGTGCACCTTGGTCCCACCCCGGTTCCACGAGGTCGCCAATGCCTCGACCTTCACGGGCAGCGCCCACGAGGAATCGGTTGCCGGGGTGGTTGTGTCGTTGAGGAGGACTTGGTCCTGGCCGACGATGTCCTCGGCCGCGACCCAGCCTCGGTTGGTGGTCCAGAAGCGGTGGTTGGGAGTGCAGCGAAGCTCCTGGCCGTTGGAGAAGAGGAGGCGGACGAGGGGCTTGACGCCGGTCTGCATCACGGCGACCGGGCGAGTTGCCACCACTCCCGTGCCCGGCTTCGCAGCCGTTGCGCGGTGAGTGTAGACGCGGATGTCGTCCCCATTCGCCACACGGCGGTAGAGGTCCGCGATCGGGAGCAAGCCAGCCGTGGTGTGGATCCTGGTCTCTCCCGGGAAGCAGGGATTGCTGGCGTTGATCCGGCCACTGTTCGACGAGGTGTGCCAGTCGTTGATGGTGGTGTCGTACTGGACCCCCGGATCGCCGCACTGCCACGCGGATTCGGCCATCAGGCGCAGCAGGTAGCGCGCCTTGACGGTGTGGAGGATCCGGGAGGGATCCGTGACCGCGCGGAGGTGCCAGTCGCGATCCTCCTCGACGGCGCGCATGAACTCGTCGGTGACCCGGACCGAGTTGTTGGAATTCTGGAAGAAGACGGAGGCGTAGGCCTCGCCGGTGAACGACGCATCGTACCCTGCGTCGATCAGCGCCCACGCCTTGCGCTCCTCGGTCACCTTGCAGGTGATGAAGGACTCGATGTCCGGGTGATCGGCGTTGAGGATCACCATCTTGGCGGCGCGCCGGGTGGTCCCCCCCGACTTGATGACCCCGGCGAAGGCGTCGAAACCCTTCATGAAGGAGACCGGGCCGCTGGCGGTGCCGCCCCCGGCCAGCTGCTCCTCGGAGGAGCGGATGGCGGAGAGGTTGGTGCCGGTCCCGCTGCCGTACTTGAAGAGCATTCCCTCGGTCTTGGCCAGGGTGAGGATCGACTCCATGGAGTCGTCGACGCTGTTAATGAAGCAAGCCGAAGCCTGGTTCCGGCTCCCGGGGACCCCGATGTTGAACCAGACCGGGCTGTTGAAGCTCATCTTCTGGTGGAGGATCAGGTGGCAGAGCTCGTCGGAGAACGCCTCGGCATCCGCGTCCGTCCGGAAGTAGCCGCCCTTGCGGCCCCAGCCGGTGATGGTGTCCACCACCCGTGAGATCAGCTGGCGGACGCTCACCTCGCGGCGGGGCGTCCCCTGGGGTCCGCGAAAGTACTTCGAGACCACCACGTTGGTCGCCATCTGCGACCAGAAGGCCGGCACCTCGCAGTCGCGCTGCTCGAAGACGATCTCGCCCTTCTCGTTGCTGATGCTGGCGGTGCGCTGCTCCCAGCGCACCTGGTCGTAGGGGTGGACCCCGGGCGTGGTGAAGCGGCGCTCGACCTGCAGGCCGCTCGCGCTCATCTCGATCTTCCCGTTGCCGTTGCGGTGCGAGCCGCGGCGGCCTTCACCACCTGCCGGAGCCGAAGCCGCCGACGGGTCCGACGGCGGTGGCGAAGCGGAAGCACTCACTGCTGATTCCCTTCTGCTGAGATGTCTGGCGCGGCGCTGGGGCACTCGTCCCGAAAGGACGGCTCCAGGCGGGCGGGCCCGGCCACACCGAGTACTCTGTCCCCCACAGTATCCCACATGTTGGGGTCCGCCCGGGCTGGAGCCCCCACATCTTGGTACTGGGCGCCCGTGGAGTCAAGGGGTTGGTGACCGCTCGGTGCGATCTCGATCAGCCGTCGATTGGCCGGGCTCATCCGCAGATCATGGCCCTATAGGCTGGCGGGAGGTCGACCTCGATCAGGCCCCGGCGCCGCCCCGCCAGGAGCAGGAACTCGCCCCGCGGAGCCCGCTCGAGCTGGCGCCGCTGCTCCTCGGTGAGGCCGAAGGCCCGCTCCATCGAGGCCACCTCGACCGCCCGATGGCCGCCGCAGAGGATCAGCGCGCAGTTGCTCGCGACCACCGTGCCCTCGTCGCTGCGGAGCAGGTCCTGGACGTTCTGGGTCGCCACCACCAGCGAGCTGCCGTGCTTCCGGCAGCGCCGGGCGAGCAGGGCCAGGAGCTGGCGCAGCGAGGGGTGGGAGGTGAGCATCCCCACCTCGTCGAGGATGATGTGGCGCCGCCGCGGCGCCCGCCGGACCAGCTCCCAGAGGAGGCGTCCGAGCAGCAGGGTGGTCACCGGGATGAGCTCCTCCCGGACCTCCCGATGGCCGACGCCCAGGAGGGGCCGGGTCCACGCCGCCGACGTGGGGCGGTCGAGAAAGCCCGCCAGCCCGCCGTCCAGGAACCTTCTCAGCACCTGCCCCACGCGGGGAGCGCTCTGGTCCAATTCACCCAGGCACTGCCGGAGCCGGGCGCGCTCTCCGGCGTCGCGTGCCGCCAGCTGGGCCGCGCGCGCGGCCGCCTCGACGGCGGCCCGCTCGACCTCGCTCATCGCCTGGCAGAGGAGGGCACAGACGTCGACCACGATCGCCGCCGCGCCGTCGTCGTCCTCGCCCAGGTCGAACGGGTTGATCCGTGCCTCGGTCACCAGGTCCAGCCACTCCCCGCCCAGACCTTCCACGAGCCGCCGGTATTCGCCCTCGGGGTCGACGACGATGGCGCCGACCCCGCGGCGGTGGGCCTCGATCAGGAGGCCGCCGATCAGGAAGCTCTTGCCCTGTCCCGACGCGGCGAAGATCCCGATGTTGGCATTGGCATGCTGCGCATCGTCGAAGGGGGCGATGCTCACCGGCAGGCCGCTCGCGGCCATCCGTCCGATCCGGTACCCGCCGGGATCGTCGATGCTCGCCTGCAGCCAGGGTGCGCAGCTCGCTGCGGCGCACGAGTCCACCAGCTTGCCGGGCCCCGGTGGCGAACTGAGGCCCCAGCCGGCGAGCCAGCCCTCGACGTGCTCGAAATGGCCGGCCCGGCAGGTGGCGAGGGTGGCGCCGAAGGCCGCGCGCAGCCGGCTCCAGGCCAGGTCGAGCGAGTCCAGGTCGTCGCCCAGGGCGACCGCCGTCAGCCAGAGACGGAGAGGGCGTCCGGCATTGCGCGCCAGCCGGTCGCGGAGGCGCCGGGCGGCCTCGAGCCCCGTCTCCACCTGGGCGTCGGGGACCAGTCCGCGTTCGCGCTCGAGCAGCTGGTGGGCTCCCAGGTGGCGCATCCGCCGGCTGAGCAGCCCGGTCGCCAGGCGGCTCGAGGTGGGCACCAGGTGGAGGGCGATGTCGCATTCGACCGGGGCGCGGACCAGGGCAGCCAGCCAGCCGGTGTCGACGCTGCCCCCGGGGAGGTGGTCGAGGATCGCCGCCCGGGCCAGGCGATCACCCACCCAGGCCTGGCGCACCTGGTCGACCCAGGCGACGCGGCCCAGATCGAGACCACCGTCCTGGAGATGCCGGCCCAGCTCGGCGCCCGCCAGTCGCCGGGTGGGGATGCCCGCGGCGGCCAGGCCGGCGGCGACCCTGCCCAGCTCGCGCTCCAGCTCGCGCGCGGAGGGGTGCCGGACGGTGGCGACCACCCGGCGGTGGTAGGCGGGAGCGCCCTCCAGCCGCCGACGCCAGTGGAGGTCGACGGCGTGGTCGAGCCCCGGCATGCTCCCTCCCGCCACCTCCGCGTGGAAGCGATGGCGGCGCACCCGCACCGTGAGGACCAGCTCGGTGGCGAGGCCCTGCAGCAGGGACTCGACGGCGTCGACGGCGGCCTCCCGGCGCCACGTCTCCCAGCCGAGCAGGTCCACCTCGTCGCAGAGGAGGATGCCGACCAGGAGGCCGTCCGAGCCGACCAGCCGGTCGTCGTCGACCCTGACGGACAACCGCGGCCCGTCTCCGGCCCCTCGCCGTGGCACGCGAGGCTACCCGGCGCGGCGCCGGAGGATGCTGGGCAGAAGCGGTGGCCGCTGGCTGCGTACGCGGGCGGCCACGCGCGCATCGACGGTGCCGGCCAGGGCGCGCAGCGCCGCCGCCGTGCGCCCCCGGGCCTCCAGGCCCAGCAGCCGGTGCTCCATCTCGGCAAGCTCCAACGCGGGGTCGTCGGGGACCGCGGCGATCACAACTCCTCCCAGGTCGCCCATGGCCTCGGCGATCAGCGGCTCCGCGCGGTGCCGGTTGACCACGTAGCGGAGCCGGTGGCGGAGGCCCAGCCGGCGGAGCGCCTGGGTGCTCCGGTAGGCGTCCTGGATCCCACCGGCGGTGGGCGTGAGCACCACGAAGACGTCCTGGGCGCCCTCCAGCGCCCACCGGGTCAGGGCGCTCAGGTCCCCGGCCACATCCAGGACGATGGTGTCGCAGCCCCGTGCCTCCAACTCGGCGACGGCGGCTGCCAGACGCCGGACCACCTCGGGGCGGTCGGTCGAACCGCTCGGGAGGAGGCAAGCCGGCCCGGGCATGACCTGGAGGCCGCTCTCGTGGACGGCCAGCAGCCGTCCCACCGCCGGTCCCACGAGGTCGGCCTCGGCGAGGTCCCAGTCGGTGAGGGCCGGCACCCCGAGTCGAAGCCCGGCGCGCGGGCTGGTCAGGTCGAGATCGACGAGGGCCACCCGGGGCGGGGCGGCGGCTCCGCGGCCGGCCCGGCACCGCCCCCGGTCCGCCAGCAGGCCGGCCACCTCGACGGCCAGCGTGGTCTTGCCGGTGCCGCCGCCGAGCGAGAAGAAGGTAAGCCGGCGGGCAGTGCGCAGTGACGTCCCGGGCGCCGGCACGGGGTCTCGCGGGGAGCCCCACCCCTGAGGGCCAGCGGGCGTGGCCGCCAGCCAGGCGGGAGCCTCGATCAGTCCCGCGTCGGCAAGGTGGAGGGCGGGTGGGCCCGCCGAACGCCGGGCCACGGCCGGCCGGGGATCCCCGCCGGCGACGCTCTCGACACCCCGGTCCCCTCCCGACCGCGGCACCGCGGCTGTCTCACCGCCCCCGACCCTCAGTACCGGCTCGGGCAGCAGGACCAGCGGGAGCCGCGAGCCCAGCTCGCACGCTCCGGCCTCCGCGGCGTGCGCGGCGGTCCACCCGCGCGGCGCCTGGCGTGGCGCGGCGGGCCCCGACGCCCCGGCGAGGAGAGAGATCTGCGCATCGCTCCGGCCCGCCCTCCCCGATCCGTCCACGATGGTCAGCAGGCCGTGCCGCGGTCTGGTCCAGAAGCGCGCCGCCGCCGCCGCCCAGGAGATCAGCGTCCGCCCCTCCCAGCGGGCCAGCGCCGCGATCAGCCCGGCCGTCGCCGCGGCCACCGCCAGCGGGACGGCGGCGACCCGCGGAAGCGGGGAACGGAGGTCGAGGTAGGCGAGCACCGCGCCGGTGACGACGACCCCGAGCTGGGCCGGGGTGAGCCCCCATGCCAGCGGCTCCGGGACATCGAAGCCGTCGGCGAAGTCGATCTCGGCCACGCTTGGTCCTCCTCCCTCGGTCCTCCTCCCCCGCGTCGCCCCACCCTCTCGGAGCGGCGAGGATCAGGCTACCCGCCACCCCCGGACATCGCCCGGACATCGCGGAGGCGCCGGGGTGAAGCGGGGCGCACCGCGCCGGTCTCCTGGCGCCGGCACACCACGAACGCCAGCACCGCGGCGGCGATCAGCGTCCAGGGAGTGAGCAGGCCCAGCGGGACCGCGGCCCCGGTGGCGATGTCGAGGTAGCCCGCCAGGCTGATCGCCACCCAGACGGCGATCACGGTGTTGGTCAGGGATCCGAACTCGGCCCGGCGGGCGGCCAGCGCAGTGAGCGACCAGGCCGCCGCGGGGACCAGCAGGGCGAGGTCGTCCCAGTAGGCGTGGGGCGAGGCCAGCAGGGAGAGCACGGCGGCCCCCGCCAGGGCCGCCTCCAGCCGCGCCGGGCGGCTGCGGACCATAGACCCCAGCACCGCCGCGACCGCGACGGCGGCCAGCTCCGCCACTCCCGCCACGAGGTGCGCGGCGGTGCCGTTGCCGGCGATCGCGCCCCCGATGCCGACCAGGCTCACCATGTTGGCGAGCTGCCAGCGGGTGGTCGAGTGGATGGCGGCGCCGACGAACCCGCCGACCCCGCCGGGGCCGGCCACCAGGAGCGAGAGCGCGACCGCCGCGACCAGCCCGGCAACGGCTCCGCCGATCAGGCGGCGGTCGCGCCACCCCAGCACGAACGCGGCCAGCCCCAGCGCCAGGTGGGGCTTGGCGATCAGCGAGCTCACCGCCAGGACCGCGCCGGCGGTCGCCGGTCTGTGGCGCCGCAGGCTCCAGTAGGCGATCGCGAGGCCGAGGGCAGAGACGCCGTCCCACTGCCCGAGCAGCAGGGTCGCCCACGTTCCCAGGCAGGCGAGGGCGGCCAGGCCGATCGCTGCCAGCGTGAGCCCGGGAAGCTCGCGCCATCCCGGCGACCCGCGGATCGCCACCACCACCGAGATCACCAGCAGGGCGAACTGGAGGATCGACCAGAGCCGGTAGGCGCCCTGGAGGCTGAGCAGGCTGACCGGGAGCGCCAGGGCAGCCGCCAGCGGCGGGTTGACGAAGGGGAGGTTCCCCTCCCGGTCCGGGGCGATCAGGCTGGCGTGGAGCGGGGCCTGGAGCGCCTCGTCGTACATCGCGGCCCCGTGCCCCTCCCGGAGCAGGGTGGCACCGACGTAGGTGGACGTGAAGTCGCTGCGGCCGATCTGGAAGGCGCCGATCCCCAGCCAGAGGCCCAGGTAGGCCACCACGATGGCCGCGCATGCGGCACCGGCCAGCAGGGTCCGCACTCGCATCGATGTCACCGTGACCCCAACCTTACGGAGGGGCGGGAGGCTGCGCCCACCGGCGTTGCCGGAGCGCGACACGGCGAGATTGGCTCGTCGGCACCGGCCCCGGTCTCCGATGGCCCTGCCGCTCCGTCACAACTCTCCCGACGCGATGTCACAATCCTGTCGGCATCGTGTCGTCGCCCGATCACCGGCGGCCGTCCCCGCGGCTGATAGCGTCAGGCGCGTGACCCAGGCCCCCGTGACCCAGGCCCCCCTTACTCTCAGCGCGGCCGCAGCGCGACGGCGCGGCCTCTCGATCCATGAGCGGCGGCTGCTGCTCATGGGGTTCGACGCCATCGCGGTCTCGCTGGCGTTCATCCTCGCCTTCAACCTGCGGACGTCGGAGGTCCGCCATGCCGGGTTCTACGTCCCGCGGCTCGGCACGGTGATCGCGCTCGGGCTGTGGGTGATCTCGGCGACCATCGTCGACGCCTGGAACGTCCGGGCGGCGGTCTCCATGCGTCAGACCGTCCCCCGCGTCTCGACGGCACTCGGCCTGTCGCTGATCGGGCTTCTCGTCGTCTTCCTGGTGGTCCCCTATCAGATAACCCGGCCCACCATGATCCTGTGGGCGCCCCTGGCCTGGATCCTGGTGATGGGCGAGCGACTCCTCTACGGACGGCTGGTTGCGGTCTCCTCACCGCCGGCCCAGATCGCGCTGGTGGCCGACCGCGACGCCCTGGCCCGGGTGTGGCCGGAGGTCAAGGGTCACCTCGCCGGCGTTTACCACGTGGCCGCCGTGGTCAACCCCCGCCGCGGCGACTGCACCCAGAAGCTCTGCGAGGTGGTGCAGGCGAGCAACGTCGGGGAGGTCGTCCTGGGGCTGCGTGACGACATCGACCGCGACCTCTTCCGCGGCCTGCTCGCCTGCCACGACGCCGGCGTCAGGGTGAGATCGCTGGCCGACCTCTACGAGGAGCTCACCGGGCGCCTGCTCCTCGACCAGCTCGGCCACACCTGGCTCGTCGGGCTGCCGATGCGGAGCCAGACCTCGCACCTCTACGCCGCCCTCAAGCGGGCTCTGGACGTGATGGTCGCGATCCCCGCCCTGATCCTGCTCGGGGTGGTCGTCGTGGCCCTCTCCGCATTCATCAAGCTGGACGGCGGGCCGGTGCTCCACCGTCAGACCCGGGTGGGCAAGCACGGCCAGCCCTTCACGGTGGTGAAGCTGCGCACCATGCGCGAGCGCCCCGGTGAGCCGACCACCTGGACCGAGGCGGGTGACCGGAGGGTGACCCTGGTCGGACGCGTCATCAGGAGGCTCCATCTCGACGAGCTGCCCCAGGCATGGGCGGTCCTCCGCGGCCAGATGTCATTGATCGGACCGCGCCCCGAGCAGCCCCAGTACGTCGACCGCCTGCGCTCGGAGATCGACTTCTACAACACCCGCCTCACGGTTCGCCCCGGTCTGACCGGATGGGCCCAGGTCAACTGCGGCTATGGGAGCAGCGTCGACGACGCGCGGGTCAAGCTGAGCTACGACCTCTACTACGTCAAGCACCAGTCGGTCAGCCTCGACCTGATCATCCTGGCCCGGACGGTCATGTCCGTCCTCTCCCTGAGCGGCCGGTAATGGGAGTTGAGCCAGAAAGCATCCCACCGGGGTGATGCGCATGGCAGATCCTGCTGGCCACACGGCGGACGATACCTCCGCCAATGGGGTGGCCGCGGGCCTCGAGCCGCTGACGGTCATCTACGTTGCCTACGGCATCAGCGCCCTGGACACGGCCTGGACACAACCGGACGACGCCGTTGTGGTGGTCCACAACGATGATGCCCTGGACTCCAGATCCGTTGCGCATCCCCGGGTGCGTCACCTGAGGCCGACGAGGAACATCGGCTTCGGGGCGGCGGTTAACCTCGCGCTGGAGTCGGTGAAGACTCCTCGCCTAATCCTGTGCAATCCAGACACGCTTCTGAGTCCCGTTCACCGCGTCGCCCTGGCCTCAGAGCGGCCAGATTACCTGATCACCATCCCGTTGAACGATGAACGAGGCGAGGCGACATGGGTGGTGCAGCCGTACCCCAGTCGCACCGCGGCACTGGCCATGGGGTACCGTCTGGGCCGGCACCTGAAGCCGACGGGTGGGTTGCGCGCCCTGGGGTCGCTTCTGACGAGTTCGAGGCGGGCGCGGCCGGGCGCGCTCTTGGGGATTGGGGAGGGCGATTGGCCGCTGCGGACGCACTGGGCTTCCGCTGCGGTCGTGTCGATTGACGCTCAGCGTCTTCGTGATGTCGGAGGGTTCGATCCTGGGTACTTCCTTTACATGGAGGACGTGGACCTGTGCCGGCGCCTGGCCGAGCGCTTCCCCGAGATGCGTGTACGGGTGAGTCCCTGCCCGGCCGGGACGCACGCCGTCGGAGGGAGCACAGGGGAAGCCCTCCGGAATACGGTTGAACTCCACCGGTTGCGATCATTGCGCCGCTACTGCGCATCGAGCCCCGGTTTCGGCTGGAGAGTTGCGGGAGCCCTGACGGCGCCGCGCGAGGGGTGGTTGGCGTGGAGGGTCAGCCGGAGGGGTGGCGGTGGCTGACCCGAGAGGCTGCCGCGTCACACTGGTGCACCTGGGCCGCTCGCGCAACTTCGGCGAGCTCCGCAGAGTGGAGGCTTGGTCGCTGCTCCTGCGCGAATGCGGTGCGACCACCACCGTGCTGCCCCTCCTTCATGGTGGGCGATGGCGACCGGGTGTGCCGGGCCGTGCCGAGATCTCTGCCCTCGTCCGGCGCCACGCCGTGTTGGAGACGCTCGCCTGGGACGTGGCGTCGGCGCGCCGCGCGCTGCGCGCGAGCAGACCGGACGTCGCCGTCTTCGTGACGGCGCGGGCCTGCCACCCGGGGCTGATGGGGATCGCATCGAGAGACGTGCTCGATTTCGTCGACGCTATGAGCCGGTCCTACCTTGACCGCGCCAGAGTGACCCACACTCCGGTGTGGAAGCTGGGCTTCCGACTGCTGGCCTGGAGCCATCGCGGGTTCGAGGATCAGGCCAGGAAGTCGCACCACGGCCGGGTGGCGGCCGGCCGGCTGGATGCGGACCTCCTCGACGCCACCTGGATTCCCAATGTCATCGAGGCGCCCATCCCGCTGCACGTCGGCGACCCGGATCACGACATGGTCTTCTTCGGATCCTTGGGGTATCCGCCGAATATCGCCGCGATACGGCGTCTCGCGAGACTCTGGCCCGCGCTCCGGGCGCGGCGTCCCGGCGTGTCTCTGCTGATCGCGGGTGCGACGCCTCCGCGCGAGGTCAGGCGGCTGGTGGCGGCCAATGGCTGGGATCTCGACGAGGACTACGCCGACGTGGGCGCCGTCTGCGCTCGGGCGCGCCTTGTCGTCATTCCGCTGACCCACGTCGCGGGGATCCAGACCAAGGTGCTCGAGGCCGCCGCCGCCGGCCTCGCCCAGGTGATCTCTCCGATGGTCTTGTCAGGTCTGACTCCCGATTTCCCAGCCATGGTGGCGCGGACGGACGGGGACTTCGTCGACTCCGTGACCTACCTGCTCGAGGATGCGGCTGAGCGGCGAAGGATTGCGGACGCCGCTCGAGCTCACGTCATTCGGCGCTACTCGGCATCGGCCTGGGCCGGCCCGGTGCGCGGCCTCGTCGGCAAGCCAGACGGCGTCTTGGAGTCCAAGCCACCCCTCCCAGAACGCCTGCGCGTCAGCGTCATCATCCCCTGCCACAACTACGGCCGATACCTGGCGCAGTCGGTTGAGAGCGTGCTCCGCCAGACCCGTCCTGCCGACGAGATCATCATCATTGACGACGGCAGCAACGACGAGACACCGCAGGTGGTCCAGCGCCTTCGGGCCGCCCACCCCGAGTTGGTGGCGGAGCGCAGGGTGCCGGCCCGAGGGACCGTGGCCACCATGAATGACGGTGTCGGATGGAGCTCCGGTGACGCCATCGTCGAGCTGTCTGCGGACGATGTCCTCTCTGACCGGTTTCTCGAGCTCACCGAACGCGCGCTCCTGGCGGATCCCGAGGCTGACTTCGCGTACACCTCGATGCGGTGCTTTGGGGCCAGAGACTGCTGGATCCAGGCGCCGGAGTGGGACCCCCGGGCGCTGTGCCAGGAGAACTACGTGCATGGGACGAGCATGTTCCGCCGCTCACTGCACGAGCGATTGGGGGGGTTCAGAGCCGACTTCAACCGGCTCGGGTACGAGGATTGGGAGTTCTGGTTGCATGCCCTGGAGCGGGGAGGACATGGCCTGCTGGTGAAGGACTGCTGGCTCAACTACCGGCGGCATCCGCAGGGATCGCGCAACACGCGGCCTCCCGGGACGCTGCTGTGGGTGCATCTGAAGCTGTGGTGGCTGCATCGTGGGACCGTGCACCTCTCCGATGTGACCGCTTGGGCGAGCCGCGCCGTGCTGAGGCGGCGGCTGGCAAGGCGGAGGGCGACGTGATAGGCGGCGGCGCTGACGCGGCTGTCCCCGCCAAACAGGGGTGGCTCTCCGGGGCAACGTTGCTCGGGGGAGGTCGGGCAGTCACGCTTGTGCTGCAGGCCGCCCAACTGGCCCTCGTGGCGCGTTTGTTGAACCCGACGGAATTCGGGACATGGGCGGCCGCCACCGCTCTGGTGCTGGTCGCGTCGGCCCTGGCCGACTGTGGCCTGGGGCCGACGGCCGTCATCTACCTCACCTCTGGTGAGGGGACCCTGGACGATGTGGTGGCCGCAAACACCGTGGCCATGATCTGCGCGGTGATACTGGTCTGCGCCGCATCTCTCGGCTTCGGATCCGCTGTCGCCATCGCCACGCTGTCGCTGACCCCCTGGTTGGTGATCACCCGCCTGCAGGCCCCGTCGGTTGCGGCACTTCAGCAACGACTCCACCTGAAGCGCATCGTGGTGGGCGACCTGGCCGGAACCTCGCTGCAGACGGCACTGCTGGCCGGGTTGCTGGCGGCGGCCGGCAGCAGCGGACAGCTCGCCAGGGTGATCTTGGTCGGTGTGTGCCTGGCGCTGGGCGCCGTGGTGGAGCTGAGGATCGTCAACCTCACCAGGCTGGCCCCGACCCCCTCGTCCCTGCGAGACCGTGGATGGGTGCGCCTTCTCCGCTTCTCGGCGTCGCTGGGGGTGGTCAACGGCGTGTCGATGCTTCACTCGAAGGTCGATCAGCTTGCCCTCGCCTTGCTGGTGAGCCGGGCGACGCTGGGCGGCTACGCGGTCGCATATCGTGTGGTCGACGCCTCGGTGACCCTTGCCTCGGTGGCGAGCAGGGCCGGATTCACCGTCTTGGTGCGCCGAGCTGCGGATGAGCGCTCGGAGGTCCGGCGCAGCCTGATCCTGACCTGGGCGGCAGTCGGTGCCCTGGGCACGATTTGCGTGTGGTTCGCCGCCCCCGTCCTCATGCCGCTCCTAGGGGGCTCCGCGTATCCGGCATCGATAGGTCTGTTGCGGCTCCTGGCACCCATCGTGATGATCGCGGCGATCAACAACGCTGCGGCCCAGTCGGTCATCGCAGATCGCAACTCCCACCGGCTGCTGTGGGTCACCCTCGTCGGGCTGACCCTCAACGCGGTGCTTTGCTTCGCCCTGATTCCACGGATCGGTGCCGACGGGGCGGCGATCGCATGCTTGATCACGGAGAGCCTCGGCATGTTCCTCGTGCTGGATCTCGCCATCCGTGCACGTGAACGGCGGGCAGCGTCTGGCCATCCACCGGCAGCCGCTGATTCGCTCGGATCTTCGCCGACCGGCCGTTGATCCGGCCGATCCCTGCGCTCCAAGCTTGACCAGCTCCCAAGGATGGTCCGCCGGACTCGCTCCAGCTCGGTTGCTCCGGGCCAGGCTCAGCTTGGCAGTCGGGCTCACCTCGGCTGCCGGCACTCCATCACCACAATCCAGGCCAGCCTCCGCAACGGCGGAGCCGCCGCGAATATGGCACGGTCCATGGCGTCAAGGGCTGTGAGAGAGGGCCTGAACAGTCGTGTCCGGCGCAACGGTATGGCGCCGAGAGCACTCAGATGGAAGAAGCTCAGGGTCACACGTCCAAAGTGGGCGTCTGCTTGGGCCAGGTCCCTCATCACGAGAGGGTGCTCGTCGGGCGTGCGCAGGCCTGGAGTGCGCCGTCGACAAGCGTTGATCAGGGGGTTGTGTCCCAGGGGTTCCAGGAAGAAGGCCGCTCCGTCATCGCGCAGACTCGGGAAACCTCCGAGAACGCCGGCGCCAGATCCAGATGGTGGAGGATCCCGGAACCGCAAACGTAGTCAAACAGTCGCGGCCCGAAGTCCAGGTTCTCGGCATCCACGACGGTGAACTGCGCTGTAGAGAGGCCCCGTAGTTGCGCGGTCTCACGTGCCTGCCTAACCCCCACGGGTGAGATGTCCACGCCGGTCACGTGGACACCGCGTTCCAAGAGATGGAAGGCCGCAGAGCCCTGTCCGCACCCATACTCAAGAACGCTCGCTGACGAGGGAATGGTGCGCAGTAGCCCCTCATACCGGCGTGAGCTCCGTTCAGTGATGCTGTAGAATCGCTCCGCTGCCTGGCGATCACCACGCTCGAATGCGTGGTCGTGAAAAGCCGCCTCGCGTTGAGCGCGCTCGCGAGTGGCACTCATTGAAGGCTCGATCGAGCTCTGGCTCGTTAGGCCAGCGCCGAGCGGAGCGCCTGGGCAACGCGTTCCAGCTCCGGGAGGCCCAGATCGGGGTGGATGGGCAGGGAGAGGCAGCGTCGCGAGGCATCAGCTGCGTGTGGGGTGGGAGCGAGCTGGACCAGCGGATGCTCGCGGAATGGCGGGTAGTCCCAGACCAGCCTCGGGTAGTAGACGCCGGATCCGATGCCGAGGGTGCGCAGCGATCGCACCACCTGGTCGCGGTCGGCGTGCGGAGGCAGAAGGACCGTATACTGATGCCAGGCGTGGACGTACCCTTCGGGGGAGTGGGGAGTCTCGAGTTGCTCGATGCCCGTGAGTAGCTGCGTCAGGCGGGAGGCATTCTCGCGGCGGCGCCGGTTGATCTCTGACAGCCGTTCCATCTGAGGGATGGCCAGCGCGGCGGCCACGTCGGTCATCCTCCAGTTGTGACCGACCGCCTCGTACTCATAGCGCTCCCGCATTCCCTGGTTGCGGAGCAGGCGGAGGCGCTCGGCGAGGTTCGGGTCAGAGGTGGTGACCATGCCGCCCTCGCCGCTGGTGACGTTCTTGGTCGCATAGAAGGAGAAACAGCCGAGGCCGTAGCCTCCCGCCGGTCGACCGTTGCGTGCCGCGCCGTGCGCTTGGGCCGCGTCCTCGATGATCAGCAGGCCGTAGCGCCGGGCCGCCGTGTCGATCGCCTCCATGTCGGCCATCAGACCGTAGAGATGGACGGGGAGGATCGCCCGGGTCTGCGGGGTGATCGAGGCCTCGACTGCGGCCGGGTCGATCACGAAATCCCGGGTGATGTCGGCGAAACGGACGCCTGCGCCACGGCGGAAGATCGCGTTCAGCGTGGCCACGAAGGTGAACGGCGTGGTGATCACCTCGTCGCCAGGACCGATGCCCGCCACCTCGAGGGCGGCCTCGAGGGCAACGGTCCCGTTGGACACCGCCACCGCGTACTCGGTTCCAGCCATCGCTGCGGCCAATTCCTCGAGCCGGCCGACCATGGGTCCCTCGGCCAGCTGGCCACTGCGGATCACCGCCAGGACCAGCTGCTCCTCCGCCTCGCCCAAGCGAGGAGCCGAGATGGACACGAACTTGTCGGTCACGCCGTTCTCCCCGGTGCGGGTGCCGCCGAGGCTGCTGCCTGGACCACCCGTTCGGCCAGGCGATGGGCGGGCGGGATGCTGCGCAACTCCGCAAGCTGGTCCGCGCGCCCTTCGAGGATGTCGACAAAGTGCTCCAACTGCAGCCCGAGCGGCTCACCGGCATGACGGACGAAGGGGATGTCGATCACGGTCTCGCTGCGGAATCGGGGGCTTCCAGTCATGAGGTACTCGGCGCTCACGTGGCGGTAGACGGTGACGTCCTGCCGGAGCAGGTCGACGTCATAGACGGCGTCTGTGGTTGTGACCAGCATGCTTCGCAGTTTCCTCTGGCTCAACCGGCTGGCGGAGAGCGTCGCCATAGCCCCGCTGGGGAAGTGGAGGATGCAGTCAGCGAGCTCGGCGAACTCGGCTCCTTCGGGCACCACGGTCGACGCCCAGACAGTCTCAGCCTCATGGTCGCCGCTGACCCGGAGCGCCAGGTCGATGTCATGGATCAGCAGGTCCCAGACCACCGACGAGCTGACCGCGGAGGCGCCCGGAGAGTGGCGCAGGGACAGGATGTGCACCACTGGTGCATCGAGGCTCTGGGTCAGGGTGCGCACCACGGCGTTGAAGCGTTCGACGAAGCCGCACATGAGCGGCACCGCTCGCGCACCGGCCAGGTCGCAGAGGGAAGCGACCTCCTGGCTGGATGTGGCCAGTGGTTTCTCCATGAGCACGGGCATGCCGTCAGCCAGAAGCTGCTTGCCGATCTCGACGTGTCGGGCGGTCGGCGCCGCCACGACCACGGCATCGCAGGTGCGGACGGTCTCAAGACCGCTCGAGGCCACCCCGCCATAGATGTCGGCCAGTCGCTGAGCCTGGGGAAGGTCAGGGTCGATGACAGCCACCAGGGTTGCGGACGTCGACTCTGCGATCACCCTGGCATGGTTGCTGCCCATCGAGCCGGCGCCCACCAAACCGAACCGGAGTTGGGCTCGATCTCCGAGACGCCTGCGGTGGGAGCGCCCCGTGGGGCGCGGATTCTGCTGCGACATCAGTAGGCCATCTCCGTCCACCGGGGGAGGTTCTGGCCAAGCCAGGCCCACTCCCTGGCGAGACCATCGGAAAGCGGGGTCGACGCCCGCCAACCGAGCAGGCGATGCGCCTTCTCGGTTGACTGCACCAGGGTGCGGAGCTCCTGGGGGAGCCGGCGACGCGGGAGGTGCCGTGAGGCAGCCCCCTCCGCGACGTCCTCGTGGATGATCGGGAGGAGGCGTCCCGTGGCCTCGCAGACGAGCTCAGCGAGGCGGTTGATGCTGGTGCCCTGCCCCGTCGCGACGTTGAAGACCTGGCCGTGGGAAGCCTCGTCCTCGACACAGCGGCGGTGCATCTCGACAACGTCGGCCACGTATACGAAATCGCGGAGCTGCTCGCCATCGCCGAAGATGACCAAGGGCGCGCCGTCGGAAGCCCGCTTCAGGAAGATGGTGAGGACGCGGCCGTACCACTCACGTGGGCCGTACACGATCCCGTATCGCAGACTGGTGATCTGAAGCCCATGGATGGCGCTCATGATGGCGGCATACTTCTCGTTGGCGAGCTTGCTCACCCCGTACGCCCAGTTGGGGTCGGTGGGGTGGTCCTCGGCTTCGGGGATGGTCACCGCCTGGCCGTACACGCCCGCGGATGTCGCCTGGATGATGCGACGAACTCCCGCGCGGGCGCAGGCGCTGAAAACGTTGAGTGTGCCGACAGTGTTCGTCATCAGGTCCTCGACCGGGTCGGCGATGGCACGGGTGATCTCCAGCTGGGCGGCATGATGCGAGACGAGGTCGATGCCTGTGACCGCTCGGTTCACTGCCGCGGTGTCGAGGATGTCGCCGCGGATCAACTCTACGCTGTCCCGCACCCTGGCGATGTTGTCCTCGCGACCGGTGCGGAGGTTGTCGAGGACGCGGACGTGAGCAGCGCCGTCGGCGAGGAGGGACTCGACGAGGTGGGAGCCGATGAAGCCGAGGCCGCCTGTGACCAGGACTCGCGCGCCGCTGATCTTCACGAAGCTGCCTCCCGGTCGCGGTCCCCCGCTGGGCGGGTGGGCTTGGCTTCGATCGACGGCGGGGCTCCGAGCTCGCTGACACCTATGGCCAGCGCGCCGAGGCGGCGTGCGGCCTCGAGCTCCCAATCTCTGTCGCCGATGTAGACTGGGAGTTCTCCTGAGCGCAGGGGGGCGGTCGCGTTGAGGCAGAGGTCGAAGCCCCGCGCGAAGGCCTCCGGATCGCGCTTGGACCTGCCAAGCGTCTCCCGTCCGACCACAGCCAGGCAGCGGCATCCCAATGCCGGGTTGCGCTCCAAGAAGGCAGTCACGGCGGTCTCGCTGTTGTCGGTGAGCACGGCGAAGCCGGAGCAGAGGTGAAGGGCATCCACGGCGGCCTCGTTGGCCACCGCCGAGTGTGCGGCGTCCACCTCGGCTTGTGTGACCTGACGCCAGGCATCGGGGTCGCGCCCCTCGAGGTCGCGGAGGGTGCGGACGCCCAGGCGCGACCGCAGGCCATCCCAGTCGACGGGGAGGCGGGTGAGGGTTCCATCGAAGTCAAGGATCGGCGCGCGGCCAAGCATCGAGCTTGTCTCCCTCGACGAGGACGTATCCCATGTCGACCATCCGGATCCAGTAGAGATCGGCGGGAAGTGGGGAGCTGGGGAGGCGAGGTGGGTGCTCGCCGAGCGCGCAGCGCATCAGCATGTCTGGCATGTTCAGTCCGGCGTGGGCCAGGAAGTTGCTGGTGGTGAAGAACCGCCCGGCGTTGACCTCGGTCACCCGGGGGGTCCCGTCCTCGGCTTCCTTGATGTCGACGCAGAAGGCGCCCTGGGGGCGTGGGTCGAGGGCCCGGATCGCCGCCTGAGCCAGCGCGTCGACGCGCCCGTCCTTCACGGTCCGGGCGACCGATGGCGTCGAGGTCTGGCCGTGCGGGGTGAGCGCACCATAGAGGTACTCGACCCGCTCGCGGGCCTGGCCGACCACCAGCTCGCCATCCTGCCAGAGGGATTGGTAGGCAAACTCACGGCCCGGCAGCATCTCGGCGGCCATGAAGTCGTCGGCCTTCAGTCCTCGTTCCGCCGCCCACCACGCGACCCACGACCTGGCCTGCTCGCCGGTCCGGACCGGTAGGGACGCCCGAGAACCCGCACCGCGCCGGGCTCGCACCCAGACCCGCGCGTGATCCCGGAGCATGGCCTCGGTCTGGTCGGCCACCCCCCGGAGATCGCAGAAGGCCGTGCTCACTGGGATCGGGACGCCAGCCTTGGCCATCACCTCGGCGAATCTCGCCTTATCGGCGGCCACCTCCAGGGCCTCCTGCGAAGGCAGGAAGGTCATGGCGCCCACCTCATCGCGAGCGCGTCCCAGAGCCAGCACCTCGGGATCCGGCTGAGGATGGATCACCTCGATCTCGTGAGTTTGCACCAAACTTCGTAGCGCGCCGACGTAGCCGGGGTCGGTGGGGCGCGGGCCGACCACGCGGAGGTCCGCCGTGGAGAGGTGCAGATGCGTCGAGGAGGCGTCCATGCCCACTACGTAGTAGTGGTTTGCGCTGAGTCGCAGGGCGTCGATCACATTGGCACCAGCAGAACCGCCCGCGCCCAGCAACAGAACCTTCGTCATCCGCGACCACATCTGAGCGTGGTCACCGGTTCATTGGTCTGCACTTTGCAGGATTGTGACCTGAGTTCGACATCCATTCACCGTCAGCCCAGGTCGCCGCGCCCGCGCGGCCGGCCGCGAACTGATTGGAGTATGTGCGTGCGAAGCGATCGCCCTGGAGCGCGCGGCCTTCTGCGGATTCTGGCGCGGATGCCGTCAGCCAGTCGCGCGTCCCAAGAACGCGCCGATCGCCTTGGCCAGCTTGGCGGGCCGCTGCACCGGGAGGTCGTGGCCGCCGTCCAGCCACTCGATCTGGGCGCGTGATCCGAGCACGTCCCGGGCGCGCTGCAACCCGGCGGCCTTCGCCTCCACCGGCCAGGGCCCGCTCCGCGCGGGCACGAAGAGCACGGGGCAGGAGACCCGGGCCATCAGCTCGAAGGCGTCCAGCTCGTACATCCGCCGGGCGATCTCCATGTGGTGCTCCATGCTCAGCCGCGGCCGGAGGGTGCCGTCCTCCCCCTCCTCCTCGAAGTTGCCGAGCAGGATCTCCCCCGCGGCCGCGGCATCGCCACCCTCGGCGAGCGGCCCGCTCGCCGCCCAGGCACGCACCGTCTCCTCGGTGAGCCCGGAGGTCCGGGGCGGGCGCAGGCGCTCCTCGGCCTCGGCCCAGGTCGGGAAGTGCTCGCGCATCGAGGCGGCCCCCCCGTCGACGCAGACGCAGCCGATGGCCCGCTCCGGCAGCGCCGCGGCGAACCAGAGCGCCACCGCGGCCCCCCAGCTGTGACCGGCGACGATGACCCGGTCCAGGCCCGCGGCCTCGACCAGCGCGCGCAGGTCATCCACGACCTCCGCGAACGAGTAGCCGGTCTCGGGCCGGTCTGACCGGCCATGGCCGCGCAGGTCGGGGGCGATCACCCGCCAGCGTGGGCTGAGCCGGGCGGCCACCAGGTCCCACCAGCGCGCGTTGCTGGCCAGCCCGTGGAGGGCCAGGATGGGGGGGCTCCCGCCGGGATGATCGCGCACCGACAGTCGCAGGGCGCCGGTCTCGACCGAGTACTCGCGCACGTCCGCCATTCTGCCATCCCCGCCCATTCGCGCCGGCCCGCCCTGGACCGCGCCGGTGACCCTACCCGAGGATGCTGACCGGGCCCGACCCGGCGACCATCTGGGGCGCGAAGGCGTGCACGTCAGCGGCCATGGCCTGCGCGGCGGCTCCCGCGGGCGCGTAGAAGTCGATCGCCTGAGCCGCCGAGTTGGCCCCGAGGGCGATCTTCCAGACCGCCACCTTGGTGTAGCCGTGGGGGATCAGGAAATCGAAGGTCGGCGAGTAGAGGGCGATCGCGGCCACGTGATCGTCCTGGGCGAGCACCGTCATGTGGTCGGCGTTGTACTCGCCATCCCGCTGCAGCCGCAGCACGTCCAGGCTGGCCAGCGCCCAGGCGTCCACCAGACCGCCCCGGTGCTCCCAGGTGACCCGGCCGATGTCGTTGACCATCACGGTCTGGCCGCCGTAGTAGCGGGCCAGGAAGTCGGCCATCTGCTGCTGCACCTGGGTCTGGATCAGGGCCGACTCGGGCGCGTACACGATGTAGTCGAACTTGCCGATGGGCAGCACCACCAGCAGCAGCGTCAGCGCGAGCGCCAGGTGCTGCCGGACCGGCGCCCACTCGATGCGGGGAAGGGTCCGGAGGGTGAGCCAGACGCCCGCGATCAGCAGGTAGGCCTGGTAGCGGTCGTCCCAGCCGAACTGTCCGTAGGCGGCGTGGAGGAGGGTGCCGACGATCCATGCGGCCCAGAGCGGCCGCAGCACGGGGCCGCGCACGGCCATGACCACGCCGAAGGCCAGCAGGACGATCAGGAACGGGTCGAGGCTCAGGTTCGACCAGACGGTGGAGAGCGAGGGGATCACCGCCTGCAGCAGGCTCTGGTTGCCGAGCAGGGCGGTCTTCTCGACGATCGAGTTGGGGAAGAAGTAGGCGCCGTGGGCGAGGTCGACCAGGCCCATGGCGATGACCGGGATCGCCGCCGCCGCCGTGCCCGCCGCCGCGGCCCCGATGCGCCGCCAGAGGACGGGGTCGGGGTGCCGGCGCCGGAGGCTCGCCCAGAGCGGCGGGACCACCAGCGCCAGGGCGCAGCCGGCGCTGAGGAAGAGGGTCTCGAAGCGGATCGCGCTCCCCAGAAGGCTGAGGGTCGCGTAGACCAGGACGCGGCGCCAGGTCACGCCGTCCCGGATCAGCCATTCGAGGGCGATGAGGACACCGAGGATCAGCGCCGTCTGGAGGGTGTGCTCCATCCCCAGGACGATCAGCTCGGGCAGGAAGAGGACGCTCGGCAGCAGCATCACGGCGAGGTACCGCACCGGATGGTTGCGGCCGCGCCGGAGCACCACCAGGTCCTGGCGGCTGGTGACCAGCCAGACGACGACCATCGCTGCCAGCCCGTTGAGGATGAAGGGGAACCATTCGGTCAGGGCCGGGAGTACCTTGATCAGGCCGGCCAGGAGCAGGATCCATCCCGGCGAGGAGTCCGCCGACTCCCAGTCCCCCGGGACCACCCCCCAGGTCCCCGTGGTGGCGAAGGTCCGGGCCATCGAGAGATGGATGTAGGCGTCGTCGATGATGTAGGTGAGGGTGCCGCGGGTCAGGACGACGATGGCGACCATGAGCGCGGCGGTGACCAGCCCCAGCCCCGCGCAGGCGACCCAGAGGGTGCGCCGGCGGTCGATCTCGTCGGGGGGAACCGCCAGCGCAGACGTCGTGACCATGACCTCGCGGTGCAAGCAGGGGGCACGGCCCCGTCGAGGGCCCGGCCTGGCAACGGTCTTACCATCCGCCGAGCCGCCGGCCCGGCGGTCGTGACCGAATCGAGATACCACCTTGGCGCGTCGGTTTCCGGGCGCCGGCGCTCCGGCGCACGCCCGGTGGCCGCTCGCTTGGCTGGGGGCGAGTGACCGCGCCTCCAGCGGGTCCTTCGGCCCCCTGGCGTAGGCTACCCGCATGCCCGCGTCCGCGCCGGCCCCCCGCCTCGGCTGGACCGAGGACGAGGAGGCCAACCGCCTGGTTGCCGAGGACCCGCTGGCGCTGCTGATCGGCTTCTGCCTCGACCAGCAGTTCCCCATCGAGCAGGCCTTCCTCGGGCCGCTCCGCATCCGCGAGCGGCTCGGCACCCTGGATGCGGTGCGCCTGGCCACCACCGACCCGGACGCCTTCGTGGCCGCCTTCCGGACCCCGCCCGCCGTGCATCGCTTCCCGGCCAGCATGGCCGGGCGGGTCCAGGGTCTCTGCCGGGTCGTCGCGGAGAGCTACGGCGGCGACGCCTCCCGCCTCTGGCGCGAGGCCGGCACCGCCCAGGAGCTCCACCGCCGCCTGACCGCTCTGCCCGGATTCGGTCCGCTCAAGGGGCGGATCGTGACCGGCGTCCTCGCCAGCCACTTCGGGGTCCGGCCGGAGGGGTGGGAGGAGGTTGCCCCCGACTTCCCGACCCTCGCCGACGTCACCACCGCCGACGAGCGCCGTGCCTACCAGGCCGGCAAGCGGGCCCACAAGGCGGCGATGCGCGCCGAGGTCGACGCGCGGTCCGGCGGTCGCCCGGGGGCGGGGAGGGGTCTCCGGCGGCGCCCGGCCGCGCCGGGTGGCAGCGCGTCGCGGCGGCGGACCCGGCCATGACCACGACCGCCCGAGCCCCGATCGAGGTCTTCGAGGACGGAGATGCTCGGATCGTCAAGGTCGGGCCCATGGGTCCGTACGGCAATAACGCATACATCGTCCGCGACACCTCGGCGCACGCCGGCCTGCTGGTCGACATGCCGCTCGAGGAGGGCCCTCTCCTCGCGGCGATCACCGCCGAGGGAGGCGTCCAGAGCATCGTGGCCAGCCACTGGCACCTCGACCACTGGGCGACCTACGACGCGGTCCGCGCCGCGACCGGCGCCCCCGTGCTGGTGGGTGACGCCGAGGTCAACATCCCCGAGGAGCGGATCGACGGCCGGCTGCAGGATGGCGCGGAGGTCCGGGTCGGCGGGGTCCGCATCGAGGTCCTCCACACCCCCGGCCACACCCCGGGGAGCATCTCGCTCCGCGTGGGCCAGGCGGTGATCACCGGCGACACGCTGTTCAACGGCGGCCCGGGGCGGACCTTCGCATTCGGTGATCTGGAGACGATCCTCGCCTCCATCGATGCGCGGCTGCTGCCCCTCCCCCCCGGCACGGTCGTGCTCCCCGGCCACGGGGTGAACACCTCGATCGCCGAGGCCAGGGCCGGCCGCGACACCTACCGGCGGCACCCCAGGCCGCCCGGCTTCTTCGGGGACGTGGAGTGGCGCCACTGACGGCGAGTGCCGTCGCCCGGCGCGGGTACCATCGCGGGAGCGCCCGCATCGTCTAGCGGTCAGGACCTCACCCTTTCAAGGTGGCAACCGGGGTTCGACTCCCCGTGCGGGTACGGCCGGAGAAGGCAGGGGGCGGCGAACCCCCTCAGGCCACGAACTGGCCGGTCGCCATCAGGGTTGCGAGGAACCCCATCCAACCGGCCGATACCGCGATCAGTACCGGACGCGAGCGCGGATTGCGGCGGGTGACGTCGGCGAGGGCCAGGTAGATCGGCACCACCGTCATCTCGTAGCGGGGCACGCTCAGCCAGTAGATGAGCGAGGTGGACATCAGCCACGCCACCGCCGCGAAGACGGTGAGCGCGGGTGCGGCGGTCCGCCAGTGCCAGGCCAGCCAGATCACGGCGACCAGCCCGGCGACCCCGAAGAGCATCTCCATGCCGAAGACGAAGCTGTTCCCCCCCGGGCCTCCGACGAACGACGCGAAGGTGGCCCGGGCGCCGTCCCACGGCCAGGCGAAGAGGCGGTTGAAGGACGCCGAGCGCTCCACGTGGAGGTACGCCAGCGGGTCTCCGGTCGACCGCCACGCGTAGGCGACGAAGAGCAGCGGTGCCAGCAGGCTCGACAGGATGGCGATCAGACCGCGCCCGGGCCGTCCGCGCCGCCGGACGAGGTGGTCGACGATGAGCGCGGGGATGAGCGCGACCCCGGTGATCCGTACCAGCATGGCGATCGCCGCGGCGACGGAGGCGCGGCCGTCACGGCCTCTGCGCATGTAGTAGAGCGAGGCGGTGGTGGCGGCCAGGAAGGTGCTCTCCGAGAAGACCGCGGTCAGGTAGACGGCATACGGAAAGACCGCCAGGGCCCAGCAGGCGAAGCGCGCCGACGCCTCGTCGCCGCGCTCGAGCAGGATCAGCTTGGCCAGGAACACCAGGGCGATCAGCTCGGCGGCGGCGCTCACCACGATGCCCGCGGCGATGGTGCTCGGCACCAGGTAGCCGAGCAGGTGGACCAGCAGCGGGTAGCCCGGGAAGTACGCCCAGAGGTGCCCCGGGGCTCCGGCTCCCAGGTCGAGCGGGCCGCTCGGATATCCCTGCTGGGCGATCTCGGTGAACGCCGCGCCGTCCCAGAGCGCGAAGGGCCGCAGCAGGGTCGAGGCGACGGGCAGACCGGCCCCGGTGCCCCGAACCCACACGGTCAGCATCGGCACCAGGACGCCGATCAGCTTGCTGGCGACGAACGGGGGGACGGCGATGCGCAGCACGCCTGCGCGGCGCCGGACGCCGGCCCATCGGCTGGCCGGCGACGATGCCGCCGGCACGTGGTTCGGCGGCGGCGCCATGGCCCGCGAGTGTACTCGGGACCGGCACTCCAGGCCCGGGTATACTCGATCGGATCTCGTCACCGTCCACATCCGGAGGTCGCATGCCCGTCCGCGACGAGGCCTCCCCGATCCCACCCCGCAACGGCGCGCCCCTTCCCCCTGCCTGGGGGATGGGCGAGGGCGCAGCCGGCGGCTCGGGGCTCACGACGGATGGCCGGCGCGGTGGCGGCGGGCCCCGTCCGGTCGGCTTCAGGTCCTCAGGGTTCGACGCCGCCGTCCTGGTGGCCGTGCTGCTGATCTGGACCGCGCTCTTCGTCCTCTTCTTCGCGCAGCGCTGAGCCCCGTCTGGTGGCTCCCATCCGGACCCGGTTCGCCCCCTCGCCCACCGGATTCCTCCACCTCGGTAACGTCCGCACCGCACTCTTCGCCTGGCTCGCCGCCCGCTCCACGGGCGGCAGCTTCGTGCTCCGCATCGAGGACACCGACCAGGGACGCTACGTGCCCGAGAGCGAGGCCGCCATCCTGGAGACCCTCCACTGGCTGGAGCTGTCCTGGGACGAGGGCCCGGAGGTGGAGGGCCCGCACGGCCCCTACATTCAATCGCTGCGCCTCGACCTCTACGCCGAGCACGCCCGCAGACTGGTCGAATCGGGCGCTGCGTACTGGTGCACCTGTGCTCCCGAGCGCCTGACCGAGATGCGCCTCGAGCAGCAGCGCCTCCACCAGCCGCCCCGCTACGACCGTCGCTGTCTCGGCCGGCAGGACCAGGTGGCGGCGGAGCGCGAGAGCGGGATGCCGGCGGTGCTCCGGTTGCGCATGCCGGAGGGGACGACCGAGTGGGACGACGTCATCCACGGCCTCATCCGCTACGACAACGCCGACATCGACGATCAGGTGCTACTCAAGTCGGACGGCTTTCCCACCTACCACCTGGCCGTCGTCGTCGACGACCACCTGATGGGGATCAGCCACGTGATCCGCTCCGACGAGTGGATCCCCTCGACCCCCAAGCACCTCGCCATCTATGCCGCCCTGGGCTGGGAGGCGCCCCGCTTCTGCCACGCGCCCAACGTCCTGGACGAGACCCGCCAGAAGCTCTCCAAGCGGCGCGGCGCCCGCACCGTCCTGGAGTACGCCGAGCTGGGATACCTGCCCGAGGCGCTGATCAACGCCATGGCCCTGCTGGGATGGTCCAGCGGCACCGACCAGGAGGTCTTCAGCCGTGAGGAGCTGGTCGCCGCCTTCTCGCTGGAGCGGGTCCAGTCGTCGCCGGCCGTCTTCGACGCGCACCGCCTGGACTCCCTCAACGGTCTCCACATCCGCCGGATGGACGGTGAGGCGCTGGTTGCGGCCCTCGAGTTCCACCTGCCGGGGACGAGCATCGAGGCGCGGCAGAGGCTGGTGCCACTCCTGCGGGAGCGGATGATCACCCTGCGCGACGCGGTCGCGCTGGCCGAGCCGCTGCTCGGTCCCGCCCCCTGGGACCCGGACGTCGCCTTCCCGCCTCGCAAGGTGGATTCCGAGACCGCCGCAGCGCTTCTCGACGCCGCCGTCGCCGAGGTGGAGGCGGGCGGGTTGGACGACCTCGAGGCGATGCGGCTGCGCCTCACCGGTCTGCTCGAGCCCCGCGGGGTCAAGGCCCGCGACGGTTTCCGGGTCCTCTACATCGCCATCCTCGGCCACCCCTCCGGCCTCCCGGTGTTCGACGCCATGGCCTTCATCGGCGGTGAGAAGAGCGCCGAGCGCCTGCGCATGGCGCGCCGGGAGCTGGACGGTCGGGGCAGCCCGCCGGCCGGGTGACCCTCGGGAGCCGGTGACCCGCGCTTCCGGGTGACCTTCGGAAGCCGGCGACCCTCGGAAGCTGGTGACCCGTGGGATCCCGGGTCACCCGCGGATCCCGGAGGGCCAGGATCCGCCCGCTCGCGCTGGGGAGCTTCGCCCGGGCCTCCAGGGCGGCTGGGATCAGCGAGGCGGGCCGGGGACCACCGCGGCCATCTCGTCCGCAAGGTGGGCGAGGGTGACCGACGTCACGCCGCGGATCACGAGGCCGCGGATCTCGTCGACGAGGATGCCCAGCGACACGCGCTGCGCCACTGCGTCGTCGACCATGGCCTCGACCCGGGGAGACTGGCGTAGGAGATGAGCTCGCGCCAGCTGCTTCAGTGCGACGGCCACCTCGGCGACCGATAGCGTGGCCAGCGGCGGGGTGGGGCGCGCGTGGTTGTCGCCATTCTCCAGCAGCGCGAAGGGGTCGAAGGGCTCGGCCGGGGCGGCCGCGGCGCGAGGGTTGGCGGGGGGTGCGGGCGCGACTGGCGGGGCTGGGGGGTGCCCGCCTCCGGTGTCCGCGGACCCGAGCGGCGCCGTCGACCAGCCGATCCCGACGCTGAGCGGCGCGGACCTGCCCGGGGCGGCCGGGGGCTTCGCCGCCAGCAGGGCTGCCCAGGCCGGCGCGGGTGCCGTCGGGGTGGAGTGTGGCGAAGCGGGGAGCGGCCTCACGGCCGGCGCGGGGGTTGCCGGCTCGCGGCGAACCCACATGGTCCCCCGCCTGGTCGCGGCCAGCGGATCCAGCAAACTCTCCGGACCGAGCTCCGGATGGGCGTCCGTGTAGGTGGCCACCTGCCGCCCGTCCAGGATCATCGTGACGCCCCGGCCGATCGGCGTGTCGAACTCCACCACGAAGAGCCCGCCGCGGCTGCAGAGGTCGGCCAGCAGGCCCTTCCAATCGGTCCACTCGAGCCGGAGATCCTCGTGGCAGGGGGTGCCGCGGAAGAGGGATGGGGCGGCCGCCACGACCTTGCGATCCAGCTGGTACGCGCTCACCGTGGCGTCGGTCCACTCCGAGATCAGCTGGAGCGCCCTCTGGCCGTCGAGCCTCTTGCCACCCTCGAAGGCGTACACCTCGAAGAGGCTCGCCTCCTTGATCAGGATGACCCCGACGGACCCGGATCGCCGGCTGACCAGAGCGCCGTCTCCGATGACCGGCGCGAGTGCCTCGATCACGATCGCGGGCGCCGGGATCCCCTGGAAGAGGGATGTGCCGCGAGGGAGGACGGGCATGCCGTCGTGGGTCCCGGGGGCCCAACCCGCAAACCTCTCCACCGCGGGGCCCGGCTCCGCAACGGCCCCCGCGGGAGCCGCGGTCTCGGCCCTGGGTCCGCCGGTGGCGCGGTCGCGTTCGTCCATCGCAGACATCGTAGTCTGCCCTCCGCCCCCGGGCCGGGCGTCACGCCTTTGTGCTCTATTGTCGCCAGAGCGCACAAGATGAGCACAATTTCGCTTGGCTTGTCATCGGCGCGGAGAGGTCGACGACGGCCGGCACCGCCTCAGCGCCGGCATCCACGAGAGGTCATCACGACGGTCGCGCGAGGTGGCCGGTCGAACACTCGCGAGCGTGTCCAGCTCTCCGGCAAGCTCGATCCCGGAGATGACCACGAGCCCGCCGGCTGGTGTCGGATGCGGCCCGCGGGGCGGCAGAATGCCGGCGCCGTTCAGCCCGGCGGTTTGCAGTCGGACCAGCGGCTGGCCGGGATCTGGGACACGACCCGGACGATCCCCTAACAAGATCTTTCCGTGGGCGGTTGAAATCAGCCGCCCTCCTCGTGTGCACGGGATCGGGGCGGGCTCGCTGCGCACCACGAGGGGCGCGGTCGCGAGCCCACCACCGGGACTCCGCTAACCGCTCCGGGCGGGGCCGCTGCGCTCCACGGTCATCCGCAGCAGCACCCGGCGCTCGCGCTCCATGGCGTGGCGGTAGTCCTTCCAGTCGGGGTGCTCGCCCGCGGTGCGCCGGTAGTAGTCGACCAGCAGCTCCATCGCCTCGGGGAGGCTCACGATCTCCACCGTCCCCTCGACGCTGTGCCACTCACCGAAGAAGCGGTCGGTGAACGAGCAGAGGGTGGCGCGGGGGTCGCGGCGGAGGTTGAGCGTCTTCATCGCTCCCTCGCGGGTGCTGATCACCACCCGCTTCTCGGCGTCGACCGTGGCGACCACCGGGGACATCTGCAGCCCCCCGTCGCGCCGGTGGGTGGCCAGCACGCCGCGCCGGTGGTTGCGGATGAACGCCAGCGCCGCCTCGTGGTCCATCCCGTGCACTGTACGGCCCAGGGTCGGCCGTGGGGTGGCCCGGGTTCAGCCCAGCGCAGCTCCGACCTCTGTCGAGAAGTGACAGGCGGCGAGATGCCCGTTGCCTTTCTCCTCGAGCGGCGGCTCCTCGTCGCTGCAGATGCCCGGGACCCGCGCGATGGGGCAGCGGGTATGGAAGCGGCAGCCCGAGGGCGGGTGCAGGGGTGAAGGGATCTCGCCAGTCAGCTCCACCAGCCGCCGCTGCAACTCCACCCGCGGGTCCGGCACCGGGACGGCGGAGAGGAGAGCCTTGGTGTAGGGGTGGAACTGGGTCGAGTAGAGGTCGTCGCTGGGGGCGATCTCCACGATCTTGCCCAGGTACATCACCAGGACCCGCGAGCTGATGTGCCGCACCACCGAGAGGTCGTGGGCGATGAACAGGTAGGTCAGGTTGAACTCGGCCTGCAGATCCTCGAGCAGGTTGATGATCTGGGCCTGGATCGAGACGTCGAGAGCGGAGACCGGCTCGTCGCAGATGATCAGCTTGGGGTTGAGGGCCAGGGCCCGGGCGATGCCGATCCGCTGCCGCTGGCCGCCGCTGAACTCGTGCGGGTAGCGGTTGTTGAAGTAGGGATTGAGGCCCACGATCCGCAGCAGCTCCTGAACCCGGGCGTCCTTGGCCTTGCCGCGGATGACCTTGAAGTTGGTGAGCGGTTCGGCGATGATGTCGCCGACCGTCATCCGGGGATCGAGCGAGGCGAAGGGATCCTGGAAGATCATCTGGAGTTGCTTGCGCTGCTGGCGCAGGTGCTCTCCGCGCAGCCCGGTGAGCTCGACACCCTCGAAGATCACCCGGCCCGACGTCGCCGGGGTGAGCCGGGTCAGCACCCGAGCCAGCGTCGACTTCCCGCATCCGGACTCACCGACCAGCCCCACCGTCTCCCCGGCCCGGATCTCGAAGCTGACCCCGTCGACGGCTCTGCAGACGGTGCCGACTCCCACGTTGAAGTGCTTCACCACGTCGACGACGCGCAGCAGCGGCTCGCCCGAGGGGTCCGGGCGGGTGCCGGTGATCGGCTCGGTCGCAGCCGTGCTACTCACGCTCGAGGGGCTCCGGCCCGACGGGCTGGCTCCCGCCGGTGGTGGCGAGGGGGAGGGGGAGTGCCGGCGGCCGCACCCCGCTGGCTGCGCCCGCCCTGGTGTCGAGCAGCGAGCCCGCTCCCATCTCCGCATAAGCCCGCTTCATGGTCACCCAGCAGGCCGCGATCTGGCCGTCGCCGACCGGCTTCAGCTCGGGAGCCTCACTGAAGCAACGCTCCAGGCGGAAGGGGCAGCGGGGATTGAACTTGCAGCCCGCGGGGGGGGCGATGAGGTCGGGCGGCAGGCCCTCGATGGAGCGAAGCCGCTCATGCCGGTCGGCGTCGACTCGGGGCAGGGATCGGAGCAGCGCCCAGGTGTAGGGGTGCTGCGGGGCGTCGAAGATCTGCTCCGTGGATCCCTGCTCCACGATCTCGCCCGCATACATGACGACAACCCTGCTGCAGAGCCCGGCGACGACCCCCAGGTTGTGGGTGATGAGGATGATCGAGGTGCCCAGGTCGCGGTTGAGGTCGCGCAGGAGCTGGAGGATCTGCGCTTGCACGGTCACGTCGAGGGCGGTGGTCGGCTCGTCCGCGATCAGGATCTCAGGGCGGTTGGAGAGGCCCATGGCGATCATCACCCGCTGGCGCATCCCCCCGGAGAACTGGTGGGGGTAGTTGCGGACGCGCCGGGTGGCGTCGGGCACGTGCACCTGCCGCAGCAGGTCCAGGCCGCGGGGCCTCACCTCGCGGGGCGCGACCTTGTCGTGCGCCCGCATCGCTTCCTCGATCTGAGCGCCGATGCGGTGCACCGGGTTGAGGGAGCTGAGCGGGTCCTGGAAGATCATGGCGATGTCGCGGCCCCGGATCTGGCGCAGCTCCTCCCGGTCGATGCTCAGCAGATCCCGGCCCTTGAAGAGGATCTCGCCGCCGACCACCCGTCCCGGCCGTGGCACCAGGCCGAGGATGGAGAGGGCGGTGACGCTCTTGCCGCACCCCGACTCCCCGACGATGCCGAGGGTCTCCCCCGCGGCCAGGTCGAAGCTGACATCCCGAACCGCCTTCACCTCACCGTCGTCGGTGAAGAATGACGTGGAGAGCTCCCTCACCTCGAGCACCGGTTCGTTCATGGATCCCGCCATCAGCGTCGCTGCCTCGGGTCGAAGGCGTCGCGAAGGCCGTCGCCGAAGAAGTTGAAGGCCAGCAGCGTGACCGAGAGGGCGATGGCGGGCCAGAGCAGGATGTAGGGGTCGAACCCCGCCAGCAGTGGGGAGAACCCCTCGCTGGCCATGCCTCCCCAGTCCGCCTGGGGGGCGGGCACCCCGAAGCCGAGGAAGCTGAAGAACGCCGAGGTGAGGATGGCGGCGGGGACGACGTAGGTGGTCTGCACGATGATCGGCCCCAGGGCGTTGGGGAAGATGTGGCTGAAGAGGATCTTGCCGGTGCGGGCGCCTCCGGCGCGGGCCGCCTCGATGTACTCGCGCTCCCGGATGCTGAGCGTCTGGCCCCGGACCAGGCGGGCCATGTCCATCCAGCTGGCGGCGGCGATGGCGATGATGATGTTGATCACCCCCGGGCCCAGCAGCACGTAGAGGACGATCGCGATCATCAGCGGGGGGACGCCGTAGAAGACGTTGATGATCAGGGCGAAGATGGCATCGGCCACTCCGCGCAGGTAGCCGATGAGGAGGCCGATGCCGACGCCCAGGACCATGACGATGGCCGCGGTGATCAGGCCCACCGCCAGCGAGACCTGCGAGCCCACCATCAGCCGGCTGAGCAGGTCGCGCCCCAGGTCGTCGCAGCCCAGCGGATGGCCGGGTGTGCCGGGGGGGGCATAGGTGGGGCAGACTCCGATCAGGTTGGGGTTGTACGGGGTCCAGAACAGTGACAGCAGGCAGACGCAGACGAGCAGGCCGAGGTAGACCAGGGCGGCCAGGGCCAGCCGGTTGCGGCGCAGCCGGCGCAGCCCGTCCCGCCAGAGCCCGACCTGCTGGCGAGCCAGCGTGCCCCCCTCGTACTCCGACCACGGGGTGACGGTGATGGCCATCAGTACCGGATCCTCGGGTCGACGACCGTGTAGATGAGGTCGACCGCCAGGTTCGACAGGCCGATCAGCAGCGCAAAGATGGTGAAGACGCCGACCGTCACGTTGTAGTCGTGCTGGAGGATGCTCTCCACGAACTCCTTCCCGAGGCCCGGGATACCGAAGATGTTCTCGATCACCAGGACGCCGACGAGGATGCCGACGATGGTGGTGCCCAGGATGCTGATCACCGGGACCAGGGCGTTGCGCAGGGCGTGCCGGACGGTCACCACCCTCTCGCGCAGGCCCTTGGCGCGAGCGGTGCGGATGTAGTCCTGCTGGATCACCTCGAGCATGCTGGCGCGGGTGATGCGGGTGATCTGACCCGAGGTGTAGAGGCCGATCGAGAGGGCCGGCAGCCAGAGCTCACCGAGGGTGCCGTAAGTGCCCGTCCACACCGGGGAGTAGGCGAAGGCGCCCCCGGTCACGCTGCCCAGGAAGTCGGCGAAGATCATGATGCCCAGCCCGGCGATCACGAAGCTCGGCACCGTGTAGCCCAGCACCGCGAGGCTGGTGAGCAGGTAGTCGACCCAGGTGTTCTGCCGGATGGCGGCGAGGACCCCGAAGGTCATGCCCATTCCGATAGTGACGATCAGCGCCGATCCCCCGAGCTCACAGCTGACGCTCAGCTCGCGGAGCACCAGCGGGGTGACCGCCTCGCCCCGGATGTAGAGGGAGACCCCGAGGTTGCCGTGGAGCGCCCCCTTGAGGAAGTTCCAGTACTGGATCAGGACCGGCTGGTCGAGCCCGTACTCATGGAGGAGGAGCTGCAGCGTCTTGCCGTGGACCCGCTGGCTGATGAAGGCGTTGCCGGGAAGGGCGTGGACCACCACGAAGACGACGAAGGAGACCACCAGCAGGGTGAGGGCGATCAACGCCAGCCGCTGGATGATGTAGACGAGCGTTCCCCGGGTCACCTAGGCTACGGCCTCCCCGCCGATCAAGGAGGACGCCCGGCTCACACGCCGGGCGTCCCAAGCTCAGCTTCTGCTCCGCCCTCTCAGTGGGAGAGGATCGAGATCTGGTCCCAGTAGTAGTCGAACCCGGTGTTCGAGCCGGCTCCCTTGACCCAGGGCTGGATCAGGAAGTTGCCCACCGAGTAGTAGAGGGGGATGTAGGCCACATCCTGCTGCAGGATGGTGGCCAGCTGGTTGTAGAGCGGGAGCGATTGAGAGATCGGCTCCGCGTCAGCCTGCATGAGGATGCTGTCGTAGGTCGGGTCGTCGAAGCCGCTGGTGTTGGCCCCGGCGGCGGTGGCGAAGGTGCCCCAGAGGTTCGCGTACCAGTCCTGGGGGTTGTTGTAGTCGAACTGCCAGCCGTCACGCGACATCACATACTGGCCACCCAGGCGGTTGGAGATGAACTGAGAGGCATCCCCGACCGGGTTCAGGTTGACGTGGACGCCGAGGTTGGTCTGCCACTCGTTCTGGAGGTACTCGGCGACCGGGTCGTTCAGCCCGCCGGTGTTGTAGGAGTAGGTGAGGTTGGCGGTCAGCGTCCCGGTGGGGTCGTACTCCTTGAGCAGCTGCTTGGCCTCGGTGGGGTTGTACGCGGCCAGCGGGTCCTGGCCGTCGCCGAGGTTGCCGATCAGCCCCTTGGTGATCAGGCCCCCGGTCGCCGCGGTGCAGAGCAGGTCATGGCAGACGGTGGTGGCCAGGCCGGTCTTGTCGACCGCCAGGTCGAAGGCCTTGCGCAGACCCACCGCAGCCGCCGACTCCCCGACGAACGGGCCTCCCGTCTTCGGGTACCCGATGTTGAAGCTCAGCCACGTGGTCCGGCCCTTGGGCTGGGTCAGCAGGTCCTTGGAGTACGACGAGCTCTTGATGCTCTCGATGGTCGGGTAGTCCAGGTTGCCGCTGTCTCCCCCGTACCCGATGATGCCGTAGCTCCCCTGCTTGAACGCCGCCACCGTGGTGGCCAGGGCCGAGGGGTCCTTGATGTCGACGTCGACCTCGGTGAGCGTCGGCTTCGGCGAGCCCCACCAGTCCTTGACCGCCTTGAAGACCATCGACTGCTTGGGGATGAAGGAGGCGAGGTAGAAGGCCCCCGTGCCCACCATGCCGTCGGTCTTGCTGCTGGGCTTGGTCCACCAGTTGACCGGGTCGTTGTGGATGACGTTCTCGTCGACGATGGCCCCGGTGGTCCCCTCCAGGGTCCAGGCCGCCAGGCACCAGCCGCACGCGCTGGTGAGGACGATCTGGACGGTGTAGCCGGTGAGCCCGTCGGGAGCCGTGAGACCGCTCATCTCCAGTTGCGAGTTGCAGGTGGCACCCGCCGTGCCCTTGCCCCGGAAGCAGCCCCAGAGCCCGTTCTCGATGCTCTGCTGGAAGTTAAGCGGGCTGCCCGTGGTGCTCGCCGGAGGCGAGCCGGCGGCCTTCTGCACGTCCGAGAAGCCGGCGATCGCCGAGAGGTTGGAGGAGTAGGGACCCTGGAGGGCGACGGCCCGGTCCCAGGAGTAGAGGACGTCCTCAGCGGTCACCTTGTCGCCGTTGCTGAAGGTGGCTTTCTGGTTGAGGTGCACGGTGTAGGTCAGGCCATCGCTGGAGATCCCCCCATTGCTGGAGGTCGGGACCGCCGTCGCGATGTCGGGCACGATGTTGAGGTTGTTGTCGAAGCGCCAGAGGTTGTCGAAGACGTTCTGCATGAACTCGGTGTCGACCTCGGCGTCGGCCTCCCCCGGGTCCCACGTCCCCGGGTTCTGGAAGGCCGGGAATTTCAGCACCTGGCTGCTGGCCAGGCCTGAGGAGGACGACGACGAGCTGCTGGTGCTACCGCAGGCGGCGGCGACGACGGCCAGCAGGCTGATCGCCAGCATCGGCTGCCAGCGACCGCGCCGCCCGCGCGCGGCGCCGCCAAGATATGGTGTTCCCAAGGTCATGCTCACCCTCCTAGCCTGCGCGGCCTAGCTCGAACTCGGTGCATCGGTGGTCGGGCCGGCTGGGGGCGGGCCCACCGATGCCAAGTATTAAGGTGGGGAATGTACCGCTTCGCATCGCCGGTCGGCTATCACCCGCTGGGGTGAGCCGGGACAGGGAAGGGCTGGAATCGTGGCGGAGATCCGCCCGAACGAGTTGAGCCAGTCAAACTGGAGACCACCTGGGCTGCCCACCACCGTGGAGGTCGCCCCACTCCGGCTCAGCTGGGGCTCTCGCCGGCGGTCCGCCCCCGGCTCAGCAGCCAGTAGGCGGCCGCGCTGACAGTGAAGCCGGCCGCGAAGCTGAGGTCGCCGGTCTGCGGGTAGGTGGCGGCGACCCAGCCGACGTAGAGCGACTGGTTCATGAACGGCACGCAGGCGGCGATGCCGAGCAGGAAGGCGGCGACCCCGCGCCAGTTCGAATGGTGCCGGTCGAACAGCCGGGCGGTGCGCAGCCGGCCGCGGCGCAGCGCCCAGTCGGCGATCACCACGCCCAGGAAGGCGACGATCCAGTAGGTGCTGAAGAAGAGGAAGTTCTGGTACGAGCCCCCGGTGCCGCCGGGCCCCACCTGGCCGGTCTTGACCACCAGCCATCCGACCACGAACCCGATCACCCCGAAGCCGACCGCGGCGATCGCCCGGCGCCGCCGGGCGCTGATCCGGATCCCCATGCTGAGGAACGACATTGCGCTGCTGTAGAGGTTGATGGCGTTGGCCGAGATGGCGCCCACGCAGATGGCGAGCGGAGCGACCACCACCAGCACCTCGGGCAGGGGCCTGACGAACTGGTTGGTGGGGATGGCGCTGATCCCCCATTGGGTCCCCGCCACCGTCGCCAGCGCGGCGCCGGCGACCTCCAGGACGCCGCAGGCGACCATCAGCCCCGACCCCGCCGCCACCGCCACCCGGACCGGGCTGGTGGCGCGTGGCAGATAACGGCTGTAGTCGGAGGCATACGGGTTCCAGCTCGCGGCGTAGGCGAAGGCGAAGAAGACCGCGATCATGAAGGCCCCCACCGGCCCGCCGCCGGCGGCGGTCGCGGCCGCGTCGAAGCCGGTGCCGGGACGCGCGTGCAGGAAGATCACCACGCAGCAGGCGGCGAAGACCACGGCCAGGAAGGGGAAGACCCAGCGCTCGATGGCGTGGATGAAGTTGTAGCCGGCGAAGGCGACCAGGATCTCGACCAGGACGACGATCGCCAGGGCCGGCACCAGCCCCGGAACCGGCAGCCCCACCGCGGCGCAGAAGGTGTGCAGAGCGAAGGCGCCGCTCACGCTGTTGACGGCCACCCAGCCGGCGCCCGCGGTCAGGACCTGGAGCCCGGCGGGCAGCAGGTTGCCGCGAAAGCCGAAGGCGGCCCGGCTCTCCACCATCTGAGCCACCCCGAGCCGGGGCCCCATCACCGAGAGCAGCCCCTGGAAGGTCGAGCCGAGGGCGGTGCCCAGCAGCAGGGCGACGGCGGTCGGCCAGAAGCCGCCGCCGAACAGCACGACGGGGAGCACGCCGACGTAGACGGTGGCGAACTCCAGGTTGGGCGAGGCCCACATCCAGAAGAGGTGCAGCGGACGGCCGTGCCGCTCCGATTCGGGGATGTACTCGATCCCGCCCGGCTCGACGGCGGCGACCCGGGCACCGTAGATACCCTCACGGACCGGGACGTCGACCTCCGGGCTCGCGGATCCTGCCGGCCGAGCCGGGGTCCGCAGCGCCTCCGTCACCGCGCCCGTCCCCCGGAGCTCACCGGCTCCGTCCGCCGGCGCCGGTCTCCTCGACAGCCGCGTCGAGCGCCGCCCGGAGACGGGGCAGGTCGGTGACGGCACGGATGACCGCCACCCCGGCGGCTCCGACGGCCATGCAGTCCGCGGCATTGGTCGGGTCCACCCCCCCGATCGCGATCACCGGGATGCCGACCGCGCGGCAGATGGCGCCCAGGCCGTCCAGCCCGATGGCGGGGCCGGCGTCCGCCTTGCTCGGGGTCCCCCAGACCGGGCCGGCCCCGATGTAGAGGGCGCCCTCGGCCTCCGCCGCCCGGGCCTCCTCCCGGCTGCCCGCCGAGCGACCGAAGGGGATCCCCGCCCGGCGGGCGCTCTCCACTCCGGGGTCGTCCTGGCCGAGGTGCACGGCCACGCCGAGCGCCCGCGCCGCCTCGACGTCGTCGTTGAGGACGATCATGGCCAGCCCTCCCACTCCCGCGATCGCCTGGCGGCCCACCAGCACCCGCCGGGCGGTGGGCATCCCCTTGAGCCGCAGCTGGACCACCGAGGCGCCGTGGCGGGCCGCCCAGGCCGCGGTGCCGGCGTCGGCGACGATGGCATGGAGGATCACCCCGGGCCGTCCGCCGAGGTGAGCTCGATGCGTGCCTCAAAGTCCAGGGTCTCCGGGTCGAGGGCCGCCACCGCATCGTAGAGGTTGACGTGGAAGCTTCCTGGCCCGCGAGCCCCCACCGCGGCATGCTCGGCGGCGACCCCGAAGGCGGCCAGGGCCTCGGTCGCGGCGCGCAGCGGATTCTCCGGGTTCACCGCGGCGAAGCAGCCGCAGACGGCCGTCACCATGCAGCCCGTGCCGGTGACGCGTTCGAGCTGGGCGACGCCGTTGCTCACCGTCGTGCTCCCCTCCGCTCCGGCGACGTGATCGATCGGGCCGGTGACCGCGACGGTGCAGCCCAGCTCGGCCGCCGCCGTCAGCGCCAGCCTTCCGGGGGCGCCCGCGGCGACCGAGTCGACCCCGCGGATCGCCGCCCTCTCACCGATGAGGGCCGCGACCTCGGCCGCATTGCCGCGCACGATCGCGACCGAGACCTCGGCGAGGATCCGGCGTGCCGCGGCGCTTCGCATTCGGGTCGCCCCCGCCCCGACCGGGTCGAGCACCACCGGGGTGCCGTGCCGGTTGGCGGCGCGACCCGCCAGAACCATCGCCTCCACCCACTCCGCGGAGAGGGTGCCGATATTGAGCACCAGGGCGCCCGCGACGGCGGCCATCTCCTCGACCTCCTCGAGGGCGTGCGCCATCACCGGAGAGGCGCCGAGGGCCAGCGTGATGTTGGCCGTCTCGTTCATGACCACGTAGTTGGTGATCTGGTGGACGAGGGGGTGCCCGGCGCGGATGGCGGTGAGCGACGCGGCGGGGGAGAAGCGGGGGGTTCCGGTGGGCATCGGGATCACTCCGTGAGAGGGGTGGGGGCAGTGCTGGGGGAAGCCGGCGGTGTGAATGCCGCGTGGAGCACGTTGACCGGGCCGTCACCCCGGCCGATCTCGACCAACCCATGGGCCACGGCATCGGCCGCCACCCGGGCCGCGATCCGGGCCGCGCCGAGCAGGTCGTCCCCGAGCGCCAGCCGGGCACAGAGGGTGGCTGAATGGGTGCAGCCGGCCCCATGGGTGGCCCGGACCCGGTGGCGGGCCACGGGGATCTCGTGGTGCTCACGGCCGTCGAAGAGGTGGTCGACCGCCAGGTCGCCGTGACCTCCGGTGACCAGCACGGCGGGGGCTCCCATCTCGTGGAGCCGCTCGGCCAGCTCCCGCCGGCTGCCCCGATGGCCGGTCAGCGCCTCCGCCTCGGGGAGGTTGGGGGTGATCACGGTCGCCCGCGGGAAGAGGTGGCGCACCAGGGTGGAGACCGCGTCCTCGCGGAGCAGGCGGGCTCCCGACGACGCCACCATGACCGGGTCGACGACCAGCGGGAAGTGGGTCAGCGCAAGCCATTCGGCGACCACCTCGATGATCGGGGCCGAGAACAGCATGCCGGTCTTGGCCGCGTCCACCCCGATGTCCTCCTCCACGGCCTCGAGCTGGGCCAGGATGAAGTGGCCGGGCAGCTCGTGGATCGCCCGCACCCCGACGGTGCTCTGGGCGGTGAGGGCGACCAGGGCCGACATCCCGTGGCACCCCGCGGCGGCGAACGCCTTGAGGTCGGCCTGGATCCCGGCGCCCCCGCCGGAATCCGAGGTGGCGATGGTCAGACAACGCGCCACCGTCATCGCAGCCCTCCCTACGCTGGCATTACCCAGGTCAGGTTCTCGGGTGTGATCTCAGCCAATCGGGCACCCCGGGACGGCGCTGAGCGTAGCACCAGCCGCCCCGGCTGGGAGGTGGCGGCGGAGCTCCGGCCGACAGCGCAGCCGCGGCGGTGGGCGCCCCCGACAGCCGTCGCAGTTCGAGGCCGCCCGCGACCAACACCAGGGTCACCGCGATCGGCGTCAACGACACCGGGACCAGGTGGAACGGCCAGATGTCGGGGAGCAGGACCACGGCCGCCAGCGCCAGTGAGGCGGCGGCGGCCCCGGAGATCCGGCGCCACGACCAGGTCCAGCCGAGACACCCGAGCACCACCAGGACCGCCCCCACCACCGGTGCCACGACGAAACAGGCTATGAGCCCGAACGAGACGATCATCCCCACCTCGAGCCAGCGCGTGTCCAGACGGCGGCCGGCCTCGCCCACTACGGCGACCAGCAGAGGGAAGAGCAGAACGTCGTCGTTGGGATGGGCGTAGGGGGTGCAGGCCAGCCAGAACGCCAGACCGACCAGGGGAATCAGATGCCGCCGGTCGGCCGGCAGGGCGCGGAGTGCGGGCAGGCGGATGCTGGCGACGGCGAGGACGAGAACCCCGGCAACCCCCACCACGGCGATGCCGTCCCCCAGCAGGGCGCCGTGGGGCAGATGGGCGACGAGGCCGGGGATGCCGGCGAGGTCGGGCTGCACCGCGGTCACGGTGCTCTCGAAGCTGAGCAGGTGGGCGAAGAACGACCCCGCATGGGGCACCAGGAGGAACCCGGCAACCGTCCCCGCCACCAGGACGCTCCCGGCGGAGAGGACGAAGCGCCTCATCCGCGGCATGTCGGTGGCCCAGATGGTGGCGAGCAGCAGCGGCAGCGGCCAGAGGATGTGAGGTTTCAGCAGCACCGCCGCCATGCAGAGGCCGGCCAGCCACGGGCGGTCGCGGCGCATCAGGACCAGCCCGGCCACGGTGGCACCGAGCATGAGCAGGTCGAACTGGCCGGAGAGGGCGCCGACGAGGAGCGGCCACGAACAGAGGGCCCCCACCACCCAGAGACCCGCCGGGGGCCAGCCGAGCTCGCGGATCCACAGGCTCAGGCTGGCCCCCGCCACCAGCAACCCGAGCGCCGTGAAGACGGCGTAGCTCCACCAGTACGGAAGCCAGCTGAACGCACGGAGGAAGAGGCCGACGATGGGCAGGTCGGCGAAGTCGTCGAGCGATGGCTGCACGGTCCTGTAGTGCTGAGCCGCCTGCTCGGCCGCATGCATGGTCGCAGCGTCGTAGGGATTTCCCCCGTGGGTGATCACCTGGGCGGCTGCATAGAAGACTCGCCAGTCATCGGCCAGACCGTAGGGCGCCGGTGGAAACATGTGCGCCAGGGCGAATGCCGCGAACCCCGTGCACACGACCAGCAGGCTGCCGAGCAGCACGCGTCGAGACATGGCAGCGCGATCATAGGAGGCGGTCCCGGGATGCAGCGCCCTGGTAACGGCACCGTTGCGGATCGCGGACCGGGGTGCGTCGTCACCCGCGGTGGCCCCGCCAACGCCACGTGGATCAGCTCAGCCGGTGAGGCTCGATCCCACCGGCTCCGGGTCGCGGGCCGGCAGCACCGGTGACGCCTGCGCCTGCCGCCGCGTGGCGAGGACCGAGCCCGCGAGGATCAACGCGAAGCCGAGCACCGCGCCGATCCGAAGCGGCTCGCCGAGGATCGTCACGCCCAGGATCAGCGCCACCGCGGGGTTGAAGTAGGTGATCACGGTCGACCGGACCGGACCGATCTCGGCGATGAGGGCGAAGAAGAGGACGAAGGCGACCGCCGTGCACACCACGCCCAGCGTCGCCGCGGACGCGAGCGCCCGCGTCGTGGGGTGGCCGCCGGCCAGCTGGGCGATTCCCAGCGGCGCGTAGACGACGGCCGCGAGAGCCAGCGATGCCGCCACCACGCCGATCGACGGGAGCTGGGACAGCTTCCGGGAGATGATCATCGGCCCGACGGCGTAGCCGACCGCGCAGAGCCCAACCTCGGCGACCGCGCCCAGGTCGTGCACCGTGACGTCGAAGCCGAGCAGCACGCCGACCCCGGCCAGGCCGACGCCCAGGCCGGCCAGCCGGCGGCCGTCCAGCTGGTGCTCGCTGCGGGTGACCCATGCCAGCAGGGCCCCGATCAGAGGCACGGCGGCGACCAGCAGCCCGCTCAGCGAGCTGGTCAGCCGGGTCTCGGCGCTGGAGAGCAGGAACCACGGCACCGCCAGCTCGGCCACGGTGTAGGCGATGACCCACCTCCAGGCGGGGAGGACCGGCCGCACCTGGCGCCGGGCGATCGCCACCGGGACCAGCAGGACTGCCCCGATCGCGGTCCGGAGGAAGACGAGGCTGGCCGGGGTCATCCCCGAGACCGCCACCTTGATGAAGAGGTAGGGGATGCCCCAGATCACGCACATCACGGCGAAGAGCGCCAGGGCCCGACGGCTCACCCGCTCACCCTCCTATCGCGCCGCCAGCATGTCCGCCACCAGTCCGGTCCAGCCGGTCTGGTGGGACGCCCCGAGCCCGGTGCCGTCGTCGCCGTGGAAGTACTCGTGGAAGAGCAGCAGGTCGTGCCATGCGGGGTCGCGCTGGAACAGCTCGTTGCTCCCGAAGACGGGCCGCCGACCCCCGGCGTCGCGGAAGATGGCGACCAGCCGGAGACAGATCTCGTCGGCAACCGCGCCGAGATGGAGCTGCCTGCCCGAGCCCACCGGGCACTCGACGGTGAACTCGTCCCCCAGATAGGCGTGAAAACGGCGCAACCCCTGGACCACCAGGTGGTTGAGCGGAAACCACACCGGTCCCCGCCAGTTCGAGTTGCCCCCGAAGAGGCCGGTGCGCGACTCCGCCGGCTCGTAGTCGACGCGGGCCACCCGGCCGCCCGGGAAGCTCAGCACGAAGGGGTGATCGGCGTGGTAGCGGGACACCGAGCGGAGCCCGTGCGGGCTGAGGAACTCCTCCTCGTCCAGCATGAGGGTGAGCATTCGGCGCAGCTTCTCGGGATGGACGATGGAGAGCAGCTGGCGGTCGCGCTGGCCGGGGACGTGGCAGTGCTCGACCACGCTCTGCACCTCCGGCTTGTTGTGGGTGTACCACGCCATCCGGGCGCGGAAGTCGTCCAGCTTGGCGAGCACCGCGGGCTCCAGCACCGTGACCGCCATCAGCGGGACCAGTCCCACCATCGAGCGCACCCGGATCGGGGTGTCGGTGCCATCGTCGCCGTGGATGGTGTCGTAGTAGAAGCCGTCCGCCTCGTCCCAGAGCCCCTGACGGTTCATCGCCACCGCGATCAGGGTGAAGTGCTCGAAGAACTTGGTGGCGACGTCCTCGTAGGTGTCGTCGTGGTCGGCCAGGGTGAGCGCGATCTCCAGCAGGCCCAGGCAGTACATCGCCATCCAGGCGGTGCCGTCCGACTGCTCCAGCCTCCCCGCCACCGGCGGGGGCGCGGAGCGGTCGAAGGGGCCGATGTTGTCCAACCCCAGGAACCCGCCCGAGAAGATGTTGCGCCCCTCCGCGTCCTTGCGGTTCACCCACCAGGTGAAGTTGATGACCAGCTTGTGGAACACGCGCTCCAGGAAGTCGTAATCCTCGTCGCCCGCGATCTCGAAGACGCGCAGCGCGGCCCAGGCGTGGACCGGCGGGTTCACGTCCGAGAGATCCCATTCGTAGGCGGGGAGCTGGCCGTTCGGGTGCATGTACCACTCGCGGCAGATGAGGATCAACTGGCTCTTGGCCAGCGCGGGGTCAACGTGGGCCAGGGAGACGCAGTGGAAGGCCAGGTCCCAGGAGGCGTACCACGGGTACTCCCATTTGTCGGGCATGGAGATGACATCGCGGTTGTCGAGGTGACGCCAGTCGTGGTTGCGACCCTCACGGCGCGCCGCTGGTGGGGGAGGGAAGGCCGGGTCGCCGTCCAGCCAGCGCTCGACGTCGTAGTGGTAGTACTGCTTGCCCCACAGCATCCCCGCGAAGGCCTGGCGCATCACCGCCGCCTCGTCGGCGCTCCGCCCGGCCGGCGTGAGTGCGGCGAAGAACTCGTCAGCCTCGCGGCGCCGCTGCTCCATGGTGGCGGTGAAGCCCTCCCCGAGATCCGCGGGCCCGGTGCCCCCGTGGAGGCGCAGCCGCAGCGATCCCGTCCCGCCCGGGGCGACGGTGAGCCGATACCAGAGAGCGGCCTTGGTCCCCCGCTTGCCCGGGTGGACGGTGGGAGCTCCGGCGATGACGTGGTCGTTGATGCCGTCCTTGGGGTACGCGGGCCCGTCGCCACCCCAGAGGCGGCGCGCGTTGGTCTCGTTGTCGCAGAAGAGCGGCTGGGCGCCGGGCAGGCCGTCGAGCCGGCGGCGGCCGAGGACGTGGTGCGACGCCCGCAGGCTCCCGCCCTCGGCGCTGATCTCGGGCCGGTGATGGCCGGCGTCCCACGACCAGGTGTTCCGGAACCAGAGGGTGGGGAGCACGTGGAGGTCCGCCGTCTCCGGCCCCAGGTTGCGCACCGAGAGCTCGACCAGGATGTCCTCCGGGCCGGCCTTCGCGTAGTCGGCGGTGATCTCGAAGTACCGCCCGTCGGCGAAGATCCCGCTGTCGACCAGCTCGTACTCGGGGTCCAGGCGGCCCCGGCGCGCGTTCTCCTCGACCAGCCCCTCGTAGGGGAAGCGGGACTGCGGGTACATGTACCGCCAGCGCATCCACGAGTGGGTGGGTGTCGAGTCGAGATACCACCAGTACTCCTTGGCGTCCTCGCCGTGGTTGCCCTGGTGACCGTCGAGGCCGAAGATCCGCTCCTTGAGGAAGGGGTCCGCCCCGTTCCAGAAGGCGAACGCGAGGCAGAGCGTCTGGCGGTCGTCGCAGACGCCGCCCAGGCCATCCTCGTTCCAGCGGTAGGCGCGGGAGCGGGCGTGGTCGAAGGGGAGGAACCTCCATGCGTCGGCGTCGGCGCTGTAGTCCTCCCGCACCGTCCCCCAGCCGCGCTCGCTGAGATAGGGGCCCCAGTGCCGCCAGGGGGCCCGGCCGCGCGGCACCTCGTGGAGGCGGCGCCATTCGGCCGTGCCGACGGCGGGATGCGGGCTCTTCAAGCGCGGGCTCCGGGGGTGGGCGGGACGCTCTGATTCTCTCAGTGACGCCTCGCCGGCCGCTCGCGAGATCCGGCCACGGGGGTGCGATCGCGCCTGGTGCCGGGGAGAGACATTTCGTGGCGAAATATTCGTCACGAAACATATGCGGTGGGACATCTGCGGCACGAGCCCTGGGAGCTCCGCCGTGGGGATCACATGCCCCGGTCCATCTGCCACCATCCGTCCGATGCCTGAGTCCCGTGACACCTACCTCGAGCGGAACGCCACCGAGCTGGAGCGCCTCCGTGCCGTGGGCGCGGGGGTGCTCGCCGGCGACATCTCCCCGCGCCTCGCCGGCGGCTGGACCGCCTCCGCCGTCTTCGCCCACCTCGCCTTCTGGGATCGTTTCGTGATCGCCCGATGGGACCGCTACGACCGCGAGGGCGTCATCGGGGACCTGCCGGACGATCACATGGACCTGGTCAACTCCGCCGGGTTGCCACTCTGGCTCGCCCTGAGCGGGGGCGCCGCGGTGGTGCAGGCGATCGACGCCGCCATCCACGTCTGCGAGCGGATAGCCGCCCTCAGCCCGGCGGCCGTTGAGGCGGCGCTCAGCACCGGCCGGCTCGCGCTGCTCGACCGGACCTGCCACTGGTCGCCCCACCTGGACGAGCTGACCAGGGAGGCTGCTCTCACGGTGGACGCCGCCGGCCGATCCGACCCCCTCGACGGGCGGAGCAGGCAGCCGGCCCCCTGACCGAGCCCATCTGAGCCGCGCGCCGACCCCACCGGTCCGGCTGCTCCCTCCTCCTCAGCGGTCCTCGCCGCGCTTGCGCAGGAAGAGGAAGACCGAGGTGAACTGCCGGAGGCGGTGCTCGAAGACGATCGCCGGGTAGTCGGTGACGCCACGCCGCGCCTCGAGCAGGGCTTCGGAGAGCGGCTTGACCTTGGCCATCGTGGCCGGGCTGATCCCGAAGTCGATCGGTTCCACCAGCTCCAGGTCGGGGCTGGAGCCTGCCAGCTCGGTGATCTCCGCCGGGGTGAAGAGGGCCAGGCCGCGACCGCGGTGACCGGCGACGCCGTTCACCACGCACTCGGTCGCGACCGCGACCGAGCCGCCCGGGCGCACGACCCGGGCCATCTCCCGCAGCGCCTGCCGCGCTGCGTGCAGTCCCCCGAAGTGCTCGATGGAGCTGAGCGAGAAGGCGACGTCGAAGGTGCCGTCCTCGTGGCGGAGGTCGAGGCCGTCCATCCACTGCACCACCAGCCGGCCGCGCCGGTAGGGGAGCCGGGCGAAGCGGTCGGGGTTGACCAGCATCCGGCCGTCGCCCTCGAGGGACCGGAACCGTCCCCCGCCGTAGACGTCGGTCGCGAAGACCCAGCGGGCGCGGTTGGTCAGCTCGTAGACGGGCTCCTCGTGGCCGGCGCCCACCGAGAGCACCAGGCCGTCCTCGCGGAGCGCGGCGAGCTCCTCGATTCCCGCCAGCAGCTGGGCGAACTCCCAATGCTTGCGATGCTCCATTCCCCTGGGGAAGCTCGCCGCGACCGCGCTGAGGTAGGGGAGGCAGCCGCGGATCGCCGCGACCCGGCGCGGGTCCCGCCAGTCCTCCAGCTCGCAGAGCTTGCAGAGCGGCATCCGGCGGTGGAGGTCCACGGCTGCCGGGTCCCGCACCGTGACCGCGACATTCCCGGGATCGGGCGCGGGCGTGGGAGACGGGCGCCGCGCGGCGAGGCGGAGCCGCAGGGCGGCCGTCTCGCTGGCTAGAGATCGTGCCCAGCCGGTCAGCGGCATTGTCATGGGCGGATTGTCAGGGAGCGGTTGCCGCCCTCGCTCCGGTCTGCTCCTCGCTGACCTCCCACAGCCGGCGGGCGGCCGTCAGGTCCTGGGCGGCGGCGCTCGGCGTCCTGCGCTGGCGATTGGCGAAGTACCCGCCGCTCTCCGCGGAGACATCCGCCGAGTCGGCGAGCCACACCAGCGTGTCGGCGCCCTTCTCCGGGCTGCGAGCGAAGGGTCGGGCGAGGCTCATGCCGAAAGCCATCAACCCGCCGTTGTTGCGGTTGAAGCCGCTGGCCACGAATCCGGGGTGGAAGCAGTTGGCGGTGACGCCCATCCCTTCCAGCCGCCGGGCCAGCTCGACGGTGAAGAGGATGTTGCCCAGCTTGGTCTCCCCGTAACGGCCGAAACCCCGCCCCCGATACCCACTCTCCGCGTTCATGTCGTCGAAGGGGACCTGCGCGCCATGGTGGGCGCCCGAGCTGGTGGTGATGATCCGGGCGGGAGCGCTGGCCCGGATGCGTTCCAGCACCAGGTTGGTGAGCAGGAAGGGCGCGAGGTGGTTGACCGCCCAGGTCAGCTCCAGACCGTCCACGGTGAGCTGCCGGGAGCCGTAGATGGCGCCGGCGTTGTTGATCAGCACGTCGATCCTGGGCTGGCCGGCCAGGATCTCCGCGGCCAGGGTGCGGACCGACGCCTGCGAGCTGAGATCGGCGTTGAGCACCTGGACCTCGGTGCCGGCTCCGCCCGCGGCCGTGATCCTGGTCACGGCGGCGCTGGCCCGGGACTCGCTGCGGGCGACGATGGAGAGACGCGCGCCCCGGCGGGCGAGCTCACAGGCCGCGGCCAGCCCGATGCCGCCGGTCGCCCCGGTGATGATCACCCGCTTGCCGGCGACCCCTGTCCATTCCTGCATGACCATCTCCCAGGTTCCGTTCCGCCGCCTCGAGAACGCGCTCGAGCCGTCCCTCTCGCGCCCGGTTGAGCCTACGCCGTCGACGCCGGGAGCGAGCCGGCCCGTGGCTCCGGGTGAGCCTATGCCCCCGGCTCCGGGAGCGAGCCGGCCCGTGGCTCCGGGTGAGCCGACGCCGCCGACGCCGGGAGCGAGCCGGCCCGTGGCTCCGGGTGAGCCTATGCCCCCGGCTCCACGCCCGGACGGATGGCGATGGTGACCTTGACCGCCGCATGCGATTGCGGCCGGGCGGCGGTGCGGAACGCGCTCCGCCACGCGCTGAGGGGGAAACGGTGCGTCAGCCACTGCTGCCAGGGGAGCTCCCCGCCGGCCAGCATGGCGAGCGCGGTGTCGAGGTCCTGGCGGCGATACCCGTTGGATCCCACCACGGTGACCTCCTTGAAGTAGGTGAGGGTGGCCTGGCTGCGCCGGGCGCGCCCGACCCCGACCCGCACCACCGTCCCTCCCGGGCGGACGATCGCGAGCGACAGCTCGGCGGTCGCGGTGCTGCCCACCGCGTCGACCACCGCCGCGGCCCCCCCGGAGATGAGCCAGGGGAGGCCGCGCCATGGCCGGCTGAGGCGGCCCTCCGTGGCCTCGGCGACGCGGTTCACCACCATGCGGGGATGGTGGGAGATGGTCTCCGCCCCCAGGGCCGCCACCAGGGCGGGCTGGTACGGCCAGGCCGCGCTGACCATGACCCGACCGGCCTGGCGCCGGCGCAGCGAGGCGGCAACCCCCAACCCGATCGTGCCGGCGCCGAGGACGACGACGAGATCGTCGCCGGCCACCGGCTCTCCGGCCAGGGCCTGGTCGGTCGCGTGGATCCCCACCGCCAGGGGGTCGGCGAGCACCCCGGCGCGGGGCTGGAGCCCGCCGGGCAGCCGGTGCAGCTGGGAGCCGTGGGCCACCATCCGGGTCCCCATCCCCCCGGGCAGGCCGCGAATGTTGCCGGTGTGGATGCCGCTCCCCGCGACGCCGGGGATCGGCTCGCCCTGGTGGGCGCAGAGGGGCAGCATCCCGCCGGCGCAGGCGGTGCAGGGTGGCAGCCCGCGCGGCGCGCACCCGAGCCAGGGGTTGACCACCACGATCTCCCCCGCCGTGAGGCCCGATCCCGCCGGGTCGCCGACGCGCGCCACGATCTCGTGGCCCATCACATGGGGGAAGGAGACCAGCCCCGAGAGCGGGTTGTCCCAGTCGGCCTGGAGGGTGGCCTGGGTGACGTCGCTGCCGCACACCCCGGTGAGGACCGGCTCCAGGGTGGCCCAGTCGAGGCCCGGGGGGTCCGGATCGGGCAGGCGGCGGAGGCCGAGGGGGCCGGGACCGCTGAGCGCGAGCAGCGGGTCCACCCGGCTGAGGGCCCCCGCGAGGGCGAGCCGGGCCGGTCGGGGGTCGAAGAGAAGGCCGAGCATCAGCGGCGGGCCAGGGGGTGAGGGCTGCGCACGACCGGAACGGTACGCGGAACGGTGGCGGGTGGCCCCGTCCCGTCGGCCCGGGCCTCCCGAGAGACGGGAGAGCCTCGTCCGTGGGCGCTACAGCCAGGGCGGCAGGCCCCCCATGGGCGTCGCAGCGGTTAAGGACACGCGTGTCCTCAACCGCCCCGCGGGGGTGGTGGTCTCCTCGGCAACGGCGTTCGAGCAGAACGACCTGTCCGGCTGGTTGGCTCCTTTCAGGCATTCACCATATGGGGGGCGATCTCGCGTGACCTCTCCAGGTACCGTCTGATCTCCAGCAGGGCGGCGATCCCCTCGCCGACCGCGGCGCCGAGCTGCTTGGTCGACCCCGCCCGGACGTCGCCGGCACAGAAGACACCCGGCATCGACGTGGCGTACCCGTCGGTGACCACGAAGCCCCAGCGGTCCAGGTTCAGGGTGCCCTTCAGGAACGCGGAGTTGGGGTCGAGGCCGATGAAGACGAAGGCCCCTCGCGGGTGCCAGCGGAACTCCTCGCCGCTCGTCCGGTCGCGGGCCACCACCTCCTCCAGCTTGGGCCGCCCCCGCAGCTCGACCACCTCGGTGTTGGTGTGGATGGCGAACTTGGGGTCGGCGCGCACCTTGTCCTGGAGAAGCCGCGAGGCCTTGAGCTCGGGGGCGAACTCGACGATCCGGATCCGATCGGCGAACTGACTGAGGAACATCCCCTCCTCGAGCCCGGAGTTGCCGCCTCCCACCACCAGCAGCTCCTGAGCCCCCTTGTAGAAGGGACCGTCGCAGGTCGCGCAGAAGTGCACGCCGGCTCCGATCAGCTCCTCCTCCCCGGGGACGCCGAGCCGCCGGTAGGAGGAGCCGGTGGCGACCAGCGCCGCCTGGGCGCACACCCGCTGACCCCCGGCGAGCCGGAGCACGGTGTCGCTGCCGTCGGGCTCCAGGCCATCGACACCCACCGCCGCCAGCATCTCCACGCCGTAGCGCCGCGCCTGGGCGACGAACCTCTCGGCCAGCTCGGCGCCCCCGATGCCGTCGGGGAATCCCGGGTAGTTGTCCACCCTCTCGGTGACCCCGGCCTGACCCCCCAGGGCGCTGCGGTCGACCACCAGGGCGCTGATCCCCTCGCGAGCCGCGTAGATGGCGGCGGCGAGTTCCGCCGGCCCTCCTCCGACGATGGCCAGCTCGTAGGCGGCCCGATCCGCCTCCAGCTTCAGGCCCAGCCGCCGTGCCAGGTCGCCGTCGGACGGCTCCAGGAGGTGGTCGCCCTCCGGAAAGACGATCGTGGGAATCGTCCGTCCGCCCTTCTGGAGCTCCTCGATGAAGCGGAGTCCCTCGGCGTCCTCCTCCACGTCCACCCAGCGGAAGGGCACCCGGTGCTCGGCGAGGAACTTCTTGGACCGCTTGCAGTCGGGGCACCACGGCGCCCCGTACACGGTGATCTCGGCCATCCTGCGACACCCCCTGAACTTCACACCGGATCCGGCCTCCTCGCAGTGTGCACCACGGGCGGGACGCGCCCGCGGGGGAGGTCCAGCGGCGGCCGTCGTCGCCCGCGGGGAAGGTCCAGCGGCGGCCGTCGTCGGCCCGCGGGGAGGGTCCAGCGGCGGGAATTGTCGGCCCGCCCGACCTCCGCCCGGGTCCCTTCGATTGCAATCCGCACGGTGCCAGTCTGACTGCTGTCGCGGGGCCCGCGACGGAGCCCGCCCAGGCCTGCCACGGAGCCGTCTGGGGTTCCCGAATTGGCCCCAGCAAGGACTCGATGACAGTAAACGCAGCGGCCTCCTCCGACAGCAAACAGAAAGGGCTTCGCCGAGGTTGCCGGTGCAGAGCTGGACCACGCTTCCGGGCCGCACCAGCCCCCCGGCCGTCGACCCCCGTCACGAACTCTCGTCAGGACGTGTCCATCTTTTCACAGCTCCCATGCCATGATGCCGCCGTCGAACGGCCCCGCCCAGCGTCATCGGACCTGACGTCTGGGATGCGCCGCCCGGGGAACCGCCAAGTGAAGATCCTGCCCAATCCACGGCTCGCGTCGCCCGGGGGAAGAGGGGCCTGACGTGCCCACCGCACCCGCGCCCAGCGTGAATGCCGGGCAGCTCGCCCTGCTGATCCCGGTCGGGGGCGACACCTACGCGCTCCCGCTCGAGACCGTGCGCGAGGTGGTCGTCGACCCCAGGGTGACCGAGCTGCCGACCTCGCCGCCGGTGGTGCTGGGGGTCTTCAACGTCCGCGGCGACATCGTCCCCCTGCTCGACACCTCGCTCCTCCTCGGGCTGCGCCCGGTGATCGAGGAGCCCTACGCGGTGCTGGTCGAGACCGCCCATGGGGTCGCCGGGCTGGTCGCCACCGAGATGCCCATGACCGTGCGTCTGAGCGAATCGGTGGGGCACTCGGACATGGAGGGGACCACCGAGACCTATCTGGTCGGTGACGCCCGGCTCGCCGTCGCCCTCGACGTCTCGACGCTGCTGAGCCCGGCACGGATCTCGCGGTGAGCGGTTCCGATCCCTTCGCCGACGGCGATTTCCAGCGGCTGTTCGCGACCGAGGCGGAGGGCCGGCTGGACACGCTGGTCGACGAGCTGCTGGAGCTGGAGAGGGGCGGTGCGAATCCCGAGCTGGTGGCGTCCCTCTTCCGCGAGGCCCACACCATCAAGGGGGGCGCCGCGGTGGTCGGGATGCCCCACGTCGCCCGGGTGGCCCACGCCCTGGAGGATCTCCTGGAGGAGGTTCGCCGTGAGCGGCGCGCGGTCGACGCGCCCCTCATCGACGCCGTGCTGGCCGGGGTCGACGCCATCCGAAGCCTCATCCCCCTCGCCGTCGCGGGAGAGGACCACGAGCGCGCCGCCTTCGAGGCTGAGCAGCGCCTGCGCATCGCCGTGGGCGGGCCGCTCGCCGGCGACGACGAGACAGCCGCCGCACCGGCCCCGGTGACGGCTGCCCCCACCCTCACGGGGCCCGCCGTCCCGGCCACCGCCGACGCCCCCCCGAGCTCCGCCCCATCGGCGGGGCAGCCAGGGCCCCGGCGCGGCGCCCCGGCCCGCCGAGCTCCTGCAGCCATGCCCGCGTTGCCCCCGGCGCCGCCCGAGCCGCCGCCCCCGGTCGCTGTGGGGGCAGCCGGATCGGAGCCGGTCGCCGATCGCGATGCCATCCCTCAGCCACCCGATCCCGTGACCGGCCAGACAGCACCGGGCGCCGCCGTCCCGGGCCACGCCGAGCCGGCCCGGGCCACCGCAGAGATGGTCCAGATCCCGGTCCACCGGATCGATGACCTGGTCCGCCTGATCGGCGAGGCGTCGGCCGCGACCCTCCGCCTGGGCAGCGCCCTGCTGGAGCGCCTGGAGCGCGATCCGTCCGGGATGACCGAGTATCGCGACCTGGTCCGGTCCCTCAACGAGCTGCAGGAGCTGGCCCTGCGCGCTCGGATGATCCCGGTCATGTCGCTGGCTCCGCGGCTTCGGCGGGCGGTGCGCGACCTGGCCCGGGAGTCCGGCAAGGAGGTGCGGTTCGAGACCCGGGGCGAGGACGCTGAGATCGACCGTGGCGTCCTGGAGCGTCTCGCCGATCCCCTCCTCCACCTGGTCCGCAACGCCGTGGACCACGGCATCGAGTCACCCAACGAGCGGCGCCTCCGCGGCAAGCCGATGGAGGGGATCGTCCGGCTCCACGCCATGCAGCTCGGATCCGAGGTGGTGATCGCGGTCAGCGACGACGGGCGTGGCATCGATGTGGCCAAGGTTCGCGAAGCGGCCGGCAGCACCGACCACAGCGCGATGGAGATGGACGACGAGGCCGCCCTCTACCTGATCTTCCGCTCCGGCCTCAGCACCGCCACCAGGGTGACCGGCGTCTCCGGTCGCGGCGTCGGCCTGGACGCGGTCCGGGCGAGCCTCAACGCGGTGCGCGGGCGCATCGAGGTCCGGTCCGACCCCGGGCTCGGCACCGAGTTCCGGATCGCCGTGCCGATCACCATGGCGACCCTCCGCTGTCTGGTGATCAACTCCGCCGGCCAGGCCTACGCGATCCCGCTCCACTCGGTCCGCGGAGTCCTGCCGCCCCAGCCGTCGGCGACGGTCGGAGGGCGGGCGATGACCATGGTCGAGGGCCGCCCGGTGCCGATCAGCAGCCTCGCCTCGGTGCTCGGCACCGGAAACGGTGTCGAGGGACCGGCGGTGGTCGTGGCCGGTCTCACCCGTAGCCACGCGTTCAAGGTCGACGATCTCGTCGACCAGCGCGACGTCGTGGTCAAGGGACTCGGGGAGCTCGTTCCCCGTCTGCCCGCCGTCGCCGGGGCCGGTGTGCAGCCCGACGGCAGCATCCTGCTGGTCCTGGAGGCCGCCGGCCTGATCGAGCGGGCTCGCCGCATGGACAGTGGTGACCGCTCCCAGGAAGCCGCCGAAGGAGGCCGGCGGGAGGCCCCGGTGGCCCGACGCGCCGCCTCGATCCTGGTGGTCGACGACGCCCTCACCGTCCGCGAGCTGCAGCGCTCCATCTTCGAGAACGCCGGTTACCGGGTCGCGGTCGCCACCAACGGTGAGGAGGCGCTGACCCTGATCTCCGAGGAGCGCCCCGACCTGGTGCTCACCGACGTGCAGATGCCGCGGATGGACGGCTTCCAGCTCACCGAGGCGATCCGCGCCCAGCCCGCCCTCGCCTCGGTCCCGGTGATCATCCTGACCTCGCGGGGCAGCGACGAGGACCGCCGGCGCGGCCTGGAGTGCGGGGCCGACGGCTACATCGTGAAGAGCGGCTTCGACCAGTCGGCGCTGCTCTCGGCGGTCGAGCATCTGCTGGGAGCCGAGCGGTGACGGACGCGGCGGTCGGAGGCGTCGCGGATCCTGGTTCCCCCCGATCCCCAGCGACGGGACGAAGGCCCGACCTGGCGGTGAAGGACACCCTCCGGGTGCTCGTGGTGACCGCGCAGACCGGGCCCTGGGTCGCCGAGCTCTTCCGGTCGGTGGAGGCCGAGCGCGACGCCAGCGTGGTGGGCCAGGTCCCGCCCGGGGAGGCCGCCCGCTACGTCAGCCGGGACCATCCGGACGTGGTGAGCCTGGACATGACCGGGCTCGAGGACAGCGGCCAGGCCGCCGGCCTGGTTCGGGAGATCCTCGGTCTCGCCCCCCTCCCCATCCTGCTCCTGGTCCCCGCGGAGCAGCGGCGGGACGCCTCGATGGCGGCGGTGGTCGCCGGCGCCGTGGAGGTCATGACCTTCCCACCCAAGTGGGACATCGCGGTCGGCGCCGACCTGCGCCGGCGGCTCCAGGCCCTCGGCCGCCTCTCGGCCCGGCGCCGCGAGCGGCTCCGGCGGCAGGCGGCGCGGGATCTCCGCCCCACCGGCGCGGGACAGCACCGTCGCAACTTCGAGGGGGTGGTCGGGCTGGCCGCCTCCACCGGAGGCCCGCCCGCGCTGGCCCGGGTGCTGGCCGGTCTCGGGGGATTGGAGCGACCCGTGGTGATCGTCCAGCATCTCCAGTCCGGCTTCGTCGACGGTTTCCTCGGCTGGATGAGGCGCGAGTCCGCGCTCCCGGTGGAACTGGCCGTCGACGGCGCCGCGCTCCGGCCCGGGGTGGTGCTGGTGGCACCGCCAGGGCTGCACGTCTCGGTCCGGCGCGGTCACCGCATCTCCCTGGGCGACGAGCCGGTCACCCTCCACCGGCCCTCAGCCGACGTCCTCTTTCACAGCATGGCCGAGCACTGCGGGGCCGACGGGATCGGCGTGATCCTCACCGGCATGGGGGATGACGGCACCTCCGGCCTGCTCGCCCTGCGCCGCAGTGGCGGGATGACGATCGCCCAGGACGAGGCCACGTCGGCGGTGTACGGGATGCCCAAGGCGGCCCACGACAGCGGGGCCGCCGCCCAGGTGCTCCCCCTCTCGGAGATCGCCGACGCGGTGCTGCGTGCGGCCACCAGGCCGGTGCCGGCATGACCAGCGAGATCCTGCTCACCGCCGCCCGTCAGATCGTGGAGCACACCGTCGGCCTGCGCCTCGACGCGGCCCAGCGATACCGGCTCGACTACTGGCTCCACCACACCGCGCAGCAGCGGGGGGTGGCCAACTCCGAGCTCGTGGACGAGATCGCCGCCGAGGGTCCGGCGCTCCAGTCGGTGCTCGACGAGCTCACCGTGCAGGAGACCTCCTTCTTCCGCGACCCAGCTCAGTTCGCCGCCTTCCGCCGGGACGTGTTGCCCACCCTGCACTCGCCGCTCACCGTCTGGAGCGCCGGTTGCGCCGGGGGCCACGAGCCCTACAGCATCGCCATGGTGCTGGCCGAGAGCGGCATCGCGAGCTGGCGGGTGGTGGCCTCCGACATCTCCTCGCGGGCGCTCCGGCAGGCCCAGGCGGGTCGCTACGACGAGCGGCAGCTCGCCGGGCTCGGCGAGGTGGAGCGCAGCCGCTACCTGCGCCGCGCCGGCACGCAGTGGGAGGTGGTCCCCGAGCTGCGGCAGAAGGTCACCGTCTTCCGCCACAACCTGATCCGCGATCCGACCCCCCCGCAGGCGGCGGCCGCCGAGGTCGTCTTCTGCCGGAACGTCCTCATCTACTTCGATCGCGCCGACGTGCTGGCGGCGCTGGAGAGGATCGCCACGACCATGGACCCGGGTGGGTGGGTCTTCCTCGGCTACTCCGAATCCCTCTGGCAGGTCAGCGAGCGCTTCCATCTGGTCCGGGTGGGCAGCGCCTTCGCCTACCGCCAGCCGGAGGCCCCCATGCCGGACCCCACCGCCGGGCTCTCGCCTGAGCTGGACCGGCGGACCGCGGTCCACCCAGCGTCCTCGAGGCGGCCGGGCGCGCTCGGGGAGGACGCCCCGGTCGCGGGTCGGGCCGGCCGGGCCCGTGGGGCAGCCGCCCCCCGGGATGCCGAGGGCTCCCGGACCGCCGTGCCACCGGCGGCCAAGCTGGGCGCCGCCCCGGCGGAACCGGTGCCGATTCAGGAGCCGGCACCGGCGGAGCCGGAGCCGGGCGGCGACATGATCCCCATCGTCGCCGATCTCCTCGCCGCGGGTGAAGCCGGTCTGGAGGCGGGGGACGCGGCGACCGCGGTGTCGGCCCTGCGCAAGGTGGTGTACCTCGACCCCGACCACGCGATCGCCCACTTCCAGCTGGGCCTCGCCTTCGAGATGATGGGCGACCGGGGGCAGTCCCGGCGGGCGCTGAGCGCCGCCCGGGCCGCGCTCGGTCGCAGCTCCGCGGCGGCTGAGGCGGCGCTCGAGGGCTACCAGATTGCCGAGCTCGTCCGGCTCATCGACCACCGGCTCACGAGGACACCCGAGCCATGAAGACCCTGGTCCATTTCGCAACCGAGACCGGCGAGTGGGCGGTTCCCATCGAGCGCGTCCAGGAGGTGCGGCTGGCCGTGGGGATCACCCCCCTGCCCGCGGCCAAGCACGGCATCGCCGGCCTGCTCCGGCGCGGCGACGAGGTGATCGCCGTCCTCTCGCTGCTCGGCGCGGCCGCCGGCCACGTCCTGGTGATCGATGGCGACGGCGAGCGGTACGGCCTCCTCGCGGAGACGGCCATCGGCATCCTTCGTGTCGAGGAGGACGAGATCGGGGCCCCGCCGAACGGCCAGGAGGACCCCGTGGTCTCGGGGGTGATCCGGGCCGAAAACGGACGGATGATCCTGCTGCTCGACACCGACGAGCTGTGCAAGGTGGTGCGGTGAACGGCACCATCGTGGTCGCGGACGACTCCATGGTGGTGCGCGCCGTGCTGCGCCGGCAGCTTGAGGCGGACGGGCACACGGTCGTCGAGGCGGTCGACGGCGAGGACGCCATCACCGCCTGCCGCGAGCACCGCCCCGACGTGGTGCTGCTCGACGTGGAGATGCCAGTGCTGGACGGCCACAGCACCCTGGAGCGGCTCAAGGCCGACCCCGATCTCAAGGACATCCCGGTCGTCTTCCTGACCGGGCGCGTCGACACCGCCGACGTGGTCACCGGGCTCCGGCTCGGAGCCCATGACTACCTGCGCAAGCCGTTCGAGGCCAACGAGCTGATGGCGCGGGTCAGCGCCGCGCTCAGGGCCAAGGAGCTGCAGGACGAGCTGCGCCGCCGTAACGCGGAGCTCGACCGGGTGTCGCGCATCGACATGCTGACCAACATCTACAACCGGCGCCACCTCGACGAGCACCTCCGCCGCGCGATCAGCGGCGCCCGGCGGCACGGCCGGACGGTGGGCGTGCTGCTCGTCGACATCGACCACTTCAAGGACGTCAACGACCAGTACGGCCACCTCGCCGGCGACGCCGTGCTCAAGGAGGTCGCCGCGCGCCTGCAGGGTGCGATGCGCACCGAGGACGCCCTGGGACGGTGGGGCGGCGAGGAGTTCATCGCGGTGCTCACAGACACCCCCGGCGAGGCCATCGGGGTGCTCGCCGAGCGGATGCGCCAGGCGATCGCGAGCACGCCCTTCGTCCTCGACGACGGCACCCGGATCCGGGTCACGGTGAGCATCGGCCACACCGCCGGGACCGAGGACGCAGAGGTCCTGGTGCACCGCTCCGACGACGCCCTCTACGTCGCCAAGGAGGCTGGGCGCAACCAGGTCGCCGCCGCCTGAGCCGGGCTCGCCACCAAGGAGGCCGGGCGCGACCAGTCGCCGTGGCCTGGGCCGGGCTCACCCTCGCGCACCGACCGCGCGCAGGTAGACCCGCTCGTGGGCGTCGAGGGTGGCCTCCAGGTCGAGGTTCTCCTCGGCGTGGCGCCGGCACGCCACGCGGCTCAATTGATCCGCCCGCCTCACCCCCGCCGCCGCCCCGGCGACGTCGCCCGGGGCGACCAGGATCGCGGTGACGTCGTCGTCCACGACCTCGGGGAGCCCCCCCCGGCGGAAGCCCACCACCGGGGTCCCGCAGGCGTTGGCCTCGGCCGCCACCATGCCGAACGGCTCCTCCCAGGCCGGCGGACAGAGCACGGCTGCCGACCCCCCCATCTCCAGCCATAGGGCGCGCCTTTCCAGGGCGGGCAGGACCTCCACGGCCGCGGGCAGGAGGTCCAGGGGGCTCTCCTCCAGTAGCTCCCTCACCTGGGCGGCGTACTCGGGGTCGTACCCGGGGCCGCAGAGGAGGAGGCGTCGCCTGGCCGCCCTGGCGATGGCCACTGCCTCCAGCGCCCCCTTCTCGAGGGAGAAGCGACCAGCGAAGAGGAGGCGGGTCGAGGGGGCGGTCGCGCGCCAGGGGATGGCGTCGACGGGGAGGCCGGGACGGAGCACCGCGTCGACGGGGACCAGCCGTCGCCAGGCGCCGGCCTGAGCCTCCGAGACCCCGGCGACCAGCGGGGGGTTGGCGCTCGTCTGTGCGCTGGCCAGGGCGGCGCCGATCCGCGCGTCGACCGGCATGTGGAGGGTGTGGACCACCGGGGTCGCCAGGGTGGCGGCGTGCCGGATCGCCGGCACGTCGAAGGCGTGGTTGTGGACCACGTCGAAGTCCCTCGATCCGATCAGCGCCGCGGTGGCCGCGAAGGCCTCTGCGGAGCGCGCCTCCGCGTCGTCGTCGGGGGGCGTCCCCCCCGGACGGACCAGGGTCGCGCTCAGCTCGGCGGCGTCGACGCCGACCTCCACCACGGTCACCCCCTCGACCCGAGAACCGCGGGCGGCGAAGACGGTGACGCCGTGGCCGCGCCGGGTGAGACCGCGGGCGAGGTCCACCAGGAAGGTCTGGACTCCGCCGAGCTGGGGCTCGGCGAGCGGCGCGATCAGAGGAGCGACCAGGGCTATGCGCATGCGAGACTGCGCCATTGAACCGCCTTCACGGATTCGAAAGGTGGGTTGGCGTGGAATGACAATCGCTACGCGATCCTCCACCTCCCCTGGTGGTGCCGGCCGCCGCGGCGGCCGGCGCCACCCTCAAGTTCTCCGCGGCCCATCCATGGCTGCGCTGGGGCTCGCCATGGTCGCCTGCGGCACCGCCGGCGCGTCGGCGGGCGTCCCCTCGACCGGCTTCCGGGCCGGCGACCTCACTGGTGGGACGCTGGTCAGCGTCAGCGGCACCACGCTGATCCTCAGCACCGCCGACGGGAACGTGGACGTCGCCTTCAGCAGCTCGACCCCGATCAGCAAGACGAGCGTCGGTGGCGTCTCGGACATCGCGGTCGGGAGCTGCGTCACCGCGACCGGGAGCGTGGACTCCACGGGCACGATCACCGCCACGTCGGTGACGGTGTCACCGACGGTCAGCGGCTCCTGCGCGACCGGCTCGTACACCGGGGGCAATCCGGGTGGTTTCCCGGGAGGGCGGGCCAACGCCAGCCCCCGGGCGCGGCCCTCCGGCGGCTTCGGCTTCGACTTCGCCAGCGTTCGGGGGGTGGTCACCGCGGTGAACGGCACCACGGTGACTGTCCGGGCCACCAGCGGCGCCAGCGCGAGCCTCACCGTCCCCACCACCGCCAGGGTCTCCACCACCGTCACCGGCTCCACTGGCGACCTGGTCGCCGGGTCCTGCGTGGCCGCCATCGGCCCGCGCAGCTCCTCCGGGACGGTCCAGGCCCGCTCCCTGCTCATCGAGCCGGCCGGCGCCTCGGGCTGCTTCACCGGCGGGAGCGGCTTCGGTGGCTTCGGGGGCGGTGGCTTCGGGGGTGTTGGCGACTCCGGCGGGACCACGATCACGTCGTGATCGTCTGAGATGAGCCGGGGGTGCGCGCGGGCCCCGGCTGCGGGAGACTGATGCCATGCGGGTCCTTGTCGCCGAGGATGACCCGGGCCTCCAGGCGGTGCTGGTCCAGGGTCTGGAGGGTGCCGGTTACCAGGTCGACGCCGTCGGCCGCGGCGACGACGCCATCGACCAGCTCAAGTTCTACGAGTACGACGTCGCGGTCATCGACTGGCGGATGCCGGGAGGCTCGGGCATCGACGTGATCCGCTGGGCACGGCGCAGCCAGCGCCCCACCGCGATGCTCATGCTGACCGCCCGCGACACCCCGCCGGACCGGGTCGAGGGTCTCGACGCCGGAGCCGACGACTACCTGGTGAAGCCCTTCGACTTCGGCGAGCTGCTGGCTCGGATCCGCGCCCTCCAGCGCCGTCCCCGCGGCGTGGATGCGCCGGTGATCACCCGCGGCGGCCTCTCGCTGGACCCGCTGCGCCGCGAGGTGACCGCGCTCGGGCGGCCCGTGGCCCTCACCACCACGGAGTACAACATCCTGGAGCTGCTGATGCGGCGCTCCCCGGCGGTGGTGGACCGCAAGGCGATCGCCGAGCACGGCTGGCGCGACGAGACCGACGCCCTCGGCTCCAACGCCATCGACGTCCAGCTCAGCCGGCTGCGCGCCAAGCTGCCCAGCGCCGGCATCCGCATCGTCACGGTGCGGGGCGCGGGCTACCGGCTGGAGGAGGCGCAGGGATGAGAGCGGGGCGGGCCGCGCGCGGCGCCCACGACACCCGGCCGCCCGACGCGCTCCACCGGGTGCGGGTGGCCTCGACCCGGGTGGCCCTGATCAGCACCGCCATCGTGGCCGCCGTCTACCTGGTGATCGCGGTGGTGGTGGTGCTCATCGTCACCGCCCGGGAGACCTCGCAGGTCGACACCCAGCTCAGCCAGGCTCTCGCCCGATCCACGGCCGGCGGCGGGCTGCAGGCCGCCGGGACCTCGGGCAACCCCCTCTGGTACTGGTTCATCGCCTCCGACGGCACCGAGCTGGTCTGTGACCCCCAGACCCAGCTCCAGACCTGCACGATCCCCAGCTCCTCCGCCAGCGGGCTGCCCGTCTCCGCCCAGGGCGTCGAGGCGACCCCGCTGACCGTCTCCGTCGGCGGCGCCGGCTTCCGGGTGATCGGCACCGACATCACCCCCGTCGCCTACGACGCCTCGGTCGGCACCGATCCCGCCACCGGGCTGCCCATCGACGAGCGGCTCACCCTGGTGCGGCTGGTCATCGGGCAGTCGCTGAGCGGGGTCACCTCCGCCGAGGGCAACCTGATCCTGGCCGAGTCCATCGTCGGCCCGATCCTCCTGCTGGCCGTCTTCCTGGGCGCCCTCACCATCGGCCGGCGGGTCGCCGCCCCCATCGAGGAGGCGCGGGTCCGGCAGATGGACTTCACCGCCGACGCCTCCCACGAGCTGCGCACCCCGCTCTCGGTGATCGAGGCCCAGACCTCCCTCGCCCTCGCCGAGCCGCGCGACCCCGCCTGGTACCGGGCGGCCTTCCAGCGGGTCCAGGGCGAGAGCGGCCGGATCCGCCGCCTGGTCGAGGACCTGCTCTGGCTGGCGCGATTCGACACCACCCGCGACCGCGCGCCCGCCGAGCACGTGGACCTGGCCATCCTCGCCGAGATGGCGGCCGACCGCTTCACCGCCGTCGCCGAGGCCAAGCGGGTGCGTCTGTCGGTGCGCACGGCCCCGGTGCCGCTGATCGTGCACGCTCCCCCCGAGTGGCTCGACCGGCTTCTCGGTGTGCTCCTCGACAACGCCTGCAAGTACGTGCCGGAGGGTGGCACCGTCGACGTCGCCGTCTGGGGCGATGGCAACCGGGTCCGCCTGGCGGTGGACGACTCCGGGCCCGGCATCCCGGCCGTGGAGCGGTCGCGCATCTTCGACCGATTCCGCCGTGCCACGGATCAGCCTGGCGGTGCCGGCCTGGGGCTCGCCATCGCCAACTCGGTGGTCGGCGCGACCGGTGGCCGCTGGACGATCGGCGACTCGCCGCTGGGCGGGGCCAGCCTAGGCGTGACCTGGCCGCGCTCGCTGAGCGGTGCTCACGGCTCCGCCGGCGCCACGTCGCAGCCCCTGACGCCTCCCGCCGCCGTGCCCCCGTCGACCACGACACCGCAGCCGCTGGTGCCTCCCGCCGCCGCACCGGCAGCGTCGCCGCCCGCCGACGGGGTTGCCGAACCGCCGGCGACCGCCGCGGCGCCGCTGCGCCGCGAGCCCACGGGCGACCCCCAACCCACCGGCTGAGGCCGCCTGGGGGCGGCGTGGACGTGGCAGACTGTAGGCAGTCAGATGACCACCTCAGACCCTGAGCCGACGGCGCCGGCGGTCGCCCGCCTCTGGCTCACCCAGATCACCGGCAGCCGCCTCGTCGATCGCACCGGGGAGACGCTGGGGCGGGTCGAGGACGTCATCGTCCGTCTCGGCGCGGGTGGCTACCCGCCGGTGACCGGGTTGATCGGGCGGGTTGCCGGTCGCCAGCTCTTCGTCCCCCGCGACCGGGTCGGGGAGATCTCCCCGCGGCGCATCGACCTCACCGGTGAGACCCTCAGCCTGCTGCGCTTCGAGCGCCGCCAGGGGGAGGTGCTGCTCCGCAGCGACGTGCTGGGGCGGCGTCTGATCAGCGTGGAGACGGGCCGGTTGATCACCGCCGCAGACATCCAGCTCAGCGCCGGGCGCGGCGGCTGGCGGGTGGCGGGAGTCGACTCGAGCCCCCGCAGTGGCCTGCGCCGGTTGCTCCCCCCGCCCCTCAGCGCGCTCCGCCACGACCCCCGGTACCTGGTCGACTGGTCACAGGTCGAGCCCTTCGTCGGCCACGTGCCGACATCGCGGCTGCTCATGCCGCTGCGCCGGCTGCGCCGCCTCCACCCCGCCGAGATCGCCGACATCGTCGAGAGCGCCTCACATGAGGAGGGGGAGGAGATCATCACCGCCGTCCACGCCGACCCTGAGCTGGAGGCGGACGTCTTCGAGGAGCTCAACACCGAGCATCAGGTGGAGTTCCTCCGCTCGCGCTCCGACGCGGAGGCCGCTGCGGTGCTCGCCGGCATGGGCGCCGACGACGCCGCCGACCTCATCACCGAGCTCGACCAGGAGCGGCGTGCCCCCATCCTGGCCCTGCTCCCGGCTGCCAAGCAGGCCAAGGTCCGGGCCCTGCTCAGCTACAGCCCCGAGAGCGCGGGGGGACTGATGAGCCCCGACTTCGTGGCCGTGGCCGAGGCCGCGACGGTCACCGAGGCCCTCGCCGCCGTCCGCGCCGCCGCCAACCTCTCCCCCCAGGTCCTGACCGACATCTTCGTCACCGACGCCTCGGGCCGCCTGGTCGGCGCCGTGCCACTCGTCAACCTCATCCAGGCCCGGGGCAACGGCGGGGTCGCCAAGCTGGTGCAGCGGGGGGACACGGCGCTGGAGGTCGGCGACGACCTGCCCGAGGTGACCCGGCTGATGACCGACTTCAACCTGAGCGTCGCCCCGGTCGTGGATGACGGCCGCCGCATCATCGGGGTCATCTCCGTCGACGACGTGCTCGAGGCCATCCTGCCCGACTCCTGGCGGCGCCGGTCCGAGGCCGACCACGGCTGAGGCGCCCGTCGAGGCGCGCTGATCCGCGATCCGGGGCTGGATCGGGAAGCCCGGGGACCCCTGGTAGACTGGCGCCGACAGTCAACAGCCAGAGGTGCACATGGAAGGCGGCGATAGTAGGCGGCCCGGGGCTCCATCGACATCACCCGCGATGTCGTGGTGTGCCGGCGCCAAAGGTCACGCCTGCGAAGGGGTCTGACGGCGTCGTGACCTCCTGAGCGGGCGGATCCGCTCAGTTGTGCTGCCCATCCGGCAGCGGGAGGTCCGGCTTGGTCGAGGAGAGGCTCCGAAACCCGGAGGACGTGCGGAGCACGGCGGTCCTCGATTCGGCTCATGTCGGCGATATCCGGGGAGCCTTCGGCACCATCCGCGAGCAGGAGCACGCCACCCACCGGACCTGGCGGCGGCGGCTGCTCGCCCTGGCCGTGATCATGGGGCCGGGACTGATCGTCATGGTCGGCGACAACGACGCCGGCGGGGTGGCGACCTACGCCCAGGCCGGCCAGGACTTCGGGACCAGCCTGCTCTGGGTGCTGATCCTCCTCATCCCGGTGCTGATCGTCAACCAGGAGATGGTGGTCCGGCTCGGCGCGGTCACCGGCGTCGGCCATGGGCGGCTCATCTTCGAGCGCTTCGGGAAGTTCTGGGGGTGGTTCTCGGTCGGTGACCTCTTCCTCCTCAACTTCCTGACCATCACCACCGAGTTCATCGGGATCGGCCTGGGCGCCAACTACTTCGGGGTCAGCCCCTACATCGCGGTCCCCATCGGCGCCCTCTTCCTGGTCGGCATCACCGTGACCGGGAGGTTCTCGACCTGGGAGCGGCTGATGTTCCTCATCCTGGGAGGCAACGCGCTGGTGGTCCCGCTGGTCGTGCTCGCCCATCCCACCCTCGGGCCGGTGCTCCACGGCTTCCTGGTCCCGGGCATCCAGGGAGGCCTGACCTCCAATGGCGCCCTGCTCATCGTCGCCATCGTCGGTACCACGGTGGCGCCGTGGCAGCTCTTCTTCCAGCAGTCGAATGTCGTCGACAAGCGGATCACCCCGCGATGGATCGCGTACGAGCGCACCGACACCGTCGTGGGCGCCTTCGTGGTGGTGGTCGGCGCCGCGTTCATCATCATCGCCGCCGCCACCGCCTTCCAGGGGAGCGCCCTCGCTGGGCACTTTCACGACGCCGAGTCGGTGGCGCGGGGGCTGGCGAGTTGGGTCAGCCCGACTCTCGGCGCGGTCTTCGCGGTGCTGCTCATCGACGCCTCGGTGATCGGCGCCAGCGCGGTCACGCTGGCGACCTCGTACGCCTTCGGGGACGTCTTCGGGATCCGCCATTCGCTGCACCGCTCCTGGCGCGACGCCAAACTCTTCTACGGCGTCTTCACCGTCGTCGTGGTGCTGGCGTCGGGCATCGTGCTCATCCCCGACGCCCCCCTCGGCCTGATCACCACCGCGGTCCAGGCCCTGGCCGGGACCCTGCTGCCCAGCGCCAGCCTCTTCCTGCTGCTGCTCTGCAACGACCCGGCGGTGCTCGGACCCTGGGTCAACCGGCCCTGGCTCAACGTGCTGGCCACCGTCATCCTCGCCGTCCTGGTGATGCTCTCCCTGATCCTGGTCTTCTCCACGATCTTCTCCGGCGTCAGCGTCACCCTGCTGCTGATCGTCTTCGGCGGCATCCTGGTGGCCGGGCTGGTGGGGATCGGCATCGGCACCCGGGGCAGCCTGGCCTCGGCCGTCTCCGAGCGCGCCAAGGAGGATCGCTTCACCTGGCGGATGCCGCCCATCGCCCTGCTGACCCGCCCCGTGCCGTCGCGCGGCCGCCGGATCGGGATGACCGCGATGGGCGCCTACATCGCGGTGGCGGTGCTGCTGCTGCTGGTCAAGGCCATCGAGCTGGGCTTCAGCCACTGACGGCGCCCGGGCCGGCCGGGCGCGCCCCCGACCGCCTGATGTGACAATGCGCGGATGGCGACCACCGGCATCCCCGGCCAGGTGCGGCCCCGCCTCGACCCGGCGGACCTCTACGCGGTCGATCAGCTTCTCGGGGGCGAGGAGCGGATGATCCAGGCGACCGTCCGCGACTTCGTCCGAGACCGCTTCCTCCCCCTGATCGGCGAGCACTTCGAGGCGGGCACCTTCCCGCGCGAGCTGGTGCCGGAGATCGCCGGCCTCGGGCTGCTGGGCATGCACCTCGAGGGATACGGCTGCGCCGCGACCTCGGCGACCGCGTACGGGGTCGCCTGCGAGGAGCTGGAGGCGGGGGACAGCGGGCTGCGCTCCTTCGTGTCGGTGCAGGGATCGCTGGCGATGTTCCCCATCCACCGCTACGGAAGCGAGGAGCAGCGGGCCAGGTGGCTTCCGGAGATGGCCGCGGGGAGGGCCATCGGCTGCTTCGGCCTGACCGAGCCCGACGCCGGCAGCGACCCCGCGGCGATGCGGACGCGGGCGCGCCGCTCGGGCGGGGACTGGGTCCTCTCGGGGACCAAGATGTGGATCACCAACGGCTCGATCGCCGACCTGGCGGTGGTCTGGGCCCAGACCGAGGAGGGGATCCGCGGCTTCCTCGTCGAGCGCGGCATGCCCGGCTTCTCCGCCCGCGACATCGAGCACAAGCTCTCGCTGCGCGCCTCGATCACCTCCGAGCTGGTCCTCGATGAGGTGACCCTGCCGGACGCGGCCATGCTCCCCGCCGCGCGGGGCCTGGGCGCTCCACTCTCCTGCCTCGACGAGGCCCGCTACGGCATCTGCTGGGGGGTGCTGGGCGCGGGCCGGACCTGCTTCGAGGCCGCGGTCGAGTACGCCCGCAGCCGGCAGGCCTTCGGCCGGCCGATCGCTCGCTTCCAGCTCACCCAGGCCAAGCTCGCCGAGATGGCGACGCGGCTGGTCCAGGGCCGCCTGGTCGCCCACCGGCTGGGCGCCCTCAAGGACGCCGGCCGGGCTCACCCGGTCCAGGTGTCGCTCGCCAAGCGGGCCAACACGCGGATCGCCCTGGACATCGCCCGCGAGGCCCGGGCCATCCTCGGCGCCAACGGGATCACCCTCGACTACGCGGTCGCCCGCCACATGGCCAACCTGGAGGCGGTGCTGACCTACGAGGGGACCGAGGAGGTCCACAGCCTGATCCTGGGCAGGGCCATCACTGGCGAGGACGCCTTCCAGTAGCCCGGGGAGCGCCGGGAGCGCTGTAACGATCCGGACCCGACCGGTGGAGCGGAGCCCCCACCCACGCCGAGGGCCTCAACAATCTCGGACTGACAACCATGAGCTTCTGGTTCTCGGCCTTGGGAGGGCTTGTCCTCGAGGCGGTCCTGCTGGGGCTGGCCGGATTCACCGCGTACCGCGTGGGCTGCGCGCTGGCGCCGGAGCCAGCCGACCTCCTGGAACGGATCGTGTTCGCGGGACTGGTCGGCATCACCGGCTGGGTCGCCCTCCTCCAGGTCCTGGGCCTGATCGGCGTCCTCTGGCTCCCGGTGGTGGCCGCCTGCCTGGCCGTGTTCGCCGCCATCAGCCTGCTCGCGCTTCCCTCTCCGGCGCCGCGCCGGGTCGTGGCCTCGCCCGTGCCCTGGGGCCTGGTCGCCGTCGCCGCGCCCTTCGCCGTGCTCGCCCTGGTCGAGGTGCTGTGGGGGCCTCCGCTGTCCAACAGCTATGACACCGTCCACTACCACATCGTCAACGCCGCCCATTACCTCGACAGCGGCACCATCCGCAGCCTCCCCTTCGCCCTGCCGGGCGACAACACCGGGGCGGCGCCGGGCAACGGCAGCCTGCTGCTGCTCGCGGTCATGCTCCCCTTCCACAACTCCGGACTGGTCGCCCTCCCCAACCTCCTCTGCGCGGGCCTGCTGGTTGCGGTCACCGCGCTGCTCTCCCGCGAGCTGGGTCGAGGGGCCTGGCCTGGGTTGGTGACCGGGCTGGTCATCGTGACCACCGTCTGCTTCTTCGAGACCCAGGTGCGGTCCGCGTACGACGACGCGGTCGGACTTCTTGGGCTGCTGGCCGCGGTCCTCTTCGGCCTTCGGTCGGCGCGCGGCGGTGAGCGCCGCACCGTGTTGCTGGCGGGGTTGAGCCTCGGTCTGGCCGTCGGGACCAAGGGGTCGTACATCCTCCCGGGGGTCGCGGTGGCGGCGGTCGTGCTCTGGGCGCACCGCGCGCGCCCCGGTCGCGGCTGGGCGCTGGGTTTCCTCGCCGCGACGCTCAGCCTCTGTGCCGCCTGGTACGTGCGCGATTGGATCATCACCGGAGACCCGCTCTTCCCCCAGACCGTGCGGATCGGATCCCGAGTCGTCCTCGCGGGTCTCAGCGGGAGCGCCGCCGCCTACTCTCGGTACGACCAGTCCCTGGCCGGTGCCGTCCTCGCCGGGGGCGGTTCGGGCGTCGCACGCTGGGTGGGGCCGGCGCTGCTCAACTTCGGGGTCTCACTGGCTGCCCCGGCCGGCTGCCTCGTGCTCGTCTGGCTCCGGGGCCGCGCCCGGCTGGTGGCAGTCGCGGCGCTGGCCTGCACCGCCGCGTACGTGGTGACCCCCTTCACCGGCTCCTCGCTGCCGGCCCAGCTCACCGGCGGGCTGCGCTTCCTGCTCCCCGCTGTGGCCCTCGGCGTGGTCGCCATCGGCGCAACCCTGCCGGACCGCTGGTTCCGGCTCTCCGCCGTGGTCGCCCTGGCGGTCGGCGCCGTCCTGCTGATCGACGTCGAATGGTCCGACAGCTTCGTCAACGTGCCGCTCCTGGTGGTTGCCGGCGCCGTGACCGTCGGCGTGCTCGCCGCCATCCGCTGGCGGGGCGGCCTGGGCGTGGCGGCCCGCAAGCCCACGGTCCGCGGAGCGGCCGCGTTCGCGGTCGCGATCCTGGCGGTCCTGGCCACGGCTCACCTGCAGCCGTCGACCAGCCCGACCCCCGTGCAGCGGGCCCTGGACGCGGCGCGCAACCCGGGCGCGCCCGTGGTCGTCATGGATGTCGGGGACGTGGCGACCATCCTCGGTCCCCAGCTCGATACCGACATCGTCGCGGTTGGCGACGGTCCGGTCGGTGCCGAGCGTCCGATCCGCAACCCGGCCCAGCTCACGCTGCGCATCGAGGCCCTCCACCCTGCCGCGGTGGTGGTCGGCACGGTGGCCGAGTTCGACGTCGTGCCGGTGACCTGGGCTCCCCCGGCGACCTGGCGCATGCTCGGGACCCAGGACGGCGCGGTCGTCTACGAGCCCTGAGCTGGAGGGGGCGAACTCCGCGCACCGACGCGGCGACCTCGGCGCACGGACGCGGCGAGCCCACCCGGACCCGGGGCCGCTCCCGGGCACCGGCGGCGTATCGTCGTCGGCGTGGAACAGCGGGTTCTCGGCCGGACCGGGATCAGCGTCAGCGAACTCTGCCTCGGGGCCATGATGTTCGGGGGCTGGGGCAACCCGGACCAGGACGAGTCGATCCGCATCATCCACCGGGCGCTCGACGCGGGCATCACCTTCATCGACACCGCTGACGTCTACTCGCAGGGCGAGTCCGAGGAGATCGTGGGGCGGGCCCTCGCCGGGGGGAGGCGGGACCAGGTGGTCCTCGCCACCAAGGTGCACGGCCAGATGGGCGACGACCCCAACGCCCAGGGCAACTCGCGCCGCTGGATCATCCGCGAGTGCGAGGCGAGCCTGCGCCGGCTGCAGACCGACTGGATCGACCTCTACCAGATCCACCGCCCCGACCCGAGCTGCGACATCGACGAGACGCTGGGTGCGCTCACCGACCTGGTCCGGGCCGGCAAGGTGCGCGCCATCGGCAGCTCCACGTTCCCCCCGTCGCAGATCGTCGAGGCCCAGTGGGTGGCCGAGCGCCGGGGTCGGGAGCGGTTCCTCTGCGAGCAGCCGCCCTACTCGATGCTGGTGCGGGGAGTCGAGGCCGAGGTCCTCCCGGTCTGCCAGAAGTACGGCATGGGGGTCATCACCTGGGGGCCGCTCTGCGGCGGCTTCCTCTCGGGCCGGTACCGCCGCGGTCAGCCCGCACCCGGGAGCATGCGCTCGCAGCGGCTGCCGCAGCGCTTCGACCTCTCCCTGCCGGAGAACCAGCGCAAGCTCGACGCTGCCGACGCGCTGGCTCAGCTCGCCGACGCGGCCGGGCTCAGCCTCATCCACCTCGCCATCGCCTTCGTCCTCCGGCACCCGGCGGTGACCGCGGCGATCATCGGGCCGCGCACCCTGGAGCATCTGGAGAGCCAGCTCGGCGCCGCCGAGGTGGCGCTCGACACGTCTACCCTCGACCGCATCGACGAGATCGTCCCCTCCGGGGCCAACGTCAACCCCGCCGACGCCGGCTGGGCCGCGCCCGAGATCGCCGAGAGCCGCCTGCGCCGCCGCTGAGCGGGCCGCGCACCGCCGACACTCTCTCTGCGCTTGCAATCACTTCCTCATCGGCGTCTGCGCTGGTACGGTGACGACGGGTATCGAGGACGGGTATCGAGAAGGGGTGCGGATGATGAGCAGGGCTCTGTCGTTGCGGGGACGTGTGTGCGGGGCACTGGCCGGAGCGGCCCTGATCGCCGTCCTCGGGTCGGCCGCAGGAGCGGGGATGGTCTGGGCCGCCTCCGACGGCAGCATGCCCGGGGAGATCACCGTCACCCCGATCCCGCCTGGCGAGACACCGATCCAGCTGCTCGCGGGGACCGACGGCAGCCTCTGGTTCGTCACCGCCAGCTCGCAGCTGGGCGAGGTCAACCCTGCCGGGCAGGCCAGCCTGACCGGGGTGACCCTACCTAAGGGAACGATGCCGGCGACCCTGGCGGCGGCCGGCGCTCAGGGCGTCTGGGCATACGCGAGCACGCTCGACTACACCGATGGCGTCTTCGCTTGCACCGTGACCCTGGTGCGGCCGGACGGCAGTGTGTTCGATCCGACACTGCCGACCGGTGCCGTCGGTCACTACTGCGACGGCGCCACCGGAGATGCCGGCGGCAACCTCTGGATCTCGCTGCGCGAACCCTCGGGCTCGGGCTGCGGGTGCCGGGTTGGCCTGGTCGCGGAGATCACTCCCACCGGTGCGGCGGCGCTATGGCGGCCGGTGAGCTCGGGCGCGTTTCCCAGCCAGATGACCCTCGGAAGCGACGGGGCCGTGTGGGTTCTCGAAGGGCAGCGCGATGCGTTCGTGGGCCGCTACTCGGCGAGCGGCCCACCGACCGGTTTCGCCTCGCCCACCCCGCAGAAGTGGACGGGGATCTGGGGGCGGCCGGACGGCAGCCTCTGGGTGGCCCGCGAGATCTACGACTGTAGCAACAGTTGCGAGACTGCGACGGTCGCCGTTCCGGGTGTCAGCCAAAGCGCCCCTCACATCTTCCCGGTGTCCACTGCGGGCTCCCAGTACCTTGTGCCGGAACAGGATCAGCTGGCCGTGGCACCTGACGGAGGGCTGTGGATCGCGGGTCGTGAGAACGCGGGAGTGACCCGATTCTTCCGGATGAACGGCAGCGGCGGCATCGATCGCAGCCACGTCCTGCCCACCGGCGCCGGCGGGTCCGCGCTCGAGGCGGCGGGGCCGATCGCGGTCACCACCGGCGGAACCGCGTGGTCGGTCGTCGAGGGGGGTGGAGATGCCTATCTCGCCCGCTTCGCGCCGGCAGGTCCGCTCACCCCGTAGCCTCCTGGCGCCCAGCCGCGCCCGTTCTCGCGTCAGCTGCCGGCGATGAGTCACCCCGCGGTCCCGGGCTGGGGGCGGCCAGCGCCGCTGGCGGGTCAGGGCCGTTCCCGTGGACCAGGTGCCGGTCCTGGCCCACGTTGGCAAGGAGGGAAGGCGAATCCGGCCAGGCTCGAATACGAACTGGCGTCGGATCCGTTTGTCGCATTCCTCATTCGGGGTTCTGTGACCCGCAGGAGACACCACGGTGGGGTCGTCTGAGAAAGGGGCGGCGGTCAATGGGGGAGGGGAGGAGGGAGGCGCCCCGGGGCACCCGCAGCCGGCGTCTCATCACCGACGAGGAGCCGTCGCGTCCAGGGTGCCGAGCCTGATCCGCTTGACGTAGTCATCCACCTGGACGCGGGACTGAGGTTCGGCGGGGAGCTCTGACTCCTCGCCGGCCTCAACGAGGCGCTGCTCCAGCCGCGCCAGGTCGCCCTGGTACCGGTCCACATCCTCGCTGCGGATCGTCCCGCGCTCGCTGCCGCCGCGCTTGGCCAGGATCAGCTCGTCGAGGTAGGGAAGGCCGGATTCGGGGGCCAGCTCTCCCAGGTCGGCGACCACCTCCCCGGTCCGCATCAGGTGGATTCCCGTCAACAGGACGCGATAGCAGTAGAGGAGAGGCTTCAGTCGCGGAGGCTCTTCCTTCTCGACCAACTCCCACTGATTGCGGAAGAAGCCGAGGTAGTGATGGACGTGCTGGCGGGTGATGCAGCCCCTTGCGATCGCCTTCAATTCGTCGTGGCTCGGTCCGCCGAGGACGACCAGCGGGGAATAGAGCTGCTCGAGGACGTAGCCGTTGTTCTCGAGCAGGAGGCGGCAGAACTTGAGAATGTCATGGGTAACTAGGTCCAGTTCCAAGCCGGCTGTTTGACGCGAGACCTGGAGGGAGTCGGGTCCGGTGGAGAGGCCGATCACGTCCTCGACGGGAAGCAGGTGGCTGCCCCGCAGGTCGTAATCGGAATCTTCACTGGCGAATCCGTACAGGTGTGCACCGCTGAGGGTCGCGAAGAGGAGGGGGTAGGGTTGATCTTGGGCGATGCTCAGGAGTTGAGAGTCAACCATTGGCCACCCGCCTGCGAACGGAGACGAGGAAGTCGTTGACACGCGCCGCGTCGGGCTGATCGAGAAGGGAGCTCATTCGGTAGGCCGCGTCGAACCGGGCGTGCAGGGTCAGGCGCCAGTTCTCTAGGTCGTCCCAGGCCATCTCGCCTCGACGGATGGCGAGCAGGCGGTCACGATGGTCGGCGACGTCGATCAGGACGACGCCCCGCTCCATCAGGCTGATGCCACTCAGCAGCAGCCGAATCAGGTGCATGGCGTGTTTCCACTTGGGGTGGCCGGTGCTGCGCATGTCGGCCTCGATGCGCTTGAACTGTGAGAGCACATATCCGTTGTAGGTCTGGTAGGCGAGTTTGGAGAGGAGGGACTGGCGCAACCCCAGCAGCTCCGTTCCGACCTCGGTGACGAACTGGATCTCTTGGGTGAACAGGCATTCGAGGATGTTGGGGTTGGCCTTCAGGCCGAGCACGAGGAAGCGCTCCAGCTCCCAGTACACCTCCTCAGGGTTGGGTTCGATCACGGATGGCGCGCCGCGGAGCGACCATTGCAGCTCAGCAGCCGCGACAAAGACGCCGCGGAGGTCACGGTCCGAGGTGTCGGTGGCGAGACCAAAGGCCTGAGAGCCGACCAGAACTTTGAGGATCAGCCCATCTCGCAGGATAGCCTCTGGAGCTGGGTGGGGAAGGTGCTCGATGGGGTCGCCCTGAACCTCCTTGCGCAGCACCAGGTCGGCCCGACCGTGCTCGGACTGGCTGTCATCCGCGTACCGAACCCGATACCGGTTGTCGGGGAGCGCCTCCAAAGCGACCCCGACACGGCCGTCACGGTCGACGACCTGGGTTCCGGGCGTGATCTGGATGCGCAAGGACATGTGCGAACGCTACCAGGCATCGGCTTCGGGTGGACGATTCGGGCCACACGCCTCGAACGCAACGGAACTAACTTGGCGAGGTGGTGGTCTATCCCGTCGCGACTCCCTTCGCTATCTGGAGAGGCTGATCTGCTGCGCGAGCTCCCTCAGGCGATCGCCCGGGCGAACCTCCTGGCCCCGATCGCCACCCCCACGACCGCCAGCGCGGCCATGATCGCGAGCCCCTTGACCACGTCGATGGAGCCGCCGTTGCCGTTGAAGACGTCGCGGGCCGCCGTCACCGCGTAGGAGAGCGGGTTGATCTGGGCGATGTGCTGCAGCCAGTCGGGAGCCAGCTGCAGCGGGAGCAGGACGCCGCTCAGCAGCAGGAGTGGGAGTGAGAGCGTGAAGACCAGCGGCGCGTAGGAGTTCTCGTCCTTGAGGGCGAGCGCGGCGGCGTAGGCGAGCGATGACATCCCGAGTCCGATGAGGGCCACCAGCCCGAGCATCACGAGCACGCCGGTCCAGGTCGGCTTGAGCCCGAACGGGATCGCCAGCACCAGCAGGATGATCGACTGGATGATGAGGGTGAGGAGGTCGCGGCCGGCGCGGCCCAGCAGCAGAGCGAGGCGGCTGACCGGGGTGACCCGGAAGCGCGCGATCACCCCCGAGCGCAGCTCGTCGATGAGACCGAAGCCGACCCCGCTCGCGCCGAAGAGGCCGAGCTGGATCAGCAGCCCCGGAACGAAGACGTTGTAGGCGCCGCCCGGCGGGAATCCGGGGATGTGCACCAGCGACTTGAGCAGGGGCGCGAAGAGGAGCAGGTAGAGCACCGGCTGGATCACCCCGATGATCACCCAGGCCGGGTTGCTGATGAAGATGAAGAAGTAGCGGCCGAACATCAGCCAGGTGTCGCGCAGCAGCTTCACGATCTGTTCTCCATCTGGAAGGAAATCGCGCTCATGGCGCCGTCTCGCGGAGCGAACGTCCGGTCTGGCGGAAGAAGACGTCGTCCAGGCTCGGACGGTGCAGCGAGAGCGCCGACAGGGTCACGCCGGCGCCGTCGAGGAGCCGGATGATCTGGGGCATCGCGGTCTCGCCCCGGTCGACGTAGAGGCGCAGGGTTCCATCCTCCTCGGTCAGCTCCCGGATGAAGTCCTGCCCCTTGAGGACGTCGCGGGCGTGCTCGGGCGGACCCTCGGGTCCCACCAGGACGACATCACCGGCGATCTCCCGCTTCAGCTGCTCGGGCGTGCCCTCGGCGACGATCCTTCCGTGGTCGATGATCGCGATGCGGTCGCAGAGCGCGTCGGCCTCCTCCAGGTAGTGGGTGGTGAGGAAGACGGTGGTGCCCGATTCGCGCAGGCGCCGGACCTCGTCCCACATCCGGGCCCGGCTCTGGGGGTCGAGCCCGGTGGTGGGCTCGTCCAGGAAGAGGAGCTGGGGGAGGTGCATCAGCCCGATGCCGACGTCGAGGCGGCGCTTCTGACCGCCGGAGTAGGTCTTGGTCTTGCGGTCGCCGCAGTCGGTGAGCTCGAGGGTGTCGAGCAGCTCCGCCGCCCGCTTGTCGGCGGCCGCCCGGTTCATCCCGTAGAGGCGCCCCTGGATGACCAGCTCGCGCCGCCCGGTCACCTCCGAGTAGCTGCTCCCCTCCTGGCTCACGAAGCCGATCCGTTCCCGCACCCTGGCCGGCTCGCGGCGCAGGTCGCAGCCGGCGACGGTCGCCTCGCCGCTCGTCGGGGGCAGCAGGGTCGAGAGCATGCGCAGGGTGGTGGTCTTGCCGGCGCCGTTGGGGCCGAGGAACCCGAAGGTCTGGCCGCCCGGGACGTCGAGGTCGACGCCGGCGACCGCCTCGACCGTCGACCGTCGACCCCGGTAGGTGCGGCGCAGCTGCCTGGTGTGGATCATCGGCGGGGATCTCCCTCTGGTCGGTCAGGTGTGATCGGACTCGGAGGCCGGCCCGTGGTGATGTCCCCGCCGGGCGGTCTCATGATCGTGCATCGCTTCGAAATGGGCGCGGAGGATGGCCTCGTCCCAGACTAGCCGGCCCGAGCGCATGTCCTCCAGCAGCGCCAGCACCCAGCGCAGCTCGGCTTCGCGGAGGGCTCGCTCGTGCTCGTCCTCGAGCAGGACGATGCGGGGGAGGTGCATCTCCTGGTCCAGGGCCGATGACGCCTCGTCGCGCGCCGCCAGCTCGGCCCGGAGCTCCACCACACGGTGCTGGAGTGCATCCGCGGCCCGATCCTGGGGCAGGTAGGCGAGCATGCCGACGGCGGCGGTGAAGGCCAGGTGCTCGCGGGCCGGCCGCTCCAGGACGTCCTGGAGCCAGTCCTCGAGCGCCTCTCGGCCCTCCGGGGTGATCCGGTAGACGGTGCGCTCCGGGCGCCGCCCCTCGCGAGTGGTCTCGACCGGCTCGATCCAGCCGGCCGCCTCCAGCTCCTCGATGGCCCGGTAGAGGGCACGCGTCCTCCCCTCCGCGTACTCCTTGCGCCGGTCGTGCATCAGCCGCTGCATCTCGTACGGGTGGAGGGGCCGCTCGGTGAGCAGGGCGAGCGCGGTCAGGGCGATCATGCCCCGGGGCGGCCTGGTTACGCGCATCGACATATTGCGTTACGCACTATAGCACACCGCCGAAAGCGGCCAAGCGGCGGGGAGGGGGACCTCTCCGCGTGCCCGCTAGACTTCTGTCGATGGACCTCGACTCGGCCAGCCTGCAGGCCGTCGAGATGGTGCGGCGCTGGGAGGCGGGCTGGTCACCGTTCGTCGCCCACCCCTCCGTGGATATCAGCGCGGAGCGGGCGGCCCGGGTGCTCGACGAGCTGGGCCGCCGCCTAGGCGACAACTACCCCTTCTTCCATCCCAGCTACGCCGGCCAGATGCTCAAGCCGCCCCACCCCGCCGCGGCAGCCGCCTACCTGATGGCGATGCTCATCAATCCCAACAACCACGCGCTCGACGGCGGTCCGGCGACGGCGGCGCTGGAGCGCGAGGCGGTTGCGGCCATCGCGGCGATGTTCCACTACCCCGTGGACTTCCTGGGCCACCTCACCTCGAGCGGGACCATCGCCAACCTGGAGGCGCTCTTCGTGGCCCGGGAACTGCGGCCGGGCGCCGCCATCGCCTTCGGCGAGGAGAGCCACTACACCCACGAGCGGATGTGCCGGCTGCTCGGCGTCCGCGGGATCCGGGTGCCCGCCGATGACCGGGGTCGCATGGACCTGGAGGCGCTCGAGCAGGTGCTCCGGACCGAGACCGTCGGCACCGTGGTGCTGACCGCCGGGACCACCGCCCTCGGCGCCGTCGATCCCATCGACGAGGCGCTCGCGCTCCGCGCGCGGTACGGGGTCCGGCTGCACGTCGACGCCGCGTACGGGGGCTTCCACGCCATCCTCGCCTGGTCGGGGTCCGCCGGCATCCCCGCCGGTCCGTACCGCGCCATCGCGGAGTGCGACTCGGTGGTGGTCGACCCCCACAAACACGGGCTCCAGCCGTACGGCTGCGGCTGCGTGCTCTTCCACGACCCAGCGGTGGGCCGCTTCTACGTCCACGAGTCCCCGTACACCTACTTCACCTCCTCCGAGCTTCACCTCGGCGAGATCAGCCTGGAGTGCTCGCGCGCGGGGGCCGCGGCGGCGGCGCTGTGGACAACCCTCCAGCTCCTCCCCCTCACCAACTCCGGGCTGGGCGCGGTCCTGCGGGCGTGCCGGCGGGCGGCCGTGCACCTCGCTCGGCTGCTCCGGGAGCAGGACGGCCTGCGCCTGTACCAGGAGCCGGAGCTGGACATCGTGGCGTACCTCCCCTGGCGCGAGGGGATGACCGCCGCCGGTGTTGACGCCGCCAGCCAGAGCCTCTTCGAGCGGGCGATGGCCGCGCCCGAGCCCATCTATCTCAGCGTCGCCCGGGTGACCGCGCAGAGCCTCCACCGCCGCCACCCCGACATCGCCACCGCGGAGGGGACGGTACGGGTGCTGCGCAGCGTGCTCATGAAGCCCGAGCACGAGGACCACGTCGAAGCGATCCACCAGCGCCTGGTCCGCCTCGCCGGCTGACTCGACGCCCCGGGTGAGCCCCACCGGGGGCCGAGCCGCAGCCGGCGGCGGGGCGCTCCGCCCTTCCCTCAGCCGACCGGGGCCTGCCCTCCCAGCACCGGAGCGGCGGTGAAGCTGGCGGTGACCGTGAACGTCCCGCCGACGCAGGGGATGGGGATCGCGACCGCCGCCTGGATGGTGACGGTGGCGACCACCTCGTCGGTCCCCTCGGGGTTGACGCAGGTGGTCGCCCCCGCCACCCGGCTGAAGGCGTCGCCGGCGCTGCTGCAGGTGGCGGCGAAGGAGGCGAGGAGGGCCGGTGTGCCGCTCTCGGCGGAGACGTAGTCGACCTGGCCGGCCCCCGCCATGGCCGCCTGCTCGGCGGCGTCCTGGAGCCGCACCCGGGCCTCATACAGCTCGGAGAGATCGATCGCCACCACGATCATCCCGACGATCAGGAAGAGCATGGAGAAGGCGAACATCACCAGGATCTGGCCCCGCTCCCGGTCCCGCCGGCGGCGAGGGGTCAGCACGGGATGGCTCCCGGTGTGGCGGTGGATCCGGGTAGGGCCGCCGGCGTCGTCCCCGCCGGGGAGGGGAGACACTGGCGGTACGCGGGCGGATACGCCTCGGCGGTGACGCTGAGGTGGACGGTCCAGAACCAGAGCAGGCTGACCGGGGTGTGGGCGAAGTCGAGGTCCGCTCGGGCCGTGCAGGTGACCGCGTCCGCCCCGCCGGTGGGCACGTAGCCCTGCAGGTACGCCCCCTGGCAGTCGATCGGGGTGGTGACCACCAGGTAGCCGCTCTCGCCCCCGCTCGGGTCGAGAGTGTGGGAGAAGGCGTAGAGGTAGTCCGCCTGGCTGTCGACGGGGTCCCCGCGGGGCGGGACCAGCGAGGCCTGGGCGGCGAGGTCGACGGCGGTCTGGAACTCGTTCTCGGCCCGCAGCTCCAGCATCATCCCGACGAAGCCGACGACGATCACGATCATGATCGGCAGGACCAGTGCCATCTCGATGGCGGCCTGGGCACCCTGGCTCCGGCCGTGGCCGCGTCCGACCCGCCTTCCGACCCGCCTGCTCACCCTCATGGCGAGTACGTCCCCACGTTGACCGACGCCAACTCCGAGATCGGCAGGCCCCAGCCGCGCCAGTTGAAGGGCCCGAGGCCGGGGGGGACGAACGAGACGGCGTACCCGGCGACCGCGACGATCACGTGCCCGCCACCGTCCTCGACCGCGCAGACGACCACATGGCCCACACCGTCGAAGCCCGACCCCTGGCTCTGGAAGTAGTCGGCCACCTGGTCGGCGCTGGGGCAGCGGGTCGGGCCGACCTCGGTGCGCAGCCCGTCCAGGTCGTCCGCGTACCAGTCCTCCACGCTGGTGCCGAGGAGTGGTGCCCGGAGCAGCGGCAGGACGCTCGAGTAGACGTCGGTGAGCGCGGGGGTGGGGCTTACCGCCGACCCCATGGCCGACATGGCGACCCCGATGCCCTGCTCCACCGAGGCGTCGACGGCGTCGGTCTCGATGGTCCAGATCCAGGCGTCGATGATCGCCAGCAGCGACACCAGGAAGAGGCCGAAGACGAGGGAGAACTCGACCGTCGCCTGGCCCCTGCGCCGCCGCCGTTCACCGGGCCGGCGAGCCCGCGCGCGCACCGGCTCGTGCGGGTTGCGCGCGCCGGCATCCAACGGTGATCCCTTTCCCGGACGCAGATGATGCGATCGGCAGTATAGGGAGACGAGTGCAGCCTCGTGACCTGGCCCGAGGCTACCCGCCCTCCGGGGACGGCGCGCGGACAAAGCCGCGAGGGATCCGTGCCGGCGCGTTCTCAGCCCGCTATGGGCAGGTGGTACTCGAGGAAGGCCCTGGTCTGCTCCCAGGCCCGGGCCGCCGCCTGGGGCCGCGAGAACATGGCGGCGTCGTGGTTGTCGAAGGCGTGGCCGGAGGCCGGATGGACGTGGATCTCCACCCCGCGGCGGCCGGTGAAGGCGTGGGCCACCGCTCGCCGCTGCTCGGTGCTGATGTACGTGTCGTCCTCACCGAAGTGGAAGAGGATCGGGCAGGTCACCTGCGCGGCCCGGTCGATGGCGCCCGGGATGGCCGACCCGTAGTAGCAGACCGCGATCGCCGGATCGGACGCCGCCGCCACCATGTAGGCGATGCCGCCCCCGAGGCAGAATCCGATCACCCCCACGCTCCGCCCGCCGACCTCGGGGAGTGTGCGGAGGTGCTCGAGCGCGGCGGTGGCGTCATCGGCCGCCTGCGGAACGTCCAGCCGCTGCATCGCCTGGAAGGCCTTGGGCAGGCTGTCCGGCAGGTGCTCGTCCAGCACCAGGTCGGGCTCCAGCCGCGAGTACAGCTCGGGCGCCAGGGCCACGTAGCCGAGGCTGGCGAGGCGATCGCAGACACCCTTGACGTAGCCGGTCAGGCCGAAGATCTCCTGGAGCACCACCAGCCCCGGGCCCCAGCCGCGGTCGGGGACCGCGAGCCAGCCACCTATCGCGTGGCCGTCGTGCCCTCGGATTCGCTCCTCCCGCCTCACCATCGCCAAACAGGTTACTCAGTCAGCCGGTGTTCTGGAGTCCGGCCGCGATCCCGTTGACGCTGCGCAGGATCGCCTCCAGGAGCGCCGGCCGCTGGGGATCCGCGGGGTCCAGGGCCCGGTAGCGGGCCAGCATCTGAGCCTGGAGGACCGAGAGCGGGTCGATGTACGGGTCGCGCAGCCGGAGCGTCTCCTGGAGCAGCGGCTGGTCGGCCAGCAGGGTCTGCTTGCCGGTGACGTGGACCATCGCCTGGAGCGTGCGGGAGTGCTCGGCGGTCACCTCCGCCCACATCCGAGCCCTCAGATCGGACTCGGAGACCAGCTCGAAGTAGCGGCTGGCCACCCCCAGGTCGGTCTTGGCCAGGGTCATCTCCAGGTTGCCGATCAGGGCCCGGAAGAACGGCCAGCGCAGGTACATCTCGTGGAGCAGCTCCCAGCGGGCCGCGCCCGGCTGGGAGAGGCCGGCCTCCGTCTGGCTGGGAGGCGGGGCGTTGCAGTCGTCGTCGGCGGCAGGCTGCCGGCCCTCGGCGAAGGCGACCAGGGAGCCGCCCACCCCGTACCAGGTGGGCAGCATCAGGCGGGTCTGGTTCCAGGCGAACACCCAGGGGATGGCGCGCAGATCGGCGATCCGCGTCGACCGGCCGCGGCTCACCGGGCGGGAGCCGATGTTGAGCTGACCCAGCTCTCCGATCGGGGTCACCTCGCTGAAGAAGCGCTCGAATTCATCCGTGTAGACGAACGACCGGTACCGCCGGTAGCTGTCGGCGGCGACCCGGGCCATCGCCGTCTCCCAGACGGCCTCGTGCTCGGGGGGCAGCGGTCCCTGCAGGGAGCTGGCCTCCCACACCGCCGCCGCCACCAGCTCGAGGTGGTTCTGGGCCACCTCGGCGCGCGAGTAGCGGTAGTGGACGATCTCGCCCTGCTCGGTGAGCCGGACCCGGCCGCGCACCGCCCCGGGGGGCTGGGCGAGGAGCGCTTCGTGGGTGGGGCCCCCGCCGCGGGACACCGTCCCACCCCGGCCGTGGAAGAGGCGGAGGCGGACGCCGGCGTCGTCGCAGACGCGGGCCAGCTCGCGGTGGGCCACGTAGAGCGACCACTGGGCCGCCAGGTAGCCCCCGTCCTTGCTGCTGTCGCTGTAGCCGAGCATCACCTCCTGGAGGTTGTCGCGGGCCCGCACCTGCTGGGCGTACTCGGGCTGGTCGAGGAGGCGGCGCAGCAAGGCCGGGCCGGCGCGCAGGCCGGCGATCGTCTCCAGCAGCGGCACCAGGTCGAGGCGGCTGCTGTGGACCTCCCCGAACGACCACGAGACCAGCCCGACCAGGGATGCCAGCCACATCGCGGCCATCACCTCGACCGGGGAGTGGGTCATCGAGATCACCACGCTCTCGGCGGCCCGGGGCGAGATCGCCCGCTGGGCCCGTCCCATCTCCACCAGCGTCTCCACCAGGTCGCGGTCGTCGGGGCTGAGCGCGAGGGTGCCGACGTGGGGCCCGCGCTGCTGCATGGCCCGCGCCAGCAGGCTCACCGCCGTCTCCTCGTCGAGCGCGTCCAGGTTGCCCTCCACCTGTCCTGATTGGCGCAGGATCGCCGAGGCCACCTCGCGCAGCCGGGAGCTGTGGAAGCGGACGTCGAGCGAGTAGCCGCAGAAGTCGAAGGCGCGGACCTGACGGCGTAGCTCGAGCAGGCCCCCGTCGGCGAAGACGCGCCCCCGCTGGCGGCGCAGGGCGGCGTCCACCATGTCGAGGTCGTCGAGCAGCTCTCCCGCGGTGGAGTAGGGGTGCTCGGCCCGGCCGCCCTGGAGCTGGGCCAGGCTCGCCTCCAGGCGGTGGTGGACCAGGCTCAGCTTGCGCCGGTAGGGTTCGTCCCGGTTGCGCTCCCCCAGGTCGTGGGTCGCCTCGGGCATCCGCGCCTCGTCGTCGGCGATGGAGGCCGCCAGGGAGGGGTCGGCGCCGGTCCACCGGACGGACTGACTGTATTGGACAGAGAGGGCCAGAACCGAGTCGCGGTAGCGGCTCAGCACCACCTGCTTCTGGGCTCGGAGCGCATCGCGGAGGGTCTTGGCCCGGGCGTGGGGGTTGCCGTCCTGGTCGCCGCCGACCCAGGAGCCGAGGCGGAGGAAGGGGCGTACCGGGGGCGGTGGTCCTCCGAACACCTCCACCCAGCGCCGGTCGAGCTCGGCGTGGATGGCGGGGACGGCATCCATCAGCAGGTCCACGTGGAACCGGATGTCGCGCGCCTCGTCGAGGACGCTCGGGCGCACCGTGCGCAGCTCCTCGGTCTGCCAGAGCAGCTCGATGTGCCGGCGCATCGCGGCGATCAGAGCCGCATGCCGCGGTGACCCGGTGGCGGGTCCGTCGATGGCATCGAGGGCCATGGCCACCCCGGTGACGTGATCGAGGACCGAGCGTCGGACCGCCTCGGTGGGATGGGCGGTGAACACCGGCACCACGTCGAGCTCCGCGAGCGCGGTGAGCAGGCGCTCCCTTCCCCCCTCGATCTGAGCGGCGCGGCGGAAGAGGGAGTGGAAGGTGCCCGGCCACGCCGAGCCTCCGGCCGGGATCGCCTGGATCCCCCGGATCACCTGCACGCGGTGTTCCAGCTCGGCGACGTTGACGAGCTGGAAGTAGAGCGAGAAGGCGCGGATCAGCCGGGTGGCCGTCTCGACGTCGATCTCGCCGAGCTGCCGGTCCAGGGCCCGCCTGACCCCGTCGTCGTGACGATCGCGGAGCCGCTTGGTCTTGGCCCGGACGTCCTCCTCCAGCTCGAGGAGCGCCTCGCCCTCCTGCTCGGCCAGGGTCTCGCCGAGCAGGGTCCCGACCAGGCGGACGTTGCGGCGGAGGCGCCGGTCGGCCTCGCCCTCGGCGGCCGGGCGCGGTGGGTCGTTCTGCTCGAGCACATGACAAGCATGCCGCCTCACCGCCATGGCGCGCCACGGGGCGGTGACCGCGTCTCCCGCCGCCGGCGGCTGGTATCGTCGTGGCCGGTTCAGGGGTCGTCTGGTAGGGCCCGCCGAGCCCGTGCCGGCGGCTGGACCGACTGCCGCGGCCGGTCTGGGATGAGCCGGCGTTCGAGGATGGCTTCGACAGTGGACATCGCGACCCGACGGCTGCACAGCCAGCGTCTCGCCGGGGAACCTCTCGACGGGGCCGCCGAGGTGGTGGGCTGGTTGGGGGCCGTGCAGTCCCAGGACTACCAGGCCGCCACCTGGGCGGTCGGCCAGCGCACCCGCGGCTCCGGCGTCTCCACGGTGAACCGGCTGTTCGACGACGGTGCCATCCTGCGCACCCACGTGCTGCGCCCGACCTGGCACCTCGTCCTCCCCGGCGACATCCGCTGGCTGCTGGCGCTGACGGCCCCGCGGATCCGCGCCGGCATGGCCGGCCGGTTGCGGGCCCTCGAGCTCGACCCCGCGACCATCGCGCGGGCCGAGACCGCCTTCACGACGGCTCTCGCCGGCGGCGGCCGGCTCACCCGCCCCGAGCTCGGCGCGGTCCTGCGCGCGGCCGGCATCGCCCCCGACGGACAGCGGTTGCCCCACCTGATCATGGTTGCGGAGCTGGACGCGTTGATCGTCAGCGGACCACGCCGCGGCCGGGAGTTCACTTACGCGCTGCTCGACGAGCGCGTGCCGAGCGCGCCCGCCCTGGATCGCGAGCAGGCGCTCTGCCGGCTCGCGCACCGGTACTTCCGGAGCCGGGGTCCGGCGCAGCTGCAGGACCTCGCCTGGTGGGCGGGCCTGACCCTCGCCGAGGCCGCCCAGGGGACGGCCGGAGCGGCCGAGACCGGGGCCGAAGCGCCGGTGAGGTTGGCCTCCGAGCTGATCGATGGGAAGCGGTACTGGTTCGACCCCAGCAGCCGGCCGCGCTCCGCGCGGGGCGCCGCTCACCTGCTGCCGAACTTCGACGAGCTCACCGTCGGGTACCGCGACCGGTCAGCCCTCGATCACCCCGACGGCCGGTTCGATCCCACTCTCTTCGCCTTCGGCAGCGTGCTCAGCAACGTGCTGGTCATCGGGGGGCGGGTCCGCGGCGCCTGGCGCCGGGTGCTGAGCCCGCGCGCGTGCGCCTCCAGGTGCGCCTGCTCGACGCGCTCAGCCCCTCCGAGACGGCGGCGGTGAACGGAGCTGCCGCCCGCATGAGCGGGTTCCTGGAGCGCAGCGTCGACCTCGAATGGGTGGGGCCGCGCGAGGGCAGCCAGACCGGCTGAGCTGCGCAAGGGGATGTCGCAAGGGGATGCGTGCCATGGGACGTGCGCATCCCTCGCGTGAGCCTCATCAGGATGTCCTCGGCGCGGACCATCGTCCGGCGGAACTGGCACTCCTCCCCCCGCTTGCGCGGGGGGGGAATGCGGACATCAGCATCGCATACCTCGTGCGATTTGACAAGTGGGCAGCGCCTCGCCGGCGAGGAATCTTTCAGTCACTTGTGCAAACTGACAGGGGAAGAGTCGGACGGAGCGGGACGCAGCCTCTGCTGTCCCGTGGATGTGAGCGATTCCCTGTGCAATCTCACAGGTTACCGTTGTTCGCAGCCGTCGGTGATCACGCGTGCGCCAGCCTCTCGGAGCCGCTGTCCCCGGCACGGACCATCGTCTGGCGGGACTGGCATTCCTCCCCCGCTTGCGCGGGGGGGAATGCGCGATCAGCATGCCTCGAACATCCCGGCCACGGGAAGGGACGGAGGTCCTCAGTCCTCGGGGACCTCCGCCCTTCCACGCACCGGCGCGGGCCGCGGGCTGACAGCTGCGGAAGCTAGCTCGCGACCTCGGGCCGCGCAGCTCCCGTCACCGGGACGGCGGGCACGACGATCGCTTCCGTCACCTCACTGGGCACGCTGCGGAAGGAGAGGACGAAGTAGATGGCGCCGGCCACCACCATGCCGAGGAGCCAGCTGAGGTCTCCACCCCCGGTGGCGTTGGAGATCGGACCCTGGTACGAGGGGGTGTAGTAGAGGGCGTCGGTCCACATCAGCGCGGCGAACATGCCCACGACCAGGGCGACGATCGCCTTCCAGTTGATGCCACCGTTGCGCCAGTAGAGTCCCCCGACCTTTCGCGCCAGGCCCGCGCCGTCGTACTTCCCCCTGCGCAGGAAGTAGTCGACCATGAGGATGGCGAACCACGCTCCGAGCCAGACCAGGATGTAGTCGAGGAAGCCGGAGAGGTCGGTGTAGAGGTTGCCCTTGAAGACCACCAGGCCCGTCACCACACCGCTGACGACGGTGTCGACGAGGATGCAGCCCCACCGCTTCATCGGGATGCCGATCGCCTGCAGGGTGACTCCTGAGGAGTACATGTCGATGGTGTTGATGGAGAACAGCTGCAGGATGGCGACGATCATGAAGGGCCAGAAGAACCAGTCGGCGTAGGCCGTGAACGCCGACGGGATGCCGACCACCTCGTGCCCCGCGGCCACGTGGGTGGTCACCATGTAGGCGCACACCCCGAGCAGCTCGAGAAGGACCGAGGGGATGGCCGCACCGAGGCTCGCCGACCAGAAGACCTTGGCCTTGGGAGTGTCCTTGGGCAGGTACCTGGAGTAGTCGGCCGCGTTCTCGGTCCAGCCCAGTCCGCCGGTGGAGACGATCAGCACCACGGCGGTCGTCCAGAGCCACCAGGTGGTGCCGGTCTGGAGGCTGGCCCAGTGCACGTGGGGGAGGACCAGGATGGCCATGACGACGAAGAGGACGATGAAGATGAAGGAGAGGTAGCGCAGCACCGTCTTGATGGTGGCGTGGCCCAAGAACGGCATCACGAACTGCACCACCACGGCGAGGGCGATGATGAGGATCTGAGCGGCGTTGCTCACGCTGGCGACGCCGGCCTTGTTGAGGATCGCGTCGACGACGAAGACCACCAGGACCAGGCCGAGGATCTCGAAGCCGACCTGGGTGATCCAGTTGAAGACGGAGGGGAGCCGGTTGCCGTTGCGCCCGAAGGGGGCTCGGCTGACCATGAAGGCGGTGGTCCCGGCCAGCGGGCCCGGCAGGCTGGCGAAGCCGAGGAACATGTAGGCGAGGTTGCCGATCAGGATGGCCAGGATGGCCTGCGGGAAGGAGAGCCCGAAGGTGCAGATCAGGACGCCGTAGAAGAGGAACTCGACGTTCCAGACGGCTCCCGACCAGAGCCAGAAGAGGCCCATCGGGCGCATCTTCCGGTCGGACTCCGGGATCAGGTCGATGCCGCGCTGCTCCAGCTGGAACGCTTCGTACGCCTCCGAGGTCTCGAGCACCTCGGCTGCCGCGCTCATGGTCTGTTCACCGGTGCGACGGGTGCGGCGGTATTGATCACCAACGTACTGAGCCTCCGCTTGAAGTTTTTGACGCGTACTGTCGAGCCGTGCCAAGGTGCGCGGAGAGAGCAGCCCCAGCCTCCCTGTCCTCCCTGCGTGCGGAAGTGTGACGCGACGGATGGCCCTCCCGCTAGGGGCTTAGGCGGTGACGTGGAAGGAGCTCTCCCGGCCGTTCGCCACCCTCCGTCGAGCCTCTCGCCGGCGCCCGTCGCCGAAGCCAGCGCGGACGGCGACGGCGCCCCTCACCGGCTCCCGGACGGCCGCCGCCGGCGCCCGTCCGCCTGCCCCCCGGACTGCCGCCGGTGACTCAGGCGGCGAGGCTGCCGGGCGCCGCGGCTGGCGTGCGCCCCGTGTCCGGTCCGGTGCCGGCCCCGAAGCGGCGCAGCCTCAGGGCGTTGCCGACCACGGTCACCGAGCTGCAGGCCATGGCCAGGGCCGCCAGCGCCGGAGGCACGACGTCGAGCATCGCAAGCGGGACCAGCACCAGGTTGTAGCCGATCGCCCAGGCCAGGTTCTGGCGGATGACCCGAAGCGTCGCCCGGCTCAGCGCGATGGCGTCACCGACCCGGCCGACGTCGCCGTGCACGAGGGTGATGGCGGCCGCGGCCATGGCCGCGCCGGTGGCGCTGCCGACCGCGATGCCGACGTCGGCGGCGGCGAGCGCGGGTGCGTCGTTGACGCCGTCGCCGACCATGGCCACCGTTTCCGATCGCCCGCGCAGCTCGCCGACCAGCGCGGCCTTCCCCTCGGGACTGAGCCCGGCCCGCCACTCCTCGATGCCGGCCTCGCGAGCCACCGAGGCCGCCGTCGCCGGCGTGTCCCCGGTGGCGAGGATCACCCGCAACCCCATCCCCCGGAGCCGGCCCACGCCCGCCACGGCGTCGGGTCGGAGCGGGTCGGCGATCCCCAGGACGAGCCGCAGCCGGCTGTCGACGGCGACCTCCACCACGGTGCGGCCGCGCCCGGCCAGGTCGGCGACCAGGGCGTCACCCGGCGGGGTCGGGATGCCCTGCTCGGTGAGCCAGCGGGGGGCGCCCACCAGCACCCGATGCCCTCCCACCGTGCCGGTTATGCCGCCGCCGGGGTGGCTGGTCACCTCGCCCGCCGCGGCCGGTGACGCGTGCCCGAGGCGCCCCTCCGCGCCGGTGACGACCGCCCTGGCCAGGGGGTGCTCCGAGCTGGATTCGACCGAGGCCGCCAGAGCCAGGGTCTCGTCGGGGTCCGCGCCGCCCACCGGGACGACGTCGACCAGCTCGGGGCGTCCCAGGGTCAGGGTGCCGGTCTTGTCGAGCACGATCGTGTCTAGGCGCTGGATCGTCTCCAGGGTCTCCCCGCCCCGGATCAGCAGGCCCAGCTCCGCGCCGCGGCCGCTCGACACCATCACCGCGACCGGGGTGGCCAGGCCGAGGGCGCAGGGGCAGGCGACGACCACGGTCGCGACCGCGGGGATCATCGATGCGACCAGGCCGTGTCCGGTGAGGGCCCAGCCGGCGAAGGTCGCGGCGGCGAGGGCCAGGATGGCGGGCACGAAGACGGCCGACACCCGGTCGGCGAGGCGCTGCACCGGAGGTTTCTCGGCCTGGGTGCGCTCCACCAGGCGCACGATCTGGGCGAGCACGGTCGACGAGCCGGTCCGCTCCACGCGCATCCGCAGCGGGCTGGCGCCGTTGACGGTGCCGCCGATGAGCTCGTCCCCCTCGCCCTTGGGGACCGGCATGCTCTCCCCGGTCAGCAGCGACTCGTCGACCGCACCGGCACCACCGACCAGGCTGCCGTCGCAGGGGATCGGTTCACCGGGGCGGACCAGGACGATGTCGCCGGGCATCAGCGCGCGGGTGTCGACGTCGGCGATGCGGGCCGGATCGCCCTCCTCCAGGCGGTGGGCGATGCGGGGCTGGAGGGTCGCCAGCTCCTCGATGGCCTCTCCCGCCTTGCCGCGCGCCACCGTCTCCAGGTACTTGCCGACCGAGATGAAGGTGACGATCAGCGCCGCCACGTCGAAGTAGGTGGGCCGCCCCCGCAGTGCCGGAGCCAGGGTGGCGGCCGCGGAATAGCCGAAGGCGATGGTCGCGCCCACCGAGACCAGCGTGTCCATGGTGGTGCCGCCATGGCGCAGGGCCCGGAGCGCCCCGCGGTGGAAGGTGGCCCCCACCCAGAGGAAGACGGGGACGGCGAGGATGAGCTGGACCGGATTTGACCAGCGGGCGGAGGGGAGGGCGTAGGCGAGGACCAGGATGGCGGCGCTGAGGACCGCCCCCAGGCCGAGCTGGAGACGGCGCACCCGGAGGGCGGCCCGGCGCCGCGCGCGACGGTCGCCGGCTGCCACCCCACCCAAAGCGGCCCCGCCGAGGGAGGGTTCGATCGCGGGGGTGCGAGCCGTGTAGCCGGCCTGGCGGACCGCTTCCTCGAGGGCCGTGGTGGTGACGCCGGCCCCGGCGACGACCTCCGCGCGCTCGGTGGCCAGGTTGACGCTCGCGCTCCGGACTCCCGGCACCTCCGCGAGCGCCTGCTCCACCCGCGCCACGCAGGAGGCGCAGTGCATCCCCTCGATCTCGAGGGTGCGCGGAAGCGTGGCGGTGGGGGCCGGCCCGGCCGTCATCGGGAGGTCCCGGCTCGCCGTGGGCGCGCCGGCCGTGCCGGGCGGGCCCCGTCGGGCGCCGCGCCCCGGTGTGGGACTGTCCCGGCCCCGCCGCGGTGGTGCGCCGGCGGCGCGGGGGCGGTGGTCCCCGCCGGGCGGGGGAGGGGTCCGGGGTCGATGGCGGGCAGCGGTACGGGGTCGAAGCGCTCGCGGAGGTCGGTGAGGGCGCTGGTGTAGCGCAGGGCCTCCAGCAGCTCGGCGATCTTGGCGTCACCGCTGCCCGCGGCGATCGCCTCGGTGACGCAGGTCTCCAGGTGGTTCTGGAGCAGCACCCGGTTGACCTTCTCCAGCGAAGCCTGCAGGGCGGCGACCTGCTTCATGAGGTCGGGGCAATAGTCCTCGCGCTCGACCATGGCGATCACCCCGTCGAGATGTCCGCGCACCGTCTTGAGCCGGAGCAGGGCGTCGCGCTTGTGGTCCGGCTTCATCCTGACGCTCAGTCTACCCCACCCGGGGTGGGGTGGGGCCAGCCCTCGGCAGGAGGGCGGCGAGATCAGGCCGGGGTCATCTCGACCAGCGGGATCGGGCGCGCGGTCCTCGCCTGGTAGTGCGTGTAACGGTTGCGGTTGACGGCGTTCATCAGGGCCATGAGCCGCGCGTAGCTGGCATCGCCGGGCTCGACGACCCTGGCCTCCGCGGCGACCAGGCGGCGGCCCACCTGCAGCCGCACCCGTGGCTCGGTCCGGAGGTTCCGAAGCCAGGCCGGGTCGCGCTCGCCGCCGTAGTTGGACGCCGCCACGACCAGGACGCCACCGTCACGGCCGTAGACCAGCGGGGTGGTGCGCGCCCGACCGGTGCGGCGCCCGGTGGTGTGCAGGAGCAGGGACGGCACGCCGATGATGCCGTGTCCGAGCCGGCCGCCGCTGCGCAGGTACAGCCAGCGGTGCAGGCGAGGGACGAAGGCCGGCCCGCTGCTGGTCCCCATCCACCCGTTGAGCATCCGCGCCACCCAGGGAACGCCGGGACCGGCCGCTTCCGTCACAGGCGGCAACCTTACTCGCGCGGAGTTGGGCGCCGGCTCCAGCCGGCCACTCCACCCTCTCCGTCCTCCCCACCCGCGTACCAAAGCCCCTGGTGCGGGGGGGCGCCTCGGGCGTATGCGGGTGAGTTGTCTGAGCCTCAGCCCACAACCAACCCGAGGAGGGCCCGATGAGCGTGGCACCCGACGACCTGCGCCAGGCGGCCATGAAACAGCTGCAGGAGCGGCGCGACTTCGTGCCCCATCTGCTGGCGTACGTCCTTGTCAACGCCGGACTGATCGTGGTCTGGGCGCTCACCTCTCCTCATGCGATCTTCTGGCCCGCGTTCGTCCTCGTCTTCTGGGGCATCGGTCTGGTGATCCACGCCTGGAGTGCGTTCCTCCGCCGGCCCATCACCGAGGCCGACGTGGATCGCTATGTGGCGCGCCGGCAGGGCCGGGGGTAGGCCGGGACTCGCATGCGCGTCTGCGCGCCGGCCCAGAGCCGGTGCACTGGCTCGCGCTGTTGCGCGGCGCCGCTCAGCCAGGAGAGCGCGCGGAGTCCGCGGGCCGGCCGCCCCGGTTGACCAGCCAGGCGGTGGCGGCCTCCAAGTGGCGGCGAATCGTCGACTCGGCACTTGAGGGTTTGCCGCCCTCGATGGCTCGGAGCACCTCCGCGTGCTCGGCGGTGAGGTTCTCCACGGTTGCGTAGTCCGTCTCCATGAGCTGGGCGAGGCAGAGCAGGATCTCGGCGGCGATGTCGCGGTGGACGGCGGTGAGCCGGCTGTTGCCCGCGCCCTCCACGACCGCCTGGTGGAAGGCGAGGTCGGCCTCGACCAGATCGCGCCGGGCGGAGCCGCGGGTCAGCCGCACCTCCGTCTCGAGTGCCCGCCGAGCCGCCTCCGGGACCGAGCGGCGCGCCGCCAGGGACCGGGCCGCCTGGACCTCGATCGCCGCCCGCAGCTCGTAGACCTCGGCGAGGTCGCGCCCGGTGAGCACCCGGACGAAGACGCCGCGGTTGCGCGACTTGATGAACAGGCCGCGGTGGGCGAGCCCGTCGAAGGCGGCGCGGAGGGTGTTCCTGCCCACGTCGTACAGCCGGGCAAGCTCGATCTCCCGGAGGTGCTCGCCCGGCTGGAACTCGCCGTCGAGCGTGCGCCGCTCCAGGTCCTCCTCGAGGGCCTGAACCGTCGACACCGTTCCCAGGCGACGGAGCGCGGTGGCCACGGTGTTGTATTGTGTTACAATCCTGAGTCTTCCGCAAGGGTGGTGGATCCTCCTCTGACCCGGCGGCGGGGCAGCCGTCTCGCCGCCGGGCAGCCCTCTCTCGCCGGTTAGTCCTTCCCCGGAGCAACGAGTAGCATGCGGTCCGGCCGAGGATGTCCAGGTTTGCCCGGACTGAGCCGGCGAGTGGGTGGATTCGCATTGCCGGGTGGCGTCGCATGGCAATGACGGACATGGACGTGACAGGGCCGAGGGGGTGGGGTCCGCCCCTCTCTCCGGCGGAGCCGCGGTCCCGCGCGCGATGAAAGGTCCCCCCCCGCCCCCGCGACCTGGACGCCGGTCCCCCGGGGTGCGCGGCGTCCGTCGTGGCCCCCGCGGTGGGGAGCGAGGCGGAGCCCCCCGGCTGCCCCTCATCGCGGTGCTCCTGGTCATCGGCCTGGCCATCTGGCTGGTGCTGCCGGTCCCCGCCCTCTCCGCGACCGTGCCGCTGCAGGGCCCCCGCCCGGCTGCGCAGCCGGACCTCCCCTGGCTCACCACCGCCGGCGGGCGCATCGTCGATTCGGCCGGGCGGAGCGTCATCCTCCACGGTTTCGACGACGACGCATTGCTCGAATCGACGCTCTCCCCCGCACCCCTGGACGCGACCGACGCCGAGCTCATGGAGGCGTCCGGATTCGATGTGGTGCGGCTGCCCATCGCCTGGTCGGCGCTCGAGCCCCAGCGCGGCCACTTCAGCACCGCCTACCTGGATCGCGTCGCCGCCGACGTGGCACTGCTCAACGCCCACCACCTCTACGTGGTGCTGGACATGCACTTCCTGGGCTGGAGCCCCGGCTACGGGGGATCGGGAGCGCCCGCCTGGGCGACCCTGTCATGGATCCCCGACATCCCCTGGGGCCCGATGCCCTCGGTGACGCGACTGCTGTCGCCGGCGATCAACGCCTCGACGGCCTACTTCTGGCTGACCTCGGACTGGCAGACGCAGTATCTGCGAACCTGGCAGTTCGTGGCCGCCCGCTTCCGCGACGACAGCGGTGTGGCCGGCTACGACATCATCAACGAGCCGCACGCCTTTCCGCTGCCCCCGCTGCGCTTCGACAAGGACGACCTCTTTCCGTTCTACGCGCGCGCCATCACCTCCATCGGGGCGGTCGACCCCAATCACCTCTTCCTCATCGAGAACGACGCCCTGGGTGACCTCCCCACCAGCGTCGTCGCCCTCTCCGCGCCCGATCTGGTCTACTCGCCGCACGTCTACACCGGGGTGCTCTTCCCGCCCACCTTCGACGGGAACCCCCAATCCCTCGACACCCACGTCGACGAGCTGGCCCGCGAGGCCGGCCAGGTGCCGGCGGCGATGTGGGTGGGCGAGTTCGGCATCAGCACCCGCAGCCCTCATGCGACGGCGTGGATCGACGACGCGCTCGACGCCTTCGACGATCACGACGCCGGCTGGGCCTGGTGGCAGTGGCGAGCACCGGGCCCCTGGAGCGTGCGCAGCCCCGATGGCAGGACCCTCGACATGGCTCTGCTCCGGGAGCTGGCCCGCCCCTACCTCGCCGCCGCCCCCGCCGGGGTGTCGGCCGCTCAGGGCGACGGGGTCACCGGACGGCTGGTGGTCACCGTCGCCGCCGGCCACGCTCCGGGCGTCATCGAGGTGGCCTGGTCGGACCTCACCCTGGGGCTCCCCGCGGTCAGCGCGAGCTGCGCGGCTCGGCCCCTCTGGGACCCCTCCTCGTCCCGCCTCTCGCTGACCGTCCCCGTCGGCATGGCCTGCCGGATCGAGCTCTCGGCGCCGTGACGCACCGACCCACCGCCGCCTCGCTACCCGGGGATCACCCATCCCCGAGCGCTAGAGTGGTGGACATCGTGAGCGCTGCGCTGGACCCGGAGCTGGGGCCCGCCGACCGGCGCCTCGAGGAGCTGAGGCTGGCGGCGGCGCTGAGGCGCGGCTTTCGCCACGCCCAGCTGCTGATGGCCCACTCGCTGTCCGAGTACGACCTCAGCGCCCTCTCGTACCACCTCCTCCTCGAGGTCGGAGCGGCCGGGCGTGAGGGCGTCGTCCAGGGCGATCTCGCCGACCTGCTTCAGTGCCCCGACGCACGGGTGTCGACCCTGGTCCGCGACATGAGCCTTCGAGGCCTGGTCGTGGCCGCCCGCTGGGCCCCCGATCGGAGGGTGGTCCACATCCACGCCACGGCCCGCGGGATCCGGCTGACCCACGAGGCCCTGCACCGTCAGCGGGAGGCCCTGACCAGCCTCTCCGGCGACGCCGGCCTGTCCAGTGTGACCTCGCTGCTCCAGGACGCCCTGCGCCTCTACCTCGGCGTCGACGTCTCCCTGGACGGCGTGGTCGCCCGGGTGGTCGCCGCCTCGCCGGACGCCGAGGAGCGCTGAGCCAGGCCCGCGGCCAGGCAGCGAGCCGCCAGCCGCGCGTAGCCGGGAGCTTGAGTCGCCAGCCAGGCGGCCTCGCGCCAGCGGCGCGGGTCGAGGGCGGCACGCCGCGGCGAGACCCAGTGCTCCGACACCTCCGCCGCCGGGGCGTCGATGATCACCCGCAGGCTCGCGAGCGGTGCCCCGGTGGACGCGAGCAGCGCCGTCTCCATCTCGGCGGCCACGAACCCCTTCTCGACCCAGCTGCGCCTCGCGTCGCCGACCACGAGACGTCGCGCGGTCAGCATCGGGCCGACCACCGGCTCCTCCCCGCAGGCGCGCGCCCCCGCGACCAGCGCCGCCACCCACCCGGGATCGCAGGCCACCGGGTCACCGTCCTCGAACGCGACCAACTCCGCCACCACCACGGTCCCTGGTCGCAGATCCGGCCGGAGGCCGCCCGCCAGCCCGCAGGTGATCAGCGCCGGGAGGGGCGGTGAGGGCGGCTCCCAGCGGCTCAATGAGATCCCGCAGCGCACGGCCGGCGCCGGGTTTCCGGCAGCGGCGAGGGCCCGGCGCACGGCCCGCCACTCCAGCCCCATCGGTGCCAGCACCAGCGCGCCCCGGGTGGGAGCTTCAGCCACGGCGTCTCACCCCCGCCCCAGGGCGTGTCCAGGGCGCCCAGGTCGTCCTGGGCATGCCCTGCTCAGGCGTAGCCGTGGTCGCGGAACCAGGTCACCGCCCGGCCGGCGGCGTCCTCGACCGAGGTGGGCCGGAAACCCAGCTCGTCCTTCGCCTTGTCGATGCGCACCATCATCCGGAGGCGGCCCATCCGCACCCCCTCCAGGGGCACCCGGGGCTCGGCGCGCGGCCAGAGGCGGCAGCGGGCCTCGTCCACCAGGGCGGCGGTCAGCGCCACCGGGTAGGGCATGCGCCATGCCGGCGGGGGGGTGCCGGCGTGCCGGGCGAAGAGGCCCATGACCTCGGCCAGGCTCAGGTTCTGTCCTCCCACCAGGTAGCGCTCCCCGGGGCGGCCCCGCTCCAAGGCGAGCACGTGGGCGCGGCCGACGTCCTCCACCGCCACCAGGTTCATCGCCCCCTCGAGGTACGCCGGCAGCCGGGCGCGCATCACATCGACCACGATCTGGCCGGTGGGCGTCGGCCGGGCGTCGCGGGGCCCGATGGGCGCGGTGGGGAGCACCGTCACCACCGGCAGGTTGGCCCGCAGCGCCGCCCGCTCCTGGAGCACCTTGGAGGCGTGGTAGCCGTGGCCACCGTGGACCTCGGCCCAGTCGCTCTCGGTCGCCAGCCGCCCGCCGCGGAGCGGCCCGACGGTCGCCGAGCTCGACGTCACCACCGCACGCTCCACCCCGGCCAGCCGCGCCGCCTCGAGCAGGCTTCGGGTGCCGGTGACGTTGACCGCCCCCATCTGCCGCCGGTCCCGTGGTGCGAACGAATAGGCCGCCGCCACGTGCACCAGGAAGCGGCAGCCGCGGAGCGACGGCACCAGGGCGCCACCGTCGCGCACGTCTCCGCTCACCACGGTGAGGCCGGGCCGCGCCGGGAGCCGGCGCGGAGAGCCACGCACCAGCGCCCTGACGCTGTACCCGGACTCCAGCAGCGCGTCGAGCACGTGCCCGCCCACGAAGCCGGTGGCCCCGGTGAGGAAGACCTCGTCACTCATCAGCAGCTTCGCCTACGCGCCGCCGGGGCGCGTCGTCTTCGGGGGGACCGGCGTCGGACGGCTGTGCCGTCCGCGCCTCTTGCTCGGCGGCATTGCGCTGCCGCCTGCGCAAGCCCCCACTGCGACGACGCGCCCCATCGGCGCTGGCGGCCGATGATCCCTGTCTCGCAAAGTCACGCGATCTCCCGCTCCTGTTCCGGCGACCCGGTGCCGGCGGGCGGGTGAGGCGCGGGGTTGATCCGTCCCCTCCAGCTGACGTTGGAGATCTGGCCGCGGAGGGTGTCGCCGGCGGCGCGCAGGCCCTCGCGCAGCGACGCGGAGGTCGCCGCCACCGCGGTCGGCTCGTAGCCGCAGTGGGCCATGCAGTTGGCGCAGCGCGGGTCGCGCCCCCGCCCGTAGCTGTCCCAATCGGTCGTCTCCAGCAGCTCCCTGTACGACGAGACGTAGCCGTCGGCCATCAGGTAGCAGGGCCGCTGCCAGCCGAAGACCGAGTAGCAGGGGATCCCCCACGCCGTGCACTGGAAGTCCACCTTCCCCTCCAGGAAGTCGAGGAAGAGCGGGGAGTGGTTGAGCCGCCAGCGCCGGCGCCGGCCGTCGGCGAAGGCGTCCCGGAACAGCCTGTGGGTCTTCTCCACCTGCAGCCAGTGCTCCTGGTCGGGGGCCTTCTCGTAGGCGTAGCCGGGGGAGATCTGCATGACATCGACCTGGAGGTCGTCGTTGAGGAAGTCGAGCACCTCGCGGATCGACTGGGCGCTGTCCATGTCGAAGAAGGTGGTGTTGGTGGTCACCCGGAAGCCGCGCCGCTTGGCCTCGCGGGCGGCCGCCACCGCCTTGTCGAAGGTCCCGCGCCGGCTGACCGACGCGTCGTGGCGCTCGCGCAGCCCGTCGATGTGGATCGAGAAGGAGAAGTACGGGGAGGGGGTGAAGTTGTCGAGCTTCTTCTCCAGCAGCAGGGCGTTGGTGCAGAGGTAGACGTACCGCTTCTGAGCCACCAGCGCGTCCACGATCTTGTGGATCTCCCTGTGGACCAGCGGCTCGCCACCGGCGATCGAGACCATCGGGGCCTGGCACTCCTCGGCCGCCGCCACGCACTGCTCGACGGTCAGCCGGCGGGCCAGGATGTCGTCGGGGTGCTGGATCTTGCCGCAGCCGGCGCAGGCGAGGTTGCACTGATAGAGCGGCTCGAGCTGGAGCACCAGCGCGTACTTCTCGTTCTTGCGCAGCCGCTGCTGCATCAGGTAGCCGCCCACCTTCATGGTCTGGCGGAGCGGTACGGCCATGGCTCAGTCCTCCCTGTCCGGGTGGGATGCGGGGCTCTCGGAGGGCGGTCCGGCAGCCGTCCTCCCCGCCACTTCGACAACGTTCGAGGGTGATGCGTTCCGCTCCAGCAACTGGTCCGCCGCGGGCTGGTCCGCCGGCCGCCTCTCGACCCGGGCCCCGCGCAGCTCACCGGATGCGCCGAGCCCCCCGTCCATGGCCAGGGCCATGGTCGGGAAGAGGTGCCGGTACATCCCGTAGTTGAGGTAGAAGTCACCGGGGAACCCGGTGCCGGTGTACTCCGGCTCGGGCCAGGTGCCCGCCTGCTGGCGGTCGCGGAGGAACGCGAGACCGCGTCGGCAGGCGGAGTGCTCGCCGTGGCCGCTCCGCTGCAGCGCCATCACCGCCCAGGCGGTCTGCGAGGCGGTGCTGACGCCCACGCCGGCGAAGCTCTCGTCCTCATAGGAATGGCAGGTCTCCCCCCAGCCCCCGTCCCGGTTCTGCGCCTGCAGGAGCCACCTGACGGCCTGCGGCAGATGGGGGCCGCCGCAGCCGAGCGCGGTGAGCGCCGAGATCACGCACCAGGTCCCGTAGACGTGGTTGACGCCCCAGCGTCCGTACCAGGACCCCGAGGCGCGCTGCTCGCGGGCGAGGTAGCGGAGCCCGCCCAGGACCACCGGGTCGCCGGTACCGCGTCCCAGCCCCGCCAGCATCTCCAGGACGTGGGCGGTGACGTCCTCGCTGGGAGGGTCGAGCATCGCCCCGAAGTCGGCGAAGGGGATGCGGTAGACGAGCTGGCGGGTGTTGTCCTTGTCGAAGGAGCCCCAGGCGCCGTTGCTCGAGCGCATCGCCTCGGCCCACCGGGCCCCCTTCTCGGCGGCGGCCCTGGCCCCCGGCCCCTCGCCGCCCTCGAGCAGGGCGAGCACCACGATGGCGGTGTCGTCGACGTCGGGGTAGATGTCGTTGTCGAACTCGAAGGCCCAACCGCCGCACTCCCGGAGGGGCACCTTCACCTGCCAGTCGCCGCCCCTCTCGATCTGCTCCCCGACGGTCCAGTCGACCGCCCTGCGGACGGCGGGGTGCGACCGGGACAGCCCGGCGGCGCGCAGCGCGAGCACCGCCCACGCGGTGTCCCAGACCGGCGACATGCAGGCCTGGAGGCGCCAGCCGTCCGCGTCGGAGACCGCAAAGCGCTCGTTGAGGCCGCGCAGGCCGAGGCGCATCACGGGGTGGTCGACCGCCATCCCCTGCAGGTTGAGCGCGATGAGCGAATAGACCCAGGGCGGCTGGATCCCTCCCCAGCTCCCGTCGGCCTCCTGGTGATCGGCGATCCAGGCGGCGAGGCCACGCCGGGCGCGCTCGCGGCCCGGTTGGCGGGGCAGCCGCTCATAGACCTTCTGGAGCTTGTCGAGCCACCAGAACACCCCCGCGCCGGGCACCCGATGCGCCAGTGCCTCGGTGCCGGGGGCGACCAGCTCCTGCACGTCGAACCCGAGCGGGCGCACCGGCCGCCGGCTCAGCACGATGAGCAGGGGGGCGATGGTGCCGCGCGCCCAGCAGGCGAAGTCGTAGAGGTTGAGCGGAACGCGCGACGGCAGATGGATCAATTCGGGCGGCATCGACGGCACCCCGTCCCACGGGTACTGGCCGAAGAGCGCCAGCCAGAGCTTGGTGAAGACGCGGGCCCGGGCCACCCCCCCCTGGGTGAGGATGAAGCGGCGCGCCCGGGTCACCGGCTCCGCCGAGGCATCCAGGCTGAGCAGGCGGAGGGCGACGTAGGCCTCGACGGTGGTGCTGAGGTCGCCCGGCCCGTCGAAGTAGAGCGACCAGCTGCCGTCGGCGCGCTGCTTGCCGAGGATGTGCCGGCGCGCGCCGCCCGCGATCTGCTCGTGGTCGACCCCGAGGAAGCGGAGCAGCAGCAGGTGCTCCGCGGTCATGGTGACGTTGGTCTCCATCTCCGCCGTCCACCAGCCCGCCGGGTCCTGACGCTCCAGCAGCCAGTCCACCGCGTTGGTGAGGGCCGTGTCACTCATGGCGCGCCGCCAGGCTCGCGGTCAGGGTTCGGGCGGCGGCCCGGCCGCTGCGCACCGCTCCCTCCATGGTCGCCGGCCACCCGGTGTCGGTCCAGCAGCCGGCCAGCACCGCGTTCTCGACGGCGGTCGCCGGTCCCGGCCGCCGCAGCCCGGGGGCAGGCACGAAGGTCGCCTCCGGGTCGCGGATGGCGACCCCCCGGAGCAGGGCCGCGCCGGCGAGCTCGGGGAGGCGCGCGCGCAGCTCCGAGTCGGCGAGCGCGACCAGGCGCTCCTCCGGCTCCAGCACCAGGTCGTCGGCGCTGCTCAGGCTGCAGCAGAGATGGCCGGGGCCCTTGGCGAAGACCCACTGCACCGGGGAGTCGACCATGGCCGCGAAGTCGAGGTCCGCGAGCGGTTCGCGGCTGCCGGTGACAGCCTCCACGGCCGCTCGGTACCAGAGGTGGACGTCGACGATCGGCTGGGTGGTGAAGGCCTCGAGGCCGGTGACCCGGAGGGCCTCGACGCCCGCGATGCGGAGCAGCCGCTCGGGTGGGACGGCGAGCACCGCCGCGTCGCAGTCGAGCTCCACCTCGCCCGTCCGCAGACCGCGCAGCCTCCCGTCCTCGACGCGGAGCCCGGTCACCGCGGTGCGCAGGCGCACCTCGTCGCAGCGCTCCGCCGCCCGCTCCGCGAAGCGGGCCAGGGGCACGGTGGCGTACCCGATCCGGGCGGCGTCGCGGTCACCGAGCAGGGCGGTGCGGACCACCATCAGGCCGGAGGCCGCGCTCACCCGGTCGAAGGGCGCGTTGAGGGCGGGGATCAGGAACGGCTCCCAGAATCCCCGCAGCGCCGGCACGCTCTGGCCATGCCGCTGCAGCCAGGCGGCCAAGGTCTCCGAGTCCTCGCCCGGATGCGGGCGGCGGGCGGCGAGCAGGGCGCGGACGACCTGCACTCGTGCTCGGATGGCGAGGGCCCGGAAGCCGAGGAAGGGGAGGGCGAGGTGCAGCGGCGCGGGCAGGCGCAGCGCGCGGAGCCGGGCGCGCCCGTGAGCGGTGAGCATCAGCACGTCGAACCGCTCCTGGAGCCGGAGGTCACCGCGCATCCCCAGCTCCCCGGCGAGCTCGAGGAAGCTGGTGTAGCAGCCCAGGATGGCGTGCTGCCCGCTGTCCATCTCGAGGTCGCCGAGCTGGAACGAGGTCGCCTTGCCGCCGAGCAGCCGGCTCCGCTCGAGCAGGGTGACCCGCAAGCCCCGGCGCTTCAGCTCCAGCGCCGCGGCCACGCCGGCCAGCCCGGCGCCGACCACGGCGACGTGGGCTGCGGGGACGGCAGCCCCAGCGGTCGGGGCGGGGTCGCCGGACAGCTCCGACCGGCGTGTGCCGCGGACGCCGGCTCGTGGGGCCGCCGGCTCTTCCCGGCGCGATTGCGCTCGCGCCTGCGAAGAGCCCGCTCGCTCAGCGATCGCCATCCCCGCCTCGTCAGTTTCCGTCCTCATCGTCCCGTCCCGATGGCGGCGGCCCAGGAGCGGACCATCACCTCCGCCTTCTCGCCGGAGGAGAGCCGCACCCGCTGCCGGAGGGGCAGCTCCGGCTCCGCCTCGATGCGGTCGAGGATCCCGCTGTAGATCCCGGCCATGGTCCGGACGCATGCCCGCGCCGGCCCGGGGATGTGCCGGCAGACCTCGATGCCCGTCGCATACAGGCGGCGGGCCCGGGCGGCCTCGAACTCGACCAGCGAGGCCCAGGCGCCGTCGGGCTCACCCGCGAGCACCGCCTCCTCGGAGACGCCGAAGCGGGCCAGCTCGTCCTGGGGCAGGTACACCCGGCCCATCGACGCATCCTCCCGGACATCGCGGAGGATGTTGATCAGCTGGAGCGCCGCGCCCAGCGAGTCGGCGCGCTCCAGGGCGTCGTCGCTCTCGAAGCCGAAGATCCGCACGCACATCCGCCCGACCACCCCGGCCACCAGCTGGCAGTACCCCCTCAGCTCCTCCCACGAGGCGTAGCGGCGCAGGCTGAGGTCCATCTCGACGCCGCTGACCAGCTCCTCCAGCTCCGTCGCCGGGATCCGGTGTCGCCGGACCGCGCGGGCGAGCACCTGCATCACCGGGTCGTGGCCCGGGTCGCCTTCGAGCGCTCGGCGTAGCCGCCGGCGCTGGAGGTCGAGCTGGACCGCCGCGTCCGCCGCGCCCGGCCCGTCGGTGGCGTCGTCGATCTGGCGGGCGAAGTCGTACAGCGCGTAGATCGACACGCGCTGGGCGCGCGGCAGGGCGATGAAGCCCCAGTAGAAGTTACCGGCCTCGCGCCGGGCCATCCGCTGGCAGTAGCGCTCCGCGGCGGCCAGCGAGCCGTCCTGGTGACCGCGTCCGATCACGGCTCTCCGCGTGGCGGTGTCCGGACTCGGCCCGCCCCCGGAGGCCCCCGGCGCGGCCCCGCTCGCCACGCCCGCTCTCCCCTCGCCCGGCCCGGTTCCGGCGGTCCATTCCGCGGCCCCGCTCGCCGCGCTCAACCTCCCGTCGCCGGTGGGGCGGCCACGGCCCTCCGAGAGGGCGGATGCCACCAGCCTCAGCTTGGTGGCGGTCGAGACCTCCGGCCGGCGGAGGTCGGTGCGGAAGCCGTCGCGCCGGATCGCCTCGAGGATCGCCTCGCCGCCTCGGCGGTAGAGGCTGAGCTGGAGGCGAAGCCGCGCCGGCATGGGGAGGCGCTCCAGTTCGCGGCCGGACCGGAGCAGGAGGAGGGCACGCTCACACATGGCCTCCACCGCGCCGGGAAGGCCGAGACGGTCCAGCTCGGATTGGATCAGATAGGTGCGCCCCTTGCCGCGGTCGATGGCGACGTCCTGGGCGAAGTTGGCGAGCTGCAGCCCGACGCAAACGTCGTCGGAGAGCGGCACCGCCCGGGGGTCGGCGACCTCGAAGAGGCGGAGCACCATCCGGCCGACCGGGGCGGCCGAGAGCATGCAGTAGGCCTCGAGCTCCTCCCAGGTGGCAAAGCCGGCGACCCGTTGGTCCTGGACGTTGGCGGCGATCAGGTCGAGAAAGGGCTCGGCTGGTATCTCGAAGCGCGTCACGGTGCCGGCCAGCGCGACCAGCACCGGGTGCACCGGCGGCCGGCCCTCGAACATCGCCTCGACCTCTGACTGCCAGAGCCGCAGCCGCCAGAGCGCGGCGTCGCCGCTCTCGTCGCCGAGGTCGTCGGTGGTCCGGCAGTAGGCGTAGATCCGGGCCAGGTGGAGCCGCAGGGGCCGGGGGGCGACCAGCGAGGCCACCGAGAAGTTCTCGTAGTGGCGCCGCGCCATCCGCACGCAGAGGGCGTCGGCCTCGCGCTGGGCGAGCGTCGGGGCGGCCAGCCGGAGCGCGCTCACCGTGCCCCTCCGCCGCCGTCCGTCCCCGCCTCGGGTGCGGAGCGGGGCAGCAGCCGGCCGTCCCGGCGGAGCCGGCCGAGATCGGGCGCACCGGTGCAGAACATCGTGATGCGCAGGGTGTCGGTGATCTCGGTCACCGCCGCATCGAGTGCCTCGGCGCCGTCCGCGGCGGCTCGGAGCATGGTGCCGGCGCTCCCCACCAGGTCGGCCCCGAGGGCGATCGCCATCGCCGCCTCGACCCCGCCGCGAATCCCGCCGCTGGCGATCAGGGTGCCCCGCGGCGCGGCCCGGCGGGCCAGCCGGATCGCCTCGGCGGTGGGCAGCCCCCAGTCGGCGAAGGCGGCGGCCACCCGTGCCCGCACCGGGTCGGCGATGCGGTGTCGCTCCACCTCGCTCCACGAGGTGCCTCCCGCGCCGGCGACGTCGACCGCGGTCACGCCAGCCGCGAAGAGCCCGGTCACCAGGTCGGGGGCGATGCCCCAGCCCACCTCCTTGACGATCACCGGGATGCCGAGCGTCGAGCAGAGCTCCTCGATGCGGGTGAGGAGCCCGGCGAACCGGGTGTCCCCCTCCGGCTGCAGAGCCTCCTGGAGGGGGTTGAGGTGGAGCACCAGCGCGTCGGCCTCGAGCAGCTCGACGATGCGCCGGCAGGCGGCGGCCCCGACCCCGAGATTCAGCTGGACCGCTCCCAGGTTGGCGAGCAGGGGCACGTCGGGGCAGAGGTCGCGGACGGCGAAGGTGGGGAGCACCTCGGGGCGCTCCAGGAGCACCCGGCACGAGCCCAGCCCCATGGCCACCCGGTGGCGCTGCGCCGCCTCCGCCAGGGTGCGGTTGATCTGGCGCGCGCGGTTGGTGCCGCCGGTCATGCACGAGAAGAGGAGGGGGGCCTCGAGCCGGCGTCCCAGGAAGGACGTCCCCAGCGTCACCGCCTCGAGATCGATCTCAGGGAGCGCGCGGTGCTCGAAGTGGTAGCGCTCGAAGCCGGTGGTGATCCCCTTGGCGGCCACGTCCTCCTCGAGGTTGATCCGGATGTGCTCGGCCTTCCGGTCGACGATGTCGGGCGGGTCGGCGGGGAGGGGCGAGACGCTGCCGAGGGTCATGGCTGGGGCTCCGCCGTCGCGCGCGCGAGCGTCACGAGGGCCGTCCCGTCAGCCGGTCCGGTGGGCGACGAAACGCGCGATCGCCGCGAAGTCCTCGACCCAGCGGGCGTCCAGCCCCGAGCTCGCCACCGCGGACATCGCCGCCTTGCAGGTCTGGGCGGCCGCCACGGCGGTGGCGTCGGGCTCGCCGAGGGAGGCCAGCATGTCGCGGATCAGCTCCTCCCCATCCTCCGCCTCCGGCTCGGCATAGAGCTGGCAGAGCCGCCGCTGCTCGGAGTAGGAGGCCCGGGAGAAGGCGCTGACCACCGGGTAGGTGAGCTTGCGCCGAGCCAGGTCGGAGGTCCGGCCCTTGCCGGTCCGGTCCGGGTCCCCGAAGCTGCCCAGCCAGTCGTCCCGGATCTGGAAGGTCTCACCGAGCAGGCGGCCGGCGCTGCGCAGCTTGGTCACCGTGCGCGTGGAGGCTCCGGCCAGGATCGCGCCCATCTCCAGGCACGCCCCCAGCAGGGCCCCGGTCTTGGCCGTGATCAGCCGGACGTAGGTGGCCCGCGGGGTGTCGGGCCGGCCCTCGAGGGCGAGGTCGAGGCTCTGTCCCTCGATCACCTCGAGCACCGCCTGGCTGAGGGCGCGGGCGGCCCGCATCCGCCGGTCGGCGCGCGGACCCGGGGCCAGCAGGGCGAGGTAGGCGGTCGCGAAGAGACCGTCACCGGCGTTGATGCCCTGGGCCTTCCCCCAGACGGCCCAGACGGTCGGCCGGTGGCGCCGGGTCGTGTCACCGTCCTGGATGTCGTCGTGGACCAGCGTGAAGTTGTGGACGAGCTCGACCGCCGCCGCCGCCGGGACCGCCCAGTCGGACTCGCCGCCGCAGGCCTCGCACGCCCAGATGGCGAGCCCGGCCCGGAACAGCTTGCCCCCGCCCCCCGCGGTCGGCTCCCCTTCCGGGGAGGCCCAGCCGAGGTGATAGGCACACATCTTTCCCAGTGGCGAGCTGCTGGGGGGCAGCGCCCAGCGCAGGGCGTCCTCGACCAGCGGCAGGTGACGGCTCAGCGAGAGGGGAAGTGCGGGCGGTGCGTCCGCCGGCGCGTAGCCGTCGCGGTCGTCCTCCGCGATGGCACCGGCGGCGGAGAATGGGACATCGGCGATCACGGACATGCTTCTCCTCCACGTCCCCTGAAACTTCTCTGATGGTAACTATCCGCACCCGTCGCCAGCAAGCCGCCCGGCCGGGGCCATCAGGCCAAACGGCCGAAAGGACGGTGGCGGCTCCTGGGCGCCCAGGCCCCCGGAGCCGCCGGCTTGGATTCGCTGACCCGGTGTGTACCATTAACCTCGTGACAACCATCGAGAGCGGGAGCCCCAGCCCTCAGGTTCGCCAGGTGCTGGGTGCCTACCTGGACGCGAGCCTCCTCACCGACGGGTTCCAGACCGAGCTCTGGCGCGAGGCGCGCCTGACCCTGCCGCAGCTGGCCGTCCTGCGCAGCCTCCGCGACGGCGGTCCGCAGACCGCCGGGCGGCTGGGCGAGACCGTCGGGCTCTCCCCCGCGTCGGCCACCCGGCTCTTCGACCGGCTCGAGGAGCGCGGCCTGATCCGGCGCCACCGCGGTCACGACGACCGCCGCTGCGTCGAGATCCACCTGACCGCCCGCGGGCGCCAGCTGGTGGGCGCGGTCAGGGCGCTCCGGAACAGCCCGCTGCGGCGCGCCGTCGAGGCGATGAGCGAGGCCGAGCAGCGCTCACTGGCGACGGCGCTGCGCCGGCTGGCGGATCAGGCGCGCCGGCTCAAGCGACTCTCCCCCCGGGTCGCACTGCCGTGAGGACGGCCGCACCGTGACGATGCGGCGCCGCCTCGTCCCGCTGGTGGTGGGGCTGGCGACCGTGCTCGGCCTGCTGATGGTGGTCCAGCCGTCCCGCGTGCTCGGGGCGCTGCGTGGCACCGACCTCCGCCTGGTGGGCGCCGCGGCGCTGGTGACGGCGGCCTTCTACACCGTCCAGGGCGTCCGCTGGCACCTCCTGCTCCGCGCGGCGGGGGTCAGGCTGCGCCTGCACGAGTCCGTCCTCATCAACCTCGCGGGGCAGACCGTGACCGCGGTGCTCCCGCTCGGCGATCTCACCCGAGCGCTCTTCGCCAGCGAGGCGACCGGCGCCCCCTTCGGCGCGGCCGCCGCTGCGGTAACCGTCCAGGAGCTGACCTTCACCTCGCTCCTGGTGCTGAGCGCGACCCCGGCTCTGATGGGGATCCCCGGCGGCTGGCTGATCTCGGCGGTGGTGCTGGGCGGCGTGGCGGGAACCCTGCTGATCCTCCTGGTGCCGGCCATCTACCGGCCGATCCGCGCCCTGCTGGGGGTCCTCCCGGTGGTGAACCGGGCCGCCGGGCAGGTCGACACCCTGCGCCAGGAGAGCGTGGTCCTGCTCACCCGGCCGGTGGCGCTGGCGAGCGGTGTCATCGACCTCGCCCGGGTCGCCCTCGCCGCCGGAGCCCTCCAGCTCCTCCTTCACGCCATGAACATCGAGCGCGGCTGGTGGCTGGCGGTCCTGGTGGTGGCGGTCGCCTACGTCGGCGGCGCGCTGAGCTTCCTTCCCGGGGGCATCGGGGCCAACGAGGCCAGCCTGATCGGGGTCCTGATCGGGTTCGGCGTCCCGGTCGGCCAGGCCGCGGCGGTGGCCCTGCTCGAGCGGCTCCTGCTCACCGGGGTGCCGTCGGTGATCGGGCTGCTCGCCTACGCCGCCATCCATCGCAGGCTCCACCTGGGCAGCCTGGTGGCCTCGCCCCGGGCCGCCCTCACCGCAGCTGGCGCTCCAGCCTGCGAGGTGGCCGCCTGACCGTGTCCGGTCCCGGCCCGCCACCGCCGCGTCGCGGCCGGCGCTCCGTTCCTGCGGAGGGCCCCGAGCCCACCCCGGCCCCGGCTGAGGGCCCTGCCCGGCCGCGACGTTTCCGGGCCACCCAGTTCATCCCCATCGCGGTGGGGCTGGGCGCGGTCGTGGCCCTCATCGTGGTCTGCAACCCGTTTGCGCTGGGAGGGGCCATCGCCCGATTCGACCTGCTGCTGATCCCGGCGATCCTCGCCCTCTCCGCCGCCTACTACGTCCTCCAGGGGCTGCGCTGGTACTTCCTGCTCCGCGACGTCGGCGCCCGCATCGGCATCGGCGACAGCATCCTCCTCAACATCGCCGGGCAGTCGACGACCATGCTCCCACTCGGCGAGCTGACCCGGGCGGTGTTCGCCAGCGAGGCGTGCGGCGATGTCGAGTTCGGCGAGGTGGTGGCCACGGTGACCGTGCAGGAGCTGATCTTCACGCTCATCCTCATCCTCATCGCCGTCCCTGGGGTGCTCTCCATCCACCGCGCCCTGCCGGTGCTGATCGTCGCCCTGGTGGGCATCGCCGGCGTCTTGGTTCTGCTCCTGGTGCCGGCCTGCTTCCATTTCGTCCACCATCTTGTCGAGCGCACCCCGGTCTTACGCCGCTTCACCGGCCAGGTCGACCGCCTCCGCCAGGAGACGGTGGTGCTGCTCCAGCGCCCCGATACCTTGGGCTGGTCCTTTCTCAGCCTGGCCGGGGCGGGGGTGTCGGTCACCCTCTTCTGGCTGGTCGTCTGCGGCCTGGGCGGTGACCTGAGCTGGCCGGTCACCTCGTTCGTCCTGGCGGCGTCCTACGTCGCCGGGGCGGTGAGCCTGATCCCGGGAGGGATCGGCGCCGCCGAGGCGAGCGTGGTCGGGCTCCTGGTCGTGGTCGGCGTCGACCCGGCGACGGCGACCGCCGCCGCACTCCTCCAGCGGGTCGCCGACAAGGGCTTCGCCACCCTGATGGGATTCATCGCCTACGCCATCGCCCGGCGCCGCTTCCGGCTCAGCGGTCTGACCGCGCTCCGCCCCGGCCCCCCCGAGCAACCGGGGACCGCGACGACCATGGAGCCGGCCGGTGCCTGACGCCGTCCGCCTGGGGGGCCACGCCCAAACCCCGCGCCGGGGGCTGTCGCCGGAGCCCGAATCGGGGGCCTCGACGCGCCGGTGAGGCTGGTGCCCGCGCCCGGCGGGACCGTCAACCGCGGCTTGCGAGATCGTCAACCGCGGCCTGCGGGATCGTCGATTCGATGAGTCGGGCACGTTGGGTGCGTTCGCCCCGAACTGTGTATCCCCCCGACCTGTGTATCACCCCGATGGGTGATACACGTCGCTGTACTGAGGCGTACATTGGGCAGCGCATGAGTTGGCACGGTGGTCGGGGCGTCTCCGATCGGGGGGCCGTGGTATCGGGTAAGATCGCGCACACGCGCTGGGCGCGGCGCACCGCATCCGCGGCTTCGCTGCGAGAGCACGTGTCCCCGTTTCGCGACCGAGGTTTTTCCCGCCGGCGCCTCCCCGTAGCGTTTGGTTGAGCCGGCACACCCGCCCAGGGCCGGGCGTCGTCAGAAAGGAGGGAGTCATGTCCGTGGAATCGTCTGAGCAGGGCGGCAAAGCGCGCAGGGTTTGGGGGGCCAAGCTGCCTCCCCGGCTGTGGGCCGTGGTGGGCCTCGCCGCCATCGGCGCGGCTGCCTGCGGCTCGACCAGCACCAGCACCACCGGCGCCGCTGTCGCCAACATCAACCCCACCACCTGGAACACCTCGACGGTCTCCTGGCTGACCAAGAACGTCAACGACACCGGTACCCCGCCCTCCACGCCGACCGGGACGCTGTCCCTGGCCGGCTCCACGGATGTCTCCGGGATGCTCGACCCCCAGGGTGAGTACGACACCATCGGCTACTCGGTGCTGCTCACCATGGACCGGACCCTGGTCGGCTACCAGCCCTCCAGCAACTTCAACAGCGCGACCTCGGTCGTCGACGACGCGGCCAGCTCCTACACGGTCAGCAACGGCGGGTCCACCTACACCTTCCACCTCCGGTCGGGGCTGAGGTGGGCCGTGACCGACCCGGCGACCGGCGCCCCGGTCGCCCCTGACGACGGGACACCGGTGACCGCTCAGGATTACGCCCTCGGCCTCGAGCGCGAGTGCGACCCGACGCTGTCCGCGTACGGCAACCCGAGCTACTACACGTCCACCATCCAGGGCTACGCCACCTACTGCAGCGGCTTCGAGGCCCTGCCCGCCACCGCCACCCCGGCACAGCGGGCCGCCTACATCCAGGCCAACCCGATCTCGGGCATCTCGACCCCTGACAACCAGACCCTGGTCATCAACCTGACCAGCCCGGCGGTCGACTTCCCGAACATCATGTCCATGTTCTTCGCCGCCGCCGCACCGCCGTCGTCCCTGAACTACACGCCGCTCACGGCGGGCAACCCGATCTGGTCCGACGGCCCCTACGAGGTGCAGACCTACACCCCGGGCCAGAGCATCGTTTTGGTTCCCAACCCCTACTGGGGAGCCACCAGCGGCACCAACACCACAGCAACGAGCTGGAGTGAGGACCCGATCCACCACCGCTACGTCGCCGAGATCAGCATCAACGAGAAGCTCGGATCCGACGCCGCCGCGGACGAGGTCCAGCAGGAGATTCAGGCCAACACCCTCGACCTGGAGTGGAACACCACCGTTCCCGCCTCGTCGCTGCCCTCCCTGGCCAACTACACCAACCCGCTCTTCGGCAGCTTCCCCTCCCCGGGGATCACCAACCCGTACCTGGTCTTCAACCTCCAGGCGGACACCCCGCTGAAGAACGTCGCGGTTCGCCAGGCCCTCGAGTACGCGATCAACAAGGTGGCGTTGGCCAAGATCTACGGTGGCAGCGACTTCAACGTGCCCCTGAACCAGGTCTTCGGCCCCGGCGCCCAGGGGTACATCGCGGGCTACGACCCGTACCCCACCCCCAACAACGAGGGTGACACCGCCAAGTGCAAGTCGCTGCTCAAGGCCGCCGGGTACGCGAACGGCTTCACCATCACCGACTACTACCGCACTGACGGCAACCACCCCGCCATCTTCCAGGAGGTCCAGAAGGACTTCGGGGCCTGCGGCGTGACCGTCACCGGCCACGGCGTCTCCCAGGGCTACTACACCGCGACCGGCATCCTGCAGACGTCGGCCAGCGCGCTGGCCAGCTCCGGATGGGACATCACCGAGCCCGGATGGGTCCCCGACTGGTACGGCCCGGCCAGCGCCCGGTCGATCCTTCCCGACCTCTTCGCCAGCTCGGACTTCCCGGGCACCAACTGGGGCGACTTCAGCAACTCGACCGTCGACGGCCTGATCACCAAGGCGGAGACCGCGACCACCCTGGCCGCGTCCACCAGCTACTGGCAGCAGGCCAACAAGGCGGTCATGGAGCAGGCCCCCTTCATCCCCTTCATGGGCCAGCTCACCAACCTGATGCACTCCTCGTCCGTCCACAACGCCCTCTACAACCCGTTCTCGGCGCAGTACAACCTCGCTGACATCTGGCTGAGCTGACACCGCAATCAGGGCTCGGCACCTCCGCCCCGGTGGGCGGAGGTGCCCGCCCGGCGGTCCCCATCCCAAGCCGCAGGCGCGCCCCAGCAGACCCTCGAGCGCCATCCCACCCCCCTGCCGAAACACGCTATCGTGGTGATCGACGTGACCATGACGGGACTTAGCCGACCAGCGCCGTCGGCGACCGCTCCGCTCCGATGAGCCTCCTGAGCGTTCACGGTCTGACCGTCTCCTTCCCCACCTCGGATGGCATCGTGCGAGCCGTCCGCGGGCTCTCCTTCGACGTCGAGCCGGGGCAGACACTGGGGATCGTCGGCGAGACCGGCTCAGGCAAGAGCGTCACGGCGCTCAGCCTGCTCGGGCTCAACCCCGGTGCCGACATCAGCGGCTCCGCGGTTTTCGAGGGCCGTGACCTGCTGACCATGGAGCCCGATTCGATCCGGCGGGTCCGGGGTGCTGAGATCGCCATGATCTTCCAGGACCCGCTCTCCAGCCTCCACCCCTACTACCGGGTCGGCTGGCAGATCGTCGAGGCGATCCGCGCCCACACCCAGGTGAGCCGCGACCGGGCGATGCGTCAGGCGGTCGAGCTGCTCCGGCTGGTCAGCATCCCGCAGCCAGAGCGCCGGGTGCAGGCGTTCCCCCACGAGCTCTCCGGAGGCATGCGCCAGCGGGCCATGATCGCCATGGCCCTGGCGCTCCGGCCCAAGCTGCTGATCGCTGACGAGCCGACCACGGCCCTCGACGCCACCGTCCAGGCCCAGCTCATGGAGCTCCTGGGCGGCATGCAGCGGGAGCTGGGGATGGCCATGATCGTCATCACCCACGACCTCGGCCTGGTGGCCACCGTGGCCGACAGGGTGCTGGTCATGTACGCGGGCCGCGGTGCCGAGAGCGCCGACTACCGGACCATCTTCCACAGCCCCCATCACCCCTACACCCGGGGGCTGCTCGCCTCGATCCCGGGTGCGGCCGGCAGCGGCGGGCGGTTGATCCCCATCGTGGGCCAGCCGCCGAGCCTGATCCGGATCCCGAGCGGCTGCGCCTTCCATCCCCGCTGCCCGTTCGCCATGGACGTCTGCGTCCGCGAACAGCCCCCGTTCGCCGCCGTCAGCGACGGCGAGGGGCACTCGTCGGCCTGCTGGCTTCCCCCCGAGGCGGTCGGCATCGGCCCCGCCGCCGACGCCGCGCGCGAGCGGTACGTCAGGGGCCGGCAGGGGCCGGCGGTGTCGCGGCTCCGCGATGCCAGGTCCCCACGGAGTGGAGGCGATGTCGCTCTCGCCTGATCCGGGCCAGCCCCCGTTGCCCGCGACTGGCGACCAGGCGTCGCCCGTTCCCTCAGGCCCGGTGGAGACGCTGCTCCGGGTCGAGAACGTGGTCAAGCACTTCCCGATCAAGCGGGGCATCTTCTTCAAGCGCCAGATCGGCAGCGTGCAGGCCGTGGAGGGGGTGAACCTCGAGGTCCGCAGGGGCGAGACCCTGGGCCTGGTCGGCGAGACCGGCTGCGGGAAGTCGACGCTGGCCCGCTGCATCACCCGCCTCCACCCGCTCACGTCCGGCCGGATCGTGTTCGACGGGGTGGACCTCAGCCATCTTTCGCCGCGCCAGATGCGGCCCTTCCGGCGCCGGATGCAGATGATCTTCCAGGACCCCTACGGCTCGCTGAACCCGCGCCGCCGGGTCGGCTCCATCATCGGCGACCCGCTCACCATCCACGATGTCGCGGAGGGCCCCGAGCGCAAGCGCAGGGTGCAGGAGCTGATGGAGATCGTCGGCCTCAACCCCGAGCACTACAACCGCTTCCCGTCGGAGTTCTCGGGCGGCCAGCGCCAGCGGATCGGGGTGGCTCGGGCCCTGGCGCTGAGGCCGAGCCTGGTGGTCTGCGACGAGCCGGTCTCCGCCCTGGACGTCTCGGTCCAGGCCCAGATCATCAACCTGCTCGAGGACCTTCAGGGGGAGTTCGGCCTCACCTACGTCTTCATCGCCCACGACCTCGCCGTGGTCGAGCACGTGAGCGACCGGGTGGCGGTGATGTACCTCGGCAAGGTGGTGGAGCTCGCCGACAAGGCCGAGCTGTTCGGCTCGCCGCGCCACCCCTACACCGCGGCCCTGCTCTCGGCGTCGATGATCGCCGACCCGGAGAGGGCACGCTCCTCACACCGGGTCGTCCTCTACGGCGACGTGCCCTCGCCCATCAACCCCCCCAGCGGCTGCCGCTTCCACACCCGCTGCCCCAAGGCGCAGCCGATCTGCTCGGTGGAGGAGCCACCCCTCGAGGTGAAGCCGGGGGACCCCCGAGGCCACGTCGCCGCCTGTCACTTCCCGGTCCAGCCGGGGGAGACCCTGGTCGGCGCGACCCCCGCGTTTGGCGAGGCGATCGCCGGCCTCGCCGCCACCTTGCCGGAAGCGAGGGGGGAGGGCCCGAGATGAGCCTGGCGCCCTTCGACGTGCCCACCAGCGAGGTGCTCGAGCAGCCCTCGGCTGACGCTGGCCTGGGCGGTCGCGCGATCGAGGGGCGGAGCCCGCTGCGCCTGGCCCTGGCCCGGCTCCGCACCGACCGGATGGCCTGGGTGGCCGCCGGCATGATCGTGCTGATGGCGCTGCTCGCGATCGTCGCCCCCCTGATCTCGACGGTGACCGGGCACAGCGCCTACAACCCCGACCTGGTCAACGGGACCAACAGCTTCGGTCAGCCCTACGGGCCCGGACAGGCCGGCTTCATCTTCGGGACCGACAACCTCGGTCGCGACATCTTGGTGCGCGTCGCCTACGGGGCGCGCATCTCGCTGCTGGTCGGCGTGCTGGCCACGCTGCTCGCCACCGTCGGCGGGACCGTCATCGGGCTGGTCTCCGGCTACTTCGGCGGCTGGATCGACGCCCTGCTCGCCCGCCTGATGGACGCGGTCCTCTCCTTCCCCTACGTGCTGGCCGCGATCGTCATCGCATCCGTCTTCGGGGGCAGCCTCGCGCTCACCATCGGGGTCATCGCCTTCTTCTCGTGGGCCGCCATCGGCAGGATCGTGCGCGGCCAGACCCTCTCCCAGAAGGAGAAGGAGTACGTCGAGGCCGCCCGCTCCATCGGCGCGGCGCCGTTCCGGATCATGTTCGTCGACATCCTCCCCAACCTGATCGCTCCGGTGCTCGTGCTGGGCACCCTCCTGGTCCCGGTGGCGATCGTCTTCGAGGCCACCCTGGACTACCTCGGGGTGGGCGTGGGGCCGCCGATCCCCACCTGGGGCAACATGCTCGCCGACGACCAGGGCTCGGCGGGCTTCGGCGCCTGGTGGTTCTGGGTCTTCCCCTCCATCGCCCTGCTGATCACGACCCTCGGATTCAACCTGCTGGGGGACTCGGTGCGCGACGCCCTCGACCCGCGCACCGAGCGCATCTTCGCCATGCGCCGCAAGGGGGCGGGGGCGACCGGCGGTCCGGGCGAACCGGCTCCCGCCGACTCCGCACAGGTCTCTGAGCCGGCGCCGTCATGATCCGGTTCATCATCCGCCGCGTGGTCCAGGGGATCATCACCCTCTGGGTCATCGTCAGCCTGGTCTTCGTCCTTTTCTTCATGACCAAGCCCGACCCGGCGCGGCTGCTCGCCGGCAAGGAGGCGACGGTGGCCCAGGTGGCGACCATCCGGAGGGCGCTCGGCCTCGACGCGCCCCTCTGGCAGCAGTACCTGAGCTTCCTGGGCCGGCTGGTGCAGGGCAACCTCGGCGAGTCGTACAAGCTGCACGAGCAGGTGACCACGCTCCTCGGGCAGTGGGTGCAGGTCGACATCTCCCTGGCCGTGGGCGCCGGCATCATCTGGCTCGTCATGGGCCTGAGCGTCGGCATCCTTGCCGCCCGCCGGCCCCGCAGCGTCTGGGACCGCAGCGCCACGGTGTTCGTGCTGGTCGGACTCTCCACCCCCACCTTCATCCTCGGCCTGCTGCTCCTCTTCGTCTTCTTCTACATCCTCACCACCCACGGGATCGCGATCTTCCCCAGCGCCGGCAACTACACGCCGTTCCTGACCAATCCCGCGGAGTGGGCCCACGACCTGATCCTCCCCTGGCTGACGCTCGCCCTCATTACCGCGGCGACCTATGCCCGGCTATCCCGCAGTTCGCTGCTCGAGGTGCTGGGCGAGGACTACATCCGGACCGCCCGTGCCAAGGGCCTCTCCGAGCGGCGGGTCGTCTACCGCCACGCCCTGCGGGCGGCGATCACCCCCATCGTCACCCAGTTCGGCATCGACCTGGCCACGGTGCTGGGCGGGGCCATCATCACCGAGACCATCTTCGGCCTGCCCGGTCTGGGCCAGAACGTGGTCAACGCCATCAGCCGGGAGGACCTCCCGGTGATCCAGGGGATCGTGCTGGTGGCCGCCGCCTTCATCGTGGTCGCCAACATCATCGTCGACGTCCTCTACGCGGTCATCGATCCGCGGGTGAGGCTTTCCTGAGGCGAGTCAGTCCGCCGGCAGGCAGAGGAGGAAGGTGCTGCCCTCACCGGGCCGGCTCCGCTCCAGCACCAGGTCGCCGCCCATCCGCCGCGCGCATTCCCGGCTGACGTAGAGGCCGAGGCCGGTCCCGGCGGCGCGCTCAGCCCCCGCCCCCCGGACGAAGCGCTCGAAGATGCGCTCGCGGTCCGCCTCGTTCACCCCCACGCCGTGATCGCTGACTCGGATCTCGATCCCCGCCGCGCTCCGGCGGGCGCTGATCGCCACCGCGGCGGGGGGATCGGAGTAGATCAGTGCGTTGTTGACAAGGTTGTCCATGACGCGGGTCGCCAGCGCGGCGTCCGCCGCCACCTCCAGCTCGTCGGGACAGTCTAGGGTCAGGGTCGCGCCGGTGAGGTCGAGGCGGGGCACCATCCGGTCGCGGACGGCCTCGAGCAGAGCCCGGAGCTGGATCCGCTTGCGCTCGATGTGCAGCTCGTTGCTCTCCAGGCGGGCCACGGTGAGCAGCGAGGTGGCGATCTCCTGCGCCTCGCGCGCCTTGGTGGCGATGACCCGCACCGCCCTGGTGGCCGGCTCTCCGAGCGCGCCGAGGTCGCCGCCGTCGAGCAGCGCGGCATATCCCTGGATCACCGTGAGCGGAGAGCGCAGCTCATGGACGGCGATGTCGAGCAGCTCCGACTTGGCCCGCTGGGCGGCATCCAGGTTGCGCACCGCGTCGGTCGCCTCCTGATGGGTGGTGGCGTTGCGCAGGGCGATCCCGGCGATGGAGCCCAGCGTGGAGAGGCTGGTCCGCTCGTCCTCATGAAACGCCGGGTCCCGGTAGCGGGAGAAGACGAGCAGGCCGGTCACCTCGCCGCCCTCCAGGATGGGCACGCTGGCCGTGTGGCGGACGATGCTGAGTGCCTCGCGGAACTCCGGGGAGGCCCGGGTGGTGTCCATGGCGCCGCCGGTCACCACGGCCCGGCGGGCGAGCGCCTCGCGGACCAGCGGCTGCTCCAACAGCCACGGGGTGTCGAAACGGCGACCGACCCAGGTGACGCCCTCCCGGCCACCGACCGCGGCCTCGATGGTGAGCTGCCCGTCCCTCCAGCTCGAGAGGGTCGCGCGGTCGGCGGCCACCAGCCGCGCTCCCTCGTCGAGGATCGTGTTGACCACCGTCCGCGGATCCAGCGAGCTGCTCATGGCCATGGCCAGTGCCAGCAGAGCCTCGGCGTCCCGATGGTCGCCCGACTCGGCGCCGGGGGACGTCGCGGCAGGTGCGCTGCTCGCCGTCGCCCGCTCCGTGGGTGCCCGCTCCGACGCTGACGCCCGCAGCGACGAACGCTCCCCCGCCTCCGGGGAAAGCTGAGTGTCGCCCACGGTAACATCACCCATGACCGCTATCATCATAGCTGGTTGCTCGGAGGCTGGATAAGCCATCCGACGCCGTTGGCTGCGGCACGCCACGCCCCGGACCGGGCCCGGGCGGACCACGTCCTCGGCTCCGCCGGCCTGGCCGGCGACCAGAAAGCCGTCTCCGGGCCAGTGCACTAGCATCATCGAAACCATCTGATGGAGGGAGAGCGATGCCGACTGCCCACAGCACCGCCGAGGCGACCTGGTCCGGTGATCTCTTCGGGGGCGGCGGGAGCGTCCGCCCTGGGAGCGGCGCCTTCCCCGAGCTGCCCATCTCCTGGAACCGGCGGGTCCAGCGAGAGCAGGGCGCGACCAGCCCCGAGGAGCTGATCGCCGCCGCCCACGCCGGCTGCTTCAGCATGGCCCTCTCCAACGAGCTGGCCAAGGCGGGCCATCCCGCGGAGAGCATCGTGGCCTCCGCCAGTGTCGCGTTCGAGACCGGGCGAGCCGATGGCGCCGCCATCACCTCGGTGGAGCTGGTGGTCCGGGCGCGGGTCCCCGGCATGGACGGCCCGGCGTTCCAGGCGGCGGCCGAGGGGGCCAGGGCCGGCTGCCCGGTGTCCAAGGCGCTCGCCGGCGTCGAGATCCGGCTCCAGGCCGCGCTGGAAAGCGGGTAGGGCCACGACCGGCACCGGCACCTCGGTCGCCTCCGGGGAGGGGGCCGCCCCTTTCGGGTCGCCAGCGCGCGGCCCGCTGGCCGGGGTCGGCACCGCCGGTCCGGGCCCGGCGACGGTGCGCTCCGGCACCGCCCCCCCTCTCATCGCCCTCTTCGTCGTCAGCGCGGTCTCGCAGTACGCCGGCGCCTCGCTGGCGGTCCGGGCCTTCGCGGCCATGCCGGCCGCGGGGGTGGCCTGGATCCGCGTCCTCACCGGCGCCGCCGTGCTCTGCGCCTGGCGGCGCCCGTGGAGGGCGCTGCGAGGCCAGCCCCGGTCCGCACTCCTGCTGGTGGCCGCCTTCGGGGTGGCCCTGGCGGCCATGAACCTCAGCTTCTACCTCGCCATCTCACGGCTGCCGCTGGGCACGGCGGTCGCCATCGAGTTCATCGGCCCGGTCCTGGTCGCCGCCCTCGCCGTGCGCGGCGTGCGCAATCTGGCCGCGCTGGTGGTGGCCGTGGCCGGAGTGGCGGTCCTCAGCCGGATCAGCCTCTCCGGCAGCCCGGCCGGCGTGGGCTTCGCCATCACAGCCGGACTGCTCTGGGCCCTCTACATCGTCCTCGCCCACCGGGTGGCCCGTCGCGGCCTGGGGACCACCGGGCTGGCGGCGGCCATGGCCGTCGGGGTGGTGGCGATCGCGCCGGTGGCCGCCGCCCCCGCCCTGGAGAGCGCCGGCCACGGCGCCGTCGTCCTGCTCGCGGTGGCGGTCGGGCTGCTCTCCAGCGTCCTCCCCTACGCGCTCGACCAGGTGCTGCTCCGCCGCCTCTCCCGGGGAACCTTCGCCCTCCTGCTCAGCCTGCTGCCGGCCACGGCCGCGCTCACCGGGCTCGTGCTTCTCCGCCAGGTCCCCGGCCCGCTCGAGCTGCTCGGGATCGGCCTGGTCGTGGTCGCGGTGACCCTGCGCACTCCCGAGGTGGATCCGATCGGCTGACCCGGGTCAGGCCGCCTGCTGGGTGAAGAGGATGGCGAAGCTGCAGCTCTGCCCCGCATCGGCGGGGTCGGTGTTGAAGCCGGCGCCCTTGGTGATCGTGACGGTGTACGTGTCGCTCCCGGCCGGGCCCGGCGACGTGCCCGGCCAGGTGGCGGCGCCGGCGCTGTCCTTGAGGCTGGTGGCGCCCATCTGGGTGGTCACAGCGGTGGCCGGGTAGTCGGTCAGGCTGCTCTGGTCCACGACCGTGAGCAGGAGGTCGGCGCAGAGCGTGCCGGTCGCGGCCGCGGGCATCTGCATCGTGAAGGTGCTGTTCAGCGCCCCCGTGCTGCTGATCGTGACCGTGCCGGTGGCCAGGGTGCTCGGCGAGCTGGGGGAGACCCCGCTCACGCTGATGATCGCGGCGCAGGTGTTGCCGGCCTGGTTGAGCAGGGTAGTCGAGGTGACCGAGGTGCAGCTCTGGGTTCCCACCTGGTTGGTGTGGCCCAGGGTCCCGGCGCCCACGCTGTTGCCGGCGCTCTCGGTGTAGTCCTGCCAGGCGGCCAGACCTCCGAAGCCGAGCAGGGCGGAGCCGGCGAAGGTCGCGACGAGGACCAGCGCCACCCGGAGGATGTGGGTGCGCTTGCGACGTCGCCCGCGCGCGTCCATGATCTTCCCTTTCCCGCCCTTCTCCCCGGATAGTCCAAATGCACTAGACGATGCTGGTCAGCCTAACCCGCAGGGGTTCGCGGGAACCCGGGAGGTTTGGCCACAGCCCCGTAACAGCGCATCGCGGGAGCGCAAACCGACGAGCCGCCGGGGAGGATTCAGCCGGCGCCCCGGCGGGCCTGGTCCAGCCACTCCGCGGCCGCCCGGAAGTCACCGTCCGAGGTCCCGGGGCGAGGGCGGGGTGCCTCGCCGTCCGCCCTCGGGTACGAGCCGCAGAAGCGGACCTCCTCGCAGGAGCGGTGCAGGGCTGCCAGGGCGTCCCCCACCCGGGCGTCCTCGATGTGACCCTCGCAGTCGATGGAGAAGCAGTACCGGCCCAGCCCGTGGCCGGTGGGGCGGGACTCGATCCGGGTGAGGTTGACCCCCCGCACCGCGAACTCGGTCAGCAGCTCCAGGAGGGCTCCCGGGTGGTCGTCGGCGATCAGGGTGACCACCGTCGTCCGATCGGCCCCGGTCGGCCGGGGAAGGGGCGTGGGCTCCACGGCCAGGACGAAGCGGGTCACCGCGTGCCGGTGGTCCCCGATGTCCGCGACCAGCTCGGCCAGCCCGTAGCGGGTGCCGGCAGCCGGAGAGGCGATGGCGGCGTCGGTGGCGCCGGCCCCCTCGGCGACGGCGGCGGCCGCCTCGGCGGTGGAGGGGGACGCCTGGACGGTGGCCTCGGGGAGATGAGCCCTCAACCAGTGCCGGCACTGGGCGGTGGCATGGGGGTGGGACGCGACCACCCGGATGGCTCCGAGGTCGGTGCCCGGCCGGGCCAGCAGCGAGAGCCGGACCGGGACCAGCATCTCGCGTGCGATGTGCAGCGGGCTCCCGGTCGCGAACTCGTCGAGGGTACCGGTGACCGCACCCTCCACCGAGTTCTCGAAGGGCACCACCGCGCCCTCCACCGAGCCGTCGCGGACCGCCGCGAAGGCGTCGGCGACCGTCTCCACCGGGATGAGGTCCGCGTCCCGGCTCTCCGGGAGGCTGCGCAGCGCCGTCTCCGCGAAGGTGCCCTCGGGGCCGAGGTAGGCGTAGCGGGGCGGCACCGGCTAGGTACCCGCCGGCAGGACGATGGTCGACGAGTGCACGGTGGTGCCGACGACGACCGTCAGCACGATCACCAGGGCGAGGATGCCCAGGCCGATGTAGCCGAGCACGAGCCCGGCCACGGCCATACCGTGGCCGCCCTGCCCCCTCTGGCGGATCTGGGCGAGGGCGATGTGGCCGAAGACCACGGCCAGGATCGACCCCACCCACCACAGCCAGAGGATGCCGAGCACCAGCGCGGCGATCGCCAGGCCATTGGTGGGCGGCGCCGCGACGTAGACGGGGTACGGCGGGTAGGGGGGCGGATAAGGTCCCGGCCAGGGGGGCTGAGCCGGCGGGGCGGGAAAGCCGTAGGGGAGCGGGGGCGGAGAACCCGACGGGGGCAACCCGTGGCCGGGCGCCGCCGGAGTGCCGCCCTCCGGCGGAGGTGGTGGCCAGGGGGTGGACACGATCGGGTTCCTCAGGCCGGACCGGCGGTGGCACCCGCTCCGGCCGTGGCGGGCTGCCCGGCCCGGCCCCGCCGCGCCGCTGCAGAGGTTACGCCGGGATCGGGGCGCCGGTCATGACGCGCCACGCCCGCCGGCTTCGCCCCGCCCCAACCGGCGCGACCGCGCTGGCCCCCGCTTCGGGCGCATGGCATACTCATCTCACACCGCAGCGGCGGTGGCTCGCTGACGAGGGGGAGAGCGGTGGAGAGCCCGCGCAGTTCCTCGGTCCATCGGCTGCGCCTGCCGATCGCCATCGCGGCGGCGGGGATCTCCATGGTCGCGACCGCGGTCGGGGCGTCGGCCGATTGCGGCGACCTCGCCGCCGCCACCCTGAGTGGCGCGTGGCAGCTCAGGATGACCGTCGAGCCGCCCACCGGGACCGTGCCGGCCGGACTTCCGAAGGTGGGCACCACCGCGCGCCAGACCGTCGGCCTCTCCACGGTGTGCAGCGCAACGGGCCAGTGCACGGCGACCTTGGCCCCCTCTGGCGGCGGGATCCTGCCCCTCTTCGACAACTCCGTGGATTTCGTCTGGTACCCCTCGACCGGGCTCACCCACGCCGGCAGCTCGTACTCGGGCACGACCCCACGAAGTGGCTACGGCGGTCCCGGCATACCACCCTGCCCCCGCCGGCCGACCTGCAGCACGACGTCCTCACCCTGACCGTGCTGCAGGCCGCCCAGGACGCGACCGGCGCCTGGCGGGCCACCGTGGTGTCGGGAACCGAGGTGAGCCCCGAGGGCTGGGTCTGCGCCGGCGGTATCGGGCAGTCCACGGGCGCCGAACACCTCAGCCTGCTCGCGGTTCCGGTCGGCGCCAGCTTCCCGCCCTCGACCAGCCTCGCCTGCGCCGCCCCACCCGTCGCCCGGGCAGCGGTCACCGCCGCATCGAACCCGGACGTCTCGTCGTTCTCGTCGAACCTGGTCACCCCGGCCGAGGCCTTCGGGTCACCCGTCCACACCCTGATCGGGGCCGCCATCACCCTCGGGGTGATCCTCTTCATCACCTTCCCCTCCCAACTCTTCAACCGCACCTTCGAGGAGAACTACGACGAGATCCGCGAGATCACCCTCCGGCGCCTCGGTTGGCTGCGGCGCTTCCGCCGTGACGCCGAGCGCGAGGCGGGAGGGCTGCTCCGGATCGGCGCCTTCGCGGCCGTCGTCCTGGGGGGCGCCGCCCTGGGCAGCCTCAACGATCGGGGCTTCGGCTTCAACCTGCGCTCGGTGGCCACCTACGTCGCCGTGGTGCTGTCGATCCTGATCGGCATCGCGGTCGGTGCCACGGTGGGCGCCGTCTACCGCCGGCTCCGCCACCATCCTGTGGAGGCGCGCTTCCACGCCCTCCCCGCGGGACTGCTGGTTGCGGCCACCTGTGTCCTGATCTCGAGGCTCAGCTCGTTCGAGCCGGGCTACCTCTATGGGGTGATCGCCAGCCTCGCCTTCCAGGGGACGCTGGCCAAGAACGAGCAGGGGCACGCGGTCGCCCTCTCGGCCATCGCCGGCCTGACCGTGGCGGTCGTCGCCTGGCTGGTCTGGGTCCCGGTCGGCCGCGCCGCCGCCGTCCCGGGAGCCCCCTTTGCGGTGGTCCTGGCGGCCGACCTGCTCGGATCCATCTTCGTGGGCGGGCTGGTCGGCAACGTGATCGGCCTGCTGCCGCTGCGGTTCCTCTCCGGCGGCACCCTGATGGCGTGGAGCCGGGCAGCCTGGGCGGCGACCTTCGGGATCGCCGTCTTCGGGCTGGTCGAGGTGGAGCTGCGGCCCCAGTCCACCTCGGCCCACCCGGGCAGCGCACCCGTGGTCACCGCGGTGCTCCTCTTCGTGCTCTTCGGGGGGAGCAGCGTCGGGATGCGCTGGTTCTTCAGCCGCCGGGAGCGGCAGCGGCGCGAGGCGGAGAAGGCGGAGGGGAGCGGGGGGAGGGCGGGGCTGCCGGCGCCCTCCCCGCGCCCTCCCCGCCGCCGGCCGGCCCGCTCACCTCGCCGGACCATCCGCCCGCTCCGGTCCCGGAGGGTTGAGATCCCCGGCGCCCGCCGCCCTGCCCTGGCGCGGACATCGTGCCAGCGCGGCTCACCTCGCACGAGGCCTACCGCTTGACGAAGATGACCGCAAAGCCGTCGTCGTAGACCCGCTGCCACCCGGGGTCGACCGAGAGCGCCATGCTGAGCGCCGAGTCGGTGCGCTCCACCACGTAGTCGACGCCGTGCTCGCTGAGGATGGTCTGCCAGTCGGGCTCGGCGTTCTCGACGTCGCTGACCTGCTGGAGCAGCGGGTTGCCCACCTCGGTCGCCTCACCGTAGATGAAGACGCGGCGGTTGGCGTCCCCGTAGAAGCGGTAGATCAGATAGCCGCCCCAGTCGTAGGCGTTGAACATCCGGGTCCCCACCGTTTTGTGCGCCGCCAGCCAGTCCGCCGCTCCCACCGGGAAGTTGGCGGCGGTGCTCGCCGTCTGGGTGCTCAGGGTGTTGGCTGCAAACCCGACGGCGGCCACGGTGACGATGAGAGCGCCCGCCGAGACGATGATGAGCAGGTCGCCGGCCCGGCGGGCCACCCACGCCGCGCAGCGGTCCCGCCACCGGCTCCGCTCCCAGGCGCTCCCGACGGACCACGCCACCATGGGCATCAGCAGCGCGGCCGCGATCGGCGCGTTGCGCACCGCCGACAGCGCCGCGTAGACGCCGACCACGGTCAGCAGCGCATCCCACAGCCGGGGCCGGCGGAGCGCCATCGCCGCCACCACCAGCAGCAGCATCAGCTCGACGCCCAGCTCCCCGGCGACGTGGAAGTTCGGCGACTGCCATTCGGCGATGAAGCTCTGTTGCACGCGGCTGGTCTGCACCAGGATCGCGGCCAGGTAGGCGTGGATCGTGATCGGGTTGACGAGGCCGGCCACCCCGCCAGCGAGCAGGACCAGCCAGAGGCGGAGCGCCCGGCGGCGGTGGGCGCCGTCCTGCGGGGAGAGGAGCCAGAGCGCGGTCTCGGTGACCGCGGCGAGCCCGAGCACGGCCAGGCCGTAGACGAAACCGCCGTGGAGATTGGTCCAGAACACCATCACCAGGGGCATCAGGTAGACGATGCGGCTGCGGTCCCGGAGGTAGGCCTCGACCCAGCAGAGGGTCAGGCAGGTCAGGGCAAAGCTGATCATCTGCGACCGCGGGCCCCAGACCTCGACGCCGGCGAGCGCCGCCACCACCAGACAGGCGGCCGCGATCAGGGCGGGGACGCGCTCCATGCCGATCCGGCGCCAGATGAACCAGAACCCGACCCAGGTCACGGCCGTGTAGACGAGGCTGAAGGCGAGGAAGCCGCCGGCCCGGAAGATCAGATCCCCGAGCACCTCACTGCCCCACTCCTGGTCCGCCCAGGCGTTGCCGCTCACCGTGTAGGTGTAGAGCTCGTGGCTGGGCAGGCTGCCGTGATCGATGATCCAGCTCCCCGTCTCCATGTGCCACCAGAAGTCGGGGTCGCCGACCCGGCGGCAGATGACCACCAGGATCGCGACCAGCGCCGCGCCCACCACCAGGCCTCCGAGGGTGGGACGGCGAGGGCCGGCGCGAGCCCGGGGGGCAGCGGAGGGCGGAGAATGCTCCGGCGCGACGGCCACGGGTGGCACGATGACACAACGCCCACCCGGTAATGGCCGCGCAAGGTTGGGGCGGGAGGATAGATTGGGGGGGTCCGCCAGGGGCGGTAGGACGTGAGAGGCCGCTGAGGCCGTGGCGACTGGAGGACGGCGATGGCTGCGGCGGCGGGGGGCCGACCAGGAGGGGCGGCCCATCTCCGGCTCGGCCTCCGGCTGCGACGCGGGTCCTGGCTGACCGGGCCGATCGCGCTCTTCGCGCTGCTGCGGATCCCGTCGTTCCTCGAGCCGCACTGGTACACCGACGAGGCGGGCTACGTCACCACCGCGCGCTCCCTCCTCGAGGGCAAGGTCCTCTACAGCCAGGTCTGGAACAACAAGCCGCCCATCCACCTCTGGACGGTGGCGGTGGTGATCCAGCTCTTCGGGACCGGTGAGGCCGCCCTTCACACCATCACCTTCGTCACCGGGCTGCTGACCCTGCTGGCCGTCGCCTACCTGGGCGACCGCCTCCTCGGGCGTCGCCGGACCGTGGTCGCCCTGCTCGTGGTCGCGGTGCTGCTCGGGACGCCGCTCGTCGACGCCGAGCTGCTCATCCCCGAGAGCCTCCTCATTGCGCCAGTGGCCTGGGCGGGGGCGATCCTGCTGACCCGGGTCACGGTGCCCGACCGCCGCCGCTGGCCACTCTGGCCGATCGGGGTGGGGGCATTGGCGGCGCTCGCGATCGGCTACCAGCAGACGGCGCTGGCGGAGACCTGCGCCTTCGGCCTGATCCTGGCGATCGTGGGGCGGGCGACCTGGCGGCGAGTGACGGTGTACGCGGGCACGGTGGTCGCCATCACCGCCGCCTGGCTGATCCCCGCCATCGTCACCGCCGGGGCCGGGAAGGTCGCCTATGCCCTGGTCGGCTTCTGGATCCCCTTCACCGAGTACCGCTACTCGGGTGACGCCGCGGGCCACACGCTGCTCCACCTGCTCCTCCCCGCCGGCGTGCTTGCCCTGCTCGTGGTCGGGGCCTGGCTCTGCCGGCGGGACCGCGACCTGCGCTGGGGGCTCTGGGTCTGGGCGGGGGCCGCCCTGCTGGTCCCCGCGCTGGCGAGGCAGCCGTGGGCTCATTGGCTGGTGCCGTCGATCGCCCCGGCGGTGCTGGCTCTGAGCGGCCTCCCGCTCCGCTCACCGGTGGGCGCCGCCCGCCTGCGCCGGCTGGCCGGAGCCGGGCTCGTCGCCGCCACCCTGCTGGCCGCTGCGGGGGCGTCCGGGGCCGGCCTGGACTGGGTCGACATCATCGACGGGAGCAGCCACAACCTCCTCTACTACTACGGCGGCGCCGCCTCGTTGCTGACCGGCGCGAGGTCGCTGGAGGCCTACCAGGACCAGTTCGACTATCGCTTCCCCGAGGACGCCGCGGTCTCGGCATGGTTGACCGCGCACGGCCTGGACGGCAGCTCGGCGGTGGTCTGGTCGGACGACGCGTGGCTCTACGACGACAACCAGCTCCAGCTCATGCTGCCGACGCCACCGATCTACAACGACGAGGCGCTGCTCGGCAACTACGGGCCGGTGGCGCGCAGGGTCACCGAGCTGGACCCCGAGGTCGTGGTCACCGAGGGTGCGTCCCGGAAGTCCTATCCGGAGATCAACTCGGTGCTGACCGCGGGCTACCGGGAGGTCGACCAGTCGGGCACGGAGATCGTCTGGGTGCAGGACGGCATGGTCGCCGCGGTCCTGGCGTCCTCCGGCGCCGGCTGACACCTGGGGGCTGATTCCGCCGCTGCGCCCGCCTCGGTGGGCGCGCCGACCCGTGGCCGGCGGTCGCGCGTGCCATCATCCGCGCGGTGAGCAGAGAGGCGGCGGCCATAGCAGGGGCGGGCGGCGGCGCCGTGCTGCCCGGCGCGCCCCCGGCCCGATTCGACCTGGCCGTGGTCGACCGCCGCCTCCCCGGGATGATCGCGCCCCTCCGCCGCTGGGCGATCCCCCTCGGGGTGCTGGTCATCGCCGGGGCCGCCCTCTACGTCATGCGGTACGGGGCGGCCCGCTTCTCCTGGGCCGATTTCCGCACCTTTTACCAGGCCGGGCTCGACGTCCGCGCCGGCCGGGACCCCTACCTCGGGGCGATCAGCTTCATCAACACCTACACCCCGGCCGGCAACGGCTCGTACTGGACCACCCAGGCGTACGTGTACGCGCCCTTCTTCGCCTACCTGATGGTGCCGCTGACCCTCCTGCCCCATTACGGCGCGCTCACCACCTGGGACCTGCTCAACGTCGCATTCCTGGTCCTCTCCGTCTACGCGGCGCTTCGGGCCGCCGGACTGGTGCCCCGGCCCACCATGGTGGTTCTCCTGACCGCGGCAGCCGCGGTGACCCTGCCGGTCCACCGAGAGTGGGACCTGGGCCAGAGCGACCTGCTGGTCATGGCCCTGGTCTGCGCGGCCCTCTGGGCGCGGTCGGCGGGGCGGGGTGGGCTGGGCGGCCTCCTGCTCGGGGCGGGATGCGCCGTCAAGCCCGAGCTGCTCCTGCTCGCCGTCTTCCTGCTCTGGCGGCGCGACTTCCGCTTCGGGCTCTCCGCCGCCGCCTCCGCGGTCGTCCTCGGGCTCGCCCCCTTCCTCCTCCTCGGCCAGCGGGCCTGGACCGACTTCTGGACCGCCTGGAGCTTCTGGTCGGACCAGTACCTCCCCTTCCTCCACAACGAGGCGCCCAAGGGGGTGCTGGCCCGCCTCTTCACGCTCAACCCGGCGGCCCGGCCGCTCGCCGTCGCCCCCTCGGTGGAGACCGTGCTCTGGATCGCGGTGGCCCTGATCGTCGTCGGGCTGACGGTTTCGGTGCTCTCCACCCGCCCGCTTCGGCGCGACAGCCTCTCGCTGCTCGAGGTGGGCCTGGCGATCGAGGCCATCATGCTGGTGAGCCCGCTCACCGAGCGCCCCTACTTCCTCTTCCTGCTGATCCCCCTCATCGGCCTCTTCTGCTGGTTCCGCGAAGCCGGGGTGGGGGACGTCTGGCTGCGCCGGGCGGCCGCCGTGGCGGTGTTGATCTGGGTGCTCCTGGCCGGCCCCGCCGAGCTCGCCGAGTACGTCCTCGACACCGGGGTGACCGTCCATGGGCAAGCGGCCCCGCTGTTCACGCTGCTCGCCCCGGTCTACCTCTGGGTGACCGTCGCCGCCTTCGTTCTCCAGTTGCTGGTGGTCGCCCACGCGCGGGGGCTGTGCCTGCTCCCCGCCGTCGGCGAGACGGTGCGCGGGGCTCCGGGTCTGCTCCTGGCCTGGATCAGGGATGCGGGCTCGGCCCTCGGGGTGGGCCGGCGGAGCCGGGCGCCGGCCTGAGCGGCGATCCTCGCCGACTGGCTCCCGGAAGCATCGCCCTCGGGCCGCTCAGCGGCGACGCCCGGCCCGCGGCCACTCCGCTGCCGGCGCAATCCCGGCCAGGGTCGGGGAGGTGGAGGCCGCGGCGGGTGCGGCGGGCCGCTGACGGCCGCGGGACCGGCCCCGGCCTCGGGCGAGCAGCCATGGCTCCAGCGTGAGCACGGCGAGGCCGCTGGCCAGGACGATCGGGAATACGATCCAGCCCGCCGTCACCGCCGCCGCCCAGCCCAGCATGGCGGCCCGCCAGAGGGCGGCCGGCCACGGACGCCGGGCCCAGAGCCCGAGCAGGACCCCGCCCGCGACGATCGCCAGGGGCGCCGCCAGCGGGGGGCGCGGCCCGACCACCATGGCGAGCACCACCGCGCCGAGCACCGCGTACCGCCAGAGGATGCCCCAGGCGACTGCGACCCCGTACGGACGGCGCCAGGGCGGATCGGCGGCCGAGCCGGCCATGTCGAGGGCGGTCCGGGGCGCCGTCCGCGCCTCGATCCACCCTCTCCGCCGCCCGTCGCCGGCACGGAGGGGGGCGACGGGCACCTCCCAATCGCCGGCTGCGCTGGGCGAGCGGGGGCTCCGTCGGCGCCCGTTCTGGCCACTGTCGATCATGGAAGGGCTCTCGCTCCTGGGGCGCCTCGGGGAGCTCGACGTCCGGTTGTGCCTCCCGGCATTCGCCGTGCACCCGCCCGAGGATGCCGCTGGACGGCTACGCCAGCCCCGCCATCAGCGCGTCCCACTGCTCGCGCGACGGCCGCAGCGCCTCGATCGGCACCTCTGCCAGCGGCGTCGCGGGGAGCGTTTCACGGGTGCAGAGGTCGTCGGCGTCGGGATTCACGTACAGCAGCCCGGTGACGATCTCCCCGCTGTGGCGGGCCTCGAAGAGGAGGCGCATGGCGGCGATCGGGTCCCGGGCGTCGTGGTCGGCGTCGATCTTGCGGAGCAGGATGTGGGAGCCGTCGTGCAGCTCGACCGCCTGGACGCTCCCCGGCTCGTAGTCGACCGTGATCTCCTCCAGCGGGGCGATGTAGTCGGGGGTGTTGACCGGGGCGTCGTGGTCCTTGACGTAGGCGTAGCTCTTGGTGCTGCCCTCGTGGTCGTTGAAGGTGACGCAGGGGCTGATCACATCGATGACCGCGGTCCCGCGATGCGCGAGCGCCGCCTGGAGCAGGGGGACCAGCTGCTTGCCGTCGCCGCTGAAGCTGCGCGCGACGAAGCTGGCTCCGAGCTCGATGGCCAGGGCGCAGACGTCGATCTGCTCGTACCGGTTGGGCCGGCCGCGCTTGGGCCGGGTGCCCAGATCGGCGGTGGCCGAGAACTGCCCCTTGGTGAGCCCGTACACCCCGTTGTCCTCGATGACGTAGGTCATGTCCAGGTTGCGCCGGATCATGTGGCAGTACTGGCCCAGGCCGATCGAGGCGGTGTCGCCGTCGCCGCTGATGCCGAAGACGATCAGGTCCCGGTTGGCCAGCTTGGCACCGGTGGCGATCGATGGCATCCGCCCGTGCGCCCCGTTGAAGCCGTGGGCCCGCTCCACGAAGTAGGCGGCGGCCTTGGACGAGCAGCCGATCCCGCTCATCTTGGCGAGCAGGTGCGGCTCGATGCCGCTGTCGTACATCGCCTTCACGATGTGGTTGGTGATCGAGTTGTGTCCGCAGCCGGCGCAGAGCGTGGTGTGGGCACCCTTGTAGTCGTCGCGGTTCAGCCCCAGGCGGTTCAGCTTCTCGACGGAGACGGCCATCGCTCTTCCTCCTCGCTCAGCCGACCGAGGCCGGGCTGGTCGTCGTGGCCTCTCGAGCGGCGCCCCGGCCCACCGACAGCTCACCGGCCAGGACCGGGTCGCTGATCGCCTCGGCGTCGATGGGGACCCCGTTGAAGTGGCGGATGCTCCGGAGCCGGTCGGCCAGCGCACCGGGGAGCTCCTGGCGGATCAGCCCCTCGACCTGGCCGTCCCGGTTCTGCTCGGCCACGTAGACCCGTTCGTGGCGGGCGATGAAGGCGGCGACCTCCGGATGGAGGGGCAGGCCGCGGATGCGGAGGTAATCGGTCGCGATGCCGTGGTCGGCGAGCTGCTCGCGGGCCTCGACCACCGCGTGATGGGTGGTGCCGTAGGCGAGGATCGCGGCCCGGTTGCCCGCCTCGTCGACGATCGGGGCCGGCAGCAGCGTCCGGGCTCCGTCGATCTTGCGGCGCAGCCGGTCCATGTTGGCCTGGTAGACGTCCGGGCTCTCGGTGTAGAGCGCGTTCTCGTCGTGGCCCGAGCCGCGGGTGAAGTAGCCGGCGCGCAGGTCCGGCGTCCCTGGCAGGGTGCGATATGGGATCCCGTCACCGTCGACGTCGCGATAGCGGGCCCAGTGCCCGACCTCCGCCAGGGCCTTGGCATCGAGCACCTTGCCGCGGTCGACGGCGCCCTCGGGGTAGGCGAGCGGTGGGGTCATCCACTGGTTCATCCCCAGGTCGAGGTCGCTCAGCACGAAGACGGGGGTCTGCAGCCGCTCGGTCAGGTCGAACGCCCGCTGGGCGTCCTCGTACACCTCGGTGACCGTCCCGGGGAGTAGCACCGGGTGGCGGGTGTCGCCGTGGGAGAGGGTGTGGACGAAGCTCACGTCCCCCTGCATGGTCCGGGTGGGCAGCCCGGTGGAGGGGCCCACCCGCTGGATGTCGAAGATGACCGCGGGGATCTCGGCGTAGTAGCCGAGCCCGGTGAGCTCTGCCATCAGCGAGATGCCCGGCCCGGAGGTGGCGGTCATGGCCCGGGCACCCGCCCAGCCGGCGCCGAGCACCATCCCGATCGCGGCCAGCTCGTCCTCGGCCTGGATGGCGGCGAAGCGCCTCTCTCCGCTCGACGGGTCGACCCGGAAGCGCTCGGCGTAGTCGATGAACGCCTCGCAGAGTGACGACGAGGGGGTTATCGGGTACCAGGCGAGGACCGTGCACCCGGCCATGAGGCTGCCCAGCGCGGCGGCGTGGTTCCCGTCCAGCAGCACTAGACCGCGGGTGCCGTCCATCGGTGCCACCCTGAAGGGGTCGCTCTTGACCAGCGTCTCGCGGGTGTAGTCGACCCCGATCCGGATGGCATCCAGGTTGAGGTCGGCGGCCTTCGGCTTGGTCCGGAACTGATCCCGCACCCCCCCCTCGATCGCCGCCGGGTCGAGCCCGATCAGCTCGGCCAGCACCCCCACGTAGATCATGTTCTGGAGGTACTTGCGGAGGTCGGGCTTGGCCTCGAGCTTCTCTCGGGCCAGCCGGGCGAACGGCACCGGATACCAGGAGACGTCGTCGCGCGCCGCGGCGCCCAGCCGGGGGAAGGTCGCCTCGTGGATGACCGCCCCGCCGGGCCGGACGTTGGCGACGTCCTGCTCCCAGGTGGCCGGGTTCATGGCGATGAGGATGTCGACGGTCCGCTTGCGGGCCTGGTGGCCCCGCGGCATCACCCGGATGTCGTACCAGGTCGGCTGCCCCTCGATGTTGGAGGGGAAGACGTTCTTCGCGGCCACCGGGATGCCCATGTGGAAGAGGGCCTTGGTGATGACGAGGTTGGAGGACTGTGATCCCGATCCGTTGACGGTCGCTGCCTGGATGCAGAAATCGTTGACGACGTCTCCGGTCATGGGCTCTCCGGATCTCCGTGCCTACAGCACCGCCACGTTCGCCTGATCCACGAACGCATGTGCATACCGGTATCATACCTTTGCACATTCACGCGGCAGCGCAAACATCCGTGCGACCAAGCGCCGGCGCCGGTCGGCGGTGAGGTCCCGCCGCACGGAGGGCCATCCGGTGACCTACGTCCCCGCGTCCGACCGCTACCGGTCGATGTCCTATCGCCGCTCGGGCCGGAGCGGGCTCCAGCTGCCGCTGATCTCGCTCGGCCTCTGGCAGAACTTCGGCGCGGAGCGGCCCCCCAGCGAGAGCCGGAGCATCGTCTTGCACGCCTTCGACCGGGGGATCACCCATTTCGACCTGGCCAACAACTACGGACCGCCCTACGGCTCGGCCGAGGAGACCTTCGGGCGGATCATGGCCACCGACCTGCGGCCCCACCGCGACGAGCTGGTCATCTCCACCAAGGCCGGCTACGACATGTGGCCCGGACCTTACGGGGAGTGGGGCTCTCGCAAGTACCTTCTGGCCAGCCTTGACCAGAGCCTGCAACGGATGGGGGTGGACTACGTCGACATCTTCTACTCCCACCGCTACGATCCCGAGACCCCGCTCGAGGAGACCATGGGCGCGCTCGACACCGCGGTGCGCCAGGGCAAGGCGCTGTATGCGGGGATCTCCTCGTACTCGGCCGCTCACACCGAGGCGGCTGCGGAGATCATGGCCGGTCTGGGCACCCCGATCCTCATCCACCAGCCCTCCTACTCGATGCTCAATCGCTGGATCGAGGGCGGCTTGCTCGAGGTCCTGGACGAGGAGGGGATCGGCTGCATCGTCTTCTCTCCGCTGGCCCAGGGGATGCTGAGCGACCGCTACCTCCGGGGAGTGCCGGAGGGGTCGCGAGCCCACCAGCGCGGCTCCCTCACCCCGGAGATGCTCTCCGAGGAGATCCTGGCGAAGATTCGGGGCCTCAACGAGGTGGCCGCACGGCGTGGCCAGTCGCTGGCCCAGATGGCCCTGGCCTGGGCGCTCCGCGATCGCCGGGTGACCTCGGCGCTGATCGGGGTGAGCAGCGCCGTCCAGCTCGACGAGAACCTCGCCGCCCTCGAGCGGCTGGACTTCAGCGACCCCGAGCTCGCCGAGATCGACCGGCTGGCGACCGAGAGCGGCATCAATCTCTGGGCGGCGTCCAGCCAGGCCTGACGCGGGCCGGCCGTGACCGCGGAGGCGTCCGTCACGGTGCCGGGCTCGACGATCCCGGTCCCCACGTCGGGGGGCTCGTCCGCGGCATCCTCCGGGCTGCTCTCCTCCCTGCCGGGCTCGCTCCTGACGGGTGCGGTGCTCCTCCTGGCCGGCGTCCTGACCCTGTGCGTCGGGGCGCGGCCACGATCCGCGCGACGCCCCTGAGCCCCGTCCGCCGCTGACCCGACCCCGGCCTTTCCTCAGCGCTGGTAGGTGGCGCGGAGGGTGGCTCTGGCGAGGGTGTGGAAGGCGAGCGTGAACCCGACCACCGCGGGGGATGCCAGCCGGTCCAGCCCGAGGTTGTCGGTGTCGACCGCGTGCACCGCGAAGATGTAGCGGTGGGGGCGATCGCCGGGAGGCGGCGCGGCCCCGCCGTAGTCGAGGCTGCCGAAGTCGTTGCGCACGTGAAAGGACCCCGGCGGGAGGGGCGCGTTGGCGGCCCCCGCCCCGCGGGCCAGCTCGGTCACGGTGACCGGCACGCCGACCAGCACCCAGTGCCAGAAGCCCGAGCCGGTCGGGGCGTCGGGGTCGAAGCAGGTGACCGTGAACCCCCGGGTGGCGGACGGGTACCCGCTCCAGCGCAGCTGAGGGCTCTGGTTCTCGCCACCGGCGCTGGGATGGACGTGACGGGTGTCGAGGGGCCGCCCCTCGGTGATGTCGTCGCTGCTCAGGGAGAACGCAGCGACGGCGGGCAGCAGCTCGTAGGGGTCGGGCGCGACCGGACGCACGAGTGTGGACATCGTGCATTCCTCCTCATGGGGATGAGCGCAGCTCCATTCTGCCTCGGTGGGGCGGGCCGCGCCAGACCCGGCTCCGCGACGGAGCCTAGCCGTCGATCAGCGGTCAGGCGTAGGCGTAGTTCTCGGGCAGGGGGCGCGGTGCGGGGGGCCCGACGTAGATCGCCGAGGGACGGATGAGCCGGTTGTTGGCCGCCTGCTCCACGATCGCGGAGGTCCAGCCCACCGTGCGGCTGCAGGCGAACGTCGGGGTGAACATGTCCCGGGAGAGTCCCACCGTGTTCATCACCACCCCGGAGTAGAACTCGACGTTGGTGTAGAGGCGCCGCCCCGGCTTCAGCTCGCTCAGCACCCGGAGCGCGGTGGCCTCGACATGCTCCGCGAACTCCACCTGCGGGCCGCCCAGCTCGCGGGCCACCTCGTGGAGGAGGACGGAGCGCGGGTCGTCGGTCTTGTAGATGCGGTGGCCGAAACCCATAAGCCGCTGGCCCCCCAGGACCTCGTCGCGGAGGTGCTCCTCGGCCTTGTCGGGTGTTCCGATGGCGTCGAGCATGTCCAGCGCCCGAGATGGCGCGCCGCCATGGAGCGGCCCGGCGAGCGCCCCGATGGCACCGGTGAGCGCGGAGCCCATGTCGCTGCCGGTGGAGGTGATGACCCGGGCCGTGAAAGTGCTGGAGTTGAAGCCGTGGTCCATGGTCGTGATCAGGTACTTCTCGAGGGCGCGCGCGGCCACCGGCTCCGGGCGCCTGCCGGTCAGCATCTGCAGGTAGGCGGCCGCGTAACCGAGGTCACGATCGGGGTCGACCGGCTCCAGCCCCTGGTGGACGCGATGCATCCGCATCAGCAGCACCGGTGTGAGCGCGACCATGCGGAGGGCGTCGGCGCGCACCTGGTCGGGGGTGAGGTCGAGGGTCGGCTGGAGGTTGAGGGCGGTCGCGCTCAGCGAGACCGCGGTGCGCAGCGCCCCCAGCGGCGTGTAGCCCGGCAACCGGGCGATCTCGTCCAGGGTGTCGGCGACCCCGCCGGGGAGGCTCCGGCCGGCGACGGCCTGGTCCTGCAGCCAGCGCAGCTCGCGGGGGCCGGGCAGCTCGCCCACCAGCAGCAGGTGCCAGACCTGCTCGAACGAGCAGTGACGGGCGAGCTCGGTGGCGTCATAGCCGCGGTAGTGGTAGAAGCCCTCTTCACCACGGACATCCCCGATCAGGGTCTCTGCCACCGCCACCCCCTCGAGTCCTCGAGGGGCAAGGACCGGCTGCGCCGAGCCGGCGGGCTTGACTTCCTGCGTCTCGCTCACCTGGACCGCTCCTCCCACTTGGATGATCCCTGGCTGATTCCGAGCAACTCTACACAGTCCTCTGGCTCCACCTCGGCGTGCCGTCGGAAAGCCGCGAGGACGCCTCGCCGGGCGGGGCTTCGCCCTTCCTGTTGCTGCTCGCGTCAATAACTGCAAACGACGCTACATCTGAAGGCTGCGTCACGGCGGCGTGACGAGCCGCTAAAGGCGTCCTCCCGGTCCGCGGAGGCGCTGATAAGCTCCGCCCCCACACCGGTCAGGGATACGGATTTGCGTCGCACCACCCGCCTTCTCCGCAGAATTGCCACCTCCGTCATCGCCGTCGGAGTGCTGGCTGCCGTCGCGCCGCCGGCGGCACGCATCGCTCGGCCCGACGTCCGGCTCACCGATTCCTACACTCAGAAGATCGCCCAGCTCCAGCAGCAGTACGACGCGCTGGGCAGCCAGCTCCAGGGGCTCCAGGGCAGCGAGGCCACGGCCAACGCCCAGGCCGCCGCGGTCCAGCAGCAGGTGGCCGCCACCCAGTCCCAGGTCCAGCAGGTGCAGGGGCAGATCGACCAGCTCAACCTCGAGCTGGCTCAGACCGCCGAGGCCATCCAGGTGGACACCGCCAATCTCGCCGCCGAGAAGGCGCAGCTCACCAAGGTCATGGTGGTGATCTACACCGCGGGCGGCACCGGCGTGGTCAGCGGCCTCGTCCAGAGCCAGAGCATCGCCGAGTTCATGGAGAAGTTGGGCTCCGCGACCGCCGTCAGCAAGCAGTTCCGCCAGCTGATCGCCCAGGTCCAGGCCGACCAGCAGCGCCTCACCCTGCTCCAGCAGACGCAGCAGGGGAACCTCGATCAGGCGGCTGCGGCCGAGACCCATCTGGAGGCCCTCGAGGCGACGCTCCAGGGTCAGGAGACCCAGCTGCGGGCGGAGGCCGCCTCCCTGGGCAGCCAGGCCGCCTCGCTGCTCGACCAGCGCCAGTCGCTGCTCAGCCAGATCGCGACCGTCAAGGCGCAGCAGGCCGCGGCTGCTGCGGCGGCGGCGGCGGCCGCGGCCGCGGCTGCTGCGGCGGCGGCGCACCACGGGGGTGGGGGCGGGGCCTGTGGTGACGTCCTCTGTCCCTTCGCCTTCGGGGACATCCCCGACTCCTTCCCCTGGGGTCAGTGCACCTGGTACGTCGCGTCCCTGCGCGAGGTCACCTGGTGGGGGAACGCCGACGAGTGGTTCGGCAACGCGCAGGCGCAGGGGTACTCGACCGGGCAGACACCCAAGGTCGGAGCCATCGTGGTCTGGGGCTCGGGCAACGGCTACAGCTATTACGGGCACGTCGCCTACGTGGTCGCCGTCGACGGACCGAGCGATTTCTACGTGGACGAGGCCAACTACGCCGAGATCCCCGGGCAGATCGACATGCGCCAGGTGACCACCCTCTCGGACGTCGAGGGCTTCATCTATTAGGTCCTCCTAGGTCCTCCGCCTGCGGGTGACCGACGGCCGCATGTGCCTGTGACATCCGGCTCTGGAGGTTCCGCCCCCGGTGCGGGACGCTGGGGATGGCGCCGGAGACCCAGCCACCCCTCGGGGCCGGCCGTGGCGCCGGAGGTACGCGCACCAGTGTCCGTCCATACCGCGCAGCGCATCCGCGGGGCGATCGCCCCGTCGCTGCCGCGCCTCCCCGGCGTGCGATGAACGTGCGGGCGGCGGGCATCGGCGATCGCGCGCTGGACGCTCCGGTCGGGATCGACGTCGAGGCCGGGGCGGCTCGGCGCCCTCCCTCCCGGGGCCGGCGATGGATGCTGCTCACGGTGGCGATCGGGCCGGGCCTGATGGTGATGCTGGCCGACACCGATGCCGGCAGCGTGGTCACCGCCGCCCAGTCCGGGGCCCGCTTCGGCTACCGGCTCCTTCCCCTCGAGGTGCTCCTGGTCCCCGTCCTGTACCTGGTGATGGAGCTGACCGTCCGGCTGGGACTCACCACCGGCAAGGGCCACGCCGAGCTGATCAAGGCGCGATTCGGACGCGGATGGGCCGTGTTCTCGGTGGGCCTCCTGCTGGTCACCAGCGTCGGTGCCCTGGTCACCGAGTTTGCCGGCATCGCGGGCGTTGGCAGCATCGTCGGCCTGCCCCCGCAGCTCGTCGTCCCCGGTGCCGCCGCCGTGCTTCTCCTGGTCGTCGTCTCCGGCAGCTACCGGCGGGTGGAGCTCATCGGCATCGGCTTCGGGCTCTTCGAGCTCGCCTTCCTGGTGGCCGCCATCCGGGCTCATCCGGATCCCGGCTCGCTGGCTGGCAGCCTGACGATGGGGCAACCACTCGGGAACTCGGCCTACCTCACCCTGGTGGCGGCCAACGTCGGGGCCGTGGTCATGCCCTGGATGATCTTCTACCAGCAGGCCGCGATCCTGGACAAGGGGATCACCATCCGGGATCTCCGGTTCGCGCGGATCAACACGGCCATCGGTGCGGTGGTCACCCAGGTGATCATGATCGCGGTCCTGGTGGCGACCGGGGCGAGCCTCTTCCACCGGAACTCGGGATCCCTCAACACCGTCGCCCAGGTCTCCACCGCCCTGACCTCGTCGCTCGGGGCTGCCGGCGGCCGCCTCGCGTTCGCGATGGGGGTGGCCGGAGCCGCCCTGGTCGCGGCCCTGGTCGTGTCCCTGGGGGCCGCATGGGCCTTCGCGGAGGTAGCCGGGAAGCCGCGCAGCCTCAACCGGAAGGTCCGCCAGGAACCCCTCTTCTACGGCGTCTTCACGGGGGCGGTCGGCCTCTCGGCGGTGCTGGTCTTGACCAGCGGGTCGTTGGTCGGGCTCGCCATCGCCGTCGAGGTCCTCAATGCGCTGCTCCTGCCAATCGTGCTGATCTTCCTCATCGTGCTGGCCTGGACCACCCTGCCCGCAGCCCATCGCCTGCGCCTCTGGGAGAAGGCCCTCCTGCTGCTGGTGACCGCGGCCGTCGTCGGCATGGGGGCGACGCTCGTCATCACTTGACTCTGAGAGGGCGCCCTCTCGACCACCACGACCTCACCCTCGCGCCAGAGCCGCTCGACCCGCCGGCCGCCATCTCTCCCCAGGGTCTCAGGACGGTCATCGTGATTGCAAACACAAATGGCTGGGGAGGTAGGATTCGAACCTACGATTGGCTGATCCAGAGTCAGCTGCCTTACCACTTGGCCACTCCCCAGCGGCGCTCGCGAGTCTAACCGGAGCGCTGACCGTCGCCGCGAGATGACGCTCGGAAGGTCCCCGCCCGTGAACGGAAGTGACGGCGGCCCTGGAGCACCATCTCGCTTGTGGCGCCCGGCCATGCTCGGGTCGCACACGGTCGAATCCGACCTCTCGCGCGTGATGGAAGTTTGACGGCTTCATGGTGGGCTCGCCGATGGCCGGTGGCCGTGCCACCCTTCTCCGGCTGCGCACCGATGCGGTTGGCGTGGCTGGGACCGTTGGAGGATGGGGTGAGCACGAGCACGTCGGGCCAGGTCCCGATGGGGGTGGCGTCCACCGAGGATCGCTGGGTGTCGGTGGGACGGTCGAGCGACCCACATTCCCGGGCGGCCGGGCGGCAGGCGGCAGCGGAGGCGATGGCCCGCGGCGACGCCGCCCTGATCCTGGTCTTCTGCTCCGCGGCGCACGACCTCACCGACCTGGTGGCGGGCGTGCGGGAGGTGAGCGGCGGTGCCCCTCTGATCGGCTCCACCACGGCGGGCGAGCTCACCGGCGAAGGCCCCTCCGATGGCGGGGTGGTGGTCATGGTCCTGGGCGGCCCCGGCTTCTCGGTCGCCACCGCGGCCGCCACCGGGATCGGGCCCCGGCTCCGGCAGGCGGGCGCGGAGGTCGCCACCTGCGTCAACGCCATCGCCGCCCGACCCCATCGGGTGCTGCTCATGCTCACCGACGGCCTCGCGGGCGACCACCAGGAGATCCTGCGCGGCGCCTACAGCGTGGCCGGAGCGGCGATCCCGCTGGTGGGCGGCGCGGCGGCCGACGACCTCACGATGGCCGGCACCCACCAGCTCCACGGCGGCGACGTCCTCGGCAACTCGGTGGTCGCGGCGGCGCTCGGCTCCGACGCTCCCATGGGAATAGGGGCCCGTCACGCCTGGCGTCCCTTCGGCGAGCCCATGCTGGTGACCGCCAGCTCGGGCGATTGGATCCACAGCCTCGACGACGAGCCGGCGCTGGACGTCTACCTCGGCCGTCTGGAGGCGCCCGTCGACTGCTACCGGGACCACGCCGCCTTCACCCGCTTCGCGATGACCCACCCCCTGGGCCTCAGCCGTCGCAGCGGCGAGCGGCTGCGCTGCATCCTGAAGGTCGACTTCCCGAACCGGGCCATCTCGTGCAATGCCCAGGTCCCGAGCGGCGCGGTGACCTCCTTCATGGAGTGCTCGACGGCGGCGGTGCTGGCCTCGGCCGGAGAGGCCTGCAGGGAGGCGACTCGCGGCCTCGACGGGCTCCGGCCAATCGGCCTGCTCGCCATCGACTGCATCGGCCGGCGGATGGTCCTCGGCGATGGCGGGGCCGCCGTCGAGGTCGAGCGGATGCTGGAGACCGCACCCGGAACGCCCCTCGCCGGCTTCTACAGCTACGGCGAGATCGCGCGGGTCCGAGGAGGCAGCGGCTTCCACAGCCAGACCCTTGCCGCGCTGGCGCTCTCCTGACTCCTGGCTCGATTGAATCGCATGGATCGGAGCGTGCTGGGCCGGAGGGGAGCCGCTGAGGTGCGCCCGAACTGGTGGGCCACCGATCAGCTCGTCGAGTACATCTCGACCCTGGTCCACTCCCCCGACGAGGCGACGGTGGTCCGGGTCGGCCTCGAGAGCGCGGCGGAGACCCTGGAGGCGGAGATCGCCCTCCTGGTCCGGGGGGACCAGGCCGCCCTGGTCGTCGGGCTGCCGGGCGCGGCCCCGCCCGAGCTGCTGGCGGTGGTCGGCACGTCCCGCTCGCGGGCGGTGGAGCTGCCCGGTCTCGGGCGCTGCACCGCGGTCTCGGTGCCGCTCGCTCCCCGGACGGCCAGCCACCTGGTGCTGGCGCGGTTGGGCGACCAGCGCTTCCTGCCCGAGGAGATCAACCTGCTGCGGGGCATGGCTGCGGCGCTCCGCATGAGCCAGGAGACGCTGCGGCTGCTCGAGGCGGAGCGGGGAGCCCGCGCCCTGAGCGAACGCCGCGCCGCGGAGAACGAAGCCCTCGCCTCGTCGCTCCAGGAGCGACAGATGCTCCTGGAGAGGCTGTCACGGATCTAGCGCTCGATCTCGCATCGGGCCCCCCTGCCCGAGGTCCTCCACGCCGTCACCGCCGGCGCCGCCGAGCTGCTGGGCGACAGCATCGCCGCGCTGCGCATCATCGATCCGGGAGACCCGCACTCCACGGTGCTGATGTCGTCGGTGGGCCTCACCGACGCCGTCCGGGTCGGCGTCCACCGCCTGCCGATCGGGACGGGGCTCGTCGGCCAGGCGATCGGGCGCAACCAGGTCGTGGTTGCCGACAGCTGCACCGGGACGGCGGAGGAGACGGAGTGGCTCGTGCTGCTCGGGCTGGCAGGCGCCATGGTGGCGCCGGTCCACGACCAGGGCCGGCCGGTCGGCGAGCTGATGGTGGGCTCGACCAGCCGGGAACGCCGCTACCGGCCGGTGGAGCGCGAGGCGCTCGAGGCCTTCGCCCAGCACGCCAGCCTCGCCCTCACCGATGCCCGCACCGTCGAGGCGATGGAGCTGGCCTACCAGGACGGGCTGACCGGGCTCGCTAGCCGCGCGCTCTTCGTCCAGCGTCTCGAGCACGCCGCGAGCCGCAACCGCCGCCACACCAACCGCTTCGCCCTGCTCTATTGCGACGTCGATGGCTTCAAGGTGATCAACGACAGCCTCGGCCACTCCGCGGGGGACGAGCTGCTGGTCCAGATCGGGGACCGGATCCGCGCCTGCCTGCGCCGGGGCGACTTCGCCGGCCGGCTGGGCGGTGACGAGTTCGCGATCCTGATGGAGAACGCGCGCCGACCCACCGACGCGATCGGGCTGGCCCGGCGCCTGCTCGGCGCCCTCGAGACCCCGTTCATGGTGGAGGGGAAGAGGGTGGTGGCGAGCGCCAGCATCGGGGTGGCCCTCTCCGGCGGCGCGGACCTCGGGGCCAGCGACCTGTTGCGCAATGCCGACGTGGCCATGTATCGGGCCAAGGCGAATGGCAAGAACCGCTACGTGCTCTTCGAGCCGCAGATGTACGCGGCGGCGCTCGCCCGCATGGAGCTGGGATCCGACCTCCTCCATTCGCTCGAGGCCGCGGAGCTGCGGGTCCAGTTCCAACCCATCGTCGACATGGAGACCAGGCAGGTGCAGGGCTGCGAGGCGCTGGTGCGCTGGCAGCACCCCACCCGGGGGCTGATCTCGCCCCTCGACTTCATCCCGGTCGCGGAGGAGACGGGGATGATCCACGAGGTGGAGCGCTGGGTGCTGCGCGAAGCGCTCGCCGGGCTCCACCGCCTCGGCCGCCAGCTTCCCGGCCTGGCGCGGCTCACGGTGAGCGTCAACCTCTCGCCCTTCTCCATCCGCGGGATCGACCTCGTGAACGACGTGCGCAGCGCGCTGGACGGCTCCGGCATCGCGTCCGAGCAGCTCACCATGGAGGTCACCGAGTCGGCGCTGCTGCGGGACAGCGAGACCACCATCCGCACCCTGACGATGCTGAAGGAGATGGGCGTCCGGCTCGCCATCGACGACTTCGGGGCGGGCTACTCCTCGCTGACCTACCTGACCATGTGCGACTTCGACATCCTCAAGGTGGACCGTGCCTTCATCAGGGACATGGTCGGCGCGGGGGAGACCGCGCCGATCGCCCGCGCCATCCTGGCGATGGCCCGGCTCCTGGACCTGGAGGTCATCGCCGAGGGTGTGGAGACCGTCCACCAGGTGGTGAAGCTGCGCGAGATGGGCTGCAGGCTGGCTCAGGGCGACTACTACTCGCCCCCTGTCGACCTCGACGACCTCGTTGCCCTGCTCGATCGCGAGCACGACCACGACGAGCGCGGGGTGGTCGTCAGGCTGGCCCGGTCCGCCGGCGAACGCCTCGCGCCCGAGGGGGCGAGGCTCTTCTGAGGGGGCCTCCGGGCGGCCCCCCGGCGCACCGGTTCCGGGTCGCGAGCCAGAGAGGGGCCGCCTATACTGGGGCCATGGATCTCGTCCAGTTGCTCCGGTCCCAGGCGCGGCGGTACCGCTGTGTCCAGTGCGGGGAGAGCATGGCCGAGTGCGGCATCAACGTGCTGACCCAGCAGGGCAACCGGGCGCTGGTCCGGGTCACCTGTTCCTCGTGCAACGACGAGAACCTGCTCCAGATCATCTTCCAGACCGAGGTCGAGGCCCCCGAGGGCGCGGCCGCCGCCGGCCCGGCCGTCGAGGAGCCGGGGCGGGCAGCCGACCCGATCACGGGCGATGAGATCCTCGACCTCCACGAGATCCTCGCCGGCCACGCGGGCGGGTTCCGGGAGCTGCTGGCCCGCCGCTAGCAGGGTTCTTCGGCACCCCGAAGGGGTCGCAGCGCGCCGGAGGCGCGGGCGCTCCCCGAGTTCAGTACGCACTGGGCCGTGACGTACTGTGAGCAGGCCGTCACGCAACCCCACGCCTTCTTCACTCCGCTCGGTGTTACCAATGAGGGGCGAACCGGCGGCTGCGCCGGCCGGGCGGGCACGGATGGAGGCGGGCATGGTCAAGGTCGGAGCTGCCATCCGGCGGGTGTTGGATCGATTTCTCGTGCGCGTCGTGGCCGGGGTGGTCGCGGCCGGCATCGTGGTGATGGGCCTGATCGTGGCGGCCCTCGCCGCGGTCACCTCCGGCAGCCAGCTGCCGGCCGCATCGGTGGGGCAGGTGCGCATCGCGGCCATCCTGCTCGGCATCGTCGGCGTGGTCGTGCTCGGCGTCGTCGCCGCGCTGGTCGCGCACCGGGAGACCAGCCACATCTGGGCGCTCGGTCACCTGGCCCGCCGGGTTGCCGCTGGCGATGTCTCGGCCCGGGTGGTTCCGGGTGGTGCCGCCGAGCTGAAGGAGCTCGGCGAAGCCTCCAACCTGATGGTCGAGCGGCTCGGCGGCATGGTCGGACGGGTGAGGGAGGTGAGCGGTGAGCTGGCCGCCTCCGCCGCCCGTCTCTCCGACGCCTCCACCCAACTGGTCTCCACCACGGCCGAGCAGACCTCGGCCGCCGTCGAGACGTCGGCGAGCATGGAGGAGCTGGCCCGCACCTCGGCCCACATCGCCGAGACGGTGGAGCGGGTCGCCACCCAGGCCGCCGAGACCCGCGACAACCTGGATCGCGCCCACGAGCGCATCCTCACCTCGGGTGAGCGCACGGTCGCCCTCACCGACCGGGTCCGCGACATCGGCAGGATTCTCAACCTGATCAACGAGATCGCGGATCAGACCAATCTGCTCGCCCTCAACGCCGCGATCGAGGCGGCACGGGCCGGCGAGGCGGGTCGCGGCTTCGCCGTGGTGGCGGACGAGGTGCGTCGCCTCGCCGATCGCTCCAAGGCGCTGGCCGCCGACATCTCCACCATCACCGAGAGCGCCGAGTCGGAGACCAGCGCGACCGTCCTCGCCATGGAGGAGGGCGCCGCCCAGCTCCAGATCGGGCTCGGACTCATGGAGCAGGTCGCCGAGGCCAGCTCGAACGTCCGGCTCGCCACCCAGCAGCAGCGCTCGGCGACGGAGCAGGTGGTCGAGGCGATGGAGCAGGTGAGCGTGGCCAGCCGTCAGGTGTCGGCCACCGCGCAGCAGATCGCGGTCGCGGCGGGGAGCCAGGCCGAGATGGCGGGCGATCTCCAGACCGTCGCCGCCGCGGGCCCCGAGCATCTGGCGGTGCCCGCGCCTCCCTCGCTCCCCGGCTTCGACCGGGCGCCCGGCCCGGACGGCGGCGACGCCGGCTCCCCCGATCCCCGACTGGCGTCGTTCGTCGCGGACTGACCCGGCCTCGGCGCGATCGGCCCGGGGGATACCCGATGGGGACGCGATCGGCCGGGCCCCCCTGGGCTGACGGCCCGGGCCCGGCGCCTCAGCCCCGGCCGGCGGGTTCGCGACGCCCCGTGCGCGCGGCGTTCCGCCGGGGCAGTGAGCGCCGGATCCGGAGGCGGAAGAGGAACAGCTCCTTGATCGCCCGGGCGATCGCCCGGGGGCGCGCGCCGGAGCGCCGCCCGGCCACCCGGGGGTGGTGGGGGACGGCGACCTGGGCGATCCGCCAGCCCGCGTGGCGGGCCTTGTAGTACAGCTCGGCGTTGATCAGGGCGCTGCGCGCCTCCAGGGTCAGCGACTCCAGGACCTCGCGGCGCATCAGCTTGAGGGCGCAGTCGACGTCCCGGTAGGGGAGGCGGTAGAGGACCGCCACCAGGGTGTTGAAGACCCAGCTGACCACCTCGCGAGCCCGGGCGTCCTGCCGCTCCTGACGCCACCCGGCGGCGAGGTCGGCGCGGTCGAGGAGCGGGGCCAGGAGGGCCAGGTCGGCGATCTCGAACTGTCCGTCCGCGTCGGTGAAGGCGACGAAGTCGCCTCGCGCCGCCCGGAGACCGTCGCCCACGGTGATCCCGTAGCCGCTCTTCTGCTGGTGGCGGATGACGCGCAGATCGATCCCCAGCTCGCCGGCCAGGGCGGTGGCGAGCTCACCGCTCCCGTCGGTGCTGCCATCGTCGACGATCACCAGGTCGAAGTGCTCGGCAAGGGCGGGGAGCACCTCGGCGGCGTGGGGGAGCAGCCAGCTCAGGTTCTCGGCCTCGTTGTGGACCGGGAGCACCAGGGTGAGGCCGCTGAGCGGCGGACGTCCGGGCCGGCCCGCCGCGTGCGCCGGCCCGGAACCGGGCCCTGCCGCGGACCTGGTCGAGGTGACGGACGTCGATTCCGACCCCTCCGGGGGCCCGCTCGCCTCCCGGCTAGGCACCGACGCCGGTGGGGGTCGCCGCCGCGGTCGCGCGTGCTCCCGCGTAGACCGCACCGCCCTTCCGCCAGTCGATGGTCGCCTCGATGGTCTCCCGCCTCACCCGGGAGATGTTGCCCTCGACGGTCTGGATGACGCTGTCGATCAGCGTGTCGCTCAGCGAGTGAGGCTCCAGGCCGAGGTCGAGGAGGAGCTGATGCTTGGCGTTGTAGTAGTGGTCCTCCTTCTCCCGGCGCGGGTTGGGCACGTGGTGGATGGTGGTGGGGAGGCCGTGGGCGGCGCGAGCATGCTCCACCTTCTGGGCCAGCTCGAGGACCGAGAACTGCTCGGTGAACTGGTTGAAGACCCGGTACTCCCCGGCGGCGGGCGGGTTGAGCGCCGCCAGCTCGATGCAGCGCACGGTGTCGCGGATGTCCAGGAAGCCGCGGGTCTGGCCGCCCTTGCCGTAGACGGTGAGCGGCTCCCCGACCGCGGCCTCGACGATGTAGCGGTTGAGCACCGTGCCCCAGATCCCGTCGTAGTCGAAGCGGGTGACGAGCTGGGGGTGCAGCGCCGTCTCGTCGGTGGTGGTCCCGTAGACCACCCCCTGGTTGAGGTCGGTGGCCCGCAGGTCCCAGATCCGGCAGGCGAAGTCGAGATTGTGACTGTCGTGGACCTTGGAGAGGTGATAGATCGACCCCGGCTGCTTCGGGTAGAGCATCCGGTCACGGCGGCCGTTGTGGTCGATCTCGATGAACCCCTCCTCGATGTCGATGTTGGGGGTCCCGTACTCACCCATGGTCCCGAGCTTGATGAGGTGGCAGCTCGGAGCCAGGTCGCGCACCGCGTAGAGGACGTTGAGGGTGCCCACCACGTTGTTGACCTGGGTCTCCACGCCGTGGCGCGGGCTGATCATCGAGTACGGTGCGGAGCGCTGCTCGGCGAAGTGCACGATCGCGTCCGGGGCGGTGGTGCGGATCAGCCGCTCCACCGCGGCCGCGTCGCAGAGGTCGATCTGGTGCCACTCGACCTTCCGCCCGCTCTCGGCCTGCCAGCGGGCTAGGCGGTCCGCCACCGAGGCGATCGGCGTGAGGCTGTCGGTTCCGCACTCCTCATCCCAGCGCCGCCGCACCAGGTTGTCGACCCCAATGACGTCGTGGCCGCGGGCGGAGAGGTGAAGGGCGGTAGGCCACCCCAGGTAGCCGTCGGCCCCGAGGACCGCGATGCGCATTGCTGTCTCCCCATGGTGGCCGGCCGGGCTGACCCCGTCCGGCATGATCCGTGCGAGCTAGGTTGCGAAGTGGCGATGGGTCCGGGCGAGACCCTCGGCCAGAGCAGTTTGAGGCTTCCACCCCATCAACCGCTCGGCGCGGCCGGCGTCGAGGCAGGCGCGCGCGACCTCCCCGGCCCGGGCGGGCTGGTAGTCGGGGGCGACCTCCACCCCCGCGGCTCGGATCAAGCCCTCCACCACCTCACGGACGCTCGTCTCACGGCCGGTGCCGACGTTCAGCGGCCCATCGGCGGAGCTGAGCAGCGCCGCCCGGGTGGCCGCGGCCACGTCGGCCACGTAGACGAAGTCGCGGGTCTGGGAGCCGTCGCCGTAGATCACCGGGCGCAAGCCCTGGACCAGCCGGGTGGACGAGATCGCGAGCACCCCCGCCTCCCCGGTCCCGTCCTGACGCGGTCCGTAGACGTTGCCGTAGCGCAGGGCGACCGTGCGCACCCCCCGCGCGCGGTAGGTCCAGAGATAGGTCTCCTCGCAGAGCTTCTCGGCTCCGTAGGCGGATCGCGGCGCCGGGACCAGCTCCTCGGACGCCGGCAGGCGCTCGGCGTCGCCGTACACGGCCCCGCCCGATGAGGCGATCACGATGGCCTCGCAGCCTGCCCGGGCGGCCGCGTCGAAGCAGGCGACCGAGCTGGCCAGGACCCGCCGGACGTGATCCCCGGGATCGCGCAGGGCCCGGTTCACGCCGCCCTTGGCGGCGAGGTGGACCAGCGCCTGGGGACGGAAGCGGGCCAGGGCGCCGGCGGCCTCGGGCCCCCCGGCGTCGGCCTCGACCACCTCGACCGTCGACGGCAGCGCCACACCGCAGGGATGGGAGAGATCGTCGATGACGAGCACCGCGACCTGGTCCGCGGCGAGCAGCTCCACCAGGTGGCTGCCGATGAAGCCAGCGCCCCCGACCACGGCGACCCGGGCGGGAGGAGCGCCGCTTCCCGCCCCGCCCCGTCCGCCCGCCGCGGCGTCCTCGGCGGCAGTCACGGGTTCACCCGGATCGCCGGCTCGTCCGGGATCCGGGGCCGCCCCAGGAGCATGATCCCCACCGCCCCGGCGATGCCCAGGGGGAGGGTCATGGCGAGACGCACCAGGACCGTGACCGCCACCGCGTCCACCTTGCCGAGCCCGCCGGCAACCAGCAACGCCGCGGTGGTGACGTCGGCGGCACCGATGCCGAAGGGAAGCGTCGACACGCTGCCGATCACCTGGGAGATGCAGTACGCGGCGATCGCGACCCCCAGGGAGACGCCGGCACCGACCCCCCAGACCAGCACCAGCACCTGCAGGCCGCTGATCACGAAGATCAGCAGGCTGTAGAGAGCGAAGATCGCGCCGACCCGCCAGGCAAGCCCGAGCTCCTCGAGGCGCACCAGCGAGCGCAGGATGCCGGCCACCAGCCCGTGGCGCCCGGTGGGGAGGGAGACCCCGAAGTAGTGCCGCGTGGCCAGGCTCACCCACCACGGGCCGGCGATGACCACCAGCCCTGCCACCGCCAGGCCGGCCGCCGCCAGCGCGGGAAGGTAGATCGCGGCGGCGAGGACCCCGCCGACCACTCCCAGCTGGATGATCGTGACCAGGCGCTCGTAGACGACCGTCGCGACCCCCGCGCTGACCGGCACCCGGTCGTGGTTGCGCCACAGATAGGGGCGTGAGAGGTCGCCGCTCGCCGCCGGGGTCAGCCAGCTCAGGGTCTGCCCAGCGAGGTCCACCCAGTTCATCCGGACGAAGGGCACGGGGTGGCCGAGGCGCCGGAGCAGGATCTGGGACCGCCGGGCGCGGAGCAGGGTGGTGGCGAGGTTGAGGGCGATCGCCACCCCCACCAACCTCCAGGAGACGTGACCGGCCTTGCTGACCACCTGAGCCGGGTTGACCTTGCGGATCAGGCCGTAGATCACCGCGGCGCTGATCAGGAGGACGACCAGTTGGAGCCCGGCCAGCAGCAGCCGCCGTCGCATCGTGGCGTGATGCGGCCTGGCCGTCGACGCCACTCCGGTGGGCTCGGCGGGGGCGGGGCGCGGGATCATCAGGTCATCGGAGGGCGCGCCATCCAGCCCGCGCCAGACCGCGTCGGCCGCGGACTTCGCGGTCAAGGAATCTCCCCATTCGTCCGTACTGAGACCGGCAAGATGCTGATCATCCGAACCTTACAAGAGCGTTACCACTCTCGGGCCGGAACGGACGTTTGCATGACCCGAGCCGCAGCGGTCGCGGCGGCGCACCCGCCGCCTCACCGACCCGAAAGGTTTCCCCGCCTAGGCTGGGCGCCATGGCGGTGGTCCCGATCATCCTCCTGCTGGTCGCCGGTGCCGTGATCGCGGCCGGTCAGCTGACGGTCCAGACCGATCAGCTCGTGCCGGGCCTGCTGATGCTGGTCCCGCTGGTGGCCGGGCTCCTCCTGACCCGCCTGCGCTCGGCGTCCGGCCGGCTCACCGCGGTGCAGGCCGTCCCCGACGTCCCCCGACGGCTGCGGCGAGGTGTATGAAAGCGAGTCGATGAAGGGCAATCCCGTGATGGGCTTCCTGCACCGCTCCAGCAAGCCGCGCAAGCCGCGTCCCGGCGCCGGGCTGCGGCCGGTCTGCCCGATCTGCGAGCGGCCGATGGAGCGCCGTGGCTCCACGGTCTGGATGTGCCCCGACTTCCCCCGCTGCCCCGGGGCCATCGCCGCCGACTGATCCGGCGTCGCGCTGGCCGTGGCCGCCTGACCTCGTCGGGCGCGCTCGCAACCTCGGCCGTCGGAGCATCCGGGACCGGCGACTACCCTCGCGGTTCCCCGCCGGTCGCGGCGGCCGGGGGTAGCTCCGCGTCGCCCATCCGCTCCATCGCCCGTCGGGCCACCGCGGTGCCGGCGGCGGCCGCCGCGGTGGTGGCGGCGCGCAGCGCCACGCGCTGCCAGAGTGGTCCGTTCTCCTTGCGCCGCCGCCCCAGCTCCTTGCGGATCTCCTCGAGCTGGGCGGCCACGTCGTCGAGCGAGGTCACGACGGCCGGGGGGGCTTCCTGCCGGCGGCCCCGCGCGCGCAGGACCAGCACCGAGACCGTGACGGCGACGGCCACCGTCCCGATGACCGCGTAGCGGACGCCGTCCCGTCGGAGCCGCGCCCGCCAGTCGAGCTCCTCTCGGACCCGGGACTCGAGAGCGGAGACGTGAGCCGCAAGCGCCTGCTTGCTCAGCTCCCGTTCGCGTTCGGCTTCAGCAACTCCCTGACCCACTCCAGGTCCTCCTTCACGGTGGCTCCGACCCTGCGTCCCTCGGCGATCGTCCTCTTCACCATCCGGTACCCGAGGCCGCCGAGGACGCCGACGATCACCAGCAGCAGGCCCGCCATGATCAGCCAGCCCAGCCAGGGGTGGTGGAGGGCCCCGCCGATGGCCTCGGCGGCGGCTCCCAGGAGGAGGACGGCGCTCAGGAGGAGGCCGACGGCGGCGGCGGCGAGCAGGCCGGCGGCGAGCGCGGCACGCTTGGCGGCGGCGCTGCCCTCCGCCCTGGCCAGCCCCATCTCGGCACGGGCGAAGCGCAGCGCGTCGGCCAGGATCTGCCGTAGCGACGCGATCACGGCGGCGCGCGGGGAAGCTGCGGGAGGGGCGTCCTGACTGGTCATCAGCAGAGCTTCGCAGACCCGCACCGGGTGCTGCCGTCAACCCGGCCGGTCATACCTTCAGGGCCGCGACGTCGATGTCCTCGAGGCCCTCGGGCGGAGGGATCCCGTGCTCGTGCAGCGCCTTGAGCAGCACCAGGACGTAGCGGACCCCGGTGAGGTTGACCCCGTGCTGGCGGGTCAGGCTCTGAATGGTCTGGAGCTTGTAGATGTCGCGCTGGGAGAAGCGGCGGCGGTTCGTCGAGGTCCGCTGCGGCACCACCAGCCCCATGTTCTCGTACATCATGAGGGTGCGCGGATGGGTCTCCAGGATCTCGGCCGCGACGCTGATGGTGTAGATCGGCTTGTCCAGGCCGGGTGAGCCGGGCAGCGCCCCGCCGCTGGGATCGCCCCTGCCTACTCCTTCAGCCACTCGTTGATCCCCTCCGAGATCGCCAGAGGTGACGTCTGCGCCTTGACCAGGAACTCCAGCGCACCCAGCTTGAGGCCGCGATCCACCAGGTCCCTCTCGCCGAAGTTGCTCAGGATGATCACCGGGGTCTCGGCCGTGGGCCCGTGCCGTCGCAGCTCCTGGAGCACCTCGAAACCGTCCTTCTTGGGCAGGCGAACGTCGAGGAAGACGATGTCGGGCAGGAGCTCCTTGGCCCGCTCCAGGCCTTCGACGCCATCGAGCGCCACGTGGACGCGGTAGCCGTCCAGCTCCAGCTTGGTCCGGTACATCTCCAGGGTGTCCCGGTCGTCCTCGATCAGGAGGACGTCGATCAACGCGTCCTCGTCCGCGTCCGCCATCGGCTCCGTCTGTCCTCCCTTGCCCGAGCCTCCGGCGATCCGGAAGCCTCCCGGAGTATAGCCGGGGGACACCCCCAGTTCCGAATGGCCAGGCGGGTTGCGCCGTCCCCCCTCGGATGGCGGCGGGGACTGCGCGGAGGCGTCTCCGCCCGGCCTCGGAGCCTGCGCGGTCGATCCGAACGGGCCGACCGATCCGGGTCAGATGCGCACGTGGGCGATGTCGACGTCCGCCAGGAACTCCGGCCGCGGGATCCGGTGGGCGTCCAGGGTCTGGAGCAGCCGGATCACGTAGCGAGCCGCGTTGAGGTTGAGCCCGTGGGTCTTGGTCAACCGCTGGACGGCCTGGAGGGTGAGCAGGTCGCGCTGGCTGTAGCGACGCCGGTTGGTGGGGGTGCGGTGCGGGACCACCATGCCCAGGTGCTCGTACATGATCAGGGTCCGGGGGTGGACCGCGAGGATCTCCGCCGCGACGCTGATGGTGTAGATGGGCTTGTCGAGGCCGAGCCTCGCCGGCTCGGAGCTTGCGGCCTGTGTCACTGCGGCCACCGTGGTCACCTCCACGCCAGGGGCGCCTGGCGGTCGCGGCCCGAGGGCCCGGCGCCCCGCGCCTCGCGCCCATCGAATGGTAGTCGCTGCCCCCCGGGAGGAGGGCATCCGCGGTCGGGGGCTCGCCCGCGGACCGGCCGAGGGACCGGGCGCCGCATCGAGTGGGGCCCGGCTCGGTGAGAGCCCCCACCGGCGTGCCACCATTAGCGCCCGTGCTCTCCTCCCCTCCGCTGGCCCAGCCGCGGTCCGGCCTCCGGCCCCACCGAGCCGGCGTAACCCTCGTGCCCCCACTCCCGTTGACCCTCGGTGATGGCTGACACCCCCCGACCCTCCGCGCCCAGCGGGCTCGACGACCTCGCGGTTCGGGAGCGCTGGCTCAGGCAGCGGCGGGCTCGCGACTTCGCGGCGCGGCGCTCCGGGCTGATCGCCCTCTGGGTGGCGATCGCCGCCGTGGTCTGCTGGCTCTTCGTCGCCGGCTTCGCGGGTCTCGGCCACTAGCCTGGGCATTCGCGAGGGCTGCCGGCATCTGAGCGTCTGAGCCCGAGTGGCCAGGAGAGTCCCGCTTCGGGCTGGTTGGGCGCGAGGGGATGCCTGGCTCAGCCGAGCTGAGGACTGAGATCTCCCCGGCCGGGGGCTGGCGATGCGACGCGCTCCGCCACCCAGGATCCGTCCCGGCTCCATCCTCCACCGGACCCCGGCGGAGGCGATACGATCACTGTCGGCACGCCGCAGGAGGGCGGTCTCCGACATGGTGCGCGGTCCCAGGTTGCGTTCGCTGACGATCGCGACCGGGATTCTGGTGGTCGCGGCAGCGGTTGCATCAGCCATGGTCCTCAGCGGGTCATCGACCTCCCGCCGGGTCCCGTCCGTCTCCAGCCCTTCCTCCACCAGGCCGACCCCCCCGGTTCCGAGGTTCTCCAGGACGGAGGCAGAGGCCGCGGCGAGAAAGTGGGCGTCGGGCGTCGTCACGCGCGAGGCAAGCAAGCTCAGTACGAATGAGATCATCTCGGATTTCCTCAACGCCTGGGAAAGTGGCCAGTCCACAGTCGATCTCCCGGGCAGGCTCAATCCGCTCATAGGTCCCCCCGCCAACCGGGAGGAGTGGGTCGTGGCCCTCTCCGGAAGCATCTCGCGCCGCGTCGCGTGGGAGCCCGAGTCCCTACCGCCGGGGAGTGTCCCCTGGGCTGTGATCACCTTCGACGCCACGACGGGAGACGTGACCAGCGGGTACGCGGCGTCGCCGTCATCCGACGTGACGTGGCCCCCCGGCTGGGACCAGATCTCCGACATGGCGGGGTAGCGCCTGGTCGGGGCCTCCCCTCTCAGCAGTCTCTTAGCCGATCAGCTCGCGCAGGTCCTGGAGCTGATTCCCGATCCAGCGGGAGACGTCGTTGCTCCGGATCACCTCCTGCATCTTCTCCGCTCGGGCCGTCTTCTGGGGCTCGTCCATGACCAGGCCGAGCAGGAGCGCCTCGGCTGTCTCGTCCACGTCGAAGGGGTTGACGGTGAGGGCGAAGTCACCGATCTCCTCATGGGCGCCGGCGTTCTCGCTGAGGACCAGCACCCCGTGGCGCGTGTTGCAGAGGGGCCCCTCCTTGGCCACCAGGTTCATGCCGTCGTAGATCGGGTTGACGAGGAGCACGTCGAAGCACTTGTAGGCGGCGATCGCCTTGTACATGTTGTCCTCGACCTCGACCCGGATCGGCGTCCACCCGCCGCTCGAGAACCGCCGGTTGATCCGCGCCGCCACCGAGAGCACGCTGCCCAGGTAGGAGCGGTAGTCGCCGATGTCCTGGCGGCTGGGCTGCAGGAAGGCCCAGAACTGGACCCGGCGGTGGAGATCGGTGTTGGTCTCCAGCATCCTCTCGTAGGCGAGGAAGCCGCGCACGATGTTCTTGCTGAGGTCGGTGCGGTCCACGCGCAGGATCAGCCTCTCCGGCCGCCACGAGGCGATCCGGCGCTCCTCGTCCAGCACCCTGGGGTCCTGCGCCTGCTCGGCGAAGCCGGGGATGTCGACGCTGATCGGATAGTGGCGCACCCACACCGCCCTCCCCTGGTAGTACACGGTGCGCTCCCGGAAGTCGACGCCCAGACCGAGATTCTCCTCACAGGTGAGCAGGAAGTTGCGCACGTCACGGCTGGTCTGGAACCCGACGATGTCGTTGCCCAGCAGCCCGTGGACGATCTCATCCCGGATCGGCTTGGGCAGGATCTTCCAGTACTGGGGCGTGGGCCATGGGATGTGGACGAAGTGCTGTAGCTTCACCTCGGGCACCAGCTCGCGCACCATCCGCGCGACCAGGTACAGCTGGTAGTCCTGAATCAGCACCAGCGGTGGCCGGTCGCCCGCCGCCGCCTCGCGGGCCACGCGCTCGGCGAACATCCGGTTGACGGCGACGTACCCCTCGCGCCAGGCGTGACGGGTGGAGGCCCCCACCAGGGGCTCCCGGGCGAGATCCCAGAGGTAGTGCTGGATGAACCAGAGCAGCGGGTTGCTGATGACGTTGTAGTAGAGGTCGTACGCTTCCGGCGCGGGCTGGATGAAGGCGACCCGGTACTCGGCCCCGTCGGCGGTCCGGAGCTGGGCGGGATCGCCGCGTGCGGCGAGGTTCAGGTCCTGCTCGTCGCGAGCCGCCGCCACCCAGAGCGCCCCGGTCTCGGTTGCCAGGGACGAGAGCGCGGTGACCAGGCCGCCCGCACCCTTGACCAGCCTCTCGGGGCGTCCCAGCAGCGGGTCCGCCGGCTCCAGCGCCAGCGGAGCCCGGTTGGCGACGATGATCGGCCGCACGTGGCGGAGCAGGCGGCGCGTGTAGGGCTGGAGCGCTGGCAGTGTCGGCCTCCTCTGCGGCGGAGGGCGATCGGTCCCGGCGCCCCGGACACCCCGGAGCCGCCGCCGACCGACGCCGATGCGACGCTATCAGTCTGGGACACCCGTGCGGGGACCGGGCCCGGGTAGCCGCCTCCGTCGGCGCCGGAGGTCCCGAGCCCGACCCGTCCCGCCATGTCGCCGCCGCCCGCTGAACACCATGCCGGCCAGCTAGACTCGGCCCATGGTGCGTCCTGCGGGTCGGCGGTGGGCTCCCGGTGGACGTGACGCCCGCGGAGTGGCGCTCGCCGCCCCGCCTCCGGAGGTCTGAGCGGCCGCCGTGTCCTTCTTCGGACGCCTCTTCGGGTCCAGTCCGGCTCCCGCGCCGGCGAACACGGTGATCATCGCCGACGATCTGGTCGATCGCCTCACCGCCGCGGGGGTGCCGCTCCCGGCCGCGGTGGACGCCGCCCTGCGCCGTCACCTGGAGGCGGAGCGGCGCGCCGCCGAGGCCGAGATGCGGGGAGAGAAGATCCCCTTCTGGCTGCGCCGGGAAGGGGGAGGATCGGGCGAGATGGAGGACGCCCTCCGTGACCGGATCGCGCAGCGGCGGGGCGCCGAGGAAGACCGCTGACCGGCGGGGCGGGCGCCCCCGACCGGATCCCCATGCCTGACCCCGGGGGCTCCGGGCCCCTCACCGAGCCCGGCGGACCGCTGCGCAGGCTGCTTCTCGCCCTGGTCGGACTGCTGGTCCTGCTCGTCTACGGGACCGTCGGGTACATGGTGATCGAGCGTTACAGCTTCCTGGACGCGCTCTTCATGACGGTGATCACGGTGAGCACCGTGGGCTTCCAGGAGGTGCATCACCTGGACGCGGCCGGCCAGGCCTTCACCATCTCGGTGATCGTCCTCGGGGTCATCGGTTTCCTCTACGCCTTCGGGATGCTCGTGGAGCTATTGTCGAGTGGCGATTTGCAGCGCCACCGGAGGGTTCGTCAGGTGCAGCGCCGGCTGGACGCACTGCGGGACCACGTGATCGTCTGCGGATACGGCCGCACCGGGCGGCAGGCGGGCATCGAGCTCACCCAGTCCCAGCAGCAGTTCGTGGTCATCGAGTGGAACCCGGACGGGCTCGCCAACGTGGAGCAGGACAGGGTTCTCCACGTCCTTGGCGACGCCTCCGACGACGAGGTCCTGGAGCGGGCGGGGATCGGCCGCGCCCGGGCCCTGATCAGCGCCGTCGACTCCGACGAGCGCAACGTCTACATCGTGCTCACCGCGCGCTCGCTCCGGCCCGACATCTACATCGTCGCCCGGTCCTCCCACCCCGACTCGGCCGAGAAGCTGCGCCGCGCCGGGGCCGACCGGGTGGTCAGCCCGTACACCCTGAGCGGACGGCGGATGGCGGCGCTGGCGATGCAGCCGGCGGTGGTGGACACCTTCGACCTGCTGGTCGGAGGCGCCGACAGCTCGATGCGGGTTGAGGAGCTCGTGGTGGGCGCCGATGCGGGGCGCGCGCGCACCGCCGGCGACCTGCGCCGCTCCGGGGCGGTCCTGCTCGCGCTGCGGTCCGGCGACGGCGCGCTCCGGGTAGGTCCCGGCGACGAGGACGTGCTCCGCCAGGACGACATCGTGGTCGCGATGGGCACTCGCGACCAGCTCACCGCGCTGGCCGCGGCGCTGGCGCCGGCCGGCCGCTGACAGCGGGCGAGCGGCCACTGCGCGCCGGCAGCGCTGGCGCCGGTGGGCCACACGGCGCCCGGCCGTGGCTCGCGGCGACGCCGGGAACTGCCAGGCGCTCCAGCGCGTCATCGGAGAGACCGCCCTCCACGGAGAATCTCCCATGGCCGACACCCCCGACCACCCCGCGCCGATCTCGCGTTCCCTGGTCACGCGGCTCATCTATCTCATCGGCGTCGCCGCCCTGGTCATCGCCATCGTCCTCACCCGCTCGCCCGGTGCGGCGGCGTCGCCCGCGGCCGTCCCTCTCCAGACCACCTCCGCCAGTGCCCCGGCGAGCCCCCCGGAGATCACCGTCACCGGGGTCGGCGCCGTGTACGGCACCCCCGACACCCTGGACGTCCAGATGGACGTCTCCACCCAGGCGGCCCACGCCAGCGCCGCCCTCAGCCAGAACGAGAGCCAGACCAACGCTCTGATCCAGACCCTGACCGGCAGCGGTGTCAGCACGAGCGACATCCAGACGGCGAGCCTCTCCATCTACCCGACGTACGGGAGCGACGGCAGCGCGATAACCGGCTACCAGGTGGACGAGACGGTCGCCGTGACGCTTCACGACCTCAGCACAGCCGGCAGCGTTCTCGATGCCGCGGCGCGGGCGGTCGGCGACGACATCCGCATCGGGTCGATGTCGCTCTCCATCAGTGACACCAGCTCGCTCATGGCCCAGGCGCGTGCCCAGGCGATGACCGATGCAAAGACGAGGGCGGGGCAGCTGGCCACCGGCGCCGGCGCCACCCTGGGGGCGGTCATCTCGGTCACCGACGACACCCAGACATCCACCACGTCGCCCGTCTCCTATGCCGGCCTGCCCGCCGCCAGCACGTCCGTGCCCGTGCAGGCGGGGTCGGAGCAGCTGAGTGTCAGTGTCACCGTCGTCTACCAGCTGGCTGGCTGAGACCTGCCGCACCCTGAGTCGGTGCCGTTCCGCGGCGGGCTGAGCCGAGGCGCGACGAGCGGTCCACCTCGGCCGAGCCGCCTGCCACCCGGATCAGCCCCTGGTCAGCAACTCCATCTCGGCCAGCGCCGCCGCCCGCTCCGGGTCGGCGAAGTACTTCCGGGCCGGCTCGAGGCGCTCGATCAGCCGGTCGGCGAGCGCCGCCTTGGCGTCCATGGGGTGGAGCGCGCCCGCCGTGTACGCCTCGCGCACCTCCTGGATCGACGAGAAGGTGACCGGGCCGCCGTTCTCGGGCCTCCGGTCGACCCGGAGCTCGGTGTCCCCCAGGCCGAAGCAGAGCTGCTCGATCCAGTCGATCACCGGGTTCAGCTCCACCTCTGCCGGCGGGCAGAAGGCGCCGCGGAGCTTGGCCCTGATCTCGTCCGGGGAGTCGTGGACGAACACCGCGGAGCGCGGCTTGGACTTGCTCATCTTCATCGCCGCCAGCACCTCGGCCCGCTGCTCCGGCGGCACCGGCCAGCGGTCCGGCTTGAGCAGGCCGGGGAGTATCGGGTGGTGCGCCGCCAGCGGCTTGATGGCGGCTCCGGCGGCGTCGCGGAGAGTATTGATCCTGATCTTGGTCGCCACGTCGCGGGCGACCACGTGGGCCTTGCGCTGGTCCATCCCGGCCTGGGCGATGTGCACCCCGAGGGCGAAGATGTCGGCCGCCTGCATGGCGGGGTAGATCAGCTTGGCGAAGTCCTGCTGCTCCCCCTCCCTGCGGCCCAGGATGGTGACGCTGCGCTGCATCCTGGCCACCGAGGTGTGCTTGGCGACCTCGATCACCGTGGCCCAGTAGTCGCGGGCGGGGTCGGCATAGACGTCCGAGGCGAGGGTGAGGCGGAGCGCGTCCGGGTCGCCGCCCACGCAGAGCAGCGAGGCCTTCATCGCCTCCCCGTAGTACGAGAAGGCGAGCCGCCGGATGCGGTCCCGGTCGCCGCCCAGCTTGTCGTTGATCCAGGTGTGCCAGTCGGCCAGCAGGACGGTGCAGTCGACGCCCGCCTCCAGGAAGTCGCGGACCTTGGCCATCGCCACGATTCCACCACCGAGGTGGACCCGGCCCGAGATCTCGTAGCCGATGTAGTGGCGGAGCCGCTGCCCGCCTTCGAGCAGGGCGATCAGCTCGTCCCGGGTGAGCAGCTCGGCCAGGTTGCGCTCGACCAGCTCCGCCCGGCGGGCTGTGTCAGGGGCGGGCGAGGGGGTGGTGAGGGGGGTCATGCAGGCCGGGGTCGGATGAGATGCCGCGGGGAGGCCCGAGGCCGCGATCGCAGCATCCCGGGGGGATGGTCCCAGGGGCTGGACTCGAACCAGCGATACACGGTTTTACAGACCGTTGCCTTGACCAGCTTGGCTACCCTGGGATCGCTGGGCGAAGGATACCCAAGGGGAGGCGGGGGAAGCCGGGCCCGGGTGAGCGCGCGCCCCAAGGAGCCGGGCGCTGGCGAAGCGCGCACCGCGGAGCCGGCCCCGGGCCCCGCTCCTGGATCCGGGAGCCGCGCCAGCCTTGCGGGCGTCCGGGGGTGTTGCGTCCGGACAACGTATAAGCTAGTCTTTATTCAAGGTTACTTTATGAAAGACTCGGTTATGCGTTCGCGGACCCCGAGGCGAGCGGTCCCCCTGGCCATCGCCGCCGGTGTCTTCGACCTGTCGGTCCACTTCGAGGGTCTGGCCAACCCGACCCGCCTGGCCATCGTCGAGATCCTCGCCCGCCGGGGCGAGCTCCGCGTCTCCGAGCTGGCCGAGGTCTGCAAGGTCAGCCAGCCGCGGATGAGCTGGCACCTCCGGACCCTCCGTCACGCCCAGGTGATCTCGACCCGGCGCGAGGGGCGCGAGGTCCTCTGCCGGCTCGACCGCGAGGCCATCCGCCGCAACCTGGAGAGTTTCGTCCAGATCCTCGGGGCGGGCGATTCGAGCGACGCCCCCGAGCTCAGCCGTATCACCGAGGCGCTGCGCGCGCCGGTCAGCGAGGGAGTCTCATGAGCAACAAGGTCCGGGTCGCCATCATCGGCGTCGGCAACTGCGCCTCGTCCCTGGTCCAGGGCGTGGAGTACTACCAGCACGCGGACCCGGGCGAGCAGGTCCCCGGGCTGATGCACGTCGACCTCGGTGGCTACCACATCTCCGACATCGAGTTCTCGGCGGCCATCGACATCGACGCCGAGAAGGTGGGGAAGGACCTCTCCGATGCCATCTTCAGCGGCCAGAACTGCACCGTGAAGTTCGCCGACGTTCCGACCAAGGGGGTCAAGGTGGTGCGGGGCATGACCCACGACGGCCTCGGCAAGTACCTGAAAGAGGTGATCACCAAGGCGCCCGGCTCGACCGCCGACATCGTCAGCGTGCTCAAGGAGACGGGCACCGACGTGGTGGTGAACTACCTGCCGGTGGGCAGCGAGGAGGCCACCAAGTGGTACACCGAGCAGATCCTCACCGCCGGCTGCGCGATGGTCAACTGCATGCCCGTGTTCATCGCCCGTGAGGACTACTGGCAGGACCGCTTCCGCAAGGCCGGGGTCCCGGTGATCGGCGACGACATCAAGTCCCAGGTGGGCGCCACCATCGTCCACCGGGTGCTCACCCGGCTGTTCCAGGACCGTGGGGTCCGGATCGAGAACACCTACCAGCTCAACTTCGGCGGCAACACCGACTTCCTCAACATGCTGGAGCGCGAGCGCCTGGTCAGCAAGAAGATCAGCAAGACCAACAGCGTGCGCTCCCAGCTCGACCAGAAGCTGGATGACCGGAACATCCACATCGGCCCGTCCGACTACGTGCGCTGGCTGGACGACCGCAAGTGGTGCTACATCCGGATGGAGGGGCGCTCCTTCGGGGACATCCCGATCAACCTGGAGCTGAAGCTGGAGGTGGTCGACTCGCCCAACAGCGCGGGCATCGTCATCGACGCGGTGCGCTGCTGCAAGCTGGGCCTCGACCGCGGGCTCTCCGGGACCCTGGAGGGGCCGTCCTCCTACTTCATGAAGTCGCCGCCCCGCCAGTTCTCCGACAACCGCGCCAGGGAGCTCACCGAGGCCTTCATCGCCGGGACTCCCCCGGCCGACGGCAATGGGCACGCCCAGCCCGCGGCCCGGAAGGCCATGGTCGCCAAGCACGCATCCGAAGCCCCCGTCTCCTGATAGCCTGCACCCCGTAGCAGCACCTCCCACGGGGTGGCGATGAGCAGCGCCGGCCAGCACATCGAGCGCGGGCCCGGCGGCGGTGTCCCCGTCGCCGGGGCGGACGCCGCCGCCGTTCGGTGCGATGACGGGTCGATGCTGCCGTACTACGCGTACCGGGCGGCCGAGGCATTGGTCCGCATCCTCCCGCGGCGCGCGGCCTACGGGGTGGCGGTGGGCTGCGTGGAGGTGCTCCGGACGGTCCGGCCCGGGGCGGTGCGCGGCCTGCGGTCCAATCTCGCCCACGTGCTCCCTGACCTCGACTCCCGATCCCTGGAGCGGGTCGTCCGGCGCAACCTGCGCGACCTCGGGCGCGCCTGGGTGGACGTCATGGCGATGCGCTTCGAGGGCGACGACATCAGCGACGGCCTGGTCGTCGACCACATGGAGCGGTACCAGGAGGCCGCCGCCAGCGGGCGCGGGGTGGCGGTGATCTCGCTCCACCTCGGGAGCTGGGAGAAGGGGCTGGCCGCCGGCAACAGCCTCGGCTTCCCGATGGCCCTGCTCGCCGAGTACCTCCGGCCCCCCCAGCTCTTCGAGCGAGTGGTGGGTTCCCGGCGCGCTCAGGGCGTGCGCATCGTCCCCATCGACATCGCCGCCATCCGGGGCGCGGACGAGGTCACCGCCCGGCGCCTCGGCGCCGCCGCGATGCGCGACGTGCTGCGCATCCTCAAGGGCGGGGGCGCCATCGCCCTCGCCCTGGACCGCGACCTGATCGGCAACGGCGAGCGCTTTCCGTTCTTCGGGGCCGAGGCCCCCTTCCCGGTCGGGGTCGTCGACGCCGCCATGCGGGCGGGGTCGGTGATCCTGCCGATCGTCCTCCCCCGGGTCCCCGGCGGGGTGGGCGCCTTCGTCCACGAGGAGATCGCCTACGACCGGAGCGCCCCCCGGCACGAGGAGCTGCGCAGGGTGACCCTGGAGATCCTGGGCATCTTCGAGGGATGGATCCGCGAGTTCCCGGAGCAGTGGCATGTCCTGGACCCCGTCTGGGTTCCGGAGCGATGAACGGCTGCGAGCCGGCGAGGCCCGGCGGGGAGGCGCAGGGACCGGCCTCACGGGATCGCCGGTGAAGGTCTGCCTGGTCTCCCCGTACGACTTCGTCCACCCGGGCGGGGTGACCGAGCACGTCCGCCACCTGGCCGACGAGCTTCGCCGCCGGGATCACCAGGTCACCATCCTGGCGCCCTCGTCGCGGGTGGCCGACGACCACGGAATCCCCGGCTTCGTCCGGATCGGGCGCAGCGTCCCGGTCCGCGGCAACGGCTCCGTCGCCCGGATCGCGCTCTCCTTCCATCTGGTCCGGCGGGTGCGCAACCTCCTCGACCGCGAGGACTTCGACGTGGTCCACTACCACGAGCCGCTGGTGCCGGGTGTGCCCATCACCACCCTGCGCCTCCACCGCGGTGCCAACGTCGGGACCTTTCACGCGATGGCACGGCGCAACCTCGGCTACTACTACGGCCGCCCGTTCCTGGTCCGCTACTTCCGGCGCCTGCACGGGCGGATCTGCGTCAGCGAACCGGCCCGGGAGTTCATCAGCCACTACTTCCCGGGCGACTACACCATCGTCCCCAACGGCATCGACGGTCACCGCTTCCGGCCCGACCTCCCCCCCTCCCGGAGCTGCGCGGCGACGGTCAGGCGACCATCCTCTTCGTCGGCAGGATGGAGCAGCGCAAGGGTCTCCCCATCCTGCTCGAGGCCTATGCCCAGCTGCGCCGGCAGGGGGCCGGCTGCCGCCTGGTGATCGTCGGTGACGGCCCGATGCGCTGGGCGTACGAGCGTCAATGCGAGGCGACCGGGGTTCGCGACGTCTCCTTCCTGGGCCACGTCACCGCCGACATCCTCCCCCGCATCTACGCCAGCGCCGACATCTTCTGCTCGCCCGCCACCGGCAGGGAGAGCTTCGGCATTGTCCTGCTGGAGGCGATGGCCAGCGGGTTGCCGGTGGTGGCGTCGGCGATCCCCGGCTTCAGCCAGGTCGTCGAACCGGGCGGCGACGGGCTGCTGGTGCCGCCCGGCCGGCCCGACGCCTTCGCCCGTGCGCTCGGATCGCTGGTCGCCGACCCCGGGCTCCGGCACAGCCTTGGCCGTCGCGGCAGCGACAAGGCCAAGCGCTACGACTGGAGGGTCGTCGTGGACGGCATCCTCGATGTCTACGCGCAGGCGCGCCGGCTCGCCGCCGCCGGCGTGGCCACGGAATCGCGCTGAGGCACGGGCGCGATGTTCACCCAGCGATTCCAGGAGTGGGTGCGCGCGGGGGCGCGCAGGCTGGTCACCGCCATCCACCTCCGCGGGATCACCCCCAACGCCCTCACCCTGATCGGGCTCGGGATCACCGCCTGCGCCGCCGTGCTGATCGGTCTCGGCTGGCTCATCCCCGGAGGCCTGGTGCTGCTCTTCGCCGGCCTCTTCGACATCCTGGATGGAGCCGTCGCCCGGGTCACCGGCCGGGTGCACCGCTACGGGGCCTTCCTGGACTCGACCACCGACCGCTACGCCGAGATCGTGACCTACGCCGCCCTCCTCTATCACTTCGTCTCCCGCAGCGGTGGGCAGCTCCCGGCCATGCTGGTGATCGTCGCCATGGGGGGCTCGCTGCTCGTCTCCTACGTGCGCGCCCGGGCCCAGTCGCTCGGGTTCAGCTGCGACGGGGGCCTGCTCGCCCGTCCCGAGCGGGTGGTGATCACCGTCGCCGGTCTGGTGGTGCCGCCGCTGCTCATACCCGCGCTCTGGGTGCTCGCGGTGCTCACCAACCTCACCGCCCTGCAGCGGATCTGGCTGGTGTGGCGGGAGGCACGCCGGGTGGCCCCGACCAACTCCTGATCGCGGCGGTGGTGCGACGCGGCCCGCCCCCCAACCGCAGCCTGGCCGGCGAACCGGAAAGCCAGCTTGGGGCCAGTGCACTAGACTGCCTCGCGCGGTGACTGACGCCACCCCTGCCCCGCCCCACCAGCGGGCCAATCCCCTGGCGCTCGTCCAGGGACTGGCCGGAACCACCCGGGCGACGATCGTCGCCGACGTCATCGCCGGGGCGACGCTCGCGGCCGTGGCCATCCCCGAGTCGATGGGCTACACCAAGATTGCCGGGATGCCGGTGATCACCGGGATCTACACCCTCGCGCTCCCGGTCATCGTCTTTGCCCTGATCGGATCGTCGCGGCATCTGGTGGTGGGCGCCAACTCGGCGACCGCCGCGATCATGTTCGCGGCCCTGATCGGCATCGCCAAGCCGGCGAGCCCCGAGTACGTCGGTCTCGCCGGGGTGATCGCGCTGCTGGCCGCCGGCTACCTGCTGGTGGCCCGCGTGCTCCGGCTGGGCTTCCTCGCCGACTTCCTCTCCCGGACCGCGCTGGTCGGATTCCTGAGCGGCGTCGGCGTTCAGGTGGCGCTTACCCAGCTCCCGAGCATGCTCGGCATCCACGCCAGCGGCAGCGTGGTCAACCAGATGGGGAAGGTGCTGACCTCCCTCGACCACCTCGTGATCCCCGCCGCCGTGCTGGCCATCCTGGCGGTCGCCGTCATCCTTCTGTTCGAGCGGGTGTCGAAGCGGATTCCCGCCACCCTGGTGGTGGTCGCCGTCTCGATCATCGCCGCCGCCGCTCTCCGGCTCGACCGCCACGGCGTCGCCATCGTCGGGTCGGTGCCGGCCGGGCTCCCGCCCCTCGGACTCCCCCACGTCACCTGGGGCCAGGTGCCCGGGCTGGCCGGGGTCGCGGCCTCGATCTTCGTGGTGATCCTGGCCCAGAGCGCGGCCACCGCGCGGAGCTTCGCCCAGAAGCGCGAGGAACCCCTCTCCGAGAACCGTGACCTGGTGGGTCTCGCCGTCGCCAACCTGGCGGCGGGCGTCACCGGCGCCTTCTGCGTCAATGGCAGCCCGACCAAGACGGCGGTGGTGGACGCCGCCGGGGCGCGGACCCAGCTCGCCCAGCTGGTGATGGCGCTGATCGCCGTCGTGGTGCTGGTGGCCGCGACCGCACTGCTCCACTTCCTGCCCGACGCGACTCTCGCCGCCGTCGTCTTCGTCATCGGCATCCGGCTCATCGATCTCCCCCACCTCAGGGAGCTCTGGCGGCTGCGCCGCGACGAGCTCGCCGTCGCCGCGCTCACCGCCGTGGTGGTGGTCCTGATCGGCGTCGAGCAGGGGATCGCGCTCGCCGTCGCCCTCTCCGTGCTGGACTTCGTGCGCCACGCCTACCGTCCCCGGGACACGGTGATGGTGCCGCTCGCGGGAGCCCCCGGCACCCTCATCCCCGAGGCCGCCAGCCCCGGGGCCGAGACCCTCCCGGGCGGCATCGCCTACCGCTTCGACGGCACCATCTTCTTCGCCAATGCCGACCGCTTCCGGCAGCGGGTGCTGGACCTGGTCGCCGCCGCCCCGCACCCCGTCTCCTGGGTCGTGCTCGACCTCTCGCCGGTCTCGGACATCGACTACACCGCCGGACAGGTGCTGCTCACCCTGCTGCGCGACCTCCGGAGGCGCTCGGTGGCCGTCCACCTGGCCCACGTCGAGGACATCCACGACCTCCTCCAGCGTTACGGGGTGCTGGCCCTGGTGGGGATCGACCATGTCCACCACGGTGTCCGGGACGCCGTGACCGCCGCCGCCGCCGCGGCTCCGGGCACGCCCGCCGCGCCCTGAACGCATCCGGGCGGGCGCCGGTCAGAGGATCTGGAGCGCCTCCACCAGGTTGAAGATGCCGTGGACGACCGCACCGGGGAGCAGTGACCCGGAGTACTCATAGAGGAGGGCGAGGGCGGTGCCGAGCAGGGCCAGAGGGAGGAAGAGGATCTCCTCGCTGGTCACCCCCCAGCTGACGTGGGCGGCGGCGAAGAAGCAGCCGGAGAGGACCGCCGCCGCCGGCACGTTGAGGCGCCGGCGCATCCAGCCGTAGATGAAGCCACGGAAGAATGTCTCCTCGGCGAGCGGGGCCACCACCGCGAACATCACCAGGGCGATGCCGATCTGCTGGCCGTACTCGCTCTGGACGGTCGCGATCTGGGCGTTCTGGACGTGGACCAGCCCGGCCTCGACGTTCAGCAGCCAGGTCAGCGCGACCAGCGAAACGGCGCTCACCACCACGGCGACGGCGAGCCAGCGCCACCGGGGCATTCGCCATCCGAGGTCCGCCAGCCGGGCGTGGCGCCGTCCGAGCGCGAAGCCGGCGACGATGATCATCGCCAGGGCATAGACGGCGGTCTGCTCGACGAAGTTCCCGAGCGCGGTCTGCTGCTGGGCGCTCAGGCCGTGGACCAGGCCGCGGCCGAAGCGCTCGACCGCGGGGTTGAGGAGGATCCCCGACAGCAGGGTGAGGCCGAGGAAGAAGAGGGTGAAGAAGAGGGCCACGTCGGTCCAGTCCCACGGCACCTGCCGGGCGCCGGGACCACGGCGGGCCCGGTGGTCGGGCGAGGGCCCGGTGGCGGCGGTCGTGGGGATCGATTCCGGGGGCATCGGGGCCATTGTGGCGGCCCCCCGGGGGCCGGGGCTCACCGCCGGGCCGGCGGGGCGAGACGCCGGCGGCGCGGCGGGTACACTGCGCGGGTGGCGCTCGGCGACCTCCTCGGCAACCCCACCGCCGTCGCCTGGCTCAGCAGCGCCCTGGACACTGGGCAGCTCGGCCACGCGCTTCTCGTCACCGGGCCCGACCAGGTCGGCAAGACCACCCTGATGCTGAATCTGGCCGCCGAGCTTCTGCCGCGGGGCGCCTGGCCCGGTGACCCCACCAGCCACCCTGATCTCTGGCTCGAGGACTCGCCCGACGAGCGCATCTCGATCCGGCGGGTGCGGGCTGGCGGGGACCCGGGGAGCCTGCAGGAATTCCTCAGCCTGCGGCCCTACGCGGGCGGGGCTCGGGTGGCGGTGCTCGCCCGGGCCGATCGGCTGACCGAGGAGGCGGCCAACTCACTGCTCAAGACGATCGAGGAGCCGCCTCCGCGAACCCATCTCCTGCTCACGGCCCACACTCCCGAGCGCCTGCCCGCGACCATCGTCTCCCGCTGCGCGCGGCTCAGCCTGAGCCTGGTGGAGCGTGACCCCATCGAGGCCTGGCTTCGGGATCGCCACGGGGTCGACCCGGTGACCTCCGAGCTGGCCGCGGACCTGGGGGCGGGGCGTCCGGGCCGGGCTCTGCGCCTGGCCGGCGACCCCGAGGCCCTGAGCCGCGAGCTGGCGGTTCTCGACCGCTTCCTCGCCATCGGCGGCGGTGGCGTTCCCGCCGCCCTGGAGGCGGCGGTCGAGCTCACCCCCGCAGCCGGCGTCGAGGGTCGGGAGCGGCTGCTCGTGGACCTCGCGATCTGGGCGGCCTTCGTCCGCGACGCGGCGGTCCGGGCGGCGGGGGCGCCCGAGCTGGCCCGCCTGCGCAGCCGCAGCCGGGAGGCGGAGGCGTGGGCGAGAGCGCTCTCGCCGGCGGACATCGGCGGGATCCTGGACGCGCTGCTGCGGGCCGGGGCCGAGGTCGCCACCTACGCCCAGCCGCGGCTGCTCCTGGAGGCTCTCCTCCTGGCCACGTTCGGAGGGGCACCGGCCCCGCCCGCGGTCGCCTGACCGGGCGCGGGCGTTCGGGGAGGCCGCCAGGCTGCTCCGGACGCCGGCGGAGCGCCATTCCGGAGCAAGCTTGGCGCTGACCAATTGACAGCACGGAGCGGCGCGTCTAGAGTGTGGGAACGCTCTCACCGGAGTGGCCATGGGATGGGGTCCCGACGGCGGAGATCGATACCGGATTCCCAGCCGGGGGGGGCTGAGCGACAGACCAGCCCTCGTCGCGAAGCCCTCCCACCGGCGGGCACCGGGACACGCCTGGCGATGTGATGCGCCGGTGGCGAAGCTGTCGCGGCTGGCATCCGGCGCGTGACAAACACGAATCTGCCGTCGACGCCCGTCACTCACCTTCGGCACGGTGCAGCGGCGCTGTCACAGGGGCAGCGAGATGATGCGCCGGTCAGGGCTTGGCCGCCCGAGAGCCCGGCCTGACCTCAGCCGGGGTGCGGATACGGCGATGTGGACATGCTGAAAGCGGCGACATCGCGTCTCGATCGCCTGCGCGGCAGCTACTTCACGCGCTTCGTCGCCGGAGTCCTCGCGATCTCGGTCGTGGTGATGGGATCGATGATCTTCGTGCTCGCCAACATCGCCGAGGGCAGCCTCACGACGGCCACCTCGGACGGGGTGCAGAGCGTGGCCCAGGAGGTGTCGAGCAAGGTCAACTCGTGGGTCGAGGACCGGGAGCGCGAGCTGACCCAGCTGGCCACCATCATCAACACCGCCGGTCCCGTCAGCGCCCCGGCCGCCATCGGGCTGATCGACAAGGCGACCGTCAACGACCCCTTCTCGGAGCTGGAGCTGGTCAACTCGACGGGCACCCCCATCGCCGCCACCGGCACCGCCGGCGAGGTTTCCGTGGTCGGGCAGCCCTGGGTCGAGGGCGTCTTCCAGGGCGCCCAGCCCTACGCGGGCAACGTGACCCTGAACTCGTCCGGCAGTGACCTCGAGTGGCTGATGGCGGCACCGGCGGCCACCAACAACCTGCAGTTCAGCGGTCTGCTCATCGGGGTGATCGGCCTCGAGCCGTGGAGCGGAGGGGGCGGTGGCAGCAACCAGCTCGCCAGCCTCCTCTCCGGGGTCACCGGCGCCGGCGGCGCGTCGGTCTCGGTCACCGCTGTCAACTCCTCTCACCACCTCCTCTACACGACCACCATGGGCGCCCCCGCCTCGCTCACCTCGAAGCAGATGCTGGCCCGCGGCGCGCTGCGGACCGAGGTCAACAACGCCGCGATCGCCGCCGCCCTCTCCGGGGCCGGCCGTTCCGGCTCCTCGCGCATCACGATCAATGGAACCGACACCATCACCGGCTACGCCGAGGCCTCGGACGTCCAGTGGGCGATCCTGGTCAGCGAGCCGGCCAGCCAGGCGCTGAGCGGGGTCACCGACCTGCGCAACTCGGGGTTCCTCGTCCTCGCGGTCGGCCTGGTGCTGGCGACGCTCTTCTCGCTCGGGATGGCCCAATTCGAGGTTCGCCCCATCCGGGCCCTCTCACGGGCAGCCCGCCGGGTTTCCGGTGGCGATCTCAGCGCGCGGGTCGCGCCCTCGGGGGCGATCGAGGTCGCCACCCTGGGGGAGGCCTTCAACCTCATGGTCGCCCGTCTCGAGGGTCTGATCGGGAGGGTGCAGGGCACCAGCACCGACCTCTCCAACTCGGCGATCCGCCTGGCGGTCGCATCCAATCAGCTCGCTGCCACCACCGCCCGCCAGAGCTCGAGCGCCACCGAGACCTCGGCGAGCATGGAGGAGCTGGCACGCACCTCGGGGCAGATCGCGGAGACCGTCGAGCGGGTCGCCACCCAGGCGGCCGAGACCAGGGACAAGCTGGAGCGCGCCCGCGAGGACATCCTGACCTCCACGGAGCGGACCCTGCGCCTCACCGACCGGGTCCGCGACATCACCAGGATCCTCTCGATGATCAACGACCTGGCCGACCAGACCAACCTGCTCGCCCTCAACGCCGCCATCGAGGCCGCTCGGGCCGGCGAGGCGGGCCGCGGTTTCGCGGTGGTCGCCGACGAGGTGCGGCGGCTCGCCGACCGGTCCAAGACGCTGGCGGCCGACATCGCCCAGATCACCACCAGCGTCCAGGTCGAGACCAACGCCACGGTGCTCGCCATGGACAAGGGAGCCGAGCAGCTCAAGGACGGCCTCAGCCTGATGGAGCACGTGGCCGAGGCCAGCTCGGGAATCCGGCTGGCCACCCAGCAGCAGCAATCCGCCACCGAACAGGTGGTGGAGGCCATGGAGCAGGTGCGGGTCGCCAGCCAGCAGGTGTCGACCACCGCCCAGGAGCTGGCCCTGGCGTCGGGAAGCCAGGCGACGATGGCGGGGGACCTCAAGGAGGTCTCGACGGTCGTGGTCACGGCCCCGGCCCCCACCGGGCGGCGGGAGCGGGGCAGCCGGACCCCCGCGACAGACGAGCCGGCGACCTCCAGACGGCGCGGTCGCGCTCCCACGACACCCCCTCTGCCGCGCGCCCTGGGGCTCGTGCCGGCCGGCTCCGGCGGCGCCGCCCCCGCGCCCGCCGCGCCTCCGCCACCGACCCCATCGCGACCCGACCGGTCCGCCTGACCGCGCCGCGGCGAGGCTGTCGTCCCCTTCAGCTGAGATCCAGAGTGAGCCTTCGACGGGTGCAGTGGGCGTTCCCGGCGCTCCTGGAGAGCCGTCGGGGCGGGCATCACCCGCTGGGGTGAGTGCCGTCGCCAATCACCCGTTGGGGTGATTGACACCCCCTCAGGGGCGTCCCTACAGTGTGGGACCGCTCCCAATGAAAGATCTCCACAGCGCCAAGGTGACCCTGGAAGAGGTGGCCCAGGTGGCGGGCGTCTCGCGCGCGACGGCGTCTCGTGTGCTCACCTCCGACCCTCGGGTGAGCCCGGACGCCCGGCGGGCCGTCGAGCGCGCCGCGAGCAAGCTCGGCTACGTGCCCAACCAGGCGGGTCGCGCCCTGGCCACCGGGCGCAGCGACGCGGTCGCCCTGGTCGTCTTCGAGCCCACCACCCTCCTCTTCGGCGACCCGTTCTTCCCGCGCCTGATCCGGGGGCTGGAGGACGTCCTGACCTCGCGGGACATGCAGCTCATCCTGCTGGCTCCCCAGTCGGCACCCGAGTCCGACCGGGTGGAGCGCTACATCGCCGCAGGTCACGTGGACGGCGCCCTGCTGGTCTCCCTGCCCAGCTCGCACCAGCTCCCGGGGCGGCTCGCCTCCCGGGGCATCCCGGTCGTGATCGGCGGCCGCCCCACCGAGGCCGATCGGTTCAACCACGTGGACGTCGACAACGTGGCCGGGGCGGCTCGCGCGGTGGCCCACCTGGCCGCGGGGGGGCGGCGCGCCATCGCCACCGTCACCGGGCGCCAGGACGTCCCCGCCGGCCAGGACCGGCTGCGCGGTTACGAGGAGGGCCTGCGCACCGCCGGGCTCCCCAACGATGATGCCCTGGTCGAGGCCGGTGACTTCACCCGTGACGGTGGTGCCCGCGCGATGCGCTTCCTGCTGATCAAGCGGCCCCGTCTCGACGCCGTGTTCGTCGCCTCCGACCTGATGGCGGTCGGCGTCCTGCAGGCGCTCGCCGAGGCGGGGCGCCGGGTCCCCGAGGACGTGGCGGTGGTCGGCTACGACGACGACCCGATGGCGGCCGACCTTCAGCCGCCGCTGAGCAGCGTCCGCCAGCCCATCGAGGAGATGGGCCGCGAGATGGCGCGGCTGCTGATGGACGCCATCCACTCCCCCGACCGGCCGCCCCGGAAGGTTCTCCTGACCACCCGGCTCGAGGTGCGCTTCTCCTCGGCCCCCGTCGCGCCCCTGCTCACCGGGGAGGCCAGCTGACCGTGCGCTTCGTCATCCGACGCATCGCCTTCTACGTGGTGGCCGCCTGGGTGGCGATCACGGTGGCCTTCTTCCTCCCCCGGATGGTCCCGGGCGACCCGGTGGGCGCCGCCCTGGCCCAGCGCACCGCCAGCGGCCAGTGCGACGCGAGCTGCGTCAACGCCATCAGGCTGGAGTTCGGCATCGGCAACCACAGCACCCTGCTGGCTCAGTACATCCAGTACTGGGGCAACCTCTTCCACGGCAACCTGGGGATCTCGTACTTCGAGAGCAGCCAGCCGGTGAGCAGCCTGATCGGCACCTACCTGCCCTGGACCATCGGGCTGCTCGGGGTGGCCACGGTGATCAGCTTCGTGCTCGGCACCCTGATCGGGATCGTGCTGGGCTGGCGGCGCGGCTCGCGGCTGGACTGGGTGGTGCCGGGCGCCACCTTCTTCCAGGCCATCCCCTACTTCTTCCTGGCCATGGTCCTGGTCGAGCTGTTCGCCACCATCCTCAAGTGGTTCCCCAACCAGGGGCCGTACGACATCAGCCAGACCCCGGGCTGGAACCTGGGCTACATCGGCAGCATCATCGACCACGGGTTGCTGCCCGCGGTCACGGTGGTGCTGGCCTCCATCGCGGGCTTCATCCTGGGGATGCGCAACCAGATGCTGACCACCATGGACGAGGACTTCGTCCTGGTGGCGAGGGCCAAGGGGCTGCCCAACCGGCGGGTGGTCTGGTACGCGGCCCGCAACGCGATCCTGCCCAGCGTCTCCAACTTCTCGCTGGCCATCAGCCTGGTGGTCGCCGGCCAGATCCTCGTCGAGGTGGTGTTCAGCTATCCGGGGATCGGCTTCCTGCTCTTCAAGGCGGTGGTCAACCACGACTATCCCCTGGTCCAGGGGGTGTTCGTGGTCATCGTGCTGGTGGTGCTGGCGGCCAACCTGATCGCCGACGTGGTCTACGCGTTCATCGATCCACGCGCCCGCCAGGAGGCCTGACCCGATGACCACCGACGTCACCACCCTGGTCACCGCGGCCGGGCCGCCGCCCGGGTCCCGGATGTCCCGGGTGCTGCGGTTCCCACGGTCCCCCAAGATCATCGTCGGGCTGATCATCCTCGGCGTCTTCGCCATCCTGGCCATCATCGGGCCGCTGCTCGAGCCCTACAGTCCCAACGAGATCAACCGAAGCTGGGTCAAGGTCACCTGCCAGTACGGGCCCGGCCAGTGCATCGGTCAGATCGGCAAGAACGGCATCCCCGGGACCCAGGTCCCCCTGATCGTGCCCCTCGCCCCCTCGGGCGCCCACCTGCTGGGCACCACCCTCTACGCCCAGGACGTCTGGTCCCAGCTGCTCGCCTCGTCCCGGCCCACCCTGGTGGTCGCCTTCCTGGCCGGGCTGGTCGCCACCGCCCTCTCGATCCTCGTCGGGGTCAGCGCGGGATACCTGGGCGGCAACGCCGATGAGGGCCTGTCGCTCCTGTCCAACGTCTTCCTGGCCATCCCGGGAGTTCCCCTCCTCATCGTGCTGGCGAGCTACGTCCCCGGGGCGGACACGAGCGTCATCGTCATCGGATTGATCGTCGCGGTCACCGGGTGGGCCTACGGCTCCCGCGTGCTCCGCGCCCAGACCCTGTCGCTGCGCAACCGCGACTTCGTGGAGGCAGCCCGGGTCTCGGGCGAGGGCCGGCTGCGGATCATCCTCGCCGAGGTGATGCCCAACCTGCTGCCGATCATCGCCTCGTCCTTCCTCTTCACCACCCTCTACGCCATCGGGGCCTACGTCACCCTCGCCTTCCTCGGGCTGGCGGGCTCGCCGACCTCCTCGCCGCCGGGGCCGTGGAACTGGGGCATCATGCTCAATCAGGTCTTCGACCAGAACGCGGTCAACACCGGCTACTGGTGGTGGTGGCTGCCGCCCGGCATCTGCATCGCCCTGGTCGGGACCGGCCTCGCGCTGCTCAACTTCGGGCTCGACGAGTTCATCAACCCCCGGCTCCGCGCGGCCGGGCTCACCCGCAAGTCGGCTCGCCGCGCCGGCATCCCGTTCCGCTCCACCCTCGGCTTCACCCCGGTGGTCGGCGAGCCGACCGCCCCCGGCCGGACGGCACCGGCGCTCGCCGGCGCCGATGACGGCGCGGTGCGGAGCCTCCGGTGAGCCTCACCCCGCGCCCCGCCCCTACGCCGGCCCCCCTGACGCCCGAGCTTTGGGCCGCCGACCCGGTATTGGAGATCCACGACCTGAGCGTCGACTACGGCTTCGGCGCCGACGCCGTCCATGCGGTCGTCGGTTGCGATGTCGTGCTGCGGCGGGGCCAGGTGCTCGGGCTCGCCGGAGAGAGCGGGAGTGGCAAGTCGACCCTGGCCATGGCCGCCATCCGGCTGCTCCGGGCCCCCGGCGTGATCACCGGCGGCGAGGTGCTCTTCCACTCGACACCGGAGGCGGCCGGCGGCCCGCACGAGACCATCGATCTGCTGAGGGCCGGGGACGCGGAGCTGCGACGGGTGCGATGGTCGGAGATCTCGGTCGTCCTCCAGAGTGCCCTCAACGCCCTCAACCCGGTCATCACCATCGGGGCCCAGTTCGACGACCTGCTCAGGGTCCACCGGCCCCAGCTCAGCGAGAGCGAGAGGTGGGATCGCGGGGTCCAGCTCATGGAGATGGTCGGGATGACCGGGGACCGGCTGCGCAGCTACTCCCACGAGCTCTCCGGCGGCATGCGCCAGCGGGCGATGATCGCCATGGCCCTGGCGCTCGAGCCTCAGGTCATGATCCTCGACGAGCCGACGACCGCCCTCGACGTGGTGACCCAGCGTGAGATCCTCGAGGAGCTGATGGGGCTGCGCGACCGGCTCGGCTTCGCCGCCCTCTTCATCACCCACGACCTCTCACTGCTGGTGGAGCTGGCCGACGAGATCGTGGTGATGTACGCCGGCCGGCTGATGGAGCGGGCGTCGGCGGCCTCGCTCTTCCGGTCGCCACGGGTCCCGTACACGTACGGTCTCCTCCACTGCTTTCCGCCCATGCACGGGGAGCGCCGCTCCATGGAGGGGATCCCCGGATCCCCCCCGGACCTGCGGGCCCTGCCCTCGGGCTGCGCGTTCCACCCCCGCTGTCCGTGGGCCATGGAGCGCTGCAGGAAGGAGGCGCCAGCGCTGGTCGAGCTCGACGGCTCCGGCCGGGAGGCGGCCTGCTGGCTCCACTCCGGCGACGCGACCGTCCCTGCGGAGCTGGACCTTCCCGATCCCGCGAACCGGGGTCCGCGACCCGCCGATGAGCGTACCCGGGCGCGGAGGGCCACCCGATGAGCCTCGCCGCCGCGCAGCCCGCGACCCAGCCGGTGTCGGTCCGTCCGGTGCTGGAGGGGCGCGGCCTCACCAAGTACTTTGCGGTCAAGCGCGGCCGCGGGATGTTCTCCGGTCACGCCCGCCTCTTCGCGGTCGAGCAGGTTTCGCTGGCCCTCGCCGCCGGCACTGTCACCTCCCTGGTCGGAGAGAGCGGATCGGGCAAGACCACGGTCGCCCGGATGCTGGCGAAGATCATCAATCCCGATGCCGGCGACGTCCTGCTGGACGGCGAACCGGTGCCGGCGGGGAGACCGCGGAGCTATGCGCGGCAGGTCCAGATGGTCTTCCAGGACCCCTTCGCCTCGCTCAACCCGGTGCACCGGGTCCGCTACGACCTGGTCCGGCCGCTCAGGATCCACCACCTCGCCGGCGAGGACATCGACGCCGTCATCGCCGACCTGCTCCGCCGGGTCGCCCTGGAGCCGCCCGCACAGTTCGCCACCAAGTTCCCCCACGAGCTCTCCGGTGGACAGCGACAGCGGGTGGCGATCGCCCGCGCACTCTCGGTCCGGCCTCGCGTCCTGCTCGCCGACGAGCCGGTGTCGATGCTCGACGTCTCGATCCGGCTGGGCATCCTCAACCTCCTCGCCGACCTCCGCGACCGCGAGCACCTCGCGATCCTCTACGTCACCCACGACATCGCCTCGGCTCGGTACCTCGCCGACACGATCGTGGTGATGTACGCGGGCCAGGTCGTCGAGGCGGCGCCGAGCGCGCGGCTGACCGACGATCCGGCCCACCCCTACACCCAGCTGCTGCTCGCCGCGGCCCCCGACCCGGACCGCGCCGAGCCCCCGAGCCTGGCGGGGCGCGGCGCACCGCCGAGCCTGATCGCTCCGCCGAGCGGCTGCCGGTTCCACCCCCGCTGCCCCCACGCCATGGCGGTCTGCAGTGCCAAGGCACCACCCAGCGTCACGGTCGCCGCGGGGCACACCGCCAACTGCTGGCTCCACGTCGACCCGGCCCAGCGCCGGGTCGACGCCGAGGCGGAGCCGGCCCCGGCGCCCACGGACGGCATGTTCCAGCGGCCCGCGGCCGCATCACCTGATCGGCACCACCCAGAGGAGGACTGAGGAGGATGGAGGATGGCTTAGCTTTTCGGGCTCCGCCGGCCCCGAAGGGCGAGCGGAGGCGATCGTCCCGTTCCCGGGAGAGGGAGATCACCGGGTGCGACCGCCGTTCGTGAGCTCAGATCCGTCGGCGACATTCCATCAGCAGTGCACGTCCCCTCGGGCCGTGCGTCACGGAGATCGTAGTAACTAGATGAATCTAGGAAAGATTGCGGTACTCGCCGCCGGGGTCGCCCTCGGGGTGGCAGCGTGCGGCAGCACCTCGTCGACGACATCGCCCTCGTCGAGCACCGGCACGACAGCGGTCGGGCCGACGCTGTACGAGGAAGCCACCACCGGCACCACCTTCGTCCAGGACTTCAACCCGTACGACAGCAGCTCGCTGGCCCACGGGCTGAACATGACCAGCCTGGTCTACGAGCCCCTGTACGAGATGGACGCCCTCAACCCGACGCCGTCCGGGATGCACCCATGGATGGCGACCGCATACTCGTTCGGGACCGGCGGCACGACCCTCAACATCACGGTCAGGTCGGGTGTCAAGTTCAGCGACGGCACCACGATGACCGCCAATGACGTGGCCAACACCTTCGCTGTGATCAAGGCCTTCCCGGCCGCCGACTACAGCGGCGTGCCGGCTCAGAGCGCGGCCCCGACGGTCAGCGGAAGCAAGGTCACCCTGACGTTCGCGACCCCGCAGTACACCAACCTCTGGTCGATCCTGGGCAGCACCTTCATCACCCAGGCCAGCGCCTTCCCGGCCACCACTGACCCGTCGAAGGAGACGATCGCGACCCCGGTGGGCACCGGCCCGTTCATGCTGGACAGCTTCAGCACCCAGGCCGTCAAGTTCAAGCCCAACCCATACTTCTTCGAGGGAAAGCCTCCCGAGTCGGAGATCGTCGTCCCCAACGAGGCGACCAACAACGCGGCGACCGAGGCTCTCGACAACGGCACCCTCGACTGGGCCGGTAACGACATCCCGAGCGTCGTGGCCAACTACATCGACCTGAACCCGAACACGAACCACGTCTGGTTCGCGTCGGGCAACACGGTCACCCTCGACTTCAACCTCGCGTCCGGTAACGGTGGCGCCACCGGTATCGACGACCAGGCGGTCCGTCAGGCCGTGAGCCTGGGCATCGACCGCGGCGTGCTCTCCTCGATCGGAGAGTCCGGTTACGAGGCGGCGGCCACCTCGGCGGGCGGGCTGCTTCCCACTCAGCAGACTGCCTACCCTGACTCGACCTACGCCAACGACCTGCCGGCCGACTCCGCGGCCACCTCGAGCAGCGCACCTGCCGGGTGGAGCGGCCCGACCGTGCAGAGCGTCCTCGAGGCCGATGGCTGGACCCCGCCGGCCGGCTGGGGCACCTCCTCTGAGGCCAACTGCACCGACGCGACCCCCACTGCCTGCTGGACCAAGGGCAGCGAGACCATCAAGTTCTCGATCTGGGACCCCGAGGCCTTCTCGGACTACTGGGCGGACGCTCAGGAGATCTCGAGTCAGCTCCAGGCCGAAGGCATGAACGTCACCACGGACAACGCGTCCGGCGGTTACTCGCAGTGGCAGGACGCCATGAACGTCGGCAACTTCCAGACCGCCCTGCACTGGGGCAACGGCGGCAACATCCCGTTCGTCCAGCTCGACAACTGGCTCGACTACAGCGTCAACTGCACTGCCGCTCTCAACTGTGCGGCCGGCGACTACGCTGAGTTCCAGTCCTCGGCTGCTCAGACGGCCATCCAGCAGTACGAGGGTGCCGACCCGACCACCTCGGCCGGGCAGGCCACCATCGCCTCTGCCATCCAGACCCTCGAAGGGATCATGGCCACCGACGTCCCCTACGCCCCGGTTCTCTACGGCGCGGACTGGAACGTCTACAGCACCCTTCACTACACCGGGTGGCCGAGCGCCAGCAACCCGTACATGGACCCCTCCCCGGACGACCCGGAGATTCCGTACATCCTCATGCAGCTTAAGCCGGTGACCTCCTAAGGATCAGGGGATCCCACCGACCTGTCGGTCGGTGACCACAACCGAATAGGGCCCACCTCCCGGGGTGGGCGGGCGGGGCCCGGCCGGCAACGCGCCGGCCGGGTCACCGACCTTGGGGCGGGACGGCCTCGTGGCTCCGGTGAGTTGCGTGGCCGTCTTCGCCTGACCACGCGGCAACCTGCCTCGACTGCGGCGCGACGTGAGCGTCGAAGAAGCGGCGTGGAGCAGGCGAACGAGACATGCCGGCCGGCGGTGGGGTGGTAACTTCCGGGCGGCGATCGGCTGGACTATCGGCTATCGGGCTGGCGCAGGGGACCTGGCATTGCGATACGGACACTTCGATGACGATCGCCGCGAGTACGTGATCTCTCGGCCCGACACTCCGCTTCCCTGGATCAACTACCTGGGGCTGGAGGAGTACTTCGGGATCATCTCCAACACCGCGGGCGGCTACTCGTTCTACCGCGACGCGAGGCTGCGCCGGGTGAGCCGCTACCGCTACAACAACGCCCCCTTCGACCTGGGTGGCCGCTACATCTACCTGCGCGATGACGCGACCGGCGAGAGCTGGTCGCCGTCGTGGCAGCCGACCCAGAGCGCGCTCGACGACTACGAGTGCCGGCACGGCCTCTCCTACACCACCATCGCCTCCACCCACCGCGGCGTGAGGGCGGAAACCCTCTACTGCGTCCCACTCGGAGACGACGCTGGAGGTGTGGCGGCTGCGACTGACCAACCTGACCGGTGAGCGGCGCCCGCTCTCGGTGTTCTCCTCCGTGGAGTTCTGCCTCTGGGATGCCCAGGACGACGCGACCAACTTCCAGCGCAATTTCTCCACCGGCGAGGTCGAGGTGGAGGGGAGCGTCATCTACCACAAGACCGAGTACCGAGAGCGGCGCAACCATTTCGCCTACTTCGCCTGCTCCGAGCCGCTGGCCGGCTTCGACACGGCGCGCGACGCCTTCCTGGGCCCCTACCGCGGCTTCGACCGGCCGATCGCGGTGGAGCGCGGAAGCGCCGGCAACTCGATCGCTCACGGCTGGGCCCCGCACGGATCGCATCACGTCCGTCTGGAGCTCGGACCGCACGAGGAACGCGAGGTCGTCTTCGTCCTCGGCTACCACGAGAATCCGGTCGCCGAGAAGTTCGACCCGCCGGGGAGCCAGGTGATCAGCAAGCGGACGGTGATGCCGGTGATCGAGCGCTGGCTCCGGCCCGAGACGGTGGAGGAGGGCCTGCGCGGGCTGCGCGCGCGCTGGGACGAGCTGCTCTCCCACGTTGAGGTGAGCACCCCCGACCAGCACACCGACCGGATGGTCAACACCTGGAACGCCTACCAGTGCATGGTCACCTTCAACATCAGCCGGTCGACGTCGTTCTACGAGTTCGGGATCGGCCGGGGGATGGGGTTCCGCGACTCCAACCAGGACCTGCTCGGCTTCGTCCAGATGATCCCGGAGCGGGCCCGGCAGCGGATCCTCGACATCGCCGCCACCCAGCTGAGCACGGGGGGCGCGTACCACCAGTACCAGCCGCTCACCAAGCGCGGCAACGACGACATCGGCTCGGGTTTCAACGACGATCCGCTCTGGATGGTGCTGGCGGTCGCCGCCTACCTGAACGAGACCGGGGACGAGTCCATCCTCGACGAGGCGGTCCAGTACGACAACGCCGACGGCTCCGAGGCTCCTCTCCTCGACCATCTGCGCCGCAGCGTCGCCTACACCCTGGCCCGGCTCGGACCTCACGGCCTGCCGCTGATCGGCAGAGCCGACTGGAACGACTGTCTCAATCTCAATTGCTTCTCCGACACCCCGGGAGAGCCGTTCCAGATCGCCCGGAATCGCAGCGGCGGGGTGGCCGAGTCGGTCTTCATCGCCGGTCTCTTCGTGCTCGCCGCCCGCGAGCTGGCCGCCATCGTCGGCCGCCGTGGTGAGCGCGAGGAGGGGGACCGGCTGCTCGACGCCGTGAATGCGATGGCCGCGACCATCGCCGAGCACGGCTGGGACGGAGCCTGGTTCCGGCGTGCCTACGACTTCTTCGGCAACCCGGTGGGGTCCTCGGTCTGCGACGAGGGTCAGATCTTCGTGGAGTCCCAGGGGATGTGCGTGATGGCCGGGGTCGGGATCGACGACGGCCGGGCACGCCAGGCGCTCGACAGCGTGCGCGAGCGGCTGCTCACCGACCATGGCGTGGTGCTGCAGCAACCGGCGTACAGCGGCTATCGAATCGAGCTCGGCGAGATCTCGTCGTACCCCCCCGGATACAAGGAGAACGCCGGCATCTTCTGCCACACCAACCCGTGGATCATGATCGCCGAAGCGATGACCGGCGACGGCGACGGCGCCTTCGAGGTCTACCGTCGGACCAATCCCTCCGTTCGTGAGGCGATCAGCGAGGTGCATCGCTGCGAGCCCTACGTCTATGCCCAGATGATCGCCGGGCACGACGCCCCAACCCACGGTGAGGCCAAGAACTCGTGGCTCACCGGCGCCGCCGCCTGGAACTACGTGGCCATCACCCAGTGGATCCTGGGAATCAGGCCGGAGCGCGAGGGGCTGCGCATCGACCCGGTGATCCCCGCGGCCTGGCCGGGCTTCACCGCCACCCGGCGGTTCCGCGGATCCACCTTCCGGATCACCGTCCGCAAGCCGGAGGGGACCACCGGCCGGGTGTGCCACCTGGTCGTCGACGGCACCCCCGTGGAGGGCAACCTCGTGCCCCTCGGCGCCGCCGGAGCCACCGTGGACGTCGACGCGGTCATCTCCGGGTAGTGCACCGGCCCGGAGGTATCTTCCCGCTTCGTCCGAATCGGAGACCTTCCTCCGGGTCAGCGCACCGGGCCTCTACCCGCATACTCGCCACCATGTCGCGTCACCGGCGCCGATCCCTCGGCCCCGATTTCGGCTACCTCCCGGGGGAGCAGCCGCCGGACGGCACGACCTGGATCAAGCTGAACACCAACGAGTCGCCGCTCTCACCGTCCCCCCGGGTGGCGGCGGCGGTGAGCGGTGCCGTCGAGCAGCTGCATCGCTACCCGGATCCTCAGGGCGAGCCACTGCGCTCTGCGCTTGCCCGCCATCACGGGCTGCCCGCGGAGGGGGTGATGGTCGGCAACGGGGCCGACCAGGTGCTGGAGAGCTGTTTCCGAGCCTTCGCCGACCCCGGTGACACCGTGGTGCTGACCCGTCCCACCTACTCATTGCTGCCGGTGCTCGCGCGGTTGGGCGGCGCCCGCATCGCCGCCGTGCCCCTGGCTGACGGGGAGCCCCTGCCCGCGGCCCTGGCGACGACCCCCGCCGTGATGCGCCTCCTCTGCAACCCCAACTCACCGACCGGGAGCTGGGTGCCGCCCCTGGCGGTCGAGCGGCTCTTGGGCCAGGTCGACTCGGTGGTGGTGATCGACGAGGCGTACTGCGACTTCGCCCCCGAGTCCTGCGTCCCTCTGCTGGCCCACCACGACAACTGGCTCGTGGTTCGCACCTTCGCCAAGAGCCATGCCCTCGCCGGACTGCGGGTCGGCTACGCGCTCGGCCACCCCGACCTGATCGACGACCTCTCCGCGGTGGTCGAGTCCTACCCCGTCGACCGGCTGGCGCTCGCCGCCGCCGAAGCGGCCCTCGCCGACCGCGAGCACCACCGCTGCATCGTCGCGATGGTCATCGAGGAGCGCGAACGGCTGGCCACCGCCCTGCGCGGGGCCGGCTGGGAGGTGGGCGTGTCGCAGGCCAACTTCGTCCTCGGGCGGCCCCCCGGGGGTGATGCGGTCGGTGTCGCCGCCGAGCTCCGCGAGCAGAGGATCCTGGTGCGCCACTTCCCCGGCGGCGATCACTCCGACCGGCTCCGCATCACGGTGGGCACACCCGCGGAGAACGCCGCTCTGCTCACAGCCCTGGGCATCGGGGGGTGAAGCCCGCCCCAGCCGGACGCGGTGTGGCCGGCTGTCCCGCTACGAGTCGTGTCCCGCCGGTGGCTTGACCACGACGATCCGGGGTCCCCGACTCAGCAGGAGGAGGGCGATGACCCCCACCAGAACTCCGGGCACCAGCAGCGGGCGGCGGCCGAGGAACTCCTCGAGCCGGGCGCGTGGCCCGTCCTGACGCGGGAGGACGATGGGTCGCTCCGTGACCAGGTCGACCGTACCCCCCACCTCCGTCTCGTCGAGCGGCGCGCTCACCGCCGCGGACATCGTCTCCATCGCTCTTCTCCCCAAGCGCTGCGGGCCGCGCAATCCTACTCCCCGCGCGGCAGGCCGCGCGGGGACCGCTCCGGTCGCCGAGGGGCTCGCCCCCGCTCGGCGGCGCCGCCGAGCAGGCCCGCCTCGCCCCGGCATGGAAACTTGATTAGAATCGTCGGGATTCTGCGACGATCGCGCTGATCGCGCTGTGAGAGGAGAGCTGCGGTGGCCGACTACGCGCATCCCGAGGTCCTGGTCAGCACCGACTGGCTCGCCGGGCACCTGCAGGACCCCGACGTCCGGATCCTCGAGGTGGACTGGGATCCCGCGTCCGCCTATGAGCTGGGTCACATCCCCGGCGCCGCGCTCGTCGACTGGAAGCGGGACATCAACGACCAGGTCCGCCGCGACATCCTTTCACCGGAGCAGTTCGCCGGGCTCATGGGGCGGCTCGGGGTGACCCCGCGGACCGCGCTGGTGCTCTACGGCGACATGCGCAACTGGTTCGCCGCCTTCGCCTTCTGGACCTTCCGGATCCACGGGCACTCCGACATCCGGCTGCTCAACGGAGGCCGGCGCAAGTGGTTCGAGGAGGACCGGCCAGTGACCGAGGCCGTCCCCACCTTCGCGCCCGCCGGGTATCCGCTTCCCGAACCCGTCGGCGGCCTCCGCGAGTTCCTCCCCGGGGTGCGCGCCATCCTCGGCGACCCCGGCCAGGAGCTGGTCGACGTCCGCTCCCCAGCGGAGTTCAGCGGGGCGATCTCCGCGCCCCCGGAGTACCCGAACGAGGGTGCCCAGCGCGCCGGCCACATCCCGGGTGCGGTCAACATCCCCTGGTCCCAGGCGATCCAGGACGACGACACCTTCAAGCCTCCGGAGCAGCTCCGTGACCTCTATCAGGCCAGGGGAGTGACCCCCGACAAGCGGATCGTCACCTACTGCCGGATCGGTGAGCGGTCCTCGCACACCTGGTTCGTGCTCACCTATCTGCTCGGATACCCGCGGGTCGCCAGCTACGACGGCTCCTGGAGCGAATGGGGCAACGCGGTCGGCGTTCCCGTCGAGAGAGAGGCGACTTAGGGTCGAGAGAGGCGACCCCGGCGCGGCGTCGCGGAACCACCCTGCCGTCTCTCCCCCCTGCTGTCTCTCCCCAACCGGAGGGCCACTGCGGGGGGGCCATCGGCCCGCGGTCCGGCTCGCCGGAGGCGGACGTAGACTGCCACCATCATGGAGCCGCGGCGCCTCGACCTCACATCGGGCGACGACGACTGCGGCGACAGCGCTCTGGGGCGGGTGCGCCACGCCTATGCGAGCCTGGCGCCCGGGGACCGCCTCGAGGTGCTGACCAGGGTGTCCGAGCAGGTCTTCGGCATCCGGGCCTGGAGCCGGAAGGTCGGGGGTGAGGTCATCGAGGAGGACCAGGCGGGGTGCACCCGGCTGGTCCTCCGGCGTCCCCCGGCCTGAGCGTCGACCGTCCCATGCCTCGGCGCCGCTCGGTCCCCCCGCGAGGTGGCGGGCCGGTGCCGGTCCGGCGCACCCCGAGGCGCCTCCCGGAGGGCTTCCTGCTCGGCACCGCCAGCGCTGCCCACCAGGTCGAGGGCGGGCTCTGGAACGACTGGATGCGGATGGAGCGAGACGAGCCCTGGCGGATCGGCGACGGAGGCTCGGCGGAGCTGGCGATCGACCACTTCCGGCGCTATCGGGAGGACCTGGAGATGCTCGCCGGCATGGGCCACAGCGCCCAGCGGTTCTCGGTGGAATGGGCGCGGGTGGAGCCCGAGCCCGGACGCTTCGATCTCTCCGCCCTCCGCCACTATGCCGACGTGGTGGGAACCTGCCGCCGGCTGGGCATGGAGCCGGTGGTCACCCTCCACCACTTCACCCTCCCGGTGTGGCTCGCCGACCGCGGCGGCGTGCTCGACCCCGAGGCGCCGCGCCTCTTCGCCCGCTACGCGGCCGCCTGCGCCGAGACCTTCGGTCAGGACGTCCGCTGGTGGGTGACCATCAACGAACCCAACGTCCTCTTCACCCTCGCCTACGCGGAGGGGGCGTGGCCGCCCCATCGCCGGTCCCTGGCCCTCGCCCTGCGGGCGGGAGCCGGGCTGCTGCGGATGCACGCGGCGGCCGCCACCGCGCTGCACCGGGTCGGGGGCAACCACGGCTGGCCCACGCTGGTCTCGATCGCCCACCACGAGCGTCCTTTCCGCGCGCGCCCGGCGTCGGTGGCCGCCCCTCTGGTGGCGTGGTTGCCGGACCTCATCTTCAATCGCTGGTACCTGCACTGCTGCATCCGGGGCCGGCTCCTCCCTCCCGGCGGTGCCGGTCAGCTCGTCCCCGGGCTCGCGGGATCGCTCGACTACCTGGGGCTCAACTACTACACCGACGAGCGGGTGCGCTTCGACTGGCGGGCTCCCACCCGCCTCTTCGTGAGCCCCGACCCGGAGCCCTCGCTGCCGCGCAGCAGCCTGGGCTGGGCCATCGACCCCGGCGGGCTGCACCGGGCACTCGTCTCGCTCTGGGAGAGGCTCGACCTGCCGCTGCTGGTCACCGAGAACGGAGTCGCCGACGAGGACGACCGGCTGCGGCCCGGCTACCTCACCGATCACCTGGAGGCCGTAGTGGACGCGATGGCGGACGGTGCCGACGTGCGCGGCTACCTCTACTGGACCGGCTTCGACAACTTCGAGTGGCTGGAGGGGTACACGGCCAGATTCGGCCTCGTCGCGGTCGACCGGGACACCCTGGAGCGCCGTCCCAAGCCGAGCGCCGAGCTCTTCGCCAGCATCTGCCGGTCGCGTCTGATCCCGTCCCCGCCAGCACCTGCCGGACGCGTCTGATCCCCTCCCCGAGGTCATTGAGGACCAGACGGCGCTGCTGCTCGGCGTGGCTCAAGGTGACCGAATCCTCCATGAGAGGACAAAGTCACAGAACTCTTAGGACGGACGTTCTCTCAGAACGCCCACACGCTTCAGGTGGGCCACTTGCATCCCTCTTCGGGCGGTGCTAGGATCTCGCGGGTAAGCGCTTACCGCACGCGCACCGGCGCGCCGGGAGAGGAGCTGTGCCGAGCGGGTCGGACTTGACCAAGCACAACAGTGGAGGCGCCAGATCGTGACGCATCAGCGGGTGGGCCGGCGATGAGCGAGGAGCTTGCCATCCTCGCTGTGGCCGGCGACAACACGAAGACCGACGTTGCCGTCGTGGATGAGGACGGGAGCCTCCGAGGGGCGGTGCGGGGGCCCGGGGCCTCCCCGGACCTGCTGGGGCTCGAAACCTCCCTCTATCGCCTGGGGGAGGTCATCGATCAAGCCTGGATCGCCGCCGGTGTGGCCACGCGCCCGGCGCGTGCCGCGGTCGGCGTGTACTTCCTCGCGGGCCTCAACTCGCCTGCGGCCGAGGCCAGGGTCATCCAGGCCATCGAGGCCCGTGGCTGGTCGGCGTGCTCACAGGTTGCCAATGACGTGTTCGGGAGCCTCTGGGCGGCGAACGGCAAGGGAGAGGGGGTGGCGGTCTTCATCGGGGCGGGCATCAACTGCGTGGGTCGATTGAAGTCCGATGCCCGGGCGCGCTTCGCATGCCTCGGCCCTCTCAGCGGCGACTCGGGCGACGGCCACTCCCTGGGAATCGCCGGCATCTCCGCCGCCGTCCGCGCCGAGGACGGTCGCGGATCGCCCACGGCCCTGGTCCGGAGCATCGCTCTGTACTTCGGCCGCGCCACCGCCGGAGAGGTCGCCCAGGCGTTCCATGACGGTGAGATCGCCGAGGACCACCTGCTCGAGGTGGTGCCTCTCGTCATCAACGCAGCCGCCCTGCACGATGAGGTCGCCGAGACGTTGCTCGACGCCCAGGCGGATGAGGTGGCTCGCTACGTGGTGGCCGCGGCCGGCCAGCTGGGGATCGGCGCCGAGGGGTTCGACACCGTGCTCTCCGGATCGATGGCCGGTGGTGAGGACTGGCCCACCGTGATCCGCATTCGCCGCAGCCTTGCGGAGGCCATACCGCAGGCTCGGATCGTCATCTCGACCGCGCTGCCCGTCGTGGGGGCGGCCCTGGCGGGTCTCGCCTTCATCGCGGCCGACGATCCGGCCCGAGCGCGCATCCGCGCCAGTCTGAAGCCGCGCGCTCTTCGGGTCGTCGGGGGAGCGGCGTATCTCAACTTCCCGGGGCAGTGAAGGAGGCTGCCGGTCGGGGGCGACCGTATCCTTGAGCCTGTGTCGCGAGCGAGCACATCCCAGGGTCCGGCAGCACCCCCGTCTGCGGCGGCTCGCACGGGGCAGGGCGGCGGCGCTCGCCGCCCGGCCGGCATCGAGCGGTGCTGCTCCACCAGGGGGGACCGATGACCCGCCAGTATGTGGGCAGATCACGCCTCAAGTTCGGAGCCGCTCATCCGGTGGGGGGTCTGGTCGAGATCGGTGGCGAGGTGTTCTATCGCATCGCCAATCACGATGCGATGCCTCCCTTTCTGATGAGCATGGTCAGCGATTCCAACCACTGGATCTTCCTGTCGAGCAACGGCGCCCTCACGGCCGGGCGCGGCGACCCCGACCACGCGCTGTTCCCGTACCAGACCGACGACCGGATTCACGACAGTGAAGACCAGGTGGGCGGCAAGACCGTCCTGCGGGTCAGGCGGGGGAGCCGGGTTCAGCTCTGGGAGCCGTTCTCCCCGCGATACGCGGGACTTTACGAGATCACCCGGAGCGTCGCCAAGAGCGTCTACGGCAACAGGGTGGTGTTCGAGGAGGTGAACCACGACCTCGGCCTGTCCTTCGCCGCCGCCTGGATGACCAGTGAGCGCTTTGGCTTCGTCCGGCGCGCGACCATCCTCAACCTGGCGCCCGGGGCGGTGGAGCTCGACGTGGTCGACGGGATCCAGAACGTGCTGCCCGACGGCCTGACCCGCGCATTCCAAATGGAGTTCAGCACCCTCGCCGATGCCTACAAGGAGAGTGAGCTCGACTCCTCGAGCGGGCTGGCCCTGTTTCGGTTGAGCGCGATCCCGACTGACCGCAATGAGCCGAACGAGGCACTGCGCACGACCACGGTCTGGTCCGAGGGCATCGATCCAGCCCGCCGGCTCCTCTGCTCGGCACAGCTGGACCGGTTCCGCGACGGCCGGGAGATCGAGGACGAGACCTTCATCCGCGGCCGGCGAGGCGCCTATCTGGTCGGCGCCCAGATCGCGCTCTCGGAGCACGAACAGCGCGAGTGGAGTGTGGTCGCCGACGTGGGACGGGACGCGACCTCGGTTGCCGACCTCATCCGCTTGCTCAGGTCGGATGCCGACCTCCACGCCGAGCTGGAAGGAGACATCCTGCTCGGTACCCGCAACCTGATCCGCCTCGTGGCCAGCGTCGACGGCCTCCAGCTCACCGGGGACGAGCTGGCCAGCTGGCGGCACTTCTCCAATGCCCTGTTCAACGCCATGCGCGGTGGCGTCCCTGACCGCGGATACCAGATCTCGAGCCCGGACCTCAGGGCGTACCTCCTCTCAGCCAGCCGGGAGGTGTCGGCGCGGTGCGCCACCCTTCTGGACGAGCTTCCCATGGAGCTCTCGCACCGCAGCCTGCTCGAGCTGCCCCGCGTCGCCGAGGACCGTGACCTGGAGCGCCTGGTCAACGAGTACCTGCCGCTGACCTTCAGTCGCCGGCACGGCGACCCCAGCCGCCCCTGGAACACGTTCTCCATCGAGCTCAAGGCCGCGGACGGTGGCCGGCGTCTCAACTACGAGGGGAATTGGCGCGACATCTTCCAGAACTGGGAGGCGCTGGCCCTGTCATTCCCGGGCTATGTCGAGAGCATGCTCTTCAAGTTCCTCGACGCGTCGACGGCCGATGGCTACAACCCGTACCACATCGCCCGCGATGGCTTCGACTGGGAGGTGGTGGACCCGACCAATCCGTGGTCGCACATCGGGTATTGGGGCGACCATCAGGTCGTCTACCTGCTGCGACTGCTCGAGGTCTCGGTTCGCTATCATCTCGATGCCCTCGGACGGCTGCTGGATCGACGCGTCTTCGCGTATGCAGACCTCCCCTATCGAATCAGGACCCACACGGCGATGCTGCGCGACCCCGCCAGCACGATCGATTTCGACCCCGACCTCGATCGCCGGATCCGGGGTCGCTCCGCGAGCCTCGGTTCCGACGGGAAGCTCCTTCCCGGGCCTGATGGACTGCCCTACCGTGCGAATCTGGCAGAGAAGCTCCTCATCTGCATGCTGGCGAGGCTGTTCAACTACATACCAGAGGCCGGCGTCTGGATGAACACTCAGCGACCGGAGTGGAACGACGCCAACAACGCGCTGGTCGGAAATGGCGTCTCGGTCGTGACGCTCTGCCAGCTGCGCCGTCTCGTGGCCTTCTGCGAGAGGCTGTTTCGAGCGACCGAGCTCGGGGGCTTCGAGGTGTCGGCGGAGGTGGCCGATGCTCTCCGGCAGGTGGCGGGCGTGCTCGGACGGCAACCCGCGTGCGCTGGCGACCCGATCTCCGACCAGGAGCGCAGGAGGGTGCTCGAGGCCCTCGGCGCGGCGGGCAGCGACTATCGACAGCGGCTGTACACGGGGGGATTCTCGGATGAGCGAGCCTTCCTGAGCGTCCCTGAGCTCGGATCCTTCTGCGACGTGACACTGCGTCACATCGACCACTCGATTCGTGCGAACCGGCGTGGCGACGGCCTGTACCACGCCTACAACCTCATGGAGGTCGCGGAGGACGGGATAGCCATCCGCCGTCTCGACGAGATGCTGGAGGGTCAGGTGGCGGTGCTGGGGTCCGGCGCGCTCGGCCCGCGGGAGTGCGCCGACGTCCTCGATGCGCTTCGCGAGAGCCGGCTGTATCGCGCCGACCAGGACAGCTACCTGCTCTACCCCGATCGCAAGCTTCCCGGATTCCTCGAGAAGAACAACCTGGCCCCGGAGGCGGTGTTGGGCTCGAAGGTCGTGGCCAGCATGGTTGCACGCGGCGACGACCTGATCGTGGTCCGCGATGCTAACGGGGTCGTCCACTTCCGCGCCGACCTGCACAACCGCCACCTCCTCGAGCAGGCTCTGGCCGAGCGTCGCCTGTCGGACGCGGAGGTCGCCGAGATCGTGGCCCTGTACGAGTCCGTCTTCCATCATCGGGCGTTCACGGGCCGTTCCGGGGCCTTCTACAAGTACGAGGGTCTCGGCTGCATCTACTGGCACATGGTCTCCAAGCTGCTCCTGGCGGTTCAGGAGGTGCTGGCCTCGGTCGGGCAGGACCCCGGGGAGGCGGTCCTCGCGGAGCGGCTGCGGAGGCAGTACGCGGGAATCCGCGACGGGCTGGGCCTGCACAAGACTCCCGAGGTGCACGGCGCCATGCCGCTTGATCCCTACTCACACACACCCAGTTTCGCCGGGGCGCAGCAGCCGGGGATGACCGGGCAGGTCAAGGAGGACCTGATCATCCGGCTCGGTGAGATGGGTGTGCGGGTGGCGGAGGGGCGGTTGATCTTCCAGCCGCAAACGGCCACCCGGGCGGAGTTCCTGTCGGAGGGGCGGACCTTCCGATTCATCGACGTCGATGGCCGGGAGGCCGACCTCCGTCTCGAGGTCGGGAGCTTGGCCTTCACCACCTGCCAGGTCCCGGTGGTCGCGCATCGGGCGGGGCCGCCACGGATTGAGCTCACTCCGCGCGAGGGGCCCTCTCGAGTGATCGCCGGCCTGGCGCTGGACCGCGCGACCAGTGGCGCCATCTTCGAGCGGACCGGTCAGGTGCGGCGTCTGGACGTCTACTGGGGCTTCGACGAGGGGTAGGGGCACCCGGATGACCCGGGGCATCCCCGCGAGGTCCTGCTCGCCCATCTCGCCCACGGTCGGGCCCGGGTGGTCGAGCGAATCGCCCGGCGCCACCGAGGTGGAGCTGGCGGAACCCTGTCCGCGGGTGCACCCGCATCGGGGGAAGTCCTGCTCCAGCTTCTACACGTGAACCTGGAGCACGTGCGCGATCTCCCGAGAAGCTTCAGGCCGAGGCGCGCTCGATCACGCTGTGGAACATCCGCAGCTCTCCCGGAGGACGGGAAGGGCCGGGAGGAGGACGTCGTGAGCCGCCCCGCCCCCGACGATGACCTGGTGGAGCAGGTCGAAGGCACTTGCCCCCATCTCTCGGATCGGTTGGCGAACGGTGGTGAGCGTGGGCCGGAGGTGGCGGGCGAAAGCCAGATCGTCGAAGCCGGTGACCGCCACCTCCTTCGGAACCTGGAAGCCGTTTCTGTCGAGGGCGTGCATGACCCCGAGAGCGGTCTGGTCGTTGGCGCAGATGATGCAGCGCGGCAGGCTGGCCCCCGCTGCGAGGAGCGCCGAGATCGCCCTGGCCCCGCCGGCTGCGCTGTAGTCGCCGACCCACTCCGGGCCCTGGTGCAGCTGACACCCGTGCCTGCCCGCCTCCACCGCCACCGCGCGCGCACGGGCTCTGTTGTCCGGGCTGTCGACGTGCCCCGACACGTACCCGAAGCTGCGGAAGCCGTGATCGAGAGCCAGGTGGCGCACCAGCGCTCGCATTCCGCCCTCGTTGTCACAGCGCACGCTCAGCACGCCGGGGGTCGGCTTGCCGGCCAGGGTCACGATGGGTGTCAGCGCGGCAAGGCGGGCGAGCTGTGGCGCCGAGATCACGCGGTCATGGATGATCAGCCCATCCGCCTTGCGCGCCAGAACCTGCAGCCGGGTCGCGGCATCGCCGCCGCTGACCAGGGAGATGAGCACGTCGAAGCCGACCAGGTGCGCCGAGGTCTGGATGCCTCGATTCACGATCTCGTCAAAGAGCGGGCTCTCGTCCTCGCCCGCGAACCCGGCCTGCTCGCCTCGGCGGAACACCACGCCGACGACCTCTTTCAGTCCGCGGGAGAGCGCGAGCGCCGCTCCGTCAGGCACATAACCGAGCTCACGCACCGCCTTCATGACCCGCTCACGCGTGTCGACCGTGGGCTTGCCTCGCTGGTTGAGGACCCGAGAAACCGAGGCGATGGAGAGACCGGCGCGATGGGCGACGTCGTATATGGTCGCGCTCTCTCTCTGCCTCAGGGTCACTTCCGATGCCTCGCCTGATGCCCCGCGCCATTGTAGTCCGCTCGGAAGCGGCCGCTCGCTCACGTCTGCGAAGGTTCGTGGAAGGAGATCCCGAGCCTGTCTGTGACCGGGTCGGTGATCCTCTGCGGACTGCGTGTGGCCGCTGGGCGGGCGGGGCCGGCACTCCCCGGCCCCGCCGCCCGCCATGATCTGAGCTCAGCGTGTGGCGGCGATCGCCCGGAGAACCGCCGGCTCCCCCTCCAGCTCCCGGCTCGGGGCGCTCACCGTCTCCGGCCTGCCGAAGAGGAATCCCTGGGCACGCGTCACGCCCAACCGGATCAGCTCGGCGGCGACGCTCAGCTTCTCGATCCCCTCGGCGACCACGTCGGCGTTGATCTGCTCGGCGAGCGCGATGCACTCGAAGATGAGCGCTCTCGCCTCCCCGTCGAAGCAGCGGTTGGTGACCGCGGCGTCGATCTTGATGACCTCGGGGCGGGTCGCGTAGAGGAGGTCGAGGCCGACCCCGGGCCGCCCGGTGTCGTCGATGCCGATCTTGAAGCCGGCTCGACGGTACACGTCGACCCGGGCCGAGAGCTGGCCGAGGTTGGTGAAGCGATCGGCGTCGGCGATCTCCAGCACGACGCTGGCGGGAGGCCGCCCGATCCACCGCAGCAGACTGCGCATCTGGTCGACGTCCTCGTCGACGTCGGCGACCGCGGAGAGGTCGATGTTGAGGTAGAGCTGGGCGTCGCTCCGGATGCCCTCGGCACCCCGGACCACCGCGCGGCGGCAGATCCAGTCCAGCTCGTTGGTCACGCCCAGCCGCTGGGCGGTCGCGAAGAACTCCTCGACGTTCTCGGCGCCATCCAGGTTGATCGGCCGGGAGAGGCCCTCGTAGGCAACGATGTGCGCGTCGGGCAGGGTGACGATGGGCTGGTACACCGGGTGGATCTGCTGGGAGGCCAGGGTCCGGCTGAGCAGCGTGGTCCAGCCGCGTCCCGGGTCGGCGGCCGGACGGCCGGTGATCGAGCCGGCCACTCGGTTGCGGCCCTCGCGCTTGGCCCGGCCGAGCGCCTCGCCGGCTCGAGCCCACACCGTCGCGGGGTCCTCGCCGGTGGCGCCCACCGCCCAGCCGACGCTGACCCGAGCCGGGAAGGCTCCACCGACGAGCTCGGCGACCGCCGCACGCATCCGCTCGGCGACGCTGCCGACGACCGCCGTGGCGGCGCCGACGGTGAGGATCGCGAACTCGTCATCTCCGGTGCGGCTGACGATGTCGCGCTCCCGCGTCGACGCGAGGAGGGTCCGAGCCACCGAGCGCAGCGCTTCGTCGCCGGCCTCCCGGCCCAGCGTGTTGTTCAGCTGGTCGAGGTGGTCGACGTCGACCGCGATGATCGCGAACGAGTCGCGCACGTCGCTGCAGCGCTGCTCGAACATGGCGCGGCCGATCAGCCCGGTCAGCGAGTCGGTCGCCACCTCGGGCACCGCGGCCGGCCCCGGGGCCCGGACCAGGTTCGAGACCGCCAGGGTCGCGATCCCGCTGAGGCCGTCTACCAGGGTGACCTCGTCGTCGCGGAACGCCCGATCGCGTCGCTCGGCCACGATCATCGCGCGGATCGCGGTGCCGGCGTGGATGGGGCTCGCGATCCGGTGGGGGGACGCGCCGGCCTCGGCGAGGGTGTGGTCCCCGGTGACCGCAGCCAGGATGAGGGGATCGGCGCTGAGGAGGTTGCTCTCCCCGACGGTGGACCCGGCGGCTGCGCCGTGCTCGCCGGCCACCACCATCGTGTCGCGTTCGATCCTGTACACCCGGACGATCACCGGGGACGCTGTGCGGGTCTCGAGAAGCTCGACGACCGCTGCGCCTGCGGCGGTCATCACGGTGTCGACGTCTCTCCCGGTGCTGATCCGGGTCATCGCCTCGAGGATCCGGTCCGGGCGGTTGCTGCGATGCGCGCCGCGCGGGCTGCCGCCCCGACCGGGGCGGCCGAGCTGACCGATGTCGCGGCGGGTCTGGCGACGGGGGGAGCGCGGCACCGGGGCGGGGTGGCGAAGTGCCAGGGTGCCGGTCGCGGCAACCGTGGCCCCGGCGGCGGCGACCGCCATGGCCAGCGCCGCAGCGCCGGTCGCCCGCAGGCTGTCGAGCCCGAGGGGGCCGTGGCTCCCGGTGAGGATGACGGCGGCGAACAGCCCGGCTCCGGCGACCAGGAAGGCGAGGGTTGCCGCCCTGGCGCGTCCTGATCTGAAGGGGCGCGCGCAGGGCGGGGAGAGTGGGGTGCTGGGGGTGGGTCGGGGGGAGGTCACGTGGTCATTCGCTTTGAGACGTTGGTGGGATGAGCCCATTCTCGGGGGCGGTCACCGGGGGCCCAAGAGCAACGGGCGTCAAAGTGCTGTAGTGCACTTGCACTCGTTGGCGCGATCTGTGACATCGCGTCTTCCCTCCGTCACCGCGCCGCGGGGCGCCGTGGCAGTGCGGACGCTCCTGCCCCGGTCGTACGCATGGAGGCGGCCCGGGGTGAAAGGTGAGGTGTCCGGTCAACTCTTATTGTGCTCCGCGTCTGGGATATCGAAGGCTGATCCGGCATTCTGGCTGGCTGGCGGTGGACAGTTGGTCCTCTTCTCAGCTATCCTCGGGCGCAGAGTACGAAGCTGGGCTCCCAAACGGGCGGCCGCAGCCATCAGGGGGTGTCCATGCCCGGCGCTCGCTCCCGTCCCGCGACTCCCGACGTCGTCGCCGCGGCTCAGGCGGCCGGCATCCGCCACCTCGATCTCCAGTTCACCGACGTCACCGGTTCGGTGAAGACGGTGACCATCCCCGCCGACGAGCTCTCCGCGGCCCTCGAGCACGGGGTGTGGTTCGACGGGTCGTCGGTGGAGTCGGTGGCTCGCACTGCCGAGTCGGACATGTACCTGGTCCCCGATCCGGCCACCTTCACCCTCTTCCCGTGGGCCCCGGTGCCCACCGGGCGGATGATCTGCTGGGTCACCACCCCCGAGGGGGACGCCTATGCCGGCGATCCGCGCGGAACGCTGCGGAGGGCGATCGAGCGGACCGCCTCGCTCGGCTACGCCTATCGGGTGGGACCGGAGATCGAGTTCTACCTGCTCGAGCGGGATGAGCTGGGACGGCCGGTGCAGCCGCCCCACGATCGCGGCGGCTACTTCGACTTCGCGACCGATCCGACCGTGGCGGTCCGGCAGACCATGGCCGAGCATCTCCGCACCATGGGTCTCGGGGTCAACACCATCCACCACGAGGTGGGGAGCGGGCAGCACGAGATCGACGTGGTCGCCCAGGACGCCCTCAAGGCGGCGGATGACGTGGTCACCCTCCGCTACACCCTGCGGGCGATAGCCCAGCAGCACGCCCTGACCGCGACGTTCATGCCCAAGCCGTTCTTCGGGCAGCCCGGCAGCGGCATGCACGTCCACCAGTCGCTGACCCGGGCCGGCGACGGCAGCAATGCCTTCGCGGGCGACGACGACTACGGGCTGAGCGACGTCGCCAAACACTTCATCGCCGGCCAGCTCCACCACGCGGCGGGGATGTGCCTCGTCCTGGCCCCGCTGATCAACTCGTACAAGCGGCTGGTGCGCGGGTTCGAGGCTCCGGTCTTCGTCTCCTGGGCCCGCACCAATCGCGGGGCGCTGGTCCGCGTGCCCCATGTGGGTCGCCCCGAGGTCACCCGGGTCGAGCTGCGCAGTCCGGACCCGTCCTGCAACCCCTACCTCGCCTTCGCGGTGATGCTGCGCTGCGGCCTGGATGGCATCGAGCGCCGGCTCGCCCTCCCACCGCCGGTGGAGGAGTCCCTCTACGGTTTCGACGACGTCGAGCTGGAGCGGCGCAACGTCGGACTGCTCCCCGACAACCTCAAGGACGCCATGACCGCCCTCGAGGCGGATGAGGTCGTGCTCGACGCGCTCGGTGACACCCTGTCGGAGCGGTTCCTCGAGGTCAAGCTCCTGGAATGGAAGGAGTACCGCGCCCAGGTCACGCCGTGGGAGCAGGAGCAATACCTGGAGCGAGCCTGATGACCGCAGGAGGCTCCGGCGCCATGGCCGGGAGACCGCGGTGATCACGGTCAAGGACCTCTGGCGCGGCGCCCTACCCGCCGGCACCGAGCTGCTCGGCGGGCGCGGGGGCCTCGAGCGTCAGGTCGACTGGGCCACGTCGCTGCGCACCCGCCCCCCCGCCTTCGAGGCCATCAAGGGCGGCGAGATCGCCTTCATCGCGGTGCGCTCGATCAAGCTGCTCGATGAGCGTCTCGACCTCACCCGGGTCCTCGACAGCTTCGCCGGGAAGGGCGGGGTGGCAGCCGCGGTCATCGGAGAGGTGGCGGATCCGGCCGTCGAGCTCGCCGATCGTCTGATGCTCCCCTTGCTCCGGCTGCCCGAGCAGGCCCACCTCGCCGACGTGCAGCAGGCCACGACCCGGTTCATCCTGGACCAGCGCACCGCCCTTCACGATCGCGCCCAGGAGCTCCAGACCGAGCTGATGGAGCTGGCCCTCAACGGCGCGGGCCCGGCCGGGATCGTGGAGCGCCTCGCCGAGCTGCTCGGGCTTCCCGCCGCCTGGCAGGACGAGGCGGGGGAGCTCCGCCATGCAGCCGGCGATCTGCCTCCGGCCGCCGGCGACCGGCCCTGGGGTGCCGAGATGGCCGCGATCCGGCGCTTTGCCAACTCCTCCGTCGTGCTGGCCGCCAACCCACCGGTCCGCGAGTTCTCACTCGGCGTGACGGGGATCGCCCGCGTGGTCGCGCCCATCCCCCTTCGCGATGGCATCGGTGGTTTCATCTCGGTGCTGGGGGACGAGGCCGACCTGGGCCAGCTGGCTCGGCTCGGCTGCGCCCGGGCAGCCTCGGCGTGCGCGATCGAGCTGGACCGGGAGCGGGCGGTCCTGGCCGCACGCGACGACCTCGAGGGCGAGTTCACCACCGCCCTGCTCACCGGTGCCTACAGCTCCGAGGGGTCGATGCTGGAGCGGGCCCGCCGGGTGGGCGCTTCGCTCGGTGAAGAGTCCGTGGTCATGGTGGTGCGCCCGTCCGCGCGCACTCTCGCCCCCGATCCCCAGGGATGGCCCGAGAGCGGGGTGCGCTCGGCTCAGCGCTGGGCCCAGCGGCGCGGGCTGCAGGTGCTGGCCGCCGCTCACCAGGGCGGGGTGGTGGTCATCGCCGGCGCCGGGCAGACCGACCTGAGGCGGGCCGCCGTCGAGCTTGCCGCCGACTGCCGCGGGGTGGCGGGGAACCTCCCCATGGCGGTGGGCATCGGCCGTCCCAAACACGGCCTGGGCGGCGTCCACAGCTCACACCGCGAGGCCGAGCAGGCCCTGGGCATGGGCCTCAAGCTGGATGCCACCGCCGTGGTGGTCAGCTTCGTCGACCTCGGGCTCCACCGTCTGCTCTACTCGGTCGCCCAGCACCCCGAGCTCCACGAGTTCCTCCGCGACAGCCTCGGCGCGCTGATCGCCTACGACGAGAAGGGGAGCGGCGACCTGCTGCGCACCCTCGACGCCTTCTTCCGGTGCCACGGATCCCCCACCGAGACGGCTCAGGCGCTGAAGCTGCATCGCAACACCGTCCTCTACCGGCTCCGGCGGATCGAGGAGGTGGGACGGCTGCGCCTCAGCGACCCCGACACCCGCCTCAACCTCCAGCTCTGCCTGCGCATCCGGGACGTGCTGCAGGCGGCGGGCTGAACCGTCGCGGACACCACCGCCGTGGCGCCGCCCGGCTGAGGCGCGCGGCGGTCCTGTGCCCGACGCCCAGGAAATCGGCTCGGCGATTGGTGCGGTCAGCCCTCGGAATCCCCCATCGGCGATCGTCGGCGCCGCGCGCACCAGGGAGATCGGGGACGGCAAGATCTTCATCCTGCCCGTCGACGAGGCGGTGCGCATCCGGACCGGTGAGCGCGGCGCCGGGACCATCCATCATCTCGAGCAGGAGCACTGGGGCCACTGATCTGATGCCGTCCCGGGCACCGGTGGCGGTGCTGGGCCACCGCTGCGGGGCAGCTCGAGCCTGAGCACAAGCCGGGCCACCGCGCAATTGTGCCGCTGGCCCATATGCGTTCCGACCGCCGGCCCGTAGGATCGCGAGATCTGGCGGTGTCCGCCGCGGTCACCCTCAGCCGCCATCCTCTGAAGAGCCCCAGTGGAGGCGCCATCATGAGTGCACGTCCGTCGCCCGCTCCCGACGTTCGCATCACGGCGATGTTCACGACCTCCGCCGCCGGATTGGCGGGGGAGCTTCGCCAGGCATGCCGGCCGCTGCTGCCGGTGCTGCAGGGGCGGATGCTGCGCGTCGATGAGTTGAACGTCACCTCGGGGCTGGAACGGCAGAGCCCGCTGGCGGCCGCGGTGATGGCACTGGGGCCGGCGGTGGCCGCGGTCGGTGCCGGGGTCGCCGCCATGGGTGGGCTCGGGGCCGCGGAGGCGACCGCGATGGCGGGGGTGGCGGAGAGCGTGGTCGACGTGGGCCTCGACGCGCTCGATGCAATCGAGCTGGGGGGAAGGAGGGCGGACTCGACCGTCGACTTCGCCCACCGGCTGGCCCACGCGACCCACCTGGCGAGCACCCTCGCGGGTGGGCCGCGCGCGGTCCCACCGCGCGCCGGGAGGGGCTGCCCGCCCCGCGCCCCGGCTCTCTGGCCGATGCTCCTCGAATCGCTGAGCACCCGCATCCAGGTCAACCGGCATTGGAAGCACGGGCCCCGCTCGGCGGCCTGGCTGCGCCGCGTGGAGGCGGCCTCAGCCTGCCGCGACGCCGCCGTGCACAGCATGCGGGCGCACGCCACGGCGGTGGCGACGCGTGCCGCCTCCTCGACGGAGCGCCTGATCCGCTGCCTGACCTTCGCCGCCCTCTACTGCGGCTTCGCGATGCTCCACCGCCCCCCGCTGGCCGGCGACGGTGTCGCGGCTCGGGTCGAGGACGCCACCGAGCGGGCCGCCGTCCCCATGCCGCTCAGGAGGGTCGTCCTCCCGTTCTGGCCCGAGGGCCAGGGCGTGGCTGCCTTCTGACCCGTGACGGGCGCCCACCACTTCCCTGGGCCTCCCGCCCCCGTGCCGGGCGGGGGGCCCACCGGGCCCCCAAGCCGTGGCCCCGCGACCGGGAATGCTCACCGGCCTTTGCTAGACTTCACCGGCGATGACCTACATCGTCACCGAGACCTGCGTGGACCTGAAGGACAAGTCCTGCATCGAGGTCTGCCCGGTCGATTGCATCCACGAGACCGACGACGATCGGATGGTGTACATCGACCCAGACGAGTGCATCGACTGCGGCGCCTGCGTTGACCCATGCCCGGTCGACGCCATCTTCGCGGAGGAGGACGTCCCCGCCGCCCAGATCGCCTACGTCGACATCAACAAGCTGTACTTCAAGGACAAGGAGGGGGCGCGGGCCCGCCTCGACGAGCTCAAGCCCCGGCCCTGACCCGGCAGGAGCCCTGACGCCGAGCGCGGTGCCCTGAGCGGCGCCGTCTCCGGCTGGCAGCCCTTCTCGCCGCTGCGGCGTGGCTGTGCATTCATCGCAAAGCCAGCCGTCGATTTTTGTGCTCCGCGCACAACTGATCCGGAGCCCTTCTCGTCCTGACCGTCCATGGCGGATCAGCCCCGGGAGCGGCTAGGCTCAGCCGGATGTGACAGCAGGGCCCTGTCCACAAGGGAGGGGGCCGTCGGCCAGCCGATGCAAGGGGAAGTGGATGCCAACTGACGAGAAAACAGCAGCCGGGGCCACCCCGAAGGATGTCATCAAGAAGGCGAAAGAGGCCGGCACCAAGATCGTCGATCTGCGCTTCACCGACCTCCCCGGAACCTGGCAGCACTTCAGCATCCCGGTCGGCGAGCTGAACGAGGCGCTCTTCGAGGAGGGGATCGGGTTCGACGGCTCGTCGATCCGCGGCTTCCAGAAGATCCACGAGAGCGACATGCTCCTCTTCCCCGACCCGGGGCGGGCGATGGTGGACCCGTGCCTCGAGGTGCCCACCATGGCGATCGTCTGCGACATCCGGGACCCCCTGACCAAGCAGCCCTACTCCCGCGACCCTCGCTACGTCGCCCGCAAGGCCGAGACGTACCTTGCCAAGTCCGGGGTCGCCGACCTCTCGTACTGGGGGCCGGAGGTCGAGTTCTACATCTTCAACAACGTCCGCTTCGACCAGAACGCGCACGAGGGGTACTACTTCATCGATTCCGATGAGGGGATCTGGAACAGCGGCAGCGACACCGGATTCAACCTCGGCTTCCGCCCTCGGCACAAGGAGGGGTACTTCCCCGTCCCGCCGACCGACCAGCTCCAGGACCTCCGCAGCCGGATCGTCCTGGCCATGATCGACTCCGGGATCGACATCGAGGTCCACCACCACGAGGTCGGCACCGCCGGGCAGACCGAGATCGACATGCGCTTCGGTCCGCTGGTCGAGATGGCCGACAACGTCCTCCTCTACAAGTACATCGTCAGGAATGTCTGCCGTCAGCACGGCTTCACCGCCACCTTCATGCCCAAGCCCCTGTTCGGGGACAACGGCAGCGGCATGCACACCCATCAGTCGCTGTGGAAGGGCGGGGTGCCCCTCTTCTATGACAAGGACGGCTACGCCCTGTTCAGCGACATGGGGCGCTGGTACATCGGCGGCCTGCTCAAGCACGCGCCGGCGATCCTCGCCTTCGCGGCGCCGACCACCAACTCGTACCGCCGCCTGGTTCCCGGCTACGAAGCTCCGATCAAGCTGGCCTACAGCGCCCGCAACCGCAGCGCCTGCGTCCGGATCCCGACCTACAGCGATTCTCCCAAGGCTCGGCGCCTGGAGTTCCGCTCGCCCGACCCCACCTGCAACCCCTACCTGGCCTTCAGTGCCATGCTGATGGCGGGCCTCGACGGGGTGGCCAACAAGATCGAGCCGCCGGCTCCGGTCGAGGCCGACCTCTACGAGCTCGAGGGCGAGCAGGCGGAGCAGGTCAAGGACCTGCCGGGCTCGCTGCCCGAGGTGCTGGACGCGCTGGAGGAGGATCACGACTTCCTCCTCAAGGGCGGCGTCTTCACCCCGGACGTGATCGACACCTACATCGCCTACAAGCGCGAGCGCGAGGTCGACCCGGTGGCTCTGCGCCCGCACCCTTACGAGTTCTTCCTCTATTACGATGCGTGACGGAGCGAGGAGCGAGAGCTGCGGCTCTCGCTCCGAGCGTAGGAGCGTGTCGTACCGGCGCAGCTACGAAGCCTCAACGGAACGGCGCCCAGCGCCCGCCTTCAGACGAGCCGGCAGGGGATGTCGGCGTCCTCGTCGATGTGGTAGCTGGCGCAGATGCGGTGATAGCCGTCGGCGACCGTGAGCGGGACGTCGGCGTCCAGGCGGCCTCGAAGCAGCAGCACCGGGGAGAGCAGGTGGCCGCTGTCGACCTTGGCGAGGTCCTTCTTGACGTGGACGTTGTCCGCGGGCAGCAGAGCCAGCCGGCTCGCCCGCAGCAGATCCTTCGCCTTGCCGTGCGTCACGGTGGCCTTGCGCAGGGCGGCGACCGCATTGGTCACCTCCCCCTTGTCCATCAGCAGGCTGAGGTAGTCGGCGGCAGCGGGATAGTCGTGGTCGTCCGGCTCGCTCTTCCAGTGCTCCTTGGTGGCCGTCATGGGACGTCTCTCCTCTCGAGGTGGGGTCGCGGGCGCGCCACCCGGGTGCGTGAAGGGCACCTGGTGCGCCCACGCCGCGGGAGCTGCGGCGCACGCGTCACTCTACTGCCGCGCTCCCCGCCTCGGCCGGGGACACCCCGGGGTGGCGTCGGGCGGCACGACACGGCCACCCCCTCCGGCCGCGACCGGCGCGGCACTTCCCGGACCTCTGCCCGGCTGGGCGCCGGACAGACCCGTCGTCAGGCTCGGAGTTGGCGGGCGGCCGACCTAGGCCACGCCCACCCCGTGCGGCATGTACGCCGGCTGGCGGAGAAGGGCTCGGGTGGCGGCCACCCGGCAGGCCAGCATCTCCAGGATCTCATCGAGCCGCTCAACCAGCTCGGGGGGCAGCTCGATGGGATGATTGTCGATCTCCCGCAGTAACGCAGACAGCCTCAACGCCTTCTGGTCGATCTTCGCAACGGTCTCCTGCGGGTTCCCGACCGCTGCGGCTTCCTGGCTTGGCTCCATACGTCTACCTCCGTGCTGGCGGCAATGGATGGCCGGCGGCAGGGCCGCTCAGGGCAAGCCTAGGGGCCGGCGAGGGGGATGTCCAGGGCTGTTGGTCGCAGCCGCGCGGGGCCGACCAGGCTGAACGGCGGCCGGTGATCGGGAGCCCGCCGGAGCCCACCTCGGCGGCGCCGAGAGGCAGTCCGATCGGCGCAATCGCCGGTGTTACACTCGCCCCGGACCTGCCACGACCGGCGCGGGTGGCGGAACCGGTAGACGCGCGGGATTTAGGATCCCGTGGGGTGACCCGTCCGAGTTCAACTCTCGGCCCGCGCACGCGGGTCGGCGTACGGATGGCACCGCCACCCGCACCGTCGCCCAGAATGGGTGGGCCCGTGACACCTGAGGAGACCATGTGACCACCGCAACCCCCGAGCTCTCCGTCTTCGTCGAGCGCAAACCGGGCTGGATCGTCGAGCTGACCGTCGAGGCCCCGCCCGAGGACCTGGATCGGGCGCTCGGGGAAGCCAGCCGGAAGCTGGGAGCCCGGCTCCGGATCCCGGGCTTCCGCCCGGGCAAGGCACCGGCCGTGCTCGTCGAGCGGGTCGTCGGGTGGGAGGCACTGCGCAACGCGGCTGCCGAGGATCTGATCCCGCGCCTCTACGGCCGCGCCGTCGAGCAGGAGGAGCTCGACCCCGTGGGGGATCCGTCGCTGACGATCGGGACCCTGGAGCGCGGACAGCCCGTGAAGTTCAGCGCCGAGGTCGCGGTCCGCCCCGTGGTCGACCTCGGCGACCACCTCTCGCTCCGGGTCGACCGCCGGCACACGGAGGTGACCGAGGCGGACGTCGACTCCGCCGTCGAGGGGGTCCGGCGGGCTCTCTCCGACCTCGTCGAGGTGAGCCGGCCGGCCCAGGCGGGGGACGTCCTGCGCTGCGTCCTGGTGATGCGACGCGGGGAGGAGGTGCTCTCCGGGGGTGAGGAGCGCGACCTGGAGCTGGACCGCGAGCGGCTGATCACCGGGTTGGTGGATGCGCTGATCGGGCTCGAGGCCGGCGCCGAGAGGAGCTTCCCCCTGACCCTGCCCGCCGACTACCAGCAGGAGGAGCTGCGCGGGGTCACCGTCGAGGCCGAGGCCCGCATCATCGCGGTGCGCGAGCGCACCCTTCCGCCCCTCGACGACGAGCTGGCCAAGCGGGACGGGAACGGGCAGACGGTGGAGGAGATGCGCGCCCACTACCGGGCCCGGCTGACCGAGGCCGCCGCCCACGACGACGAGGAGGGCTTCCATTCCGACGTCCTCAAGGCTCTGCGGGAGCGCGTGAAGATCGACGTCCCGGCGGCGATGGTCGAGCGTGAGCTGGATCGCGAGCTGGCGTCGACGGAGATGCGCCTCGCCGAGCTCGGGCTGCGTTTCGATCGCTACCTGGAGTACACCGGCGGCAGCATCGAGAAGCTGAGACAGGAGCGGCGTCCGGCCGCTGTGGACAACGTCCGCCTCGAGCTGGCCCTCGACGCCCTGGCCCGCGCCGAGCAGTTGGAGGTCGACGAGCTGCAGGTCGAGCGCGAGGTGGAGAGGATCGCGGTGGGCCGGCGCGTCTCCGCGGCCGACCGCCGCCGCCTCCGCGCGGCGGCCCGCTCCGACCTGGTGCGGCGTGCCGCCGCCGAGCGCGCCTACGAGATCGCCGCGGGCAGCGTTTGAGGCCGGCGAGCGGCGCGCCGCCGGCTCAGCCGAAGCGCAGCGCGGCCGGGGGACGGTAGAAGCGCACCCGACACCGCTCGCAGCGGAAGACCAGTCGAAGACCCAGCCGGCCGATCACCCCGGAGTCCCGCTCGTCGCACACCGGGCATCGAGCTCGCTCGTCCACCAGCTCAACCGGCACCCTGCGCAGGGGCAGCTCCACGGGCTTGTACTTGCGGGCCATGCGCGTTCGCCCTCCCACCTTCCTCGGTTCCGTCCGACCGTGAATGTCACTATACATGATAGCGCAGGTATCAGCAATATCCTCCCGGCGGGGCCGGGGGAAGAGGGTCGCCGGCGAACTGGCGAGGCCGGCCCCGGCGGCGGGCACGGAGCCCCCGCCGGCTCCCGGCCGCACCCGGAGGGCACGGCGACGGCCCGTGGGTATACTGGCTTGGCAATGACCCTCATCCCCTACGTCATCGAGACCACCAACCGGGGTGAGCGCGGGATGGACATCTATTCCCGCCTGCTCAAGGACCGGATCATCTTCATCGGCACGCCCATCGACGACCAGGTGGCCAACGTGGTCATGGCTCAGCTTCTCTTCCTCACCGGCGAGGACCCCGAGAAGGACATCTGGCTGTACATCAACTCTCCGGGCGGGTCGGTGTATGCCGGCCTCGCCATCTACGACACGATGCAGTACGTCGAGCCGCGCGTGGGCACGATCTGCATGGGGATAGCCGCGTCCATGGCCGCCGTGCTGCTGGCCGGCGGCGCTCCCAAGCTGCGCTTCGCGCTCCCCAACACCCGGATCCTCATCCACCAGCCGAGCGGAGGCTTCAGCGGCCAGGCCGCCGACATCCAGATCCATGCCCAGGAGATCCTCCGGATCCGGGCCCGCATCGATGAGATCCTCGCCCAGCACACGGGCAAGCCGATCGAGGTGGTCACCCGCGACTCGGACCGCGACTTCTTCATGAGCGCCGAGGAGGCCAGGACCTATGGCCTGATCGACGAGATCATCCAGTCCCGGCCGAAGAGCACCGGGGACGGCTCATCGCCACGGGGGACGAGCGGCAACGGTGCGAGCTCATCCCACGATGACGGGGCCGAGGGCCCGGCGGTCGGGGGCGGCGCCGCCGCCCGCTGAGGCCGTCACGATGCGGGTGAGCAGATGACCGACCGCGAAGATCGTCGCCGGCACACCCGCTGCTCGTTCTGCGGCAAGGGGCAGGAGCAGGTTCGCAAGCTGGTTGCCGGCCCCGGCGTCTACATCTGCGATCAGTGCATCGACCTCTGCCAGGAGGTGCTGGAGGAGGACAACCGCTCGACCTCGCAGAAGCGGGTCAAGTCGGGGATGATGCCCACCCCGCAGGTGATCATGGCCTCCCTCGACCAGCACGTGGTGGGCCAGGAGCACGCCAAGAAGGTGCTCTCGGTCGCCGTGTACAACCACTTCCGGCGGATCGCCAACAGCAAGGCCAACAGCGACATCGAGCTCCAGAAGTCCAATGTGCTGCTGGTCGGACCGACCGGGTGCGGCAAGACGCTGCTGGCTCAGACGCTCGCCAAGATCATCGATGTCCCGTTCAGCATCGCCGACGCCACCAGCCTGACCGAGGCGGGCTACGTGGGCGAGGATGTCGAGAACATCCTGCTCCGGCTCATCCAGGCGGCGGACTTCGACATCGCCCGTGCCGAGCGGGGGATCATCTACATCGACGAGATCGACAAGATAGCCCGCAAGGCTGACAATCCCTCGATCACCCGCGACGTCAGCGGAGAGGGGGTGCAGCAGGCGCTGCTCAAGATCCTCGAGGGGACGGTGGCCAACGTGCCTCCCCAGGGCGGCCGCAAGCACCCGCACCAGGACTTCATCCAGATCAACACCACCAACATCCTGTTCGTCTGCGGAGGCGCCTTCGACGGTCTGGAGAAGATCATCGAGCATCGCACCGGACGGCGCGCGATCGGATTCACCAGTGAGCCGCTGAAGAAGGGGCGGACCAAGGAGTCGACCAAGCTGCTCCGCGAGCTTCAGCCCGAGGACCTCCTCAAGTACGGGCTGATCCCCGAGTTCGTCGGCCGGCTCCCGATCGTGGTCACCCTGGACTACCTCGACGAGGACGACGTCGTTCGCATCCTCACCGAGCCCAAGAACGCGTTCGTCAAGCAGTACCAGAAGTTCTTTGCCCTCGACGACGTCGAGCTCGCCTTTCACGAGGGGGCTCTGCGGGCGATCGCCAAACGCGCCCTGGCTCGGGGCACCGGGGCACGCGGACTGAAGTCGATCATCGAGGACGTGCTGCTCAACAGCATGTTCGAGGTCCCCAGCCGTCCCGACATCAAGCGGTGCGTGATCACCGAGCAGTCCATCCTGGATGGCGTGGAGCCGCTGCTGCTGACCGAGGAACCCCGTCGCGGGGCCGCCGAGCCGGAGGGGGGGCAGGAGGCCGTCGCCGACAAGTCCGCCTAGCAACGGCTCGGCTCGAGCGCCCTGGATGCCGCCGAGGCCGGAACCCGATCTGAGCCTCCCCGTCCCTCGCCCCCAGGACCCACCCCGGCTGGGCCTGGGGTAGTAGACACTAGAGGCAGGGAGGGCCGCCCCGCGCACGCTCCCACCAAACGCGTCGGACGTCAGCAAACCTCAGTCCGCCCCGCCCCATATGTAACGGCCGTGTAACGGGAAACCGCTGTGCGGGGCAAGGTGGCCCGCAGTCGCGCCCGGCACCGGGAGGGGGTACCGCCGGTCGCCTGGCCTCCGGGTGCCCCTGGCCGCCCAGCGGGAGGGCAGCCGGTCGCCCGGCGCCCGACCAGGGAGCCCGGAGGGGGTCAGAGCATGGCAGGCACAGCACTGCTCATCGGTGGTCCTGTCACGGCCGCCCCCGGTCGGGCCGGGTGGGGATTGTAGGACAATCCAGGACCACTCATCGGTGGTCCTGCCAGAGCACCCCCGGAGGCTACGCTGGCGGTCACGCCGGAGGGTCGAGCCCGGCACCAGGAGGCCGCTGCCAGGAGGCCGCTGCCAGGAGGCGGCTGCCAGGAGGCGGTCACCCGGAAGGTCGAGCCCGGCACCAGAGCCCGGCACCAGGAGGCGGCTGCCAGGAGGCGGCTGCCAGGAGGCCGCTGCCGGTCACCCGGAGGGTCGAGCCCGGCACCAGGAGGCGGCTGCCAGGAGGCCGCTGCCGGTCACCCGGAGGGTCGAGCCCGGCACCAGGAGGCGGCTGCCAGGAGGCCGCTGCCGGTCACCCGGAGGGTCGAGCCCGGCACCCGGAGGCCGCTGCCAGGAGGCGGCTGCCAGGAGGCCGCTGCCGGTCACCCGGAGGGTCGAGCCCGGCACCAGGAGGCGGCTGCCAGGAGGCGGCTGCCAGGAGGCCGCTGCCGGTCACCCGGAGGGTCGAGCCCGGCACCAGGAGGCGGCTGCCAGGAGGCCGCTGCCGGTCACCCGGAGGGTCGAGCCCGGCACCAGGAGGCGGCTGCCAGGAGGCCGTGCCGGTAGCGGACCAGGAGGCGGCTGCCAGGAGGCCGCTGCCGGTCACCCGGAGGGTCGAGCCCGGCACCCGGAGGCCGCGCCAGGAGGCGGCTGCCAGGAGGCCGCTGCGAGGCGGTCACCCGGAGGGTCGAGCCCGGCACCAGAGCCCGGCACCAGGAGGCGGCTGCCAGGAGGCGGCTGCCAGGAGGCCGCTGCCGGTCACCCGGAGGGTCGAGCCCGGCACCAGGAGGCGGCTGCCAGGAGGCCGCTGCCGGTCACCCGGAGGGTCGAGCCCGGCACCAGGAGGCGGCTGCCAGGAGGCGGCTGCCAGGAGGCCGCTGCCGGTCACCCGGAGGGTCGAGCCCGGCACCAGGAGGCGGCTGCCAGGGGGCCGCTGCCAGGAGGCCGCTACCCGGAGGGTCGAGGCCGTCGCCCGTCACCGCCCACCCGGAGGGTCGAGCCCGGCACCCGGCGGCCGCTACCAGGAGCGCGGGGGCCGAGGCCGCTGCCGGCTACCCGGAGGGTCGAGGCCGTCGCCCGGCACCCCTACCCGGAGGGTCGAGCCCGCCACCGGTCGCCCGCCACCGTCGCCCGCCACCAGGAGCCCGGAGGGCCGAGGCCGCTGCCGGTCACCCGGAGGGTCGAGGCCGTCGCCAGGAGGCGGCTACCAGGAGCCCGTCACCAGGAGGCGGCCACCCGTCGCCCGCCACCAGGAGCCCGGAGGGTCGAGGGGTCACCCCTTGGCCGCGTCGAGGGACGCGCGGCCAGCCGCTCTAGCGCTGTCCACACTCGGGGGTGCGGTACCACCAGACCGGCCCGGATGCGGGAGCAATGGCGGAGTGAGTAGCCGGTCGCGGTGCGCAGTGTGGCCACCGGCACATCGGCCAATCGAGGGCACAGCCGCGCCCACCGTGCCGGGTCACCTGTCGCGCCGTATCTCCGCTCCCATGCTGCGTCGGCGGCCCGGTGCTCTAGTTGGGTGGCGCGTCGCGCGATCTCCACATTCCCACCGTGGGCGGGATCGTGGCCCGTGCCGCGAAGCTGCGCCAGCCGTGCCGGTCCTGCACTGGCGAGGCGTTTCGCCTCATCGACCAGCCAGCGGGCAGCGCAGCGGTCACAGCGCACCCGGTCACCCGTGACGGCACCGCCGCAGTCTCGGCATCTCCCCGGAGGCCGCACCGGGGCTATCGAGAGCCGCCCGCGGAGAATCCTGCCCGAGCTTCCGGGTACGGCAATGACGCGAGCGCCGTGCGACCGCGGGGAACGGGAGACGCGTCCGTCCGTGGGAGCACCGGGGATGATTTCGGCGGCCAGCGTGGTGAGCAGGCCGGTGAGCATTTCTACCGCCTCAACGGCCAGGGTGCGCCAGCGGGGCGCGGTCTCACAGAGGAGGGAGCGCCCCGGCGCAGCTATCTGTCGGGGAAAGCACGCTGGCGTTTTTCCATATGTCAAACCGTGCCGCCGTCATCAAATCACAAGATGCCAGCGTTACCATCTCAGCGTCAGCCAGAGCGACCAGACGACCATCAGGTGCGACGATTCGCACGCGCACATCACGGCGGATAGCTGCCGCTATTTCTAGCTTCACGCCGTTACCGATAGTCCCATCCGCGCGGGGGAGCACGATCAATCCCGCGCAGTGTCCGAACAGTGAGTAAAGCCGCTCCCTGTATGCGCGATCTATCGCCCGCGTAGATTTACTCGGCGATGGTTGGTCAGACGAATCTAGCCTACCAGTCATCATCTCTTCGGTTGCCGCGGCGGCCTCTGCCCACAGCTCCTCAGAGGCCACTAAACTAACATCCCCTCGCGCCTTATGCCGTAGCGCTGCCGCGACACGCTCCGACCGCTCTGTGAGGCATTCGCTTTTGGGCATTGTGAGAAAGAGAACTAGGCGTCCTGTAGGTTCGTTGACGCTCATCTCAGTAACCCCCGCGTGCGCTGATGATGCAATTCACAAACACTCCCACACCGCACGCCGCGATAACCCAATCGCGCCAGCTAACTAGAGCTAACTCAGCCTTAGCATTGTGCAATCTTCGGGGAATGTCGATTTGCCGAATTTCGCGGGAAATAGTTTCAGTCACCATTGTCATACCTCTGCAATACGTAGCGAGCGAATGGGACGATATGCCGCCATTTTCCAGCGCAGCGCCGGGACCACAACGGAATAAACTCGGCGTCGAGCGCTGGCTAATTGCAAATCTCTAACATTGCGTGCATAGGCGACCGCTTGGCGATGCTCTGCCAGCGCGTCAGCGTGTGCGGCTTTGGCCTCTATAAGCTCGCGTTTTGCCGCTACCCTGCACAGATCATCACTACCAGCCTTTGCGATGCGGTAGGCGTTCTCTGCGGTGCGCAGCTCGATACGCGCCCGCCGTAGCGCAAGCCAGGCAGGTGCCCGCATCTCCCGATAGCGAGAATCCGCAGCATCTAGGATTGCGGAGTAAGCATCACGTATCGAGCCGGTTGCGTCGTGGTAGACATCACGAACCATCGCCTGGAAATCGGAGGATTTGCTTTCGGTTATGCGCCGCTCGACCTCGCGCGAAAGTCTCATCGGGAGATTACTGCGCGCTCCGCTTTCGTCATACTCTCTGACGTGACAGGGCACTCCCTGGCGCCTGCACGAACAGAATGCGCATAACGTATTGCGCTGTTGAGGCGGCCAGTTTGCCGTTCGGTGAGTGGGGCTCTCTCTTTGCATCATTGCCGTTTCCTTACACTAGTGTTCCGGGGAGTATCACGGCACCCTCTGCGCGCGATATCGAAATAGCACCCAACAGTGAATCAGCGGTACCGATAACTTGTGCCGCGAATTGCGGCTGACGTGAGAGGATGACAGACGCGGTAAACTTGTCATCGCGTTCGATAACCCAAACCAGGCCATCATCACGGCGCCAGTATCCCGGCCCGCACTGGTGCCAGCGATTCTGATATCGCATCGCCTCAGATTCTAGGAAATCCTCCCATGCGGTATAGCGCTCTGTCAGTGACGTAAAAATGTTTTCGCTAGGACCGATGGTTACAACGTGCTTACCCTTTGCGAGCGCGTATCCCATCTCGACATTCCGGCCGCCGTGTCTCCCGCCTCTGCCAGATGGCCGGGGGGATTCAGTAAAGAAGAGCACGACATCAGCCGCGTCGATGTCTGCGAAATCCTCACGCGCCCATATGTTAGCGTCAGTGCTGGCGGCATCCTCCTCCGACACTGCACAGAGAGCATTGGCGATAGAGCTAACCTGAGAGCGCGTGCCCTCATGTGAACCGCCCAACCATCGAGCGGAATTCTGCCAGCCGAAACGCTGCGCGAGATCGTCAGCACATGCCGCCAATTCGACACGGCGCGAATATCGACCGCCGATGTAGACGGTGGAGATGGTCACGACGGTTCACCATTTCCGCTCAATAGCAGCGCGGCATCCTCTCCCCATTCCCGCATGCGCTGTGCGCAGACGCGTGCATCCTTTGGGCTGTAGCGAGCCGCCAGCGCGTCAGCCAGGAGCGCGCCGCCATCGCCAGAGGCGACCACTTCCCACAGCGCGGAGAGGCTAGCCACCACTCGGCGGGCCAGGGTTTCGGGAGTGGTTGAGGCTTTCACTTGGGGGTGTCCGTCAACTGACAGGGCATCGCGGAGCGCCCTCTCGGCAGTGCTGATGCTCACCCCGGCCGCCTTTGCCGTCTCTGGCCAGTTGAGCCCCGCCGCCCTCAGACGCACGCATGCCGCACGCCTTTCCACCATGGTGAGCGGCCAGCTTCCCGTAGCCGATGCGGTGACGGCGTGACGATAGGCAGCGGCGATAGCCGAGGCGCGGTCGGGCTCAGATTTCACCACGATGCACCAGGCGTTGACGATTCCCAATTTCCGCAGCGCTGCTATGCGGTGCCAGCCATCGGCCAGGACATAGACATCATCTGAGATCGCGTGGATAACGTCGAGAGGCGGCAACGCTCCCAGGTTGACCCTGCCGTCCATACCGTCGCCGTACATGAGTGCAAACTCGCGAATGCGGGCAGTATTGAGGGATTCACGCGGCGACGCTTCCGCGGCCTCCTCAATGGCGGTCATCGGTATTTTGCATCCTTCCGCAGTGGTTAGCGCAACCGGCCGCGCTTCGATGGTTTCACTATTCGTTACCATAGTCCGATCCCTTTCGATGTTCCTTTACTGGCCTTCTGTGTCCGTTTGCCGTAGCGTGTCTTTATCAACTTTTTCACCGTGCTCTTTGGATTCGGCTTAGGCGGCTTAGGTGTCGCTTGTTTGCGGTTCACTGTGACATCTCCTCATTGCGCACGACGCGCGAGTTATTGCGGCTGGCGATTGCGCGTCGCGGTTGCCACGGCGCGCTAAGTTCGGCGAGACTAGACGCAGAGAGAATGCGCGCCACAAGCGCGGACGGCGCCGGTAGTGATATCACGCGATGGTCGCCGGTTTCATTCACACTCGGATTTCCCTTATCCTGTTCCCGTGCCGCTGCACGCTCTGTACGCATCCGGCAAGCGTTGCCGCGCTTACGGCAAACGTCTCCGCACCATGTACGCTGGCCAATCGTCAGCGGATGCCCGCACCCGGCACACACTCGCGCAGCATTGCGTAGACGTTCCGCGAGAATGGCCAGCGCCTCACCCTCTCCGCCGAGAGTTTGGCGCGCATGCGCTCTCGCCATGAGAGTAAGTTGATCCCGCAATTTCGGGCCAGGGTAGCGCTCGCCGCTGATAAGTTTGCGGAGCGACCGAGCCTCTATCCCAACATCCCGCGCAACATCATCACGGGGCATTGAGGCGAGTACGGCCAACACATCCGGCCAGCTATTGTCCGCGGCTACCGGCAACGCATAGTCGATTTGTGCTTCCCCCAAATTGCGCAGCAAACCTCCCTCGCGTTCGTCTAGTTTGTTCGTCTCTTTGCCGATGTACCTGATTACTCCGATGCGTACCGATCGGGGAAAGAGCAACCCGACCGTCGCCGGGCCGCACGGCTTGCCATCGACGCCCGCTGATTTTGCTTCGGCGTGATAGGCGTACTCATCGAGGATTGACCCGACGCTCCGCACTTGTGCAAGTCCGTCAGCCGACATCCCCGCGTTATTCTCATTCGCGACCACCACGCGGAATTTGGCCCCCGGGGGATCACAGTGCGAATCGTCTGATCCGTTGCGCCGAATCGTGGTATGCATGTTGAACCAATCAAGGCGCGGCCATCTCCGCGCGTCGCGCTCATACCGTCCGATCAGATGGAAAGAGGAGCGATCGACCCCCGGCGGAAGTCCAAACAGAGCGGCGACGTTAGCGCTCAGACAGAATGAAAATGGGCGGATGCGCTCTGCCGTTTTCGCGGAGGCGTTGAATTGTGCCAGCCCCCGAGAAATAACAGGGGTACTGATAGTGAGCTGCCGCACCGCCATCCTCTTTGCCCAACTAGGCAGGATCATCGGGGCACCCGTCTCGATGCTGCGAATGTGCGCGGGCCAGAATCCCTCACCTATCCAGGTATGCGCTCCCGATTTCGGATCGGCGGGGTTGAGATACGCTCCTAGGCCATGTTCGCAGAATTTCAGTCACGCGGGCATTTGCGAGCTGGCTCTCGTCTCCCTCCGTGCCCTCATCCATAATCAACGCGAGAGGGAGCCCCCTGGTAGGCATCATAAATTGCGTATCGCTTGGCAGAAATAGCCACACAGCGAAGCTCACCCTTCGCCGCCACGTGCAGAGGCTTACCGCTTGCGTCATCGTAAACTCGCTGCAAAACGCTGCCGGGGACAATGCTCCGGTCATACGGGTTGAGCCCGGCGAATCGCTGGCGGATTATTTCGGTCTGTTCCCATGAGAGGACTGTCACCGCTTCCCGTCCATCGCTGAGACGTTGTGGGCCACCCGGACACGCAACCATGCCGCCCGCTTTGCTCGCGACAATCGCCATTGAATCCGTATCGCACAGCACATACGATCCGCCCGCATCGGTGACCAATCGCTCCAGAATCGCGAGCATGCAGCGTGCCGCCGCGGTGATGCTGGCTGCAATGGGACTAAAGAAATACTCACCAGGCGTTTCGGGCGCTACCGTCTGACTGACGAACCGCGAACAGTCAGCGTAAACGTCTACGTCCTGATGTTCACCGATCGCCAATTCACGTCGTAACATCTCAGCGAATATGCCATAGCCGGTAGCATTCGCGAATATCTTTAGAAACTGACCTAGAGCCGCCCGCGTCTCCTCACTCATATCTGAGCGCTTGCCGAGGGACTTTCGTGTCTCGATGGCGGTTCGAAAGAGATCATCACTCCGAGGATTGACGGCAATCTCCCCGCGCAGCAATGTCGGGTGCAACCCGGGCTGTATGCCGTGCGCAGTGAAACGGACGGCGCTGCGAATCTCAGGAATTAGCCCGGTGAGGATCACCGACGCGACTACATCGGGGAGCATGTAAAAGCTCGGGCGATCAGAGGTAACCGGATTTACTCCGATATTCCATCCTGGCTGGCGGCCATATTGCGCGCGAACCGGGAGCCTGTCACCGTTGGGGATGATCTCTACTAGCGTACAAAAACTCTTGCCACGTCTCAGGAGTCAGCGCGACATCAAGGCTCATTCTCGCAAGCAAGGCGCGTACATCCGCGGTAGCATCCACAAGCTCAATCCGATGGGCGGTCAGGAGAGCGCCAATTGCCATGAGCGCATTGACCGTCGGATACATCGACAGAAAATCCAGGAGCACAATCGGTACCGCGGTATTGCGGATTCGGCACTCCGCACGGCCGCCATAGAATGCCGCCATGCAACGGCCTAGAATTTCCTTCGGGAAATCCGGCTGACGTTTCAGTACGGGGATAAGTCCCATGCTGCGCAGATAGGATTTCCCGACGCTGGCGGTTGAGTAGGCTTTAGTAGCCTGCAACGCTGGCTTGATAGCGCTCGCTCCCGGTTGCTTACCGCTGTAGTCGGGAGAGATGGGGTGCCGATCGAATTCGGCGAGCAACTTTAGAGCCAATTCAAAAGTGGCCTCAACGTCACGCCGGTTATAGTCGATATAGTCAGCGGTGATGACACCGTGCTCCTCAACGGCGAGTTTCCCGTGCTCGACCGCGAATGTTTCACATGCTGACGCGAGCGAATGACGGCGCGTTGTCAGAGCAAACGCGAGAGTATGCAAGTCTAGGAAATGCCCCCGGAACCGATAGCGCTGATTAGCGCCAACATCTGGGATCGTGTCGCGATCATCGGAGCGCTGAGGCACCGTGAAACGGATGAGGTTTCGGCCCGGTGCGAGCTTCTTGATAAAAACGCGGGGGCGGTATAGGTTGTCTCCCCCCTCATACTCCCACAATCTGAAAGTGAAACCGCCCGCCTGTCCATCGCGCATCTGGGACGGATCGCGTGGGTTGCGTACTCTGCGTCCCTCTCCCCAATGTGTCGCGAGGCGTGAAAGGTCAAAGGGGAGATTGAAACCGACAACCATAGCGCGGGCGCGGTAGGCGGTTTGCCAAAATGGACCATCTATAAACTCGGTGCGAGTGCAGAGATGCACCGGATGGCTAACCTCTCCCCGCAACCTCGCGACACGATCGCTCAGGATCGCGAATCCAGCCGAATCGGACACAGCGAGATCATCTGCATAAAACAGCCATTCGTCCGTGAGCGTCCACTCAACGGACCCGCGATGGTGGCTCACGAAATACCGCGCCGACCCAAACGTCAACCGTTGGGCGGGATCGGTAGTAGTTTCGGTGTCCAAAACGAGCATGCCGGAGGGACGGCGCGGGTAGGTCCGTTTTGCCTCCGCTTTCGTCTCCGTCGAATCAGCGGCATCGGGGGGTATCGCGTAGGCGCGCAGCGCCACCGGCAAAACGTCAATCACACGGATGCACCGAGCTGCCTGTCATGGTAGGCGGGTTTCCGATCTCGCCGGGGAAATTCAGCCGCCCGAACTCACCGTAGTAATGACGTGTCAGCGCATCCCGGCCGCATGCCGCCTCTGCCTCAGTTGCGTACAGCGGGGAATAACGGATGCCGCGGCCCGGATATATGCAAGCGAACCAACCACGACCGGGCCTCTCCCGTACACCTAGATAGCCGCACCGTTCGCTTTTTCGATTGCGGTTATTCTCCCGAGTAGTTGCAATGCGCAAATTGCAGCGGCGGTTATCGAGCCTGTCGCCGTTGATGTGATCAACTACCAGAAGGCGGCCACGTCGCGGGGCTTTTTGTTTAGTTGCAGAGACGCGAACACGGCCACCCGTGCGCACATCTCGGAATAGTCTCTCTCCCGGGGTCGCCCCCATCAACAGACGTTGAACGGATACGGTGTGGCCATCAATCAGCGCCTTTACGTAGCCTCGGTTCAGATACCACCTAAAGTGCCGCACCATATCAGCGTCGGCACCGTCAACTATGAAACCGCATAGGCCGCCGTCCACTGCGCCCCGTCCTGCTAGCGGGATGCTCACAACGTCAAGGTAGGTATAGATCACGGTGAGGATTCCCCGATCAGATATGCCGCCTTAGTGGCCAGAGTTGGGGAGAATCGCGCCCAGCCCTGAGAGAAAATGCAGAGCGCGATGCACATTCGCGCTGATGATTGTCAGCGCCGCCGCTCGACGGCCCAGAATGTGATGGCGCTCCGTGCTATGGGAGGTCCGACATTCGATAGCACCGGGCGCCGCGGCGAGTGTATGAGAGCGCGCCGACGATGGCCACATCACCGAGACGTTGTCGGGTGCGAGCGTTCGGCCAGCCGCACCGCGCACACTGACGCGCGCCACGGAGACGACGCACCCGTACCACGTATCGGATGTGTGCGAGCGTTGCGTGCGAGAGCAATCTAGACCGCATTGCTGTATATGTCCGTAATGTGATCGAATATGCCCGAGATCTGCCAGTTCCGCGATTTTGTCTCGATCAGTGAGAAACGTATAAGTGACGCCATCGGCCGTGAATGTCCGGCCGCGATACTTGGCAAGCGCTGCGTAGTCGCCGTGATGCAAATATCGCTGCAAAGCCGACCAATGGCGGCCGACTGCGGTAGCTGTGCGACTGCTACTGATGCCGATACTGCGAACTTCGCCGCCGAGCGCGCCTCCCCGGGACATCCCCGGAGTGTCGATAGCAACTTTCATTGGCCGATATAGCCTGTCGCTCTTGGTGGTCCGCACTCGGCCGCGCTCTTTTGTGAGAGAGGTGCCCGCATACCGACGCACAGCCCCGGGGGTTGTCTCCGCATCTTGCGCCGCACGAGTTAGGGACAGATGCGGATTACGCCGCATCTGTGAAAGTGCATCGAGCGCGCGCCCTCTGCGTATCCGCTTGGCGCACGGTGAGACGTGAAAACTGGCCACGGGTGCGAATCGGGCGCGATGCGGCTAGCGATGCCTCACGGGAAGCATAACCACGTTCCCGAGCCTGGACATTCAAAAGCTGCCGATGCGATGTGAATCCGCGTTCGCGTGCTAGAGCTGCGCGATACCGGCCCTCACTGGCAAAAGCCTGCGCCCGCCAGCGCTCCGCTCTTTGGCGTGTACGCGGCGGGCATTACCGCTCACCCTGTAGCGCGGCCCGTTCGTCCCACAACGCGAACCTAGCGCGCATCGGGTCAGCGGTGAGGGGAACGTACCGCTGGCGAATCCCGGGCGCGTCTACCTCAGCGGAGGCGCCCCCTAATGATGACGATTTTCGGCGAGCCGCCATGACGTGATATCGCCCGAGAGCGGATGCGACGTGAGCGTGGGCGCAGAATGCGCACCGTGCTCCGAATTCGTGAGATCACGTTGGAGATGCTCGCCCGCCTCTCTTGCCAGCCGGACGGCCATCTCGTAACGGAGATCGGCACGGCGTACTGTCGGATCGCTGCCATGCCGGGATAGGATTGACAGGCAAGCCCACGCTTCGGCGGGCCGCGTCTCCGTCTAGCTCTTGCTGCAATATCTCGCGACGATGGCGCGCAGCGATTATCTCCTGGGGGTCGCTCACACCGGAGGGGTTCTGCGGATGTTCGCGCAGAAAAGCTGCGTTACGATCTAGCACGGCCTCAACGCGCGCAACGTGCTCCGGCGAGGGAAGCGCCAACCACGGGTAGCGATGACTGGTGAACTCGCGGCGGCCCGAAGGCGTGAACCGCGAAAGACAGTCGGGCGCCGCCTCAGGGTTGCGCGGGGGAGCGGACTTTGGTATACTGGCCATAGAGTTTTGAGCGGTGAGCCCCGATCTTTCGGGAGAGATCGGGGCTTACTCTTGCCCTCCCTCTGTAGTGGGCTGATCCTCACTCGGGACCGGCCGGGCCGCCACCTCGATGCGCAGAGCCCGGCGCAAGATGTCATCGAGCACCCCCGGCCAGTCCTGAGCCCGCGATCGAGCGGCCTCATAGTCGAGCGCCCGGCGGATGTGGTTGGGAACGCGGAGCACCAGGACGCGCCGTGCGATCATCCCGACAGCCTCCGGAAGTCCTCTCGGATGCGCTCCGCGACGGCGTCAGGAAGATGGTCACGGAGCATGGTCACGACTAGCTCGGCAAGGGCGACCCCTCGCGCCTCGGCGATCCCGGCCAGCTCGGAGAGCAGGGCAGCGTCGATGTCCCACGGGCGGGAGGGAGCCGCCGGGCTCCGGGTCGGGTGGGGGGCTGTGGTTACCACCTCCGCAGCATACCACCTCACCCCCTCATCCTCAAAGCCTGCCAAGTGCCCAATATGCCGGGGGTTATGCTATGCTTTTGCCGATGGTTACTGAGGGTCAGAGAGGTTACACCGCCTGGGCGCTCCGCCGTGAGTTCGGGTGCGCCCCGGAGCAGTTGGAAAGTCTGGCGCGTTGGGGGCTGCTGAGCGGCCCCGGAGCCACCGGGCGGTACTCGCCGGAGGATCGGGAACGGCTGCGGCGGATCGAGACGGCCCGAGTTGAGGAGAGGTGGCGGCCCCGTCAAGTGGTCTTGCTCGCCCGCGATCCGGGGCTGTTTCCCGCCCCCGCGGAGCCGCTGCGCCGTGCCTTTGTTGAGGTGGCGGGCTCAGAAACCATCGCCCACCCCCTCCGTACCCACGGCACCATCGATGCGGCAATCGCCCGTTGGGCGGAGAGCGTCGGCGCGCCCTTTCCGACCCCGCCCGCCCCACGTCCCGGACGGCCACGGCGCGGTGAGATACGGCCTCACCGCGAGCGGCCTCCCTGGCATCGGCTGAGCCCTGAGCAACGAGCCGGGATTCTCGGCAATTCGCGCACCGCTGACGAGAGTTTCCGAGATGTCGCCCGGAAACAGTACCTTCTCGATGAGGTACTCGCCGAGGAGCATCCCAATTACGACGCACTCGACACCGTCGATCGCATGGTTTTGCTCATGGTTCGCACCCTCGCCGCAGCCGCTCAGATGGTCGAGCGCCACCACGAGATAGAGCGCCAAGCGGCCGACACATGGGCGCGCAATACCGCCATGACAGCCCGCCTAGCACTCACCTCCCTAGAAACGTTGCCCGATACATTGCCCACTATTGAGGAGACTACCTAGCTAGCGCAAATGCGGCAATAACCGCATAGTGCGCATTTCTTACAAACACACAAAAGTGACCGGGCGCGGGTATCAGCCGCCCCGGTCGTGGCACCCCGGAGGTTTCCCGGAAATGCATGCCCAGCCTACACCGGCCGACCGGCTCACGGCCAGCGCTCGACGCGAAAACTACGCGTCCGAGCCACGGCCCGAGCCGATGCCCGTCCGCGGCGGCATGGTCACGCTGCGCGGTTATGGGCTCCGCCTCACGGTGGACGGTGGCCGCCTGGTGGCGAGTGACGGAACCGGCCAGGAGCGCCGCAACCTCCGCCTCAGTCGCTACCGTGCCGCCCAGCTACACCTTGCCCGCGTCACCATCATCGGACACACCGGCTCCGTCAGCCTCGATGCACTCCGCTGGCTCCGTGCCGTGGGCGCATCGCTCGCGATCATCGACGCGGACGGTTGTTTACTCGCCATCGCTGCGCCCACAGACGACGGCGACGCGGCGCTACGCCGTGCTCTAGCACTTGCCCCGGCGACGTGGGCAGGGGTCGAAATCACCGGAGCGTTGCTCGATCGCAAACTAGCCGGGCAGCGCAGTGTGCTCGCCGCACTCAACATCAGCGGAAGCACAGCCGCCGCCGCATTCGTCTCCGATCATGAGGAGCGGATGAGCGCTGCGGTGAGCGACCCTCAATCTGACCCCCTCGGCCCCGCCGCTACACTCGCCACCATGCGGCTCATTGAGGCGGGGGCCGCTGAGATATATTGGTCAGCCCTCGCCGCGGTGTCGATTCCGTTCGTGCGTCATGCTAGCGGAAGCATCCCCGAACACTGGCGAGTGATTGGCCCGCGTCACTCTCCGCTCAGCGGTAGCCCCCGTCACGCACTCACCCCAGCTCACGCGACGCTGAATTACCTCTACGCCGTCGCCGAGACGGAGGTAACGGTGGCGCTAATGTCAGCCGGGCTAGATCCCGCAATGGGCATCCTGCACACCGATAGCGGCGCGCGGGCATCGCTGGCGCTCGACATTCTCGACGCTATCCGCCCCGAAGTGGATCGCTACGCAATCGCACTCCTCCGGGATCGACCGCTCTCGCTGCATGACTGCGGCGAGCTTCCCTCCGGGGTGTGTCGGCTCCGCTCTCATTTCGCCTCCCTCCTCTGTGAGACCGCGCCCCGCTGGCGCACCCTGGCCGTTGAGGCGGTAGAAATGCTCACCGGCCTGCTCACCACGCTGGCCGCCGAAATCATCCCCGGTGCTCCCACGGACGGACGCGTCTCCCGTTCCCCGCGGTCGCACGGCGCTCGCGTCATTGCCGTACCCGGAAGCTCGGGCAGGATTCTCCGCGGGCGGCTCTCGATAGCCCCGGTGCGGCCTCCGGGGAGATGCCGAGACTGCGGCGGTGCCGTCACGGGTGACCGGGTGCGCTGTGACCGCTGCGCTGCCCGCTGGCTGGTCGATGAGGCGAAACGCCTCGCCAGTGCAGGACCGGCACGGCTGGCGCAGCTTCGCGGCACGGGCCACGATCCCGCCCACGGTGGGAATGTGGAGATTGCGCGACGCGCCACCCAACTAGAGCACCGGGCCGCCGACGCGGCATGGGAGCGGAGATACGGCGCGACAGGTGACCCGGCACGGTGGGCGCGGCTGTGCCCTCAATTGGCCGATGTGCCGGTGGCCACACTGCGCACCGCGACCGGCTACTCACTCCGTCATTGCTCCCGCATCCGGGCCGGTCTGGTGGTACCGCACCCCCGAGTGTGGACAGCGCTAGAGCGGCTGGCCGCGCGTCCCTCCGGGTAGCTGGCAGCCGCCTCCTGGTGCCGGGCTCCTGGTGCCGGGCTCCTGGTGCCGGGCTCGACCTTCCGGGTGACCGGCAGCGGCCTCCTGGCAGCCGCCTCCTGGTGCCGGGCTCGACCTTCCGGGTGACCGGCAGCGGCCTCCTGGCAGCCGCCTCCTGGCAGCCGCCTCCTGGTGCCGGGCTCGACCTTCCGGGTGACCGGCAGCGGCCTCCTGGCAGCCGCCTCCTGGCAGCCGCCTCCGGGTGCCGGGCTCGACCCTCCGGGTGACCGGCAGCGGCCTCCTGGCAGCCGCCTCCTGGCAGCGGCCTCCGGGTGCCGGGCTCGACCCTCCGGGTGACCGGCAGCGGCCTCCTGGCAGCCGCCTCCTGGTGCCGGGCTCGACCCTCCGGGTGACCGGCAGCGGCCTCCTGGCAGCCGCCTCCTGGTGCCGGGCTCGACCCTCCGGGTGACCGGCAGCGGCCTCCTGGCAGCCGCCTCCTGGCAGCCGCCTCCTGGTGCCGGGCTCGACCTTCCGGGTGACCGGCAGCGGCCTCCTGGCAGCCGCCTCCTGGTGCCGGGCTCGACCCTCCGGGTGACCGGCAGCGGCCTCCTGGCAGCCGCCTCCTGGCAGCCGCCTCCTGGTGCCGGGCTCGACCTTCCGGGTGACCGGCAGCGGCCTCCTGGCAGCCGCCTCCTGGCAGCGGCCTCCGGGTGCCGGGCTCGACCCTCCGGGTGACCGGCAGCGGCCTCCTGGCAGCCGCCTCCTGGTGCCGGGCTCGACCCTCCGGGTGACCGGCAGCGGCCTCCTGGCAGCCGCCTCCTGGTGCCGGGCTCGACCCTCCGGGTGACCGGCAGCGGCCTCCTGGCAGCCGCCTCCTGGTGCCGGGCTCGACCCTCCGGGTGACCGGCAGCGGCCTCCTGGCAGCCGCCTCCTGGTGCCGGGCTCGACCCTCCGGGTGACCGGCAGCGGCCTCCTGGCAGCCGCCTCCTGGCAGCCGCCTCCTGGTGCCGGGCTCGACCCTCCGGGTGACCGGCAGCGGCCTCCTGGCAGCCGCCTCCTGGCAGCGGCCTCCGGGTGCCGGGCTCGACCCTCCGGGTGACCGGCAGCGGCCTCCTGGCAGCCGCCTCCTGGTGCCGGGCTCGACCCTCCGGGTGACCGGCAGCGGCCTCCTGGCAGCCGCCTCCTGGTGCCGGGCTCGACCCTCCGGGTGACCGGCAGCGGCCTCCTGGCAGCCGCCTCCTGGCAGCCGCCTCCTGGTGCCGGGCTCGACCTTCCGGGTGACCGGCAGCGGCCTCCTGGCAGCCGCCTCCTGGCAGCGGCCTCCGGGTGCCGGGCTCGACCCTCCGGGTGACCGGCAGCGGCCTCCTGGCAGCCGCCTCCTGGTGCCGGGCTCGACCCTCCGGGTGACCGGCAGCGGCCTCCTGGCAGCCGCCTCCTGGTGCCGGGCTCGACCTCCGGGTGACCGGCAGCGGCCTCCTGGCAGCCGCCTCCTGGTGCCGGGCTCGACCCTCCGGGTGACCGGCAGCGGCCTCCTGGCAGCCGCCTCCGGTGCCGGGCTCGACCCTCCGGGTGACCGGCAGCGGCCTCCTGGCAGCCGCCTCCTGGCAGCCGCCTCCTGGTGCCGGGCTCGACCCTCCGGGTGACCGGCAGCGGCCTCCTGGCAGCCGCCTCCTGGCAGCGGCCTCCGGGTGCCGGGCTCGACCCTCCGGGTGACCGGCAGCGGCCTCCTGGCAGCCGCCTCCTGGTGCCGGGCTCGACCCTCCGGGTGACCGGCAGCGGCCTCCTGGCAGCCGCCTCCTGGTGCCGGGCTCGACCCTCCGGGTGACCGGCAGCGGCCTCCTGGCAGCCGCCTCCTGGCAGCCGCCTCCTGGTGCCGGGCTCGACCTTCCGGGTGACCGGCAGCGGCCTCCTGGCAGCCGCCTCCTGGCAGCGGCCTCCGGGTGCCGGGCTCGACCCTCCGGGTGACCGGCAGCGGCCTCCTGGCAGCCGCCTCCTGGTGCCGGGCTCGACCCTCCGGGTGACCGGCAGCGGCCTCCTGGCAGCCGCCTCCTGGTGCCGGGCGACGGGTGGCGGGCTCCTGGTGGCCGCCCCCTGGTGCGAGGGCTCCTGGTGCCGGGCGACGGATGCCCGCTGGCAGGCACGAGCCGCCCGGCTCGGCCCCTCCCGGTGCCGGGCTCGACCCTCCGGGCCACCTTGCCCCGCACAGCGGTTTCCCGTTACACGGCCGTTACATATGGGGCGGCGCGGACAGAGGTTTGCTGACGTCCGACGCGTTCGGTGGGAGCGTGCGCGGGGCGGCCCTCCCTGCCTCTAGTGTCTA
>CAWJCO010000006.1:0-266984 GCA_963841385.1 uncultured Chloroflexia bacterium
GGCGGTCAGCGTGAGGGTCCGAGTGCGCGATCTCGCCGGGCGTGTGCGGGACGAGGACCTGCGGATGCTGCCAGGTGTCGCTCCCGGAAGCAGTGCCTTGACCGGCCCGGTGATCATCCCGAAGAGTGTCAGCACCACCTACTTCCTCGAGCTGGAGCTGCGCCGGGGACGGGAGCGGCTGAGTCGCAACGTCTACTGGCTGTCCACCGTCCCCGACGTGCTGGACTGGGAGAGGACCACGTTCCAGCTCACCCAGACCGCCTCCTTTGCCGACCTCCGCGGCCTGCAGAGCCTTCCCCGCGCCACCGTGGCGATCCAGGTCGCCACTGGGGGGATGGAAGGAGCGTCCCTGGCACGGGTGACGCTGCGCAACTCCGCACCGGACGGGGTGCCGGCGGTGGGGCTGCACGCGTCACTGGTGCGCGCCGTCGACCGCACCCCGGTCGCGCCCGTGCTGTGGGACGACAACGACGTGGTCCTCTTCGGAGGTCAGGAGCTCACCCTCGTCGCCACTCAGGGCATCCGGTTGGGAGCGGCGGAGCCGCTGGCGGTGGAGGTCGAGGGCTTCAACCTCGAGGCAGCGCGGATCCTTCCGGTCGGCTGAGGTCGGGCCCAGGGAGTTCATCCTCGTCTTCATCGAGAGTGAGCAATCGCTCCGACGGCTGGTGTCGCGACCCGGTGAGCTCGACGTCGATGAGGTCCACCAAGGGGCGATGGTGCTCGCAGGCAGGCTGCCCGCCCGCCGCTGACGCCGCCACCGGCGCACCGACGTCCGAACCCGCGGTCCTGCCGAGCACGTGGGGAACCACGCGATCATGGCGCGCCCGGCGATCGCTTCACGCGACCGCACGCTCCCGGCCGTCGTTGAGCTGAGGCTGCCTTCGGCCGGCCCAGGCGGTCGCAGCTCTGCGACTGCCCAGCGCACCTGCCGTCACTGCGCGACGGAACCCGATCTGGCGCGAACGCCTTGCCTCCGCGCGTGGCGGCGCCGGGAGAGGGGGATGAGAGCGGTTGCACGAACTGCGGCACGCATCCGCCATCGCCGCAACACCATGAGGCTCCCGTCCTTCGGCGAGAAACCTCTGGCAAAGCAGGACCTTCTTGCCCATCGCGCCACGGGACCGCTGCTCGCTCCTGCGCCTACAATCAAGACGTGGTGACCCGCATTGCCACCACCGGGGGTGTGGTAGAGCGTCGGCCGAGTCGGCTCCGTGCGCCGGCTTCGTCTCGGTGGCTGCTCGGCCTGCTGGGGGTCGTACTGGTGGCCGTGGGCGCCTTCGGGGTGGCCCGGGCGATTGCCACCGGGCCCGCGGCTGCCAGCGCGAGCGAGGCGGCCGCCCAGGGCGTGGCGGTGGCGGCGACCAGCCGCCTCTCCGCCTGGATCGGGCAGGTCGACCAGGAGATGGACGAGTACGCGGCGGCCATCGTCGGTGCCTCCGCAGAGAGCCCGCCCCAGCTCGCCGACACCTTCCAGACCCTGCTCACCCCCACCGGGGACTTCAGTGTGCTCGAGCTGACCAACCTGAGTGGCCGGGTCATCGCCGCCGGCGGGGGCGACGGTGTGGACCTCACCGAGGCGTCATGGCTCGCCGGCCTGGGCGCGACCCCGCTGATCACCCCGATCAGCAGGAGCGGCGGAATCGCTGCAGTGGTTCGTCGCCCGGCTGGCGACCACCGGCACCTTCGACGGGGCCCTGGTCGGCGCGTTGCAGGCCAGCCAGGTGGCCAACCTGCTGAGCTCGATCGACGCTCCCGCGACCGCGGGGGAGCAGGTCGAGGTGGTGCTCCCCGGTGGCCTCCTCCTCTACAGCTCGGCGATGACCACCACGGAGCACTCCGGTCTGACCGTCGCCTCCATGATCGGCGACGGGGCGCTCAGCACCCGGGTCGCCTCGCCGGCGGTCACCGCTGCCCTCGCCGGCGCGCGTCCCGGAGCGACCAGCTACACCGCCGGCCGGGTCGCCACCGTGGCCGGTTACGACAGCGTCGCCCTCCCCGGCTGGGTGATGGGGATCGTGGTCACCGAGCCGGCGGAGGGCAGCGGCGGCCACCGGGGCGGGGCTGCTGGGGCCGGAATGGCTGTTCCCCTCGCTGGCGCTGGCGGCAGGGCTGGTGCTCCTGCTGGCGCTCGCCGACCCGCGCCGTCTCTTGGATTCGCCGGTGTCGGCGGGCGGTTGCGGCCGGCCGGCGCAGGGGTCGTCACCCCTTCGCCCACGCATCGGCGGGAACGAGGGGAGGGCCCGCGCCCGGGCGTGGCCGCGGTCGCCTCGCCGCCACCGGGGAGCAGGGGTTCCGCCCCGACCGTGGCCCGGGAGGCCGATCCCGGTGGTGGGCACCCGGCTGCGCCGGCGCCGGCGGCTGCGGGGCCGCTACGAGATCCTGGAGGTGATCGGCAGCGGCGGCGAGGGCCAGGTGCTCCGCGCCCTCGACCACCTGCACTCCCGGCAGGTGGCCATCAAGGTGCGGCGCATCGACCCCCACGACCTCTCCCACCGCCGCGACGTCCTCAACGAGGCGAGCGTCCTGCTGCGGATGACCCCCGACCCCCACGCCAGCGTGGTCCGCGAGGACTTCATCGTCGGCGACCGCTACTACCTGGTCATGGACTGGATCGAGGGGACGCCACTGGACCGGCTGCTGGCCGAGCAGGGAGACCCCGGCCTCCCCCTGGAGGCGGTGATCGAGTGGATGGGACAGGTCGCCGAGGTTCTCGACCATCTCCACAGCCAGACCCCGGCGACCGTCCACGGTGACGTCAAGCCCGGCAACGTGATCCTCACCGCGGGGACGGAGGGCCGCGCCATCCTCGTCGACTTCGGCATCTCGCAGCGCCACGAGCACTCCCCGGGAGCTGGCGACGCCGCCGCGAACGCGCGCAGGTGGTGGGCAGTCCCGGGCTTCATGGCCCCCGAGATGCTGGCCGGGGCACCGCCGAGCCCCGCCTCGGACGTCTTCGGCCTCGCCGCCACCACTCTCGCCCTCCTCAGCGGCCATCCACCCCGCCTGGCGGAGGCGCCGAGACTGGGGGCGCCTGGATCCCGACGTCGCCATCGCTCTCCAGACCGTGTTCAGGGCCGGGCTCTCGGTCGACCCGAGCCGGCGGCCCGCCTCCGCCTCGGCACTCATCTACTCCCTGCGAGCTGCGATGCGGCCTCCCGGCACCGGGCGGCGGCCCGCGTCCTCCGGGAGCCCGGGCCACCGCGCCGCGCACGGTGCCGGTGGCCGGCCAGCCCTCCGGACGGGCACCGGGCCCCCGCCTGCGCTGACCCGGTCGCGGTCAGCGTCCGGCGTCAGGCCTCCCGGCGCGCCCCGGATCCTCTCTGCGCGCGGCCTCGGCACTGCCGGCCGGCCCGTGGCCGGCGGAGATCATCGCGGAGAGGGCCACCGCACCCCGCCGGATCGCCTCGTTGGCGAGGCGCACCCGGCGCCGATCCCCCTCCTCGGCGATGCCGAACTTCACGTAGAGGTTGCCCAGGTGGTACTTGACAGCGGTCTCGGTGACCCGCAGCGCGACCGCCATCTGGCGCACCGAGGCTGGCTCGGTGAACATGTCACCGAAGGCGACCGGCCGGCAGAGTGCCTCGAGCACCGCCTGCTCGCGCCGGGTGAGCTCCGGAGGCCGGCTCAGGGCCCGGGTGACCGTGCTGCTCCCGGCGACATCCTCCGCCCGGAAGAAGATCCGCACCCCGCCCACCTGGATCTCGTCGTCGGGCCGGAGCACCCGCTCCCCGAGGGTGCGCTCGGCGTTCACATAGGTCCCGTTGCGGCTGCCCAGGTCGCGCACGCTCCATCCCGAGGCCACCCTCTCGATGACGGCGTGGAGCCGCGACACCTCGGCGTCGTCGGCGAGCCGCACCGCCGTCTCCTGGCCGCGCCCGATGGTCACCGCCTCGCCGCCGAGGGCGGCGACCTCTCGCCCCGAACGCCTCCAGATCTCCAGGTAGGGCTTCATCGCTCACCCCAGCCGCCGTGCCGCACCACCATCATGCCCGACCCGGCCGGTCGAGTGAAACCCGCGATGCACGACCGGGAGGCGGCGAGCTCGGCACGGCTGAGTGCGTCCAGCGGCGGTGAGCTCAGCCCGGGCTCAGGCTCAGCTCGGTCTGGGGGTTGAAGAGGTAGACGTGGCGGGGGGCCGCCGAGAGGACCACGCTGTCCCCGACCGCGAGCCGGACGTCCGCCTGAACGATGGCGACGACGTCCTTCCCCTCGGAGACGGCGTGGATCAGCTCGTCGTTGCCCAGGAACTCCACCACGTCGATCTTCGCCGCGAGCCGCAGCCCCGGACCCTCCGGCTCCCCCACCTTCAGGTGCTCGGGGCGGAAGCCCACGGTGGTGGTCGTCAGCCCCAGGTCGCGGAGACGAGCCTTCTGGGCATCGTCGAGGAGCACCTGGGCACCGTCGCCGACCAGACGCGAGCCCCCCGCCGTCTCCACCGTTGAGCTCGACGAAGTTCATCGACGGAGAGCCGATGAAACCGGCCACGAAGCGGTTGTTGGGCTGCTCGTACAGCTCCTTGGGCGTCCCCACCTGCTGGAGCACGCCCTCGTTGATAACCGCGATGCGGTCGGCCATGGTCATGGCCTCGACCTGGTCGTGGGTCACGTAGATCATGGTCGCCTTCAGCCGCTGGTGCAGCCGGGCGATCTCCGCCCGGGTCTGCACACGCAGCTTGGCGTCGAGGTTGGAGAGCGGCTCGTCCATCAGGAAGGCCGCCGGCTCGCGGACGATGGCCCTCCCCAGGGCCACGCGCTGGCGCTGGCCGCCGGAGAGCTGGCCGGGCTTGCGGTCCAGGAAGCGCTCCAGGTCGAGGATGCGGGCCGCCTCGTGCACCGCGGTCTCGATCTGCGGCTTGGGCGTCTTCCGCAGCTGCAGGCCAAAGGCCATGTTGTCGTACACGCTCATGTGCGGGTAGAGGGCGTAGCTCTGGAAGACCAGGGCGATGTCACGGTCGCGCGGGGGGAGCAGGTTGACCACCTTCTCGCCGATCAGCACCTGCCCGCTGGAGATGTCCTCCAGGCCGGCGATCATCCGGAGCGCCGTGGTCTTGCCGCAGCCGGAGGGTCCGACCAGGCAGACGAACTCACCGTCGCCCACCTCCAGGTTGAGCCGGTCGACCGCGAGGTTGCCGCCGGCGTACCGCTTGGTCAGGTCCTTGAGGACGACACGGGACATGGTAGCTGCCTCACTTGACCGCCCCGGCGAGCACGCCGCGGACGAAATAGCGTTGGAAGGAGAAGAAGATGATCAGCGGGACCAGGATGGAGATGATCCCGCCGGTCGCGATCACCCAGTAGTCGTTGGAGAGGGTCCTGGTGAAGCTGAAGAGGTAGATGGTCAGGGTGTGATGGGCGTTGCCCCCCAGGAACACCAGGCCGACCAGGAGGTCGTTCCAAACCCAGATGAACTGGAAGATCGCGAGCGATGCGGCCGCCGGCAGTCCCAGCGGCAGCACCACCCTGCGGAATAGCGTCCACTCGCCGGCGCCGTCGATTCGTCCGGCCTCGAGCAGGTCCTTGGGGATGCCGGTGTAGAAGTTGCGCATCAGGAAGATCCCGAACGGCAGCCCGAAGGCGACGTGGAAGATGACAACTCCGGGAAGGGTGGCGTAGACGTGGAGACCGGTGAGGTTGAAGAACGCATCGTAAAGTTGTGCCACAGGGATGAGGGCGACCTGGACCGGCACGACCAGCAGACCGACGATGACCAGGAACACGAAGGTGCGGCCTCGCCACCGTCCAAACACCAGCGAGTAAGCGGCGAGGCTGGAGATGGCCGTCACCAGCAGCGTCGCCGGCACCGTGATGAGTGCGGTCGTGATCACCGAGTCCAGGATGCCCCCGGTGGCCAGCCCCGTAGAGAACAGCTTCTGGTAGTTCTGCAGGGTGAGCTGGGTCGGATCGGTGAAGACCGTCCACCAGCCGGACACGCCGTACGCGCTGGAGGGACGGAGCGAGATGATCAGCAGGCTGATCGTGGGCACCATCCAGAAGATGGCGATCAGGGCGAGTATGACATTGAGGGCCAGCCGGCCAGGCCGCAGCCTGATGGCGAGACGGCGGCCGCTGGTGGTGACGGGCTGGGCGACAGCCTGCACCGCACTCATCACCGGATCCTCCTGAGGTTGATGAAGATGACCGGCACGACGAGGATGAAGAGGAGAACCGCAATGGCGCTGGCCAGCCCATAGGCCGGCGGCGACGAGAAGCCCACGTAGTACAGCTCGGTCGCCAGGGTGTTGGACTGGGATACCGACGGGGCCATGTTGACGATGATGTCGAAGATCTTGAGGACGTTGATGATCATGGTCACGAAGACCACCACCAGCACAGGAGCCAGCATCGGCATGGTCACTCGCCGGAAGGTCTGCCATTCGGTGGCGCCGTCGATGCGGGCTGCCTCCAGCACCTCACGGTTGATCGCCGCCAGGCCCGCGCCGATGATCACCATGGCGAAGCCGGCCCAGATCCAGAGATAGGCGATGATCATCGACATGTCCACCAGGGGGATGCTGAGCAGGGCCTGGGCCGTCTGGTTGAGGCCGCTGGTGGGCGTTATGGATTGGTTGCCGCTCAGCCAGTAGATGCCGGTGAAGCCGGACGAGAAGTTGCTGGAGTCGAGCTGAACGTGGTAGCTCCCTGAGCCCACACCCGTGAAGCTGAAGTCACCGTGGACGTCGGTGGTGGCTGAGGCCACCGAGCTGCCACCGCTGCTCAGCAGGGTGAGGCGCAGCCCGACGATGCCGTCCTCGCCGGGGAGCACCTGGTTGCGCACGGTGGGGTGGCTCGGCGAGAACGCTCGCCACACCAGTCCGTTCACGGCTCCTGAGGCGGACGAAGCGGTCTGCGCCGGCTTCGCTCCCACCAACTCCAGCGTGGCCGGGCTGATGCCGATGATCCCGAGCTGCAGGGTCTGCCCCGGTGACACCGATGCGGTGCTCACCAGGGTGCTCCCGGGCCCGGACCGCAGTCCGAATGCGGCAAGGCTGGCGACGGTCTGCCCGGCCGAGGTGTTGACCGGATACAGCCCGGGTGGGCTGAACCAGTCGCTCGCGGTCTCGAGCGTCGCATTGAGGATTCCCACGTGGGGATCGATGTTCATGATGCTGTTCCAGACCAGCCCGGACGCGGTCATGCTGAAGGCGATGGGCATGAACACCACCGTCTTGAAGGCGGTGGCCCAGCGGATGCGTTCGGTGATCACCGCGAACACCAGCCCCAGGAAAGTGAGCAGGAAGGGGGCCACCACCACCCAGATCACGTTGTTGCGGAAGGTGACCAGAATGTCGGCGGTGGAGAAGACCGTCTTGTAGTTGCCCAGCCCGACGAAGCTGGTCGAGCTGCCGTTGTAGAAGCTGTCGCGGATGGTCCCGATCAGCGGGTAGCCGACGATGACGGCCAGCCAGATCACGGCCGGCGCGAGGAAGAGCAGCGAGCCGAGGTGGCTGCGCCAGCCGCCGCCGGGCGGTCGGCCGGCCTCCACCAGGGCGTCGGCGCCAGGCGCGGCACCGCCCAGCTCCGGGGCGGGCGTGGCCACCGCATGGCGGAGCACGAGGCTGCGGCGACGCTGCAGGGCGGCCATGGTCGACACCCTCCTCGCCAAGGTCCTATTGATGTGCGCACGCCGCTTCCACCAGGAGGCTGTCGCGTCGTGCGCCGACGTTCGGGAGATACTAGCCCGCCAGACGGCGTTCGCCCATCACCCGGTTGGGGGACAGGACTCTCTGTCCATTCGGCTCATAGTGAGGGCGCATCGCGGAGGGTAGGGTGCGCCCAGAGGTGAAAGCCCGCCAGGCGGGCGGCTCGCATGCGCCGAGCACGGAATGAGGAGATACCCTGATGAGACATCTGCGACCAATGAGCCGCCTCGCCACCGCGACGGCTCTGGTGACCCTCGGGGTGGCTGCGTGTGGCTCGACCTCCTCGACGACCACTCCGTCGGCCTCGGCGTCGTCGTCGCACATCGGTGGCTCGGTCACCGTCTGGGCCGAGTGGACGAGCACCGAGCAGAACGACTTCCTGGCCGCCATGACCCCCTTCGAGAACGAGACGGGGATCACCATCAACTACACCGGCAAGGGCAGCGAGATGGACACCGCCCTCAACGCGTCGATCGCCGGCGGGGCGCCCCCGGACGTTGCCCTGGTGCCCGACCCCGGTGAGCTGAACACGCTGGCGGGTGAGGGCAAGATCAAGCCGCTGGCCAGCATCCTGGGCAGCCTGGTCAACAACTACAGCAGCGCGTGGAACACGCTGGCCAGTCACAACAGCACCCTCTACGGGGTGTGGTTCAAGGGAGCCAACAAGAACACGATCTGGTACAACCCGGCCGAGTTCGCCGCCGCCGGGATCACCTCGACTCCCACCACCTGGGAGCAGCTGGTCTCCGACGCGGGCACACTCCAGGCGGCGGGGATCACTCCGTTCTCGCTGTGCTCCGACGTCGGCTGGCCGATCGCCGACTTCTGGCAGAACGTCTACCTCAAGACGGCCGGTGCCACCAAGTACGACAGCCTGGCCGCCCACGACATCGCGTGGACCGACCCCAGCGTGACCACCGCCTTCACCACCATGGCGCAGATCGTGGGTCAGCCGTCCTACCTGTTGGGCGGCACCTCCGGCGCGCTCAGTCAGACCTACCCCGAGTGCGTCGACAAGGTCTTCCCCAAGGCCGGTACGACGCCCCAGGCGGCGATGGTGATCGAGGCCGACTTCGTGGTCTCTGAGATCACCGCCAACTCCAGCACCTACGTCCCGGTGTCCAGCGCCACCGCGAGCGGCTGCACCCCCTCGTCAACCGTCGCAGGCTGCTACGGCTTCTTCCCCTTCCCGGCCCCGGCGGCGGACAGCGCCAACGCCAATGCCGTCCAGGGTTCGGGTGACGTGGGCATGCTGCTCAATGAAACCCCCCAGGCCGAGGCCCTGATCAAGTACCTGGCGGGTCCCGAGGGCGCCGAGATCTGGGCCCACGCCGGCGGCTTCGCCTCGCCGAACAACCAGGTGCCGCTCAGCTCCTACCCCGACCCCGTCTCCGAGGCGGACGCCAAAGGGCTGGTCGACGCCACCGCCTTCGTCTTCAGCCTTGACGACCTCCAGGGCAGCTGGGAGAGCGACCTCTGGAGCGACATGAAGAACTTCGTCGGCAACCCCAGCACCTCCAACATCTCCTCGATCGAGGCGACCATGCAATCGCAGGCCACAGCCGCGCTGGGCCACTAAGGTCGAGGGGCAGGTGTGGCCCGGGGCCAGCGCGGTCTCGGGCCACCCCCAACTCCCGTCGCTCGCCGCCGGTGGTGACGCATGAGCAGCGCCCCGGCGGCGAGCTTTGCCATGGTGCGCCGCACCGGCCACCCGGACTTCCTCGACCTCCCCTGGCACCTGGCGCTCAGCGAGTGGCGCCACGAGCGCCTGGTGGAGGTACCCCAGGGGATCTCCCGTCACGTGGTCCGCTTCGTGCGCTATGGGGAGGCGAGGTACGCGCTCAAGGAGCTTCCCCAGCGGCTGGCAGAGCGCGAGTACCGCCTCCTCGCCGAGCTCGACCGGCTGTTCATCCCCGTGGTCGAGGTCGCGGCCCTGGTCACCGCCCGCCGCCGGCTGCGGGCCCGCGTGGACGCCCGGCCCGCCGAGCTGGAGTCGGTGCTGATCACCCGGCATCTCGACTTCTCGCTTCCCTACCGCCGGGCGCTCCAGGCCGGCTCGGAGCTGGGAGGGTCGGCCGACCGGCTGCTGGAGGCCCTGGTCAACCTGCTGGTCCGTCTCCACGTGGTCGGCTTCTTCTGGGGTGACTGCTCTCTCTCGAACACGCTCTTTCGCCTGGACGCCGGCGACCTCGCCGCCCACGTCGTCGACACCGAGACCGGCGAGCTGCATCCCCAGCTCAGCGACGGGCAGCGGTCCTACGACCTGATGGTGGCCGGCGAGAACCTGGCCGGCGAGCTGCTCGACCTCTCCGCGGAGGGCGTCGACCACGGCCTCGACCCGCTGGCCACGGCCGAGGAGATGGAGCGACGCTACCGCCGCCTCTGGGCGGAGCTGACCCAGGAGGTGAGCTTCGCGCCCGACCAGCGCTACCGCGTGGAGGAGCGCGTGCGCCAGCTCAACGCCCTGGGGTTCGCTGTCGAGGAGGTCGAGGTGCTCGCCGAGGAGGGTGGCTACCGCCTGCGGCTCAATCCGCGGGTGGTCGACCCCGGCTACCACGTCCGGACCCTCCAGGCGTTGACCGGTCTCGCGGTCCAGGAGAACCAGGCGCGCCGCCTCCTCGACGACCTCGCGCGCTACCGCACCGAGCTGGAGCGCGGGAGCGCCGCCGGCATCTCGGAGAGGGCGGCCGCCCGCCGCTGGCTCACCGAGGTCTTCGAGCGGACGGTGGCCGCGGTACCCCGCCGGCTGCGCGGTCGGCTCGAGCCCGCCGAGCTCTTTCACCAGGTGCTCGATCACCGCTGGTACCTCTCCGAGGCGGCCGGCCACGACGTCGGGCTCGACGACGCCGTGGCCTCCTTCGCCGCCACCGTGCTCTCCGGTGAGGCCCGGCCCGGGGGGGCGGGGGTGAGCTGATGGACGGCCTGGCCGCTCCGCCCCCGATCCCGCGCTTCGCCGCCTCCCAGGTGGTGGTTCCGGCGCCGGGGCCCGGCCCGGGGAACTGGACGGGGGCCGCCGCCGCGCTGCTATCCGACGGCGTCATGCACCTGGCCTACCGGGTGCGGCGACCGGTCGAGCAGGGGAGGGGCGTCGACGTGGTGGTCGCCCGCTCCGAGGACCAGGTCACGTTCGAGCCCGTGGTGACGATCTCGAAGGATCTGGTGGGCGCGGAGTCGCTGGAGCGCCCGGCCCTGGCCCGCAGCCCCGACGGGAGCTGGCGTCTCTACCTGAGCTGCGCCACCCCCGGCACCAAGCACTGGCGGGTGGAGCTGCTGGAGGCGGACGGCCTCGAGGCCCTCCCCGCCGCCCGGCCCCGCCTGGTGCTGCCCGGCGACGCCGGGACGGCGGTCAAGGACCCGGTCATCATCCGGCGCGGATCGGCCTGGGAGATGTGGGCCTGCATCCACCCTCTCGACGACCCGGAGGCCACCGACCGGATGTGGACCAGCCACGCGGTGAGCCCGGACGGCCTGGAGTGGCGGTGGGAGGGGATCGCGCTCCGGCCCCGCGCCTCCGGGTGGGACTCACGCGGCACCCGGGTCACCGCGGTGTGGCGCCGGGGTGGAGCCTGGATGGCCCTCTACGATGGCCGGGCCAGCGCCGCCGAGAACTTCGAGGAGCGCACCGGCCTGGCCACGGGGACCTCGCAGGTGGGCCTCACCGCGACCGGAGAGGGTCCGGTGGCCGCCTCGCCCCACGGAGCCGGCGGCCTCCGCTACGTCAGCCTGGTCCCCCTTGCCTTCGGCGGGTATCGCCTCTACTACGAGGCCACCCGGGAGGACGGGGCTCACGAGCTGCGCACCGAGCTGGTGACGCCTGTCTGAGGGCGACAGGCGACCGTGGCACCGCTCTGCGTACTGCCTCCACGTCCGCCCCGGAACGCTCCAGGAGCCCGCCCGGCACCCCCGGTGCAGCTCGGCCGAGCGCCCCCGACCGGGCGGGAACCTTGGGTATCAGGAGCTTGCGACCCGGAGAGGGGCGTGGCATAATACGCAGAAATCTGTTTATTGATGGAGGTCCATGGCCTCTCTCATCGCTCCGTACCGGGCGTTTCCGAGATGAGCGAGCCCGAGGTGGACTGGGGGCGATTCCGGCTCGCCGCCGTCGACATGGACGGCACCCTGGCCGCCGGGGACGGTCGGGTCACTGCCCGGGCCATCGATGCGCTGCACCACGTCGAACGGGCCGGCATCCGGGTCGTGATCGTGACCGGGCGCGCCCACCCGAGCGCGCTCGCTGTGTGGCGGGCGGCGGGGCTCAGCGGGCCCCTGATCACCTGCGGGGGTGCGCTCACGCTCCAACCGCCCGCGCTCGAGGTGCTCTCCGTACATCCGCTGCCCCCCGGAGTGGTGGGTGAGGCTGCCCGCCTCGGCCAGCGGCTCGGACTCACGGTCAGCGTCTGGACTCGCGACCGCATCTGGGTCACCGAGCCGGGAGCGGTGGGCGACCTGCTCAGCAAGATCAATGAGATCGCGGTGAGCACCCTCCCGGCCGGCTTTGCCGGTGACCTGGACTGCGGGTCGGACCAGGCGCTCAAGGTCATGCTGGGCGGCGATCCCGCAGTCATGGATCGGCTGCAGCCCCAGCTCCTCGACGCCCTCGACGGGGTGGTCCTGGCCCGCTCCATGCCCGAGTTCGTCGAGGCGACCGCCCCCGGGACCGGCAAGGCGCCCGCCCTCCGGCAGGTCATGGCACGCCTCGGCATCGCTCCCGATCAGCTGATCGCGGCCGGGGACAGCGACAACGACGTCGCCATGCTGAACCTGGCCGGCCTCGCCGTGGTGCCCGCGGACGCCATGGCCGGCGCCCGGGGGTGCGCCGACCTGGTGGTGGGACCCCACGACGAGGATGGGCTCGCCGGCTTCCTCGAGACCCTGGCGGCCCGCCGCCGCGGCACGCCGCCCGTGGTGGTGGCCCCGGAGCCAGGCGCCTCTCCCGCTGCGCCGGGCGCGTGGATCGCCGAGCTCACCCGCCTGCTGGGCTCTCACGCGGTCTCCACCGACGACGCTGACCTGGAGATGCACAGCTACGACGCCTGGCCGGTGGCGGTCAAATGGCACCAGCAAGGAAAGGAGCCGCACCGGCCCGCCGCTGTGGTCCGGCCGGCCACGGTCGAGCTGGTGTCGCGGCTGATGCGGTGGGCCACGGAGAGCGGGGTGCCGGTCACCCCCTGGGGGCTCGGTTCGTCGGTGACCGGGGCGTCGCTGCCGCTCCGCGGCGGGGTGGCCCTCGACCTGACGTCGATGTCCCGGGTGACCCTCCTCGACGAGGTCAATCTCCTGGTCCGCGTCCAGGCCGGCAAGCTGGGTCTCGAGCTCGAGAACGAGCTGCAGGTGCGCGGCTACACACTCGGTCACTCGCCCCAGTCCCTCGATCGTTCGACGGTCGGCGGCTGGGTCGCCACCCGCAGCACCGGCCAGTTCTCCTCGCGCTACGGGAGCATCGAGGACCTGGTGGTCGCCCTTTCCGCGGTGCTCCCCACCGGTGAGCGGGTGGAGACGCCGATGGTCCCCCGGGCCGCCATGGGGCCCGATCCCCGCCACCTCTTCCTCGGCGCCGAGGGGACGACCGGGGTGGTCGTGGAGGTCACCCTCAAGATCTTCCCGCTGGCCGAGCTGCGGCTCCTCGAAGCACTCCGCTTCGAGACCGTCGACGCCGGGGTTGAGGCCATGCGGCTCATCACCCGGATGGGGTTGCGGCCCTTCCTGGTCCGTTTCTACGACCGCGCCGAGGCCCCCTACGCGATCGGTGATCCCCACCTGGACGGCTGCGTCATGTTCCTCGGGGTCGAGGGTGTCGCCGCGGTCGCCTCCGCTGAGATGGCCGCCGCCCTCGAGATCTGCGACCGGCAGGGAGCGGAGCGACTCGGCGCCGCGCCGGTTGAGACGTGGATGGCGCGCCGCTTCGACTTCTCCAACGTCGAGAGCGTCCTGCGGACCTCGGGTGGGGTCGCCGAGACCATCGAGATCTCCCACTTCTGGGATCAGATCCTCGACACCTACGCGGCCATGAAGCTGGCGCTGGCCCCCCTCGCCGCGGAGGTGCTCGGCCACTTCTCCCATGTCTACCCTCAGGGCACCTCGCTGTACCTGATCCTTCTTGGGCAGGCGGCTGATGACGCCGCCGCCGAGGAGCGCTTGGACCGCATCTGGGACGTGGCGATGCGGACGGCGCTGGAGCAGGGGGCGGCGATCTCCCACCACCACGGCATCGGCATGGCCCGGCTCCCCTACCTGGCGGAGGCTCTGGGCAGCGCACTGCCGGTGTTGCAGCGGATCACCGCCACGCTCGATCCAGGCGGGGTGATGAACCCCGGGAAGCTCGGCCACCAGCGGGCTCGCCGGTCGATCCCGGCGGCAGTTCGGGAGGAGAAGTGATGCCGGCGCAGCACATGCTCGTCATCGACGAGGGGACCACCGGGACCCGCGCGGCGATCGTCGACCGCGACAGCCGGATCCGGGGACAGGCGTACCAGGAGTTCACCCAGCACCATCCCGCGCCGGATCGCGTGGAGCACGACGCCGAGGAGATCTGGCAGGCGAGCCTGTCGGTGATCCGTCGGGCTCTCGCCGAGACCGGCCTCTCCTTCGCGGACATCCTGGCCATCGGCATCACCAACCAGCGGGCCACCACGGTGGTCTGGGACCGGACCACCGGGGCGCCGATCACCCCGGCGATCGTCTGGCAGGACACCCGTACCGCCGACCACATCGAGACGATCCGAGCCGAGTGGGCCGACCGCGTCTACGCGCGCACCGGCTGGGCGCTCGCGCCCGTCTACTCGTCGCTCAGCCTCCACTGGATCCTGGAGCACGTGCCCGGGGCGCGGGCTCGGGCCGAGGCCGGCGAGCTGGCCTTCGGGACCATCAACTCGTGGCTCATCCACCGGCTCACCGGCGGGAAGGTCCATGCCATCGCGGCGTCCAATGCGTCGGTCACCGGCTCGTACGACCTCACCACGGCCGGCTGGTACGGCGACTGGCTCGATTTCCTCGGCATCCCCACCTCGATGCTGCCCGAGGTGCGCGACAACTCCGGCGACTTCGGGAGCACCGACCCCGGCGTCCTCGGCGCCTCCCTCCCCATCGCGGGGGCGATCGCCGATCAGCAGGCGGCGCTGTTCGCCCAGGGCGGGATCACCCCGGGCTCGGTGAAGTGCACGCACGGGACGGGCACCTTCCTGGACATGAACACGGGTGCCAGCCTCGCTGTGGGCAAGGCCGGCCTCAACACCCTGATCGCCTGGCGGATGGGCGGGACCACGACCTACGGGCTGGAGGGTTACGCGGCGGTGACCGGCTCGGCGGTGCAATGGCTCCGCGACGGCGCCCACCTCATCACCAACTCCGCCGAGACCGAGGCGCTCGCCTTGAGCGTCGAGGACAACGGCGGGGTCTACTTCGTTCCCGCGCTCACCGGGCTCTCCGCCCCCTACTGGGACTCCTACGCGAGGGGCACCATCATCGGCATCACCCGGGGCACCCGCCGCGAGCACCTGGTCCGGGCCACCCTCGAGGGCATCGTCTTCGCCACCAAGGACTTCCTGGAGACGATGCGCCAGGAGAGCGGGGTGCCGATCTCCAGCATCCGGGTGGACGGGGGGGCCGCCCGCAACAACTTCCTGCTCCAATTCCAGGCCGACATGCTCGACGCCGAGGTGGTCCGGCCGCGCAACGCCGAGGCGACCAGTCTCGGGGCCGCCTACATGGCCGGGCTGGCCACCGGTTACTGGGGCTCGGCGGAGGAGTGCCTGGCGGGGCAGGAGGTGGATCGCGTCTTCACCCCGCAGATGGACGACGAACGGCGCCGTGCCCTCTACGCAGACTGGACCGAGGCGGTCCGCCGGTCGATGGGCTGGGCCAAGCGGTGAGCTGACGAGGAGGCGCGGCGATGCGCAGGTGTGCTCTCAGCGACCTCGGGGCCGAGGTCGTCGACATCCTCATCATCGGTGGCGGCGTCACCGGGGCCTCCGCGGCCCGTGAGGCCGCGCTCCGCGGCCTGACCGTGGTGCTGCTGGAGAAGGACGACTTCGCCGCCGGCACCAGCAGCCGATCCACCAAGCTGCTCCACGGTGGAGTGCGCTACCTGGCGAGCCACGAGTTCAACCTGGTGCGGGAGGCCTGCCGCGAGCGCGAGCTGATGCTCACCCTGGCCCCCCACCTCTGCCACGTGCGTCCCTTCATCTACCTGCTCTACCGCGGCGACCCCGAGGGGATGTGGCTGCTCAACGCCGGTCTCTCCCTCTACGACATCTTCTCGGGGAGCCCTGTCAAGCGGCACCACCGGATGCTCGGCCGCTCGCGGCTGCTGGAGCTGGAGCCACGGCTGCGCTCCGACGGGCTGCTCGGGGGCGGCTGGTACTACGACTTCCTGACCGACGACGCCAGGGTCACCGTCGACACCCTCAAGGGGGCGGTCGAGGCGGGGGCCCGGGCCGGCAACTACATGGAGGTCACCGGGCTGGTGCTCGACCGTGGTCGGGTGGCGGGTGCCGAGGTCACCGACCGGATCACCGGGGAGACGGGGACCGTCCGGGCACGCCAGGTCATCAACGCAGCGGGACCATGGGTGGATCGGGTGCGCTTCCTGGAGCGGGGGGTCGGGGAGAGGCTTCTCCGGCCCACCAAGGGGGTGCACGTCGTGGTCAGGAAGCGGGACTACCCGCTCCACCATGCCGTCTTCCTGCGCTCGCCGCGGGACCAGCGGGTGGTCTGGCCGATCCCCGCCATCGACGAGGAGTACGTCTACATCGGCACCACCGACACGGACTACGAGGGCTCGCTGGACCACGTGACCGCCACCGCCGAGGACGTCGAGTACCTGCTCGAGGCGGCCAACTTCGCCATCCCTGACGCCCACCTCGGGCCCGAGCAGGTGGTGGCCACCTGGGCCGGCCTGCGGCCGCTGGTCAAACCCGAGGGCAGCATGGCGGCGAGCGCGGTGTCCCGGGAGCACCAGATCCTCACCAGCCCAGCGGGTCTGCTCACGATCGCCGGCGGCAAGCTCACCACCGCGCGGGTGATGGGGGTGCAGGTCATCGAGGTGGCCGTGAAGCTGCTCGGTGCCAACTTCGGGATCCACGGGGTGCCGCGATCCCGGAGCGCGACCGTCCCTCTCAGCGGCGGTCACCCGGCCGCGATCTTCTCCGCCCGGCAGCGGGTGCGGGGGCTGCGGCTGGACGCCCCCGTCAGCGAGCGCTGGCTCCACCGGTACGGCGGCAACGCCGGCCGGCTGGCGGATCGCGCCGCCGCCGACCCGGAGGCGGGACGCGACCTCGGGCTTCACCAGCTCACCCTGGCCGAGGTCCGCTACGCGGTGGAGGAGGAGATGGCCCGGACCGTCACCGACTTCCTCACCCGCCGGGCGTCGGTCTTCTACTGGACGGACGACGGGGGGCTCGCGGTGGCGGATGCCGTCGCCGCCGAGATGGGCAGGCTGCTGGGCTGGTCGGCCGCCGAGCCGCGGCGCCAGGTCGACGCCTACCGGGAGTGGGTGACCGCCAACCGGCTGGCCCCGGTTGGTGTTTGATGAGCGCGTGAATCCCCTCTCCGGGCTCGAGCTCTCGGCCTCCAGCAACCAGCGCGCGACCCAGCTGCTGGCGCGCGACGTCCTCTGCCGCGACCTCGGCGAGCGGCTCCCGACCCTCCTCCAGTACCAGGAGCAGCTCGAGGTGGGGTCGGGCACCGTCCAGAAGGCGCTGCGCATCCTGGAGGGCGCGGGCGCGGCGTCGTTCATCTCGCACGGCCACCAGGGCACGTTCGTCTGCGGCCGCCACCTGGGCCGGCTCTGGGCCATCGCCGGGCTCGGTGCCGTGACCGCGGCGATGCCGCTCCCGGATTCCCCGGAGGGTTCGGGACTGGCGGCCGGGCTGCGCAAGGAGTTCGATCGGCTTGGCATCCCCCTGCAGATGCGCTTCATGCATGGTTCTGGTCAGCGCGTCGGTGCCCTGGAGGGGGACCGGGCCGACCTCGCGGTGCTGTCCGCCGGCGCCGCCGCCAGCGCCCGGCAGGGGAGTGGCGCGGATGACTGGATCGAGCGCGACCTCGGCGCCCACTCCTACTACGGTCAGGGGTCGCTGGTGGTGCTGATGCGGCCGGGGCTCGACGGGGGGGACGGCGAGGTGATCTCCACCGTTGGCATCGATCGGGAGTCGTACGACCATGCGCGGCTCACCCTGGCGGAGTTCCCCGGGTCGGGCCCCCTCCGCTACGAGGAGCATCCCTATCCGCAGCTGCCGGCGGCGGTGGCGGGGCGGGAGATCGATGCGGCCGTCTGGCACCGGACCGCGCTCCCTGTCCCCCTGGAGCTGCTGGGGGTCACCTGGCGGCCACTGGAGCGACCGGAGGCCGTCGAGGTGAGCGAGGCCCTCAGCCGGGCGGTGGCGCTGGCCGTCCACTCACGAGCCGAGGTGGCCGCGCTGCTCCGCCATCTCGACGTCGGGCGCATCCAGGACGTCCAGGGGCGAGTGGTGCGAGGCGAGATCCCGCTCGTCTTCTGAGCTGCCTCGGCGGTGGGTCACCGTCCGGCTACGATCCGACCATGCCGGGTGCCCCGCGACGTGTTGCCAGGTGAGCGAGGCGGCGAAGGACTGGTGGCGTGACGCCGTCCTGTACCACGTCTACCTCCGCAGCTTCGCCGACTCGGACGGCGACGGGGTGGGCGATCTCCCCGGGCTGACCGGCCGTCTCGACCACCTCAGCTGGCTGGGTGTGAACGCCATCTGGCTCTCCCCGACCTCGGTGAGCCCGGACGCCGACTTCGGCTACGACGTCAGCGACTACCGCCGGGTCCAGCCGTCGCTGGGTGGCGATGCGGCCCTCGACGCGCTGATCGCCGCGGCTCACCAGAGGGGCATCCGCGTGCTGCTGGATCTCGTCCCCAACCACACGAGCATCGAGCATCCGTGGTTCGTGGAGGCCCGGGCGGGGCGTGGCTCGCCGCGCCGGGACTGGTACGTCTGGGCGGACGGACGGGGGGCGTCGCCACCCAACAACTGGATCAGCGACTTCCGGGAGCACGGCTCGCCGCGCAGCGCCTGGAGCCTCGACCCGCCCAGCGGGCAGTGGTATCTGAGCTCGTTCCTTCCCGAGCAGGTGGACCTCAACTGGCGGAACCCCGCGGTTCGCGACGAGTTCCTGGCGATCCTGGCCGGCTGGTTCGAGCGTGGCGCCGACGGGGTGCGCATCGACGTGGCCCACAAGCTGGTGGTGGACGCCGGGCTGCGCGACAACCCACCGCTCCAGGCCGACGACGATCCGGTGAGCCGGACCCGGGGACAGCGGCAGGTCATGAACGCCGAGCGGCCCGAGCTTCACGACATCCTCCGCTCCTGGCGCCGTCTCGCCGACTCCCTCGACCCTCCCCGGCTGCTGCTGGGGGAGACCTACGTCGGTGCGGTGGAGCGGCTGGCCCCCTTCTACGGAGCCGGCGACGAGCTGCAGCTCGCCCTCAACGTCCCCTTCCTGCGCATCCCGCTCACCGCCGCCGCGATGCGAGCGAGCGTGGATGCGACCCTGGCCGCCCTGCCCCCGGGGGACTGGCCGCTCTGGTGCGGCTCCAGCCACGACGACGGTCACCTCGCCAGCCGCTGGTGCGGCGGGGACCAGGCGTTGGCGCGCTGCGCCCTTCTGCTCCTGCTCACCCTGCGAGGGACCCCCATCCTCTACTACGGAGACGAGATCGGCATGACCGACGTGGAGGTCCCGGTGGACCGGCGCCGCGATCGGGGTGGAGGTCGCGACTCCGCTCGGACGCCGATGCAGTGGTCGGCGCGGCCTGGAGGCGGCTTCACCCGCCCCGGGGCCACCCCCTGGCTGCCCATCGGGGACTGCACCGGGAACAGCGTCGCCGGCCAGCGGGCGGACCCGCGCTCGACGCTCCGCTTCTGTCACGACCTGCTCGCGGCGCGGGCGGGTCGCGACGAGCTGCGCCGCGGCGAGATGACCTGGCTGACCTCACCGGAGGGCGTCCTGGCCTGGGGGCGCGGGACGGCGCATGCGGTCGCCGTCAACCTCACGGACGGGCCGGCGGCGGTGTCGGGGGTCAGCGGGCGGGTGGTGGTCGCCACCGACGGCGCGCGGGCGGGCGAATCCCTGCGCGGGCGGACCCTGCTCGCCGCACACAGCGGGCTGCTCGCCGACCTCGTCTAGGCTGCCTACCCGTCCGCTCCCCGCGCGCTTGCCCGCTGACCGCCCCGCCAACCTCCAGTGAGTCCCGCACCCACCGCGCCTGCGCGGTCAATCCCTCACTCAGCTGCTCGAGCCGGACGCCCATAACCCCGTCTCACCACAGCCCCAGCACGCTCTCACGCCCCACGGCCCTCAGCACCCTCTCGTCCAGCTCGGTCAGCGCGTCCAGCACGACGTCCGCCTCCGCGTATGCCGGATCCCCCTTCAGCAGGGGGTCCGGGACGGCGATGCAAACCATCCCCGCCGCTTTCGCCGCCAGCACCCCGCTCGGCGAGTCCTCGATCGCCAGGCAGCGCTCCGGGCTTACTCCCAGCCGGCGAGCCGCTGTGAGGTAGACGTCGGGGGCAGGTTTGCTCCGCGCCTCGTCCATCGCCGAGCAGCGCACCTCGATCCACCCCAGACCCAATCTCTCCGTCACCACCTCGATCATCCGCGGCGGTGACCCGGAGGCGATCGCGATCGGCAGTCCTAGGCGGCGGAGCAGGGCGATCGTCTCGCCCACCCCGGGCATCGGCACCCCGGTGGCCGCGACCTCCGCCGCCACCAGGTCGACGATCCGTTCCTCGACCTCGCCGTCGCTGAGCCGGAGCGCCCCGTCCCTCGGGGCCGGCTCCCGGAGCCGCCAGACCGGCACCACCGCCTCGATGGTCTGGCCGGTCGAGTCCAGCAGCTCCCCCTCGGTCAGCTCGACCCCGAGCGCGGTGAAGACGGCCACCTCGGCCACCCGCCACACCGGCTCGGTGTCGATGAGCAGGCCGTCCATGTCCAGGACGACCGCCTCGATCGGGGGACGGCTCACACGGCGACCGCGGAAGCGGCGCGAATCCTCCCCGCCTTCTCCACCAGGGCCTGGGCCCGGGCCGGGTCAACCGGGTTCCAGGTGATGCCGCCCACCTTGAGGCTGGTGCCGACGATCACGCCGTCGGCCACGGCCAGGATCTCGTCGAGCCGCTCCGCCTGGACCCCGGTGTTGGCAAAGACCGGGGTGTGGGGGACCGCCTTCTTGGCCTCCCGCAGGTCGCTCATGGCGAACGGCACACCGGCCTCGGGGCCGCTGATCAGGATGGCGTCGACGCCCAGGAAGCTCGCGCTCTTGGCCCGCTCCGCCACGGTGCGGGTGCCGATCGTGCTGCTGAACTCGGGCGTGATGTTGTCAAAGATGGCGACGTCCTTCGCCCCGATGTTCTCGCGGTACGCGGCGAGGTCGCCCAGCGCCGGCGCGATCAGGCCCATGTCGCTCTCGTAGACGCCGGTGAACACCTCGCGGACAAAGGTCGCGCCGACCGCCCGGGCCAGGGCCAGCGTCGCCTTCGCGTCCCACAGGATGTTGACCCCGAACGGCACCCGGATCGACGGACGCAGCTCGCCGATCACCGCCGCCATTGCCGCCGGGATCTCCGGACCGACGACGAGCTGGTACGGGATGTCAGCCTCGTTGCAGAAGAGAACCGCGTCGACACCGGCGTCCTGCAGCACCTCGAGGTCGCGTCCGACCACGTCGACGAAGTGGCGACTCCCTGCCTCCCGATCGTGCTGCGGACGCCCGGGCAGGGCGGGGAAGTGCAGCATCGCGATCACCGGCCTGGGCGTTCCGAACCTCTGCTCCAGCGTTATGGTCATGACTGGCTCCTCACGTGATCAGAGTGCGCTGTGCGCTCTCACGAAATCGATGACGGCGCGGTTCCAGAGCTCGGGCTCCTCCCAGAAGGCGGCGTGCCCGCCGGGGACGCCGCTCCAGGTCGCGTGCGGCAGCGCCTCGTACAGGTGGCGCGAGAGCGCGGGCCGGATGATGATGTCGTCGTCGGCCGCGATGACCAGCGTCGACGTCGTGATCCCCCCCACCCTTGCGTCGGCGTCGTGGTCGACGAGCGCGGCGGTCTGGGCCGCGAAGCTGGCTGCCGGTTGGGTGCTCTGCTGGGCTTCGGCGATCAGCTCCTCGACCCGCTCCGGATGCCGCTCGTAGAAACTGGGGCTGTAGATCCAGGGCGCCTGCTGGCGCATCATCACCGCCATGCCCGCCGACTCGGCGACCACCCCCCAGCTCTCGAAGGCGGCGCGTGTGAACGGGTCCGCGGCCGCGTAGGTGTTGGCGAGCACCAGCGAGCGCAGCCTGGCGCCGTGGGCGATCGCGTACTCCTGGGCGATCACACCACCCATCGACACCCCGGCAAGGTGGAAGGCCGCCAGCCGGAGCCCGGCGGCGAGGACCTCGAGGTCCTCGGCCATCTCGGCGCTCGTGTAGGGCCCGGGTGGCTGGCTGGAGAGCCCCACGCCCCGGTTGTCGAAGCTCACCACCCGCAACCCGGCGCGGACGAATTCATCCACCTGGTTGGCCCACGCCCCCAGGTCGTCACCCACGCCGTTGACCAGGACGAGCGTCTCCGAGCCTTCGCCGTCGATCCGATAGTGGATGTCGAGCATGCCGGCGCTGATCGCACCCTCGGTCACAGCAGGCCTCGCTCGCGCAACGCGCCCTTCCAGACCTCGACCGACGTCAGCAGCCCGTCCAGCACCTCGCCGTCCTCCTCCTCCCAGCCGGGGATGATCTCCAGCACCAGCAGCACCTCCTGCGCACCCGCGGTGGCCAGCGTGTCCAGCACCCGGCCGGGGTCGATGCGCCCCATCGCATTGCGCTCGGGGGTGAAGGGCCAGTGGTGATCGCCGAGTGCATCGGACTGCTGGAGCTGCACCTCGACGAGCCGGCGGCCGAATCGCTCCAGCCACGCGTACGGATCCCGCTCCGCGCCCTCGGTGCCCGGCACGCACTGGTGCCCCACGTCGAGGCAGAGGCGCACCGGCACGTGGGCCGCGTCGCCGTCGCAGAGAAGCTCCGCGACCGCAGCCATGGTTGACGGCTCCCGGACCGCGACCAGGTTCTCGATGAGCAGGCGGTCGAGCCCCACGTCGGAGGCGTACCCCGCGAGCTCGATGAGCGCGCGCCGCAGGTCGGACCAGCGCTCCGAGCGCTGCGTCGGGTCGGCCCAGTCGGGAACGCTCATGGTGCCGACGTGACCGCCGGTGGCCCGTGCGCCCAGTTCCGCGGTGGCCTCGACCACGGTGCGGTACCAACGCAGCGCGGCCGCGCGCCGCTCGGCATCAGGGTGCATCAGCAGGTTGAGGCCGTACGCGGCGAGCCCGGTGAAGGTGGTCTCGGCGGCCAGGCCGTGCCGGCTGAGCGCCTCCCGGGTGACCTCGACCGAACGATGGCGCTCCGCCGGGATCTCGAGCCCCTCGACGAGGTCCAGGGACAATTCGACGAGCTGCAGGCCGAGATCCTCCCTCACCACCCGCGCCCAGTCGTCGGGACGTGGCCAGCGCTTGAGGGCAAAGCAGTTGTTGATGCCGAGTCGCGCCTGCATCTCAGTCCTCCCTGGGACGATCCATGCGGACCACCGGGGATCCGAGCAGGCTCCGGTAGCGGGCGTAGATCTCTCCGTACTGCTCAGCGTGCCGAGGGCACGGCTCCACCCGGGCGGCGGGCCGGTAGCCGGCCGCGGTCGCCTCGGCGGCGTCGCGGTACACCCCGGTGCCGATCCCGGCCAGCAGGGCCGCGCCGGCGGCGGTAGCGTCGCCGGCGACCCGGACGACCGGGATCCCGAGGACGTCCGCCTTGATCTGGTTCCAGGCCTCGAGGGCCGCACCGCCCCCTGAGACCCGCAGCTCGGTGGTCGGCGTCGAGGCGCGCTCCAGGGTCTCGAGACGTGCCCGGATCCCGAGCGCGACCCCCTCCAGGGCGGCGCGGGCCCAGGCGCGGTGGTCGTGGCGGAGCGAGAGCCCGGTGACCGCGCCGCGCAGGTCGGGGTCGTCGCGCTCGCCGTCGCCGAGCACGGGGGCGAAGAGCAGACCGTCCGCGCCCGGCGGCATCGCGCCGGCGTCGCGGTCCATCCGGGCGTAGTCGGCGGGGCGCGGGCGCCGGTCCGGGCCGCAGTAGAAGAGCTGGGCGATCCAGTCGAGGGCCTCGCCGGTGGTGTTGATCCCCACCTCGGTCACGTAACCGTGATCGTCCACCGCGCTCGGGTAGTGGGTGACGTCCAGGTCGGTCAGCGGCGAGGCGACCACCGAGTTGAGGCAGGTCGAGCTGCCCGCCATCTCGCTGACCGGTCCGGGTGCGGTGACCCCCGCGCCCACCGCGCAGGCGATGCTGTCGCCCGCCCCGGCGACGACGGGGATAGCCGCGTCGCTCCCCGTCCGGTTCGCCGCGATCCCCATCCGGCGGGCGAGCGCAGGGCGCAGCGTTCCGACCACATCCCACGAGGGGAGGAGCGGGGGGAGCAGCTCAGGATCGAGGTCGAGGTCGGCGAGCAGGCCGGTGGCCCAGCGCCGTCCCTCGAGGTCGAGCAACGCGGTCGCCGCCGCCATGGTCCAGTCGGTCGCCGCCTCCCCGGTCAGCGCCAGCACCACGCAGTCGGACGGTTGGAGGAAGCGCCGGGTGGCCGCGAACACCTCGGGCTCGTGGGCCCGGATCCAGAGGATCTTGGCGGCGACGTGGAAGGCGGCGGGGACGTGGCCGGTCAGGGCGTGGACCTCGCGTGCGCCGAGCCGCCGGCAGATCTCCGCCGCCTCGGCGACGGCTCGGTTGTCCCGGTAGATGATCCCGGGCCGCAGCGGGATGCCCGCGCCGTCCACGGGCACGACGCTCGGGCACTGGCCGGTGATTCCGATGGCCTCGACGGGGTGGCGCGGTCCCAGCTCCCGCACCAGCCCGGCGAGCGCGGAGACGGACGCGGTCTGCCAGCGCCGCGCGTCCTGCTCCGCCCAGCCCTCGGCCGGCAGCGCGGTGGGGTAGGGCCGGCGCACCTGGGCGACCGGGGCGCCCGCGAGGTCGAATGCGGAGGCGCGCGCCCCCGAGGTCCCGACGTCGATGGCCACCAGCACCTCGCCGCCGCCCGCGCTGACCGTGCTCATCGCTCAGGGCCGCCTAGCCACGGACCAGCTGGGCGTTCGCCTTGTCGCGGTCGAGGGTGATCAGGGCCCCGAGGAGCGCACCGGTGGTGTAATCGCTGCCCGGGTTGAGGACCACGGTCTTGCGCTCACCGAGGCGGCGGATGCCCGACGCCTCGTGGATGTGGCCGTGCAGGCCGAGCAGCGGCTTGCGCTCCAGCTCGATGTCGCGCACCGCGGTGCTCCCCACCGCGGCCATCCGCACCTGGCCGAGGGTCGCCTGGACCTGGAGGTTGGCGTCCAGCTCCGGCGCCTCGTCGAGCTGGGTCCCGAAGGGTGGTGCATGCAGGTTGAAGATGGCCCGCTCCGGGTTCTGGAGCTGGTCGGCCATCGACTTGTAGACGGTGGCGAGCTGCTCCTCGTTCTGCTCGCGGAAGGTGTGCCATGGGGTGGTGTTGGCATAGCCCCAGCTGATCATCTCGTGGTGCTCGTCGATCCAGATCACCTTCCCCTCGGCGTGCACCCCCCACGGGGCGCTGTCGACCAGCTCGCCCAGCTCGACCGGGTCGTCGTTGCCCAGCATCATGTAGAGCGGGATCTCCAATGGGCGCAGCCGCTGGTCGGCGATCTCCAGCCACTGGGTGAGCCGCTCGCGCATCAAGCGCATGAAGAGGCCGTCGAGCGTGCCCGCCGCCTCCATGGCCTCCAGCTCGCCCGGCTCGGCGCGGTACGGGTAGTAGCCGTGGTCGGCGATGAGGCGTTCCAGCTCCTCCAGCTCCCGCCCGTCCTGCACCTGGTAGTCGGTGCCCACGAAGGAGCACTTCCAGATCCCACCCGGGCCGCGCACGATCGACTGGATCGCCTTCCCGGCCAGGTCGCCCCCCAGGATCATCACGGTCGGCTTGTAGACCTTGGAGGCGTTCATGAACTTGCGGAAGCAGAGGCTGGAACCGTGCAGGTCGCTGACGAAGTAGATGAGGGTCTTGGCCATCAGTGGACTCCCGCGGGCTCGCGGGTGCGGCCCACCGCCTCCATGAAGCGGCAGGCCCGGTCCCGGTCGACCGGGTTCCAGGTGACGCCGTCGCGCTTCAGGTGAGTGCCGACGATCGCCCCGTCGGCGACCGCGAGGACCGCCCCCACCGTCTCCGCGGTCACCCCGGTGTTGGCGAGCACTGGCGTCTGGGGCACCGCGGCCTTGGCGGCGCTGAGCTGGTCGAGGTCGGTCGCCGTCCCGGTGATCGGGCCGCTGATCAGCAGCGCCTCGACCCCGAGGGAGACGGCGCTGCGGGCCCGCTGGGGGATGCTCCGGTGCCCGAGCGGGCTGGCGAACTCCGGGGTGATGTTGCCGAAGATCGCCACCGAGCCCGCCCCGATCTGCGCGCGGTGGTCGGCGATGGCGCCGAGGTCCGGGCGCATCACCCCCAGGTCGCTCTCGTAGACCCCGCTGACGACCTCGCGGATGAAGCACGCTCCCGTGGCCCGGGCGGCGGCCAGGCTCGCCGTCGGGTCCCACACCAGGTCGACGCCGAAGGGTCGCCAGATCACGCCCCTCACCTGGCCGATCACCGCCGCCATCGCGGCGGCCGCCTCGGGCCCCACCCGGAGCTGGTAGGGGAGGTCGGCCTCGTTGCAGAAGAGCAGCCCGTCGACGCCGGCGCCCTGGAGCGCCTCGACGTCGCGGGCCACGGCCTCCACGATCGGTCCCATCCCGGCCTCGCGCGCGCGGGCGGGGCGGCCCGGCAGGGCTGAGAGGTGGACCATCGCCACGATCGGCTTCTCGACTCCGAAGAGGTCGCGGAGGAGCCGGCTCATCCGATCTCCCCCGGCCCAGAGCTCCCGTCTCTGCCGGTGTCGAGCGGAGCCGGATGAGCCGGTGACTCGGGCGCCACGATGATCACCTCCACTCCCTCATGCTCGATCCGCTCGATCTCCGCACGATCTGCGCTGGGGTCGGTGATGATCACCGCCACCTGCTGGATCGGCACCACCGTGCTCATCGCCACGTCCCCGAACTTGGAGCCGTCGGCGACGACCACGATCCGCTCAGTGTGCTCGAGGGCGGCGCGGGTCACCTCCGCTTCCCGGTCGTCGAGGTCGGTCACTCCCCGGTGGGCGGAGATGCCCGCGGCTCCGATCACGGCGACGTCGGTGTTGTACTTCTGGACGCCCTCGACCGCTGAGGCGCCGACGCAGCTCAGCTCGTCCTGACGGACCAGCCCCCCGGCGACGATGACCCGAACCCGCCGCGTACCTAGCAGGCTGGCCACCGCCAGAGAGGTGGTGACCACCACCAGGTCCTCGCGGGGGGCGAGCATCCGGGCGAACTGCTCGACCGTGGACCCCACCCCCACGAACATCACCCGGGTCCCGGCGGTGAGCTGGGCGGCCCGGCGGGCGATCTGGGACTTCTCCTGGGCGTGGTGGAGCATCCGGGCGTTCTGCCCGACCTCGAAGCCGCCGACGGCGCGCACCACCCGAGTGGTCGCGCCTCCGTAGGTGCGGCGGACGAACCCGTCCCGCTCGAGCCGGCGGAGATCGCGGCGGATGGTCATCTCGGAGACCTGGAACTCGCGGGCCAGGCTGCTCACCTCCACCGCCTGGTCCGCGGCCGCCCGTTCCAGCACCTTGAGGCGCCGTTCGACTGCCAGCACCCCTTTCTCCTCAAACCTGCCCGTTACTGCCGGTCAGGATGGCACATCCCGACCCTGGAGGTGTCCTATCTTGATCACCGATGTGCCGCTTCCTGCCCTCTAAGATGTCCTATTGTGTGGTGAAGCTTGACATTTGTGTTCGGTTGTGTTCGACTCTAACCCGCCCCGAGGCAGGTGTCAAGCGGGGTGACTTGCTGCAGGTAGACGGAGGGATGCCATGGCGACAGAGAGCCGGACGGTAAGCCGGCTGTTCGTTCGCAACAGCACGGGCCTGGTGCGTTCGGCGTCAGCGATCGACGCGACCATCTTCAACGCGGTCATCTCCGCACCCATCGGTTCCACTCTGGCCTGGTCGATCTTCTTCACCCTGGTCGCGTTCCAGGGAGCCGATCCGATCGGGGTGCTGCTGATCACCCTCATCATCAACATCCCGGTGCTGATCATGTTCGCCCTGCTCGGGGCGAGCATGCCGAGGGTCGGCGGCGACTACGTCTGGGTGAGTCGCGTTCTGAGCCCACCGCTGGCGCTCATCTCCAACCTCTGCATGATCATGGGCGGGCTGCTCGGCGCGGCCTACTTCGCGAAGTTCTTCGCGGTTTTCGCGGCCGGGCCGGCCCTGGTGGCCTTCGGGACCCTCTTCACCAACAGCACCATGATCAGCTGGGGATCGTCCTTCGAGACCAACACCAGCTGGATCCTCGGCGCGTCCCTCTTCATGGTTGCCCTGGTGACCCTCATCCTCATCCGCGGGACCAAGGCGACCTTCCGGTGGCAGAACTGGGCCTTCCTGATCGGCATGATCGGGATGGTGGTGGCCTTCGTCTGCCTCGGCCTCGTCAGCCAGCACACCTTCTTCTCCAACTTCGACAGCCTCAACAAGAGCTTCGGAGGCGGGACCGTCCAGCAGGTGATCGCTGCCGCGGGCGCCCAGCACGCCGCTCCCAACCTGGGCAACATGAACGCCACCCTGCCGACGCTCTTCTCGATCCAGGGGTTCATGATGTGGAACTTCTGGTCGGTCTACATGTCGGGGGAGCTGAAGAGCGCCTCCAACCGCCGCCGCCAGCTGACGGTCATGTTCGGCGCGCTGGTGTTCGACGTCGTGCTCCTCATCCTGGGAGCCTTCGTCCTCTTCCACACCGCCGGTTACAACTTCGTCTACGCGCTCAACGCCGCCCCCCACAACTACGCGATCCCCTCGGGGCCCTTCTACTCCTTCCTGGCGGCGCTGGCCTTCAACACCCCGGTCCTCACCGTGATCATCCTGGGCTGCTTCCTCTTCTGGAGCCTGCCGTCGATGATCGCCAACACCTTCATGCCCATCCGGTCGTTCTTCGCCTGGTCCTTCGACCGGCTGATGCCGGAGGGGCTGGCCACGGTCAACGAGCGCACTCACTCCCCGATCAACGCGATCCTGGTGGCCAACGCGATCATCGCGGCCCTGACCATCTGGAGCGTCTACTCCAACGTCTTCCAGCTCGTGCTCGGCCTGATCGTCCTGGCCGGCTGCCTGGCGGTGGTGATCGTCGCCGTGGCGGCGATCGCGCTGCCCTTCCGCCGTCCCGAGCTCTACAAGGCGTCCCCGGCCAACGTGAAGTTCCTGGGGATCCCGGTCCTCTTCATCGTCGCCCCGCTCTCCATCATCGTCTTCGTGGGGCTGGCGATCGTCTCCACCCACTATCCGGCGCTGGTGATGAACGGGAACCCCGCCGACTGGTGGTGGATCCCGGCCTGGTTCGCCGGCCTCATCGTCGGTGGTGCCCTGCTCTACTATGTGCCGAAGTTCATCCGGTCACGGCAGGGCATCAACGTCAGCTTCGTGTACAAGGAGTTGCCGCCGGAATAGCTCCGGAGGCTTCACACCGGACCGGCGGGCGGCCGCCCAGGCATCGGCCGCCCCCGGTCCGTTCTCTACCCAGGTACTGTCAGCCCAGGTCCCGTCAGCCCAGGTCGTGCTCAGGTCCGCCCACCCAGGTCCCACTCACCAGAAATGCCCAGGTCCCCCGCGCCCCCGACCCCGGACGGCGAGGCTCAGATCCTCTCCGACATCCGCGAGGAGGCCGCGCGCCTCACCGCCGCGGTGGTCGGGTCGGGCCTGCGCGCCCGGCTGCTGGGTGGCCTCGCCGTCTGGCTGCGCTGCCCCAGCGTCCGCAGCGGGCCATTCGCCCGCAACTACCAGGACATGGACTTCGCGATCGCCAAGGGCGCCGGCCCGGCTTTCAAGGCGTTCCTGACCGGGGAGGGGTACGTGGGGGACCAGTTCTTCAACGGTCTCCACGGCGAAACCCGCCTCTACTACCAGGCTCCGGACGGCCGGTGGTCCGTTGACGTGGTCATCGACGAGCTGGTCATGTCCCACAAGCTCGACCTGCGCGGACGGCTCGAGGGCCCATCCCCGACCCTCCCCCTCGCCGACCTGCTGCTCAGCAAGCTGCAGGTGTGGGAGATCAACCACAAGGACCTCGGTGACGCGCTCTGCCTGCTCGCCGACCACCCCGTGAGCGAGAACGACTCGGATGCCGAGGCGGTGAGCCTTCCCCGCCTAGGCCGGGTGCTGGGCGCCGACTGGGGCTTCTGCCACACCACCGAGCGCAACCTGGGCAGGCTGGAGGAGCTGTGGGCCGAATCGCCGCTGCACGGTGCCCCCTGCAACGTCCCCGAGCAGATCGCGACCGTCCGGGCGGCCATCGACAACGCTCCCAAGAGCATGGCCTGGAGGATGCGCAGCCGTGTCGGAGAGCGGGTGCGCTGGTACGAGACGCCCGAGGAGGTCGGGCACTGACCGGTTCGGCCCGGCGCTGACCGGATCGGCGGGGCCCCCGCGCGGCAGGCAGTCACAGGCCTTCTGATCACCCGCCCGGCTTGGCGTCGCAGGCCTCCTGCTCAGCCACCGGCTTGGCGCTCGCGCCTGGACCGGGCATGATGTCTCTCGATGGGAGAGCCCCCCGCCACCGCCTCCGCGCGGCCGGAGGCCGCTGCCGGCGTCGTGTCGAGCGTCACCCCCAGCGCGGCTGCCCCCGGCCCCACCACCCCCGGAGAACCCGAGCCGGCCGCGACCGCGGCGATCCGCTGGGTGCTGCCCATCGGCATCGTCGCCCTCTGCGTCTCGGTGGTCGGCGGGTACGGCTTCCACTGGGCCTGGACCGGGGTCACCGGTCGGGATCAGCTCTGGGATCTCCTCCACGTCATCGTCCTGCCGATCGTCCTGGCCACCCTGCCGATCTGGTATCGCACCCGTGAGCGGTGGATGGTCGAGTGGCGGATCGTCCTGGGGCTGATCGGGGGCGCGTTCGCGATCCTCGTCGTCGGCGGCTACGGCCTGGGCTGGGACTGGACCGGCTTCGCCGGCAACACCCTGTGGGACTGGCTGGAGCTGCTGGCCCTCCCTCTGGTGATCGCCTCCCTGCCGCTGTGGTTCACGACCCACACCCGCTGGGAGGGTCGCTGGCGCCGTTTCGGCTTGGCCCTGCTCGCCGGGTTCGTCCTCACCGTCGTCGGGGGGTACGCCCTCGGTTGGGGGTGGACGGGGTACGAGGGCAACACGCTCTGGGACTGGCTGCGCCTGCTCCTCGTGCCCTTCGTCCTCCCGGCGAGCCTGGCCTGGTTCGCGGCGCGGGAGGAGGAGGTCCGATCCCTGCGCCGCACGGCGGAGCCGGCCGCCGCGCTCGCCGGTCATCGGGTGGCGTCCGGGGAGCGCTCCCTCAGCTGATCGCGCCGCCCACGAGCTGGATCAGCCTGAGAAGCGGTGGATCAGAGCGCGCGTGCAGGGAGACGGCACGCCGCCGATCAGCTCCTCAGCGAGACCACGGCCCTGCGGATGAGGGGCATTCGCTGCGGCGGTGCGGGCATCACGTCCTCGCCGTGGATCGCCGCCAGCAGCACCTCGATGGCGGATCCCTTGGTCACGTAGGCGTTGATCCCGGCGGCGGCGATGGTCCGGATGACCAGCGCGTTGTCGAACGAGGTGAAGGCGACCAGGCGGATGCCCGGGCAGACCTCGCTCAGGCCACGTGCCGCCGCCCAACCACCACCGTCCGGCATGCTGACGTCGATGACCGCCACCTGCGGCCTGGTCCTCCGCGCCAGCCGGATCGCGTCGGGCACCCGGCTCGCGGTGCCGACCACGACCAGGGTGTCATCGGTCTCGACGGCCGCCCTCACCGACTCGAGGATCACCGCGTGGTCGTCGAGGAGGAGCACGGTGACGCTCGCGGGCGCGTACGGCGCGACCGGGTCGAGATCGGCAAGCTTGGTTCGGTTGGTCACAGTGGCGCTTCTCGGGAGGATCATAACCCTGGCCGTGAACGAGCGCCCGATGCCGGCGCGGCATGCCCATCTGAGGCAGTCACACTAGGCGGTCGTGAAACTCGGCCTGCTGCTCGGTTTCTGGGGAGAGGCCGGTCCGCCGCCCGGACTGCTGGAGACCGTGCGTGCGGCTGAGGGCCTCGGCTACGAGTTGGTGTGGACCTCCGAAGCCTCGGGCTCCGACGCCCTGACCCCGCTCGCCTGGATCGGCGCGCACACCACGACGATGCGGCTGGGCACGTGCATCATGCACATGGCCGCGCGGGCCCCGGCGGCGACGGCCATGGCGGCCCTCTCCCTGGATCACCTCTCGGGTGGCCGCTTCGTCCTGGGACTCGGGGTCTCCGGGCCCGAGCTGGTCGAGGGATGGTACGGGCAGCCCTTCGACCCGCCGCTGGGGCGGACCCGCGACTACGTCGAGATCGTTCGCCGGGTGCTCCTCCGACGCGAGCCGGTGGAGTACCGGGGCCGGTACCTCTCGCTGCCCCTCTCGGGAGGCTCAGGGCTGGGCCGGCCGTTCCGCTCCATGGTGCGGCCGCTCCGTCCCGATCTCCCCATCGTGCTGGCCGCCGAGGGCCCCAGGAACGTCGCCCTGGCCCGCGAGATCGCCGACGGCTGGATGGCGACCTACTACTCGCCGTATCACGACGCCCACTACCGGGCGGCCCTGGCCGAGGGTGCGGCGCGCCCGGGGGCGCACGCCACCGCCGAGAGCTTCGAGATCCTGGGCGCCGTCCCGCTGATCGTCGACGACGACGTCGAGGCCGCCGCGGACCGTCTGCGCGGCCTCTTCGCCACCTTCATCGGGGGGATGGGGCCGAGCGGCCGCAACTTCCACTACAACGCGTTCGTGCGGATGGGGTACGAGAGCGTGGCCACCCAGGTGCGCGACCTCTGGACGGCGGGACGGACCCGCGAGGCCGCCGCCGCCATCCCCACCGCCGTCGTCGAGCAGGTCGCCCTGATCGGCCCCGCCGCCAAGATCCGCGAGGAGCTGGCGGGGTGGCGGCGTTCGCTGCTGACGACCCTGCTGGTGCACGTCCCGCCCGAGGTGAGCGCAGTCCGCCAGGTCGCCGAGATCGTGCTTGGTGGCTGAGCTCGGGACCTTGAGCCCTGCTCTCTGCATCGCCGGCCATCGCCGCCGCCGGACGTTCGTCTCTGGCGGCAGCTCCCCGGATGGCCGACCCTGGGGCGCTGAGCGTGGATCACCAGGGGGATGCGAGATGGGAGCGGTGAACAACCAGGGCGTGCCGGCCCAGCGGTGGCGAGATGGTGTGGCGCTGATCGTCGTGCTCGCCGACCTGGCGACCTACCTGGCCCTGCTCCACCAGGGGAGCGTCGGCTTCATCGGGGATCCCCGGGCCATGGCCTCGATCGTGCTGATCAGCACGGTGCTGCTCTGCCCGATGTCGGCAGGCTACAGCCAGCAGCCCAATCTGTGGACCGGTTTGATCGGGCTGCTCGGCGCCGCCACCCTGGGCCTGGGGATCGCCACCCTCGCCGGCGACGGCTGGGGGACCCTGGCGGCGCTCATGATCGGGCTGGGCGCGATGTGGCTGCTCTCCGTGACCCACCACCTGGTGGCGGGCGCCCCGGCCTCCACGCGCGGCCGCGCGGTGCCCGCACCGTGGGGGAACGGCGAGCCCGCCACCGGATCGGTGCTGGTGGCCTACGCCAGCCGCCACGGCTTCACCCAGGGCATCGCCGACCGGATCGCCACCACGCTGCGGGCGTCCGGGCGGACGGTGGACGAGCGCCCCCTGGCCGCGGTCGGCGACCTCTCCGGCTATGAGGCCTACGTGATCGGCAGTGCCGCCTATATCGGCCAGTGGCTCCGGCCGGCCACCGAGTTCGTCCGGCGCAACCGGGACAGCCTCGCCACCCGGCCCCTCTGGCTGTTCAGCAGCGGCCCGCTGGGGACGTCGACCATCGACGCCAGGGGGCGGGACGTCCTGGAGGCGTCCGAGCCCAAGCAGTTCGCCGAGTTCCGGACCCTGCTGAAGCCCCGTGGCCTGCGGGTCTTCTTCGGCGGCCTGGACCCCAGCCGGCTCGGGCGCGGCGAGCGTCTGGCCCGCACCGCGCCCGCGATGCGCCAGCTGATGCCGGAGGGCGATTTCCGGGACTGGCCGGCGATCGACGCCTGGGCGCAGGACATCGCCCTCGCGCTCTCCGCCGCCCCGTCAGCCAGGAGCTGAGCCGCGGCACCGTCGGGTACGCTCCCAGCACGATCGGAGACGTGGGAGAGGGTGATGACCGAGGTGGCGATCCCGACCCCCGGGGGAAGCTGTCCGGATACCTGGCGACTCCGGGCGGCTCCGGCTCGTGGCCCGGCGTCGTGGTGATCTTCGATGTGGGCGGGATCAGCCGGGACATGAGGAATCAGGCCGACTGGCTGGCCGGCCATGGCTATCTGGCGCTCGTTCCCGACCTCTATCGGGGCAGGAGCTGGGCTCGGGGCATCCGCGCGGTGGCGCGCGACACCCGAGCGCGGCGAGGCCCCCTCTTCGACGACGTCGACGCCGCGCGAGCCTGGCTGGAGGGAGCCGGCGGCTGTCCGGGCAGGACCGGCGTGATCGGCTTCTGCATGGGCGGCGCCATCGCCATGCTCCTCGCCGCGGGGCACGGGTTCGCCGCCTCCAGCGTCAACTACGGCGGCCCGCCCCCGAAGGACCCGGGGCAGTTCTTCGCCACCGCCTGTCCGATGGTGGCGAGCTATGGGGGCCGCGATCGCTCGCAGCGGCACGCCGCCGAGCGGCTCAACTCGGTGCTCGCGGCCCAGCACGTCGACCATGACGTCAAGGAGTACCCCGGCGCCGGGCACGGCTTTCTCAACGACCACGAGGGCGCCGGCGACCGCATCCCGCTCCTCCTCCGGCTGGCCGGCAGGATGGTTGCGAACGGTTACCACGAGCCCTCCGCCGTCGACGCCCGCCAGCGCATCCTGGCCTTCTTCGAACGGCACCTCAAGGCGTAGGGTGGGCGGCGGCGAGAGCCGGTCCCCGAGCCGGGCGGGGGCGATCGAGACCGAGCTGGCGATCCGCCGCTACCGGGACGCCGACCACGACGCCGTCTGGGAGCTGCACAACCTCGCCCTCCACCTGGTGGGGGCTCACGCCGGGAACGGTCCCTGGGATGACGACCTGCACCACATCGGCGAGGTCTACCTCCAAGCCGGCGGCGAGTTCCTGGTCGGCGAGCTGGCGGGCAGGATCGTGGCCATCGGCGCTCTGCGCCGCCACGACGAGACCACGGCCGAGGTCAAGCGGATGCGGGTCCACCCCGCCGTCCAGCGGTGCGGCCACGGGCGCACCGTCCTGCGCCGTCTCGAGGCCCGGGCGCTCCAGCTCGGCTTCCGCCGCCTCTTCCTGGACACCACCGAGCGCCAGCTCGCGGCCATCGCCCTCTACCGTTCCGAGGGCTTCACCGAGACCGGTCGCGGCCACGTGCTCGGGTTCCCGTGCATCTTCTTCGCCAAGGAGCTTCCCGGCGCCGCAGCCGATGCCTGAGCGAGCCCGGGCGGCGGCCTGGGGTCCGCAAGGGGGACAATCCGGGCATGGACACGCTGGGCGGGATTTTCCTGCTGGGGCGGGCGGGTGCTTTTCAGCTCCCTCCCCTTCTGGAACTACTCGGACCCGGCGACCCGGCGCACCCAGCAGGGCAGCTTCCTCCGCAACGTGACCCTCTTCGGCGCGGCACTCGCCCTCTTTGCACTGTTCGGCGCCAGCGGCCACCTCCCCTTCGCCGTCACCGGCCCGGCCATCGACCTCCATTGAGCAGATGAAGAAGCGCGCACGCATCGTCGGCCTGGGAGCGATCGCCGCCGCGGGCGCCGCCTTCTTCCTCCACCCGCGCAAGGGAGCGGAGCGCCGGGAGGCGGTCCGGCGCGGCGGGGAGCGGCTGGTCCGCGAGGGTTCGAGCGTCACCTCCCTGGTCGGCACCCGCCGCCGCCGGGGCGGAGCTGGGCTCGCCGAGCTCCGGGCCGGGATCGCCGACGCCCTGCTCGACGAGCTGGGCGCGGATGGGTTCGGGATCCGGGTGATCGCCGGCGACGACGGCACCCTCACCGTGCGCGGTGAGGTGGGCTCGCTGGAGCAGATCCGCCGCGCCAGCGAGGTGATCGAGCGCGTCCGAGGCGGCGCCGAGGTCGTCAACCTGATCCGGCTGCGGACGCCCGCCGGCGGGGGCGCGTTCACCGGCTGAGTCCAGCACGCAGGCCGCTCACGGTGGAGACCCCGGCGGCCATCCGGGGAACCCGCCGTCACCCGCCATTCCCGGGAACCCGCTGTCATGCTTGAGCGTTGCATGGACGTGCAGAGGCGCAGGGTCGTGGTCGCGTGCGTGGCCATGGTCATGGCGCTCGCCTTCCTCCCCGCCGTGCTGGCCACCGCCGGTGCGCCCACCACCGCGAACGGGTTCGCCAGCACGACACCCGCCGCCGCCCCTCCGGCGTCTGGCGAGCAGTTCGCCATCCAGGTGCTCGAACTCGGCCCCCATTCCTCCCGGGGCGCAGGCGTGGACGGCCCCGCCCCCAGCCGACCTCGACTCCGTCCAGACCGTAGCCATCAGCGGCCTCATCGACCTCCACGAGCTCTACCTGGTGGGGGAAGCCGCCACGTCAGATGCGAGCGGCCCCCTCGGCCGCTACGTGTTCGCCCACGCGCCGGCCGGCAGCAGCTATGCGGGGGGCAACAGCGGCGATGGCCCGCAGGGCGCGACGAGCGGTTTCTCCATCTCCCTTCCCCTCTCGGGCCCCAACCAGTACTGGGGCCAGCTCCTCTACGAGACCACCGATGCCGCGGGCGGAGGCTTCGTGCTCCGCGTCGACGCCGAGGTGGTGTGGGTGCCCGACCGGTCGGGGGCCGAGATGATCCCTGCCCAGGCGATCGCCCAGCTGACCGGCTACACGGCCCTCTCTGCCATGGACCCGTCCAGTGGCCCGGTGAAGGTGGAGCTCGGCGAGGCGGACAGCAGGCAGCTCGCCGCCGCCGTCAACGCTCTCCCCCTCGCGCCGGAGTCGTTCTGCGCCGAGGACTCCCTCCTCTTCACGATCAGCTTCGAGCCGCCGTCCGGGAGTTCCAAGCCCGGCTACGCGGTGTCGGAGTGGGCCTGCGGGTCCACCGTCTACGTGAGCGCGGGCGCGACCCACCTGCCCGCGCTCAGCGACACCGGCTGCTCCCTCCGCCGTCTGGTGGCCGGTCTCCTCCCCGTCGCGGCGGTGGGGACCCGGGAAGCGGTCGACCGCTGCTGACCCGCGCCGGTCACCTGGCCACTGGGCGCCGCGCGACGCCTGCCGTACGATCGGCCCAATGCCCACGCTCCACCCTCCCCTCCAGCCCATGCTCTGCCGCTCCGAGGTCGAGATCCCGCCCGGCCCCGGCCTGGTGTACGAGCCGAAGTGGGACGGCTTCCGCTGCATCGTCTTCCGCGAGGGCGATTCGATCCACCTGGAGAGTCGCAACAGCCTGCCGCTCCAGCGCTACTTCCCGGAGCTGCTCGACCCCTTGCGGGCGGCGCTGCCGGAGCTGGCGGTGGTCGACGGCGAGATCGTCATCGCCGGCCCGCGCGGCCTCGACTTCGACGCTCTCCAGCTCCGCCTCCATCCCGCCGAGTCACGGGTGAGGATGCTCGCCGCGGAGAGCCCGGCGACCTTCATCGCCTTCGACCTGCTGGGGGTGGGGGAGGAGGATCTCCGCAGCCAGCCTCTCCAGCAGCGGGCCCGCCGTCTCGCGGCCGTGCTCATCGCCAACCCCCAGGTCGCGCTCACCCCCCAGACCACCGATCCCGAGGAGGCGGCGAACTGGTTCGACCGGTACGAGGGAGCCGGCTGCGACGGCGTGGTCGCCAAGCCGCTCGACTCGACGTACCGGAGCGGCGATCGCGGCTGGGTCAAGGTCAAGCACCTCCGCACCGTCGACTGCGTGGTCGGCGGATACCGCAAGGATCTCAAGGTCGAGGCGGTGGCATCTCTCCTGCTCGGCCTGTACGACCGCGACGGGGTGCTCCACCACGTCGGCCACACCTCGTCCTTCTCGGCCGCCGAGCGCCGCGAGCTGCTGGCCCGGCTGCGGCCCCTGGAGGGCGGCACCTCCTTCGGCGAGGGGAGGACGCCGGGCGGGCCGTCGCGATGGACCAGGGCGCGGGACGCGGACTGGGTGGCCCTGCGCCCCGAGCTGGTCTGCGAGGTCGCATTCGACCACCTCCAGGGCAACCGCTTCCGCCACGCCTCCCGCTTCCTGCGCTGGCGCCCCGACAAGGCCGCCCGCGAGTGCGGCTATGACCAGCTGCTGCCGCCCCACCCCTTCGACCTGAAGGCGATCCTGCAGACCGGCGCGTAGCCGGCCCTGAGGGCGGCGCGCATCCCGCCCGAGGGGTCGCTGCGCTCGACCCGAGGGGTCGCTGCGCTCGACCGCCCCGCCCATGCCCCCACCCCCGCGCCAGCGGGTTGTGGACATCTTTTTCCATAACCACTCAGATACACCCCCATGCCCCCCCGCGCCCGGTCTGACCCACACCCGTTCCCCGCGCTCGCCGCGGGCGCCGTGACGCTCCGCCGGGGCCGGTCGCCCTGCGCTCAGGATTTGCGGGCGCGGGAAGGCGCCACCCGGCGCGGCTCGTCCTCGCCCTTGGGGAAGTGCGGCGGCCAGGGGGCATCGCCGAGCCCCTCGCGCTCGTCACGGTCGGCCAGCTCCAGCAGGGAGTCGAGCCGGTGGGCGACGGCGTCGATGCCGGCACCCGGGTCACCCCTCTGGCTCAATCGGCGTGGCACCGTCTCCACGGTCAGGTCGGCCGGTTCGACGTCGGCCACCTCGTCCCACTCCAGTGGGCAAGAGACCCGCGCATCGGGGACCGGGCGCACCGAGTAGGCGCTGGCCACGGTGCGGTCCCGGGCGTTCTGGTTGTAGTCGATGAACACCCCGTGGCGTTCCTCCTTCCACCACTTGCTGGTGGCGAGGGTGGGGGCACGGCGCTCGACCTCGCGGGCCAGCGCCAGCGCGGCGCGGCGGACGCCGGTGAAGCCGTGCTCGGGGATGATTCGCACGTTGATGTGGATGCCCCGCGAGCCCGAGGTCTTGGGGTAGCCGCGCAGCCCCATCTCCTCCAGCACCTCGCGCACCACCAGGGCGACCCGGCGGATGTCGGCGAAGGGGACGTCGGGCTGGGGGTCGAGGTCGACGCGCAGCTCGTCGGGATGGTCGGTGTCGCCGCTGCGCACCGGCCATGGGTTGATGTCGATGCAGCCGAGGTTCACCGACCAGAGCAGGGCCGCCGCCGAGTCGATGACCAGCAGGCTGGCGCTGCGTCCGCTCGGGAAGTGGACCGTGGTGGTGCGCAGGTACGGGGCGTCACCCACCGGGGCGCGCTTCTGGAAGAAGAAGGGGCCGGCGGCTCCGTTGGGGTAGCGCTTGAGCACCGACGGACGGTCGAAGCAGCCGGTCAGCGCGCCGTCGGCCACCGCCAGGTAGTACTCGACCAGCTGCCGCTTGGTGATCCCCCGCTCCGCGAAGAAGACCTTGTCGGGATTGGAGATCGCGAGGTCGTGGCCATCGACCTCGATGCTGTCCGCGGTCACCCCGCGACGCGATCCGATGCGCGGCGGCGCATCGCCTCAGCCCCACCCCGCCGCTCCCAGGCGTGGTAGCGCGCGACGATCAGCGGCTCCGCCTCCGCCCAGGTGCGGGCGCGCTGGTCCGCGGGGACGTCGATGTGGGTGTTGGCGGCATGGCTGAAGACGATGACGTCGCGCTGGTCGCGGAGCAGCGCCTCCACGTTGTGGGGGGAGTCCTCGATGTAGAGGTCGGCGTTGACCGCACCCTTCTCGCCCATGAAGCAGAGGTCCCAGTAGGGGATGCCGTGGCGGTCCAGCCATTCCACCGTCTGAGCGACCGCGATCTGATGGAAGTGCTCGATGACCAGGCGGTGGGTGATGATCCGGATCCGGATCCCCAGATTGGAGAGCCGGCGCAGGGCGGGCCCGGCTCCGACGATCATGCCCACCTCGAGGAAGAGCTTGCGCTGCACCACCGCGAAGCGGTGGACCTTGTGGAACTCTCCGGGCTCGATGCCCCATTCGGTCATCTCCCAGCCGACGTCGGGGGGGAGCGAGTCGATGTCGCGGCCCAGCCAGTCGGCGACCACCTGGCGCATGAAGGGGTAGTAGTCGGCGCAGACGCCGTCCAGGTCCACGCCGAGGACGAACTGCCGCGGGAGCTCGGCCACGGTGGTGATTGTGGCCGAATCGGCGGAGCCCGTCACCTCGTGGGATCCGAACCGGTCCGGGCGCGTCGCACCCCGCCCACCGCGGAGACCACCACCATCAGCACCACCAGCCCGATGACGATGGGGAGGCTGTAGTTGGAGAGGGACCTGGCGACGTCCTCGGCCGGCTTGCCGATGAAGAAGCCGAGGGCCTCGATCTCGGCTATAAAGGCCATCTCGCCGGCCGCGTCCAGGAGGATGAACTCCCAGAACGGCATCTTCCGGGGCTCTCCCGCGAGGAAGTAGAAGACGGCGTTGGGCAGCCAGATCACCGGAGCGAGAAACACCGCCCAGCCGGCCCAGCGGGCGAAGATCCGCTCCCCCCTCGCCATCCGCCGGTCCCAGCGCGGGTCGCTGCGTCCGAGGAACTGGATCAGGGCACGGCCATAGCGGCGGCCGCCGTAGAAGTAGCAGGGGTCGGTGCACATGGTGATCGGGAGGGGGGCGAGCAGCGCCACCCAGATGCTCAGGCCGGAGGTGCGGACGGCGGCGCCGGTCAGGATCATCGACGCCGTGGAACCGCGGAGCAGCGCCGCCCGCACCGGCTGGTTGTGGAGGATCAGCCAGGTGCCGAGGGGCAGGCCGGCGTAGTAGTAGATCGAGCTGGCCACCAGGGGCCCGACGATCAGGACGTCCCGCCATCCCCAGCGCCCCTCGATGAGGCGCCGGCGCGGAGGGAGAGGGGCCCACTCGCCCGCGGACTGAGCCGCTCCGGTGAGCGCTGAGCCGGCGGCGGGGTCGCGGGCCGGGAGGGCCGGCTCGGAGGTCACCCCGGCATTGTCGCTGGCGGCGGAGTTCGGGCGGACCCGGGATGCGGCGCAGCCGGCGATCAGGCGGCCCCGGCCTCGGCCTCGGTGCCGGCGGGCGAGGACGCCTTGGCGGCCGCCCGGGTGAGGCGGGTGCGGGTCACCCGCTCATCCGCCACCGTCGGGGAGGGCGGGGAATCGCCGCCGCATCCGACCCACGCTCGGCGCCTCGACGACACCCTCACCCAGGTCGGGGTCGGGACGGGGAGCGCCGGCGACCATCCGGAGCGGGACCTCACCCGCCCAGATCCCCGGCGGGCGGTCGGAGGCCGGGTCCAGGGGAGGGCCGCTCCGGACCTTGGCCGAGCATTCGGCCAGGTCGAGAGCGATGACGGCGGTGGCGTCCATCTCCCGGGGGCTCGGCTGGCGCACCTCGTCCCACCGGCCCGGGAGGGCGTGCTCGACGACGGCACGCAGCCCGTCCCGCCGTTCCACCGGGTCGGTGACCGCGCGGGCGCGCCCCCTCACCACGACGCTCCGGTAATTCATCGAGTGGCCGGATGCGGAGCGTGCCAGGACCAGGCCGTCCAGGTGGGTGACGGTGACGCAGGCTCCCTCCAGGGCTGCCGCCAGGCTGCGATTGGCGGCGGCACCGTGCAGGTAGAGGATGTCCCCGAGGCGGCCGAACCCGGTCGGGAGAACCAGCGGCTCCCCGTCGACGACCACCCCCAGGTGGCAGATCAGCGCCTCGTCGAGGATGGCGTCGATCGTCGCCCGATCGTAGCGAGCGCGCTCCGCGTGCCGCCGGACCTCGACCCGAGGGCTCGCCGGTCCGCCCTCGCCGGATCTCCGCGTGGTTGCGCTGACGGTGGGTTCTTGGCTCATATGTTATGATACAAAGCTGTGAACGTTACTGAACTATTTTACACGACCGGCCATCGCGCCGCCGACCTCGCCACCGCCGTGGAGGGGGCCCTGCGCGACGGCCGCATCCAGCCGGGCGAGCGCCTGCCCACGGTCCGGCGGGTGGCCGCGGAGCTGGGGGTGAGCCCGGCGACCGTGGCCGCGGCGTACCGGGAGCTGGGCCGGCGCGGTCTGGCAGTCGGTGCCGGGCGCTCCGGCACCTCGATCGCCCCCCGGCCACCGCTCCACACCGGGTGGACCGCTCGGGCTCGCCCGGGCCTCCGCGACCTCGCCCTGGGCCAGCCCGACCCTCGCCTGCTGCCGGAGTGGAGCCGCGCCCTGGCCGGACTGCCCCGCCGGTCGGCGTCGTACGGCTCCACGCTGGTCGAGCCGGACCTTGCTGACCTCGCCCGCGAGCGCCTCCGCGCCGACGGCCTGGACGCCTCCCATCTCACCGTGGTCAGCGGTGCGGTCGACGGCATCGAGCGGGTCCTGGGAGCCCATCTCCGGTCCGGCGACGCGGTGGCCGTCGAGGATCCCGTCTACCCGCCGATCGTCGACCTGCTGCGGGCGATGTCGTTGCGGCCGCTGCCGGTGCGGGTGGACGCCCGGGGCATGCTCGCCGACGACCTGGACCAGGCCCTCCGGCGGGGGGCGCAGGCGGTGGTGATGACCCCCCGCAGCCAGAACCCGTTCGGTAGCGCGCTCGACGATCTCCGCCGCACCGAGCTCCGCCGCGTCCTGGCCCGCCACCCCGTGGTCCTGGTGGTCGAGGACGACCATGCCGAGGCGGTCGGCGGGGGCAGCGTGGTCGGGGTGGCGGTCCCCGGCTCACCCGCGTGGGCGGTGGTGCGCTCGGTCTCCAAGACCCTCGGCCCCGACCTCCGGCTGGCCGTCGTCTGCGGCGACGAGGGCACGGTGGCGCGGGTGGCAGGGCGGCTGGCGCTCGGGCCGGGATGGGTGAGCCACCTCCTCCAGCGGCTGGTCATCGGCCTCTGGTCGCGTCCCGGGCTCGACCTACTGCTCGCTCAGGCCGCCGACACCTACCGCCAGCGGCGGGAGGGGCTCCTCGACGCCCTGGAACGGCGCGGCATCCCCGCCCACGGGGTGACCGGCCTCAACGTCTGGGTGCCGGTGGAGGCCGAGGCCCCGGTGCTGAACGCCCTGGCCGAGGCCGGCTACGCCGCCCTTCCCGGGGAGCGCTTCCGGATCGCAACCGCGCCCGCGGTGAGGATCACCTGCGCCGGCCTCGATCCCGCGGAGGCCGAGTCGGTCGCCGACGCGGTGGCGGCGGCCGGTGGCCAGGGGGTGGCGCGGCTGGCGTGACCGCGGCCGGCAATGGCCGTGGCCGGCGGCGAGCTGCCCGCCGCCCCTCGCCGACGGCCCTCATGGGGACGGCGCCGGCGATTCCGTGGGGATCCGCGAATGCCATGCGTGCGGCGGCTCAGCAGCTCGGAGCGGTGAGCACGATGATCGTGGCCAGGATGTTGATGCTGGCGTGGACGATCACCCCCGGCCACACCGATCCCGACTTGGCGAAGACGTAGGCGAGCAGCAGCCCGTCGAGGAAGACGGGCAGGAAGAGGGTCGGCTCCGCCCACCCCACGTGGGCGGCTGAGAAGAGGGCCGCGCTCACCATCACCGCCCCCCAGAGGGGCAGCTGTCCGTGCAGCCAGCGGAAGGTGAAGCCGCGGAAGATGATCTCCTCGGCGATGGGTGCGATCACCGCGGTCGCGAGCAGCGTCAGCGCGATCGAGCCACCGTACTCGGCGCGGATGCCGACGCACTGGTTGGTGGAGTTGGCGGTGGGGAGGATGATGCGGTCGATCACCCCGCCCACGTACTCGAGCACGATGGCCGCGAAACCCAGCGGGATCCCCGCTGCCAGCCAGGGCCAGGTGGGCAGCCGCAGGCCGAGAGCGGTCAGCCGGGTGTGCCGGCGCCAGCGCACCAGCAGCCCGATCAGGAGCAGGCAGGCGCCGTAGACGGCGATCTCGTCCGCGTACGAGAGCGCGACCGCCCCGCCCGTGCCGGCCGTGATGTTCAGCCCCTGCGCGGTGATCCCGGCGACCCAGTTGGCCCCGAAGATGATCGGGAGGAGGGCGATCAGCACCGGGACCACGTCAGTCCAGGTCCACGCGGTCCGGGTCGCCGGCGGGTCGGCGACGACCCGGGCGGTGGGGACGAGCGGCATGGGCATCGGCGGCCGGGCCGGGGCCATGGTCCAGCCGTACGGGCCGGGCACCCAGGTGAGTGGCAGCGGCCGGATCTCCACCACCAGGCTGCTGGCCATCCGGTCGGGGAGGCCCCGGCGCCAGGCGTCGGCCAGCGCCGGGATGAAGCCGGCGCCGCAGCTGAGCAGCGACCACCACCAGCCCGCGGTGCGGAGCAGCGCCTGGCTCCAGCTCAGCCGGTCACCGCCGCGGGCGTCGACCACCCGCAGGCCCAGGATGCGCATCGCGGGGGTGGCCCCCGACCGCCAGCCCAGCGCCGGGTAGACGAAGGGGGTGGCGACGATGGTGAGCAGGTAGACGAGGGTCCCGGCCAGCACCCCGGGCGAGCTCGCCGCCGCCGGCGAGATCGTCGTCGCCGGCGAGATCGCCGCCTCCACGATGCTACCGCCCACCACCAGCCCGGCCACGATGATCATCCCGATGAAGACGCCGTCGAGGGCGAACGCCCCGAGCCGGCGGCCCATCGCCGCCAGCACCATCTCGCGGCCGGCAGGCTCCGCCGGCGGAGCCGGGGGCGGCGCCAGCTGCCCCGGCGGCGTGCCGCCCAGCCCCGGCGCCCATCCCCCGTGGGCCGACGGAACCCGAGGCGGCCACCCCGGCGGCGCGGTGGACCACCCTGCTGGCGGGGTCGGCTGGGGCGGAGGTGGGGGAGCCGCGTCCATGGGGGCGGGTGCCGGCGGATTGTAGCCGCTGCTCGCCGAGGTGACGGGGCGGCCCGGATCAGTAGGCGGCGGTGCTCGCGCCTTCCACGACCGGCTCACCGGGCAGCGCGTCCCCGGGGTCGGCCCGCCACGACGGGGCCTCCGTCCAGGTCGGCCCGAAGGGCCAGCCCGGGTCGTCCAGCCAGGAGAGGCCGTCGCGGCCTCGGAAGTGGAGCTGCGGCCAGCCGTGCTGGACGGCCGCCGCCCGGAGCCGGCGGTCGGGGTTCACCGCACTCGGATTGCCGACCGCGAGCAGCATCGGGATGTCCCCGGTGCCGTCGCCGTAGGCGAAGGAGCGCTCCAGGTCGACCCGGTACGCAGCGGCCAGCCGGCGGACCGCCTCCACCTTGGTGGCGCCGTGGCAGAGCGCCACCGTGCCGGTGTAGCGGCCGTCGACGATCTCGGCCTCGGAGGCGACCACCCCGTCCGCGCCCACGATGCCGCCCAAGCGGTCGATCAGCTCGTGGGTGGACGCCGAGACCAGGAAGACCAGGTGACCCCGGGAGCGGTGCCAGGCGATGAGCTGCAACGCCTCGCCGTACACCCGGGGTGCGAGCACCAGGGGGATCGCCCGGTCGGAAACTCGCCGCAGCGCCGCCGCGTCCAGACCTCGCACGGCGGCCCCGATGCTGCGGACCGCCCGCTGGAGCTCCTCCTCGGAGAAGCCGCGGGTGCTGAACTGAAGCCCGCGGAGGGCCGCGGTGACCAGCGCCCGGCGCGGGAGCAGCCCGGCGCGGCAGAGGGGACCCGCCAGGGCGAGCATCGACGAGCCGCGCACCAGGGTGCGATCGACGTCGAAGAAGGCTGCGATCCGCCAGGGGTGCGGTTCCGCGACTACCATCCCCGCCCATGCAACCACGAATGCCCCCCGCTCCGCCGGAAGTCGGCCACCTGTTAACCGTTGGTCGCACCCGTCTTAGGGAATCGACGGCGATCGACCACTGGCGAGGGGCCATCGCCCGCGAGGACGCCGAGGACCTCCTCGCCCTCGCCCTGGGGGTGGAGGTGGAGGCGCTCGACCCGGAGGCGCCGGTCCCGGCGAGGGCGGAGCGACGCTACCGCGACTACCTGGAGCGCCGCGCCGCGGGCGAGCCGGTGGCATTGATCCGCGGCGAGGTCCATTTCGCCGGGTTGACCCTGAAGGTCCGTCCCGGCGTCTTCGTGCCACGCGGATCCAGCGAGCTGCTTGCCGAGGCGGCGGTAGCCGCCCTCCGCCGCCGCCCCGTCAAGGTGGAGGTGGATGTCGCCTGCGGGGCGGCCCCGGTCGCCTGCGCGGTGGCCGCCGCGCTTCCCTCGGCCGAGGTCTGGGGGCTGGACATCGACCCGGCCGCCGTCGCGTTGAGCCGGGCGAACGCACGCCGCAACCACCTCGCCAACGCCCGCTTTCGGGTCTCCGACCTCCTGGCCGGGCTGCCCGCCAGGCTGCGCGGCGAGGTGGGCGCGTTCACCATGCACCCGCCCTACGTCGCCCGGCGCGAGGTCCGCGCCCTTCCGCGCGAGATTCGTGGCTTCGAGCCCCGCCACACCCTCACCGACGGGTCCGCCGACGGGCTGGGCCTGGTGCGCGACCTGGTCGAGCAGGCTCCCGGATGGCTGCGCCGCGGCGGGGTGGTGCTCTTCGAGGTGGCTCCGTACCTCAGCCGGCCGGTCCAGTCCCTGCTCCGCGGAGCCGAGCTCGAGGTGTCGGTGAGGTCGGATCCGGGCGGGCTCACCCGGGTGGTCGGCGGCCGGCGTCGCTGACCTCAGCCGTCGAGGTCGACGCCCGCCGTGCTCAGCGCTTCGGTGCCGGCGGTGAGCGCGGCCGTCCCCCTCACCTCGAGGGCGCGATCGCCGTTGGCCACCCCGGAGGCCAGATCGGCCCCGGCGGTCGCGTAGTCGCGGAAGGCGGCTCGCAGATAGGGGTCCGCGGCCAGCTCGCCGGCCGTGGCCGGGTGGTGGTTGCGGATGTCGGCCAGGGCCGCCGTTGCCACCTGGTCCAGCTCGCCGGCGGCGCTCTGGCAGGCGGCCGTCGGCGTGCCGGCGCAGGACGGATCCATTGCCGCCAGGGGGACCAGGACGTCGCAGATGTCCCTCACCGCCGCGGCGGTGTAGGCGTCCGGCGGGCTGCCGCCGCTGCAATCGACGCCCACCTGGATGGGCGGCTCGCCGCCTCCCGACGGGGTGCTCGACACCGGCAGCGGCGTGGGCGTGCGGGTGGCGGCGGACGGACCGCTGGAAGCGTGGTCGACGAGGAGGTAGCCGCCGGCTCCGGCGAGCGCCGCGACGGCCACCCCGCCGGCGATGGCCAGTGCGAGCCGCCACGTGCCGCCGCCGCCCGATCCTCTCGCGGGCTGCGGCGCGGGGCCCGGCGGATCCGGCGGGGGAGGCGGGCCGGGCACGCCCCACCCGGTGTCGAACGGCCCCGGCGGGCTGGGAGGTGGGCTCCACGTCGTCCATGCCGCCGGCACCGGCGGCGGTGACCCGGGTGCTGTTGGAGGAAGCGGGAGCTGGGAGGGTGGCGGGAACCCAGGTGGCGGTGGCGGGAGCTGGGGCGGCGGTGGCGGCGGAGGCTCGTGGTTCACAGGTGAGACGGCTAGTCTGAAGATGCACGGCCCGCCCGTGCCATGACGCCACCGTCGGCCAGGTCTGCTCCGCCGCCGGCCTGACGGTGCCTCGGGTGCCCGCAGGCCGCCGAGCTGACCGTGTCCCGGATGCCGCAGCCTGCCGCCGTATACTCGATCTCGAACGTGCGCCCGTAGCTCAGTTGGATAGAGCGCCGGCCTCCGGAGCCGGGTGCGGGGGTTCAAGTCCCTCCGGGCGTACTTCCCCAGAGCAACTCCCGCCCCAGCGACCGCGCCCCGAGCGCCCTGGCGCAGGCCTGACGGCCGGAGGTGCGCACCTCACACGGGGGCCGGTCCACGTGAGCCCCTCATCGCCAGCGCGACGAGCCCGGTCAGGACCCAACCGCCAGCGATGGCCAGCAGAAAGACCAGCAGGTCACTCCACTGCAGGGTGAGGTTGGAGAACCTGGGGACGCTGGCGAAGATGCCGTCGAAGGGCGATGCCAGCGTCGATCCCGCCACCATGATCACGTGGGCGAACCCGGTGTCGCGCGCCGCGATCAGGCGGAACACGAAGTCCAGGCCCACGATGGCGTCGATGACGCCGACAACCAGCCAGACCAGGCGGATGAAGAGGTGCCCGGCGGTCCAGCCGGCGGGCCGCGCGGGGCGGTATGCGACCACCGGAGGGGCGGCCGCCACCACCCTGCGCCCGGTGAGCGTGGTCGTCGGCTCGGTCTCCGTCGCGACCGGCTCACCGGTCTCGGGGTCTCGGACTCTCTGCGTGATCATCATCACGACCTCCCTGCCCGCGCTCGGCCTCATGGCGGAGTTTGGGCCATCATGAGTATCACAACTAATGATACCAGCTATGTCGGAAGATAGCCATTCGGGAGAGCTACCACCACTCAAACGGGCGGCCGTCCCACTCGTCGAGCCGGGGGTACCACGGGTGTTCGGCCAGCTCCTCCACCCTGGCCTCGAGGGCATCGACCTCGGCGGCGGTCAGCAGCCGCCGGAGGGCGGCCCGCAGCGCCCCGCGGACGGCTCCGTCACGCAGCCCGCGCACCAGCTCCGCGTCCTCGGCCCTGAGGTCGTCGCCCCCCAGCTGGAGCAGCACGGTTCGCTGCCGGGGATAGGGGAGGAACGTGAGGGCGTTGTCGATCCCCCAGAGGTGCCCCTCGCCGTCGAGCAGGAGGTGGGCGCGCTTGCGGTCGGCGTTGTTCGCCAGGATGTCGAAGACCGCGACCCGGCGCAGCTGGTCCTCCAGCCCGGCGGCAGCGCTCTCGGGCAGCTCCTCCTCCCCGCTGTGGACGTAGAGTTGGACGCTCCCGGGGCCGTGGGGACCGTCGCGGAGCGCCGTGGGTGGCACCACCGCCATCCCGGCGGCGGCGCTCAGCAGGTAGGCGGCGCGCTCGCGGAGATGCAGGGTGTGGCGGGCGAAGTCGTGGAGCGGGCGCTCCCCCCGTGCCGGTTTGTAGATCGCCCGCAGCGGCTGTCCCGCCACCCTCGGGTCGGGGGCGTCCAGCTCGAGCAGGAAGACCGCGTTGCTGGAGTACACCACCCTGCCCATCGCCCGCACCGGCGCGGTGGCGAGCTGCTCGAGGACGGCGGCGTCCACCGCCGAGGCCAGGGCGGCCACGTCCCCGGCGGCCTCTCGGAACCGGCGCTGGGTCGCGGCGGCGTCGACGTCGGCGGCGAGCCGGGGGAGCCGCACGCCGGGGCCCGGGTCCAGGTGCCTGCGGTGGCGCCGCCGCTGCCGCTCCACGTCCATGGAGAGATGCTAGCTGCGCCCGGCGGCCCCGTCCTCGTGGCTGCCTTGCACCCTTCCCGGCTACCCCCGATGCCGGGCGCGCACCGCCTGGACGGCCACCGCCGCGACCAGCGTCACGATGCCCAGCACGATCAGGATCGGTGCGGCCCCGCTGGGGGTCGCGTCGAGGCCGCCGATCAGCAGGAGAGCCGCCAGGGCGATGAGCGCGAGGTTGAGCAGCCAGCGCTGCCAGCTCAGGCCCGATCGGGCCGGGCGGCGGGCGCGGATGGCGTGTGCGGCGTCGTCACGCCCGCGCCGGTGACCGCGCCCACCGCCCGGGTCGCCGCCACCCGGCGGCAGGTCGTCGCGATCGAGCAGCGACCACCAATCCGGAGGCACGTTCGTGGACCGCGAATCCGGGGGGAGCCCGTGGGTCGGACGGTAGTCGTCGTCAGGCATCACGTCCCACTGCGCACGCCATGCGGTCCGCTGGCTTCCACGTTGACAACGCGATGCGGCCGCACTGAGATGATACCCCCGACCGCGCGCCGGGTCGACCGCCGTGCGGCCCGTCGCCGGAGGTCGCGCCGATGGTGGCAGGGTCGCGTCCGGGTCCCGGAGCTCGCGCGTGCCCGGAGCTGAGCCGACGCCTCCGGAGCGGGGCTCGCTGCAGGCTCTGCAGGCCGCGCACCGCGCCTGCATCCGGTGTGTCGACGGGGGCCTCCTGGCGGCCGCCAACCCGGTCTTCAGCGGCCGTCCGGGACAGCGGATCCTGCTGGTGGGACAGGCCCCGGGGCCGGTCGAGAACGACGGGCAGCGACCCTTCGCGGGGCGCGCCGGCCGCCAGCTGATGCGCTGGTTCGAGCGGGGTGGCTTCGCCGGCGATGCCGACGTCCGGCGCCGCGTCTACATGACCTCGATGACCACCTGCTTCCCGGGGCGCACCCCCGACGGCCGTGGCGACCGGCGCCCCAGCGCGCGGGAGGTCGCCCTCTGCGCCGGCTGGCTGGACGGGGTCCTGGCGCTGCTGCGGCCGAGATTGGTGCTCCCGATCGGGACCCTGGCCCTGGCCCGCTTCGTACCCGGGACGGGTCTGGAGGCCGCGGTGGGGAGGCTCTTCGACGCCTCGGGTGCCGAGGCGGAGGTGGGTGACCGCGTGCCCCTGCTGCTCCCGCTGCCCCACCCCTCGGGGCAGAGCCGCTGGCTCAACGAATCGGCGCACATCGCCCGCCTGGAGCAGGCCATCGCCCGACTGCCCGATCTGGTCACCTGGGCGGAATCCGGATGAGCGAGCGATGCTATCATCGGACGCTGTTTGTGCTCCCGCACAGTGAGAGACAGGGTGCCGCCGTGCCCGACAAGGAAACCACGCCGACGCCGGCCGTCAGCGGGGGCGTCAAGGACGCCGAGGACATCCTCGAGCGGATCTTCACCCCGCGGCCGAAGGCGTCCCCTGCCGAGCAGGCGGAGCGGGTGCTGCGCCGTCCGCGACGCATCGTCTACTGCGCCATCAGCAATCGCAACTTCTACTGGCGCCAGCACATCAGCAAGTTCGTCCTCGATGAGGGGGCCGTCCCCATCGTCCCGTTCATGCTCTTCGACTACTACCTGCTCCACACCGTGCCCAAGGAGACGGTGCGCGAGGCCTTCAACAACCTGATCGTCAAGTCGGACGAGATGTGGGTCTTCGGCACCATCTCGCTGGGCGTGAAGGTCCAGATCGGGATCGCCAAGCGCTTCCACAAAGCGGTCCGCTACTACGACATCACCGACCTGCCATACCGGGTCGTGTCGGTCCCTGAGGCGATGGTCCGCGAGGAATGACCGCGTCGGCGGTGGAGGGGGCGAGACCTCCCCTGCTGGTGGTCATCGAGCACGCCGAGGGCGAGGGCCCCGGCCTGATCGGCGAGATCGCCACCGGCTTCGGCATGCACGTGCGCCGGCTCGGAGCCGCCGATCCGCTGCCCGCCCTCGACGGCGTGACCGCCCTGGTGGTGATGGGCGGTCCCCAGAGCGTGCATGAGCCGGATCGGCGGCTCCGCGACGAGGTGGTGCTCCTCCACGAGGCGGTGACCCGCGGGCTGCCCGTGCTCGGGGTGTGCCTCGGCGCCCAGCTCACCGCCGCCGCCTGCGGGGCGCCGGTGCGGCCCGGGGAGCGGGGCCCCGAGCTGGGCCTGGGGGCGGTCACCCTGACCGCGCCCGGGCGCGACGACCCTGTCTTCGAGGGCTGCGGCCCGACGCTGGCGGTGGTCCACTGGCACACCGACACCTTTGACCTGCCCCGCGGCTCCTGCCATCTGGCTCATAGCGAGGCGTATCCGAACCAGGCGTTCCGGCTCGGGCGGGCCTACGGATTCCAGTTCCACGTCGAGGTCGACGGCGCGCTGCTGAGCGCCTGGGCACGCCACCTCCCGCTGCCCGATGACGCGCGGGAGTGGCTGCGGAGCACCGATGCGGAGCGGCGGGGGATCCTCGCGCGCTGGGTCCGGCAGGCCCTCGACGCCGTCCCCTGAGAGCGGCCGGCACGGCCCGGGTGGGACCCCTCAGCGCCAGCGGCTGCGCATCTCCTCCCGCCAGTCCGGGAAGTAACGCTCGATCATCGTCAGGTCGAAGCGGGGCAGGATCGACCCGACCGGCTCCCTCTCCAGGAGGAATGCGAACGACTGGCGCACCAGCGCCTCCGCGTCGGGGGCCCCCAGCTCCCTGGCCAGGCCGTCGTTGGCGGTGACCGCGAAGCTCCATTCCTCCACGCGCACCTGGAAGGTCCCGTCACCCCGGGGCAGCACCTCGATCCGCGCCACGCCGCGGCCCTACGTCGCCGCAGCCGGCGTCACCGCCGCAGCCGTGGAGTCGCGGAGGGCCCAGCTCCCGTCCCAGGTCCAGGTGTAGGGGACCGCGTCGGCCCCGCAGCTCGCGCAGATGCCACCGAAGAGGACCACCTGGTCGTCGCTGGCGTCGTAGGCGACCGACGAGTCGCCGGCCACGGGGCTGGAGGAGAGCTCGCTCCAGCCCCCGCCCTTCCAGAGGTAGGTGCCGGTCGCGGTCACCAGCAGCGCCCCGTCACCCGACGTGGTCAGCTCCCAGGACGACGGCGGCACCGAGCCGCCCGATGCCGGGCCGGCATTCCACGATGAGCCGTTCCAGGACCAGACCGGTGGGGACGCGGAGCCCGCCTCCGTCCCCCCATCGCAGTCCTGTGGGGCGGTGACCAGATCGAGGCTCTCCGATCGGGGATCGTAGGCGAGGCTGTCGACGGCCGCCGGAGGCGGTGACGCCGCGGGATGGAGGAGAGCCCACGTGGCGCCGCTCCATCGCCAGGTCGCGGTGCTCTCGCAGCCGGGCTGGCTGGTGACCAGGATGAGCTGCCCGGTCGCCGAGTCGGTGCCGAGCGCGCTGGGCAGGTCGGCCGCCGGAAGGGTGCCCGCCGGCTGGGAGGCCCACGTCGATCCGTCCCAGGTCCAGGTGCTGTCCGTCTCTTCGAGAGGGCCTCCCGGCCTCGCCGTGTCACCGCCGGTCAGGACCAGCCGCTCCGTGGACGGGTCGTAGGCGAGCAGCGCGCCGCTCAGCCCCGGGGGCGAGACGGTGGGGTGGAGCTCGGTCCACTGCGATCCGTCCCAGCTCCAGGTGTCGGAGAGCGTGGTCAGCCCCTCGCTCCCGATGACCAGCCCACCGAAGAGGATCACGTCACCACCGGCCGGGTCGTACGCCATCGCCGCGTCCACACGGGCCGAGGGGCGGATGGGGGGTGCGGCCGGGAGGGCTATCGGCATCGGGGTCGGAGTCGCCACCGCGGCGGGGGCGGGATGGGAGATGGGGGAGGAGATCAAAGTGGCGGTCGCCGCCCCGACCAGGGCGGAGAGGGACACCGCGGTGACCAGCACCCGGCGGGTGACCCCGTGGCGCAGGCCCGCTCGCGGGCCGGGCGGGCGGTCCTCGGGCAGGGTCTGGAGCTCGAAGTCCGGCTCCTGTGGCGCTGCCGCGGTGGCCGATTCCCCGGGTCGCCCGGGGGTGGAGCCGACCAGGGCGCGGCGCAACCGCTGTGCCGGATGGCGCGTTTCGTCGTCCCAGCCGCCGGAGGCGGCTCGGGTGGTTCCGTCCGGTGGGGGCTCTCCCTCCGGCGCGGTGGGGCCCATGTCGGTCATGGCGTCGCGTCCGTGCCGTCAACCGTACGCCGCCCACGACCGTGGGCGACCGGCGCATCGCATCCGAGCCGTGTCCTGGCTAGATCCGGCGAATCATCTCCCGCTCGATCGCCTCGCGGGTGCGTCGCACCAGGGGCGCCAGGCGATGCTCGCGGAGTGCCTGCTCCATCTGGCGGAGCAGGGAGTAGAGGTTCTTGACCGCCTTCACGAGGTCGCCGACGTCGGCGCCGGGAGGGACATCGATCTCGGCGAGCGCAACCCCGGTCGCCCACTGGTGGGCGGCTCCCACGAAGTCGAAGGAGAGCGGCCGGAGCGTGGCGACGCCGTGATGCTCCTCGATGGCGCCGAGCCGCTGGAGGTCGGCGCGGAGCAGGCGGTGACCGCGCTCCACGCCCCGGCTGGGCCACTGGCGGCGGGCCGCCGGGGGCCGATCGCGCCCGCGGTCCTCGGCCACCAGCATGGTGAGCACGCCCACCAGCTCGGCCGGGGTCAGCTCCTCGAGCCAGCCGGCCTGGATTGCATCCGCCACCAGCAGGGCGTTCTCGCCGAAGAGTGCCTCGGCCAGCAGCCCGAGCTCGGTGGGCCGGTCGTTCTCCAGGAAGCCGGCCTCGCGCAGCACCCCGCGCAGGGCTCGGAACTCGCGCCGGTAGCGGCCTCGGGCCGAGCGCAGCTCCTCCTCGCCGTGACGGAGCGTCTCGGCGACATCCTCGGTCTCGCGCCGGTGGCCGCGGTGCTCGCTGAGGTGGGGACAGCCGGTGCACGGGCTCTGCTCCAACCGGGCGCGCGAGGCCTTCAGGGAGCGCCGCATGGTCTCGAACCGCCCGCCGGGATCGGCGGCGCGGCCGCCGTAGCGGCCCGCCCGGCTGTCGCGCCAGTGCTGGCGCTGGGCCCGTCGCACCTCGGTGTCCATGGCCTCGACCTGGGCGGCCAGCCGCAGGTGGCGGGTGAGCGTCGTCTCGGTGCAGGCGAGCCGCGGATGGCGGAAGACGCGCCGCGCCAGATCGTCGCGCAGCTTCTCGAGGTTTGCCCTGCGGTGCACCCAGTGCTCGCTGCGCAGCAGTGCCTGGTACTGCCCGAAGGAGCGGTCCAGCAGCTCCTCGGCTCGCTCCAGGCTCCGGGTCTTGAGCAGGGCGAGCACCATGGTGTAGGTGGGCGCGAACTTCAACTCGACGCTCATCTCGCCGCCGATCGCGGCGTCGTAGATGTCGCGCACGTCGACGTCCGACTCCTTGAGGATGATCCCGTGCCCCAGGGTGTCGATGCCGCGCCTGCCCGCCCGCCCCATCAGCTGGGTCAGCTCCGCCGGGGTGAGCGCATGGAATCCGGTGCCGTCGAACTTGGTGAACGAGGAGACCACGCAGGCCCGGGCCGGCATGTTGAGGCCGAGCGAGAGGGTCTCGGTGGCGAACACCACCCTGACCAGGCCCTGCTGGAAGAGCACCTCGACGGTCTCCTTGGCGTACGGCAACATGCCGGCGTGGTGCATGGCGATGCCGCGGCGGAGCAGCTTGCCGTCGAGCGCATCGAGGAAGACGCGGCGTTCGTCGTCGTCCGCGATCGCCTCGAGGCGGTGGGCGAGCTCGGTGTCGACGGCCAGCTTCTCGGCTTGCGTGGTGAGATCGAGGCCGTGCACCGCGCAGCGGGAGATCGCCTCGCGGCAGCCGCGCCGCGAGAAGATGAAGTAGATCGCCGGCAGCATGGCGTTGCCGCGCAGGCGCTCGATGACCTGGAGCAGGTCGTTCTCGGGGGCGCGCCGCGCGTAGCGCAGCCGCAGATCGCCGGCGCTCAGGTTCTGCGCCTTCTCCAGCGTGCGACGGTCCACCTGGCCGCGCTCGTCGAAGAGCGGCCAGAGCTGGTTGTCGAGGCAGAGCCAGAGCTCGAGGGCGACCGGTCGCTCGGTCTGGGTCACCACCTCCATGCCCCCGCGCAGCCCGCTCATCCAGGCGGCCACCTCGTCGACGTTGCTGATGGTCGCCGACAGCCCGGTGATCCGGATGTGAGGGGGCGCCTCGATGATCACCTCCTCCCACACCGTCCCGCGGGGGTGATCGTCGATGTAGTGGACCTCGTCGAGGACGATGTCGCCGACGAGGTCGAGGCGCGCGGGCTCGTCGTAGAGGATGTTGCGCAGGATCTCGGTGGTCATCACCACCACCGGCGCGGACTCGTTGAGGGTGTGCTCGCCGGTGACCAGGCCGACGTTGGCCTCACCGTAGCGCTCCCCGAGGTCGCGGAACTTCTGGTTGGAGAGCGCCTTCAGCGGGGTGGTGTAGATGACCCGATGGGCTCGCGCCGGGTCCAGCCGGAGGCCCGGCGGTGCCGCCAGGCAGCGCCAGATCGCGTACTCGGCGATGAGCGTCTTGCCGCTCGAGGTGGGGGCGCTGACCAGCACGCCCCGAGAGCGCTCCAGCTTCTCGATCGCCTCCACCTGGAAGGGATCGAGGGTCAGGCCGACGTGGGCGCTGAAGGCCTGCGCGAGCGTGCCGGCGCCGGGACCCGCCCCGACCTCGGGACCGGCCCCGGTGTCCGCGGCCACCGCGTTCCCGGCCGGCGGCCCGCTGAAGGTGCTCATGCGCTGACCGCGCCGCTCCCGGCCGCGCGGTGCCGGCGGGGGCGCAACCCGATGAAGGAGACGGCGGCTCCGGCGACGCAGAGCAGGGCCGCCACCACCATGGCCCGGTGGTAGCCCTGGTCGTACGCGCTTCCGGTGAGGTCATCGATCCCGGCGAGACCCGCCGCCAGGGGCACCGCGGCCACCGCCAGCAGGCCGGCCGCCCGGGTGACCGTGTTGTTCACCCCCGAGGCGATCGCCGCACGGGTCACCGGCACGGCTTCCAGCAGCGTGGTGGTGAGTGGCGCCGCGGTTGCCGCCAGGCCGAGCCCGAGGAGGCCCGCTGCGGGAAGCACCACGGTCAGGTAGGAGGCGGGGCCCGACACTCTGACGAAGAGGAGCAGCCCGACCGCGGCGACCAGCGGGCCGAGGGTCAGCAGCCTCCGAGCACCCAAGCGGCTGACCACCCCTCCCATCCGGGGGGTGAGGGCGAAGAGCAGCAGGGTGACCGGGAGGATGGCCGCGCCGGACGCCAGCGCGCTGTAGCCGGCCACCGCCTGGAGCTCGACGACCACCAGCAGCAGCGCGGCGCTCAGGGCCGCGTAGACGAAGAGGGTGGCGAGGTTGGCGACCGCGAACGCACGGATGCGGAAGAGGCCGAGTGGCAGCAGGGGGTGGGCGCGGCGCGTCTCCACGATCCCGAAACCGACCATCACGGCCAGCCCGGCGACCACCGCCACCACGCTGATCGCGACCCCCAGGGTGTGCACCGCGATCAGGCCGGTGACGGCGAGTCCCAGCCCGAGGGTCACAGCCAGCGCGCCCCCGATGTCGAGGCGATCAACCCGACCTCGGGAATCGGCCTCCCGGGTGGGGAGGTGACCCCAGGCAGCGCCGACCGCGGCCGCCGCGAGCGGGACGTTGATCCAGAACACCCACCGCCACCCCGCGTGGTCGACGAGCAGGCCACCCAGCAGCGGACCGATGACCGTGGCCGTCCCCGAGATCACCGACCAGGCCGCGATGGCGCGGCCGCGATCCTCCGCGGTGAAGCCGGTGGAGACGATCGCGAGCGCGCCCGGGACCAGCAGCGCGGCCGCCGCGCCCTGGAAGAGCCGGCTCAGTTCCAGGGTCAGCCCACTCGGCGACGCGGCGCAGAGGATGGAGATCACCCCGAAGCCCGCGGCACCGGCCAGGAAGACCCGGTCGTGGCCCAGCACCTCGCCGAGCGTGGCGCCCAGCAGCACCAGACCGGCGAGGGTGAGCAGGTAGGCGTCGAGCACCCATTGCAGCGTCGCCAGGCCGCCACCCAGGTCGCGCCCGATGGCCGGCAGGGCGACCGTCACCGTGGTGGTGTCGAGCAGGGCCATCCCGGAACCGAGAACGGTCGCGGCCAGCACCCAGCGACCCGTCGGGCTGCCCAGGGCCAGCCGCCGAGCGGGCCCGCGCCCCGTGCTCACCGGCGCGACAGCTCCACGTTCACAGGCGCAGGATCTCGAACCTCGAGTCGGTGAGCAGGGCCTCCCCGTCGTCGGCCACGTAGTTGAGCACCTTCTGGCAGACCTCGTCGGCGTGGCGGGCGCTGCTCGAGACGCAGGCCACCCCCAGCTCGACCGCCTGCCAGAGGTCCTGGTCACCCACCTCGGCGATCGCGACGTCGAAGGTTCGGCGCACCCGGGCGACCAGGGAGCGGACCACCTGGCGCTTCTCCTTGAGCGAGCCGCTCTCCGGGACCTGGAGGCGCAGGACGAGGGTTCCGATGACCATCCCGGGCAAGCTAGCAGACCAGCCCGGCGAGCGGGGAGACGGCCGCCCTCAGGGCGACCGCCTCACGCCGCGCGCTCGCTGATCAGGCCGGGGTTACGGCGAGGCCGCCCCCCTGGCCAGGGCCGGGACGAACTGGGCCGCGTCCACCGTCCCCCAGCCGGTGGCGTCGCTGTAGTACCCGTCCGCCCGGAATCCCCGGACGGTCACCAGGTCCGAGGCGCTGGCGCACGCGTCGTTGCTCTCGACGTCGGCGGCGATGCAGAAGGTGAAGGTGTTGTTGCCGCTGGTGATCGGCACGATGCCGTTGTGACCGCCGTGCTCGCCCAGCGCGTAGAGCTCGGGGTTGATGTAACCGAGGCTGTGCCCGGCCTCCTGGTCGGCGAGAGCCACGATCCCGGAGAAGAGCGGGCTGGCCTCGCTGGTGCCGCCCACGATGCCCCAGCCGCCCTGGAACTCGGTGCGCACCCCGTCCACGTAGTAGTAGGCGGTGGACTGGAAGAAGTCGACGGCGCCGTTCACCGCCGCGCTCATCGAGATGTCAGGGGTGCCCCGGGAGCCCCCGACCACGCCGGCCACCCCGTTCTGGAAGGCGGGCCGCGAGAAGACGGTCGAGAGCCCGCCGCCCCCGGCTCCCCAGGTGTACGCGGGTCCCGGGATGCCGACGGTGGTGCTGGAGTCGTTCCAGACGCTGGCGGGGGCGATCTGGCCGCCGCTGGCGTTGAGGTGGAGCTGGGTCCCGCCCACCGCGGTCACCAGCGGATCGGAGGACGGCCAGTCGATGGCCCGGGTGGCGTAGCAGCAGGTGAGGTTGGAGAGGTAGTCGGTCGACCCCTGGTCCCCGCTCGCCGCCAGCACCGTGACCCCGTTGGCGGCCGCGTTCATGTAGGCGCTGCGCAGGCCGTAGATCTGCCCCGGGCTGGAGAAGGTCTGCTCGGTGGCGCCGAAGCTCTGGGTGATGACCTCACCGACGTGGTGGTTGACCACCCAGTTCTCGGCGGCGACGATGTCCGGGAAGCCCTGCTGCCCCTCGGTCTCCGAGGTGGGGGTCTCGACCAGCACGATGTTGGCGTCAGGGGCCATGGTGTGCGCCCACTCCACGTCGAGGCTGGTCTCGGTGCCCCAGCCGTAGCAGTCGCTGGCCCCGAAGGGGTCGTAGCCGCAGGACGGCACCGGTCCCTCCGGCTGGACCACCTGGAACGAGGGCGGTGCCGGAAGCCCGAAGTCCTGATCGAACCTCGCCAGGTCCTCGCGGATGGTCGGCGAGCCGAAGGCGTCGACGATCACGATCGTCTGCCCCTGCCCCTCCACTCCCGCGGAGTAGAGCGGCTGGAGGTCGTAGGCCCGCCGGACCTGGAAGGGCTGGTAGCAGGCGATGCCGTAGGTCGCCTCGCAGTAGGCGGTGGTCGGCGGTGCGGCCAGGCTGCCCATCGACAGGATGTGTCCCTCCGAGGCCGGGATCATGCGGATCGCGGCCGCGGCCACCGGGGCGGCGGCGGCGGCGGTCCCTCCGCCCAGGATGGCGATGGCGCCCGTGGCCACCAGCTGGGCAAGCGCGGAAACGCGCGGTGCTCTCATCTCCTCTCCTTCCTCCTGTCCCTCCGCGCCCGCCGGCTCGGCGGACACGCTTTGCCCAACCTATCAGGCTTTCCCGCGCTTGGAAAGATGCGCGGGCGCCGCCGCGCGCCCGCCGCGGTCGCGATCCCCTGCTCTACAGGACACGGAGCAGCTTCTGGCGCAGGGCCTCCAGGCTCTCGAAATCACCGATCGATGGCCGGGCGGGCGTCTTGCCCGGGAACTTGAGGTGCTGAACCGCCTCCGCCAGCAGCTCGATCTCCTCCTCGCTGAGACGCACCGAGCGCAGGTTGTGGGTCGGCGCCGCCGGCACCGGGTGGACCGGAGGTTCGGGGAGGGCGGGCTCGACCGGGGCGGGCTCGTCGGTGCTGCGGAACAGCTCGTCCGAGCCCCGCAGCTGGGCGCGGCGGAAGCCGGGCATCACGGGCGCCCGGCCCGTGCCCCGGATCGTGCCGGCGCCGGCTCCTCCTTGGCGGCGGTTTGCTCGGCGCCGCGCGCCATGACGGTGCGGGCGAGGCTGCGGTAGGCCCTGGCGCCGGGCAACTCGGGGGCGTACTGAAGGATCGAGAGGCCGGCCAGCGGGGTCTCGGCGAAACGGATCGACGCGTCGACCCGGACGTCGAAGACCTCGTCGCCGTAGCGCTCCTTGACCAGCTCGAGGACCTCCTGGCTGTGCAGGGTGCGCGGCTTGTAGATGGTGGGCAGGATGCCGGCGATGGTCAGCTGCGGGTTGAGCTTTGCCCGGACCCGGTCGATGGTCCGCTGGAGCTGCTGCATCCCCTTCATCCCGAAGTACTCGCACTGGAGCGGGATGATCACCTCGGTGGCGACGACCAGGGCGTTGACGCAGAGCAGGCCGAGCGAGGGCGGGCAGTCGATGACCGCGAAGTCGAACTCGGGCAGCAGCGGGGTCAGCTTCTCCTGCAGCACCAACTCGCGGCCGAACTCGGTGACCAGCTGGAGCTCCGCGCCGGAGAGCTCGATGTTGGCGGGCAGGAAGTCGAGCCCGATCGGCTCGGAGCGCAGGCGGGCCTCGGCCGCGGTGGTGGACGGCTCGGTGAGGATGTTGTAGACGGTCACCTCGAGCTCGTCGGGCCGGCGGACTCCCATGTTGAGGGTCAGGTGGCCCTGGGGGTCGAGATCCACAGCCAGCACCCGGGCTCCGGCCTCGGCGAGCGCGGCGGCCAGGTTGACGGCGGTGGTGGTCTTGCCGACGCCGCCCTTCTGGTTGGCGATGGCGATGACCCGGGTCACCGAGGGACCCGGGCAGCGGGGGTAGAGGATGCTGTCGAACAGATGCGCCGCACTGAGCCGGTATCATAGCGGACCCTGCACGTTGCCAAAGCCGATCTCGGCGGCGGGCTGAGCGATCGGATTACCAAGCTGAGGGAGTCTGTACGTGACGGAAGCCGAACGTGTCAAGCCGCGCAGCCTGTATGTCGAGGAGGCGATTCAGGCAGCGCTGGAGAGCCGGTGGCAGGATGCCGTCGCCATCAATCGCGCCCTCATCGACCGCCATGGTGGTGACGACGAGACGTACAACCGGATCGGCAAGGCGCTGACCGAGCTCGGCGAGCACCAGCCGGCTCTGGACGCCTACTCCCAGGCGCTCCAGCTCAACCCGCTAAACGTCATCGCCCAGAAGAACGTCCGCAAGCTCCAGCAGCTCCTCGACAGCCGGGCCAAGCTGGGCGGCGCCAAGGGCGCCATCGATGTCGACCTCTTCGCCGAGGAGCCGGGGAAGAGCGCGCTGACCGTGCTCAACCCGCCCCGCTCGGGGGTGATCTCGGTGGTGGCACCCGGCGACGTCGTCGAGCTCCACCTCCAGGATGGCGGTCTCCAGGCTCAGACCACCCGCGGTGTCGTGCTCGGCGACGTCGACAGCAAGATCGCCCGGCGCCTCGTCCCCCTGATCGGGAGCGGCAACCGCTACACCGCGGTCGTCGCGAGGGTCGATGAGAGCCAGATCGAGGTCATCATCCGCGAGGCCTTCCAGTCTGCCGAGAACGCCCGCAAGTCGTCCTTCCCGGTGAGCCGCCAGAAGCGCGAGGAGTTCCGCCCCTACACCAAGGATTCCCTGCTCGCCCAGCGCGGCGTTGACGAGGCCGACCTCGGGGACGGCGACGACGACGACGATGTGGCCGGGACCCCGGAGCCCGGGGAGGAGCTGGAGCCGCTGGCCGCCGCGGAGGATTACGAGGAACCCGCGCCCCTCGAGGACGTCGAGGAGGAGGACGACACCGACGAGGACGTGCGCCCGGAGGACCAGTACTGAGGAGGGCCACCGAGACCTCACCGCGCGGGCCGTGCTCGACCGGTGGGTCTGACGCTGGCACAATCCTCGTCAACACCCATGCCGCCCTCCGCCAGCCGGTCGCCCTGGCCCCTTGTCGGTCGGCACGAGGAGCTGACCCTGCTCGCTCGAGAGCTGGACCGTCCCGCCTCGTGCGGCGTGATCATCGCGGGCGCCTCCGGGGTCGGCAAGACCCGGCTCCGCGCCGAGGCCCTGACCCGGCTCCGCCGCGACGGCTGGCTGGTCCGGGAGGTCACCGCCACCCAGGCGGCGGCGACCATCCCCTTCGGCCCGCTCGCGCCGCTGCTCCCGGAGGCCCTCTCGATGAGCCCGCTCGACGTCCTCCGTCACAGCGTCCGAGGGCTGCGCCAGGAGCGCGGGAGCGGGCGGATGGTGGTCTCCGTCGATGACGCGCAGCTCCTCGACGCCGCGTCCGCCGCGCTTCTCCACCAGCTGGCGAGCACCCAGACGGCATCGCTGCTGCTGACCGCCCGCTCCGGTGAGCCGCTGCCCGACTCGATCATGGGGCTTCGCAAGGAGGGGGCGATCGGCTGGATCGAGCTCCAGCCCCTCTCCCGCACCGAGGTGGAGGCGCTGCTCGGGCAGGTGCTCGACGGCCACGTCGATGCCGGCACCCGGCGCGAGCTCGGCCGGCTGAGCCAGGGCAACGCGCTCTTCCTCCACGAGCTGGTCGAGATCGGGCTCGAATCCGGCGCCCTGGCGGAGCGGGACGGTGTCTGGCGGTGGGAGGGGGAGCCGGTGGCGGCCGGGGGCCCGCTCGAGGCCATCGAACAGCGTCTCCGACCTCTCTCGCGGCCCCAGCGCGAGGCGGCCGAGGCGCTGGCCCTCGCCGAGCCGCTTCCGCTCGACGTGCTGGAGCGCCTGGTGGTGCCGGCCGTGATCCGGGACCTCGAGGCGGCGGCGGTGATCACCACCACCACGGTGAACGAGAAGTACCACCGGCGCTGGCAGGTGAGGCTCGCCCACCCGCTCTACGCCGAGGCGCTGCGGGGGGGTCTGACGCCGCTGCGCCGGCGCGAGCTGCTGGGGCGCCTCGGCGACGCCCTCGAGGCCACCCCGCTGCGGCGCGGGGACGACCCCAGCCGGCTGGCCATGATCAGGCTCGAAGCCGGTCAGCGGGTCAATGCCGACGCCGCCCTCGCGGCGGCCCGCTGGATGCTGGGCTCGGGGCGCTTCGACACCGCCGAGGCGCTGGCGCAGGCGGCGGTCGACGCGGGCGGGGGCTTCCCCGCCGAGATCGCCCTCTCCCGGGCCATGACCGGGCTGCGCCGGCCGCTGGAGGCCCAGGCGGTCCTCGACGCCGCCTGTCCCGTGGGGGCCGAGCAGCGGGCCGAGCTGGCGCTCACCAGTGCCCAGAACCTCCACTTCGGGCTGGGGCGCGGCGAGCGCGCCCTCGCCGTCCTCCGGGAGGCGGTGGCCGGCGTCCCCGAAGGTCCCTGGGCTCACGAGCTGGCGGTGACCCAGGCCCTCTTCGAGTTCTCGGCCGGCCGCCTCGAGGCCGCCGTGGAGCTCGCCACCGCGGTCGTCGAGGACGCGGGCGCGGCGCCCCCGGCGAGGATCGGCGCCATCGGCATCCTCGGCCTGGCCCTGGCCTTCTCGGGTCGACCGCTGCAGGCCATCACCGCCCTCGACTCCGGCATGGAGCTGCTCCGGGACAGCCCCGAGCTGCTCTCCACCCGTTCCAACCTGCTCATCGGGAGGTGGAACGCACTCTGGTTCGCGGGGCTCGTCCCCGAAGCGCGGCGGCTCGCCGAGGAGGTCCACGATCGGCTGGTCGAGGCCAGCCTGGAGCCGCTGCGCGGCTACTGGACCGGGCTGGTTGGCTGGGCGGCGCTGCTGAGCGGGAGGACCCGGACGGCCCGCGAGTGGCTCGAGGAGGGCACCGCTATCTGCGCTCGCTACATGGCCGCCGGTGGCCACCTGACCGCCCTCGAGGGGGTCCTGGCCCAGGCCAACTGCCTCCGCGGCGACCTTCAGCGAGCCGCCACAGCTCTCGCGGCAGCGCGCAGCGCGGTCGTGGCCCCGTCGACCGAGCTGCCCTGGCTCGAGCTCTGTCAGGCCTGGGTCCTCTGGGCCCACGACGACGCCGGCGCGGCCGCTCCCGCCGCGCTGCGTGCCGCCGCCGGCTGGCGCCGGGCCGGCTTCCGCCCCCTGGAGGCGTGGGCGCTCCATGACGCCGCCCGCCTGGGTGATCCCTCCGGGGACGAGCGGCTGCGCAGCCTCGCCGGCGAGTGCGAGGGGGAGCTCGTCCCCGCCCTCGCGGCTCACGTGCACGCCCTGGTCGAGGCCGACGCTCCGGGCCTGGAGCGCGCCTCCGTCGAGTTCGAGCGGATCGGCCTGGTCCTCTTCGCGGCCGAGGCGGCGGCGGAGGCGGCCGACGCCCACCGCCGGGCCGGGCTGCCGAACCGGGCCCGGGTCCCGATGCTGCGCAGCGCGGCACTGGCGGCGGACTGCGAGGGGAGCCGGTCCCCGGCTCTCGGCCGCATCTCCACCCGCGGCACCCTCACCGATCGCGAGCTCCAGGTGGCCCGGATGGCCTCCGGGGGCGCGACCAGCGCCGACGTCGCCGCCCGCCTCGGGCTCTCGGTGCGCACCGTCGAGAACCACCTCCAGCAGGCCTACTCCAAGCTGGGCGTCAGCTCGCGGGCCCAGCTCGCCGCCATCCTGGGCATGATCCCGGAGCCGGACCGGCAGCCTGACCTGAGTACCGAATCCGGCCGCTGAGTACCCGAGGGCGCTCCCGGTTCGCGGCTGGGTACTCCGGTACTCATGACTCCGTCGGCGGCGATCCCTAGCCTGGCGGTCGATGAACCGGGAGACGGCCCTGGCGACGCTCACCCCGGCCTACGCGGAGGCCCTGCGCCTGCGCGACCAGGGTGTCGACCACGCCGCCATCGCCCGCGCGCTGGATCTGCCCTTGGAGGCGGTGCCCAACCTGCTGGAGTTGGCCCAGGCGAAGCTCGACACCCTGCTGGTGCTGCCCGCCGGGGAGGTCGATTGAATGTTGGAGGATGAGATCGGAGTCGCTCCGAGAGGGGGAGGGATGCTCCGAGAGGGGATGCCCCCACCGCCGGTGGGGGTTGTGCTGACGGAGACCGCGCCGGCCGGGGGGACCGGCGCGCCTTCCGCAATGCGTTCATGCGTGACATCACGCCAAGAGACCTGGAGGTAACCGTATGGCAGACCTGTGGAACAACGCGCTGGTGGAGCCCACCTGGCTCACCACCAACCCGCCGCTCAAGGTGAACGTACCGGCCAAGACCTACGGGCTGGTGCTCGGGATCCTGGCGGTGCTCGGCGCGATTGGCGCTTTGATCGCCACGATCGCCGCTTTCACATTCTCGGCCACGATTGGATCGCTCGCCACCTCCGTCTGCAATTACGACCACTCCATCGGGCTCAGCCCCGCGGGCTGCAACCTCGCGACCGGCTCTTCCATCGCCGGCCTCGGGGAGCTCGTGGTGCTCGTCGCCATGGTCCTCGGAGCCTGGGGCGGCTTCCAGATGTACCAGGGCGTCCACCGCGGCAGGGCGCTGCTCGCCTACGCCATGGCCCTCGCCGTGGTCGGCCAGCTCGTCTACCTGATCCTCTGGGGGATCGGGGCGGCCATCGCCTTCTTCATCGTCTACCTGATCGTCTACGCGGTCATCTACTACTTCCTGGTGATCAGCAGGTTCCCCGACGAGGCGCCGCTGGTCCCCGCCGCCGCCACCCCCGCCGGCTACCCGCCCTACGGGCCTCCGCCCAACTACCCGCAGCCTCCCCAGGGTCCCTACCCGCCGCAGGGCCCACCTCAGAGCTGAATCAGTCTCACCTCAACCCCCAGGTCGGGAGGGCCGAGGCCGGCAGCGGTCCCGGCCCTCCTCCGGGGTCGCCCGGGCCCGCGTGGGTGCGGTGCGCTGGTCCGCTCAGCCCGGTCGGGTGCTGAGCCGCCGGTCGCCGGGTCGAGCCCGGGCCGGCCAGCCTCAGCCCGACCAGCGCGCCGACCCGCCGGTGGTCCGCCAGGCCCAGGACATGTGGGGAGCGTTGTGGGCGACCCCCGGGCGGCCGGCGGCATCGACGACGATGATCCCGCCCTGGCCGTTGACCCTCGCCTCCAGCTCCTCGATGAGCCGGCCGGCGGCGGTCTGGGCGTCCATCCCGCCCGCCAGCAGCTCGACCGCCCGCCGGCATCCCACCAGGCGGACGAAGTCCTCGCCGTGCCCGGTGGCGCAGGCCGCCCCGGCGAGGTCGGCGTAGAAGCCGGCGCCGCAGAGCGCGCTGTCGCCCACTCGCCCGGGCAGCTTCCCCGCGATGCCGCCGGTGGACACGGCGACCGCGAGGCCACCCCGGTCGTCGCGGCAGACCGCCCCGACCGTGCCCCCCAGGGAGCCGTCGTGGCGCCGGGCGGCGCCCGCCAGCCGAGCCGGATCGGTCGGGGCGAGGCCGCATTCGATCCCGAACCGCGAGGCTCCGGCGCCGCTCAGCAGCACGTGGCGGCCGTCCTCCATCACCGCGCGGGCCAGCTCCACCGGGTTGGCGAAGTCGGTGACCCCGGTCACCGCGCCGGTGCGCACTCCCGCGGCCACCATCACCCCGGCGTCCAGCTCCACCCCGCCGGTCGCGGTGAGCACGGCACCGGTCCCCGCGTTGAAGAGGGGCTCGTCCTCCAGGACCCGGACCGCGGCCACCGCCGCGTCCAGCGCCCCGCCGCCGGCGGCGTCGAAACCGGCCTGCAGGGCCCGCTCCAGGGCGGCGTCGATCTCGGCCCGCCGGGCCCTCCGGTCGAGCCGGCCGGCGCCTCCGTGGACGACCAGGGTTGGCATCTGCGCATTCTCGTCTGATGGAGCGGAGGCGGCGGCGCACTCACCGCATAGACTTCGCGCCATATGAGCGCGCTGCAAAGTCCGGCGCGGGGCCGTGCCGGCGGCTTCGTCGATTGGATCGGCGCGGCGGCGCAGCGCCGGCGGGCCGTCACCGAGGCCTTGGTCGACACCTTCGCCTCCTGGGGCTACGAGTACCTGGCGACTCCCCTGGTCGAGCCGCTCGAGACCGTGGCCGCCGGGGTCGGCGGAGGTCTGCAGACCCAGCTCTTCCGGTTCATGGACGCGGACGGCAGCCTGCTCGCCCTGGTGGGGGAGCGCACCGTGAGCGTCGCCCGGGTGGTCGCCACCCAGCTCCAGGGGTCACCGCCGCCGCTCCGCCTCTGCTACGCGGGGCCGGTGCTCTTCAACCGCGCGCCACTCGGGGGCCGACGCCGCGAGGCGATGCAGGCGGGCTGCGAGCTGATCGGGCATCCCGGGCTGGCCGCCGACGCCGAGTGCATCGCGGTCGCCGCTGCCGCGCTGGAGAGGGCCGGGATCGCCGGCGTCCAGATCGACGTCGGACACGCCGACTTCGTCCCCTCGCTGCTCGACTCCGCCAACCTCGATGCCGCCTCCCGCGCGCGGGTGGCGGAGGCGCTCCGCGCGCGCGACCTGGTGGCGGTCGAGGAGGCGCTGCGCGGGACCGAGGCGGGCGACGCCGAGCGCGAGCTGCTGCTCGCCTTCCCCACCCTCCGGGGGGGCCGGGAGATCCTCGACACGGCCGGCTCGCGGATCACCGCCCCGCGGCCGCGCCGTGTCCTCGCCGACCTGGCCGAGCTCTGGACGGTCCTCGACCGGCATGGCATCACCGCCAGCGTGCATCTCGACCTGGGGGCGGTGCGCGACTGGGACTACTACACCGGTCCGACCTTCGAGCTGTTCAGCGCCGACCTCGGCTGGCCACTGGGCACCGGTGGGCGGTACGACAGGCTGCTGGAGGCCTTCGGCGCCGGCGCGCCCGCCACCGGATTCGTCCTCCACGTGGACCGCTGCTGCGACGCCCTGCTGCGCGGAGCCGGCGAGAACGGCGGCGCCCCGGTGCTGCGGCTCGGCTACGCCGCGGAGCAGGCGCGCGAGGCCCTCACGGTGGCCTCCCGGCTCCGCGGCGCCGGCGTCGCGGTGGCGCTCGACCTGGAGCCTTCCGTCCTGCGCCCCGGCGAACCGCTGGGCGACGGTCGCGCCCACCTCGACGGCGGGGGCTTCCGCTGGCGGCTGCGCGGGCGCGAGGGCGGCGGGCTGGACGCCCTCCTGGCCGCCAGCGCCGAGGACGCCGGGTGACCGGCGGGCTGCGGATCGCGCTTCCCGCCGGGGCCCTCTTCGAGGACGCCTGCCGCCTGCTGGCCGCTGCGGGTGTCGCCGAGATCGACCCGGCCCGGCTGGACCGCCAGCTCAGCCTGGTGACCCGGTCGGCGACGGTCGTCAAGGTGCGGCCGACCGACGTGCCCGTCTACGTGGAGATGGGGGCCTGCGACGCCGGCATCGTCGGCAAGGACATCCTCTGGGAGTCACCGCGCGACTGCTACGAGCTGGTCGACCTCCGCTTCGGCGCCTGCCGGCTGGTGCTGGCCGCGCCGGAGGGCTCGCCGCTCACCCGAGGCAGCTTCCCCCGATCGCTCCGCGCCGCCACCAAGTACCCGGTGGCCGCCCGCCGTCACTTCGACTCGATGGGGCTCGCGGTGGAGCTGATCAAGCTCCATGGGTCGGTGGAGCTGGCCCCGGCGATGGGGCTCGCGGACTGCGTCGTCGACATCACCGCCAGCGGCCGGACGCTCACCGCCAACCACCTCGTGGAGGTGGCCGAGGCGGGCCGCTCCACCGCTCGGCTGATCTCCAACCAGGCCTCCCTCAAGACCCGCAGCGGGGCGGTCAACCAGCTCGCGGCGGCGCTCCGCCGCACCGTGATGGGCGTGGACATCGGCCCCGGATCCGCTCCCCCCGCCAGGGGAGGGCGGAGCGCGCCGTGACCCTGCAGCTCCGATCCCCGTCCCCCGAGGAGTGGCGAGCCCAGGTGCGCGCCGAGCGGCGGAGCGCGGAGCCGGTCCTCGACGCCGAGACGGCCGGCCCGCTGGGTGCGTGGTTCGAGCTCCCCGTGACCGCCATCCGGGTGGTCCGCACCATCCTCGGGGAGGTCGCCCGCGAGGGTGACCCGGCGGTGCGGCGCTGGACGCTGAGGCTCGACCGGGTCGATGTCGCGGAGACGCGGGTCCCCGCCGAGGCCCTGGCCCATGCCTGGGACGAGACCGACCCGGTCACCCGCGACGCGATCGCCGCCGCCGCCGCCCGCATCCGGGCCATCCACGAGCCGCAGCGGGAGACCGCCATCCGGGGCATTGCCACCGCCCACCTCCGGCCCCTGCCGCTGCGCCGGGTCGGCTGCTACGTGCCCGGAGGGCGCGCCGCCTATCCCAGCACCGTGCTGATGAACGTGATTCCCGCCCAGATCGCCGGGGTTGCCGAGATCGCGCTGGTCTCGCCGCCAGGTGCGGGCGGCTCGGTCCACCCGCTGGTCCTCGCCAGCGCGCATCACCTCGGGGTGAGCGAGGTCCACGCCGTCGGCGGCGCCCAGGCGATCGCCGCTCTCGGCTACGGCACCGAGGCCATCGCCCGGGTGGACAAGATCACCGGGCCGGGGAACCTCTTCGTCACCCTGGCCAAGCGCGAGGTCTTCGGCGAGGTGGGGATCGACGGCGTGGCCGGGCCGAGCGAGATCGTGGTGATCGCCTCCGCCGACGCCGATCCCCGGCTGGTGGCCGCCGACCTGGTCTCCCAACTGGAGCACGACCCGCTGGCCTGGGCCGTCTGCCTCACCGACTCGCCCGCCCTGGCCGGCGCGGTGGGGGAGGCCTTCTCCACCGAGGCGGGGGTGGCGGCGCGCGGGGGGATCATCGCCGCCGCAGCCGGGCGCCACGGGGCGGTGATCGTCACCGAGACCCTGGAGGCGGCGGTGCGGCTCGCCGACGAGTTCGCCCCCGAGCACCTCTCCCTCCAGGGCCAGGCCGCCGAGGCGCTCCGTGACCGCCCCCACACCGCGTCGGCGGTCTTCGTCGGTCCGCGCTCGCCGGTGTCGATGGGCGACTATGTCGCCGGTCCCAACCACACCCTGCCCACCGGCGGTGCCGCCCGCCACCGCGGGCCGCTCTCGGTGATGGACTTCCAGCGCTGGCAATCGGTGGTGGAGCTCTCGGCCGGGGAGTTCGACAGCCTGGCCCCGGTCGCCTGCGCCCTCGCCGAAGCCGAGGGACTGCGTGGCCACGAACGGGCGATCCGGCTCAGGATGGAGGATGGTGACCGATGAGTGAGAGCCCTTCCCAACCGGCGCCGCGCCGGACCTCAGCCGAGGAGCGGGTCACCAAGGAGACGCGGATCCAGGTCGAGGTCGATCTCGATGGCGGCGGCAGCCCCGACATCGAGGTCCCGCTGCCCTTCTTCCGTCACATGCTGGAATCATTCGTCAAGTACAGCGGCATGGACGTCCGCCTCCACGGCTCCGGCGACATCGATGTGGACGCCCACCACCTGGTCGAGGACTGCGGGCTCGCGCTGGGGGCGGCGATCAGCCGCGCGCTCGGCGACCGCGCCGGGATCCGGCGCTTCGGTCACGCCTATGCGCCCCTCGACGAGTCCCTGGTCCGCTGCGTGCTCGACTACTCGAACCGGGCCCACCTGGAGTGGGAGATGAAGGCGCTCACCGGCCGGATCAACGACTTCGACGTCACCGTCCTCCACGAGTTCGTGCAGGCTCTGTCCCAATCAGCGGGGATCAGCATCCACGTCGACCTGATCCGGGGCACCAACCTGCACCATGTGGCCGAGGCCGCCTTCAAGGCGCTGGGACTGGCCACCCGGGAGGCGGTGGCGGTGGTGGGACGTGGGGTGCCGTCGACCAAGGGGGTGCTCTGATGCCCCGCGCCGGGCGGGCGCCGCGCCGCTGCGCGAGCGCGGTCTGATGTCCCGGCGCAGGAGCGGCACCCGGCGCCCCCGGGAGGGCGCGGGCTGATGCCCCGGGACGGGCGTGGCGCTCTGGGCCGTCTCGAGGGCGTGGCCTGATGCCGAGGGTGGCGATCGTCGACTACGGGGTGGGCAACCTGCGCAGCGTCGAGCGGGCGCTGGCGCGCGCCGGAGCCGGCGCCGTCATCACCCCCGATCCGGGGGTGGTCGCGGCCTGCGACGCGGTGGTGCTCCCGGGGGTCGGCGCCTTCGCCCCGGCGGCGGCGCTCCTGCTCGGCTCCGGGCTCGGCGACGCGGTCCGGGAGGCGGCGGGGCGCGGCCGCCCGGTGCTCGGCGTCTGCCTCGGCTTCCAGCTCCTCTTCGAGGCCAGCGAGGAGGGCGAGGGGGGCGAGGGACTCGGTCTGCTTCCCGGACGGGTGCGCCGGATCGACGCCGCCCCGCCGCTCAAGGTGCCCCACATGGGGTGGAACCGGCTCCGGATGCACCGGCCGTCGACACTCACCGCCGGGGTCGCCGAGGGGGCCTGGTGCTACTTCGTCCACTCCTACGCCGCCGACGCCGACCCCCGGGACGTGGTCGCCACCGTCGACCACGGCGGCGAGATCGTGGCCATCTGCGAGCGGGGGACGGTGACCGGGACCCAGTTCCACCCCGAGAAGAGCGGGCCCGCCGGGCTGCGCATCTACGCCAACCTGGTCGCCGCCTGCGCCGGCGCGCCCACCCCGGCTCAGACGGTGCTTCGGTGATCGTCATCCCCGCCATCGACATCCGGGGAGGCCGGTGCGTCCGCCTCATCCAGGGGGACTTCGCCCGCGAGCACGTCTACGAGGACGACCCCGCGGCGGTGGCCCGCCGGCTCGGCGAGAGCGGCGCCCACCGCATCCACCTGGTGGACCTCGACGCGGCCCGGGGCATGATCGATCTCGCCTCCACCACCGCCGCCCGGCGCGTCCTCGAGAGCGCTCAGGAGGCGGGCGTGGAGGTCGAGGTCGGTGGGGGCGTCCGCACCCTGGCGGTGGCGGAGCGCTGGCTGGCGGCCGGGGCGGCCTTCGTCGTCCTCGGGAGCGTGGCCGTGCGCGAGCCGGAGGCCGCAGCGGCGATCTGCGCTGCGCTGCCCGGGCGCTGCCTGGTCGCCCTCGACGTGCGCGGCGACACGGCCCAGGCCGAGGGCTGGACCGAGGGCGCAGGCAGCGCCATCGCTCACCTGGAGCGGTGGGCGAGCTGGCCCCTGGCCGGGCTGGTGCGCACCGACGTGGCCCTCGACGGGATGCTGACGGGCCCCGACCTCGCCGGTCTCGAACAGACGGTGCGGGCGTTCCCCGGGCCGGTGATCGCGAGCGGCGGCATCAGCACCGTCGACGACATCGTCCGCTGCGCCGAGGCGGGCGCGGCCGGCGCGATCGTGGGCCGGGCCCTCTACGAGGGCAGCTTCGACCTGCGCGCCGCGATCCTCCGGTTTTCCCGATGAGTCCGGGCGGCTCTCCCCGCGATGACTCGGGCCGGTTTCCCCCCATGAACCCGGGATCGCGACCGTGAGCCTGACCAAGCGGATCATCCCCTGTCTGGACGTGGACCGCGGGCGGGTGGTCAAGGGTGTCAACTTCGTCAACATCCGCGATGCCGGTGACCCCGCCGAGCTGGCTGCGCGCTACGACGCCGAGTCCGCCGACGAGCTGGTCTTCCTCGACATCACCGCGAGCAGCGAGGATCGCGACATCCTGCTCGAGGCGGTGCGGCGCACCGCCGACTCGGTCTTCATCCCGCTCACCGTCGGGGGCGGGTTGCGCGGCCTTGAGGACATCGATCGCATGCTCCGCAGCGGCGCCGACAAGGTGTCGCTCAACACCGCGGCGCTGGACCGCCCCGACCTCATCGGCGAGGCGGCCGAGCGCTTCGGTGTCCAGTGCGTGGTGGTCGCCATCGATGCCCGCCGCGACGGCGCCGGCTGGCACGTCTTCTCCCACGGCGGCCGCCGCGACACCGGTCGGGATGCCATCGACTGGGCGCGGGAGGCGGCCGATCGTGGCGCCGGTGAGATCCTGCTCACCAGCATGGATCGGGACGGCACCCAGGACGGCTACGACCTCCAGCTCACCCGGGCGGTCGGCGACCGCCTCACCATCCCCGTGATCGCGAGCGGCGGGGCCGGCGAGCCCGAGCACCTGAGGGCGGTGCTCAGCGAGGGCGGTGCCGACGCCGCCCTGGCGGCCTCCATCTTCCACGACGGCGTCCACTCCATCCCCCAGACCAAGGCCTACCTGCGCGACCACGGCGTCGAGGTGCGGCTGTGAGCCCGGACCGCGACATCTCCCGCGACACCTCCCGCGACACCTCCCGCGACAACCCCCACGACCCCTCTTCGGAGCCCCACCTCCCCCTCCGCGCGCAGCCCGAGGGCCGCACGCCCGACCTCGGCCGGGGTCTGATCACCGCGGTCGTACAGGACGCCACCACCCGCGAGGTGCTGATGGTCGCCCACATGGACTACGACGCCTACGAGGCCACCCTCGCCACCGGGCGAGCCACCTTCTGGAGCCGGAGCCGGCAGCGCCGCTGGGAGAAGGGGGAGACGAGCGGCAACACCATGCACGTCGTCGAGGCGCGGCTGGACTGCGACGGTGACGCCGTGCTCCTGCTGGTCGAGCCGGCCGGCCCGGCCTGCCACACCGGGGCTCCCACCTGCTTCACCGCGCCATCTCCCGACGCCGCCACCATCGGAGGGGACGGCGAGTGGTGACCCGCGATCAGCCTCGGGCCCGCGCCCGTCGCGACCCGGACCGCGCCCGATGATCGAGGGGATCGACCGCACCGGCGGCTACCTCCCCATCGGCGGCTACGGTCTGATCGGCGACTGCAGGAGCGCCGCGCTGGTCGGGGTCGACGGCAGCATCGACTGGTGCTGCCTGCCCCGCTTCGACTCACCCTCGGTCTTCGGCCGGATCCTCGACGGGCGCCGGGGCGGCTACTGGCAGCTGCGCCCGCGCGGGCCGTATCGCTCCCACCAGCGCTACGGCGACCGCACCAACGTGCTGCGCACGATCTTCTCGACGCCCACCGGGATGGTCCGGCTGAGCGACTTCATGCCCATCGACGAGGCCACCGTCGCCCATCACGCGCGTCCTCACCGGCGTCCGCGGGTGGTGCGGATCGTGGACTGCCTCGCCGGCACGGTGGCGATGGAGCACCATCTCGTGCCACGTCCCGACTACGGCCGCTCACCGGATGGCTTCAGCGCCGAGGGGCGGCGCTTCCACGGGGACGCGGAGGGCCTCCACCTCTGCGTCGTCTCGACCACTGAGATCAGCGGGCCGCACACCACCTTCACGCTCAGGGCGGGGGACGCGGTGGCCCTCTCGCTGCGCTCCCAGCACGCCGGCGGCGGCTGTACCACCTCCGAGGCCGCCTGGACGGTCGAAGCGGCCCGCCGCCTGCTGCGCCAGGCCCAGGAGTTCTGGTGGCGGTGGATCGATCATGTCCACTACACCGGCGCCTTTGCCGAGCCGGTGTGGCGGTCGGCGCTCGCGCTCAAGCTGATGATCTACGCGCCGACCGGGGCCATCGTCGCCGCCCCCACCGCCTCGCTGCCGGAGGCGCCGGGCGGGCGGCGCAACTGGGACTACCGCTTCACCTGGCTGCGCGACGCCTCGCTCACCCTCTTCGGCCTCTTTCAACTGGGCCTGCACGAGGAGGCTCATGACTTCTTCGCCTGGCTGCGCTCCACGGGCATCGGTGAGGGCGCGAAGGTGCAGAACCTCTACCGGGTCGACGGCGGTCGCGACACGCCCGAGGAGGTGCTGAGCCACTGGAGCGGCTACCGTCACTCCAAGCCGGTGCGGATCGGCAACGGTGCCGTCGACCAGCTCCAGCTCGACGTCTACGGCGAGCTCCTGGACAGCGCCTACCTCTACGCGCGCTTCGGCGGCGAGATCGGCCAGGAGCTCTGGAAGGAGCTCCACCCGGTGGTCGACCTGGCCATCGAGAGATGGCAGCTGCCCGACGCATCGATCTGGGAGAGCCGCGGCCGGCAGCTCCACTACACATACAGCAAGATGATGTGCTGGGTCGCCGTCGATCGTGGGCTGCGGCTGGCGGAGCGCTTCGGCCTGCGCTGCGACCGAGAGCGCTGGGAGGAGGCCCGCCGGGCCATCCATCGGACGGTGACCACGGAGGGGTACCACCGCGGTCTGCGCTCCTTCACCCAGACCCTGGGCGGCCGGACCCTCGATGCCGCGATGCTCCGGGCCGGCCAGGTGCGCTTCCTCGACGATCGCGATCCGCGCATCGTGGCCACCGTGCGGGCCGTCGCACGCCACCTCGGCCGCGGGGTGCTGGTCAGCCGGTACCGCCCCGAGGAGACCGACGACGGCATCGACCACGGCGAGGAGGGTGCGTTCCTGATGTGCTCCTTCTGGCTGGCCGACGCCCACGCCCACATCGGGGAGGTGGAGCAGGCCCAGCGCCGCTTCGAGCGGCTGCTCGCCTTCGGCTCGCCGCTCGGGCTGATGGCCGAGGAGGTGGACGCGACCACCGGGGACCTGCTCGGCAACTACCCCCAGGCCTTCACCCACCTGGCCCTGATCGGCGCCGCGGTCAACATCGAGCGCGCCCGCCACCGGCGGCTCGGGGTCAGCGGGCTGCGCGGCGCGGCCCCGCCCCCCGCTGGACCGGCGGGCGGCCCGGCGACCCCGTAGCGGCCGCGCATAGTCCGCGCGAGTTCGCCGATTGTGGGAGGTGTCCCGGTGACCGATGCTCCATCCGCGCAGTGGGTCCCCCAGGACGGCGCCGGTCGCCTGGCGGAGACGGCGCAGGGCAAGTGCTTCACCTCGGACCTGAGCGTCGACGAGTTCATCCTGGTGCGGGAGAGCGGCTTCGTGCCCCTAGGCATGGTCATGGGCACGTCGATGTACCACATGGGTCTGCAGTACGCCGGCTGGAAGCAGTCGGTCGAGCTGACCACGCTCAGCCAGGCTATGTACGCGGCGCGTGAGCTGGCCATGAGGCGGATGCAGGACGAGGGCGGGCGCGACGGCGCGGCCGGCATCGTCAGGGTGCACGTGAGGAGAACAACCAGGTGTGGGGCGAGCACGGGGTGGAGTTCTTCGCGATGGGCACCGGGGTGCGCTCGGTGGCCGCGGCGACCACCAGCACGGTTCCCTTCGTGGTCCCCGTCTAGTCCGGTCCGGCGACGTCTCGACGCCACCCCGGCTGGCCGGACCGGCCGCCATGGGCTCGCGGCTGCCCGCCCCCCTGGACCGCTCGGCGTCGGCGATACCCGGCGTTGCATAAACATACACCAGCAACGTATAATCCCCCAACCATGCCCGCCACCCCGATCCGCGCCGCGGTCTGCGGCGCCACCGGTTACCTCGGCGCCCATTGTGTGGAGATCCTCGACCGCCATCCCGGCTTCGAGCTGGTGGGCCTCCGCGGCCGCAGCTCGGCCGGCAGGCCCTTCGCGGCCGCAGTCCCGGGCAGCCGGGTGTCCCTCGAGGTCGAGGCCGGGCTGGACCCGGCCGACGCCCAGGTGGTGTTCGCCGCCTTGCCCCACACCGTCGCCGCCGCCCACGCCCGGGAGTGGCTGGCCGGCGGACGGGTGGTGGTCGATATGAGCGCCGACTTCCGGCTCACCAACTCCGCGGACTATGCGCGCTGGTACGGGCTCGAGCACCCCGCCCCCGACCTCTGCGCTCAGGCGGTGTACTCATTGGTCGAATTCAACCGCTCCGCCATCGCCGCCGCCGACCTGCTGGCGATCCCGGGCTGCTACCCGACCGCCGGCCTGCTGGCGACGCTCCCCGCGCTCCGCGAGGGGCTGGTGGAGCCAGCGGTGGTGGTGGATGCCAAGAGCGGGGTGAGCGGCGGGGGGCGGTCGCCGTCGCTCGCCTTCCACTTCGCGGAGGTGAACGAATCGGTGCGCGCCTACGGGGTGGACGGCCATCGTCACAAGGCCGAGATGCTCCAGGAGCTGAGCAAGGCTGCGGGACGGGAGGTGCGACTCACCTTCGTGCCTCACCTGGTGCCGATGACCCGCGGGATCCTGGCCACCGTCTACCTGCACCCGGCCGCCGGGCGTGGGGTGGCGGATGTCGCCGAGCTGATGCGCGGTCTCTGCGCCGCCAACCCCTGCCTCCGCTACGAGGAGGCGCCTCCCGCCACCAAGTCGGTGACCGGGAGCAACGTCGCCGCCGTCAACGTCACCGACCAGGACGGGGTTGCGGTGGTCACCGTCGCCGAGGACAACCTGGTCAAGGGCGGCGCGGGCCAGGCCGTCCAGGCCGCCAACCTCCGCTTCGGGTTGGAGGAGACAGCCGGGCTCCTCGAGGCGTCGCCGTGGCCGTGACCGAGGCGGGCTTCACCGAGGCGGGCGCCGCCGGGTCGGGACCCAATCCGATCGGCGCAGCTGACTCCGGCAGGGTTGCCGGCACCGGGGTCTGCGCGCCGCTCGGCTTCCGTGCCGGGACGGCCGCCGCGGGCATCCGCGACGGCGACCCGAGCCGCGACGACATCGCGGTGGTGATGAGCGACCGTCCCTGCGCGGGGGCGGGCGTCTTCACCCAGAACCTGGTCAAGGCCGCGCCCGTGGTCATCTCCCAGCTCACCCTGCGCCGGGGCACCCCGATCCACGCCGTGGTCCTGAACTCCGGCAACGCCAACGCCTGCACCGGCGCCCAGGGGCTCCGGGACGCCCTCCGGATGTGCGCGCTGGCCGCGGGCGTGCTGGGCCGCGATCCCGTCGAGGTGCTCGTTTGCAGCACCGGCGTGATCGGAAGGCCACTGCCGATGGACCGCGTGGCCGAGGGCCTCCGGGCCGCGGCCGGGAGGCTGAGCGGCGATTGCGGCGCGGCGGCGGCCCGGGCGATCATGACCACCGACACCGTCCCCAAGGCGGCGACCGCCAGCTTCTCGGTGGACGGCGTCGAGCACCGGGTCGGCGGGATGGCCAAGGGGGCGGGGATGATCCATCCCGACATGGCCACCCTGCTCGCGGTGGTGACCACCGATGCGGATGTCGCCGCGCCCGACCTGCAGGCGCTGCTCGCCGAGGTCGCCGACACCAGCTTCAACTCCATAACCGTGGACGGTGACACCTCCACCAACGACACCCTCTTCGCGCTCGCCAACGGGGCCGCCGGCGGGCCGGCCCTCCATCCCGGCGACGGCGGATTCGCGGCGCTGCGCGAGGCCTTCCTGGGCGTCTGCGAGTCCCTCGCGGAGCAGGTGGTCGCCGACGCCGAGGGCGCCACCAAGCACTTCCGGGTGACCGTCGCGGGCGGTCGCGACGATGCCGAGGCGCGCCTCGCCGCGCGCACCGTGGCCGTCTCACCGCTGGTGAAGACGGCGGTGCACGGGGCGGACCCCAACTGGGGGCGCGTGGTCATGGCCCTGGGGCGCAGCGGCGCCCGCTTCAGCCTGGATCGGGTCCGGGTGACCATCGCCGGGACCACCGTCTTCGAGCACGGGGCGCCCATCGACGCCGACCTGAGTGCCGTCGCGGCCGCGCTCCAGCAGCCGCGGAGCGAGATCGATATCGACCTCGGCGCCGGCGACGGGCGCGGCCACGCCTGGGGCTGCGATCTCACCGCCGGTTATGTCCGGATCAACGCGGAGTACACGACATGACGACACCGACCGAGACCATGGAGGAGCGGATTCGCCGGGCCGAGGTCCTGGTCGAGGCGCTCCCCTACATCCGCCGCTTCTCCGGGCACACCCTGGTGATCAAGCTGGGTGGCGCGGCGATGGGGGAGGACGTCGACGCCTTCCTGCAGGACGTGGTGCTCCTCCGCTTCGTGGGGATGCGCCCGGTGCTGGTCCACGGCGGCGGTCCGGAGATCTCGCTCTGGCAGAAGCGACTGGGCCTCGAGCCTCGCTTCGTCAACGGGCTGAGGGTCACCGACGGACCCACCATGGAGGTGGTGAAGATGGTGCTCACCGGCAAGATCGGTCCCGAGCTGGTGGCTCGCATCCACAAGCTGGGGGGCCAGGCGGTGGGGATGAGCGGCGAGGACGGCCCCACCTTGATGGTCCGGCCCCGTGGCACCGAGGGCGGCCATGACCTCGGCTTCGTCGGTGAGGTCGACCAGGTCAACGCCGAGCCGGTCGAGGCGGTGCTCGACCAGGGCCGCATCCCGGTGATCGCCTCCATCGGGCTGGGCGTCGACGGCGACGCCTACAACGTCAACGCCGACACCGTGGCCGCCGAGCTGGCGGTCGCCCTCAGGGCGACCAAGATGGTCCTGCTCACCGACGTCGAGGGGGTGCGCGGCGCGGACGGCGAGCTGGTCAGCGTGCTCGATGCCCCCACCGCCGACCGGCTCATCGAGAGCGGCGCCATCAGCGGGGGCATGATCCCCAAGGTGCGTGCGGCGCTGCGCGCCCTCGACGCGGCCACCGCCTCGCACATCATCGACGGCCGCGTTCCCCACTCGCTGCTGCTCGAGCTGCTCACCGAGAGGGGAGTCGGCACCATGGTCACGCGGTGAGGCGTCGCGTCGCGCCGCCGACCGGCCCCGCGGTTGTCCGCGGTAACCCGGTGAGCCACTCGACCCCGCCGATCAGCTCCGCGCCGTCCGCGGTGACCAGATGAGTCGCCCGGTCCCGGGGATCAGTGCCGCTCTCTCGGCCATCGAAGAGCGCGCCGCGACGGTCCTGATGCCGGTCTACGCCCACCAGCCGGTGGCCATCCGGGCCGGGAGCGGCTGCACCGTCATCGACGTCGACGGGCGCGAGTATCTCGATATGGTGGCCGGCATCGCGGTCAACGTCCTGGGCCACGGCCATCCCGCCGTGCTCGGCACCATCGCCGAGCAGGCGGCCCGGGTCGTCCACCTCAGCAACCTCTACTTCTCCGAGCCCCAGCTGGACGCCGCCGAGCGGCTGGTGGCCACCGCCTTCCCGAGCCGGGCCTTCTTCTGCAACAGCGGGACGGAGGCGGTCGAGACGGCGATCAAGATCGCCCGCAAGTGGGGCAAGCTGAACCGGGACGGCGCGTCCACCATCGTCTGCGCCCGCGGCGCATTCCACGGCCGCACCATGGGAGCCCTCGCAGCGACCTCCAACCGCCACTACCGCGAGCCCTTCGAGCCGCTGCCGCGCGGCTTCGTCCACGTTCCGTACGACGATCTCGCCGCGGTGGAGGAGGTCGTCGACGAGCGCACCGTGGCGGTGCTGATGGAGCCGATCGAGGGCCAGTCCGGGGTCGTACCCATGAGCGACGAGACCCTGCGCGGGCTGCGCGGCCTCTGCGACCGGCACGACCTCCTGCTCATCCTCGACGAGATCCAGACCGGGATGGGCCGGACCGGGCGATGGTGGGCCCACCAGCACGCCGGGATCGTGCCCGACGTCATGGCGGTGGCCAAGGGACTGGGGGGCGGGCTTCCGATCGGTGCCGTGCTGGCCGGCCCTCGCGCCGACATCCTGGAGCCCGGCGATCACGGCACCACCTTCGGGGGCGGTCCGCTGGTCACGGCGGTGGCTGCCGCCGTCCTCGACGCGATCGAGACCGAGGGGCTGGTCGCCAATGCGGCCCGGGTCGGTGAGCACCTCCAGCGCGGACTGGTCGAGCTCGGCCGGCGTGGCGCGCCGATCGCCCAGGTGCGCGGCCGCGGCCTGATGCTGGGGGTGGTCCTCACCCAGCCGGTCGCACCCGCGGTGGTCGCCGCCGCCCTCGACCTGGGCCTGCTGATCAATGCGACCAGCCCGTCGGCACTCCGCCTGGTCCCCCCGCTCGTCCTCACCCCGGCGCAGGCGGACGCGGCGCTGGAGATGCTCGGCGCCGCCTTCGAGGTCGTCGGGCGATGAACATCGGCTCGGCTCTCGGTCCGGTTGCCAAGGCGGAGCGGCAGCAGGCCATCCTCGACCTGATCCGCGACCGCAAGGTCCGGACCCAGGAGGAGATCGTGGCGGCGCTCCGCCACCGCAGCCTCGACGTCACCCAGGCGACCGTCTCGCGCGACATCCGCGAGCTGGGCCTGGCCAGGATCCACGATCCCGACGGCCCGCGCTACGTCGCCGGCGGCGACCCCGACGAGCCGTCACCGGTGAGCACCCGGCTCCGCGCGGTCATGCGCGAGCACGTCCGCTCCATGGAGTTCGTGGACCATATCGGGGTCGTCCACACCCGTCCCAGCAGCGCGCCGCTGGTGGCGGCGGTCATCGACTTCGCTCACTTCGAGGAGGTCGCCGGCACCGTCGCGGGCGACGACACCGTCCTGGTGGTGGTCCGCTCGCGACCCGGCGCACGCCGGCTGGCCGAACGGCTCCGCGCGGCCGCCGGCGGAGGGCCTGCGGCAGCCCGCGCCCACGATGCCAACCAGATGAGCGGTCACGGAGGAGTCCGGTGAGCAAGTCCATGAGCGGTCGCGGAGGATTCCGGTGAGCAAACCCAAGCGCTGCGTCCTCGCCTATTCCGGCGGTCTCGACACCTCGGTCTCGATCCGCTGGCTGCAGGAGCGGCTCGGCTACGAGGTGATCACCTGCACCGCCGACATCGGCGAGGCGAAGGACATCGAGGCGGTCACCGACCGCGCCCTGCGCACCGGCGCGCTGGCCGCCTACGCGGTCGACGCGCGCCGCCTCTTCGTCGAGGAGTTCTGCTTCCCCAGCCTGGCCGCCTCGGCGATGTACGAGGGCGCCTACCCGCTGGCCACCGCCCTGGCCCGACCGCTGATCGCCAAGATCCTGGTCGACGTGGCCCGCGACGAGGGCGCCGCGGCGATCGCCCACGGCTGCACCGGCAAGGGCAACGACCAGGTGCGCTTCGACGTCGCCACCGCAGCCCTGGCTCCCGAGCTTGAGGTGGTGGCCCCGGTCCGTGACTGGGAGATGGGCCGTCCTCAGGAGATCGAATTCGCCCGTGAGCACGGCATCGAGGTCCCGGTCACCCAGGAGTCGCCCTACTCGGTGGACGCCAACATCTGGGGGCGCAGCATTGAGGCCGGTCCCCTCGAGGACCCCTGGCAGGAGCCTGCTCCCGACGTCTTCGCCTGGACCGCCGATCCCGTCCAGGCGCCAGAGGAGGGGATCCTGGTCAGCCTCGGGTTCGAGCACGGCATCCCGGTGACCCTGGACGGCGAGCGGCTCACCGGCGACGTCCTGGTCACCCGGCTCAACGCTCTCGCCGGTGCCCACGGGGTCGGCCGGATCGACCACGTGGAGAACCGCCTGGTCGGGATCAAGTCCCGGGAGATCTACGAGGCGCCGGCGGCGGTGGTCCTCCACGCCGCCCATACGGCGCTGGAGACCCTGACCCTGGGCCGGGACGTCTTCCATCTCAAGCGCCGCCTGGGCGACGAGTGGGCCCGGCTCGTCTACGACGGGCTCTGGTTCGGCCAGCTCCGCAGCGCGCTCGCCGCCTTCGTGGCGGTGACCCAGGAGCCGGTGAGCGGGGAGGTCCGGCTGCGGCTTCGCCGCGGCACCGTGGCGGTGGCCGGCCGCCGCGCTCCCGGCTCCCTCTACCGCGAGGAGCTGGCGACCTACGACCGCCGCCAGGACAGCTTCGATCACAGCGCGGCGCGGGGATTCATCGAGCTCTTCGGGCTCCCGCTGCGCACCCAGGCCCGCATCCAGGGAGCGCTGGAGGACAGCGTTCCCCTGAGCCTGGAGCGCCGGGTCAAGCGCCGCTGATGGCCCGCGGCAGGCAGCGCTGATGGCAGAGGGCAAGCGGCGCGCCCCCAAGCCGGTCCGGCAGGCCCCGGGTCCGGCCGGGCTCGCCCCCGCCAAGGTGTGGGAGGGGCGGCTGGGGGCCCGAACCGCCCGCGCCGTCGAGGAGTACACCACCAGCTACGCGGTCGACCGGCGGCTCTTCGCCGAGGACATCGAGGGGTCGCTGGCCCACGCCCGGATGCTCCGTGAGGTCGGTCTGATCAGCGAGGCCGACCACCGGGCCATCAGGTCTGGGCTGCGCACCGTCCGCGACGAGCTGGAGCGGGGCGACTTCTCCGCGGCACCCGCTGACGAGGACATTCACACCGCGGTCGAGCGGCGCCTGCACGAGCTGATCGGACCGGTGGCCGGAAGGCTGCACACGGGGCGCAGCCGCAACGACCAGGTGGCCACCGACGTGCGCCTCTGGTGCCGGCGCCGCACTGTTGAGCTGATGCTCGGCTGCGCGGGGCTGCAGGAGGCGCTCCTGGCGCGCGCCGGCGAGCACCGCCACACCCCCGTCCCCGGCTACACCCACACCCAGCGGGCCCAGGTGGTCTCCCTCGCCCATCACCTGCTCGCCTACGTCGAGATGCTCCAGCGCGACGTGGAGCGGCTCGGCGACGGGTACCGACGCTGCGATGTGCTGCCGCTGGGGAGTGGCGCCCTGGCCGGCACGACGCTGTCCATCGACCGGCGGATCACCCAACGGGCCCTCGGCTTCGCCGCGATCAGCGCCAACAGCCTGGACGCCGTCTCCGACCGCGACTTCGCGGTCGAGCTGGTCTCCAGCTGCGCCCTGCTGATGGTCCACCTCTCCCGGTTCGCCGAGGAGATCGTGCTCTGGACCACGGCGGAGTTCGGATTCGCCGAGCTCCCCGACAGCCACGCCACCGGCTCGTCGCTGATGCCCCAGAAGAAGAACCCGGACGTCCTCGAGCTGGCCCGAGGCCGGTCCGGCCGGGTGACCGGCGACCTGGTCGCGTTGCTCACTGTCCTCAAGGGGCTGCCGCTCGCCTACAACCGTGACCTCCAGGAGGACAAGGAGCCACTCTTCGACGCCGTGGACACCACTCTCGCCAGCCTCGGGATCGTGACCAACGTGGTCGGGCGCCTGCGCTACGACGCCGCCGCGATGCGGCGCGCCGCCTCCGACCCGATGCTGCTCGCCACCGACGTCGCGGAGCACCTGGTGGCGCGGGGGATGCCCTTCCGCGAGGCCCACATCCTGGTCGGGGCCACGGTCCGCCGCTGCGTCGCCGAGGGCCGGACCCTCACGGACCTCAGCCTCGAGGAGTGGCGGGGGCTCTCCGGCCTCCTCGACGAGGAGGTGCTGACGCTCTTCGATGTCGATGCGGCGCTGCGCCGCCGCGAGTTGCCCGGCGGGCCGGGCCCGCGCTCGGTCGGCCGCGCCCTCACCCGGGCCACGGCGAGGGCGGCCCGCACCCGGAAGCTGGCGGAGACGCTCGCCGGTTGAGGTGCGGCGGATTCCGACCTGGTCCACCCGTCTCACCCACGCGGACAGGGCGATCCTCACGCCCGCGCCACAGGGCTCGGCGGATGCCGGAAGCAAGCGCCCAGGACGAGCATAGGGACTACAAGGGTGTCCAACGGGTTGAGGACGTCGATGTCCTTAACTGCCCTGACGCACCGGGGGGCCGTCACTCTCGCGGCCCGCCACCCTCCCGGCCCGGGCGGCACTCCGCCCGACGTAAGACCGTCGCCTCCCTCCAGCCCCCGCTACTCTGGGGCGATGACACTGCCGATCCTCATCGTCGGGGACGTCCAGGGGGACCACGAGCGCCTGGCTGGGGCCCTCGTCGCCTACCCGGAGGAGCGGTTCGAGACGATCTTCCTCGGTGACTTCTTCACCGGGGGACGGCCGGGGGACGCCGGAGGCCACAGGGCGGCGAGGATGGCCATGAGCCGGCGCAACAGCCGGGCCATCCTCGGCAACCACGACCTGCTGGTGATGGCGCTGGTGGAGGAGGGGCGGTACGGCGGCGAGCGGCTGCGGGCGCGTGACGGCGAGCTGTTGGAGACCATCTGGCGGCGGCGTCGGGGCGACCCCGCCGACCTCGAGGGCCTCGGCGGCGATCCCGAGCTGGAGGCCTGGCTGCGCCACCTCCCGGTGATGCTCCTGCTCGATGACGGCACCGTGGTCCAGCACACCGACGACGACGACTACGCGGCCCTCGGCGGCAGCGTGGAGCAGGTCAACGCCGCCGCGGCGGCCTTGCTGGCTCAGGAACCCGGGGGCGTGGTCCGGGTGCTGCGCCACGTGATCGGCCGGCGAGCCTTCGATGACCGGGCGCGGCTGGACGCCCACCTCCACCGCTTCGGCGCACGCCGGGTGATCCACGGTCACACCCCACACTGGAAGAGCGCCCCGGACGTGCGCTCGGGGGGTCGAGTGATCGGCTTCGACGGCAGGTTCTCCCGCCACTGGGGACGCAACCCCGGGGAGGACGCCGGTCCGGTGGGGGCCACCGTCGCGCTGCTCCCGCCGATGCCGGCCGCTCTCCTCTGAGCAGCTCGACCGACCCTCCGCGGGGCGCGGCCCTCTGATCCGCGAGCTGGGGCCGATGGCGAGGTCGTCGCAAGGCCGGGTCGCCGGCAGATACCTCGCCCAGGCGGCCGGTGCGCACGTCGTACACGAAGCCGCGAACTTGATCCCGGTGGGGCAGGAACGGGCTCGACGTGATCCGTGCCATCGACTGACGCAGTTCGGCCTCGAGGTCGGTGAAGGCCTCGAAGGCGAACGGCGGCCGGACGCCCGTCTCCTGCTCGACGCGAGCCGCCAGCTCGTCATCGCGGAAGCTCAGCATGACGCAGTCGGTGTGGTGGATCAGCAGCACGGCGCGGGTCCCGAGAAGGCGCTGGGAGATGACCCCCCTAGGTGAGATCCGCCGGCCCGGAGGACCAGCGCGGTGGCCGCTTCTCCACGAACGCGGCGATGCCCTCGGCGCGGTCGGGTGAGGTGGCCGCCTCGCGCCAGGCGGCGTCCTCGAGCTCGAGGGCGGCATCGAGGTCGCGGTCGGCGCCGAGGCGGAGGGCCCGCCGGGCGGCTTGCACCGCGGTCGGGGAGTTGGCGGCGATGGCCCGGGCCAGCTCCAGGGCCGCGGATCGGGCCTCGCCTCGGGGCACCAGACGGTCAGCCAGCCCCAGCCGCACCGCCTCCGGGCCGGTCACGTGCCGGGCGGTCAGGATCAGGTCGGCGGCCACGCCCGGCCCGGCGCGGCGGACCAGCAGCTGGGTCCCGCCGCCCCCGGGGACCAGACCGACGCTCGTCTCGGGGAGCGCCAGGTCGGCCGTCTCGTCGACCACGATCAGGTCGCAGGAGAGGGCCAGCTCGAATCCGCCGCCGAGTGCATGGCCGCTCACCGCGGCGACGGTCGGCACCGCGAGGGCGCGTACCGCCTCGAAGGTGGCGCGCATCAGCGGGCGCTGCGCCAGCAGGTCGGCGTCTGCGAAGCGAGCCCTCTCCTTGAGGTCGGCGCCAACGCAGAAGGCGCGCTCGCTCGTCGAGGTGAGGACCGCAGCCCGGAGCGGCGCCGAATGGACCAGCCGTCCGAGCTCGGCGCAAGCTGCCACCAGCTCGGTCGCGAGCGCCGTCGAGATGGCGTTGAGAGCCGCCGGACGATCGAGCGCCAGCTCGGCCACCGGCCCGTGCTGGGTCAGCCTGATCAGGGGTTCGGAGCCCGACGCCGTCATGGCCCTGGCCGGGCAGACGGTCCTGCCGGGAGCAGGGCGGCGAGGGCCAGCGAGCGCAGCAGGGTCCGTGTCTCGTCGCCGGCCAGACGGCGGCTGTGGGGCGTGGAGTTGAGCAGGCCGAAGATGGCATGGGCGGCGGCGATCGCCTCCTCGTGCCGCTCGAACCGTCCGGCGCGGATGACGGTCTCTGCCCACAGCTCCACGTAGGTGCTCTGCAGCCGGCGCACCCGGCGCTGGTCCTCGGCGCTGAGGGCGGGCATCTCGCGCGACTGGATGGTGATGAGCGCCGGGTTGTCCACCGCGAAGCCGGCATGGAAGTCGACCAGCGCCACCAGCGCGGCCTCCGGTCCGGCGGCGGCGGCGACCCGCTCCTCGGCGCTCGAGAGCAGCCGCTCGCTGACGTCGACCAGCAGCTCGCCGAGCAGTCCCTCCTTGCTCGCAAAGTGGCGGTAAACGCCGGGCCCGGAGATGCCCGCCGCTCCCCCGATGTCGGCCAGGGTCACCGAGCTGTAGCCGCGCTGGGCGAAGAGCCCGGCCGCGGCGGACAGCAGCCGCTCCCGGCGGCTGCGGGGTGACGCTCCGGAGCCCGTTCCTCGGGCCCTGGGCGCGCCGGTGGCCCTGGGTGCGCCGGTGGCCCCGGGCGCGCCGGCCTGGGGTCCATGGCGCTCCCCCCCCACGCCACCTGCCGCCCGGGCACTGATGTTAGCCGCCATTCACCGCGCATGTTACTCTGGATTAACATCGCGGCTGACCCGCGGGGGGTGGTGGACCGTGGCTGGCATGCGGACGGGTCGAGGGGGCGGCGGCGCCGAGGCTGAGCGCCTGCCCGCCGGTGCCGTCCCCGCGGGCCCGGCGCCGCGGCGAGCGGCGGCCGAGGGGCGCACCCTGGGCGAGCTGGCCGCCGAGCTCAGGGAGCGCCTGGCCCTGGTGCGCCAGGGTGGGGACGAGCGCTCGCGTCTCCGGCACCTGGAGCGGGGCAAGCTGCTGGTCCGGGAGCGGGTCGACCGGCTGCTGGACCCCGGCGCGTCCTTCCTGGAGCTGTCCCCGCTGGCCGCCTGGGAGCTGTACGGCGAGCCCGTGCCGGCCGCGGGACTGGTGACCGGGATCGGACGGGTCTCGGGGCGCTGCTGCATGGTCGTGGCCAACGACGCCACGGTGAAGGGCGGCACCTACTTCCCCATGACGGTCAAGAAACATCTCCGCGCCCAGGAGGTCGCCGCCGCCTTCCGCCTGCCGTGCTGCTACCTGGTCAACTCGGGGGGCGCCTACCTTCCCCTCCAGGACGAGGTCTTCCCGGACCGGGACCACTTCGGCCGCATCTTCTTCAACCAGGCGCGGATGTCGGCGGCCGGCATCCCCCAGCTGGCGGCGGTGATGGGCTCGAGCACGGCGGGGGGCGCCTACGTGCCCGCCATGAGCGACGAGACCGTCATCGTCCGCGAGCAGGGCACCATCTTCCTGGGCGGGCCGCCGCTGGTGCGCGCCGCCACCGGTGAGGTGGTCAGCGCCGAGGAGCTGGGCGGGGGCGAGGTGCACGCGCGGCGCTCGGGGGTGGTGGACCACCTGGCCGAGGACGACGCCCACGCCCTGCGGATCCTGCGCTCGATGGTCGCCACGCTGGGACCGTCCGCGCCCACCCCCCCGGGCACGCCGAGCGGAGGGAGGATCGGGCCGAGCCCGAGGAGCCCGCCGAGAACCCGGCCGAGCTCTATGACGTCGTCCCCGCGGACGTGCGCCGCCCCTACGACGTGCGCCAGGTGATCCGCCGGCTGGTGGACGGGTCCCGGCTCCACGAGTTCAAGACGGTGTACGGGGAGACGCTGGTCTGCGGATTCGCCCGCATCGCCGGCTACCCCTGCGGCCTGGTCGCCAACAACGGCGTGCTCTTCAGCGAGTCCGCGCTCAAGGGGACCCACTTCGTGCAGCTCTGCAATCAGCGCGGCGTGCCGCTCGTGTTCCTCCAGAACATCAGCGGCTTCATGGTGGGGCGCGAGTACGAGCACCGGGGGATCGCCAAGGACGGCGCCAAGCTGGTCACGGCGGTGGCCTGCTCGCGGGTGGCGAAGCTCACCGTCATCATCGGCGGCTCCTTCGGGGCGGGCAACTACGGGATGTGCGGTCGCGCTTTCGATCCCCGGCTGCTGTTCATGTGGCCCAACGCGCGCATCTCCGTGATGGGTGGCGATCAGGCCGCCGAGGTGCTCTCGCTGGTGGGCGGCGAGCGGGGGGACGGTGACGGCGGGTCGGAGGCGGAGCGCAAGGCGAGGATCAGCGAGCGCTACGCCCGCCAGGGATCGGCCTACTACTCCACGTCCCGGCTGTGGGACGACGGCGTCATCGATCCGCTGGACACGCGCCGGGTGCTGGCCATGGGCCTGGCGCTGGCGGCCGCGTCTCCCGACCCGGAGCCGGCGCGCTACGGCGTGTTCCGGATGTAGGCGGCGCACCATGGGCTTCGACACGCTGCTGGTCGCCAATCGGGGTGCGGTCGCGCGTCGCGTGCTGCGCACCGCTCGGCGGCTCGGGTTCCGCACCGTCGCCGTCTACTCGGACGCCGACTGCGACGCGCCGCACGTGGCCGAGGCCGACCGCGCCGTGAGGATCGGGCCCGCCGCCGCGGCAGACTCCTACCTCTCCATCAGCGCCATCCTGGAGGCGGCCCGGAGTGCGGGCGCCGGCGGCGTGCATCCCGGCTACGGCTTCCTCGCCGAGAGCGCCGCCTTCGCCCGGGCCTGCGAGACCGCCGGACTGGTTTTCGTCGGTCCCCAGCCCGAGGTCATCGAGCTGATGAGCCGCAAGGACCGAGCGCGACGCCTGGCCACGGAGGCCGGAGCCCCTGTGGTGCCGGCTGTCGAGGGGGAGGACTTGGGTGCGCTGGCCGCGCGGGTGGGCCCGGAGATCGGCTACCCCGCCCTGGTGAAGGCAGTCGCGGGCGGGGGCGGGCGGGGGATGCGTCTGGTCACCCGACCCGCCGACCTGGTGCCGGCGCTGGAGGCCGCCGGGCGGGAGGCGCTGGCGGCCTTCGGCGACCCCGCCCTCTTCGTGGAGCGCTACCTCCCCGAGGGGCGGCACCTGGAGGTGCAGGTGGTGGGGGACGGCACGGGTCGGGTCCTGCACCTGGGGGACCGCGACTGCTCGGTGCAGCGGCGCCACCAGAAGGTGGTCGAGGAGGCGCCCGCAACGCCCTGTTCTCCGGCGGCCCGCGCCCGCGCCCTGCAGGCGGCCACCGCGATCGCCGCCCGCGTCCGCTACCGCAGCCTGGGAACGGTCGAGTTCCTGGCCGCCGGCGCCAGCGTCCACTTCCTGGAGATGAACACCCGCCTCCAGGTGGAGCACGGGGTGACCGAGGCGGTGACCGGAGTCGACCTGGTGGAGCTGCAGCTCCGCCTCGCCGCCGGCGAGCCGCTCGGCCTCGCCCAGGACGAGATCGCGATCCGCGGCCACGCCATCGAGGCTCGTGTCTGCGCGGAGGACGCCGAGCACGGCTTCCTCCCCCAGACGGGGCGGGCCACCCTGGTCCGCTGGCCCGCGGAGGGGCGGGTCGACGCCACCCTCGAGGCCGGCCTGGCGGTGACCACCGATTACGACTCCATGCTCGCCACCCTGATCGCCCACGGCGAAACCCGTCAGGTGGCCCGCAGCCGGCTGATCGACGCCCTGGACAGCACCGCCGTCTTCGGTCTCACCACCAACACCGGCTTCCTGCGCCGGCTGCTGGCGTCGGAGCCTTTCGCCCGGGCTGAGATCACCCCGGCGTGGCTCGACGGCCACGCCGCCGAGCTGGGCGCCGCCGACCCCTGGCCGGCCCTGGCCGCCGCCGGCGCCATCCTCGCCGAGACGGCGCGCCGGCGAGATGCCGGCGACCCCTGGGGAGCGGACGGCTGGCGATCCGCGGGGCCGCCGGCGCCGGCCGCCGTGGAGCTGACGCTGGACGGCGAGCTGCGGCGGATTCTGGTGCGGGGGGGAGCGGCGGGCGCGGACGGGGATCTCGAGGTGGAGGGGCCCGGTCGATCCGCCCGGGTCCGCGTGGTCCGGTTGGACGCCGACACCCTGGTCGCCGAGCTCGACGGCGAGCGCGAGCACTTCGTCTTCGTCGCCGCGGCGGGGGTGCTGTTGATCGCGCACCGTGGCGAGGTCTTCCGGCTGACCACGGGCTTCGGCCCGGCGCCGGCGACGGCCGGCCGGGGGGAGGTCGTGATGGCCCCCCTCCCCGGAGTCCTGGTCAGCGTCAGCGTGGCCGCCGGCGACCGGGTGGACGCGGGCGCCGTGCTCGGGATCCTGGAGTCGATGAAGATGGAATACACGCTGACCGCCGACGTGGCGGCCCGGGTGGAGCGCGTCGGGTTCGCGGCCGGCGGCCAGGTGGCCCGCGGCGACATCCTCTTCGAGCTGGTGCCGGAGGGCTCGTCGTGACGCTGCGGCCGCGCGTCCACCGCCGCGGCCTCGACACCGAGGACCGGCCATGACCCGGTGGCCTCCGGCTCCGCTCTCCGGTCTCCCCGCCGAGGTCAACGTGTACGAGGTCGGGCCCCGCGACGGGTTGCAGAACGAGCCGCAGGCCGTCCCGCTCGCGGTCAAGCTCGAGCTGATCGCCCGGCTGGTGGCCGCCGGCCTGCGGGCCGTGGAGGTGACCAGCCTGGTGCGCCCCGACGCCGTGCCCCAGCTCGCCGATGCCGATGAGCTCCTCGCCCGCCTGCCCGCGAGCCCGGGGGTGCGCCACCCGGCGCTGGTCCCCAACCTCCGAGGGCTGGAGCGTGCCCTGGCCGCCGGAGCCCGGGAGGTGGCCGTCTTCGCCAGCGCCACGGAGTCGTTCGCTCGGCACAATCTCAACCGCAGCCGGTCGGAGAGCCTCCGCTCGCTCGCCGAGGTGGCCGGACACGCCCGTCAGGCGGGGATCCCGGTGCGGGGATATGTCTCCATGTGCTTCGGCGACCCCTGGGAGGGGGCCGTGGACCCGGGAGAGGTGGTGGGGGTGGCCACCCAGCTGCTGGCCATGGGCTGCGCCGAGGTCTCACTCGGCGACACCATCGGCGTGGCCACCCCGGGAGCGGTGGCCGCGCTGCTCTCCCGTCTCGCCGGTGCCGGGGTCGGCATGGGCACTCTCGCCGTGCACTTCCACGACACCTACGGCCAGGCGCTGGCCAACACCGTGGAGGCGCTGCGCTGCGGGGTCACCACCGTCGATGCGGCCGCCGGAGGGCTGGGGGGCTGCCCCTTCGCCCGGAGCGCCACCGGCAACCTGGCCACCGAGGACCTGGTCTTCCTGCTCGACGGCCTCGGCGTGGCCACCGGAGTCGACCTGGCGGCGCTGGCCCGCACCAGCCTGTGGCTCGCCGGCCGGCTCGGCCGTCCCAGCCCCAGCCGGGTGGTCAGAGCCCTGGCCGCGAGCCTGGAAGCATCGAGCCCGGACGCATGAGGAGCTCTGGAGGGTGACGAGATGAGCACGGGTGCGGCGTCGAGCCTCCCGCTGACCGAGGACCACGAGCTGCTGCGCGCGACCGTCGAGCAATTCGCCCGCCGGGAGGTCGCGCCGGTGATCGGCGAGCTCTACGTTCGGGAGGAGTTCCCCTACGCGCTGGTGGCCAGGATGGGGACCATGGGTCTCTTCGGCCTTCCCTTCCCCGAGGAGCACGGGGGCATGGGCGGCGACCATCTGGCCCTCTGCCTGGCCATCGAGGAGCTGGCCCGGGTGGACTCCTCCCTGGCGCTCACCCTGGAGGCCGCCGTGGGCCTGGGGGCGATGCCCATCCATCGCTTCGGCACCGAAGCCCAGAAGCGCCAATGGCTTCCCCCGCTCTGCCGCGGCGAGGCGCTGGGCGCCTTCGCTCTCACCGAGCCGGGAGGCGGCTCGGACGCCGGCGCCCTCCGCACCCGGGCGCGCCGCGACGGCGACAGCTGGGTGATCGACGGGACTAAGGTGTTCATCACCAACGCGGGGACCGACATCACCAGCCTGGTCACGGTCGCCGCGGTCACCGGGGAGCCCGAGGGGCGCCGCCGCGAGATCTCGGCGATCGTGGTGCCGGCCGGCACGCCTGGGATGTCCGTCTCCAAGAAGTACTCGAAGGTCGGCTGGCTGGCCTCCGACACCCGGGAGGTCTCGTTCGCGGATTGCCGGGTCCCGCTCGACCACCTGCTCGGGGAGGAGGGGCGGGGATACGCGGAGTTCCTGGAGGTCCTGGACGGCGGGCGCGTGGCCATCGCCGCGCTCTCCACCGGTCTGGCCCAGGGCTGCGTCGACGAGTGCCTCGCCTACCTGGGCGAGCGCGAGGCCTTCGGCCGAAGGCTCGGCGGGCACCAGGCGCTCCAGTTCAAGCTGGCGGACATGGAGGCGAGGACCCACGCCTCCCGGCTGGCCTGGTACGACGCCGCCATCCGCATGGTCTCCGGGCTGCCGTTCAAGAAACAGGCCGCCATCGCCAAGCTGGTGGCCTCGGATGCGGCGGTGGTCAATGCCCGCGAGGCGGTGCAGATCTTCGGTGGCTATGGCTTCATGAACGACACGCCCGTGGGCCGCTTCTACCGCGACGCCAAGATCCTGGAGATCGGCGAGGGGACCTCGGAGATCCAGCGCATGATCATCGCCCGGGAGCTGGGGCTGCCCGCCCATGCCGATCCGGGGGCATCCCTCCGTGACTGACCTGCCGGCGCCCCTCTGGGAGCCCTCCCCTGAGCGGGCGGCGGCCTCGCGCCTCGGTCGCTGGTGCGCCGAGCAGGGCTTCACCACCTACCAGGACGCCTGGGAGTGGTCGGTCGCGCCCCTCACCGCCGGCGCCTTCTGGCGGGCGATCGCCGACCGCTTCGAGGTCAGGTGGCGCCGGCCTCCGGACGGTGACCTGGAGCCGGATCCCACCCGGGTGACCGGCTGGCGGTGGTTCCGAGGCGGCCGGCTCAACTACGCCGAGGCGGCCCTGCGGCCGCCGTTGGGGGGTGGGGCCTCCCCCGCCATCGTGGCCCGCTCCCAGACCCGCCCACCCCAGGAGCTGAGCTGGGCCGAGCTCACCGACCTGGTGGCCCGGGTGCGCTCGGGGTTGCTCGCCGCCGGGGTGCGGCCCGGGGAGGTGGTGGCCGGCTACCTGCCCAACATCCCCGAGGCGGTGGCGGCGATGCTGGCCTGCGCCAGCCTGGGCGCGATCTGGGCCTGCTGCGCGCCGGAGATGGGCGTCACCGGAGCCCTGGACCGGCTCTCCCAGCTGCGCCCGGCGGTGCTGCTGAGCATCGACGGCTACCGTTACGGCGCCCGCAGCGTCGATCGGACAGCCGAGGCAGGGGGCATCCTCGCCGGCCTGCCCACGGTGAGGCGGGCGGTCTGGCTTTCCTACCTCGCGCCGGAGACCCCCGCCCCCGAGGGATGGACGGCGTGGGCCGGCTTCACGTCCGCCGGAGGACCGCTCGAGTTCGCCTCGCTCGGATTCGACCATCCCCTCTACATCCTCTTCTCGTCGGGGACCACCGGCAGGCCCAAGGCCATCGTGCACAGCCACGGCGGCATCCTCCTGGAGCACCTCAAGACGCTCGGATTCCACTTCGACCTGGGGGCGGGCGACCGCTTCTTCTGGTTCTCCACCACCGGCTGGATGATGTGGAACCTCTGCGTCTCCGGCCTTGCGGTGGGGGCAACCGTGGTGCTCTTCGACGGCGACCCGGTGCACCCCGGGATCGATGCCCTCTGGGATCTGGTGGCCTCCACGGGCGCCACCTGCGCCGGGACCGGGAGCAGCTACCTCGCCGCCTGCGCCAAGGCCGGGATCCGGCCCGCGGCGCTGCACGCCCTGGGCGCGCTGCGGACCCTGGGAGCCACCGGCTCTCCGCTGCCCGCCCTGGCCGCGCGCTGGGTGTACCGGGACGTGAAGGCCGACCTGCTGCTGGCATCGTTCAGTGGCGGCACGGACGTCTGCACCGGCTTCGTCGGAGGCAGCCCGCTGCACCCGGTCTGGGCCGGCGAGATCTCCTGCCGCTGCCTGGGCGCGCGGGTGGAGGTGGTCGACGAGGGCGGGCAGCGGGTGGTGGGTCGGGAGGGCGAGCTGGTGCTCACCGCTCCCCTGCCGTCCATGCCGGTCGGGTTCTGGGACGACGACGGCTCCCGTTACCGCGCCGCCTACTTCGAGAGGTTTCCGGGCATCTGGGCCCACGGCGACCGGGCCACCCTCACCGAGCGGGGCACGGTGGTCATCACCGGCCGCTCCGACGGCACCCTGAACCGGGGCGGGGTCCGCATGGGGACCGCCGAGTTCTACGCGGTGGTCGAGCGCATGCCCGAGGTGACCGACAGCCTGGTGGTGCATCTCGAGGACCCCGATGGCGGGCCCGGCGAGCTCTGGCTCTTCCTGGTGGAGGGCGGCTCCGCGGAGGGCGGCCCCGGGGAGGGCGGCCCCGGCGGTCATGAGGACCTGACTCGGCGGGTCTGCGACGCCATCCGCCGTGAGCTCTCCCCGCGCTACGTCCCCGACCGGGTGGTCTCCGTGCCCGCCCTGCCGCGCACCCTCTCGGGCAAGAAGCTGGAGGTCCCGGTCAAGCGCCTGCTGATGGGAGGAGACGTCTCCCACGCGGTGGCGCTCAGCGCGGTGGCCAACCCGGAGAGCCTGGACCCGTTCGTGTCCCTGGGCCGCGAGCGCGCTCGCCGCGCTGAGGGCTGAGCGGAGACCACCGCCGCCGAGCCGGGGGCGGGCACCCGGTCGAGCCCCTCTTCGTCCCCGCTACCCCTCCTCCTCCCGGCTCTCCAGCCCACCGCGGTGCAGGTGTGGGATCCCCTCCTCGACGGCGAAGCGCGTCTCGCAGGTCGGGCACTCCACGTACGGAGCCAGCTCGTCGTCCAGGGGAGGGAGCATCTGAGTGCCGCACTGGGGGCAGACCAGCACCCGGGGCTCGACCTCCGCCTCTCGCCGGATCGCCTCCGCGGCCTCGGCGAGGCCGATGGCGACCGCCGCGCACTCGGCGCAGACGAAGGTGGCGAGGCTGTCGTCGTGCTCCAGGTAGCGGGCCCGCGAGTCCACGTAGAGAGGGGCGTTGAGGGCCTCGAACCGGCCGCCGGTGCAGCCGTGGGGGCAGCGGAGATCGCGGCTCATCAGCGTGGCCGGAGCAGATGGGCAAGCCGGGCGACCGGCGGCTCCTGACCGGCGGTGACGTGGGCGGCCACCACCAGGGAGAGGAGCATGACCTTGAGGGCCCGGAAGGCGGGGGCGGGGTCACGTTCCTCGACCAGGGCCGCCAGCGCCATCCCGTCGACGGCGGAGGCGACGGCGCCGGCGAGGTCGCGGGGTGGCACCAGGGTGTACGCGGGCAGCCGTCCCAGGGCCCCACGCAGCTCGACCTCGATGGCCTGGACCATCGCCCCCCGGAGCTCCCGGCAGCGGGCCAGGATCACCGGGCTGGCCAGGCCGAGGAGGGAGAGGTCCAGGCCGGCCCGCCAGAGCTGCGGCTCCCGGCCGCAGCGGGCGGCGATCGCATCCAGCCCCGCGATCAGCCGCTCCAGCGGGTCGTCGCCCCCGGCGACGGCCGCCGTCCAGGTCGCCGTCATCTGCTCCTGCAGGTCGCCGACCACGGCCATCAGCAGCTCGTCCTTGGACTCGAAGTAGTAGTGGAGGAGACCGGGGGCAACACCCGCCTGGTGGGCGATCTCCTTCATCGAGGTGTCGGCGCACCCCGCCCGCCCCAGCACGGTGACCGCCGCGCGGATGATCTCGCCCCGCCGGCGCCGGCTGACCGCGGCGCGGCCGCCCGGGCCCTCGACCTCGGCGTCCGCGGTCGCGTGCGGGATCACAGCGTCAACCATGTTGATTGGTCATCCGACCAGCCATGCTAGCACCGGGGAGGGGTGAGCGGGTTCAGCCCTCGACCACGGAGGCCGGGTGCATGCCGATCCCGAAGCCGCCGGGGCCGGCATGGCAGCCGAGCACTCCGCCGATCTCGACCACCCGCGGCAACTCCCCGGTGATCTCGGCCACCCGCTCGGCCACGGTCCGAGCCTGCTCGGGCCTGGCGGCGTGGGCGCAGATCACCCTGGTCGGACCCCATTCCCGTTTCGCCGCCGCCACCTCCTCGACCAGGCGGGTGAGCGCCCGCGGGTAGGTGCGCACCCGGTCGACCGCTTCGATCTTCCCATCGGTCATGCCGAGGATGGGCTTGATGCTGAGGACGGTGCCCACGAAGGCACGGCCACCCCCGATGCGTCCACCGCGGTGCAGGTACTCGAGCGTCTCGAGGGCGAAGACCAGCCGCTGCCGTTCTCGGAGCCGGGCCAGAGCGGCCACCACCGCGTCGGCGTCACGGCCCTCATCCCTCATTGCCACCGCCACCTCCACCGCGGCGGTGTGGGTCGGCCCCACGGTCCGGCTGTCGACCACGCGGATGTCCAGTTCGGGAAGGGCTGCCCGGGCTTGCAGCGCCGACCCGTACGTCCCGCTCAGCTCCGCCGAGATGGTGGTGCAGACGATGGCTGCGCCGTCGCCCCCGACCCGGCGGAAGACCTTCTCGAACTCGGCCGGGGTCGGCTGGGAGGTTCGGGGCAGGTGGGGATCGGTCTCCATCCTTCGGTAGAACTCCGCCGTCGAGATGTCGACCCCGTCCAGGAACTCCTCCTCGCCGAAGATGACCCGGAGGGGGACGACGGCTACGTCGTTGGCGGTCGCGTATGCGGTGTCGAGATCTGCGGTGCTGTCGCACACGACGTGGATTCGGCTCACTCAGGCACAGATCCTAACCGCCCACGCCCTCGTCCCCTGGTGAAGCGCCACCGCCGCGCCATCCGGGTCACGTCTGCACCGCCGAGGCGGGGTGGTAGAAGAGGCCGAACGCTCCCGGCCCCACGTGGCAGCCGAGCACGGCTCCGACCTCGACGATCTGGGGCGGCTCGCCGGTGACGTCCGCCACCTTCTCGGCCAGAGCCTCGGCGCCCTCGCGGTTGTCGGCGTGGGCCAGGGTGGCAGCCGTCCGCCCCCAGAGGCGCACCGCGGATGCCAGCTCCTGGACCAGGCGGTCGAGAGCCCGGGTGTAGGTGCGGACCTGATCGAGGACCTGAACCTTGCCGTCGATGAAGCCGAGGATCGGCTTGATGCTGAGGACGGTGCCGATCAGGGCCCGGGCGGTGCCGATCCGCCCGCCCCGGCGCAGGTACTCGAGGTTCTCCACGGTGAAGACGAGGCGCTGGGTCGCCCTCAGTCGCTCGATGGCGGCCACGATGGCATCCGCGTCGCCGCCGCGGTCGCGGATGGCCACGGCCATGGCCACTGAGGCGCCGAGGGCGGGACCGCACGACTTGGTCTCGACCACCCGGATGTCGAGGTCCGGCAGGGACTGGCGGGCGTGCGTGGCCGATCCGGCGGTGCCGCTGAGGTCGGACGAGATGGTGGTGCAGATCACGGTGCCGCCGTCACTCCCGAGCCGCTGGAAGACCTCCGTGAAGTCGCCCGGCGGCGGTTGGGAGGTCCGCGGATGGGGCCCGCCGGCGCGCATCCGCCGGTAGAAGTCACCGGTCGACATCTCCACCTGATCGCGGAACTGCTCGTCCCCGAAGATGATCCGGAGCGGCACCAGCTCCACGTCGTGGGCGGGGTAGTAGGTGGGGCCGAGGTCGGCGGTGCTGTCACACACGAGATGCACCGGTCTCATTGCGGGACCGATCCTACCCGTCCGCCCCACCAATGCCGTGTGGCGCCCGCCCGTCGCCGCGCGCCACAATCGGCCTCCATGCTGCTCGCCATCGATGTCGGCAACACCGACACCGTGCTCGGGGTCTTCGACGGCAGCCGGCTGGTCGCCGACTTCCGGCTGCACACCGAGCCTCGGGCGACCGGTGCCGAGCTCGGGCTGGTGGTGGTGGCCCTGCTCCGCTCCGCCGGGGTCGAGCCGGAGGCGATCTCGGCGGTCGCGGTCAGCAACGTCGTGCCCGACCTCTCGCGCAGCCTCGAGGACCTGGGCCGCCAGCGCTTCGGCGGTCCCCCGCTGGTGATCGGGCCGGGGGTGCGGACGGGGATCCGCATCCACTACGACGACCCCTCCATGGTCGGCGCCGACCGGATCGCCAATGCCGTCGCGGCCCAGCACCTGTACGGAGGGCCGGCGATCATCTGCGACTTCGGGACCGCGACCACCGTCGATGCCATCGACGCCGCCGGCGACTACCTGGGGGGGGCGGTGGCACCGGGGCTGATGGTCAGCCACGACGCCCTGGTGGAGCGGGCGGCCCGGCTCTCCCACGTCGACCTGGCCGCACCCACCGCCGTGCTCGGACACAACCCGCGAGCCTCGATGCAGGCGGGCCTGATGCTCGGCTACGCGGGTCTGGCCGAGGGGTTGGTGACCCGGATGCGCCGGGAGATGGACGGCGACCCCAAGCTCATCCTCACCGGGGGGCTCGCCCCGCTGATGGCCGGGCTCATCCCCGGCGTCCATGTCACCGACGAGTGGCTGACCCTGGTCGGGCTCCGTCTCCTCCATGAGCTGAACACGGCCTGAGCCCGGTGGGGCTGCAGCTGCGGCACGGGCAGAGCTGAACCCCGGCCTCACCCGGTGGGGCTCCGGCTCCCACCCCGGCCCTACGATGGCCGTCATGAGCAGCGCGGGTCCCGCCTCGACAGCGCCGGTTCCCACCCTCGAGGCCCCGGCGCGGCTGCGGCTGGGCCGGCTGGAGCTGGACTCCCCGGTGCTGATCGCGCCCATGGTGGGGATCACCGACGCTCCCTTCCGGCGGCTGGCCCGCGAGCTCGGCGCCGGCCTGGTCTCGGCCGAGATGACCGCCGCGGAGGCGGTGGTCCGGCTCATCCCGCGGACCCTGGAGCTGCTCAGCTTCGACCCCGAGGTGCGCCCCGTGGCCGCCCAGCTGGTGGGCTGCGACCCCGGGGTGATGGCCGAAGCGGCGGCGATCTGCGCCGCCCGCGGAGCCATGGTGGTGGACGTCAACCTGGGCTGCCCGGTGCCCCGGGTCACCGGCCGGGGGTCGGGCGCGGCGCTGGCCCGTGACGTCCACGCCACCGCGCGGGTCGTGCAGGCGATGGTGGAGGCCGTCGACGTCCCCGTCACCGCCAAGATGCGGCTCGGTTGGGACCACGCCTCCATCAACGCCCCGGAGCTCTCCCGGGCCCTGGAGGACGTGGGGTGCGCCATGGTGACCGTCCATGGGCGGACCCGCGCCCAGCGCTACCAGGGCCAGGCGGACTGGGAGGAGATCGCCCGGGTCAGGCGGGCGGTGCGCATCCCGGTGGTGGGGAGCGGCGACGTGACCGACGTCCGGGAGATCCGGCGCCGGCTCCTGGCCGGAGAGGTGGACGGGGTGGTGGTGGCCCGGGCGGCGCTCGGGAACCTCTGGTTCATCCGCCAGGCCGTCCGCCACGCGGCCACCGGTGAGCTGCTCCCCGACCTGGGGTTCGCCGAACGCATCGCGCTGACCCGCCGCCACCTGGACCTCCTGATCGACTACCACGGGGAGGCCCGGGCGCTGGTGGTGGGCCGCAAGTACGTGGCCTGGACGATCAGGGGATGCAATGGCGCCGCCCGGCTTCGGGCGATGGTCCAGACCCTGGTCACCCGCGCCGACCTCGACGCGATCCTCGATCAGGCCCTCGAGGCGGGGCTGGGGCCGGGCGGGTGGTTCCACCCCGTCTTCACGAGTGGGGAGGGCTGACCGGCGGGACCCGGCTGGGTCCGCCAGCAGCTCGGTGTCACGCCCTGCCCCGCCCTCGCCGCCGGTGACGTGAACAGGCTCCCAGATCAAAAAAGAGGGCGCCCCTGGAAGACCAGAGACGCCCCGAGAGGGGGGGCTATGAAGGCGCGGTCCCCGACCGCTGGTCTAGATGATAGGTAGGTTATCAGATCGGGGTCAATCAGGTGGGGTCAGTTTGTTACGCGAACGTCGCCACCATCGTTTCACCCTCAGCACCTATACTCCCCTGCTTCCCCCCCTGATGCGCCGGCGTCGCTCGCCAGGCCCCATCCGCAGTCACGAAGGTCAGCCATCGCCATGGACAAGCCGGTCTTGCTCACCAAAGAGGGCCTCGGCAAGCTCCAGACGGAGCTCGACGAGCTCCGGACGGTGCGACGCCCCGAGATCGCCGAGCGGATCAAATACGCGAAGGACTTCGGTGACATCACGGAGAACGCCGAGTACGAGGATGCCAAGAACGAGCAGGGCATGCTCGAGGGTCGCATCCTCACCCTGGAGATGATGGTCCGCAACGCCGTGATCATCGAGCAGGCGGAGGTCGGCGGCGTCGTCCAGGTCGGATCCACCGTCGAGGTCAAGGACGAGTACGGCACCCAGAGCTTCACCATCGTCGGTCCGGCCGAGGTCGACGTGACCTCCGGGAGGATCTCGATGGAGTCGCCGGTGGGCAAGGCCCTGCTCGGTCGCCGGATCGGGGACCGGGTCGAGGTCCAGAGCCCCGGCGGGGTGCGCGAGCTCCAGGTGACGGCCCTCCGCTGATCTCCCCGGAAGGGGCTGGGCGCACGGGAGAGCCCGCCGCTCGGGCACCATGTACGCGGCATGCCCGACGATCCCTTCATGGCCGAACGCAGGCGCAAGGCCGAGGCCCTCGCCGCCCTGGGCTTCCCCGTCTACAACGTCGACTTCCGCCCCGATCACACCCTGGCGGAGGCGCAGCGCGCCCTGGTCGACTGGGAGGCTGGCGCGCCACCCGCTGACGCCCCGGGGCCGGAGGTCGCTGTGGCCGGCCGGCTCATGCTCCACCGCATCCAGGGAAGGAGCGTCTTCTCCCACCTCGAGGACGAGACCGGCCGGATGCAGGTCTGGTTTCGCCAGGACCAGCTCGGCGAGCCGGCCTTCGAGGCGGTGAAGCTGCTCGACCTCGGCGACATCGTCGGGGTGGGGGGGACGCTGATGCGGACCCGGCGGGGAGAGCCGACTGTGCTGGTCCGGGCTCTGACGCCCCTGGTCAAGGCGTTGCGCCAGCCCCCGGAGAAGTTCCACGGGCTCCAGGACCAGGAGACCCGCTATCGCAAGCGCTACTACGACCTGATGTCCAGCGTCAGCCAGCGGCGCCATTTCCGGACCCGCGCCGCGCTGCTCCGCAGCGTGCGCAGGACCCTCGAGGACCGCGGTTTCCTGGAGGTCGAGACCCCCATCCTGCAGCTGATCCCCGGGGGCGGGCATGCCGTCCCATTCCGGACGCATTGGAACGCTCTGCACACCGACGTCTACCTGAGGATCGCCATCGAGCTGCACCTCAAGCGCCTGCTGGTCGGGGGCTACCGCCGGGTGTACGAGATCGGCCGCGTCTTTCGCAACGAGGGCCTCTCGCCACGCCACAATCCCGAGTTCACGATGCTGGAGGCGTACCAGGCCTACGCGGACTATGCCGACATGCGCGAGCTGACCGAGGCGATCGTCGTCGACGCCGCCCGGGCCATCCCGGCTGCCGCACCCGGCGCCGCCGAGGTGGAGGAGCGCGAGGGCGATGCCCGGGATGCCGTCGGGGTCCCCGCGCCCCTCGTCGACCCCCTGCGCCGGCAGTACGGCGGCCGCGCTCTGGACCTCTCCCCACCGTTCCCGGCACGGACCATGGCGAGCCTGATCGAGGAGGTGTGCGGGTTCGACCCGGTGAGCGCCTGGGACGCCGGCACGCTGGAGGAGCGGGCCCGCCAGGCGGCGGTGGAGCTGCCCGCCGGCCTGGGCCCCGGCACCATCTTCAACGAGGTCTATGAGCAGAAGGTCGAACGCACCCTTCACGACCCCACCTTCGTCCTCGACTACCCGGCCGAGGTGAGCCCCCTGGCCCGGCGGCGGCGCGACGACCCGCGCTTCGTGGAGCGCTTCGAGCTGGTGGTCGCCGGACGGGAGCTGGCCAACGCCTTCAGCGAGCTCAACGACCCCATCGACCAGCGCGCCCGCTTCGAGGAGCAGGCCCGCCGCCGGGAGCTGGACGAGGGCGTGGGCCCCCCCCTGGACGAGGACTTCCTGGAGGCGATCGAGGCCGGGATGCCGCCCGCCGGCGGCCTGGGCATCGGCCTCGACCGGCTGGCCATGCTGCTCACCGACAGCCCCGGGATCCGCGACGTGCTGCTCTTCCCGACCATGCGTCCCCAGGGCGGAGAGGAGGCCGAGGTGTGATTCCGCTCCACGACCTTCGCGAGGACCCCGAGCGCTACCGGCGGGGGGCCGAGCTGAAGCACGAGGCCGCCCCGATCGACGAGATCCTGGAGCTGGACACCCGTGCCCGCGCCCTCCGCGCCCAGGTCGAGGCCGCCCAGGCGGAGCGCCGCCGCGCCTCTTCGGGGGCGCGCGGTGCGCCCACCGACGAGGAGCGGGCGCGCCTCAACGAGCTGAGAGTCCAGGTCCAGTCGGGTGAGTCCGAGCTGGCGGAGATCGAGACGCAACTCCGCGACCTGCTCCTCTACGTTCCCAACCCCCCTCACGAGTCGGTGCCCATCGGCAAGGACGAGGGCGACAACGTGACGGTGCGCACCTGGGGCGAGGTCCCCCGGCTCGACTTTCCGGCGCTGCCCCACTACGACATCGGCGAGCGTCTCGGCATCTTCGACTTCGAGCGCGCCGCCAAGATCAGTGGCGCGCGTTTCGCCGTGCTGCGCGGCGACGGCGCGCGGTTGCAGCGGGCGCTCATCACCTGGATGCTGGACGTGGGGATCCGGGACCATGGCTACACCGAGGTGCTGCCCCCGTACCTGGTCCGCACCGAGTGCATGGTGGGCACCGCCAATCTCCCCGACAAGGAGGGGATGGCCTACCAGACCAGCGACGACCTCTACCTGGTGCCGACCGCCGAGGTGCCGGTCACCAACCTCTACCGCGAGGAGATCCTCGAAGCCGCCGACCTGCCCATCTGCCACATCGCCTACACGGCGTGCTTCCGCCGCGAAGCCGGGGCGGCGGGCAAGGACACCCGCGGCTACATCCGGCTGCACCAGTTCGACAAGGTCGAGATGGTGAGGTTCACCACCCCCGAGGCCTCGCTGGAGGAGCTGGAGCTGCTGACCGGTCACGCCGAGTCCCTGCTGCAGCGGCTCGGCATCCGCTACCGGGTGCTCTCGATGTGCACCGGCGACATGGGCTTCGCCCAGTGGAAGAAGTACGACGTCGAGGCCTGGGCACCGGGGATGCAGCGGTGGCTGGAGGTCTCCTCGTGCAGCGCCTTCGGTGACTTCCAGGCGCGCCGGGCCAACATCCGCTACCGACCGGCGCCGGGGGAGCGTCCCCGCTTCGTTCACACGCTCAATGGCAGCGGTCTGGCCGTACCCCGTGTCCTCGACGCGATCCTCGAGACCTACCAGCAGGCGGACGGGAGCGTCGAGGTCCCCGACGCGCTCTGGCCCTACATGGGAGGCACCACCCGTCTGGAGCTGCCGCGATGAGCCAGCCCCCGTGGCCGGGCTGGGCCCCGCCTCCGCCCCCGCCGCCTCCCGCGCAGGGGGGTGCCGACGCCGGAGTCCCCGCTCCCACGGGGTGGCCCGTCCCTCCGCCTCCGCCGCCGGGGAGCTTCCTTCCGCCCGGCTGGTGGGCGCCGGCCCCGCCCCCGCCCCCTCAGGTGCCCCCGGCCCGGCCGCGACGCGGCATGAGCGTCCTGGCGGTGATGCTCTGCGTGGCCCTGCCCCTGCTCGGTCTGGGTGCGGTCTGGCTGGTGCTCAGCGGCCTCTCGACGGGTGGTGGCCCGGCTGCACACGCGACCAGCCTCACCCTGGACAGCGGGCGGGTGGTGTGGAGTGACGATTTCACCAATCCCGACTCCGGGTGGTTCAGCGGCACCGACAGCGCGGGCAGCAGCTTCGTCTACATGGGTGGCGCCTACGTGATCAACGGCAGCGGAGATACCGCTCACGCGGCGACGGCGCCGTACTCGAGGGGCCTCGCCGCCATGGCGGTGAGCGCGTCCTTCACCCTCGCCTCCGCGGGTGACCTCGACGCCGGGGCCGGGCTCCGTTGCGACCACGCCGGAGACGACTCCACGACCCACTACGTCGCCTTCCTCTTCCCGGACGGCGGCCTCCAGGTGTTCCGCTATCCGGGGGCGGCGGAGAGCTCCGCGGATGAGCCGACCAGCATCCTCATCGGCTATGTCCTCGGGGTGGGGCAGGTCGGACAGTCCAACCGGATGAGCCTCGCCTGCATCACCGTGAGCGTGGGCGACGGCCTCCAGACCACCCGGATCCTGGTTCAGGTCAACGCCGGCACCGTCCACACCGTCACCGACAGCTACCCGACCGGGGGTGGCTCGGGTTGGAACGGGGGCGTGGAGTCGGAGGGGAACTCCACCGTGGAGTACGATGACTTCAGGATTCGCGATCTCGAGGGGTGAGGGGGATGACCGGCGCCGCCCCGGAAGCCGAGCGATGACTGGGCACGAGGTGGTTTCGCGAGTCGCGGTGGACCGGATGATCGTCACCGGGCACCGCATCGAGTGCCCGCTGGATTGGGACCGGCCCGGCGAGCCCGAGACGATCAGCGTCTTCGCCCGCGAGGTCGTCGCCGCGGAGAGGATGGACGATCGTCGGATGCCGATGATCTGCTGGTACCAGGGCGGTCCGGGGATGGAGTTCAGCTTCCCGGCCTCGCGCGGCGCGTGGCTGGAGCAGCTGCTCACCCGCTACCGCGTGCTCCTCCTCGACCAGCGCGGCACGGGCCTCAGCACGCCGCTCGAGGCGCGGGCGATGCCGCGCACCGATCCGTCGGAGCTGGCCGCGTACCTCTCGCACTTCCGCGCCAACTCGATCGCGCGCGATGCCGAGCGGTTCCGCTCGGTGCTGCTCGGCGAGGACGCCGGCTGGTATCTCTTCGGGCAGAGCTTCGGGGGCTTCTGCAGCCTCACCCACCTCTCCTTCCTTCCCGAGCATCTGACCGGGGTGATCATCACCGGGGGCTTCGCCCCCGTCCTTCACGAGCCGGCTGCGGTGTACGCGGTGCTGGCCGGCCGGGTCGCCGAGCGGAACGCCGACTTCCTGTCCCGCTTCCCGGAGGATGCGGCCCGGGTGCGGCGGATCGTCGACCATCTCGAATCGGCGAGAGACATGGACGCGTACGGTCAGCGCCTGACCGCCCCGGCCTTCCTCGCGCTCGGGACCTGCCTCGGCCATCTCCACGGCGCGGCTGAGCTGCACGGCATCGTCGAGCGCGCGGCGCATGACCTGGGGGCGCTCGGGAGACTCGGCGGCTACGTGCATCAGCAGGTCGCCGAGCTGATGGCTCCGGCGACCAATCCCATCTACTCCCTGCTCCAGGAGGCCTGCTACGCGCAGGGCGCGCCGACCCGATGGGCGGCGGCGCGGGTCATCGCCGCCGATCCTCGCTACGCTCTGGGCGCCGAGCCGGCACCGTGTTTCACGGGCGAGATGATGTTCCCCTGGATGTTCGAGGAGTGGGCGCCGCTGCGCCCGTTCCGGGAGGCGGCCGAGATGCTCGCCAGCCGGGTCTCCTGGCCGCCCCTGTACGACGTCGACCGGCTGAGGGGGAATCGCGTCCCGGTCGTCGGAGCGGTCTACTGGAACGATCCCTACGTGGAGCGCGGCCTGGCTCTGGAGACCGCGGGGCTGCTCGGCAACTGCGACGTCTGGATCACCAACCAGCACGAGCACCAGGCGTACCGGGTCACCCCCGCACCGGTGGCGGAGCGGCTCTTCGCCATGCTCGACCAGCGCCGCGCGCAGAGCTGAGGTTCGCGGCGCGCGGGCTGGCCGTGCATCCACCCGTCGCACCCGGTGGCCCGGCGCCCACGGGTCGCTCGCGGATAATCGGGCCATGTCGGGCGAGGTCGAGCGGGAGATCAAGCTGAGCGCGAGCCCGGGCTATGTCCTCCCCGACCTCTCCGACCTGGGCGACGGGGCGGTGGGGGACTCGGGCGCCGAGCCCCAGGAGACGATGTACTGGGACACCGAGTCCCTCGACCTCGTCCGCCAGGGGTTCGGCCTCCGCCACCGCCGCCGCCTCGACCGGCCGGAGCATCCGGGGATTTGGACCCTCAAGACCCCCGGGCACGCGGACGGCGACCGGATGGTGCGCGGTGAGCACGAGCTGGCCGCGGCGGGCGGCGCTCCGCCGCCGGCGCTGCTCGCCCGGATCCCGGCGGACGTCCCTGCCGCCGCGCTGCACCCGGTGGCGCTGCTCCGGGCGACCCGGCGCGTGCTCACCCTCGGAGAGGCGAGCGCCCAGGCCGGCGGGAGGGCGATCGTCGAGGTGATGGACGACACCGTCGAGGTCGCGGCTCCTGACGGTTCGGTCGCCGACCGCTTCCGCGAGCTGGAGGTCGAGATCCAGGACGGCGGTGACGAGCTGGCCGACCGGGTGGCGGCCCGGCTCCGCGAGGCCGGGGCGGGGCCACCCGAGAGCAGCTCGAAGTACCGCCGGGCGCTGCGTGCCCTCGGCCACGAGATCGGAGCGGACACCGACCTCTGACCCGGCTGCGGCTCCAGACGAGCGGTCAGCCCCGGACCCCGGCCGCGGCTCCGGACGAGCGGTCAGCCCCGGCCCCGGTCAGCTCCGGACCCCGGTCAGCTCCGGGCCCCGGTCAGCTCCGGGCCCCGGTCAGCTCCGGACCCCGGTCAGCTCCGGGCCCCGGCCTGGGCTGAGCGCTCCCAGCGACGGACCCACCGCTCCTCGGCGACCACCGCCGGCCGGACGTGCTGCTCCATGAGGGTCTCGAAGAAGACCCGGCGCCGCTCGGCCTCCTCCTCCGCGGGGAACGGCGCGGCGGCACTGCGCTCCCTGATCCAGGGCGGGACAAAGCGGAGCACGACCCGGCTGTTGAGCCGAACCCCGCACTCCGGGTCGCGCTTCTCGTCGACCTCAACTCCGATCCGGAGCAGCGGACCGGTGTTGTCGAAGAGCTTCCAACCCTGGGACCAGCGCCGCCCGCCGCTCACCGAGGTCACCAGGTTCAGCGCCTCGGCGGCCACGTACTCGCCGAGGGCCGGCCGGGCCAGCTCCGACAGCAGGGTGCGCATCGGCTTGTCGAGGGTGTCGGCGAGGTACGAGGCGAGCGAGGGCGCCCGGTTGTCGAGATCGGGGGCAGGCAGCTCACCCCGGAACTCCACCGGGGCCAGGCTCTGGACGATCCGGGCGTGTCGCCGGCAGAGGTGCCAGGCGTTGACCTTGACGATGTGCTGGGGGCACCAGGCGGTGGGGCAGGGGGTGCCGCGGCGGTCGCGGTAGTCGCAGGTGACCCGGTCAGGGCCGTCGCAGCCGGGCTCCGAGCAGAGCTGCAAGGTCGGCTGTCCGGGCGATGCGGGAACGCCCACGACCTCGGCTTCGACGGGGGTGTGGCGCCTGAATCTCGACACCTTCCGATCCCTTTCCCGCCACCGCGCTCGTGGCGGGCTCCCTCATACGAATGGCCGCACACTACCAGATCGTTGCTCTCCTGTCAAACGCTTACCATGGCCAGATCGTGTCACCGGCTGCCGCCCGCCGCGGAGCTGCTTCCGTGCCGATCCCGGTGGCGCCGCCCTCGCCGCCCCGCGCCGACCTCGGGCACCACCCCGCCCCACCTGCCGGTGCTTGCGGGGGACCAGCCCGCCACTGCTGGCGATCTCCGGTGGCACCTTCCCCCGGGGACTCCGCTAGAGTCCCCGACCACCGTCCGCCGAATCGTTGGGGAAGATCCATGCGCTGGACCATGCCACCCGAGAGCCTGCCCGAAGCCTGGTTCAATGTCGTGCCGCGCCTTGCGCAGCCCATCGAGCCTCCGCTGCACCCCGGCACCCGCGAGCCCGCGGGCCCGCAGGACCTGGCCCCCCTCTTCCCGATGGCGCTGATCCTCCAGGAGGTCTCGACCGACCCGTGGATCGACATCCCGGGTGAGGTGATCGACATCCTCCGGCTCTGGCGTCCGACTCCCCTGGTGCGGGCCCGCCGCCTCGAGCAGGCGCTCGACACCCCGGCCCGCATCTACTACAAGGACGAGTCGGTCTCGCCCGCCGGGTCGCACAAGCCCAACACCGCCGTCCCCCAGGCGTACTTCAACCGCGAGGAGGGGGTTAAGCGGATCGCCACCGAGACCGGCGCCGGTCAGTGGGGGAGCGCGCTGGCCTTCGCGTGCGCCTTCTTCGGCCTCACCTGCAAGGTCTACATGGTGCGGGCCTCGTACAACCAGAAGCCGTACCGTCGGATGATGATCGAGACCTGGGGTGGCGAGGTGGTGCCGTCGCCGGTCGACCAGCCGGACAGCCCTGGCTCGCTGGGCATGGCGATCAGCGACGCGGTCCGGGATGCCGCCGGCCGCGAGGACACCCACTACTCGCTGGGATCGGTGCTCAACCACGTGCTGCTCCACCAGACCGTGATCGGGCTGGAGGCGAAGGAGCAGCTCCAGGCGGCGGGGGAGGAGAAGCCGGACCTGGTCATCGGCTGCTGCGGCGGCGGGTCGAACCTGGGCGGGATCGCGCTGCCCTTCGTCCCCGACGACGGCGTCGAGCTGCTGGCGGTGGAGCCGACCAGCTGTGCCACCCTCACCACCGGGAGGTTCGAGTACGACTTCGGCGACACCGCCGGGCTCACCCCGCTGCTCTCCATGTACACGCTGGGCCACGACTTCGTGCCCCCGTCGATCCATGCCGGCGGGCTGCGCTACCACGGCGACGCGCCGATCATCAGCAACCTGGTGCGCACCGGCCGGATGCGGGCCACCGCCTGCACCCAGACCGCGGTGTTCGAGGCCGCCATCCAGTGGGCGCGGACCCAGGGGACGATCCCGGCGCCGGAGACGGCCCACGCCATCAGGGCGACCATCGACGCCGCCATCCAGGCCCGCGAGGAGGGCAAGGAGAAGGTGATCCTCTTCGGCTACTCCGGGCACGGGCTGCTCGACCTGCAGGCGTACGACGACTTCCTCTCCGGGAAGCTGGCCGGCAGCTGACGCGGGCCGGGGACGCCACCCCGCCGCTCGGGCACATGGCCCGGCGCGGGCCGCCGCCGGGGTGCCCTGACCGGCGCAGTGCCGCCGATGCGGGCCCTGCCCTGCCGTGCTCCCGTCCGGCTGGGCGCCTCCGTTCGGCTCAGTGCGAACGCGTCAGATGAGCACCGGCTCCGGGCCTCCTCCTCGTGAAACCAGTTAAGGACATTTCTGTCCTTAAGGGGTTGGGCAGGCAGGGGCAACCGGCATGGACGCAGTTGCGCGATTTGGCGCGGTCCGCTGGGCGACTGCGGAGGCCTCCGCGCCCAGGCTGTCGGAAGCGGGTCAGAGGGGGAGGCCCTGCTCCAGGTAGGCGAGCGCCTCGTCGATGTCGGGTAGGAACTCGGTCCAGTCCCGATGCGGATTCTCGACCAGCGGCTCCATCGCCACCATCATCACCCCGAGCACCGCGCCCACGAAGGTGCGCACCCGGATGTCATCGGCGGGCCGCCCCGCTCGAACGGCGACCGCCTCGGCGAGGACCCGGAAGGATCGGACGAGCTCGTTGATCCACCGGGCTCGCACCTCCGGGACCGTGAAGGTGAGGAGCATCCGCACCCGCTCGAGCTCCACCTCCTCGGGGGAGAAGGAGCCGGTGATCCCGCCGATGCTGCGCACCGCCTCCCGGCACGCCTGCAGCGGAGTGAGATCGGGCGGCAGCTTGACGAAGATCTCCAGCAGGAGCTCGTCGTAGTCGTCGCGGAGGACGACGTCCTCCTTGGTCGGGAAGTAGCGGAAGAAGGTGCTGGGCGAGACCTCGGCGGCCTCGGCGATGTCCTCGACGGTGGCGCCGTCGTAGCCCCGCTCGCGGAAGAGGCGCATCGCCTCCTGCTGGATGGCGGCGCGGGTCTTCGCCTTCTTCCGCTCGCGGAGCGACGGGGCCCGGCCCTCGACCGTGTCTGATGACGTCATCTCGACCCGATTCTCATTCAACCTGCTGGGGCGTCCGGCTAGATCCTAGCGGCTCACAACGCCGTCCGCGCGGCTGCGGCGTCGGCGAGCCGGGGCACCGCGGGCGAGTCAGCGGCGCCGGTCGGGGATGCGGAGGCCAGCGCCGGGGTGCGCAGCGGCATGAACACGAGGGTGAGCAGCAGGCCGACGCCGGAGATCCCCGCCGAGACCAGGAAGGCGGCGTCCATGCCCTGGACGAAGGCCGTCTGGACCCCGTGGATGAGCGCCGGGGAGCCGAGCTGCCGGGCCACCGCCAGACCCTGGCTCAGCCCCTCCTTCATGGCGGCGACGGCGGGGCCGGGCAGGCCGGCGATCGGCAGGTGCCCCTGGTACACCGAGCTGAGCGCGCTGCCGAAGACGGCGGCGCCGAGCGGCCCGCCCACCTTGTTGACCGCCTGGAGCACGCCGCTCGCCACCCCGCTGCGCTCGGCGTCGATCTGGGCCAGCGCGGCCGACGCCGCCGGGGCGAAGACCAGGCCAAGGCCGAGCCCGCCCACCGCCATCCAGGCTGCGGTGACCCCCTCGCCGGTGCCGAGGGTGGTGGTCGCCGCCCAGAGGGCGGTCAGCCCGAGGATCACGAACCCCAGGCTCATCACCAGCTTGATGCCGATCCAGCGGATGAAGCGGGCCGAGGGCACCGCCCCGAGGATCAGGCCGCCGATCAGGGGAAGGAGGCGGACCCCGCTGCCCATCGGGTCCACGCCGGTGATCCCCTGGAAGTACTGGGGCAGGGTGAAGATCACGCCCACCATCACCACGCCACAGACGGCCAGGAGCAGCACGCCCCAGGTGAAGCTGCGCGAGCGGAAGAGCGCGATGTCGACGAGCGGCTGGCCGCCGGGGCGGCGGGTGACGAGGACCTCCCAGCGCAGGAACGCGAGGAGCAGGGCGGCACCGATGACCATGGGCAGGACGGCGCTCAGGCTTCCCCAGCCGTCCTGACCGGCCTGGATCAGGCCGTAGGTGAGGCCCACCAGCCCGGCGGTCGAGAGCAGCACGCCGGCCGGGTCGAGCCCCGGCTTCTCGGCGGACTTGGTCTCCGGGACCAGGGCCAGCACGGCGACCAGGCCCAGCAGGGCGACCGGGACGTTCATCAGGAACACCCAGCCCCACCAGGCGTGACTGAGGATGTAGCCGCCGAGGATGGGCCCGATCGGGAACGAGACGAAGTTGACCGCCGCCCAGATGCCCACCGCCTTGGGCCGCTCCTCCGGGGTGAAGAGCACGGCCAGGGCGGACATCGCCATCACGATCAAAGGCGCCCCGGCGAAGCCGAGCAGGACCCGCGCGGCGAGGAACTCCCCAGAGGTCTGGGAGATGGCACAGCCGGCGGAGGCGAGCCCGAAGAGCAACAGGGCGCCGAGCATCACCCGCTTGCGGCCGAACCGGTCACCCAGGAGGCCGGCGGGTAGCATCAGCGCGGCCAGCACCAGCAGGTAGCCGGAGGAGAACCACTGCAGGTCGGACTCCGAGGCATGGAGCTTGACGGCCAGGGTGGGCAGGGCGACGCTCAGCACGGTCGCGTCCAGCCCGACCGCGAGCACGGCGAGCATGACGCCGCCCAGCGCCCACCACTTGCGGACGCCGCTTCCGGAGGCGATGGCCGGTGCGTTCATGGCGGTGTCCTCCTTTTGACACTGACTTCCATCCGAGAGTAACCACTATAGAAGTGAATGTCAAGAGGTGGTGACTATCATAATTGCCACGAGCTCTTCGCGAAGCCGGCCCGAATCTGTGCTCAGCCCGCCGGCCGGCGAGGAGCCCGTGGCGCAGCTCGCCGGGCGGTAGGGGCGCAGCCCGGGCGCCGGCCGCGACGCCCACCCCGAGGAGCGGATGATCAGCGCTCGCCCATCCGCCCATGAACCCGATGCCCCCCACCCCGCCTCCCGCGCCTCTGCCCGCAGCGGTCGCCCTCGTCCCGGACCTGCTCCTCCGTCGCCAGGCGGAGCCCTTCGTGGTCATGGCCAAGCCGATCGGCCCACTCTGCAACCTCGCCTGCGACTACTGCTACTACCTGGGCAAGACCAGCCTCTTCCCGGCCGGTGAGCGCTACCGGATGAGCGACGGGGTGCTCGAGGCCCACGTCCGCTCCTTCATCGAGGCGAGCCCGGGGCCCCTGGTCTGCTTCGCCTGGCACGGGGGCGAGCCCACCCTCGCCGGTCTCGCCTTCTACCGTCGGGTGGTGGAGCTGCAGCGCCGCCACCTGCCCTCGGGATGGCGGTGCATCAACAACCTGCAGACCAACGGGACCCGGCTCGACGATGGGTGGTGCGCCTTCCTCGCCGAGCATGGCTTCGCGGTCGGCCTGAGCGTCGACGGGCCCGCCCGGTTCCACGACCGCAGCCGGCCCGACCGCCGGGGGAACCCGACCCACGCCAGGGCGATGCGGGGCCTGGCTCGGCTGCGCGCCCACGGCGTCGAGCCGGACGTGCTCTGCACCCTCAACGCGCGCACCGCGGCGGCGCCGCTCGAGGTGTATCGCTTCTTCCTCGACGAGGGGGTGCGCTGGGTGCAGTTCCTCCCCGTCGTGGAGCGGGCGGCGGATGGCGGTGTCACCGAGCGGTCGGTCGCGCCGGGGACCATGGCCAGCTTCCTCTGCACCATCTTCGACGAGTGGGTCCGCCACGACGTGGGTCGAATCGTGGTCCAGAACTTCGCCGAGGCGCTCCTGGTGGTGAGCGGGACCCCCGCCAACCTCTGCGTGATGTCCGAGACCTGCGGCCGGGTGCTGGCTCTCGAACACGACGGCGGCGTCTACGCCTGCGACCACTTCGTCGACCCGAGTCACCGGCTGGGGAACGTCGCCCACGAAGGCCTGGGCGCGCTGGTCGGCTCGCCGGCGCAGGTCGCCTTCGGTGAGGCCAAGCGGGCGAGCCTCCCCGCCGTCTGCCGGTCCTGCCCGGTCCGGTTCCTCTGCAACGGCGGATGTCCCAAGGACCGCTTCGCATTCGCGCCCGACGGGGAGCCGGGTCTCAACCACCTCTGCGAGGGATACCGGGTGTCCTTCGAGCACATGCTTCCCCACCTCGAGCGGATGGTCCGGCTGGGCCGGTCCGGTCAAGGGGTGGCCGCGATCATGGGAGTGCTCGCGGTCGAGGAGCGCGCTGAGCGGCAGCGCTGGCGAGCCGCCTCGCGCAACGATCCCTGCCCGTGTGGCAGCGGTCGGAAGTACAAGCACTGCTGCCTGGCGGCCCGGCGGAGGTGAACGCACCGGACCCCGCCCGGGGCGTCGACGAGATCGACGCGGAGCTCCGAGCCCACGCTTCCCCGGAGCGGGCGGCGCAGGAGAGGGCGTACCTGAAAAGTGACCTGGAGCACCTTGGGGTGAGCGTTCCCGCCATCCGGGCGGTGGCGAAGCGGGTCGCCGCCCGGCGGCCCGCCCTCGGCCGGGAGGACCTGCTCGCCCTGGTGCAGGCCCTCTGGGAGGGGAGGGTGTACGAGCGCCGACGGATCGCCGTCGAGCTGTTGGAGATCCGCGGCGATCGTCTTGAGGCGTCCGACGTCGGCCTGGTCGAGCAGCTGCTCCGGGAGGCGCGCACCTGGGCGCTGGTCGACGAGCTGGCCGCCGTCGTCGTGGGGGGGCTGGTCGAGCGCCACCCCGAGCTGGGCGCGGTGCTGGACCGCTGGGCCAGCGACCCGGACCTCTGGATCCGCCGGTCGGCGCTGCTCGCCCTGCTGGTGCCGCTCCGTCGCGGTGGCGGGGACTTCGCCCGCTTCGCACGGTACGCGGACGGGATGCTCGACGAGCCCGAGTTCTTCATCCGCAAGGCGATCGGCTGGGTGCTGCGGGACACGGCCAGAAGGCGCCCCGAGCTGGTCTTCGAGTGGCTGCTCCCACGGGCGCGCCGGGCCTCGGGGGTGACCGTCCGGGAGGCGGTGAAACCCCTCTCACCGCAGCAGCGCGCGACGGTCCTGGCGGCCCGCTGAGCCAGCCCCTGCAGGAGGTTCCGGCGCGCTCAGTCCTGGTACAGCTCCGACGCCGAGCGCGTGATCCCCATGAAGCGTCCGGCGGTGTCGCCGAGCCGTTCGAACCCGAATCTCTCATACAGGGGATGGGCGTCTGAGGTGGTGAGCACGAAGCGGCGCAGACCCTGCAGCCTGGGGTCCCCGATGATCGCGCCGAGCAGCCGGGAGGCCACCCCGCGACCTCGCTTGGCCTCGGCCACGAAGACGTCGGCCAGCCAGGCGAAGGTCGCCTGGTCGGTGACCACCCGGGCGAAGCCGACCTGCACCTCGCCGTCGAGGGCCGCGAACAGCAGGCTGTGGGCGCAGGCGCGCTCGAAGCAGTCCCACGGGATGCCGGTGGCCCAGTAAGTGGAGACGATCCAGCGATGGGCGAGGCCGAGGTCGATCCGCCCCGGGTCGGTGGTCACGCTGATCACGCCGCGCATCTCCGCGGAGGCATCCTAGCCGGTTGTGGACGGGCTGACACCCCGCGGGACGGCGGCCGTCGGTGATGGTCAGCGCGCTGGGGGCGGGAGGCGTTCGTCAGGCCGCGGACGGCGGGAAGGCGATGGTCAGCTCGCGGGCGGGGGTGGCGTCTTGGCGCCGTGCGCGACCGCAAAGCCGTCCTCGTCCGAGTCCGGCTTGGACGGCGTCGACACGTGCTTGCCCCCCTGGATCATCACCCCGCGGTTGGCCGTGGTGAAAGCCGCGTAGAAGCCGTTGAAGGCATCCTTGTCGAAGTACATCGTGCTGTAGGTCGCGAGGGTGGAGACGCTGCCGCCGACGGTCGGGGCCTCGACGATCCACTCCACGGTGTCGGCCACCCCGGTGTAGGTCTTGTCGGTCACGAACGACTTCCCGGTGGTCGTGTCCTCGAGCTCGATCTCCCAGGTGCTGCCCGTCTGCTTGGCGATGTAGGCGAACATCACATCCCCGGGGTGGACGACCAGGCTGGGGATGTTGGTCTGCGATGCGGGCAGGATCTCCCACCACGCCGTGTACTTGGCTGCTCCACCCACCCATGCCTGCTCGACCCCGGTCTGGATGAGGTCCGAGTTGCCGAAGCCGTCGATCCCCACCCAGGTCGAGGAGTAGGTGTTCTTGGAGGTCTTGCTCACCGAGGGCACCTCCCAGTACCCCTCGACCGACGTCGCCGAGCCTGCCGCTCCCGTCGAGCCCGCGTAGCCCGACCAGTTGCCGGAGGTCCAGCCGGTCGCCTCCTTGGTCATGAGCAGCGCGGGGGCGGACGAGGTCGCGACCGCCGGCGTGGCAGCGGCCGCAGCCGCGGAGAGGGTTGCGAAAGACGCCAGCAGAGTCAGGCAACGTCGGAGCATGGGGCGCTCTCCTACTACCCTTCGGCCGTCTGCGCGGCCCACGCCAGGGTCGGCGGCTCCCGACGCTCCGTCAATAACCAATATGCGTGGGACGGAGCCCCGGCCGGCTGCCGTGTGTTGAGGTGCGCCCCGGGGCCCCGCGAGCGCCCGTCAGGCGCAGAGGTCGACCCCCTTGGCCGCGAGCACCTGCATCACCGCCGTGTTCAGCGTCATCAGCGGCACCTGCCCGTCGGACACGGCCGCGACCAGGGCGGCGACGGTCTGGTCGAATGTGGTGTTCGGGTCGATGGGATTGGAGAGGACCATGTCGGCTCCGGCGGCGACGGCCTGCACGGACGCCTCCGGAACTGTGATGCCGAGGTCACTGATGGCGTCGGCCGAGAGGGAGTCGGTCAGCACCAGCCCCTCGAACCCGAGCTGCCGGCGGAGCAGCCCGGTGATGACCGCGGAAGCGAGGCTTGCCGGCCCCTGGCTCAGCCCGGGAACGGAGGCGTCGCCGACCATGACGGCGGGCAGCCCGGCGCCGATGGCCGCCTCGAAGGGCAGGAGGTCAGCGCTTTCGAGGGTGGCCAGTGGGGGCGTGCTCGCCGGCCCGTCGTCGGTGTTGCCATCGGCGCTCCCCTCTCCCGGGAAGTGCTTGACCACGGGTATCACCCCCCCGGCCTCGAGGCCCTCCGCGAAAGCGAGCCCGAAGGTGGTGGCGGTCGTGGGGGAGACCCCGAAGGAGCGAGGACCGTCGATGTGGGTCGCGTCGGGGCCCGGCCCGGAGGCCAGGTCGAGCACCGGCGCCAGGTCCACGCTGACCCGGTTCGCCACCATGGCCTGGGCCACCTGCTCAGCCGCCTGCTCCACCGCCGCGGGGGTCATGGTGGCGCTCATCGTGGCCGGCCAGGGCAGCGATCCGACCAGGTTGGCCATCCGCTGGATGCCGCCGCCCTCCTCGTCGGTCATCACGAGCGGCGCCAGGCCTCCCTCGTCCATGGCCTCCAGCGCCCCCAGCTGGGAGCCGAGGGTCGCGGGTGCGGAGCTGCCGTAGAGGACGATTCCCCCCGCGCCCGCGGCCACCGCGGGTGCGGCCGCCGCCACGTCGGTCTCGGCGGCCGCGACAGCCACCAGCTGGGCGGCGCGCCGGCTGAGGCTCCACGCCGAGATCACCGTGAGGTTGTTGCACGACTCGGTCGGGGGGCCCGCGGCCACCGCGGTCGGGCCTCCCGGCCCCGGATCGGCCGGCTGCGGCGGGGCCGTCGGCGCGCCGGCGCTCGCCGAGCGGTGCGGAGGCGCGGCGACCGAGACCGCGCCCGCGCACGAGGTAACGAGGCAGGCGACGCCCAGGAGCGGCACCATCCCTCGGAGGTGGCCGAGGCGGTGTGGGGTGGCCATATCGGCTGGTGTGACGTGACTCCCGTGATCCCCTCTAGGAAGGTATACCCCCTTCCCGAGGTGACGGTGACACTTCCGCCGGCTGGGCCCGCGCCAGGCAGGGTTGTGGCCCCCTACCATCGGCGCGACGGCCATGAGGATTGAGGCCTGGTGCGGCGACATCACCACCCTGGAGGTGGATGCGATCGTCAACGCCGCCAACCGCTCGCTGCTGGGTGGGGGCGGGGTGGACGGCTCCATCCATCGCGCCGCCGGTCCTGGCCTGCTGGAGGAGTGCCGTCTCCTCGGTGGCTGCGACACCGGGGACGCGAGGCTCACCCGTGGCCATCGGCTGCGGGCGCGCTGGGTGGTGCACACGGTGGGACCGGTCTGGCGAGGAGGCGGGCACGGCGAGGATGGGGCGCTCGCCTCCTGCTACCGCCGGTCCCTCGAGGTGGCGAGTGGGGCCGGGGCCCGGTCGATCGCCTTCCCTGCCATCTCCACCGGGGCTTTCGGGTTTCCCGAGATGAGGGCCGCACGGATCGCCGTCGAGACCGTGAGCAGGGCGGACCCCTCGGCGTGGGACCGCATCCTCCTGGTCGGCTTCGACCGGGCCACCCACGAGCGGTACCGGACCCTGCTGCCGGGCGCGTGAGCCCGACCCGCCGGCAGCCGATGGGCGGCGAGCATCAGACCGCGCCGCGACCGCAGCCGACTCAGTGATTCTGCCTCCGGCTGTGATCGGTGGAGCGCACTGGTGACCCGGGCCCCCGCGATCCCGGCGATGCGTCCGGCGGGATGGCAGCGCCGGCCCCAGGCTGAGCGTCGCCGTGGGTCAGTACTCCGGACTCCACATGGCCGCGTCCACCGCGGCCTCGATCTCGTCGTCCGCGCACAGGCGGCCCAGTCCCTGGTCGCGGGCCTCCCGCACCACGGCGATGGCGATCCGGCGCGAGATCGCCCGGAGGTCGTTCAGCGGCGGATAGACTGCCCCCTGCGCCAGCCGCTCGGGGGTCACCATCTCGGCGAGCGTGGCGGCCGCCGCCATGAACATGCCGTCGGTGACCTCCCGGGCGTGGGCCACCACGGCGCCGAGCCCCACTCCGGGGAAGACGAAGACGTTGTTGGCCTGGGCGATGAGGCGCTGCCGGCCCTCCACCTCGACGGGCGGGAACGGGCTCCCGGTGGCCACCAGGGCGTGGCCGTCGGTCCAGGTCAGCACGTCGGCGGGCGCCGCCTCCGAGCTCGCCGTCGGATTGGAGAGCACCAGGATCACCGGGCGTTGGACGTGCGCCGCCATCTCGCGGATCACAGGCTCGGTGAAGGTGCCGGGCTGGCCGCTGGTGCCCACCAGCACGGTGGGTGCCACCTGGCGGATCACGGTCTCGAGTTCGCAGGAGGGGCCGGGCTCGAGGCCGAGTCGCGTCAACTCCTCGCCGGGCAGCGCGAAGGGGAGCTTGTCGTCCTCGACGTGGTCGCGCCCCTCGAAGATCAGTCCGTGCGAGTCGATCATCACCACGGCACGCCGCACCGTCTGCTCGGAGGCACCCGCGTCCCGCATCGCGGACTGGAAAAGCCGGGCGATGCCGATGCCCGAGGCGCCCGCTCCGACGAACAGCGCGCGCTGGTCGCACAGCGCTCTCCCCGTCTCGCCGAGAGCCACCAGGATGCCGGCCAGCACCACCGCGGCGGTTCCCTGCATGTCGTCGTTGAAGCTGGGGAGACGATGCCGGTACCGGTCGAGGAGCCGGATCGCGTTGTGCTGCTTGAAGTCCTCCCATTGCAGCAAGGCATGGGGGAAGACGTCCGCCACCGCCGCCACGAAGGCTTCGATGAAGCGGTCGTAGGCGGCGCCTCGCAGCCGTGGCTTGGGGTAGCCGAGGTAGAGCGGATCGTTGAGAAGAAGAGGGTTGTCGGTACCGCAGTCCAGCGAGACGGCCAGTGTGAGCATGGGGTGGATCCCGGCTCCGGCGGTGTAGAGCGCGAGCTTCCCGACCGGGATGCCCATACCCCCCGCGCCCTGGTCGCCGAGGCCGAGGATGCGCTCGTTGTCAGTGGCCACGATAAGGCGGACGTCGGGCCGGTCGGCGTTGCGCAGCAGCTCGGGAATGCGGTCGATGTCGTCGGGGGTGATCCACAGACCCTGGGGGCGCCGCAGCACGTGGCTGAAGGCGCGGCACGCGTAGCCCACGGTGGGCGTGTAGACGATCGGAGCCAGCTCCTCGAGATGGTCCATGAGCAGGCGGTAGAAGAGGGTCTGGTTGCGATCGTGGAGCGCGGTCAGCCCGATGTAGCGCTCCAGGTCGTCCCCTTTGACCCGGAGGTGCTCAAGCTCGAGGGCCACCTGCTGGCGAATGGTCAGCGCCCGCCACGGGAGCAGCCCGCGCAGGCCGTGCTCGGCCCGCTCCTGCTCGGTGAAGGCGGCGTCCTTGTTGAGCTGAGGGTTGGCCAGGAGGTCACGCCCCCCCGGCAGATCGGAGGACGTCGGTTGCGGTGCCGGTGTCGATTGGGTCGGTGCGGAAACCACGCTCTTATTCCACCGTGTGTGGTCGGGGGAGGAGCCCTCCGGCAACTCCCCACCATGGCACCCGCCCCGCACGCAGGCTACGGCCGAATGGCTCGTATCTCCAGAGCCGTTGGGCCGAAGCTTGCGCGGCGCTCGGAATCCCGACTACCTGAGGAGCCCGATGCCCAGAGACAGGCCGTTGGCCACGAAGCTGAGCCCGAGCAGGGTTCCGAGATCGCGCCGGAGCCAGGCGCAGAGCATCAGGGCTTCCGCCGGCCACACCGAGACCTCGACCACGGCCAGCGCGGGCCAGTACCCGATGCGGGGCTGCAGCACGGGAACGATCAGCAGGAAGCTGAGCGGATGGGTGATCACGTTCACGGTCACCCCCGCCACGACGCCAGGAAGGACGCGAACGCCAAGCAGGCGCGCAAGCCCAGCGCCATAGACAGGCGCCTCAATGAGCAGCGTCAGTCCCAGCGACCACAGATACCCTCCGACAGACACGCCCACCCCGCTGGATCGGCTGGTCAGATCTGGCCGGGCCAGGCTGGAGGGGGAGGGGGAAGGTGCCGGCGTCCCCGACGATGCTGCCTGATCAGGAGCGCCGTGGCCACCCCCAGGACGGCCGCAAGGATGATGACCGCGGCCAGGAAGACCCAGAGGGTCCCGGACTGCTGCGCGTTGTAGTTGGCGCAGGCGGCCGGATACTGCGAGCAGTTGGGCATGTCGGCGGGCATGCCCTGCGTCCAGATCAGAAGCGGGATGCTCATCGCTCAGTCAGCTCCATCGTCGCAATCACGGTTCATCCGGCCCCCGCAACGAGGGGCACCCAACCGACCGGCCCGGTGACCGAGCTCCCCGCGAACTGGCCGCCGATCACCTGGAAGACCGGCTGCACCCCCCAGCCGGCGACGTCCCCCCCGGTCGAGAAGATGTGAGTCTGGCTCGCAGCCGTCCAGTTGATCGTGGCCGACGTGCTCGCCGGCGAGACGGTGGCGATGGTCAGCGGTTGTGGCAGCGTGCTTCCGCCCGTGAACTGGTACTGGTAGAGGTAGTAGCCGCTCAGCCCCCAGCGGCTGGGGTCCAGCTGGGGCGGCTGCCACGTGATGGTCGGCCGGCCGTCGGGGCCCCATACGAGATTGAGGTCGCGCACCGCCGGCATCTCCGGTGGCGCCACCGACGCGCCCGCTCCACCAATCGGGGCACCCCCCTGGTCCGCGCCGATGAAGGGCGGAAGACCGGCCTGGAAGATCCCCGGGCCCTGCAGCCCCGCTGTCGTCGGGGGTGGCTGGGCGATACCCGGCCCCTGCAGCGAGCTGGTGGTCGGGGTGCTGGTCCAGCCGGTGGTGGCCGCCGCCGTCGCCATCGCCCGGGAGCGGCGCCGATTGCTCCGCACCGCCAGCCCCACGCCACCGAGGACCAGAAGGCCCGCACACGCGGCCACGGCAATGGAGAACGGGGTGGGCCCGCCCGCGCTTCCCCCGGCGGCTCCGCAGACCGTGATCGCCTCCGCCTCCGGCTCGTACCAGGAATCCAGCTTGGTGACGAAGATGGTCCCGTAGCTGCTCTCGAATGCGGAGGTCTTGGCCACTAGGCTGTCGAGCTGGGAGCGGTCGCTGGCGCTCAGGCACCCGTCGGAGGCGGCCTGATCGAGGAGGTCCATGACCTGGTTGTACTCGGCGCAGTACTCCAGCGCCTGGGGCAGGAGCTGCTGAGCCTGAGCCGACGAGTTGGAGCTCACGAAGGTGTCGGCGCTGCAGGCAAGGTGGGGGTAGCTGTCGGCGCCGACCTCGACCGCGCCGGCGAAGAGCGCTGGGACCAGGGCAAGGAGAGCAGCCAGCAGTAGCCGGCGGATCGGCGACCCGCCGCCTTCGCCGGCCCGGCGCACCCGGCGGGCGATCCGCGGAGCCACCAGCGAATCCATCTTGCGATCCAGAGGGTACGCCGCAGATGGTGCCAGCGTGACCACGGCGTCGTCACGGGCGTCTGACGGTCAAGGTGCGAGCCCGTGGTCCTCCGCATGCCATCCGGGCGCCCTGCTCGGGCCCTTCCAGTCCCGCGTGCTCGGTCGTGGCCGCCGTCCCGCGGGCACCAGCTCACCCAGCTCGAGCTCTCGCCGTCGGCGTGAGGGCGCCACGAGCCGTTCTGGCCCATCGCAATGTCCGCAGCTCGGCCGGCGCCGGCGCCTGCGGCCTCAGGCACCCAGCCGCGCCGCCGTTGGGTGAACCTCCGGTGGTCGCCGCCTTCTTCGCCGCTCAGGACGCCCGCGACGAGTCGAGGTTGACGCCCGTCGTGGCGCGCCGGACGAGCGGTGCTCCACAACAAGCGGTACGTCGCTGTTGCGACCTTATCCAATGCCAAAGGTCCCGTTGTTGCGAGAGATTACCTTCGTTGTGTATCAGGGCCGAAAGGCCTTCTCGAAGTCGTGCGGACCTTCCCTGGTGAAACCAGATTCATGACTGCTACACCAACTCTCTCGCATCAGCGTGGCCCGCACGGTGAGAGGGAAGTTGGGGCCAAGGGGGATGATTCAGTCGTTGATCGTCGGTACCGGCGCGCCCTCGTTGGCAGGGCACGGCACCCGATAGTTCTTGCGACGGCATTTCGTGCGTCATGACCATCACCGCCGATTCCGCTCGAGCACTGGTCAAGGAAGCTCCAGGCTGGGACGGCGTGGCTGGGGCACGCCGGGTTGGCGATGGGATCACCGTCCGCAGCCTGAACTACCATGCCGGCGACGGGGGCTTCAACGGGCGCGTGGCCGAGTTGGAGCAACTTCGGGTTGCGCTGGAGGGGTTGACCGACGGGAGATCGACCCGTCTCCTGATCGCTGGGGAGGTCGGCATCGGCAAGTCCCGGCTGGTCGCCGAGGCACTTGCCCGACCGTCACTGGCAGGGCTGGCGGTCCTCACCGGTCGCGCCCCGAGGTTCGAGAGAGATCGTCCTTTCGGCCTCTTCGTCGATGCTCTCGATCTGCACGCCAGCAGCGCGAACCCCGAGCGTGCCGCAATCGGGCGTTTGATCGTCCGCGCCCGGGATCCCCTTCGCGCCGACCTGCGCAGTGCCCTGGTCCCACGCATAGCCCGGCTGGTTGGCCGGCTCTCCGTCGCCGGGCCCCTGGCTCTGTTGCTCGAGGATCTCCAGTGGGCGGACCCGCTGTCCATGGGCACCATCTCCGCCGTTCTCGAGGGGATGCCGGAGAGGGCGCTTGGGATGGTCATGACCACTCAACTCCTGCCGGTCAATGCTGCGGTGGAGGAGATCCTCAGCCGACCCCAGCTGGGGGTGGAGCGGCTCGACCTCGAGGGGCTGCCGGTCGATGCCGTGGCCGCCCTGATCCGGACCGTCACCGGAGGCGATCCCGCGTCGAGGCTGAGCTCCCTGGCCGCCGCGGCAGGTGGCAATCCCGCCTACCTGATCAGCCTCCTCAATGGGCTCCGCCACGAGGGCGCCCTCTGGGTGGAAGGCGGCATCGCCGACACTGATGCGACCGTCCCGCCGCGGACGATGCATCCCACGGTCATGGCTCGGATCGCCCAGCTGAGTGATGGCTGCCAGGATCTGCTCACCATCGCTGCGGTGTTGGCGCAGCCCTTCAGCGTCTCCAGCCTGGCGGCGGCGGCGAACAGAGCGGTCCCCGACCTGCTCACCGATCTCCGGGAGGCGATGGCCGCCGCCATCCTCGGTGACGCCGATGGAGCCCTTCACTTCCGCGAGGAGCTGGTCCGGATTGTCCTCTATGAGAAGACGCCGGCCGCGACGCGCTCCAGCCTTCACCTCCGCATCGGAAACTCCCTTCTTGCCAATGGTGGGGACGCTCGGGCCGTCGCCTACCATCTCCTGCGCGGCGTCGAGCTGGAAGGCACACCTCAACCTTTCGAGGAGCGCACTGGGGTGACCGTGCCGTCAGTGCCATCCGGCCTGGAGAAGCTGACCGCGGCCGAGCGCCAGATTGTCCGGCACGTCGTCGAAGGGCTGAGCAATCGCGTGATCGGTCAGTGGCTCTTCGTGTCGCCGCGGACGGTGGAGACCCATCTGAGCAACATCTACGCCAAGCTCGGGGTGCGCTCGCGCGTAGAGCTGGCCACCGTGGTGAGCCGGAGAATGGGGAGCTTCGCCCGGGTCGAGAGCCGCACCCGGGATTCGGGGCGGGTCACGCGGTCGGCCTCGGGGCTGACGAGACCAGCCAGTCCTAGGGCCACCGCCAAGGCGGTGGTCGCGGTCGACGGTGCGGGCAGCGATGGCAGGATCGAGGTCACGGTGGGTTGAGCCTTGGTGGCAGGACTCCGGATCAGCTTGGGGGGTTTCGATCGCCGGACGTGGAGGGGACCAATACCCGTGGCGATCGTGGCCGTCCTCTCTCTGGTCAAAGCCGGCACACCGGTTGCGATGAGTAACGCCCCGATCACGAACCGGTTGCGGGCTTGTGACGCTCCGCCTGTTGCGCTACCTTCCAGAGTGCCGCACCGACCGAGCGGCAAGTCCGCTTCCAACCTGGACCGGCCATCACCGGTCGGGCGGTTGCGGTCTGCGGAGTTCGTCGTTCCCACAGTTGGGCGTTTCCCGAAAGGGGGCTGGGGAGCGCCGGAGGCGAGGTGATGCGCACCTTTGGCGGGTGGAAACGGAGACGAACCTCAGTTGTCGCGCCGCTTCTGATGCTCGGTCTTGCCGCGGTGGCAAGCCTGGGCGTCGCGGCAAGCGCCTCGACGAGCTTCAGCGGTCCCAGGCTGGGTCAGCCAACCGGCTTAACCGCCGTGGTCACGGGCCAGGAGGTGGATCTGAGCTGGCTGGCGGTGCCCGAGGCGACCAGGTACCGGGTTGCGGACACAGAGCAGGGCTTCGGCCACACCTCGGCGACGACGATCGAGGTCAGGGTCTCCACGACAGGCCGGTACACCTTCGAGGTCTGTGCGGATGCGAGCGGCTACCGGGAGAGCTCACCGGCGGTCTTGACCGTCCACGTCACCGGCAGCCTGACGCCCACGCCCACCCTCTCGCCGTCACCGGTCACCGCAGGCACCCCAACGGCCAGTCCGACCCCCACCGCCACCCCGACGTCTTCGAGCGCCTCTGCTTCCGCGCCCCGCCCCACCCCGACGCCGGCTCCGACGGTCCTGTCCATCGCGGTCAGCGGCAACCACCTGGTCGATCAGCAAGGGAACACGGTGGTCCTGCGGGGTGCCGACACCAGTGGAACGGAGTACGCCTGCGACTTTGAGGACTCCATCTTCGACGGCACCACTGAGGCGAGCCCCGCCTCGATTGCCGCGATGGAGGCCTGGGGCTTCAACGCGGCCCGCGTGAACCTCAATGAGAGCTGCTGGCTCGGGGTGCAGGGGGTCCCGGCCGCCTACAGCGGGGCGGCTTACCAGACGGCCATCGAGACGTATGTGGACGAGCTGGAGGCCGCCGGCATGTACGTGATCGTGGACGAGCACTTCTCGACCACGGGCGGCAGCGCCGACGCCCAGGGGCAGGAGCCGATGCCGGATGCGGCCTACAGCCTCACCTTTTGGAAGTCGGTCGCTTCGGCCTTCAAGGCCAATCACGCGGTGATCTTCGACCTCTTCAACGAGCCCTACCCGAACAACAACACGGACTCGGCGGCTGCGTGGACCTGCGACCTCGAGGGCAGCGCCGGGGGCACCTGCTCGGGCTTCTCCTACCCCGCCGCTGGCATGCAAGCCATGTTGAACGCAGTCCGGGCGACGGGCGCGACCAACGTGGTCATGGTCGGCGGCCCCCAGTATGCCGGGGATGTCGACCAGTGGCTCGCCTACGAGCCCGTGGACAGCCTCCGTCCGGCCCAGCTGGCAGCCTCAATCCACGTGTACTGGTGGTCGGTGAGCCGCCCGGATTGGTCGCCGTGTTACACCTCGAGCTGCTGGACCGGGCAGATCGCCCCGCTCGCCGAGGTCGTGCCGGTGGTCACCGGAGAGTTCGGCGAGATGGACTGCGGCGACACCCTGTACCCGCCCTATCTCGACTTCGCCGACGCCAACGGGGTGAGCTACCTGGCCTGGGCCTGGTTCGCGGGTGATTGCGACGGCCCCAGTCTGCTCGGCACCAGCCAGTCGGACTATGCGAGCGGCACGCCCTCGGCGGAGGGGGTCGCCTATCGGCAGCATCTCGAGGCTTTGGGGCTGGGCACGTCGTGATCTGGCGCAGGGTTCGAGGTCGACGGCCGTGGTCGTGGTGCCTTCCAACCATCGCACTCGGGCAATCCCATCTATGGTTGCCAAAGCCGAGCCAGACCGGCGAATAGCGTAACCCGTGCTCTGGGTGAGCCCCCGGCGGCGGCCGTGCCGGCCTGGGCCGCCCCGCTGGTAGGGGGCCGACTGGGGCACCAGCTTGCTCGCCAAATCTACGTGGTGAACTACGGGGTTTGCCGGATAGCGGCCCGGAGCGTGGCGACCTAAGGTCGTCTCCTCTGGAAGTCTATGGATCCGGCGGGGGGAGGCGATGGGGAAGGTGGGCGAGCACCGGGAGCGCAGTCGCCAATTCACGGGCGCAGGCGCCGCTCCTGTTCTGGGTTGCGCCGCGGGCAGATTGAAGCCGATCCCCGAGGCGCTGGGCATGACCGTGCGGAGTCAACTCGCCGAGGAGGGGGTCCGGGAAGTGGAGGAGGGCTCAAGTGATTGAGACGGCAAGAGGGCCTGGAACGCGGGTTGCCGTGGTCGGGTGCGGGTACTGGGGGTCCAAGCACGTCCGCGTCCTCGACTCCACCGATGGTGTGGCCCAGGTGGTCCTGGTCGACGCCCGAGCTCAGCGCCTGCTGAGCTTGGGGCGAAGCTACAAGACCGCTCCGTGTCATACCGATCTCCGGTCCAGCCTGGCCGACGTCGACGCGGTGGTGGTCGCAACCCCACCGAGCACCCACGTCTCGGTCGCCGAGCAGGCGATCGACGCCGGTAAGCACGTTCTGGTTGAGAAGCCACTGGCGACCACCGCTCAGGGCGCTCGGCAGCTGGTCGACGCGGCCGCGGCAGCAGGCGTGGTGCTCATGGTGGGACACACCTTCGAGTACAACCCTGCGGTGAGAAAGCTCCGCGAGCTGGTCCAGGGCGGGGAGCTCGGCGAGCTGTACTACATCGACAGTGCCCGGCTCAACCTCGGACTGTACCAGGACGACGTCAACGTCATCTGGGACCTCGCCCCCCACGACATCTCGATCCTCAACTACGTGCTGGGCCGCAAACCGGTCGCGGTCCAGGCCTGGGCCGCCCGTCACGCCCACTATCAGTTCGAGGATGTCGCTTACCTGCGGCTCTACTACGACGACGTCTTCGTAGATCAGGGACTATCCGCGCACATCCACGTCAGCTGGCTCGACCCCTGCAAAGTCCGCCGGCTGACTGCGGTCGGCAGCAAGAAGATGGCTGTCTACGACGACCTCTTGGCCGAGGAGCGAATCCGCATCCTCGACAAAGGGGTCTCGATGCCGCCGGATGGGGGCAATCTCACCCAGCCGCCGACCTCCTATCGATACGGCGACATCGCCGTCCCCTTCATCCCCCCGGATGAACCTCTCGCCGTCCAGGACCGGCACTTCGTGGAGTGCATCAGTACGGGGGCCACCCCCCTCAGTGACGGCGAGGACGGGCTCGCCGTGGTCGAGGCCCTGGAGGCGGCTCATCTCTCCCGCCGACTGGACCGGCCAGTGCTACTCGACGAGGTTGATGGTCGCGGGCAGATCGTTCATCTGATCGGTCGGGGCAAGGCAGATGCAGGTAGATCCGGACTTCGAGCGGCGGAGTCCGACCGGGCGCCCATCTCGACAGCCTCACTCACCGTGCCGCGTTAGGATTCGACATGAAGCAAGTCGTTCCGTTCACCGACCTTCGCGCAATGACCGACGAGGTCCGCGCCAGCATCGAGCAGGGCTGGGACCAACTGCTTGACACCAGCGGATTCATCGGTGGCCAGGTGGTCCAGGACTTCGAGCGATCATGGGCCGACTACTGTGGCGTTGCCCACGCGGTCGGTGTTGCCAACGGCACAGACGCCTTGCAGCTCGTCCTCAGCGGGCTCGGCATTGGTCCCGGCGACGAGGTGGTGGTGCCCACCAACACCTTCGTGGCGACCGCGGAGGCGGTGGTTCTCGTCGGGGCCCGACCCCGCTTTGCCGACGTCAGTCCACACACTCTGCTGCTCACCCCGGCCACCCTCGAGGCGGCCATCACCCGGCGCACCCGGGCGGTGATCGTGGTCCATCTCTATGGCCAGATGCCGGACATGGACGCGCTTTGCCGGGTTGCCAACCGGGCTGGCGCCGTGCTCATCGAGGACGCGGCCCAGGCCCATGGCGCCGCCTGGCAGGGCCGACCGGCCGGATCCTTCGGACGGGCAGGTTGCTTCAGCTTCTACCCGAGCAAGAACCTCGGCGCCTTCGGGGATGCCGGCGCGGTGGTCACCCAAGACGCCGATCTGGCTGAAAACATCCGCAGCCTGCGCGACCACGGTCGTGTTCGCGGCTCCCACTACCAGCACGATATGGTCGGCACCAACAGCCGCTTGGATGCCCTCCAGGCGGTGGTGCTGACGGCCAAGCTCGGCCACCTGGCGGAGTGGGCTGAGGCGCGCCGATCGGTCGCCCAGCGATATCGGGCCGCGCTGGCCTCCGGGCCAGGTCGGATGGTCGAAGAGCTGCCGGGAGGGCGCGGTGTCTACCACCTGGCCGTGGTGCGGGTGCCGGATCGCCCCCGGGTACAGCACCGGCTGACCTCCATGGGCGTGCAGACCGGCATCCACTATCCGATCCCCTGCCATCGGCTCGCCCCCTACCGCCGATTCGTGGACGGTCCGCTGCCCCACGCCGAGGCCGCGGCCGGGGAAATCCTGTCGCTGCCGATGTTCCCGCACATGAGTGACGACCAGGTGGACCGGGTCTGTGAGGCACTCCACGCAGCGCTGGCAACGGAGGCGGTCGGGATTGCCTGAGGTGCTGATCGGCGAGGGGCTTGAGGCGGATCCGAGCGCGATCATCGGCTACCCGTCAGCGCGGATCGCGGCCGCCGACCTGGTGATTGGACCTGGGGCCCGGATCCGGAGTGGCAGTGTCATCTATCTGGGTTCGCGGATCGGGGCGCGGCTGCAGACCGGTCACAACGTGGTCATCCGCGAAAACTGCCAAATCGGCGATGACTTCTCGCTCTGGAGCAACTCGGTGGTCGACTACTCCTGCAGGATCGCCGCCCGGGTCAAGATCCACACCGGCTGCTACGTCGCCCAATTCACCGAGATCGACGAGGACGCCTTCCTGGCCCCCGGGGTGAGCGTCGCCAACGACCTCTATCCCGGCCAGGACGCCTCCGCGCGGCGGATGTCCGGGCCCCATATCGGCCGGGGTGCCCAGATCGGGGTCAATGCCACGCTGCTGCCCTTCGTCAGGATCGGCGCCGGAGCCCTGATCGGGTCAGGCTCGGTGGTCACGCGGGACATTCCTGAGGGCTGCGTGGCCTTCGGCAACCCCGCCCGGGTTCGCGGCAAGGTCAGTGATCTGTTGGCCATCGAGCGGCGAATCCTGCCGGTGCCGGAGTCGGCCAGCCGCTACCGATTGGCCATCCCGGACCAGGGTTCCGCCGCCGGGTTCACGTTCCCATGATTCTCCAGGGGCCACTCCGATCACCCGCTCTCGTGTCTCGGCACGGAAGCCAAGAGGACGCCATCGCCCGGACCCGCCCCGGCAAGCGCCTTTTCGACACCTGCGTGGCTGCAGCCCTGCTGGTGGTCACCTCTCCGCTTCTCCTCTGCGCCGCCGTCATGGTACGGGTGACCACCCCCGGCTCCATTCTCTTCCGCCAGACCCGACTCGGGCTGGATCGCCGTCCCTTCACCCTCTACAAGTTCCGAACCATGTACTCGGGCAGTGGCGATGACGTCCACCGAGAGTACGTGCGCCGGCTCCTCACCCAAGAGAAGGCGCCGACCGGCGGGCGGCCAGGGCTGTACAAGCTCGATGCTGATCCCCGAATCACCCGGGTCGGCCGTCTGCTGCGCCGGACCAGCATCGACGAGCTCCCCCAGCTGCTGAACGTGATCCGGGGGGAGATGTCGCTGGTCGGACCGCGGCCGGCGCTGGTCTGGGAGGGGGAGTTGATGAGCACCACCCATTCCCGACGCTTCCTGGTCCTCCCCGGTCTCACCGGCCTATGGCAGGTGAGTGGCAGGAGCTCTCTGACCATGAGGCAAGGCCTTGACCTCGACGTCGAGTACGTGCGCCGGCAAAGCTTCGGGCTTGACCTTCTCATCCTGCTGAAGACGGTTCCCGCGGTGCTCTCCATGCGAGGTGCGCTATGAGAGCCCTGCCTCGGGATGGCATCGCCTTGGCCAGCGAGCAGGAGGACGACGAGAAGGCCGCCTCGGCCGCTGGCGACTCGATCACGGTGGCCGCCTGGACCATCGTCAGCCGGGTCACCGGGGTGATGCGATTCGCGGTGATCGGGGCGGTGCTGGGCCCGACCTTCTTCGGAAACACGTACCAGTTCACCAACTCGCTGCCCAACCTCGTCTACTACGGGTTCCTGGCAGGCTCGATGTTCTCCTCGCTGCTGGTTCCGGCGCTCGTGCATCACGTCGACGAGGGCGACCGCAGGGCCTCGGAACGGGTGGCCGGGGGTTTCCTGGGGGTGACCCTCCTGGTGCTCCTGGGGGTCGCCCCGCTTGGAATCATCCTCGGACCCCTGGTGCTGCGCCTTGCCACCTTGGGTGCTGGTCCGCAGCTGCCCGGCTCAGCTCAGGTGCAGGTGGGTCAGCTGCTGATCCTCATGTTCATCCCTCAGATCTTCTTCTACGGGGTGGTCGGGACCTCCACCGCGGTGATGAACTCCCGTCGCCGTTTCGCCCTGGCCGCTGGGGCACCGGCGCTCGAGAACCTGGGCACCATCGCCGTGCTCGGCGCCGTGGCCGTGATCTACGGAACCGGCACCAGCCTGAGCCATGTGCCCCTTGGCGAGATGCTGCTGCTCGGACTCGGCTCGACAGGCGCCGTCGGTCTCCACGCGGCCACCCAGTGGTGGGGAGCTCGGCACGCCGGGGTCACGCTGCGGCCGCGGGCGGGCTGGCACGACCCGGAGGTTCGCGTGGTCATCCGCCGCGCCCTGCCCTCGCTGGGACAGGAAGGGCTCATCGCCCTCCAGGTTCTCTTCCTGCTGGTGCTGGCCAACCGGCTGCCCGGGGGGGTGATCGCCTTCCAGATCGCCCTCAACTTCTACTACCTGGCGATCGCCCTGGGCGCCACGCCTGTGGCGCTTGCCCTCTTGCCGCGGCTCGCCCGGATGCATCTGATCTCCGACCTCGCCGGGTTCCGGGACACCCTGGTCCGCGGTCTAGCCCTGGGCTTCTTCATCACCATCCCGGCCGCGGTGGGGTATCTGTGCCTGGCCATGCCGCTGGCCCGGGCCATTTCCTTCGGCCGGATGGACAGTTACCAAGGAGTCAGCATGGTCGCCCTCTCCCTGGTTGCCCTGGCTGGGGCGGTGGTCGGACAGACCATGTTCATGATCCTGACCTACGCCTCCTACGCCCGCAAGGACACCCGCTCGCCGCTCATCTCGATGGTGGTGCAGGCGGTCAGCTGCCTGGGATTGGCAAGCCTCGCGCTATTTGTCCAGGGGCCGACTGTGCTCCTCGTCGTCGGACTCGCCCTGTCGGTGTCGGTGGCCCTGGGCGCCGCTCATCTGACGGTTCGGATGTGGCGCACGCTCGGCCATCAGGGAACCCAGCGGCTCACCCCCTCGCTGCTGAGATTCGTGGGCGGCGCCATGGTCATGGCCGGACCGGCCTGGCTGGTCGCCACCGCCATTCCGGCCTGGCTCGGCCACTCCCTCGGCTCGCGGATCGGCATCTTCGCCGCGGTACTGGTCGGCGCGGCGATCTTCCTGGCTCTTCAGGCGGGCTGGAAGACCCCCGAATTGGGCTGGCTTGTCGGGGGCCTCAACCAGCTCCGCATGAAGAATCGACGGGTAGTTGCCGAGGCCTTCCATGGATAGGGGTGGAATCTTCCAACCAACCATGGCCTCGACCTGGAGCGCGGCGTTGATCTCGCGCGCTCGAGGTCGGGCCGGTTTTCAATGGTTCTACCTGCCGTGCCTCATCGGTGCTCTTGGAGTTGGCGCGGTCAGCACCGTCTATCCGTTGCAAGCCCTTCTCGTCCTCTTTGTGATGCTGGTGGTTGTGGCGGTGTGGCGGTGGCCGGTCCTGGCTGCCTACCTGGTGATCGGGCTCACCCCGCTCACCACGGGGATCAATCGGGGCTCGGCTCTACCCCTGCTTCGACCCAACGAGGCCATCGACCTTCTGGTCGGGGTGGCCCTGATCTCCCGTTGCCTTTACCGGCTGCGCTCCGGCGAGCTGCCCCGGCTGCGACTCGGGGCCGTCGAGGTGTCGGTACTTCTCCTCGCCGTCTGCTCGTCGGTGCTCCCGCTTGCCTGGATGGGCGTGCGTCAGCGGGCGATCACCAGCGACGATTTGCTCTACGCCCTGGTGCTCTGGAAGTTTGTGGGGCTTTACGTCCTCATCCGGCTCTCAGTCAGCACCGACCTAGAGGTCCGGCGCTGCCTCTGGATCTCAATCGCCGCCGCCACGGTGGTGGCCGTTCTCGCCATCCTGCAGTCGTTGGGAGTCTCCGGCGTGGTCCGGCTTCTCGCTGATTATTACGCTCCTGACGGGTATGCCAATGCCTACTCCGCTCGAGGGAGCTCGACCCTGGGGTTGCCCGCGGCGACCGCTGACCTGATGATCTTCAACCTCGCCATCATCACCGGCTTCTGGCTACGCGACCATCGGCGCCGGATCCTTCTGGCGAGTATCGCTGCGCTGCTCACCGTGGCCGCCCTCTCGGCGGGTGAGTTCTCCAGCGCCATCGGCCTGGTTTGCGGGCTTATCTGCATCATGGTCATCACCAACTCCGCTCGGTTGCTCAAGTTTGCCATCCCGGTGGCAATCCTGGGTGGTCTGGTGATGGAACCCGTGATCGCCGCCCGCCTGAGCGGGTTTCAATCGATCACCGGCCTCCCTGTGAGCTGGACCACGCGGCTGCAGAATCTGGAGGGCTACTTCTGGCCCCAGCTCTTCTCGAACTGGAACTTCATTCTCGGGGTCAGACCTGCCGCCCGGATTGCTGTCTCCACCCAAGGCACCGGCTATGTCTGGATCGAAAGTGGCTACACCTGGCTGCTTTGGGGAGGCGGCCTGCCTCTGCTGGGTAGTTTCCTCGTCTTCGTCATCGCGGGGGCTAGGCGCGGCTGGCAGGCGGCCCGACGCAATCTCGACGCCGTCGATGTTGCGGGCACAGCGCTATTCGTCGCCGTGGTGGTGGTGGCCGTGATGATGATCTTCGACCCCCACCTCACCTTTCGAGGATCAGGGGATGCCCTGTTCATCCTCTTGGCCCTTTCTGTTCCCCTGTACGAGGGCTCCCGAGGAACTCCCGTCCGGCCCATTCCTGGGCATTCCTCCGAGGAGGTCTGATGTGGTCGTAGACAGGTCCGACGGCTTGGACAAAGCCCTAACTCCGCGAGCGAGCCGTGGGTCCCGTAACGGTCATCCCCACGAGGCTGCGCTGGACGCTCCTCGATTGCGACCGGCTCGCCTAGACGGGAACAGCGCTGCCCCTCCGCCGTCGAGGGTTCCCCCCGAGCCTGGTTCTTGGTGGCGGTTTCTCAGGGCGAACTTGTTCTGGATCGTCGGTGTCACGCTGCTGGTGACCGCTGCCGCGGGAGCGGCGGTCGAGCTCATGACCCCGATGTACACGGCCACAGCTGAGGTCGTGGTCTATCCCCCCGCCTCCAGTGCGGACAGCAGCTTGGCGTCCTTGGTGATGGGAACGGAGGAAGGAGTTGCCAAATCCCAATCGGTGCTCTCGATGGCCGCACCGGTCCTGGGTACTTCCGTGAGCACTTTGGAGAGCGAACTTTCGGTTACGGTTCCTGCCGATGGGGACCTGCTCGAGATCTCCATCACGGACGCCAACCCCCAGCGGGCGGAGGTGTTCGCCCAGGGTGTTGCCTCTGCCTATGTTGAGTATCGGGCCACCCACCCCTCGCCCAGCACGCCACAGGCGGAGATCATCAGCAATGCCGGTGTGCCCACGGGGCCGTCGAGTCCCACCCGCAAGCTGGATGTCGGTGTGGCCCTCTGTCTGGGCTTGTGCCTCGGGTTGGGAGTGGCCTGGCTCCGTGACACCCTGGATGATCGGGTGCGCGGGGTGAATGACCTCGAGGCCCAAGCCGGCATCCCAGTCCTCGGTGTGCTGCCTGCGTTTCGCAGCAAGAAGCACAGTCCGGCGGATCGGCTGGTGGTGGTTCGCAACCCGGATAGCCGTGTTGCCGAGGCATACCGCAACTTGCGGACGCGGCTTTTGCAGGTGATGGCCTGGCAAGGGGCTGACACCCTTTTGGTGACAAGCCCGGGGAGGGAGGAGAAGACCACTGTCGCCGCCAACCTCTCGGCCACACTGGCCGCCTCTGGCCGGCGCGTCATCCTGCTCTCGGCCGATCTCCGGCCGGGGCGCGCTCACGAGCTCTTCGGCATGGACAACAGCGTCGGGCTCACCAGCGTGGTGACCGGACAGGCCACTCTCCAATGCGCGCTGCGCGACACCAACCTGAACGGGCTCCAGCTGCTCTCCTCCGGCCCGGCGGTCCCCGACCCGGGGGCGTTGCTGCAACTCCCGCTCTTCCCGTGGGTCCTCGATCAGCTTCGCAACCGGGCCGATCTGGTGGTGATCGACGCTCCTCCGGTACTGGCCAGCGCGGACACCGGGGCGCTGGTCGAGGGCTCCGCGGCTGTTCTGCTTGTCGCCGACGCCAAGCTCTCCACCCGGGTCCAGCTGCGGGCGGCAACCTGTCAGCTCGAGTATGCGCGGGACCGGATTATTGGTTGCGTGCTCGACAACGTGGGCCCGGTGCGGCGCTTGCCGGCTCCGCCGTCGGCCCCAGAAGCAAGGCCGCAAGAGCCTGTCCTCGTGGCCGGCGACGGCGGCTCCGGCGTGCAGCCCGCGACCTCGGCCGCCGGCCCATCGCTTGCCAGCGTTCCAGGCTCTGAGCCTGCCGAGATGGGTGGACGCACGGTTAGGGGGAGGAGTCTCGATGGCTAGCCAACTGATGATCACCCGCCCACGGCAGGGTCAGACAACCGCCTGCCGGGTGTACCTGGTCAGGCATGGCACCACCACCCTGAATCTGGAGGACCGCTATCGGGGCCGTCGGGACGTCCCGCTTGACGTGCAGGGTTACCGGGACGCAGTCGAAGCCGCCCGGCGGCTTGCCGAAATCGGCCTGACCGCCGTGTATGCGGGTCCGCTTCGCCGCACCATCGCCATGGCGGAGATCATCGCCGAACTGGCCGAGCTTCCCGACCTTCGCATCCTTCCCGGGCTGAACAACGTTGACTATGGTGCCTGGGAGGGGATGACGGCGCAGGAGGCGGCGATCTACGACGCCAATGCCTTCGCCCTGTACCTGTCGTCGCCCAGGCAAGCGGTCTGCCCCCAAGGCGAGGGACTCCTGGACGCGCAAGAGCGGATCCTCGCGGCGCTGCATCTCATCGGTTCCCGGCATCCCGGTGAGGCGGTGGCGGCAGTGACCCACGCCGTCATGATCCGGCTGGTGCTGATGGAATTGACCGGCGCCGATGGCGAGGAGTGGCGCCGGACGGTCAACCGCGGCTCGGTGACGGAACTGCACATCGAGGACGGCACCATCCGGCTTGTCGCTCCGGCGCAACAGCACGGCAATGGTGCGCGGCCCACGGGTCGGGCGATCTCGGCTGCGGGCAATGGGGTGGTGGTGGGATGAGCCGAACCGGGCCAGGGAAGGCGCCGCCAGTGTCGCGGACGGGCAACCGCCAAGACCGGCCGCACATCCTGCTCGTCGTCGAGAACATTGCGCTCGCCCGCGACCACCGGCTGCAGAAGCAGGTGGCGTCGCTGGCGAGAAGCGGCTATCGGGTCAGCGTGATCTGCCGCAGGGATGCCGGCAACCACGACTTCCCCTTGGCTCGAGTCTGTGACTACCGGGCCCCGAACGATGCCAAGAGCAAGTTGGGATTCATCCGCGAATACGGCTACTCATTCGCGATGGCCGCCTGGCTCACCGTCAAGGTCTATCTCTCTGAACCATTCGACGCCATCCAGGTGAGCGGCACTCCCGACATCTACTTCGCGATCGGGGCACCCTTCAAGCTCATCGGCGGGCGCCTCGTCCTCGACCAGCGCGAGCTTTCTCCGGAGCTGTTCGAAGCCCGTTACGGGCGCCGCGACGGCGCTGTCCACCGCGCCCTGCTCTGGCTCGAACGGCGCAGCTTTCGCGCTGCTGATCACGTGATCACGGTGAACCGCTCGCTGGAGAGCACGGTGTACCGGAGAGGTGGCCTGCCCTGGGGAACGGTCAGCGTGGTCGGCAACGGACCGGTCCTCGCCCAGGTGCGCCCGCAGCCGCCGCAGCCGGAGCTGAAGCGGGAGAGACCGTTCCTCTGCTGCTGGCTCGGCTTCATGGGCCCTCAGGACCGGGTCGACGTCGCCCTGCGGGTGATCCATCACCTGGTCACCGTTCGGGGGCGAACCGACTGCCACTTCGCCTTCCTCGGCGATGGCGAGAGCCGGATCGCCTCCGAGCACCTGGCCAGGGGTCTCGGCCTGCTGCCCTGGACGACGTTCACCGGCTGGGCGGGCCCAGAACAGCGAAGCGCTTACCTGTCGACAGCGGACCTCGGCCTGGAGTCGAACCTCGAAGCGATCGTCTCGCCGGTCAAGGGTATGGAGTACATGGCCTTCGGCGTGCCCTTCGTGAGCTTCGACCTGAAGGAGACGAGAGCCCTCGCCGAGGGGGCTGCGGCCTACGCCCGGCCGGGGGATGTCGCCGAGATGGCCCAGCTCGTCGACCGCCTGCTCGACGATCCCCCACGGCGTGCCGAGATGGGACGGAGGGGGCGGCAACTGGTCGAGCAGCGACTTGCCTGGGACCGGCAGGAGAGCGCCTACCTGGCAGTTTATCGGCGGCTCGTCGGCGGCCCGGTCCTCGATCACCGGGCCCCTCTGCCTGGTGAGCTGAACGACAAGACAGACCGGGCCGATACAGGCCTAACCGTTTTCGGACATGGGAATTCGATGGAACCGCGAGCGCCGACCTCTTCCAGGTTGGCGATCGCGGTCCGGGTGACTGGGTAGCGGAGGTGGAAGACGTGGATCATCAAATCATCGGACGGCGTGACGAACCTGCGGCACCACGGCAGACCCGGTCGGGGCAGCCCCCCGGGCGCGGGATCCGACTGACCACCGCTCTCATGACGGTGGCAATTCTGATGTTCGGCCTCGGCACCCTCGGAGCCGTCGGCGCCCGGGCCGCCGGCTCGACGATCGTCTCGCTCACCTTCGACAACGACACCCTCAGTGCATACAACCTGGGTTTCGCGCAGGCTCTGCAACCCCAAGGTGTGCACGCAACCTTCTACGTGAACAGCGGGACGGTCGGCAGTGCCTCTGGGTTCATGTCGTGGGCCGATCTCTCCGCTCTGGCCGCGGCGAACGACGAGATCGGTGGTAAGACGGTCGACGGCGCCGACCTGACCACCGACCCGAACGCGACCAGCGACATCTGCAACGACCGCCAGAATCTCATCGCCCACGGGATCACGCCGTACACTTTCGCCTACCCCGATGGAGATTACAACTCCACCACCGAGAGCGAGGTGGAGGGCTGCGGCTATGGCAACGCCCGAAGCGGCGGCAGCCTCTCTCCGAGCGGAGGGACGTACGCCGACAGCCTTCCTCCCCACGACTGGATGGCCGTCTATGCGTATGCCCCGCAACAGGTCACCCTGGCCAACCTCGAGGCGTTGGTGACCGCAGCCGCCAACGCCGGCGGAGGCTGGGTGCCCATCGTCATCCAGAACGTGTGCTCACAGGCAGACGATGCGGCCGACTATTCGGCCTGCACCGCATCCTGGGGTTACATCGAGCTCGCCGACCTGCAGAGCTTCGTCAGCTGGATGCAGGCGGCCGGGACAACCGGTGCTCCCAGCGGAGCCGTCTTCCAGACCATGGGGAGGACCGCCACCCAGAACGACACGAGCGCGCCGACGACCACGGCGCTGTGCAACGGGGCAGCCTGCCAGACGGCCACCTATGACGGCACCGTCGACGTGACCCTGCAGGCGACCGACCTCGGCTCCGGGGTGGCCAGCACCCACTACACCACCGACGGGACCACCCCAACCCAGGCGAGCCCCCTCTACACCGGGCCGATCCCGCTGACCGCATCCACCACGCTGAAGTACGCGTCGTGGGACAACGTCGGCAACCAGGAGACCGCCCATACGCTGTCGCTGACCATCCAGGAGCCGTCCAACAACGGCATCCCACCCACCACCAGCATCAGCTGCAACGGGGCGGCCTGCTCGACAGCCGCATACAACGGCCAGGTCGCGGTGACCCTCACCGCCGTCGACAACTCGGGTTGGGGGATCGCCGACACCTACTACACCACTGACGACACCACCCCGACCTCCGCGAGCACGATCTACACCGGACCCTTCACCCTCACCCAGCCGTCGCCGGCAACACCGGCCTACGAGTACGTGGTGGAGTTCTACTCGGTCGACCTTGCCGGCAACGTCGGAGCGGTCACCACCCAGGACATCCTCGTCGGGCCCTCGCGGACGGTGGTCTCGCTCACCTTTGACGACGGCTACCTGAGCACCTACAACTACGGCGTGCCCCTGCTGCTCTCCCACAACATGACCGCCACCTTCTACATGATCGACCCGTCGAACACGGACGATGAGCAGCTCACGTACGCACAGATCCTCACCCTGTACAAGGATGGCTTCGACATCGGCGGCCACACGGTCAACCATGAGGACCTCACCGTCGAGCTCGCGGACGACGGCACCGCTGTGACCACCGCAGATGTCTGCACCGAGCGGAACGACCTGATCGCCAGCGGCGTTCCCGATCCCACCTCGTTTGCCTACCCGGACGGCGCCTACACCGCCGCGGTCGAGGCGATCGTCAAGTCCTGCGGTTTCGAGGACGCCAGGACCGCGGGCAACCTCTCGATGTCGGTCACAACCCCCACGGCACCCTGGGCCGGGTCCATTCCCCCGGCCGATCCCTATGCCATCCCTGCGGTGGATGTCGACCAACCGGCGATGAAGAGCCTGAATGACCTCGAGGCCTTCGTCAACGCTGCCGTCGCTAACGGCGGGGGCTGGGTACCCCTCATCTTCCACGAGATCTGCCCGACCGCCGACCCCAGTTACGAGGACTGCAACACCGACACCGCGTCGACCATGCAGGACGTTTTCGGACAGTTCCTTGACTGGCTGAACGCCGCCGGGCAGCCCGGCGGTGCCCCGGTGGGAGTGGTCGTGAAGGACGTGGCCCAGGTCATGAACTCCTCGAACACCACTCCGCCGGTCACGTCGATCCAGTGCAACAGCGCGACCTGCCAGACGGCGGTCTACACCGGCCCGGTGACCGTCAGCCTCAGCGCCACCGACAGCGGAGGCTCCGGGGTCAAGGCCACCTACTACACCACTGACGGCTCGACGCCGACCCCGACCAGCACCCTGTACACGGCGCCGTTTGTGATCTCGGCGACCAGCACCATCAAGTTCTTCTCGGTGGATAACGCGGGCAATCAGGAACCCTACCAGTCCCAGTTGATCACTATCGCCACCGCGGCCCCGCCAACCACGACCATCGCCTGCAACGGAGCGGCCTGCTCCAGCGGGTGGTACAACGCCGCGGTGACCGTCTCCCTCACGCCGGTCAGCAACAGCGGCTCGCCGATTGCGGAAACGTACTACACCACCGATGGCACGACTCCGACCACCTCTAGTTCGGTCTACACTGTGCTGTTCACCGTCTCTCAGTCCTCGACGGTCAAGTTCTTCTCGGTGGACACCGCGGGAAACAGCGAGTCCGTCAAATCTCAGACCATTCAGGTTGACACGGGCGCACCCACCACGACCATAGCCTGCAACGGAGCGACCTGCTCCAGTGGGTGGTACACGGCTTCGGTCACCGGAACGCTCTCTGCCACCGCGAGCAGCGGCGGCTCCCCGGTCACGGCCACCTACTACACCACAGACAACACGACTCCGACCGCCTCCAGCTCTGTCTACAGCGGTGCCTTCACCGTCTCTCAGAGCTCGACTGTTCAGTATTTCTCGGTAAATGCTGCCGGGAATGCGGAGCCGGTGAAGTCCGAGCTGGTTCAGGTTGATGGCGTACCGCCCACCACGACCATTGCCTGCAGCGGAACCGCCTGCTCCAGCGGCTGGTACTCGGCATCGGTGACCGCGACTCTGACGGCTGCCGACAACAGCGGCGGCTCTGGGGTGAAGGCCATCTACTACACCACGAATGGCACGACACCGACCACCTCGAGCACCGTCTATCAAGCATCGTTCACGGTCGCCAAGACCAGCACCATCAAGTTCTTCTCAATCGATGTCGCTGGTAACAAGGAGGCCGTGAAGTCCGAGCTGATCCAGATAGACACGAGCGCGCCGACCGCGACCATCACCTGCAACAGCGCGGCCTGCGCGACTGGATGGTATGGTGTCTCACCGGTGACCATCACTCTGACCGCAACCGACAACAGTGGCGGCTCCGGGGTGAAGGCCATCTACTACACCACCAACGGATCGACACCGACCACGTCGAGCACCGTCTACTCCGGACCGTTCCCGGTCTCGGCCACCAGCACGGTCAAGTTCTTCGCCGTCGATAACGCGGGGAATGGGGGGGCGGTGAAGTCCCAGATCGTCCAGATCGACACCATCGCACCGACGACGAGCGTCCTGTGCAACGGCGGCACCTGCTCGACGGGATGGTACAGCACCTCGCCGGTGAGCGTCACCCTGACCGCGACCGACAACAGTGGCGGCTCTGGGGTGAAGGCCAGCTACTACACCACCAACGGGGCGACACCGACGACGTCGAGCAGCGTCTACAGCAGGGCGTTCTCGGTGTCGAGCACCAGCACTGTCAAGTTCTTCTCGGTTGACAACGCCGGCAATAGGGAGGCGGTGAAGTCCGCGCTGATCCAAATCGACAGGACCGCGCCGACGACCAGCATCGCCTGCAACGGAGGAGCCTGCTCGGCAGGGACGTACACGGCCCCGGTGACTGTCAGTCTGACGGCCACCGACAACAGCGGCGGCTCCGGCGTGAAGGCCACCTACTACACCACCAATGGAGCGACGCCCGCCACGTCGAGCACCGTCTATGGCGGGGCCTTCACCATCTCGGTGACCAGCACCATCAGATTCTTCTCCGTCGACAACGCAGGCAACAGTGAGACCGCCAGGTCTCAGAAGGTGACGATCGCTGGCGACCCGCCTGCCGCGACGTCGACGGTCCCGGTCACCGGCGGAGGCCCAGGCGGCTCCGCCCCCTCAACTCGCGGAGCGGTGCCGGCGCGCAGCGTGCCCCTGATCGGGCTGGGCATGGCACTGGTGCTCTGCGGGCTCTTCGCAATCGGAATGGTCTTCAGGGGGCGGCGAAGGGTCTCCGGTTAGTCAGCATGGAGGGGCCGGCCGGAGGGCCGGCCCCTCCATGCAGCGGATGTTGCGGATGGACGAGCCGCTTCTCCGATGGGGACCTATCAACAGCTGCCTGCGGCCGCGCCCCGAGGGGGCGGCGGCTCACCCGTCCACCCGGACCAGGGTCGCCTCGCCCTGAGCCATGCCACTGCAGATGCCGGCGGCGCCGTAGCCACCCCCGCGCCGGCCCATCTCGTAGAGCAGGGTCATCAGGATGCGGGCTCCGGAAGCGCCGATGGGGTGGCCCACCGCGATCGCCCCGCCATTGACGTTGACCCGTTCGGGGTCCACCTCCAGCATCCGGGTGGCGGTGATGGCCACCGCCGCGAAGGCCTCGTTGATCTCAACCGCCTGGAGCCGGTCGATGGTCACCTCGCCCCGGGTCCGGGCCAGGGCCCGCTCGACGGCAAGGGCCGGGACCGTGGCCAGGTAGGGGTGCTCGGCGGCCGAATCGGCGGCCGTGACCCACCGGCCCAGCGGGCTGAGGCCGGCTGCCCGGGCCCGCTCCGCGGACATCAGCAGCAGCGCTGCGGCGCCGTCGTTGATCCCCGGGGCGCTGCCCGGGGTGATCGTGCCGTTCTCGGAGAAGGCGGGCCGGAGCGTCGCCAGCTTGGCCGCGGAGGTGTCCGGTCGGGGCTGCTCGTCGGCGCCGACCTCGCCGCTCGGGGTGGCCACGGTGATGATCTCCGCGGCCAGCCGGCCCGCGGCCAGAGCCTCCGCGTAGCGCCGCTGCGAGCGCAGGGCCCAGGCGTCCTGCTCTTCCCGGGTGACCCCCAGCTCGGCCGCCACCTGGTCGCCGTGGACCCCCATCTGGAGGCCGTCGACCGGGCAGCAGAGGCCGTCACGCATCAGAGCGTCGACCGCCACCCGATCGCCCAGCTTGCTCCCGAAGCGCTGCTCCTCGAGCAGGTAGGGGGAGCGGGACATCGAACTCCATGCCCCCCGCCACCACCACCTCGGCCTCGCCGCTCCGGATCAGCAGGGCGGCGAGGTTGACCGCCTTGAGAGACGAGGCGCAGACCTTGTTGACGGTGAAGGAGGGGACCGAGGCGGGCAGGCCGGCGCGGAGCCCGGCCTGGCGGGAGGGGACCTGGCCCTGCCCGGCGGCGAGCACGGTGCCCATGATCAGCTGGTCGACCTCGCCGGGAGCGGTCCCGGTGCGCGCCAGCACCTCGCGGATCACCGCGGCCCCGAGCTCCACGGCGGGGAGCGCGCTGAGCCCGCCGCCCAGCTTGCCGAAGGGGGTCCGGGCCGCGGCCACGATCACGACATCGGTCATCGATCCCATCGTAAAGGTCCGCCGAGCCCATCGTGATGTCCGCCGCTCAGGCGGCGCCGCCACTCACCATTCAGGCGCCCGCTCTCCCGGTCGCGCCGGCTCTATTTCCCACCAGCTCTGGCGGAGGCAGGGACGACAAGTCTGTAGTGGTTGGATGCCGCGGCGCTCGCTCGTCCCAGCCCTCACCGGCCGGAGCCCGTCGCACGCCGTCAGCAGGCTGACGGCTCGGCAACCGTCATCGATTTGTCGATGCCATCCAGCCGGCCACCTCGGCGCGAGAGTTGAACCCAAGCTTGTTGAGGATGTGGCCGACATGAGTGGCGACGGTGCGGTCGGAGATGAACAACCGGGCAGCGATCTGCTTGTTGGTCATTCCCTCGGCGATCAACCGCGCGACCTCCAGCTCGCGCGCGGCGAGGGGCCCGGCGCCCGCGCCAGCAGCAGGGACCTCGACGTGATCGGGAGCGCCAAGCGCGAGGCGCACCGCCTCGCCGCGGCTCAAGCGCCTGCCTGCCTCAAATGCGGCATCGAACTTCGCCGTCCCCAGCGCCCCGATCGACAACTCCTTGGCTGCCGCGACCATGGGAACAAACGGTCCAGCGACCCCCGAGCCGGCCCCGGCTCCGACGGTCTCCGCCGCGCCGAGGAGCCGTGCCGCCAAGCGCGGCTGGCCGGAGCTCGCGGCATGCCAGCCGAGAGCGTTCAGCAAGAAGAACTGGGCGGCGCGATCGTCGATCTGTTGAGCGACCCCCAGCGCCTCGAGGAATCGTGGTTGCGACGCCTCCAAGTCACCGCCCATCATCGCGACGAGGCCCACGTTGAGCAGCATCTGCCCAAGCATGTAGAGGTCACCCACGTCCCTGCTCACCCGCACACCTTCCCACGCGGCTGATCCGGCCGCATCTCGATCGCCTCGGAACATCGCTGCGACAACTCGAGCCTGGATCACGCCCACGGTCGACGGATAGTCGGAGAGTTGCGAGCTCAACGCTTCGGCCTCGTCGAGGAACCTCCTGGCGGCCACCGCATCACCCGCTACGGTCTCAGCGTTTGCAGCCGTCGTGAGTGATTCCGACAACAGCGAAAGCGGTCCCGTTTCTCGCGCGGCCGCTATCGCCCGAGCAAGCCACGGCCGGGCGGCGACAGGATCCACCTGCAGCAGGCTCAACCATCCCCGAAGCCGGTACGCCCGCGCAAGGGTGTGCGGCGAACTCGGTCCGGACGCGAAGAGTTCGTCGAGCCAGCGCACGCTTTCCGTGGTCGCGCGCATGATCCAGTAGTACGCCATTGAGCCGGCGAGCTCGAGCCCGCACTGTGCATCCGCGCACGCGATGCATCTCTGCAGGATCGATCGGATGTTGTCGATCTCCAGCTCGGTCCAGGCGAGCCATTCCAGCGTTCGCGACCAGGCCTGGTCTGCAGATTGCCGGCACCTGGTCCGGTAGTGCTCGACGTATTGCTCTTGGAGCAGGTCCGCCTCGCCCGCTCCCTGCAACTTCAGGTTGGTGTACTCACGCATGGTCTCGTGCAGTCGAAAGCACCCGAGGCCGTTGACCTCCTCCTTCATCACCAGCGACTTGTCAACCAGCGACGACATCGCCTCCAGGGCATGGGATGCCCGCTCACCCGGCGTACAGACCGCCTCGACGTCCTCGAGGGTGAACCGGCCGGCGAAGACGCCCAACCGCCTCAGGAGCGCCTGCTCGCCCGGCGCCAGCAGGTCGTGACTCCAGTCGACGGTGGTTCGGAGCGTCTGATGACGAGGAAGCGCGGCCCGGCCCCCTGCTGTGAGGAGCGCGAATCGGTCACCGAGGCGGTCGAGGATCTGGTCCAAAGTGAGGACGCGGGTTCTGACCGCAGCCAGCTCGATGGCCAGAGGCAGGCCGTCGAGTCGTCGACACAGCTGGATGACGGTCGCCTGGTTCGCACCGGTCAGCTCGAACGCACCTGACGCAGCTGCCGCCCGCGCGCTGAACAGCGCGATGGCCTCGTTCTGTCGGAGTTGGGCGAGTGGCTCTGCTCCACCTCCCAGAGGTAGGTCCAGCGGCGGGATGGGGAGCACGTGCTCGCCCGGCACCTGAAGTGGCTCCCGACTGGTGGTGATCACCCGCACCTCGGGTGCCGCGCGAAGGATGTCGCCCACGAGCTGGGCGGCCGCGCCGAGGAGGTGCTCGCAGTTGTCGAGGAGGATGAGCAGGTGCTTCTCCCGCAGGTGGGAGAGAAGGATCTGCAGGGGCTTCGTCGCGGCCTGGTCTCGGAGGTCGAGCGCCGCCACCACGGCGTTGCTCACGAGCGACCCATCGCGAACCTCAGCCAGCTCGGCCACCCAGGCGCCGTCCGCGAACCCGCGTTCGAGATCGCGTGCCGCCCGAAGTGCAAGTCGGGTCTTCCCCACACCGCCTGGGCCGACGAGGCTGACCAGGCGGGCGGTGGCGAGCTTCTGCCTGATCTCGCCAAGCTCCCGGCGGCGGCCGACGAAGCTGGTCACCTCCGCGGGAAGGTTGCCCGACCGGAGCCTAGGCCGGGCCATCCCGGACCTGAGCTGTCACGCGGGCATGCTCGCCATCGGGTCGACTACGTATCGAATCAGCAATCCTGACGATGTCGCGCTCCTGGCTGCTCCCTCACGCTCGTCAGTATGAACGAGGAGCTTCCAACCCGCCGAGTCGAGGTCACCTTCGTCGGCCTCCCCCCAACCGGACAGATAGGGCGGGCGTCAGGGGTCAGCGACGTGGAGGTCGCCGGCCGTCGACTGCGCTGTCTCGTGAGCGGCAGCGTTCAGCCGTTTCTCGAAGCACTGCGCGGTTACGAAGTCGTCGGCCTGACCTCGACGCCGGTGGTTTCCACGGCTGGTGGGCAGGGCAAATCCTCACATGGGGGGATCGGAGCGGACGGAGGAGGCTGATGGCCCTCCGCTGACCACCCCTTCGGCAGCCGGTGGGCACCGCGGCGGGACCTCGGGAGACCTAAGGAGATTGAGATGAATCCAAGAGCCATAAAGAGAACGACCAGATCAAGAGGAGGAGTCCAGGTGAACTCGACAAGACGGACCGCGTTGGTTGCGGGAGTGTTCTTCATCCTCACCTTCGTCACGGCGATTGCCGGAGTCTTTGCATACGGACCGGTTCTCACCGACGCGAACTTCGTCACCGGTGGTGGCGGCGCCGACACCCGCGTGCTCCTGGGGGCGTTCATGGAGCTGCTTCTGATCATCACCAACATCGGCACCGCCGTCGTGCTGTTCCCGATCCTCAAGCGGCAGAACGAAGGTCTCGCCCTCGGCTACGTCGCCGCGCGCCTTGTTGAATGCACGTTCATCCTGGTCGGCATCGTCACCCTCCTTGCGATCGTGACGTTGCGGCAGGGGGTGGCGGGCGTCGATGCGGGCTCGCTGGTCGCGATTGGCAAGTCGCTCGTCGCCATCCACAACTGGACGTTCCTGCTCGGGCCCGGCTTCATTGCCGGCCTCGGGAGCGGGCTGATGCTGGGCTACCTGATGTACCGGTCCGGCCTGGTGCCCCGCCGCGTGGCCCTGCTGGGGCTCATTGGAGGACCTCTGCTCGCGGCGTCGGGAATCGCGATCTTGTTCGGCCTTTTCGCGGCAGGCTCCGCGTGGCAGGGCATAGCGACGGTCCCGGAGTTCCTCTGGGAGGCGTTCCTGGGCCTGTGGCTCACCTTCAAGGGGTTCAACCCGGGTGCCCTGGTCGCCGGCGAGACCCGCGAGGCCCGAGGCGGCACCGGCTCTCCGGTCGAGGCGGTGGTCGCGGCGTAATCTCGCCCAGTCGACAGGGCAGAAGGTGGAGCCCGGCTTCGGCCGGGCTCCACCCCAACCGGTGAAGGGCCCGAGGCGGCGGTGTGAGAGGAGATCTGGCCGGCCAGGAGCCCTGAATGCCCCGGAGGGAGTACCTTCTGATCGGACCATCGATCGACCGGGCGCTGAGGTGGGCGCTGGCGGAGCCTGATGCAGGAGATATGGTGACTCTCTCTGGTCGGACCAGCCCGCTGCGCTCGCTGATCCGGTCGGAGCCCCTGGACCAGCCGCCCATCCTGCTCTGGAAACACTTCCGGATCGACGAGCCGCGGGCGCTGGCGCGCAAGACCGTGCGCTTCTACCGCGACCACCGCCTGGCTGCGGCCAAGCTCATGCCCGACATCCCGCTCCTCTTCGCGGACGGTGCACTCTCGTCCTTCTCGCAGGTCGCCCAGCTGCGGCGGTTCGGGGGGGTCATGAGCGTCGGTCGCGCGGCTGAGTATGTGCGCGCGGTCGAGCTGGCGAGAGGGGAGCTGGGCGGCGACGACGTGCTGCTGGTCACCCTCTTCTCTCCTCTCGCGCTGATCGGCCTGTGGTGCGGCCCGGTCGGGCTGCGCGAGATGGCGGACGGGGAGCGACCCGTGGCTCACGCCGTCCTCTGGGCCCTCGCCGGGGTCGTCCACGACCTCGCCGCCGCCTGCGTGGATGCCGGGGCCGACGGCGTGTACTACTCCTGCTGGGGACAGGACGTGCTGAGCGACGGCGAGTACGCCGAGCTCGGTGTCCCCTATGACCTGGCGGGTCTCCGCGGTGCGGCGGGAGCGGAGTTCCGTCTCCTCCACCTCCACGGTGCGGTCGACGGCGGCCTCGACCGCTACGCGCGCTACCCGGTCCAGGTGGTGGGCTGGAGCGAGGTGGAGAGCTCGATCACCCTCGAGGCGGGCGCGGCGGCTCTGGCCGGCAAGCTGGTGATGGGCGGCATCGCCGAGAACAGATCCGGTCCCGCCAACCCGGCGACGGTGGCGCGCATCGCCGCTCTGGTGAAGCATCTAGGGCCGCGGTTCGTGGTCGCCCCCGGGTGCTCTCTTCCGGACGACACCGGCGACGCCGCGATGGCCAGCCTGCGCGCCCTCGTCAGCGACGAGGTGTGACAGCCGCGCGGCCCCGCGCCTCGCCACGCGGAGGCGCCCACGCTGAACCGAACGAACCCCCCAGTTAGCCGCGTGCAGGCGGGGATGTCCTCGCTGTCAGACGCGAAGGCACTCGTCTTTCACTGGCGGGCGCGCAGAGCATCCACGTGCGCGTCGCCGGACGATCTGCAAAGTTCTCCGGCGTCTTGGTCATGGAAAGGGGTCAATCATAGCGTTACCATGCCCTTGCGGGACGAGAAGCGCCACCGCACCTGCGTACCTCATGAGCGACTTCCGACGGTTGGGAACCCCTGACGATGGGTGATCGTCGTAAACGCTGACGGGACGTGTGACAAGGGTAGTTTCGGCCGCAACAACGACTCAGGCTTGCGAAGAAGGAACCAGAGGAAACCACTGTGAACACGAGTTCAGACACCACTATCGTGCTTGTCCACGGCGCGTTCGTCGACGGGTCCGGCTGGCGAGGGGTCTACGACCAGCTCAAGCGGGAGGGCTACGATGTGGCCGTCGTCCAGAACGCGACGCTGTCCCTCGAGGGCGATGTAGCCGCGACGCGCCAGGTCATCGACGCTCGGGGCAAGCGGGTCGTCCTGGTGGGCCACTCCTACGGCGGAGCCGTGATCACCGAGGCCGGTACCCACCCCCGGGTCGAGGCCCTCGTCTACGTCACCGCCTATGCGCCCGACAAGGGCGAGTCCGTGAGCACACTGCTCGCCAACCCGCCCCCTGATGCACCGGTGCCACCGATCCTGCCTCCGCAGGATGGCTTTCTGTTCCTCGACCGGGATGGGTTCCGTGCTGCATTTGCGGCGGACGTGACCCCTGAGCAGTCCGCATTCATGGCGGATTCCCAGGTCGGCTGCCACGTCAACGCGATCAACGGCTCCGTGACCGAACCCGCCTGGCGGGTGAAGCCAAGCTGGTACCTCGTCGCCACCGATGACCACATGATCCCCCCGCCTGCCCAACGCGCCATGGCGGAGCGCGCCGGTGCCACGGTGGTCGAGGTGGCCGGGCCTCACGCCATCTTCGTGTCCCAGCCTGGCGCGGTCGCCTCGCTCATCGCGAAGGCAGCCGAAACGCTGACGTCGTCCCGCTAGCGGGTTTCGCCACCAGGTTGATGCGTCGGGGACGGCGGGACCCAAGGATTCCTTTCTCGGCCTGACTTCAACGCTCCCCCAAGTGTGGGGTCGCCTCTCACGTGGTCGACCCGGGCAACGCTGAGCACCTGTGGAGCCTTCCCCTGGACCAGCTTGGCCAAGCCTCAGTTCGGAGGCCAGGCGCACAAGGCCTGTTTGGTGCCCAGCGAGATCCCGAAGGGAGAGCTGCCTCGCCGGGGTGGAGGCCCGATGGCGCCCGCGGGTCTCATGGTGAGAGCTACGATTGAGCAAGGCCTGTGCTTGGATCATTGAAGCACCTGGCAGATCGTCCGACAGGGGGGGAGAGCATGCTTCACAGCCTCGATGGCGACAGCGTCCAATCGCGCGACGTGCTCTCAGTGCTCCCTGAGAACGGTGCGACTTCGAGGTGAGGAGGTCGTCTGCTGCGCGCCGGCGTCTCCGTTCGCGATCTCATTCGATCACCCGGGGGGGACAATTCACATCGTGAGCCAGGGCGAGTTGGACTTGCAATTCGACGAGCAGCCCGAGATGCATCATTACCGGCAGGACGACGTCTTCATGCTGCCGGTCGGCCGGCCACATGTGATCCGGCATGGCCGACGGGTGAGCCCACGTCGACTGGCCGCTGCCGCCAGCCGGGTCGAGGGGATCACCCACGGAGAAGGGACGCGTTGACTGACCGGCAGGTTCTCAGCCGACTACTCGCGCGCTGAAGACCTGCTCCACCGCCTGCCTCCGGTCGTCGAGTTGAGAGCAGCGGGAGACCCATCGCTCGTTGGACTGCAGGTGGCCACGCAGATGCTGCTGAAGGAGATGGTCGAGCCCACACAGGGGTCGCGAGAGATGATCTCTCGAATCCTGGATTTGATGTTCATCCAGGTGTTGCGTGCGTGGGCAACCAGCGGCGACGCCACGCCGGGCTGGCTGACCGGTGCGATGGACCTGTCGTTGGCGACGCCATGACCACGATCCACGCCAACCCTGCCCATCGGTGGACCATCGCAGGCTTGGCGCAGAGGTCCAATCTCTCCCGCTCTGCGTTCGCCGACCGGTTCACCAGGCGGGTCGGCGAGGCACCAGCCACCTATATTGCGCAGCTGCGTCTCGCGAACGCCGCCAGCCTTCTCCTCGAAACTCGTGAGCCGGTGAACGTCGTGGCGACGATGGTCGCTACGAGTTGGAAGCAGCCTTCAGCCGCGCCTTCAGCAAGCGCTACCGCTTGCCGCCTTCCAGATGGCGGCGCGAGCACTCCAGCGGTCCCCAGCCGGGTTCGGCGCTGTCCGCAGAAGCTTCGTAGCCACCAGGATAAGTGAGAGCTGAGAGTACGCGAAATGATCATGGCAGCCGATATTTATCATCCGGCAACATGGGATAACCTCTTTCAGTTGGTTGGTACCGGTGCGGCCGCACTGACTGGACTGGTATTTGTGTCGATATCGCTCAACCTTGATGTCATTGTGCAGGATGCCAATCATAGATACCGTGCGATCTGTAACCTAACAGGCCTTACTCACGTCTTTATGATCTGTGCCTTTGCGACCATGGGCGGGCAGAATCATCTGGCTGTCGGCGCTGAATGGCTTGTAGTTGCGTGTATTGCGGCGACCACCTACATCAGCGGTTACGTACAAGCTCGAAGAGGCGGACGCAGTTCTGTTGGACTCAGTTTCAAGCGACTGACTGTTGGTGTGGCATGCTATGTGGTTGAGATAGTTGGTGCCGTGATCCTCATTCTTGGCCACATCACAGGGATATACGTGGCTTCAGTTGCTATGATCATCAACATCGCCTTCTTCATAGCAGGTGCGTGGTTACTCATGGTGGGAGTGCAGCTGGACCTGGCTAAGCAGCAGAAGAAACCTCAGAACTCCTAGTGTCGCCTCGTGCCTTCGCGGTGGGGGTTTGGCTGGGGGTACGGACGGTGGGTTCGGCCTCGGACGCGGTAGGCGAGGGTAACCGCTGAGAGTTCCGATCCTGGGACATTGCACCGAGCGCGTCATCCACCAGAGGGCGCCGCCTGCCCGGCAGCGGGACCGAGAGGAGCCGCCGGCGCGCGAACGGCTTGGACCTTCACCTTGTCGCTGTTCGCCTGGCGGCGCTCCTCGCGCGCGGTCCGCTTGACGGCCACGGTCCCGCCGCTCACGCCGTGTAGACCCCGCGGTCGCCGAACTCGCCCTGAACCGTCGACACCTCACCGCCGCGCATCGGGGGGAGGGTCGCGGCCCTGGTGACGGCGTCCCGTACGGTCTCCGTGGCGGCGTCACGAACGCTCCCCAAGCCAAGGGTAAGGGGGGCCTCTGTTTGTGACGGAGGGTTCGCGACCGGGCCTTGGCATCGCTCGCTCTCGACACGCCCCCTCGGATCAATGGGAGCAACAGAAGGGTGGTAGGCTTCACGAGCAGCGCGTGCCACGCCAGCGGACCTACTCGACGAGGCAGCCGCGCAGGGAAGCCTTCGGGACTCAGTATTTGTCGGATCGCTCTGACCATGAGGAGTGACTGCCATGTCCACGCTGGACACAGCGACCGGTAGCGATTCCGCAGCGCTCGACGACGGCAAGCGTGCTGACCTCTCCGGGCCCGGCATCGGTACGTACGACGAGGTGGCCGCCGTGCTTCCTACCGACTACCGGCCGCGGCTGGGGTTGCGGGAGACGCAGGAGGAGATCTTCGTTGTCAAGCGGCTGATCGAGGACCGGCTGTGCGCCGAGCTGGGCCTGACAATGGTCCAGGTCCCGCTGATCGTGGCCAGCGACACCGGGGTCAACGACATGCTCGATCGTGACGGCTCGCGCACCCCGATCTGTTTCCACATCAGCAACGACAGGGACCTTCATCCGATCGAGGCCGAGGTCGTCCAAGCGGCGACGAAGTGGAAGCGGCTGGCGCTGACCCAGTTCGGCATGGCCCCAGGCGAGGGTCTCTGCACCGACATGCGCGCGGTCCGAAAGGACTACTTCCTCGATCATGACCACAGTGCCTACGTTGACCAGTGGGACTGGGAGCTGGCAATCCGTCCCGAGGAGCGGAACCTCGACTTCCTCAAGGACGTGGTGAGGCGGATCTGGCGGGTGCTGAAGCTGGCCGAGGAGGAGGCCCACCGGCGCCATCCCGAGCTGGCCGGCGAGCATCCCGATCTGCCCGACGAGGTGACCTTCCTCCATGCTGAGGAGGTCCTGGAGCGCTACCCCAACCTCCCGCGCAAGCAGCGCGAGACCCGCATCCTCCAGGAGATCCCCGCCGTGTTTATCATCGGGATCGGCTGGACACTGGCCGACGGCTTTCCTCATGAGCTCCGGGCAGCTGACTACGACGACTGGTCGAGCCCAGTCGCCGACCCGGGCGGTCGGCTCACCCATGGTCTCAATGGAGATCTCTTGGTGTGGAACCCGGTGACCCGGCGCCGCCACGAGCTCTCTTCGATGGGTATCCGCGTGGACCCCGCCGCGCTCCGCCGCCAACTGGAGCTGACCGGGCAGACCGAGTGGCTCTCTCTGCCCTATCACCGGGCCATCCTCGAAGACCGTGTGCCGCTCAGCATCGGTGGGGGGATCGGTCAGTCACGTACCCAGATGCTGCTGCTGCGCAAGGCTCATCTTGGCGAGGTGAGCGTCAGCGTGTGGCCTCGGATCCTGACCGAGCTCTGCCGGGAGAAGGGCATCCCAGTCCTCGAATAGGCATCGCTCACCCCTCCCCCCTCGACGATCAGCCCGACACCTTCGACTACCTGGCCAGCCTGGAGTGGATTGTCACCTACCGCAACGTCGCCTTCGTCGGTCCGACCGGCACCGGCAAGTCGCACCTCTCGGTGGCGCTCGGGCGGGCAGCGGCGGAGGCAGGGTTCCGGGTCCGCTTCTTCCGCGCCGACCTGCTTATCGAAGCTCTGTGCGGCGGTCTCTCCGACGACCCAGTGGGCCGCCTCATCGAGGCGATCCTGCGCCGCCGCGTACCTCAGCCTCGCTGTAGTCGGGTTGCGGTGACCGCCTCCATGGCCACCTTCGTGCGGTGGAGCTGTTCCGTCGGATCTCCCCTCGCGGTGAGGGGGGTGTTGGGTGACGTCCCAGACGGACCCACTATCCCCCCTTGCCATCCGCAGACGGGTGGTTCACTGTAAACCCAGCCTGGGACATGCAGGGCTGACAGGAGAGGCCGTGCTCTCGCCGCACGAACCGCCGACGACAGGCCCCGAGCCCTCCCGTGCGGACCGACTCGAGGATGCTCTCTCCGAGGCCGTCGCCCACGCGCTGACCCCCGCCCTGGTCCTCGAGATCGCCACCGAGCGGATCCTGGCGGCGAACGCGCTGGCTTAGGCGCTGCTCGCACCGGGTGGAGACCCGTTACCGGGTCGGACCCTTGATGAGTTCTTCTCCGACCCACCCGCTCGAGCGTCCGATCTTCTGCTCGCCGGCCGTGTGCAGGGCTACGCCACGACGGTCTCGCTACGCCGGAGGCGAACGGGGCCCGCTCATCTGCACGCGTGGGTGCAGGCCGTGGGCCAGGAGGTACCCCCGCGCCTCGCCCTGGGTGTGGTCGTTGGCTCATCCGCCAGGGCGGCGCTGCGCCTGCCCTCGCCGGCCGGCCAGGAGCTCACCCCGGTCGTGGGGACGGCGGACGAGGGTCTCAGGATCGATCGCATCAGCAACGACATCGAGGCGCTGCTCGGATACAGCGCACCCGTCGTCATCGGGCGGTCGATCCTCTCTCTGGTGGATGAGATCAGCGTTGCCCAGCTGCTGGAGGCCATCGCCCAGGTGACGGCAGGACGGTCGGGGATCATTCTCGACGTTGCCGCGCGTTCCCAGTCGGGTGAGACGATCCTGCTTGAAGCTGTCCTCTGGCCGCTGATTCCTGCGCCCAGATGTGCCTTCGCGCTGCTGCCCGCACCCGGCCCGGTGGGCACTTCCGAGACCGCGATCGACCCGGCGCTTCGACTCTCCGGACTCGCCAGGTCGATCGGTATCGTCAACCTGCCACGGTATATCTTCGCGGGCCCGCGCGAGCGCGACCTTCCCGGCCTGAGCGAGCTCACCACCCGGGAGTTGGACATCGTCAGCCGGCTGACCTCCGGCGACAGGGTCCCGGCAATCGCCAGCGCTCTGTTCCTCAGCCCGAGCACCGTACGCAATCACCTGCTCTCCATCTACCGCAAGCTGGGGGTCCACTCGCAGCAGGAGCTGATCCACGCCTTCCGCGAGCCGCCTGGATCGCGCTGACCTTCCCAGGCCGCACCGCGGGCGTGGCGGCGAGATCACCGTGACTGTCGGTCCCCCGTTCGGGATCAGGTGATACTCCATCTATCTGCACGTGATAGCGCCGCCATTTCCCGGGGGCCTTCGCACCCATACACTCATGTTCAGATATCAATCAGGAGCGGCACGGAGCCCCCCCCTTTCAGCAGGTCCTCCCATGGATGCACCGCCGCGTTCCGACGGCGCCATCGTTCTGACGCTGGTGTTCGTCGACGGCGCTGTCGAGGAGGACGACGTCATCGGCCGCGTCCGTTCATGGGCGTTGCGCACGGCATTCGTGGAGACCCCAACCCGGCCTTCGGGGCACGAGGATCCTCCGCCCGACATCGGCGTCAGTCTCTCCGTGAAGGGGCCGGTCGACCCGCAGCTTGCGCAGGCTGTCAGGAGGACGCTGGCTACCACGGATCTCGAACCCACAGGATTGACGACCGTCGAGATCAGCGAGACCAACGTGATGGCGGATCCAGCCCATACCCTCAGGATCCTGGGGCGTCTGCGTGACCTGGGACTGCCGCTGGCTGTCGACGACGCGGGGACGGCGCACTCGTCGCTTCTCTACCTTCCATCGCCCCGATCCCACGCCCTCGACGTCGACGCTGCTCCCCTCGGCGTGATCGACGGGGCACGGGACGTCTCCCTCGTCGGGCTGGTGTCCCGCCTGGCCCAGCAGCTCAGCGCCAGAGTGCCGGTGGACGCCGCCGAGGCCCGCGAACCGCGCGATGAGCTCGCCTGGATCGGCGGTGATCGCGGTCAGGGCTTTCGATGGTCACCCGCCCTGGCGGAGCGCGAGGTCAGCCGCTGGCTGGGGGCGCAGAGGGGCAGCGCGTGAGCGGCGGCGCCGACGGCGACAGCCCGACGTCGGGTCGGACCTCGCGGGCCTCCTCGCGGGCGCTGGGCCTGCGGCGGCGTCTCGAGGCCGCCGGGCTCCCGGCGCCGATCCTGGATTCGGCCACCAGCTTGGACGCCGTGCTGGGGTGGGTGGAGGCCGCGCTCGGTGGCCTGTTCGTCGAGAACCCGCAGCCCATGTGGGTGCTCGATGCGGAGACCGGCGGCTTCCTCGCCGTCAACCGTGCGGCCATCGCCGAATACGGTTACACCGCCGAGGAGTTCGCCGGACTCAGTCTCGCAGCGCTGCGGCACGACCCCGGGCTCACCGCCGCGCAGCTCGCCCTCGCCCGGGTACAGCGATCGAGGCTCGCGACCCGCCACCGCCGCAAGGACGGACGGCTGATCGACGTCGAGGTCAGCACCGGCCCTCTGGACTTCCTAGGAAGAAGGGCAGTCCTCTCCGTCATCCAGAACGTCACCGAAAGGAACCGGCTGGAGCGCCAGCTGCGCAACGGAGGCTTTCGTGACCCGGTCACCGGTGGTCCGAATCGGGCACTCTTCCTGGAACGGGTCGCCCACGCCCTCGTCCGGCTGCGGCGGCACCACGGCACCATCGCCGTGCTGGTCTGCAGCATCAAGGGCTTTGCCGACGTCCGGAACGGCCTCGGGTACACCATCGGCGACATCCTTCTCCAGGAGGTCGCAACCCGTCTCGCCACGGCCGTCCGGCCCGGCGACACGGTCGCGCGGCTGGTTGGCGACGAGTTCGGCGTGCTCCTCGAGGACATCGGTGACCGCGACCACGCCATCGAGTTGGCGGAGCGTCTGAACGGGGACTTCTCAGCCCCGTTCGAGACCATGGCCGGTGAGCTCACCGTGCGGATGAGCGTCGGCGTGATCGCCACCTCGGCCCCGCAAGCGGATGCCGGCGAGCTGGTGCGCGCCGCAGCGCTGGCGATGCACGCGGCGAGTGCCACAGGGCGCGGAGACCCGGTCGCATTCACCCCAGGCATGGACGCATCAGCGACCGAGCGGCTGCGGCTCGCTCAGGACCTCCACCAGGCCATCGCGCGTGACCAGCTGCGGGTGGTCTTTCAACCGCTGGTCGCGCTCAGAGGCGGTGGCATCGTGGGCTGCGAGGCGCTGGTTCGCTGGGAGCACCCGAACCGCGGTGAGATCCCCCCTGATGCCTTCATCAAACTGGCTGAGGAGACCGGCGACATCTCCGCCATCGACACCTGGGTGCTGATGACGGCATCCGCCCAGATCGCCGAGTGGCGGGAGGCCGGTCTGGGAGACCTCTCGGTCTCGGTCAATTGCTCCGGCCGCGACCTGGGGCGTGGAGGCCTCGTGGATCACGTGGAGGCGGCGCTGGTCCGCAGTGGCCTCCCCCCGGACCGGCTCGAGCTCGAGATCACCGAGGGCGCGGCGGTGACGCAGCCAGGCGAGGCCCTCGCGGAGCTGCGTCAGCTCCGCCGAGCCGGCGTCGGTGTCGCCATCGACGACTTCGGCACTGGCTACTCGAGCCTGAGCAAGCTGGCGACACTTCCTGTCGACCGGATCAAGATCGATCGAGCCTTCATCGGCGAGATCAAGCGCGCCAGCGACGAAGCTCCGCTGGTGGCGGCAATGATCGCTCTCGCCCACCGGCTCAACCTGCAGGTGACGGCGGAGGGCGTCGAGACCGCAGAGCAGCTGGCCTTCCTCGACCGCAACGAGTGCGACCTATTCCAGGGATACCTCGTCAGCCAGCCGCTCGATCCGGCATCCTTCCGGGACCTGCTGATGGCGCGGCGGAGCTGAGCCGCCCAGCCGTGGTCGCGGCTCAGCGGCCGGCGACGAACCCCCAGTGGCCGGCCGCGTCCCGCCTTCACCATGCCGCAGGTTCGGAGGTTCTCCATGGTCCGGGTGATCACCTCTCGCGATGCTCCAATGGATGCGGCGAGATCTGAATGACTGGCTCTGTCTCTCAACAGCATTGGCGGAGGGAGAGGGATTCGAACCCCCGAGGGCTTGGCGGCCCTTGCGGTTTTCAAGCGCCCCGTTTGGCGTGTTGGGGTGTGCCGTCAGGTGCCGGCGCACATACGAATCACGACTCGGCTGTGGTAGTTCCGTGCTGCCTGGCACCTCCCCGTGTCGTCGGGGTGGGGGTATCGGTGGGGGTACGAAGTTGGCCCGGATCGCCTCAGTCGAGAGCGTCCTCGCCAATCTGCGCGGTTGTACGTCCCGCCAGCTCGGCGTCGCCGTCGAGGACCGCGATCTGCGCGCCCGTGGAAGACCCTAGGAAGCCCGTAACGGAAGGGTCGCGGGGGATAAGTGCCTCTGCCCGGACGCCGGGGGGGCGCCACGGGCTGCGGCGGACCAATCGTCAAGGCCGCGCCCGGCGCCCCTGCCCGGAGAACCTCGATGGTAGTCGTCGCCTTGTCAGGCTGCAAGAGCCGGTCATCCGCCTGTGGGAGGGACCTAGGCTGGCTGGCTGCATTCCTGGCTACACAGCCCGGTGCCGGAGCCTCACCGATTGCGAGAAAGTGGCGGAGGGAGAGGTGCGCCCAGGAGGACGCGATGCTGAGATTCCGTCGGGATTTCGGCGCTTTCCACACCGGAGGCGGTCACCGTGGCCCGGCAAGAGCGAGGCCGAGGTAGGCGGCGTCAACCAGGCTGAAGAGCATCGCAGGAGCCGCCTCGTGGAGCGTATCGCGGTGGCGAGCGTGGGCAAACAGTGCACCCGCCAGCAGCAGCAACAATCCGGCAGCCGCGAGCACACCGATGAGTGGCTCGACGAGCCCCACGAGGAGGCCGGCAGCCCCCGCGAGTTCAAGCGCACCGATACGGCGATATGCCACGGCCGTGAAGCCGAGTCGGGCCGCCCGCTGTCGCATGGAAGGCACCGCCAGCACCTTGGCGAGGCCGAGGGACACGAATCCGATCGCCAGCAGCGCGGAGAGAATCCATACGCTCATGCCACATACCTCACTGTGTTTGGTTGCGTCTTAGAGCGGGCGCGCCTTCGTCGCCCGCAACGGTCACTTCGATTCACGTCGCCGTCGCCGAGTTATCTCGGGTTGCCCGCTGGCGCTTCGAGGAACACCCGCGACCGCATCACGGGTGGAAGGACGCGGTCGCGATCGCGCGGTTTCGCTCAGCGCTGGGAGTGGGGTTCCCGAGCGGCGGTCCTGAACGCCCGCGGCCCGCTTCGGATGGGGATGCACGGGGAGCCGCCGTCGGAGCCGCGCACATGGAGCTCTCCGTCCATCCGCCGCGATCGCTCGAACCCAAACCCGCGGGCGAAGGTCTCGGTGCCCTCGTGAGCGGGATTCCGGAAGGCGAGCCCAGGCGTGCCCCTGCGCCATGACCCCGGGGATCCTGGCACGACCGGGATGCCCCCCCGTCTCGCTCCCCTCTCCCCGTGCAGGTTCGCATGGGACCTCTCCGGTACTGCCGGCATCGCCTCCCTCCCGTGGACCGCTTGCGTTTCATGGCTGACGATAGTATCATCGCTGATGGAATCGTCAGTCAAGTGGGCTGACCCTCACGGAGGTGCCCGGTGGCGCAGACAAGTTCCCCCCCACGGCGTGGAGCCGGCGGAGAGCGTTCCCGCAAGCAAGCGCTGCCCAACCGACGCGAGCGCGCCAAGGTGCGTACCCGCTCAGCCCTGATTCGGGCAGCGCAGCGGTTCATCGTCGAGGGTCAGCTGCACGTGCCGATCCTCGAGATCACCCAGTCCGCGGATGTCGGCCTGGGCTCCTTCTACAACCACTTCGAGAGCCGCGACGCGCTGTTCGCCGCGGCGATCGATGACGCACTGGAGACGCTTGGCGGGCTGTTCGATCAGCTCGGCGCGGGGTTCGAGGACCCCGCGAAGGTCTTCGCGCAGAGCTTCCGGCTCACCGGCCGGCTCTTCCGGAGCGAGCCACTCCTGATGCAGGTGGCCCTGGGCGCCGGGCCGGCGCTCCTCGGCGCGACGAGCGGGCTCGTGCCACGCGCGCGGCGTGAGATCGAGGCCGGCATTCGAACCCGGCGTTTCCCCGTTCGCGATCCGGAGGTGGCGCTCGCCATCGTCGTCGGCTCCGTGCTCTGCCTCGGCGAGCTCCTCAGCCAGCAGGCGGAGCGCGACGCGGATTCAACAACCGACGCGGCGGCGGCGGCGATCCTCCGCATGCTCGGTCTGGGTGCAGATGAGGCCGACCGCATTTCGAGGCAACCGTTGCCGCACCTCAGTCTCGACGTCCGAGACGGACGGACCACGTCCGGCCGGAAAGACACCAGCTAAAAGCGCCCGACGCGCCGCCAACCGGATGCGGCAGCGGGCATCACCAAGGAGGAGTGAATCCATGTCTCACGTGCCAAGCGACATCACGGACACCCTGAGGAGACTCGGCGGTGCGTGGGGATGGGTCCTGGCATTCGAACTCGTCGCCATCGCCGCCGGCCTCTGCATGTTCTTCTTCACCGGTCAAGCACTCTTCGTGATCGCCGTCACCTTCGGCGTGTGGCTGATCATCGGCGGCGTCTACCGCTTCGTGGCCGCATTCTCCGTGCCTGCAGAGAACGGCTGGCTGCGAGCGCTCTACGCGCTGCTGTCCATGGTCTCGGTGGCGATCGGTGTGTTCCTTTGCGCCCATCCCGTGCTGAGCGTCCTCGTGCTCACAGTGACGGTCGGGTTCTTCTGGATCTTCTCCGGGATGATGGAACTCTTCGCGGGCGTGGAGCTCAGATCCCTCCCTCACCGCGGCTGGCTCATCGCCGGCGGCCTCCTGGGGGTCCTCGGCGGATGGGTCATCATCTTCTTCCCGGGCATCTCGACGCTTGCGCTCGCCCTGCTGCTCGGCTTCTGGCTCGTCGCGTACGGGCTGACCGCGGTCGTCGGTTCCTCCCGGCTCATGTCCGTCACGCGCCCGATTCGGGCCAGCCTCCACGCCCGGCACGTCTAGGTACACCAGTGTCATGTCGCCCACCGACCCGACATCGCGGAGAGGACACCGCGGTGCGACCCTGATAGAAGGAGTAGAGATGCCATGAACGTTGAAGGAGTGATCACCGTCGACGTGCGGGACATGCTGGCGTTGGATCAGAATGTCTTCGACAGCATGAGTAAGGAGATTGGCGAGGTCAGCGACGTCGACTACGAGACCGGCTGGTTCACGATCGCTGCAGGTACCCTGTATGAGAAGCAGTACTTCGTCCCCGTGACCATGGTCAAGTACATCGACCCGAACGAGCTCTTCCTCAGTGCCGATGAGAAGGAAGTCCAGCGCGACTACTCCACGCCGCCACCGCGCACGACGTCCGTTGAGGGGGAGGGTCCGGCCACGACAGCGACCACCTGGCAGCCGAGTGGATACGGGGACGCTTCAGTCGTCGTGCACCAGGCTCGCTTGGACGACTTCCGCACCATGATCGACGTCGGCTTCAGGGTTTGCACCGCCGACATGGTCTATCTCGGGAAGGTGCGCGAGTACGACTCACCGACAGGCCTGATGGTGCTGGACAAGGGTCGACCCTCCAAGCACGACATCGTCGTCCCGATCACGATGGTCGACCGCGTCGAGGCGGAGACCCACGAGATCGTCCTCATCGCGTCGAAGAGAGACGTCGAGCGGATCACACCGGTCAGCCTCGTCCGAACGGCCGCCAAACTCGCCAGCGAGAGCTGAGCGCGGTCGAAGGGGAGCCAAATACGCCGCCGCTGCGCCAATCGGTCAGGCCATTTCCCCACACTGGATATTGTTGGGCCTGCGAGCGCACCAAATGCGAGAGTAGATGAAATGAACACTGCGGCAGTCATCACAGTCGACGTGCGCAAGTTGCTCGCGCCGTTGCAGAAGGTCTTTGACAGCGACAGGACCAAGGTCGGTGCCGTAACCGACTTCGACCTCATCACGGGATGGGTGACGATCACCCCCACCCTGCTATCGACGAAGCACTACCACGTGCCCGTCACTTCGATCACGCACATCGATCCGCACGAGCTCTTCCTGAGTGCCACTGAGGAGGATCTCAAACGGGAATACGCAACGCCACCAACGCGGACGACGTCGGTGGTCGGTGAGGGCCCAGGCCAGACTGCCGTCACCATGCAGCCAAGTGGGTATAGCGGCGACGCAGTCATGGTCCAGCAGGCCCGGATGGACGAGCTCCGCACCGAGATCCGCACCCACTTCCGTGTTTTCACGTCCGACGGGCTCGATCTCGGCAAGGTTCGAGAGTACGACCCCACTACCGGCTTGATGATGCTCAACAAGGGGCCTTTCTCGAAGCACGAGATCGTGGTCCCCATCTCGGTGGTCGAGAGCGTTGACACGCTCCTCGGGGATATCACCCTTGTCGCATCCAAGGCCGATATGGAACGGATGACGCCGGTCTTGCTCGTGCAGACTGCGGTCAAGGTCGCAGGTAAGGGCTGAGGGCAGGGAGAGTCGTCATGGAGAAGTACCTCATCGGCCACGTGGTCGATGTCACACCCAGCGGATCGTGGCCGGCGGGGCGATCTGCGCGAACGGGCATGGGAAAGTCCCGACGTGATGTCAGAGATGAGGCGGGATCGGCCCACCTGGCGTGTAGGCGGTAGGTCGTGACCAAGCAAGCCAGCTCCCCGCCGACGAGGGACAAGGGGACTCCGGTCGCGCCCCCGCGCCCGCCGGGGTGGCGCCACTACCTCTGGCTCGTCGCCTTGGGGATCTTCATTCTCCTGTTCTACGTCCTGCCGGCGACGCAGAGCGCGACCCAGGTCACGCTCACCTACACGCAGTTCATGAGCGACGTCTCGGCGCACAAGGTGAAGACGGTCACCCTCAACACCGACTCGAGCGCCACCGGCACCCTCTCTAACGGCGACCAGTTCACCACGGCCGTCCCGACCCAGGCCGGGCAGCCGTTCATCGACGAACTGACCAAGGAGGGCGTTCAGATTACGGCGGAGACCTCGAGCTCCCTGGGTTCCGACATCCTGACGTGGGTCCTGCTCCTCGGCCCCTTCCTCATCATCGGCTGGCTCTGGTGGCGCCTTTCCAAGCACGCGGGCGAGGGTATGCAGGGAGCGCTCGGGATCGGTCGGTCCAAGGCGAAGGTGTTCGACGAGGAACGGCCCACGACGACCTTCGCCGACGTGGCCGGGTACGAGGGCGCCAAGCAGGAGATCCGCGAGGTCGTGGACTTCCTGCAGCGCCCCGAGCGGTACGCGAGAGCCGGCGCGATGGCACCGCGCGGAATCCTCATGGTCGGGCCTCCCGGCACCGGCAAGACCCTGCTCGCCAGGGCTGTGGCGGGCGAGGCCAACGTCCCGTTCTTCTCGGTCACTGGGTCGAGCTTCGTCGAGATGTTCGTCGGCGTCGGTGCCGCCCGCGTGCGCGACCTCTTCCAGGACGCGCGCAAGCGAGCCCCGGCGATCGTCTTCGTCGATGAGATCGACGCCATCGGTCAGCGCCGAGGCAGCACCGGGACCGTGGCCAACGACGAGCGCGAGCAGACCCTCAACCAGCTGCTCGCCGAGATGGACGGCTTCGATCCCGCCATCGGGGTGGTCGTCCTAGCCGCCACCAACCGGCCCGAGATCCTCGACCCCGCGCTGCTCCGACCAGGCCGGTTCGACCGCCAGGTCACCGTCCCGCTGCCCAACCTGCGGGAGCGGTTGGCCATCCTCCAGGTCCACTGCCGGGGCAAGCAGCTCGATCCCGACCTGAGCCTGGACGTGATGGCCAGGGGGACGCCCGGCTTCTCCGGGGCGGATCTGGCCAACCTGGTCAACGAAGCGGCCATCGTGGCGGTGCGGGCCAACCGCGACGTGCTCACCGCGGCGGACTTCGACGAGGCGCGCGACCGCATCATCCTCGGCCGGCGCGAGGGCTCCAACGTGCTGATTCCCGACGAGCAGCACGCCGTCGCCGTCCACGAGGCCGGCCATGCCCTCGTCGCCGCGTATTCGGACAAGGCCGACCCGGTCGCCAAGGTGACCATCCTCCCCGCCGGGCAGTCGCTCGGGGTCACCGAACAGCTCCCCCTCATCGAGCGACACCTATACGGCGAGGATTACCTCTACGAGACACTGGCGGTCTACCTGGGGGGCCGCGCCGGCGAGCTGGTCGTCCTCGGCCAGGGCTCGACGGGCGCCTCCAACGATCTCGCCCGGGCGACGGAGCTGGCCGTCAAGATGGTGCGCGAGTTCGGCCTTTCGCCGGCCCTTGGGCCGGTGGGCTATCCGATGGGGGGCTCCGTCTACCTCGGGGGTGGTGGCGCCGAGCTCTCCAGCCGTCCCTTTGCCGAGCAAACCCAGGCGGCCATAGACGCCGAGGTGTCACGACTGCTTGTCCAGGCCGAGAAGCGCGCCGTCGATGTGCTCACGGCGCACCGCGACCCGCTCGACAAGCTAGTGCAGCTGCTCGTCACCGAGGAGACCGTGGAAGGTGCGGAGATCTACGCGCTCGCTGGCCGCCCCGAGCCCGCCGGGGGTGCGAGCGTGACGGTGGCACCCGACCGTCCCGTCTCGGCATCGGGACAATCCCTGGCCGCGGGGCCACCTTCGGAGGATCCCACCTGAGAGAGGTGAATCGCTCACGCCTCGACGGTAGGGCTCATCCGCCAGCCGCAAGGTATGAACCACACCCATGATCCGGAGGAGGCCGCGACCGACGACGGCGGTGCGCTCGATCCGCGCGAGGCAGCGCGGCTGCTGGAGCAGACCAGCCGCGAGGCGCGGCGTCAACTCTCGCTGAACCCGCCGCTGGTGACGGCTGTGATGGGATTGGTGATCCTGGCCGCCTACGTCGCCCTCTGGCTCCCGGTGCTCGGGCAGCACCCCTACAGCGGATCGAACCGCGGCGTGATCACCCTGGTGTACGCGACGGTCGCCGTCGGGAGCGTCGTGGTCGTGAAGGTCTACCAGCGTGCCAGGGCCGGCGTCAGCGGTCCCTCCGTCGGTCTCGGCGCCGCCGAGGGCATTGCGCTCCTGGTGTCGATCGGCGGGAGCCCCGTGATTCGTATACCAAGGGCAACTTGGCGGAGGGAGAGGGATTCGAACCCCCGAGGGCTTGGCGGCCCTTGCGGTTTTCAAGTGCCCCGTTTGGCGTGTTGCGGCGGGTCGTGGAGTGCTGCCCTGGATACGAATCACGACAGGATGGTGGTAGTTAAGTGCCGCTCTGTACCGCCTCGTGCCGCCGCCGTGGGGGTACGGTTGGGGGTAGTTGCGAGCGCACAAGATGGTCTCCGACGGCCGCCTGGTGGGCGCACCGCGACGGCCGCGCTGCGATCCCGAAACAGAGACGCCCGCCGCACTCTGGTGCGGCGGGCGCGAGGGACGCGGGGTGGAGGCCAGGAAATCAGCAGCCCTTCCCGAGAAGCGGCGGGGGAAGGTGAACGCAGGAAGCGCTGATGGACTGGTCGGACTGATCCGAGACCGACGCGGCCGGCGCCGTCACGGTGCGCACGATGGTCTGGGTCGGCGAGGTGGTGAGGCGAACGGCGTATCCCGCCGTACCCCCGATCACCAGGGCCAGAAAGAGGAGAGAGGTTGCGAGCAGGCGCCAGGTGCGGATGGCCATTGTCGGCTGCGTGCGGACGGCTTCCATGGGAATCACCTCGTGAGCTGTCACCACCGTCCTCCGGTGGTCGACCCTCACTCACTCGGCGCCAGGAACCGCCTGGCAGTGCCAGAACCGGGCTGGCGATCGGTCAGAGGACCCAGGTCGTGGGCGCCGGAGGATCGTAGACGCAGAAGGCGCCGGTGCGGAGGGAGCGGCGCAGATGGTGGCCGAGCTCAGCGTGCGCGCTCTCGATGCGACTGATCGCCTCCCGGATGCGGCCGGTCACCGCCTTGCGGGCCCGCTCGGCCGGATCCAGGCTGGTCCGATCCCGCCCGCCGAGACCCACCGCAGCGCTCAGCTCGCCGAGCAGGAACTCCCGCTCCCGGCGCGCCTGGGTCTCTCGCTCGGGGTCGTTGGCCGCCTCGGCGTCGGCGAGCTCCTCGTCCAAATCAGCCAGGCGCTGCCGGTACTGCTGGCGGGCCTCGAGGTCGAGCGGTGGCCCGGCACCGGCCTCGACACCGAACCCGGGCTGGGTCGCAGTCCGCTGCCACGGGGTCCGAGGCTCAGCCTGTCCGTTCGCCGCCAGCTCAACGGCCGCCACCTCGCGTCCCGGGTAGGCCAGCAGCCGCGCGATGTCCCGCAGCCCCTTACTGTCCCTGAGGCGGACGACCCGACCGGCGAAGCCCAGCGACCAGAACTCTCCCTCCCTCACGAAGGAGCCGGAAAGTGCCGGTTCCGTGGGCCCCTCCGCCGGCACGCTCGGAGGCGACGCTTCGGGTCCGGGCTCCGGCGTGTCGGATAGAAATGCCTGGGCTTCCGCGACTGCCTGGTCGAGGTTGAGCTGCATTCCCTCACGCCAGGCGGCATCCGCGTCGTCGGAGACCTGCTCCCTGGCAATCCGGATCCATCGTTGAGAGCGCTCGGCATCCCCCGCGATGTCCCGATAATGAGCCCGCTCCATGGCTGCTGTCGCCGCCGCCAGCAGCCGCAACCCGCGCGCCGGCTCTCCGAGCTGAATGGCGAGAATGCCGGTATCATGGATCGCACCTGCGGTGACGGCGGGGGTGGCCCCGATCTGGGCGATGATCGGAAAGACGCCCTGCAACGCTGGCCGCGCCGCGCCATGGTCTTCCATGTCGACCGCGACATCCGCCAGATTGCAACGGTGCACCAGCCCGGGCCACGTAGCGCCGTGCCGTTCGGAGATCGCGAGGGCGTGAAGGAAGTGGTCACGCGCCGCCGCATGGTTGCCTTCGTCGAACGCGATCATGCCCAGTCGGTTCAGGGGCCTCATCTGCAGCCGTTCATCCCCCTCCTCTCGGGCCAGGCGGAGAGCCTCCTCGGCGAAGGGGCGCGCGGCCTCGAGGTCGCCGCGGTGGACCGCCACGCCGGCCTGGTAGTTCAACACGTGCACCAGCTCTCGGCGCTTTACATCTCGGGTGGCGAGCTGGCGCGACTCGCCCAGATAGGCTTCCGCAGCGTCGTAGTCCCCATGATTCATGGACAGCATGCCCGCCATCAAATAGGCCCTGCCCTGCCGTTCGCCTCCGCCCCGGATGACCTGCAGCGACCAGTCGATACCCTCGTGGAGCTCGCGGGCGTAGCAGTACCAGACGAGGGATGCAGCGAGGCGGGCGGCATCGTCGCGGCCATTACCGAAGCCCCAGCTGAGAGCAGAGCGGATGTTGGGCAGCTCCTCGTCGATGCGATGCAGCCACGGCAGATCGGGACCACCGAAGATCGCGGGTTCCGCGGTCTCGGACAGTTGGGCAAGGAAGTGGAGGTAGCGGCTGCGCGCGTCGTCCTCATCTGCAGGCTCCGATCGGAGCTTGTCGGCAGCGTACTGGCGCACCGGCTCGAGCAGGCGGAAGCGTGCCTCCTCGTGAGCAACGTCCGCAACCACCAGTGACCGTGCCACCAGCGACGCGACCAGCTCGAGCGGGGTGGTGTCCAGCGAGAGCCCGGTGAACAGAGCCTCGGCCGCCTCGATTGTGAAGCCGCCCACGAAAACCGATAGCCGGGCGAACGCGGCTCGTTGCACGGGGGTGAGCAGCTGATGACTCCAGTCGAGGGTCGCCCTTATCGTCCGATGTCGGGCCAGTCGATCCGCCCCTCCCCTGACGAGCAGGGCGAGGCTGTCGGCGAGGCGCGAGCTGACCTGTTTCGGAGATAGGACTGCCATCCAGGCGGCCGCCAGTTCTAAGGCAAGGGGCAGCCCGTCGAGGTCTCGACAGACGGTGACGACGTCGCCGACATTGTCCGCGCTGAGGTCGAAGGTCGGCATCGCGTGCCGGGCTCGGTCGCAGAAGAGCCGCACCGCCGAGGCCGCGGCTGCATCGGCCACCACATGCGCCCCCGCGGGCGGAAGATCCAGAGGAGGCGTCCGCCAGACCTGCTCGCCTTCCACGCCGAGCGGCTCTCGACTGGTGGCGAGCAGCCGCAGCTCAGGGCACTGCGTCAGCAGCCGCCTCGCGGCAGCCGCCACCACCTCCAGAAGATGCTCGCAGTTGTCCAACACGAGCAGCTGCCGGCCCGAGGAGAGCACTCCTGCCGCACGCTCCAGATGATCAAGGTCGCGATCCTCCAGGGCGCCGACCGACTGCGCGATCGCCGGCCCCACCAGAGCGGGGCTCTCCACCAGGGCGAGCTCCACGAGCCACACCCCGTTAGGAAAGGTGTCCGGTCCGCCGCGGACAAGCTCGAGAGCGAGCCGGGTGTTGCCCACGCCACCCGCCCCGGTGACGGTGACCAGGCGATCCGAGGCGAGGAGTGATCGGAGCTGGCTCAGCTCCTCCTCTCGCCCAAAGAAGCGGGAAAGGGACGGCCGAAAGCCGGCGTCCAGACCCGACCGCACGGTCACAGGAAGGACGATAGGCGAGCCTGCCAGCAGGGTCAACGCGCCACCGCTCAGAGATCACGTCTCCAGCGGTGGATCGTCTCACCGGGCCGTCTGGGCTGATCCTTAGGCGCTCGCAACTACCCCCACGGGGGCAGTACGAGGCGGTACAGGGCGGCATTCATGCTCTCCTTGACGCGGTTGCCGCGAGCCCGACGAGCCTAAGAAACGCCTTATCTATCAACGGCCTTTGGCCCTCTGCGTACATTCAATGCCCCCAGAAAATAGCCTCCATCCCGACAGAAAAGAGGCTCCTCACGCCGTGCACGGCTGCTGACCTGGAGAGGGGCACAGGCTCTCAGGCCGGTTGTCCTGGGCGACACCGCAAGCTCCCCCTGCGGGCGAGCCGACACTGAGGCTGTCCGACAAACCCCTACAGCCTCCCGGCCAGAGCGCTTGGCCTCAACCGGAACCTGGATTTATCCGCCCAAGACATGCAGGAGTACGCCGGGGTCCCCCTCCGGTCGCCAGGGCTCGGCCACTCCCGGCTATACGGTCCCGAAGGCACGAGATACCACGCTCGTCAATCCCTCCGACGTCCGTTCCTTGTGGAATCAAAGAGCGACCCCAGCCAGCGGCGCAGAGGCCGGACTTCTTAGCGATTCTTTGGGAACTGGTGAAAATGGATGACCGAGCAGCCATGCGCCTCAAAGGGACAGTCCAGTGGACTCAGACGCTCTAAGGCCGAAGGGCCCGAATCTGTGTCAAAGCCATTTCGGGGTGTGTGAATTCCACTTCTCGCGACATATAATTGGCGCTGTGACTGCAAACCTCCGTGCATCGTGCGATCCATGCGACTGCCACGGAGTGCCAGGTGTGAGCAGAGGGGACAGTCGAGGATGACCGCTCGCAGCGGGTCTCTCAAATTGGAAGAAGCCCCCCAGCACGCCGGCAACAAACCCTGCGGCTCGATGGAGAGTGGGCAGGTTAAACCGACACTGTCGGGTGGGGCCCTGCAGATGGACACGCACGACCGCAATAGCAGGCACCTGACCCAGCCGCTCTACTACACCGGCAAGTGGTGGGCGCGACGGCTGGCAGGGATTACGTCCTGGATGGTCCAATTGGCCGTTGATGGCACGCCCGACAGTGTGGTTCTGGACCCTTTCTCTGGCAGCGGAACCACCGTTGGAGAGGCTCTCCGTCTCGGTCATCGCAGCATCGGTGTCGAAGTCAATCCGTATGCCGCCCTGCTCTCGGAGGTCGCCTTGGCCCCCCGGCATCCAATGCTCGACGCGGCCACCGCCATGATCGTCGAGAGCGCTCTCAAGGAGATCTCACCCGTTCATCTGCCCCTTAACGGCGGTCTTCCCGCCGGGTATTTCTGGGCTTTCCGGCAGCGCTGCCCAACGTGCAAGCGGCAAAGCTATCTTCTTCACCGTACGGTCATCGCGCAGGACGCTTACCACAACCTCCACACCGGCGGTTGGGCATTCTGCCCGCACAGCGAGCACATCTTTCCCATTGCCAATGTCAACCTCAGTAAATGCAAGTGTCCCTGCGGTCGTATGATCCCGCTTCGGCCCCGCAGCGGTGGTTTCCGTTGTTGGCACTGCCAAGCGAACCTGAATCCCTGCGGAGACGATGACTCCCCAACTCCGCCTTCTTCGCGACTCATTGCCGTCGAAGTTCGCACCGGTCACGCCAGGGACTTCCTAGCACCGACCCAGGAACAGCGCCACCTTGCCCAGTTTACCAGCACCAACGACCTGCTGAGCCCCAGCCCCATTGCTTCAGGACATAGTGCCAAGCAGGTTCTTCGCTGGGGCTACTCCGATTGGCGCGAGCTGTTGCACCCCCGGCAGACCCTCCTCATATCCGCACTCACCAAGCGCATCGCGGCCATCTCCGATGCCAGCCTAAGACGCCAGGTAGCCTTGACCCTGTCGGGGATAATTGACTACCACAGCAGACTCTGCGGATTCAAGGGAATCGGGACGGGGTCAATACGCCAGGCGTTCGCCTCCCCATTCGTTCATCCCACCACCATTTCGTACGAGGCCAATCCTCTATTTGTCAACGGCTCCGGAGACGTCAGAAGCTGGTACAAGCGGCACGCCTTACCTGGGGTGGTCGCGTACAGCAAGCTTGAAGCCGAACGAGGGCGTCCCATTCATACAGGGAGCGCTAAGGCTGTTACCTCAGGAAAGGCAAGCTTGGCAATCATCTGCGCCGATAGCCGTTCTCTTCGGCTCCCGGATCAATCGGTAGACGCCATCGTTACCGACCCGCCTTACTTCGATCGTATCTTCTACGACGACTTGGCCTCGCCGTTTGTGACCTGGCTTCGGTGGTGCGACATCGGCGTTCCGCCCGCAAGTACCGGCATCGAATCGGACTGCCTTGCAACCTTCGCTGCTAATCTCCATCAGGCCTTGCGGCCAGCCATCGCGGCACTTCGGAAGGATGGTCGCCTGGTCTTCACCTACCATCACCAGAACCCTGACGCCTGGATCGCCCTCGCTGAGGCCCTCCAGCCTCTTGAGCTGGTCAGCGAGAGCTTCTGGTTGGTCCAGAGCGAGATGACCCATTCCAGGGACCGGCAACGAAACGCCTTGCCGATCTCGTGTGATGCGATTCTTTCGTTCCGCAAGGGAGCCCGCTCGGAAGGCATGCCAAACCCTTGCCTTGCGGGAACACGGGCGCAGACCGCTCTCGCTGCGATCGGTCATGCGTTGCCGGGAGATTCGGCCAACGCGAGCGGAGCCGCAGCAGTCATCACCGCTTTGGCCTGCGCCGTTCCGCCGGACACCCTCCCTTCGTTCATCGCCGCCGTAATGTCCACCTGTAGCGCTGAGGGCCACGCGGCTGGCTCTTCGCCCTTGGGAGCGAATGCCTCCGATGGAGACATGTTGGCTCGACGAGCTACTTCCGCCTAAGCCCGCCCACGAACCCGGCTGGTTCATGAGCCAGTTGCGGTACGAGGGTAGGCCGATTCCGTTCGGGCCAATGGACGAGCTCTCGCTTGTCGTCATCAGCAGGGCCGTTGCTGCCAGGAGGCCCCTTCTCTTCGAGATTCCCCGTGGAGAGCACCAATTCGCGCTAACCTGCAGCCTCTTTCTCCAAGTTGCCCGATTGGAAGAGAGAGCTCTTCACCCCGGCCATGGCTTGGACTTCCGAGGGCCCATCGTCGTGATCGCCCTAGATACACGCGTTCAGGAGCGTCTCGCTCAAGTCAGTATCAAAGGGATTGGCTTCGGAGAAGGTGAGCTCGAACCGGCGCGCATTCGCTTTGATGGACGAATGATGGACCGGCTCGGTAACGTCCTCCAGACGCGGGGAGAAACCCGTCGAGTTCTCTATCTGAACACTCGCGTGGGATGGCCACGGCCTCGGATCGAAGGGGACATCGGCGTCACCCTGATCGACCGAACTACCTTTGGGTCGCTTGATAACCTAGAGAAGGCGCTGATCTGGGCGGCGGATTTGCGGGCAGCCTCAACCATTGTCCTAGCCGATGCTGCTGACAGCGACTGCCGAGATATGTTCCTCAAGGCACATCCTCGGGGAGAGTGCTGGTCCTGGGGCCTTTCGCGGATTGAGCATGTCGCGACCGATCTCGGCGCGGACTCGACCAGTCACCTCCTTTCGATCAACGCGATTGGCGGGGTGAAACGCGAAGGGGTCGCCGTCATCCGGTGCCTTGCCCCGAGGATGGACGCGCAGTTCCGCTCGGTTTGGCACCTCCTCACTCGTGCGGCTTCGCGCCACCCAGGCCCCCCGCCTGCCCCGATCCTCGCCGCTCGAAAGCTGGCCAACGGCCTGGTGCGGCTGCCCAGCACTGTCGGCGAGCATGACAAGTGGGCGGCTCTTGACGCCCGTACCCGCACTCTGGCTGGGGTGCATGCCCGGGTCGCTTCTGCTTCTGCGGTACAGTTCCCCCCGGATTGGAAGGTTACTCGCGAGACGGTGTGGCCCCAACTCCGTGCCGACCTGATGGACATCTTCTCCACCATCAGTCACGACAACCCGAAGTTGGTTGCGCTTGCCGACACCTTAGCGTGGCTGAGGATTACGCATTCCGGGAGGCGAGTAGTCATCCGCGTGCCGTCTGAGGCGGTCGGCCATGCGATGCAGCAGGACCTCGATCTCTTTCAGCAGCTCGTAACCCACGACAGCTCACCCATTCGGTGGGCAACGGAACAAGAGAGATTGCCATGGGCGGACGGTCCAGTAATCGAGCTGTATCCGGGATCGATCGGCCCGTGGCACTTGCCCAGATGGGCGAGCGGCGAGAGCAATCTACGCCTCCACCTCGTATACGACCACGAGATGGCCACACTTCACGGGCGGCTCGCCACCTTCATGGACAGCGCAACCCACGCGTCGGTCGAGGGCCTGCACATTGTGGGAGTCGCCTGCGACCGTCCGATCGTCCGAACGACGGTCGCCCTCCCCGAGGTGAGGCGGTTCGGGTCTGCGAAGGTCGATCTACCAATCGGAGAGGTTGCCTTGAGCGTTGACTCATCGCTCCTTTGGGATGATCTTGGCGGAGACTCGGGGGTCGAGGTTCACGAGGCAGCTTCCCCAGGAATGACGGACGACCTGGTCCCACTTGTTCTCGAACCGGGCACCGATTGCTGGTGGGTGAGGAACGATGCGACTATCGAAGTCATCGCCGGAGGGGGCCTCCGGATGAAGACAGTTGGCGAGCTCAACCCCGGAGACCGGCTTCTCGTCCCTCGGGGGGAAGGACGGGAAGCTCTGTTTACAAGGCTCGTCAAGGCCAGCAAGACCTCTGAAGACATGAGCGCCCTGGAAGTGTTCTTGAGCCGCTGGCGGAAGGCCTGTCACAACCTCTACCTCCAGGAAGTGACCTGGGACGATTGCCAAAGGGTCATGTCCTATCAAGGGTCGCGGGTTGGCGCCCAGGCGATCAGATCTTGGGCTAACGGCACTGTCATAGGACCTGACAACCCCCAAGACGTGCGTCGTGTCGGCGTTCTTCTCAATGACAGCTTCCTCCTGAAAGCATGGGAGAGGATAGCCGCCGTAATGACCGAAGTTCGGGGCTTCCATGCCAAACTGGGACATCTGATTTCCGGCGCCTATGCCGAATTGCCGTCGGGTAGGGGGCCCAACCTCACGCGCATCTGCGACATTCTTCACATTGACGCCGTCGAGTTCCTCGAAGAGTTTGATGTGCGTGTGTTCCGCAAGGCCGGTAAACCGGCCTCAAAGCCCTCTTCTCTGATAGGGAGGTTGCTGCGATGCTAACCCAGACCCCGGCCACCGCCCATGAGGAGGCCCTGGTTCGGCATCTGGTTGACCGGATCGAGCAGCGACTGACTGATCGTGGCGGGCATCGCCACGCCTTGGACTGGGAGCCACGACAGCACTGCGTGGTGGGCGTGCTGGATGCCACACGCGAGCGCCAGGGTCAGGAGGCGGACCCTCAGGCGGAGCCCGCCAAACCCGAATTGTCCAATCCTGATGACGTCGCGGGAATTGCGGTTGACTTCGCCGTGAAGGTGGATGCTGCGGCCATTGAACTGGAGTTGACGGCCAACTTCGCGATCTACCTGGAGAGGTATCCGGAATACGACGAACAGCTTCGGTATACTCGTCAGGGGCTCGTGGAAACCGATCCGGCCACGAATCCGTCAGCACCTCAGAGACCCGTTGAGCGATTGGTCCTGGGCAGAGCCTATGAACGAGTCGAGCTCGCTGTTCCGCCGTTTCGGATGAGTCTCAAGTTGGACGGCACCCACCTTCGGACCGATGATGCCATCCAGGCCGGTGTGCGTGCTGCCATAGATGCTGCCTTTAGCGATCGCTCCACCTCTCGCCCATTTGCCAAAAGAACCCGCGAGCTACGAGGCCCTGAACTTGCCGCAGAGGCAGCATACTGGGCGGCGATTCAGCGGTACGAGGACCGTACCGCAGACGTGCAGTACCCTCTCCCGGTCGTGGACGGCTTCGTCGAGCCCCTCGGCCCTGGGCGCTTCCTGGTGACAGTCGGGCTGCGCAACGAAGCCGTCGTCGATGATGGGACCTTCCAAGACCTAGCGCTCTACGACTGTCGCTTCCAGGTCCAAGTTCTGCCTCCTGCTCAGGTGGAACCGCGCCGGTTGGCTCTCGCTCCAGAGGACTACCGGTACGAAGATGTCGCCCAGGTTTACGCCCAGGGCCACGGCTGTTTGGCCCGATGGACGGGGACGCAGGTCGAAACGACGAGCCTTCCCCTCTTCCTTCAGCCCAAGATCATCACCCGCACTGACCATGTGCCGGAACTGGAGTGGAAGCTGCTTGCTGACGGGGGGAGTTCAGTCTTGACCGATGTCGCGGCGGCCATGCAGTCGTACCTCGATGAGTGGGATACCTTTCTAGCGTCAGCGCCATCGGCCAGTCGAGTGGAAAGCACAAGAGAGCGAGACGCATTTGCCGGCGAGTACGGGCGATACCGTCTGGGTTTGGCCGCCATGCAGCACGACCCCCACCTAGCTCAGGCTTTCCAGCTTGCAAACCGCACAATGCAAGAGACCAACGAAGCTCGCGGACTCACGACTTGGCGTCTCTTCCAACTGGTGTATGTCGTCTCCCACTTGCCCGATCTGCTCGCAAGAGAGAACCCCCCTGTCGCTCAGTTCAGGGCCGAACTCGAATTTGCGGATGTCCTTTGGTTCCCTACGGGTGGTGGTAAGACAGAGGCATATCTTGGTCTGATCCTCACCGGCCTCTTCTACGATCGCCTCCGAGGCAAGAAGCACGGCCCGACTGCCTGGCTAAAGTTCCCCTTGCGGATGTTGAGCGTGCAGCAGCTCCTACGGGTGCTTCGCGTGCTGATTGTTGCGGAAGAGATCCGAGCTTCGACCGCTGGGTGTGATGGCGACCCATTTGCCCTCGGGTATCTTGTCGGCGGCTCCAATACGCCAAACGCGCTTCGCTACAAGCAGGGCTGGTGGCCGGGATTCAAAGAAGCAGTGAAGGCGTTCGCCGAAGACAAGCGTGCTTTTGCCGAGCACCGTCTGATCAGCCAATGTCCATCATGCGGAGCCAAAGACGCGATTGATCTCGTCCCTGATGCGGGGACCGTGCGCCTCCTCCATCGGTGTTCGACCTGCGGAACGATCATCCCTTTGCACTCCACCGACGAAGAGGTGTATCGCTTCATGCCTGCGGTAATTGTGGGCACAGTGGACAAGCTCACGGGCTTCGCTATCTACGGAGAATTTACCCAGTTCTCACACGGACCCGCATGGCGATGTCCCAAGCACGGGTGGTTCACCTACAACTGTTTGGCAGAGGACTGCGACGTCAAGAAGAAGGACCTCGAACGAGTTGCGCCCTCATGGTATGACCCGGTCCCGGCACTCATCATCCAAGATGAGCTGCACTTGGTGCGCGAGGAACTCGGGGCCTTCGATGCCCATTACGAAGGTCTGCTCGCTGAGATGCAGACGGCATCCGCGTCGCACCGGCCCTCGAAGATCCTGGCGGCGTCCGCCACAATCGAGCAATACGACGCCCAAATCCGGCAGGTGTACGGAAGGAGGGCCCGCTCCTTTCCGGCTCCTGGGTTCCGGCGCGAACAGAGCTTCTACACGACCACCACACCGGACATCCAACGCATGTTCCTGGGTGTGCTCCCGCACTACCGGCGTCCTCATGACATCGCCGCGATCGTCCAGCAAACCCTCCTCGAATCGGTCGCCCAACTACAGGACGACCTCCCTGGATCTGCCGCGAAGCTGGGGTGGAACCCCTCGGATCTGAGTGGGCTGGCGTCCCTGCTCTTTCAATACGAGGTCTCCTTGGCGTATGTCAACACCAAGCCTCATGGTGACTTCATCCACGAAGAGCTTGACCGGCTCTCCGAACATCTCGTCTCGGCTGGTCGGGATCCCATATCAAGCACGGTGCTGACCGGCGATGTCGGCGTGACTGAGTTGGCTGCCGCAATTGATCGAGTCGAGAATGGCTCCCTTAGCCAGCCGCGGGGGGAGCGCCTTCGGGCCATCGTCGGCACCTCAGTTGTCAGCCACGGTGTGGACCTGGAGCGGCTCAACTGCCTCATCATGACCGGGCTGCCCCCTACGGTGGCTGATTACATTCAAGCCACGAGCAGGTCGGGTCGCATTCACGTTGGTCTCGTGGTTGCCGTGTTCGGCTCCCAGCTGAAGAGAGATCGGGGCTACTTCCGCAATTTCGACACCTTCCATCGCTTCCTCGATCGAATGGTCGAGCCGGTTCCTGTCAATCGCTACGCTTTGCTGGCAAGCCAGCGTACCCTTCCGGGCGTGATCATGGCGCTGCTTTGGGACATGACAAGGAGTCCGGAACTTCACGCGCCTGAGGAGGGCATTCGATACACACGCTCTCTCAGCAAGTGGTGGAATGCCTATTCGCCTACCCTGCTGCCGATCCTGCGCGAGCGTCTTGAGGGTGCATACCACTGCATCGTCCCGGAAGCAGCGGAGTCAACTCTCGAACAGCAATTGGTGACCGGCGTTATCGAGCGATGGGACGATGTCGAGCGGCACTACATGATGCGCTTTTCAAGGGACCGGAGCGATGAGCTCTTCTCCCACCCAGTGCTCATCTCCTTCCGGGATGTCAAGGATGCCGTCGCATTTGAACCGAGACCCTGGAGCGCGGCGGCCTACGAAGCCCTCTTTGATCTGGCGCCAAAGGAGGACTTCTGATGCAGCGTAGTCAGATACAGGTTCTCTTCTCTTCTCTTCCAGAGAAGGTCTTCTTGCATGAAACCGGCCTTCTGGTGCGTTCGAGTGGCATTCGTGGCGAGAGCATGAGCGGGTCGGTGAACAAGACTGTCGTCCTCCAGGAAATCGACAACTACCTTTCCGCCTGGGTGGATGATGCGCGGGTTGGCATGCCCCGATCCTTTGTAGGGCGGGCCAGCGATGTCAGCCTTCAAAGCCCAAAGCAAGTTCAGGTTGACATTTGGCCCCTTATCTTTGAATGCAGCAACGAATCCTGTAAGCGAATCATCCAGTTTCGGAGTGCGCAGGACATTCCGGGGCATGCCCGGTGTGCGACATGTCACTCGCGGCTGCGCCAGCTCCGGTACTACTATGCTCACGAGTGTGGAAGGATCCAAGCCCTCTACATCCCCAAGTGCGCGACTCACGGTTACACGGATATCTATTTCGAGGATACTGGGAATTTCAGGACCGCTGCCTTCCGGTGCCGTGCTTGTGGAAACAGCCAGATCCAACGCACCACCCAGACCCCGTGTAGCTGCGAGTTTAGAGACTCGACCGGACGCTCCATGATGCGTGCATATCGGGTAAACGACACCCGCACCTACTACTCACACTATGTCTCCTTGGTCAACTTCCGCTCCACAACCTTCGATAGGTTGCAGGGGGCCCCTGACAGAGGTGCGCTCGCCGTCGGGGCCTATCTTGGACTGGTTCCTGATATTGCCCAGGCCATTGAGGAGCGCCCCGGGCAAGGCTTCACTCAGACGCCCCGCCTCACGGACCAGGAATGGCGGGTTGCGGAGGCGAAGTATCTGGGGATGGGTCTTAAGGAAGGCGAAATTGCCATCCTCAGAAGGAGCCTAGGGCCTGCGCAGTCTGGTGTGGCGGCACTCCAAGGCATAGAGCCACACCTTAGTCATCTCGGCGAAGAGCAGGCGATGCTGGAGTGGGCCATGCTGTTCGCGGGTCAGGAATGTCCCATGCACACGCTCGAAGAGCGGCTTACCGACGCCGGAAGTCGCGGCGACCTCGTAGCCAGTGGCCGCCTGGAAGCAACGCGGGACCTGATGGAGCGCATGCGGATCGGGAGCATTGCTGTGTCTTGGAACTTCCCCATTGCCCTGGCAACATTCGGCTACTCGCGGGGAACCAAGGACCCCCATAACTGCCACATCAGTGGATTCCCGATCAACGAGGGACAAGAGGCTGGAAGCACGGCGGTATACGGAATGGCGGCGGAAACGGAGGCGGTCATCGTCTCGTTGGATCCCGCTGCAGTTCTCAAGTGGCTGGAGGACCGGGGGCTGCCCCTGCCGAGCGGGTTTGCCGAGCGCGACCCTCGCCATGTAGTTTTGGAGGTCTTCGCCGACCCGGACCTCGCCGCTTCAGCCCTGGCCGCGAAGGACTTATGCCACACGATGTCTCACTGCATGCTGAAGGCATTAGCGGAAAGTCAAGTGGGCTTTGCTGAAGCATCACTGGCGGAGTGGATTGTTCCCCAGGCCCTGACGTTCGCTATTTACGAGAGCGGGCTACAGAGCGAGGTACTTGGGACTACATGGACGCTCATAAATGACCGCTGCATTGAGTGGCTAGAGACATCGAGGGAGGCGGCTTCCTCGTGTGAGAATGATCCAATGTGTCATCACGGCCAGCCCCGCGCGTGTGAGCGATGCCTGTACATTGCCTTCGGTTGCAAGAGCTTCAACGACGGGCTGGATCGTGAGTACCTCTACGACTACTGGTATCATGCGTGAACTAGTTCAATTCGCTGCTCTCCTAGCCCAGCTCTGTGGCAGTCCCGGTGCTGCCCAGCAATGGCTGAACCGAGTTTCCACGGGGTTCGCAACGCCCGATGATTGGGCTCGTCTAACGCCCGATGAATGTTCGTTTGTCAGGGCCAGGATGGTCGCTTTGGGGGTGAGCACGCCTGCGGGCGTTTACTCCCCAGATGAGATTGCGCAACTGCAGCTTGTTCTCGGTGTTCTCCGAGAAGTCCCTGTGATGCCTCCGCCAGTAGCCGCCGAAGAGCCCCTCGTCTTTACCCTCCCAGGGGTCGCGGCCCGCTCGCTGGAGGCGCGTCAGCGTCTCGACCTGCTGGTGCAGGAGGTAATCACGAGCGCAGAAGAGAGCCTGCTCGTCGGCGGGCCCTTTTGGAATGAGCGAGGCATCAAGCTACTTCTCCCCGCTCTGGAGCCTGCGCTTAGCGTTCGTCATGTGCAGGTCGTTGTTGTCGCGCACCGTGCTGACCCGGGGTATGCAGCCACGGTCGAGAAGACCCTGAACCGCCCCGGGAATCCTGGAGGCTCCATTCCTTGAGAGGATGGAGCGATGGCAAGGACAAGCAGGTATCCCCAAGACGTTCGTGACCGGGCGGTCCGGCTGGTGCTGGACCACCGAGGGCAGTACGCCTCGGAGTGGCAGGCGATCAGCTCGATCGCCCCGAAGGTGGGGGTTCACCCCGAGACCCTGCGGCTGTGGCTGCGGCGGGCCCAGGTCGACGCGGGCGAGCGGCCAGGGCTCACCACCGAGGAGCGAGGGCGGCTGAAGCAGTTGGAGCAGGAGAACCGTGAGTTGCGCCGCGCCAACGAGATCCTCAAGAGCGCCGCAGCTTTCTTCGGGGCCGAGCTCGACGGCCGACATCCGAGATGACTCAGTACGTCCGGACCCACCGTGAGCGTTGGGGAGTCGAGCCGATCTGCCGCGTGCTGCAGTTCGCCCCCGCCACGTACTACGCGGCGACCACACGGTCTCCCTCGGCGCGGCAGCTGCGGGACGAGCAGCTGAAGCCCGAGATCACCCGGGTCTGGACCGAGAACCGGCGCGTGTACGGGGCCGACAAGGTGTGGTCCCAGCTCCGCCGGGAAGGCCACCAGGTGGCCCGCTGCACCGTGGAACGGCTGATGCGCGAGCTGGGAATCCGTGGGGTGGTCCGCGGCAAGACGGTCCGGACCACCGTGGCGGACGTGGAGAGCGAGCGGCCGGCCGACTTGGTGGAGCGGCGGTTCCGAGCGTCGGCGCCGAACCGCCTGTGGGTGGCCGATCTCACCTACGTTAAGACCCACTCCGGCTGGGTCTTCGTGGCCTTCATCGTGGACGTCTTCTCGCGGCGGGTGGTGGGCTGGCAAGCCTCTCGGTCGCTGCGGGCCGACCTGGCCCTGGATGCCCTGGAGATGGCCATCTGGGCGCGGCGCGGCGAGGACCTTGGGGCCCTCGTGCACCATTCGGATCGCGGTGTGCAATATCTGGCCATTCGCTACACCGAGCGCCTCGCCGACGCCGGCGCAGTGACCTCGGTGGGATCCCGGGGCGACTCCTACGACAACGCCCTCGCCGAGTCCTTCAACGGCCTCTACAAGGCTGAGCTGATCCGGAAAGACGGCCCCTGGACCGGGCTCGACGACGTGGAGTTCGCCACCCTCGAGTACATCGACTGGTTCAACCACCGGCGCCTTCACACCGAGCTCGGCATGCGCCCGCCGGCTGAGTTCGAGGCCGCGTACGATGATCAGGAGCCGGCCCCCATGGCCGCTTCCCAATAACCAGAGCCTCTATGAAACCCGGGGCGGTTCACCGTGGACCACTTGAGGAGCTTCGGGAAAGCGGGGCTCTCATGGTACTCGGGGCCGCTGGGAAGTCTCATGCACGCTAAGTTCTGCGTCGCCGACGGGCGGACCGGGTACTTGGGAACCGCAAATCTGACTTCCTATGGGTTGGAGGAACATGTGGAGGTGGGCGTCCGCCTCACCCGTCACCAATGTGGCGAGTTGCTCTCCATGCTGAGCATGTTGCGGGAGCTAGAGCTGCTGACCCCGATCGAGTGGTGACAGGCAGGCGCCCCCTAGTTATTAGGCGAACGCATAACCCGCGAGTCCGGCTGCGCCCTGCAAAGAGGCCGGGCCCTGAGTAGAATGTCTGCGAACATATGTGCGTAGTCGGGTCCGGGTGCCGGGGGAGGGTCCATGTCGGAGAGGTGGCGGCCCGCCAGCTTGAGCGGGTTGGTGGAGGGGCAGGAGGTGGTCGATGCGAGGTCAGCTGGTAGCCGCCCCGCCTCGTTGTCGAGGCTCCCCCGCCCGGGGGGACTGGCGTGATCGGCTCCGTCTTAGGGCTGGACCGCGGGGGAAGGTCAGATCTCACTTCCCGCCCCCTTCCAGGGGCCGATGCCCCCCTCATGGATCCCGAGGAGGCCCGGGCCTGGGGGGAGACCCGAGCCCAGCTCCGCCGGGTCCTGATCAAGGTTCGCAGCGGTCTTCCCCTGACCCTTGACGACCTCCAGCTCCCTCAGCTCGACCATGACCAGCTGCTCAACGCAATCCACATCCCCGACGATGCCGGCGAGTTTGCCCCCGCCCTGGAGGCGATGCTGAGGCGAATCCCGGACGGCTGGGGGCGGATGGTGGGCTGCGACCGGGGTTGGTATCCGCTGGTCGCAGAGCTGGATCACGACCTTGCCCGGCTGGACCCCTCTTACGTCGTTCTCCAGGTCAAGGAGAAGTGGGGAGTGCTCCGTCTCTACTTCGAGACTGCCCCCGAGGTGACCGCAGCCATGCAGGCGCTCGTGGATAGGGCCACAGAGGCCTCCAGGGGCATCTGTGAGCTCTGTGGGGAGGGTGGCATGCTCATGGAGGACTACCTCCGGGTGAAGACCCTCTGCCCGAGGTGTGGCCTGGCTGAGGGGCTGCTGCCGGTGGAGGTTAGCCCTCGGGACAGGCGCTCATGACGGGGCGAATCGTTGAAATCCACGCGGCTGGCGGACCTGTTGACGAATCCCGGTTCGTGCCAGGACTGTCAGATGGTGACGATGTCCAGGACAACCGATTGTAACTACAATCTTGCAATGAGGGGCTGCTTGTGATATCCGAGGTCCGGGTTAACAACTATCGTGCGTTGCAGGACATGGTAATCCCTATCGGACCGCTGACAGCCTTTGTGGGCCCGAATGGTGTAGGGAAGACCAGCATACTTCGGGCCGTGGATTTGGTGCTTGGGAGGGCGTGGCCAGAGCTAACGTCGAAGCTTGTGGAAACAGCCGCTGAGGTCCCGGCGGAGCCGGGAATGAATACGGCGTAGCCTTCCAGGTTGCTGTCAACAAGAGCGACCCGTACCAGCGGGTCGACCTGGAGGCCACGCCGTGTCTGCAAGGTACCAAGTTCTGCCCCCGACTGCACCTGTTCCGGCGCCCGAGGACGTGATCGAGCAGCTGGTCCGGCAGGGCGCCCAGCGGCTGCTGGAGGCCGCCCTCACCGCTGAGGTCGACGAGTTCCTAGGCCGGGCCCGCTACCAGCGGGTCGGCCAGCTCCGCGGCTACCGCAATGGCCACCTGCCGGCTCGGAGCATCGGGGTGGGGATGGGGGCGGTGGAGATCCGCCAGCCGCGGGTGAGCGATGTCCCCGAGGGGGCCGAGCCGTTCCGTTCGGAGATCGTGGGCCGCTGGGAGCGGCGCTCGCGGACCCAGGGCCGGCTACTCGCCCGCCTCTACCTCGAGGGGCTGGCCAGCGGCGACTTCGAGCCGGTGTTCCGGGCCCTGGTCGGCGAAACCGAGGGGCTGTCGCCCAACACCATCCTGCGGCTCAAGCAGGAGTGGGAGGACGAGTACCGGCTCTGGCGGTGCCGCCCCCTCGGCGAGCGCTACGTCTACGTCTTCGCCGACGGCCTGTACCTGAAGGCCGGCCAGGAGCGAGAGAAGACGGCCGTGCTGGTCGTCATCGGGGTGCGCGCCGACGGTCAGAAGGAGCTGCTGGCCATGGAAGAGGGGTACCGGGAGAGCACCGTCTCCTGGTCCCAGGTGCTGCGCGGGCTGCGCGATCGTGGTCTCGTCGAGCCGCCGCTCGTGGCGGTCGGTGACGGCGCCATGGGGTTCTGGGCGGCCCTCGAGGACGTCTACCCGAGCACCCGGCACCAGCGCTGCTGGAACCACCGGGCCCTGAACGTCCTCGACAAGTTGCCCCGGCGCCTCCATGGCGAAGCCCGCGGCCGGCTCCACGCCATCTACGAGGCTCCCACCCGAGCGGAGTGCGCCCGGCTGCGTGCCGGCTTCGCCCAGGAGCTCCGCGCCCAGGGCCAGGCCAACGCTGCCGACTGCCTGGAGCGCGACGCCCAGGACTTCCTCACCTTCTACGACTTCCCCGAGGAGCACTGGCTCCATCTGCGGACCACCAACCCCATCGAGTTGATCTTCGCCGGGGTGCGGCTGCGCACCAACGCCGCCAAGCGGATGCGAGTTCGGGAGAACGCCCTCTACCTGGTCTTCAAGCTGATCCTGCGGCTGGGCACCAACTGGCGGGCCATCAACGGCCGCAACCAGATCTCCCTCCTGCTCGCCGGCGAGCGCTTCGTCGACGGCAGGCTCCAACGTCAGCCGGCCACGGAGGGTGCCGCCGCATAGCTCATCTCACTCGACTTGCTGGAAGGCTTCTCCACAAGTATTGACAAGAGCTCCGTGGCCATCGCTCAATGCTCTCGCAGTCCCAGAGGACTTCACGGACTTCGACTCAACCCGCGAACTCAAGGTGAGCATAGCGTTCGACCCGCCCCTGCACTATGACACGGACGCTAAGAAGGGTCAGCCCGTTGCTGGCCTTGAGATTCGGTGCCACCCCTATCAAAGAAAGACCAAGCGGGCTGAGGTCGGTGATCTCAATTGGGAGTTCCACCCAATCAATGCGAAGGGTGAGACCCCCTCTGTTCAGATGGGCTGGGAGGCTGGGAGGCCGAAGTTCGAGCGCCTCATTAACGTAACGACGAGCCTCCGGGAACAGGCGGCGGTTCTCTTCATTGACCATCGCCGGAGTCTTGCCCAGCACTTGCCATCGAGCAGGGGGTCAATTCTGGGCCGTCTGCTGGCCCCCGTCCGCAAGGAGTTTGAGGCTGCGGACACCGCGAGGGGAACCTTCAAGCAGAACTACGATGCCGCCATGGAAGCCTTGCGGACTCCTCTGATGAGACAGGTCGAAGAGACAATCGCGGAAACTGCCAAGAGCATGCTGGGCTTCGTGGGAAGTCGGGCAATGTCGGATGTTGAAATTGGTTTCGGATTCGCAGATCCCGCCAATCCGCTGAACTCTGTGAGGCTGGAGTATCGTGAGCGCGGCTTCCCGATACCTGGGAATGAGCTCGGCCTCGGCATTCAGAGTGCCATGGTCATTGGCATCTTTGAGGCCTCGCGGAGGTTGGGTGCGCCCGTGGGCACCGTGGTCATTGAAGAGCCGGAGATGTACCTTCACCCACAGGCGCAGCGATACCTATACAGACTCTTACGAGAACTGGCTGACGAAGGTAGCGCTCAAGTGCTCTATTCCACGCACTCCCCCGTCTTTGCTGATGCGACGCGCTTTGAAGGAATTCGTCTCGTCCGTCGCCCTATCTCTCAGTACTCCAGCGTGAGCTTCGTGCACGACAGTGCTGATCTCGCATATCTCAACCAGAGGCGGGATGCCCAGAAGCTGACGACGCATGTAACCACCGGCAGGGGAGAGATCTTCTTCGCTCGCAAGGCCCTGCTCGTTGAAGGGGTGGCGGACGCGTTGGCCATACGGGTTGTTGCCGAAAGGCTCAAGTGCGACCTAGATGGCGAGGATGTTGCCGTTCTTGAGTGCGGTGGTAAGTCCCATCTACCGTTCTTCTGTCGCCTCTGCCGGGCACTCGGGATCGAGTACATCGTGATGCACGACGAGGACATCTACTCCGAGGACGGGTTGGACGTTGATCGCCTTAAAGTCGTCCACCACCAGAATGCCCACGAAGGTCAGAAGAATCAGGAGATACTAGATCTGGCGGCTGGCACAGAGCAGTGCTTTGTGTTGAAACCCAGCCTAGAGGCGGTTCTTGGCGTGGGACGCGATGCCGGCGACAAGCCCATGCGGGTAGCCGAGGCCATCCAAGACCTACCAGAGGATTGCCTTCCACTGGAGCTTATCGGGGCTGTGCGAGCTCTCATGGCGTGAGGTCTTCGACGGCACGGTGAAGGGCGTCGCCCGGTAAATCTTCAGGGAGTGGCTCTAGGAGGCATTCCGGTGCCTCCACCGGTCGAGCCGCCGTCCTTCTTCTGAAGTCGGAGAAGATAGCTCTCGCAAGCCTTCCTAGAGGCATCGGTGGTGGCGAAGAAGTTGCGGAACGCCTTGAGGGCTTTGCTCGATTGAGCCCCCACCTTCTCACCTCGGAGGAAGCGGAGGGCGATGTCAATGTCCAGGGCGCTAAGTGGCACCATTGCCCCTGCACCCATCGCTTCCCGCTTCTGCTTGATCGCGAGCATCCGAGCTGCCTGCTTGGGGCCGTAAACCTCCTTCAGTTCTCCGTAGGTCCTGAAGCTGAAGTTGATCGGGTCGGTATCACTCGGGGGTCTGGGTTCGTCCGGCATGAGTTCCCTCCAATGGACCGCGATTGCGGCCCGACTACTTCCCAAAAATGAGGCTCGCGTCTCCGTTGGCCTCGGCTAGGAGCCAGCGCGCGGCCTCAGGGGTAATGCCGACCTTCGCGGCGATCTCTCTCTCGTTCTTGCGACGCGCATAGCGCCGCCGCTGTTGGGCGTTCTTCAGGGCCCGTGCGTGCTCCGGGTTGGAGCGGAATGCTGCGGCCTTACGCTGGCGGGCCGATGCTCTCTGCTGTTGGGCATGGGCGAGATACCAGTTCTTGCGGGTCAGATTAGCGGGGTCTCGTTTCTTACGACGCGCGACGCGCTGCTGGTTGATCGCCTTCTTGAGGCTCGGCCTGCCATGGTACTTATCCTTAGCGCGCCGGGCTTGCAGCGTCTTGGTGCGCAGCTTTGCCCAAGCGGCGAACTGCATGTGTGTCATGAGGCCACATTTCTGCAGGTCCGCGTCAGGGAGTGGGAGATGAAGACTTGCGGTATCTGCACCCTTCTGCCGCTTGTCCACCTGTCGGTCTTGGGTAGGAGTCCCGTGTTCGCGGATCCAGTTGCCAATAACGCTGCTGAACCGTTCAGGGTTGGACTCGTGAAGCGCCGAAAGCTGAAAGAGCATTAGGAGGCAGTCCGTTCGGTAGCGGTTCGTGTACATCTCGCCCCGTTTAGCGATAGCTCCTCGCCCCAGCTCCTTGATCGCTGCTTCAATGCCCCCGGTGGAGTACCTGAGTGTTCCGTCCTTCTGCACCGCCTGTTCGATGATGCGCCGCCAGGTGGGAGTATCAAAGAGCGCCCGAAACTCTGGGTGTCCTCTCGCGGCAGCCAGGCGGCGAAAGCGGGCGAAGGGGTAGGCCCGGCGCCATGAGCCCGGCCTACCGGTGGATGCATGGGGCTTGTACTTGCCGGAGACCCAGCGTCCGTAGCTGGCGAAGAGTTGGCCTGCCGCCTGCTCCAGTTGCTGGTCTCCCGCAACCCGCCGTCTGAGTGCTTCTCCCACGTGATACTCGCAACTGATGACCTTGGGCCGGGTCGCAGGGTTTGGCCAGGCAACCTCCACCCCCAAGCGAATCTCCTGGGCCATGTCGCAGACGATGTAGGCAGGAGCCCCGGAGAGCTGCCGGAAGAAATGGGCCCACACCAGAGCGTTGGGCTGGTGGTAGCCGCGAAATAGCCAGGGCTTGCCGAGCCTCTCGTCGCGGGGGAAGGTGCCATCAGATCTTGGCTCGTAGCCGTAGGCGGCGAGAACCTGCCAGGAGGGGATGCCACCCTGCCCACCTCCAGTAGGAGGCGGAGTCGCAGGCGGTGCTGGCGGCGAAATGGCGGATAGCCCATTAACCTCATCGGGGTCGGTGACATCCAGCATGTCGTCGAGCGAGTGCCTCACGCCAACCAGTTCCGCCTCGGCTGAAGGCTGAGCGGGCTTGCCGGTGGAATTGAAGTTGATCTTCAGGGAATCCACAGCCAGTATCCCGTTGGTCGGCCAGTGTTGAGGCGCGAACGCCCGGTGGAGAACAGGGGCGAAGGTCTGCACCAGCCACGCTATGACCTGGGTTTGGCTGGAGTGCTTCGAGTACACCTTCTTGTTGCCGCGGCGCTTGTCCTCAGAGTTCGCGGGACGATCGGCGTCCTTTCGGAGGTCTTCCGCAGCTTTGCGAAAGGAGGAACCGTCGGCCACATGGGCCAGGGCCTCAGCTATGTGGTGGGCAGGAAACCAGTAGTTCTCGATCACCTGGTCGCCCTGCCAGGGGGCTAGGTGGTGCCCGCATCGGGGGCAACTCGCGTCCTTCACCTTAAGGCGAGGGATCGGCTCCCGAAAGGTATGCCGGCCCACGGTGCCGTCCATGAGCTCGAAATTGCAACGGAAGAAGGGACGCGGGCGTTTGGGTGTGGTGCTTCCCCCCAAGCGCACCTCATACGACTTGACGCTTGTGGGACTTGTGCCCATCTTGCCATGTTTCGGGCAATCTGGAAGACCGGTCTCCTCCGCCGTGGCCGCCAACTCCTTCACTGCCTGCCAGATGGTTCCAGGGCCAGAGAATCCCAGAGCCAGGGACCAGCTGTCAAGAGCCTCTGATGGTTCGTGACATAGGCTCCACCGAGAGGCACCTCGCCGAGCTGGGCCCGCTGTGGCGGCAGACGCGGGCCTGGTACCCCAGAGCCTCATTCAGGAGTCCTGGGAGGCTTGGAATCATCTAGGAAGGTGGTCTAGGAGGCTAGACCCGAGGCTCCCCTCTCACGCGAATCGGAACCACGGTTCCATTTACCCGAGAATTTCTGGGGGCATGGAATGTACGCAGAGGCCTTTGGCGGAGGGAGAGGGATTCGAACCCCCGAGCCCTTGGCGGGGCTTGCGGTTTTCAAGACCGCTCCGATCAACCACTCCGGCATCCCTCCGCGCCGGGAGTAGTTTCCCACGCCGGCTCTGCCCTCGAGATGGCCCCGCCCCTCCCCCCAGCCGCTCCGCGCCTGCCCCGACGGCGGCCGATCCGGCCTCAGGCTGAGCGCAGACGCTCGAGCTGGGCGGCGTGCTCCTCGAGGTGCCCGATCAGCAGCTCCTCGACGATTTGGGAGACCGGCATGGTCCCCAGGGTGGGATGGAGACCCCTCACCCGCCAGCGGTGCTCAGGGATCTCGGCGAGGAAGGCGCGCAGATCGTTGAGGTCCTCGCGGATGTCGTGCCAGAGCGGCGTCGTGCCCCGGTGCCGGTCCCGCTCGATGGCGGCGACGCGCTCCGGGCTTGTCCGGGTGCGGCCGAACGGCACCGGGTCGGGGGACTCCGACGCAAGCACCCTCTCCGCCTGGGCGATCCAGTAGGGGATGAACTCGGCGATGTGGGCCCAGACCTGCCCCGCTTCCCAGCGTTCCCCACTGGCGGGATCGGGGTCGGTCAGTCCGTCCAGCCGCCGCTGGGCAAGGTCGCGCAGACGCGTGCCCACGGCGGTCAGCCGGCGCTGGAAGTCGGCATCGTGGTCGGGGGAGGCGGGGCTGTCGGGGGAGGCAGGGCTCATGGGTTTTGGGGACGGAGGGGCCGTCGACCGCCCGCGCTTCGGCGGGGATCGGGTCCGATCGTCGAATGAGGCTTCGCGAGAGTGTGAATTCTCCATGATCGCCCCCTGGCTGTGATCGCCTTTTGGCTCCGCCACTGAGGCCCGTATACTGACCGCACTCGGGGAGGTGGCTGAGAGGCTGAAAGCGCCCGCCTGCTAAGCGGGTGAGGGGTGTTAAGCTCCTCCGAGGGTTCGAATCCCTCCCTTCCCGCCAGGCCAGTTCTGGGATAGGTTCTGAAGTTCAGGCCGGATCTGGATCTGAACTGGCTTTGGGGCTGGTTTATCGCCCTAACGCGTCAAAGAGTCTCAACCGAGACCCGCCCGACGCATCGAGGGGGCCGTGGGCCGTCCCTGGACCACGAACAAGCCGCGCCGAGGCGACCCTCGACGCGGCCCTCTGAGGCTGGGCTCTCCTCAGGCCGCGACCGGCTCTTCCGACTTCCCCCTGGGCGGAGGCTTGCGCCTTCCCCTTGAGCTGTCGGCGGCAATACGGCCTCCGATCAGGCCGAGGCTCCGGCGGCGACGGGCGATGTTGCCCGCCACTCTCTCCCACCACGACCCCGATCTGAGGCTGCAGGCAGCCTGCTGGCGAGCCTGCCAGGGGGTGTACAAGGGTTCCGCCCTTGGACGCCTTGCCGCTCAGGCGGCTTTGGACCGCTCGGAGCCCTTCCCGGGAGGGGCCAGCGCCGGGGGGTCCAGGTTGCGATCCCGCCGCCCACCAGACCGCGCCGAGCCGGGCGCCTGGCGCTCTTGCGAGCGACCACGAGGGCAAGTGCGCTTGGCCATAGAAGCCGACCAGAGGTAGCCTAGGAATTGCAGAAGTGGTAACACCGGCGGGCTGAGGACCGCCCGTGGGCGACATAGGCCAGGCTCATTTTGAGAGGCGGATGATGCAGCGGTTGTTCGGGTGGGAGGGCCGCCGGGAGGCGCTCACCTTCGGCTTCGCCTGGATCTACCTGGTCTCCATGACATCCGTTCTGGCTGGCCTCTTCCTTCCCTTTGCCGAGCAGCAATATGGGTGCCCCCGTAACACCGCCTGCCTTCTTCTCGCCGAGCTCTCGCAGCCCCCCCTGGTCCAAGGTCAGGCTGGTACCGCGCTTCTCGGGCTTGTGTCAGGGGCACTGCTTCTCGGACTGCTCAGCCTAGTTCGCCCTTGGAGGTCGGTCTGCGTCATCGAGCTCGCACTCTCCCTGGTTACCCTGGCGCTGGTCGGCCTTGACGCTGCGACCGCCGGGCGTTGGATCTTCGGTTTGCAGGACCCCTTGCCGGTGGGCTTTGAAGTCGGCTTCTATCTGGCCACGATCGGCTCCGCCAGCGCCTCACTCATGGCCCTGCTGCTGCTTGTCAGCGGTCCGTCGCACCCCGGGGAGCTCCAACTGAAGGCACTCGTGACGTGCGCCTACCCGGTCTTCATGACGATCTGTCTGGCCGGGCTCCTGGTTCCGTTCGTCCAACAAGGATGTCCCGCGCCGCGCTGCATCGCCGGCAAGCTGGCCCTGCCCAATGACCTCCTCGCCCAGAGCCAGCAGGGCCTGGCCCTCCTCGCCCTGGTGTTAGCCGGCCTCTTGGTGGCAGGGGTGACGATCCGCCGACTATCGACACCCGTTCTCCTCGTTCAGCTGGCCCTTCCCGTCGCCGCGCTGGCTCTGATCATCCTGGACGCAGCCGATCCCTGGGTACGGGTGCTTCAGCTGCGACCTGATTTTCTCAGCGTACTTCTCGTCTTCGCCCCGGGCTTCTATCTGGCCATCATCGGCTCCGCCGGCGCCTTGCTCATCGCCCTTGTGCTGTTCTTCGCGGGTCGCTGGCACCCTCGCCGGGCCACGGGGCTATCCGTGAGGGGTGCCGCGGCCTGAGGCTGAAGGCGGCGTCCGGCGGGCTCCCCCAGCCGGGGGTGTACAGCAAGCCGTCAGCAGGGTGTAGGGCGGGCACGGTTTCTTCCGGGTGCCAGGTTCAAGAATCCGACTTCAGAACAGCCCCGCCACGGTGGCCCCCTCCCCGGTCCTACCGCGGGCCTCCCAGGCCTGGCGGGAGAGACGCCGAGGTTTCGAGCGGCCTCCGCCAACTCGAGACCGCCCCGGCATTCCCCCGATGGGCGGATTGAACCTCTTGCGCATTGTGGCGTGTCACCCGGACACCGGTGCGGTGCCGGGACCAGGGCACTGGACCGCCCTGCTCCTCGGGCTGCCGCTGGTGCTCCTCGGCGCCGCCCGGGCGGACGGCTGCCGCCGCCGGCCGCGCCTCATGGGCGGGCCGCCGTGACCCTGCTCGAGGTGCGGCGGCGGCGCCGGCCGAGCCTGCCCGAGGATTGAGCCTGGGCCAGCGCGCGCCGGCATCGACCTGGTCAGGAAGCCGCGACGGCGAAGGCCGCATCGCGGCTGGGTAGGCTCTCCATCCTCACCACCTTCCCGGCCCGGAAGGTGAAGACCAGCAAGCGCGGGGCACCGGCGGCCAGGATCGGTGCCTCGCCCTGGTTGGGCATGGCGGGGAAGTCCGGGCCCTCGACGCTGATCGCCACCCGGTCGCCGAACTCCTCCGCCTCGAGGCGGGTGATGCGGGGCGGTCGCGCGCTCCACCGCTCCAGGATGTGGAGCACCTGCCCGCGGTCGCCGCACACCAGCTCGGGCAGGAGGCCCTGCCAGACGACGTTCTCGTCGAGGATGGCCGCCAGGGCCTCGCTGCTACCGGATCGGAACATGCCGGTCCAGGCGCTGACCAGCAGGGCCAGGTTGTCACCGATCTCACTCATGACGCGCTCCTCCGGGTGGGCTGCCGGATGAGGAGAAGGTAGCAGGGACGGCCGGCGCGGGCATGCCCGGCGCGGGCACGCCGTCGCGCCGCGGCGGGCCGGTGCCTCTCAGAGCACCTTGGAGAGGAAGTCCTTGGTGCGCTGCTGGTGGGGATTGCCGATGACGTCCCGCGGATTGCCCGCCTCGACGATGAAACCGCCGTCCATGAAGACGAGCGAATCGCCCACCTCGCGGGCGAATCCCATCTCGTGGGTGACCACGATCATGGTCATCCCCTCCTCGGCCAGGCTGCGCATGACGTTGAGCACGTCGCCGACCAGCTCCGGGTCGAGGGCCGAGGTCGGCTCGTCGAAGAGCATCAGCTTGGGCTGCATCGCCAGCGCCCGGGCGATGGCCACCCGCTGCTGCTGGCCGCCCGAGAGCTGGCGGGGATGGGCGTCCAGCCGGTCTCCCAGCCCAACTCGGTCGAGCAGGGCCCGGCCGCGCTCGGAGGCCACCGCCACCGGCTCCCTCTTGACCTTGACCGGTGCCTCGATGACGTTCTCCAGCGCCGTCATGTGGGGGAAGAGATTGAAGCTCTGGAACACCATGCCGATCTCGGAGCGCTTCTGGCACACCACGCGGTCGGGCAGCTCGTGAAGCCGGCCGCCTTGCTCCCGGTACCCGACCAGCTCGCCGTCCACCCAGAGGCGCCCGGCGTCGATCTTCTCCAGGTGGTTGATGCAGCGGAGGAAGGTGCTCTTGCCCGAGCCCGAGGGGCCGATGATGCACATCACCTCCCGGGGCGCCACCTCGAGGTCGATGCCCCGGAGCACCTCGTTGCGGCCGAAGCTCTTGTGCACGGCCTCCGCACGGACCATCGGGGCTAGGGGCATCGCCAATCTCTACATCCCGGAGTGAGGCGGGTTCGCTTCGAGCCAGGGTTCGACGTCGGCCACGAATGGAGGCTGCGCGTGGAACTGGAAGAGCATGCGCCGGAGCCGCTGGATCGGCGTCGGCGGCAGCCCGCGGACCGAGCCCCGGGCAAAGTGTCGCTCGATGTAGTACTGGAAGACGGTGAGCACCGAGGACATCGCCAGGTACCAGATGCTGGCGACGATCGCCAGCTCGATGATGCGGTAGTTGAAGTTGGAGATCTCCTGCTGGGTGAAGAACAGCTCATGCACGGTGGCGATGTAGGCCAGCGACGTCGTCTTGAGCATGGAGATGGTCTCGTTGCCGGTCGGCGGGACGATCACTCGCATCGCCTGGGGCAGAACGATCCGCCGCATCACCAGGGGGCGCCGCATCCCTAGGGCGTGGGCGGCCTCGGTCTGGCCCTGGTCCACCGAGATGATGCCGGCGCGGACGATCTCCGCCATGTAGGCGGCCTCGTTGAGACCGAGCCCGAGGATCGCCGCCAGGAGCGGGGTGATGAGCTTGTTGGTGGACTCCGACCACATGATGTGGGTCAACGGGATGCCGACCGACAGGGTGGGCAGGATGGTCGCGATGTTCCACCAGAAGAAGAGCTGGACGAGCACCGGGGTGCCCCGGAAGAACCAGATGTAGAACCAGCTCACCGAGGACATGACCCGGTTGACGGAGAGTCGCATCACCGCCAGGAGGACCCCCAACCCGACGCCGACGATCATGGCGATGGCGGTCAGGTACAGCGTCACCACGGCGGCTTGCAGGATCTGGCCGTTGAACAGGTACTGTCCGACCACTGACCAGTGCAGCTGGGGCGCGGTGACGAACGTATCGATGACGCCCGCGAGGACCAGCAGCACCACCACCGCGGAGACCCACCGCCACGGGTGGCGCAGAGGGACGGCCCGGATCGCCGCGGGGCGCTGCCGCGCGGCCCCGGGAGGGACCGCCGGGTCCGCGGTGAGCCCGGTCACACGACCCTCACCCTAAGCGAGCACATCGTTCCTCCCCGCCCGATCCCGGCTCACGCGCCGGGTGGGGAGCCTGGGCCCTCAGTACGAGGGGACACAGGTCGAGCCGACCGGGTTGTTGTTGTTGACCCCGACGTCCGAGGCGGTGACCCCGCCGTCGGTGACGCCCGCGCTGCTCAGGATCTTGCTGTAGTAGCCGTTGTTGATCAGGTAGGTGATGGCGTCCTCGATGGCCTTGTCGAAGCCCAGCTTGTGGGCGACGGCCACCCCGTACGGGTAGATGCTGCAGGGCTGGCCGCTGATCCGCAGCTTGCCGGGCTCCAGCTTGACCTGGTAGTCGGCCACCGGCTGGTCCGCCCAGCCGAAGTCAGCCCGCCCGCTGAGCAGGGCGGCGTTGGCCTCGGTCTGGGTGCTGAAGCTCTCCACGTTGATGTCCTGGAGCCCGGCCGCGGTGCAGTGGTCGGTGTCCCCCTTGATCGCGCCGCCACCGGGGTTCTGACCCATGTAGCCGTAGGCGTCCAACTCCTCGACCGTGCCCAACTCCACCGCCACCGAGTGGCCGCACATCTGGGAGGCGGCGGTGATGGTCGGCCCGTTCGTCCTGGCCAGCCAGGACTCACCGGCCTGGTAGTAGGTGATGAAGTCGATCCCCGAGGACTCGCGGCTTGCGGTGGGGGTGAAGCTGGAGAAGCTCATCACGTACTTGGGGCTCTTCTCCAGCAGCGCGGGGATGATGTCGTCGAAGGTGACGTTGGCGATGGTGCACGAGACGCCGAGCACCGAGCAGACGTCCTGGGCCAGCTCCAGGTCCCACCCGACCACCTGTCCACTTCCGTTCACATACTCGTTCGGCGCGTACGACGCGTCACTCGCGATCTGGAACGGCTCCATCGCCTTGACCGCGGCCGGGATCTCGGCGGCGATGCTCGACTGGGTGGCCGGCTGGGGGCTGGTCAGGATCGGGCTGGTGCTCCCGCAGGCGCTCAGCGCGAGCAGTGGCAGGGCCAGCGCGGCGAAGGCGGCCCGCCGAGCGCGGGCAAGGGTGGCGGGTCGGAGATTGTTGTGCATTTGACCGGGAATTGTGCGCCCGGACCGGGGGAGGAGTCCATGTGCTTTGTGCACAAGGAACAAAGGCCCTACTCCGCCCGGGACGCGACCTCGGCCAGGGCCTGCGCGGCCACCTGGAGGGCTGGACGTTCCACGCTGAAGCAGATCCGGAAGCGCTCGGGGACCCCGAAGGCGATCCCGGGAACCACCACCGCACGCTGCTCCGCCAGCGCCGCGGTGAAGGCCATGGTGTCCGCCCAGGGGCTGCGCACCCAGAGGTAGAGGCCGCCCTGGCACTCGGTGGCCTCCAGCCCGGCCGCCGCCACCGCCGCCGCGATCAGGTCGCGGCGCTCCCGGTAGGGGGTGGCGTCCGCCTCCCAGCCGGGCAGCTCCAGGAGCGCGAGCTGGGCTGTCGCCGGGGCGTTGACGTAGCCGAGGGCGCGCTGGGAGAGGGCCATCCCGGCCTCGCTCTCGGGGCCGGTCAGCGAGGGGTGCAGGGCCAGGTAGCCGATCCGTTCACCGGCCACCCCCAGGTCCTTGGAGAAGGAGCGGCAGAGCACCGTGTGCTCGTGGTGGTGGAAGGGCTCGGCCCGGCGGTGGGGCGGGTAGATGAGCCGCCGGTACACCTCGTCGACGATGAGCAGCACCCGGCGTCCGATGGCGCGGCGATGGGAGTCGAGCAGGGCCCCGAGGCCCCGCAGCTCGGCCTCGGTGGCCACGTGCCCGCTCGGGTTGCACGGCGTGTTGAGGATCAGCGCGCCGGTGTCGGGGTTGAGCGCCGCCGCCACCGCCTCCAGGTCCAGCCCGCCGTCCTCGGCGGCGCGGACCACCCGGAGCCGGTGGCCGCAGACCTCGCTGTAGAGCCGGAACTCGGAGAAGTAGGGGGCGATCACCACCACCTCGCTGCCGCCCTCGACGAAGGTCCGGAGCGCCATCGAGATGGCTCCCGCGGCCCCCACCGTGACCGCCACCGACTGCGCGGTCATGCCGGCCACATCGACGTCCTCGGCGATCCGCTCGCGCAGCTCGGGATATCCGAGGTTGGGCATGTACCCGAACCGCCGCGGCCGGACCGCCGCGGCCGCCCGCTGGAAGGCCTGGCGCACCGCCTCCGGCGCCTCCAGGGGTTGGCCCAGGGAGAGGTCGGCCACCGCGTCGGCGCCGTAGCGCTCCCGCAGCCGCTGGGCGGTCGCCGCCCCGGCGCGCACCCAGCCGCCGGCCTCGATCTCTCCGCGCACCCAGGCGGTGACGGCGGCGTCGCCGCCGGGCGCGGCACTCACCCCCCCGGTCTCGCCGCGACCGCTCTTCGTCTCCGGGCTCACCGCCGTGGCCCCGAGCCCCGCGCGCCCCCGTCATGCCAGGAGAAGGGGTAGGCGGTGTCCACCACCTGACGGGCGACCTGGGTGCGGTGGAGGGGATGGGCGGTCTCGATCATCACCACCAGCTCGTCGGTGGTGGCCGGGCGATCCTCCGATCGCTGCGCCGCCCCCGGATGCGGTCCGTGGGCCAGCCCGGCGACATGGTGGGTGAAGGAGCCCGGCTGGACACCCGGTCCGCACCCGTCCTTCCCCTCCACCCGGTAGCGGACCGAGTCCCGGTCGACGTTCGAATGGTGGTAGGGGAGCGACGCCGCCTCCGGGTCCGAGGCGAGCTGGCGGGGCACCAGCGAGCAGACCACGCAGCCCGCGGCCTCGAAGGTCTGGTGGGTCGCCGCGGGCAGCTGAAACCGTCCGGTCCGCGGCTCGAAGTCGTGGATGTTGAAGGCGACCGGGTAGACGGTGCCGTCCCACCCCACCACGTCGAAGGGGTGATGGTCGAGCGAGTAGCAGGACATGTGGCCGTCTCGCTTGAGCCAGAGCTGGGAGGTGCCCTCGCCCTGCTCCAGCGCCTCGGGCCCGCGGAAGTCGCGCTCGCTGTACGGGGCGAGCTCGGTGAGCTGACCGTTGGGGGCGTGGTAGTGGTCCGGGCTGTCGACGGCCCCGGCGACCTCGAGCACCACCACCCGGGTCTCCTCCAGGTGGTCGAATTCGACGCGGTACACCGTCCCCCGCGGGATCACCACGTAGTCGTGGTGGTCGAAGCGGAGACGCCCGAACTGGGTGTGCAGGGTCCCCGACCCGCTGTGGACGAAGAGCACGTCGTCGGCCGAGCCGTCGACCAGGAAGGCGCTCTGCTGCCGCTGCGGGACCAGCAGGCCGATCCGGACCTCGCCGTTGACCAGCAGCCACTGGCGGCCGGTGATCGCGTCGCCGTGGGTCGGAAGCCGGAAACCCTGGAGGAGGGCGTGCTCGTGGACCTTCTCGTTCTCCATCGAGGTGTCGTCGGCATCGCCTTCGACGACGTCCTGGACGGCCTCCGGCATGTGCCGGTGATAGAGCAGAGAGGACGGACCGGTGTCGCCCCCGCGGCTGAAGAGCTCCTCGTGGACCGGCGCCCCATCAACCTCGAAGCGCAGATGACGCTTCCTGGGCACCTCGCCGAGTCGCATGTACGGCCGCACCGCGCAAGGCTAACAGGAGCGGTGGAGCGGGGTGTGGCGGTTGGGCGCCAGGGGATTGGCCCGCCGCGGCGTCGCCGGATGTAGGGTGAGCGCGATGGCGGCTACGCCAGGCCGGCGGCGTGGTCGTGATGGCCCCGGGGCGGAGAGCTCGATGCCGGAGAGGAGACAGGCGATGACCCGGATGACCGCTCCGAGGGCCGGCGCGACGCTCGCCCTCTACGCCGTGGCGGCGCTGGCGGTGGCCTGTGGCGGGACGTCCGGCACCCGGAGTCCGCATGGTGGCAGCGCGACCCCGACGCCGTGCCCCGCCGCGGAGGCTTCCGGCTGCGCGACCGCCTCTGCTGCAACCTCGTCGCCCTCCGCGCCGGCCTCCGCGACGAGCTCCGCGACCATTTCCCCGGCCACCCCGGCGTCGACGCCGATCGCCGGCTTCGCGGCCGCGTCGGTGACCTTCGTCTCCTCCGACGACGGCTGGGCGCTGGGCACGGTGGGCGGCGCCCTCGCCCTCGCTCGCACCCAGGACGGCGGGAGCAGCTGGACCAGCCTGACCCCGCCGCCGACCCACTTCTCCGGGCAGGGGGTCGAGGCCTCGAGCGGGGTATCGGGCATCCGCTTCGCGAACACCGAGAACGGCTGGGCCTACGGCCCCGAGCTGTGGGCGACCCAGGACGGGGGCAGCACCTGGACCGAGATCAGCCTCCCCGGAGTGGCGGCCGGCAGTCCGGTGTGGAGCCTGGAGACCTCCGGCGGGAGCGTCGCCGCCGCCGTCCAGGCCACCGGCACCGCCAGCCTCGACATCGAGACGAGCGCGGTCGGCTCCAGCGCGTGGTCGCTCTCGCCGGCGTCCGTCGAGGTCGGGGCGGGCCCGATCCCCAGCCCTCAGCTGGTGCTCCAGGGCTCGGCCGGCTGGCTGCTCGAGAACGACCGGACGGTGGTGGGCGGCGCCCGCCTGCAGAGTGGGAGCTGGAGCTCGTGGACGCCCGCCTGCAGCACCGAGGGCGGTGCCGCCGCGCTCGCCGCCTCCAGCTCGCAGGACCTCCTGGCCGTCTGCGACGTGGGAGCGTACACGTCGAGCAGCCCCGCGGAGGACGCCTTCGTCTCCACCAACGGGGGGAGCAGCTTCACCGGGCTCTCGGCGTCACTGCCCTCCGGCTGTCAGGGCAGCGCGACCCTGGCCAGCGCCAGCTCGTCGCTGGCCGCTGCGGGGTGTGGCGCGGAGGTCGTGGCGACCTTCAACGGAGGCGGGAGCTGGGTGCCCGTGTACAGCGGTCCCAGCGGAACCAGCATCGCCTACGTCGGCTTCACCACGACCACCCAGGGGGTGGCCATCGCGACCGCCGCGGGCAGCGCGGCGGGGACCCTGCTGATGACCCGCAACGGCGGTGCGAACTGGGCGGCGGTCACCATCTGAGAGCCATCAGGCTGACACCCGTCAGGCGGCACCCGTCAGGTCGCCCCCACCAGCAGGGCGGCGCCGATCGCGCCGCCGAGGTCACCCAGCGCGGCCACCCGGACCTCCGGAGCCCGCTGGGGGAGGAAGAGGTGGGGCTGCATCTCCGCCGCGATCCGGTCCGCGTAGGGCTGGCCAAGCCGTATCCCGAGGCCACCCTCGATGATCACGGCGCCGACGTCCAGGAGGTTGATCGCTGACGCGATCCCGGTGCCGAGCGCGGAGACAGCGCGGTCGATCAGCTCGTGGGCCATGGGGTCACCCTCGTCGAGGGCCCGAGCCCAGACGCCACTGGTCAGCCGGTTCCGCCCGAACTGCTTCATGATCCGGAAGAGCACCGTCTTCTCACCCCGATCCGCGCGCTTGCGGGCGGTCAGCTCCATCGCGGCCCGACCCGCATAGGCCTCCACGCAGCCGCGCCGCCCGCAGGTGCAGGTGGCGCCGTCCCGGATCACGACCGTGTGGCCGATCTCGCCGGCGGCACCCCGCCCCAGCCAGAGACGGCCGTCGAGCACCAGGCTGCCGCCGACCCCGGTCCCCCAGGCCACCCCTATGAAGGAGCGCCGGCCGCGTCCGGCGCCGAGCCGCATCTCAGCGCGGTTGGCCACCTGGACGTCATTGCCGAGGCGTACCGGGCAGCCGAGCAGGCGGCCGAGGCGCTCGGCGAGCGGGAAGCTCCCGTCCCAGTCGGGGAGGTTGCCGGCCTGGGAGACGGTACCGGCCTCCGCGTCGATGCTCCCGGGAGAGCCGACACCGACCCCGGCGAGTGCCCGCGGTGCCACCCCGGCAGCGGTCGCCGCGTCCCCGAGGGTTCCGGCGAGCGCCGCCGTCACGGCCTCCGGCCCGCCCTCGGCGGGGGTGGGCCGGCGGGCCTCGCCGAGGACCCGATAGGTGCGCGAGATGATGACCGCCTGGATCTTCGTGCCGCCGAGGTCGATGCCGCCTCGCAGGCCACGAGGGTCGCGCGCCGGGCCCGTCGCCATCCTCACTCCCGCTGGGGCGCCGCCGTCAACTGTCGCCTCTCAACCATACTGTTCTCACGACCTGTCGCGGCGGCGGGCGGCTCTCGGCGGGTACCGGGGAGGAGCGCGATGCAGTTGGGAATGGTCGGCCTGGGACGCATGGGCGCCAACCTGGTCCGCCGCCTGATGCGCGACGGGCACGACTGCGTGGTCTACGACATCAGTGCCCAGGCCGTCGCCGGGCTCGCTGCCGAGGGCGCGGTTGGGACCGGCTCGCTCGACGAGTTCGTGGCCGCTCTCACCCCGCCGCGGGCCGCCTGGGTGATGGTGCCCGCGGCACTCACCGGGGAGACCGTCGACGCGCTGGCCGCCCGCATGAGCGAGGGCGACATCATCATCGACGGCGGCAACAGCTACTACCGCGACGACATCGAGCGGGCCGGCCGCCTCTCCGCCCGGGGCCTCCACTACGTCGACATCGGCACGAGCGGTGGCGTGCATGGGCTGGAGCGGGGATTCTGCCTCATGATCGGCGGTGAGCCGCCGGTCGTGGAACGGCTCGATCCGCTCTTCCGCAGCATCGCCCCCGGGGTCGAGGCCGCCTCCCGCACCCCGGGCCGCCAGGGCGAGCCCGCTCCGGCCGAGCGGGGCTACCTCCACTGCGGTCCTCACGGGGCGGGACATTTTGTCAAGATGGTCCATAACGGGATTGAATACGGGGTGATGGCCGCCTACGCTGAGGGGCTCAACATCCTGCACCAGGCCAACGCGGGCACCCGCCTCGAGGCGGCGAGCGCGGAGAGCACCCCGCTCCGCGATCCCCAGTACTACCGGTTCGACCTCCCCCTCTCGGAGGTGGCCGAGGTGTGGCGCCGGGGCAGCGTGATCGCCTCCTGGCTGCTCGACCTCACCGCCGGGGCGCTGCTCAGGTCCCCTGACCTCGCCGATCTCGCCGGTCGGGTCTCGGACTCCGGGGAGGGTCGCTGGACGGTGCTCGCGGCCGTCGACGAGGGGGTCCCCGCCCACGTGCTGACCGCCGCCCTCTACGAGCGCTTCAGCTCGCGCGGGGAGGCCGACTTCGCCGACCGGTTGCTCTCGGCGATGCGCCGCGAGTTCGGGGGTCACGCCGAGCTTCCCGCCGGAGGGTGACCCGGGGCGGTCGCCGCCGGCCGCGGATCGCCCGTCGTGACGTCTCCGCACGTGTGCGGTGACGATTGCTGCCTGTGGCTGCGACCCGGTAACGGTGTTGGCGCGGTTCGCCGACGCGCCAAGCATTCCAAACCGCGCACGTACGCTGTCGGCATGTGGCGTCGCAGCGTTCGGATGTCCACGGTTGCTGGTCAGGTGGCGGGCCGCCCGGCCGTTTGAGGGGTCGATCGCACCATGAGGGGGAAATCCGTGACGGAAGGCGCGTCTCGGAGAGGTCGCCGGTGGCGGCGACTGGGGTCTTCGGGCGTCATCGTCCTGCTCGCCCTCATGGGGTGGAGCACGTTCGGCGCACTGCGCACGGAGGCGGCGACGATCTTCGTGAGCGAGACCTTCACAGGCTCCACCACCTCGTCGAGCCATTGGACGGTCCCCTCGGCGCCGTCGGGGCACACCAACATCGCCTGCCTGACCGCCTCCGGCGCAACCGCCGGAACGCCCATCCCCGGCTGCCAGAGCCCCGCTCTCGACGCCACGGGGAGCGGAGCGCTGCGGTTCACCAGCACTGTCGGAGGTGAGGAAGGGGGTGTGGCCTACGGGCTCAGCATCCCCACCACCCAGGGCATCGACGCGACCTTCGACAGCTACCAGTACGGAAGCAGCAGCAAGGCCGACGGCATCGCCCTGTTCCTGGCCGCCGTCAACCCGGCCGACCCGGCGCCGGTGGTCGCGATCGGAGAGCCCGGCGGCGATCTGGGTTACGCGGGCAACTCGGGCGATGGCAACGGCATGGTCGACGGCTACCTCGGCCTCGGGCTGGACGTCTACGGCAACTACAGCAACTCCAGCTTCGACGGCTCGGGGTGCAGCCTGCCGAGCTGGCCGGGCTGGTCGGGCGGCGCCGTCGCGGACCAGGTCACCGTCCGGGGCCCGGGCAACGGCACGACCGGCTACTGCCTGCTCAACAGCACGCTCGCCACCGACGACGGCGGGGCGGTCGCCCTCCAGGGCAGCACCACCGAGACCAACGACGCCGGCCGAGCCTCGGCACCGGTGCCGGTGGAGGTGGCGATCAACCCCGGGAACACCGCGATCACCACCGCCAGCGGCCTCACCGTGGCGGCCGGCGATTACGAGATCGCCTTCACCCCCATCGGCGGGAGTCGGGAGACCCTGTCGGGTGCGCTGCCCACCACCGCCAACGGGGGGATCCCGAGCGGGCTGTATCCCTTCTCGTGGATCAACTCCACCACCGGGTTGCCCTATCAGCTGGACCTCGGGTGGGTGGGCTCGACCGGTAGCGACACGGACATCCACGAGGTCAACAACGTCACCACGCAGTCGATCACGACCACCGAGGTGCCCGTCTTCGACGCCTCGCTCAGCAACAGCCCCAGCAGCGTCCAGCCCGACCAGGACCTGACCTATACAGCGGATGTCAGCATCGCCTCGAGCGGCAATGCCGAGTCGGACCAGATCACGGTCACCGACGTCTTCCCGAGCGGCGAGACGCCATTGTCCTCTGGCCTGGGTGGCACCAGCTGGACCTGCGGGATCTCCGGGCAGACGGTGACGTGCACGTATGCTCTCGCCGGCTACCCGGCGGGCACCGCCCTCAACCCGCTGAGCCTCCCAGTCGAGGTGACCGCGGCGGGAGGGACCGACCTCACCGACAGCCTGCTGGTGGGTTCTGACGACGCCGCCTCGACCTCAGTCAGCGACACCCTCACGGTCGAGCCGCCGCCGGGCGCGGCCGCGACCTCCACCGCGCTCACCACCTCGGCGAACCCGACCACCACCGGTGCCAACACCACGCTGACGGCGACCGTCACCGCCGGTTCGGGCACGCCGACGGGGACCATCGACTTCGAGGACGGCGGCACTTCCGTCAACGGCTGTGCCGCGGTCGCGCTCTCCTCCCGGGTCGCCACCTGCGTCACCACCTTACTGGCCTCGGGCGGCACCCCGGTGCCTCTCACGGCGGTCTACTCGGGCAGCAGCAGCTACCAGAGCAGCACGGGCACGCTGAGCCAGCAGGTCAACAGGGCAACGCCATCGATCTCGTTGACGGACTCGCCGAGCACGCTGACCTCGGGACAGAGCACGACCCTGACCGCGACGGTCGGCACGACCCTCACCGGCGTCCCCTCGCCCACCGGGTCCGTGGCGTTCGAGAGCGAGCCCAGCGGGAGCAGCTACGCCATCATCGGCGGCTGCAGCGCGATGGCCATCAACGGGAGCGGCGTGGCCACCTGCGCCACCAGCTTCCTGGCGAGCGGCTCCGCCTACCACCTGGAGGCCGTCTACTCGGGAGACGGCAACTACGTCTCCGTGACCAGCCCCGCCCTGGCCCAGACGGTCACCAAGGCGAACCAGACGATCGCCTTCACCAGCTCGTACCCCTCGCCGGCCTACTACGGCAGCACCTACACGGTGACCGCGACCGGGGGCGGCTCGACCAGTCCCGTCACCTTCACCAGCGCCACAACGGCGGTGTGCACCTTGACCAACTCGCTGGTGAGCTTCGTGGGGGTGGGGACCTGCACCATCGACGCCGACCAGGCGGCGGACACCAACTACAACGCGGCACCCGAGAAGGCCCAGACCTTCACCGTGAGCCCGGAGCCGACCTCCTTCACGGCGTCGGCCAGCCCGACCGCCACCGCCCACGGCAACCAGGTCACGCTCGCGGCGTCGGGGCTGGCCTCCAGCGCCAGCGGCACCGTCACCTTCGCGACCGGTGGGACCACGTGGTGCACCGCGACCGTCAGCTCGGGCTCGGCCTCCTGCTCCACGACCGCCGCGCCCGGCATGGGCACGCACACGGTGACCGCCTCCTACGGAGGGGACGCCGACCACGCCGGTTCGACGGCCAGCACCAGCTTCACCGTGACGGCGGACCCGGTGCTCACCGTCTCGAGCTCGGGAACCCCGCCGGGGGCCGCCCAGGGGACCAGCTACGGAATCACCCTGAGCGGGGCGATCGGCTCGTCGGGCGGGCCCGCCTACAACGACCCCATCCTCACCGCCACCCTGCCGGCCGGCGAGATGTTCAACGCCACACCCGGCGCCAGCGGTTGGAGCTGCGCGCTCAGCGGCTCGAGCACAGTGCTCACCTGCACCTCCACCTTGGCGCCCATCAGCGCCGGCACGTACCTCGCCGGCGTGAACGCCACCGTCGACATCTCGTCGCTCGCCCAGGGTGCGCTGCAGACCGCGGTGTCGCTGACTGACGCCGCCGACCTGGCGACGACGGTGAGCACCAGCGCCACGGTGAACGTGACCGCGCCTCCGGTGCTGGAGCTCTCCGCCGCGGTCGCGCCCTCTGCCGCGGCCGCGGGGACCAGCTACAGCCTCACTCTCATCCCGTCGCTGGCGGGTTCGCCGGCCGGCCCCGCGTACAACGACCCGACGCTCACCGCGACCCTGCCGGGAGGCGAGAGCTTCGCGAACGCCCCGTCGGCGACCGGGTGGAACTGCGAACTGAACGGCGACGCAACCGTGCTGACCTGCACGTCGACACTGGCCACGATCGCCACCCCGATCACGACGGGGACGTCGCTCCCAGAGGTGATCGCGACCGTCGAGATCTCGTCGTCCTCAGTGGGCTCGGTCGAGACGCCAGTCTCGCTGACCGACAACGCCGACCTGGGGATCGGCGCGACCGCCACCGCCCAGGTGGACGTGACCACGCCACCCGCTCTCAGCATCAGCGCCTCGGGCACGCCCTTCCGTGCCGCCGCGGGTTCCGACTACAGCCTCACCCTCAGCTCGTCCCTCGGGACGTCGGGAGGCCCCGCCTACGCTGACCCGACCATGACCGTGAGCCTGCCGGGGGACGAGACGTTCAGTTCCGCACCCGCCGTGAGCGGGTGGGATTGCTCCCTCAACGGCGCTGTCACCGTGCTCACCTGCACCTCGACGCTGACATCGTTCTCCAGCGGTGAGGCGCTGGCCGACGTGACCGCGACCGTGGAGATCGACTCCGCGGCGAAGGGAAGCCAGCAGACCCAGGCGTCGCTCGCCGATCCCTTGGACATGGCGACGGCGGCCGTCGCCGACGCCACGGTGGATGTGACCGCGACCCCGGTTCTCGAGATCAGCACCTCGGGGACGCCCGCCTCGGCGGCCGCCGGCACCAGCTACGGCCTCACCCTCAGCTCCTCGCTTGGCGGAGCGCCGGCCGGTCCCGCCTACGACGACCCCATCCTCTTCGCCACCCTGCCGGCGGAGGAGACCTTCGCCGGCACGCCGAGCGCGCTCGGGTGGAACTGCTCGGTCAGCGTGAGCGCGACGGTGCTGACCTGCACATCGACGCTGGCCACCAGTGTGGTTGCCATCGATGCGGGGACGGCATTCGCGGATGTCACCGCGACCGTCGACATCTCCCCCGCGGCGTCCGCGCCCCTGAGGACCACGATGGCACTCGCCGATGGCGGTGATGCCGCCACGACCGTGAGCACGACCGCCACGGTGGACGTGACCGCACGGCCGGTGCTCGAGCTGACGACCTCGGGTACGCCCTCGGCCGCGGCCGCCGGCACCGGTTACGGCCTCACTCTCAGCCCGTCGCTGGCCGCCTCACCGGCTGGCCCCGCGTACAACGACCCCATCCTCACCGCGACCCTGTCAGGCGGCGAGACCTTCGCGTCGCCACCATCGGTGACCGGGTGGGACTGCTGGCTGAACGGCGACGCGACCATGCTGACCTGCGGCTCCGACCTCGCGACGATCGCCACCCCGATCGCGGCGGGGACTGCGCTCGCGGAGGTGACCACGACCGTCGACATCTCCTCCGCGGCGGCGGGCTCGCTCGAGACACAGGCGTCGCTGACCGATGCCGCTGACCTCGCGGTGGAGGCCGACGCCACCGCGACCATTGACGTCACCGCCCCACCGGTGCTCGACCTCGGTAGCACCGGCACTCCAGCGGGCGCTGCGGCGGGGACCAGCTACGGCCTGATCCTCAGCCCGTCGCTGGCCGGCTCGCCGGGCGGTCCGGCGTACGCGAGCCCGATCCTGACGGCCAGCCTGCCGGGGGGGAGGCCTTCGCCCCCACCCCGGGGGGAGCGGATGGGACTGTGCGCTCAATGGCAGCGACACCGTGCTCACCTGCAATTCGACGCTGGCGCCGATCGCCGCGGGCACGACCCTGGGTCAGGTGAGGGCCACCGTCGACGTCGCTGCCGACTCCCCGCTCGGGTCGTTGCAGACCGACGCTGCGCTGAGCGACGCCACCGACCTCGGAAGCGGGGCCACCACAACCGCCACGGTGAATGTGACCGCGCCCCCGGTCCTCGCGGTGACCAGCTCCGGCACCCCCGCCGCGGCGGCCGCGGGCTCCAGCTACAGTCTCACCCTCTACACCGCGCTGGGCGGGGCACCGGCCGGGCCGGCGTACCACCAGCCCACCCTCACCGCCACCCTGGCGGCGGGTGAGATGTTCGTGGAGTCGCCGAGCGTGACCGGCTGGAGCTGCGACCTGAGCGATAGCAGCCTGCTGCTCAGCTGCGTCTCCACTGCCGCGCCGATCGAGCCCGGTGCCGGCCTGGCCAGCGTGACCGCGACCGTTGATGTCGACTCCACCGCGCTGGGGACGTACCCGACGGGGGTGTCCCTGGTCGATCCCGCCGACATGGCGACGGCGGCGGGCACCGACGCCTCGGTGGATGTCACCGCGCCGCCGGTGTTGGACCTCTCCACCTGGGGGACGCCGGCGACCGCCGCTGAGGGGAGCACCTACACCCTGAACGTCGGTCTCTCGCTCGCCGCCTGGGGGGGCCCGATCCACAACCAGCCGCTCGTCGGGGTCATGTTGCCGCCAGGTGAGACGTTCGCGGCGACTCCCTCGGTCACCGGCTGGAGCTGCTCGCTGAGCGATGGCGGCACGCGGCTGGGCTGCGAGCGGACGGCGGTGATCCCGGTCGAAGCGGGCACCTCGCTGCTGGATCTCAGCGTCCGGGTCGAGGTCGGCTCCACCGCGTCGGGGACCCTGACCACGGCCATCCTGGCGGCCGACGGTGCGGACGGAGCCGTCATGGCGATCAGCACTGCGAGCACCACCGTGCCGGTGAGCACCCCGGAGACGGGGGTGTCCGCCGGACCGTCGGTGCCCTGGGCACTCGGTGGTCTCCTCACCGCGGCCGGCGTCCTCCTCGTCCTCGACGAGACGCGGCGGCGCCGGTCTGGAGCTGAGCCACCGCCCACCTGAGCGGGACGGGCCCGGCGGAGCCTCGACGTTCCAGGCCCGCAACTCCCCGCCCCCACCCGGTGGTGGGGGCGGGGGCGTCCGCTCAGCGCGGAGGGCCGGAGCCGAGGGTGACCGAGCCGGTGTGCGACTGGCCGGAGGTGTCGATCCACCCGAGCTGGATGGTGTCGCCGGGATGCAGGTTCTCCAGCGCGGCGCTGAGATCGCCGCTGTCGGTGATCGGGTTGCCGTTGACCGAGGTGATCACGTCACCGGCCTGCAACCCGGCGGTCGCCGCGGGGGTGTTGGGCTCCACCTGCTCGACCGCGGCTCCCTCCACGGTGTTGCTCTCCTCGACGAGGACTCCGAGGTAGGGGCCGCCGCCGACGTTGATGCTGCCGCTCGAGTGGCCGGTCTCGATCTGCGCGACCACCTGCTCGGCGGTGTCGATCGGGACCGCGAATCCCTGCGTCGTGGTCTGGCCGCCGAAGCTGGCGCTGCTCTGCGAGCCGGCGGTGTCCATGCCGATGACCTTCCCGGCGGCGTCGATGAGCGGACCGCCGGAGTCGCCCTCCACGATGTCGGCGTCCATCTGGATCATCCCGGTCAGGTTCTCGGAGCTGTCACCGTCGCTCGCGGTGATGGACTGGTCGAGGCCGGTGACCGTTCCCGTCACCACCGTGGGGGTGCCGCCCTTGCCATAGGCGTTGCCGATGGCGACGACGGTCTCACCGACGGTCACGTCATCGGAGTTGCCGAGTGGTGCGACCTTGAGGCTGAGCCCGGAGGTGTCGTTGATCTTGAGCAGGGCGACGTCGTCGGCCGGGTCATAGCCGACCACGGTGGCGGCGAGCTGGGCCCCCTGACCGTCGATCTGGACGGTGACACTCTGGGCCCCATCGATGACGTGGTTGTTGGTCAGGATCAGGCCCGAGGAGCTGATGATGATCCCGGTCCCCTCGGCGAAGCCCGAGCCTCCCGCCAGGGTGTTGACGACGTCGACGACGGAGGGGTCGATGGCGTCGGCGATCGCCGTCGCGTTGACGCCGCTGCTGCTGCCGTTGCCGGACGACCCGCCGGTGCCGCTGTTCTGGGAGGAGTTGCCGTTCGTCGTCGAGGATTGGGCGCTCGGGCTGGATGACGGCCGCAGGGCGAGACCGATACCGGCCCCGGTCACCCCGGCGGCGAGCGCGATCACGACCGCGACCGCGATCACGATGGGGGCCATCCGCGCCGGCCGGGAGGGCGCGGCGGGCGGGTAGTCGGTGGGCAGCGGTGGATGCGGCGGGTAGCCCGGCGGCGCTCCGTAGGGCGCGTAGCCGTACCACGGGTCCTGCGACCATCCGTACGAGGGACCGAAGCCGGTTGGGGGCGGGCCCCAGGGCTGCGGCTGGCCCCAGCCGGGTGTGGTGCCGGCGTTCCACGGCGGGCCCCAACCCGAGCCCGCCGCGGCGCCCGGCTCTGCGGGCCGGTCGCTCGCCCCGGAGGGGTCGGGTGTGGGCACTGGAGACTCGGGGCCCGTCTGGTCGGGGTCGAGGGGTGGGGTCGTGTTGTCGTAGATCACGGTGAGCTTCACTGTAACCCCTGTGTCTTTCCAAACGATGACGCGTCGAAACCCGTCGAAAGCGCCTCGTCAGGAGAGGGCGAAGACCGCCTCGATCTCCAGGACCGCCCCCATCGGCAGCTCGCTGACACCGATGGCGGTGCGGACGTGGCGGCCCTCCTCGCCGAAGATCTCGACCAGCTGGTCGGACGCTCCGTTGAGCACCGCGGGCTGCCGGTCGAACCCCGGAGCGCTGCGCACCAGACCCACCAGCTTGACGACCCCGGCCAGGCGGTCCACCCCCCCGGCGGCTTCCGCGGCCGTCGCGACCAGGTCCAGCGCGACCTGGCGTGCCAGCTCGCGCGCCGTCTCGACATCGATCTCCGCCCCGACCCGGCCGGTGACCACCTCTCCACCCCGTTTCGCCAGGTGGCCGGAGAGGTGGAGGAGACCACCGGCCCGCCGCGCGGGTACGTAGCTTCCCAGCGGGACGCTCGCGGCAGGCAGGGTGATCCCCAGCTCGGTGAGGCGGCGGCTGACGGTCACCGTCCGCGCCGCCTCAGGTAGCCGCAGCTCTCGGCGAAGCGTGCGGGGTCGAAGCCGAACGCCACCCGGACCGCTCCCGGCAGGGTGATGTTGTTGCGCCCGAGCAGATCGAGCTGGGACGGGGTCACCAGGGGGTCGCGCATGATCGCCGTCATCAGCGTGGCGACGGGCTTGATGGCGATGACCGGCACGTGGACCTTGAGCCGGGGGAGGGACACCACCTCACCCCTGATCAGATCGATGATCTGCTCGTAGGTCAGGTGGTCGGGACCGCCGATCGAAACCACGCCGTTGCTCGGTCCGCGCTCAAGGGCCAGGGCGATGCAGCGGGCGACGTCCGCCGCGGCGATCGGCTGGAAGAGGGTGCGGCCGTCGCCGGCGATGGGCAGCGGGAAGAGCGGCGGGGTGCGCCGGACCAGCCTGGCGAGCTTGACGAAGAAGCCATCGCCGGGGCCGAAGACGAGGCTGGAACGGATGATGGTGTGGGGGACACCGCTGATCGCGATGGCCTGCTCCCCGGCCCACTTGCTGGCCAGGTACGCGAAGCGGGGATCCGGGCCGGCGCCGAGCGCGCTGAGCTGCACCAGGTGGGTCACGCCGGCCGCCGCGGCCGCCTGGGCGACGTTGGCGGTACCCTGGCGATTGACCGCGTCGAACGTCTGCCGCCGCTTCTCCACGATGACTGCCACCAGGTTGACGACGGCCTGGCAGCCGGCGAACGCCTCGGCCAGGCCGGTCCCGGTGACCACGTCGGCGCGGACGAACTGCGCGCTCGTCGCGGCGGAGGCGGTGCGGGCGCGGTTCCCGCGCGACACCAGCACCAGCTCGTGACCCTGTTCGGCGAGGTGGGTCGCGAGCTGGGAACCGACGAAGCCGGTGCCGCCCGCGATGGCGATGCGCATGGTGGTCACAGGGTAGGCGACCCGCCCGCCGCTTTGGCGCAGCCGTGGTGTAGCTGGTACAGTCATTGCATGAAATTTCAATCATCTATCGCCATCCCATCACGTCACCCGTTGCGTCAACGGCTGACCGTCGCCGCCGTGCCCGCGTTCCTTCTCTCGCTCGCGGCGGCCGGCTGCGGGAGCGCGAGCGGAGGTTCGGCGCCGGCCACCAGCGCGCCGGCGCAGTCCGCCACGTCCACCGCGGCCGTCACCAGCCCGACGCCCACGCCCGCCTCCGGGCCGGCGACGCTCTCGTGTCCCACCGCCGCCGAGGTCGATGCGGCCCTGGGGCTGTCCGTACCGACACCCACGACCATCGGAACCAGCGCCTCCGGCGTGTCCTGCAACTATCTGAGCACCTCGGCACCGGTGCTCGACGTCGAGATCTCCATCGTCCACGACATCCCGACGACCTACGTCAGCACCGCCGAGGCGTCGATGAAGGCGTCCGCCGCCACCGTGGGCTTTGCCTTCACCCCCGTGTCCGGGGTGGGTGACCAGGCCTACTCCTACTCGTACAGCCTCTCGCCCTCCGGGACGGCGCTCGGCATCCTGGCGGTCAAGGGGACGACCTTCGTCGGGATCGCCTGCACCATGACCACCGCCACGCTGACCCAGGTCGAGGCGTACGCCAACCAGCTCCTCGGATAGCGGACGGGCCGGGCCGGGACGGGGGCGTGCGGACGGCGTCGAGCCCCCGCCCGGCCGCGGCATCGAAACTGTCGCAGATCGCTGACAGGTCCCGGCAGGGCCACCGCGCCCCCCCTAAGCTCACGCTGGCTTTCCCGGCTGTTCAGGAGACGCAGATGCCCGATGCCGTCGAGGATCAGGGAAACAAGACCGATCGTCTGGCACGCCTCGGTGAGAGCGGGGTGGCGCACGAAGCCGAGCTCCTCGTGCCCTTCCGCGGCCGCATGGTCCGCAAGCTCGAGCAGGGCGCCGAGGAGCTGGGGGAGGAGGATCGCCTGGACCAGCAGATGGTGGCCGACCTCGGCACGGAGTTCCACGAGCAGCCCCCCGCCGAGGCCGCCGGGGTCGACCTCGCGCCGATCCGGGCCGTCGACCCGCAGTTCGACGACTTCGCCTTCCGCACCATCGCCCGTGAGACCTTCAACAAGGTGCGCGAGGCACGCAGCACGGAGCGGACGGAGGAGGCGGACGCCCTGTTGAGCCCGACCATGGAGACGGAGGTGCGCCATGAGGTGAGCGGGGACGTCGCCGCCCATCGCCACCACCTGCTTCCCGGGCTCGAGGTGGACAACGCCACCATCATCGCGGCGGCGGTCGCCGGCGGCAGGGAGGTGCTCGACGTCCGTCTCGACGTGGCCGGCGAGGAGATGGAGCGGGACGACGCCACCGGTGCCGTGGTCGCCGGTGATGCGACCGTGCGGCGGTGGTCCGAGCGCTGGCGCTTCGAGCGTGATCCCTCCATGGACAGCTCCCAGACCGATCGGGACCACACGCTCAAGTTCGGCGACGAGGGCTGGATGGTCGCCCATCGCGGCTGGGTGGTCACCCAGATCGAGAGGCTTCCCGCTCCACCGGCGGCATAGCCGGACCCGTCAGGCCTGGGGACGACCCGTGGCGCCGTCGTCTCCCGGTGCAGGTCCTCCAATCAGGATCGTTCCTCGCCGCGTCCGGGCCGCTCTCGGGCACCTAGAATCGTGCTCCCCGTCGGTATGAGGAGACACGCGAGATGGATGCTCAGATAGTCGGCACGACCATGCCTGTCCTGGAGGTGGCGCTCAATCCCGGCGAGGTCGTCTTCTCCGAGTCCGGCGAGCTGTCCTGGATGACGGCGTCCGTCCAGATGCGGACCTCCACCCAGGCAGGGGGTGGCGGCGGGATCGGCGGCGTCTTCAAGCGCGCCATCGCCGGTGGCTCCATCTTCATGACCGAGTACACGGCCGCGGGACAGCCGGGCATGGTGGCCTTCGCCGCCAAGCTCCCGGGGACGATCTTCCCGGTCGACGTGGCCCCTCAGCCGGGCATGAGCTTCATGGCCCACCGTCACGGCTTCCTCTGCGGCACCCAGGGCGTCAACCTCGGGATCGGCTTCCAGCAGAGCCTCGGGGCAGGCGTCTTCGGAGGCGACGGCTTCATCCTCCAGAGGATCAATGGGCAGGGCCGCGCCTGGATCGAGCTCTCCGGCGAGATCATCACGTTCGAGCTGGCCCCCGGCGAGGTGATGCGGGTCCACCCCGGCCACGTCGGCCTCTTCCAGGACACCGTGCAGTTCGGCATCACCACCGTGCCCGGGATCAAGAACAAGCTCTTCGGGGGGGACGGCTTCTTCCTCGCCCAGCTCCAGGGGCCGGGCAAGGTCTGGTTGCAGTCCATGCCGCTGCCGATCCTGGCGCACGCGGTCGGCGAGTACCTTCACACCGAGGTCGCCGCCGGCGGTATGGCGGGTGGCGCCCTGGGCGGCGGGATGATGGGCGGCCTCCTCGGTCGGGGGTTGTAGCGGAGACGTGAGGGCGGCCCTGGGCAGACGGATCGGCACCGCTCCGTCCGTCCGGGGCTCCCCGTCGATCCAGCCGGCCCCTCGCTGCCCTCCAGAGCAGCGTGGTGCTCGCGTCTCCGCGGTGCCTGCGAACGCGCCTTGAGCTCGGCGACCTGAGCTCAGGGCACCCTCCAGGTCTTCGCACACCGGTTATAGACATCCGCGTCCATAACCGACGTCACGGGGTGGGGTGGCCACCTCCCTGGCGCGGGGCGCCGTCCGCCGCCGAAGGGGAGGGCACCTCCAGCTCCGCCCCGGGCCACTCCCCCTGCCGCCCGCACTCCACGATCGCGTACTCGAAGGCGTCCGCCAGGGCGATCCAGGACGCCTCGATCAGGTTGGTGCTGCAGCCCACCGTGCTCCACCTCCGGCGGTGGTCACCGCTCTCGATCAGCACCCGCACCCCGGCGGCGGTGCCGTCCTGACCGTCGAGGACGCGCACCTTGTAGTCGAAGAGCTGGGTGGCGCCGATCTCCGGGAAGGCTGGGGTCAGCGCCTTGCGCAGGGCGGCGTCGAGGGCGTTGATGGGGCCGTTGCCCTCGGCCGCGGTGTGCACCGCGGCATCGTCGATCTGCAGCTTGACGGTGGCCTCGCAGGTCATCGCCCGCCCCTCCCGCTGCTCGACCAGGGTGATGTAGTCGATCAGCGCGAACGGGGGCCGGTGGCCGCGGGCGCGGTAGACCAGCAGCTCGAAGGACGCCTCCGCCCCCTCGAAGGAGTAGCCCCGGTGCTCGAGCTGCTTGACCTGCTCGGCGACCCGGCGGACCAGGGCCTGGTCGTCCCCGAGGTCGACGCCGAAGTCGGCCGCCTTGGTGAGCACCGTGGCTCGCCCGGAGAGCTCGCTGACCACCGTCTGACGATGGTTGCCCACCAGCTCGGGGTCGATGTGCTGGTAGGTGTAGATCGCCTTGGCCATGGCGTCGACGTGTTGCCCGCCCTTGTGGGTGAAGGCCGAGGTGCCGATGAACGGCGCCGAGTGGGGCGGGGCCACGTTGGCGATCTCGGCGACGTCGCGGGCGATGAGGGTCAGCCGGCGGAGCTGCTCGTCCGCCACCACGGGCATCCCCATCTTGAGCTGGAGATCGGGGATGAGGGTGCAGAGGTTGGCGTTGCCGGTGCGCTCGCCGTAGCCGTTGACGCATCCCTGCACCTGGGTGGCGCCGGCGCGGACCGCGGCCAGGGTGTTGGCGACCGCGCAGCCGGAGTCGTCGTGACAGTGGATGCCCGCCACCGGGCCGAAGCGGGCGACCACCTCGCCCACCACTCGCTCGATCTGGTCGGGCAGCACGCCCCCGCGGGTGTCGCAGAGGGCGACCGCCTCGGCGCCGGCCTGCAGGGCCGCCTCCAGGCAGTGGAGCGCATAAGCCGGGTCGCTCCGGTGGCCGTCGAAGAAGTGCTCGGCATCGAACACCACCCGGCGTCCCTGCTCGGTGAGCCAGCGCACCGAGTTGGCGATCATCCGCAGGTTCTCCTGGTTGGTGGTGCGCAGCACGTCGGCGACCTGGCGGTCCCACGTCTTGCCCACCAGGGTCACCATCGGGGCCCCGGAATCGAGGAGGGCCCGGAGCTGGGGATCGTCCTCGGGGCGGACGTGGGCACGCCGGGTCGCCCCGAAGGCGGCCAGCACCGCCCTGGTCAGGCGGTGGCCGCGCATCTCGGCGAAGAACTCGGTGTCGGTGGGGTTGGATCCCGGCCAGCCCCCCTCGACCACGCCGACGCCGAGCTCGTCGAGCAGCTCGGCGATGCGCAGCTTGTCGGAGGCTGAGAAGTTGATCCCCACCCCCTGCGCGCCGTCGCGCAGGGTGGTGTCGTAGATCTGGAGCGCGCTCATCCCACGTTCCCCCGGACGCCGTGGCGCCGCGGTCGCATCCCCTCGCCTCGCTGATCGGCCGGCATCCGGCTCACCCCCCCACCGCGCTCGCGGCGGCGAGCCGGCGGACCACGCGGTCCCGTACCGCGGCGCCGATCGCCGCAGTCCCCATCGATCCTCCGAGGTCGGGGGAGAGGGCACCGTCGTCGATGCAGGCGTCGACCGCCGCCTCCAGGGCCAGGGCCAGGTCCTCGCGCCCCAGCGAGTGGCGGAGCAGGAGGGCGGTGGAGAGGATCGCCCCGTAGGGGTTGGCGACGCCCCGGCCGGCGATGTCGGGTGCGCTGCCGTGGATCGGTTCGTAGAGGCCGGCTCCCGACGCGCCGAGCGACGCCGAGGGCAGCATCCCTAGCGATCCCGCGAGCACCCCCGCCTCGTCGCTCAGGATGTCGCCGAAGAGGTTCTCGGTGACCACCACGTCGACCCCGGCGGGTCGCTGCACCAGCCTCATGGCGAAGGAGTCCACCAGCTGGTGCTCCAGGGTGACCTCGGGGAAGTCGGCGGCCAGCCGGGTCACCGTGTCGCGCCAGAGCTGGCTCGTGATCAGCACGTTGGCCTTGTCCACCGAGGTGAGCTGCCGCCGCCTGCGCCGGGCGAGGGCAAAGGCCACCCGCGCCACCCGCTCGATCTCGGCGGCGGTGTAGACGATGCTGTCCCGAGCGGTCTCCTCCGGGCCACTGCCGGATCGCTCCCGCGGCTCACCGAAGTAGGCGCCACCGGTCAGCTCCCGGACCACCACCAGGTCGGTTCCGCGCACCACCTCGGGGCGGACGGTGGTCCGGTCGAGCAGCCGGGGGTGGACCCGCACCGGCCGGAGGTTGGCGAAGACGCCCATTCCCCGGCGCAGCCCGAGCAGCCCGGCCTCGCAGCGCTGGCTGCCGCGCAGGTGGTCCCAGCTCGGGCCGCCGACGGCGCCGAGCAGGACGGCGTCGGCGTGGCGGCAGGCCTCGAGGGTCGCCTCCGGCAGCGGCGTCCCGATGTCGTCGATGGCGCGTCCGCCGATCGGCCGCTCCTCGACCTCGAGCTGGACCCCGGCTTCGGCGCAGACCGCGGTCAGCACCTCCAGGGCGACCGCGGTGACCTCGGGCCCGACCCCGTCGCCGGGCAGTGAGACGACGTGCGCTCCCATCAGGCGTCCCCTGCCAGCCCGGCGAGGCTGGGCATCCAGGCTGGTCGCCGGGCCTCGAAGGTGCTGATCGCGGGCGCGTGGATCAGGCTCAGCCCGATGTCGTCGAGACCGTCGAGCAGGCAGTGGCGCTCGAAGGGATCCGTCTCGAACCGGAACCTGAGGTCGCCGACCGCGACCGTCTGCTCCTCCAGGTCGACGATCCCGACCACCCCCGGCTCCTCGGTGGCGAGGTCCAGAATCTGGCGGACCTGCGGCTCCGGGAGCACGACCGGGAGCAGACCGCACTTCACCGCGTTGTTGCGGAAGATGTCGGCGAAGGAGGGGGCGATCACCGCCCGGAAGCCGTGGTCGGCGAGCGCCCAGACCGCGTGCTCGCGCGACGAGCCGCAGGCGAAGTTGCGGCCCGCCACCAGCAGCGATCCGGTCCGGTACGCGGGCCGGTTGAGCACGAAGTCCGGCCGCTCCGCCCCCGTCTCGTCGTAACGCCAGTCGTTGAAGAGGAACTCCCCGTACCCGGCCCGCTCGATGCGCTTGAGGAACTGCTTGGGGATGATCTGGTCGGTGTCGACGTCGGAGCGGTCGAGCGGGACGACCACCCCGTGCTCGCAGTGGAACGGCCTCATCCCTGCTCCTCCTGGAACCGCCCGAGCCGGCGGACGTCGGCGAAGTGGCCGGCGACCGCCGCGGCCGCGGCCATGGCCGGGGAGACCAGGTGGGTGCGCCCGCCCCGACCCTGCCGGCCCTCGAAGTTGCGGTTGCTGGTGCTGGCGCAGCGCTCCCCGGGGCGGAGGATGTCGGGATTCATCCCCAGGCACATCGAGCAGCCGCTGTTGCGCCAGTCCGCCCCGGCCTCGCGAAAGATCCGGTCCAGCCCCTCGGCCTCGGCCTGGGCCTTGACCTGCGCCGATCCCGGGACGACCAGGACCCGCAGGCCGTCGCGGACCCTCCGGCCCTCGAGCACCGAGGCGGCGACCCGGAGGTCCTCGATCCGCCCGTTGGTGCAGGAGCCGATGAAGACCGCGTCCACCGGGATGTCCTCGATCGCCGTGCCCGGGACCAGGTCCATGTAGGCGAGCGCCCGCCGGCCCGACTCGCGTGCCGCCGGGTCCGGGAAGCTCTCCGGGTCGGGCACCCTGCCGGTGATCGGCACCGACTGGGCGGGGGTCGTCCCCCAGGTGACCGTCGGCTCCAGGGCCGCGGCGTCGATGACCACGGTGCGGTCGAACGATGCGCCGGGGTCGCTGCGCAGCTCGCTCCAGGCCGCCACCGCGGCGTCCCAGGCGGCACCCCGCGGCGCGTAGGTGCGTCCCTCGACATAGGCGACGGTGGTGGCGTCGGGAGCGATCATCCCGGCGCGGCCCCCGCCCTCGATGGTGAGGTTGCAGAGGGTCATCCGCTGCTCCATCGAGAAGTCGCGGACCGCCTGCCCGGCGTACTCGACGACGTGACCGGCGGCACCCGCGGTGCCGATGGTGCGGAGCACGCCGAGGGCGACGTCCTTGGCGGTGACGCCCGGCGGCAGCGCGCCGTCGATCCTCACCTCCATCGTCCGCGGACGGAACTGGCGCAGGCACTGAGTGGCCAGGACGTGCTCGACCTCCGAGGTGCCGATCCCCAGCGCGAAGGCGCCGAAGGCCCCGTGGGTGGCGGTGTGGGAGTCACCGCAGACGATGACGGTGCCGGGGAGGGTGAGCCCCAGCTCCGGTCCGATGACGTGGACGATCCCCTGCCAGCGGTGGCCGACCCCGAAGCAGGTGATCCCGCTCTCCTCGCAGTTGCGCCGGAGCGTCTCCATCTGGGCCCGGCTGATCTCGTCGGCGCCGCCCACGACGTCCGCGGTGGTGGGCACGTTGTGATCCATGGTCGCCACCACCAGCTCGGGCCGGCGAACCCGCCGGCCCTCGGCGCGCAGGCCCTCGAACGCCTGCGGCGAGGTCACCTCGTGGACCAGGTGGAGGTCGACGTAGAGGAGGGCGGGCGCGCCCGGCTCCTCCGCCACCAGATGGGACTCCCAGATCTTGTCGAAGAGCGTGCGTGCGCTCATCGCACGCGGTCTCCCGCGACCGGCCGCCCCGGGGCGACCGTCGTGCCGGACCGGTGCCTCACCTGGGCACCTCCTTCTCCACCCGGTCGGCTCCCATCCGCTCCGGGGTCACGCGTGGCGTCGCGCCCCGGGCTGCGACCACCCGGTTGAGGGCCTGGACATACGCCTTGGCGGCGGCCACCAGGATGTCGGTGTCGGCGCCGTGCCCGGTGCTCAGGCCGCCCTGATGGCGGAGCCGCACGGTCACCTCGCCGACCGCGTCCATGCCCGCGGTGACGGCCTGGACCGCAAATTCATCCACATCTCCGCTCACCTGGACCAGCTCGTCGATGGCCCGGTAGGTGGCGTCGACGGGCCCATCGCCCAGGGACACCGCCTCCCGGCTCTCGCCGCCGGGCAGGAGCATCCGGACCGTGGCCGTCGGCCGCAGGTTGGTCCCGCAGCTCACCTGGAGGTGCTCGAGGCGGAAGGCCTCCGCCACCACCTGGCGCTCGTCGGCGACGATCGCCTCGAGGTCCCGGTCGGTGACCTCGCGCTTGCGGTCGGCCAGCTCCTTGAAGCGGGCGAAGGCCCGGTTCAGGTTCTCGCCCTCGAGGTGGTAGCCGAGCTGGGCCAGCCGCTCGCGCAGGGCGTGGCGCCCGCTCAGCTTGCCCAGCACCAGGCTCGAGCCGGCCCCCACCGCACCCGGCTCGATGATCTCGAAGGTGCGGCGGTCCTTGAGCATCCCGTCCTGGTGGATGCCCGAGTGATGGGCGAAGGCGTTGGCCCCCACCACCGCCTTGTTCGGCTGCACCTGCATCCCGGTGAGCTGGGACACCATCCGCGAGGTGCGATAGAGCTGGGAGTGGTCGAGGCCGGTGGCGACCCCGTAGACCTCGGGGTGGAGGTGGAGTGCCATCGCCACCTCCTCCAGGCTCGCGTTGCCGGCCCGCTCCCCGATCCCGTTGACGCAGGTCTCGATCTGTCGGGCCCCGGCGAGGACGCTGACCAGCGAGTTGGCGGTGGCGAGGCCGAGGTCGTTGTGACAGTGGACCGAGAGGTTCACGTCCTTCATCGACGGGACGCGCTCGTACAGCCACCCGATCAGCTGGCGCCATTCGTCGGGGGTCGCGTAGCCGACCGTGTCGGGGAGGTTGATGGTGGTCGCACCCGCCTCGATGCAGCCGTTGACCACGTCGGCCAGGTACTCGGGCTCGGTGCGGCTGGCGTCCATCGCCGAGTACTCGACGTCCTCCTGGAAGGACTTGGCCAGCCGGACCATCGCCACCGACCGCTCGTAGACCTCCTTCTGGGTCATCCGGAGCTGGCCCTCGCGATGGATCGGCGAGGTGCCGATGAAGACGTGGATCCGGGCGTGCTTCGCCGGCGCGAGGGCGGTTGCGCAGGCTCGGACGTCGTCCTCGAAGCAGCGGGCCAGGCCGGCGATGATCGGACCGTCGACCTGCTCGGCGATCGCCTTGACGGCCGCGAAGTCACCGGGGGAGCTGTACGGGAAGCCGGCTTCGATGATGTCGACCCGGAGCCGGGCGAGCTGCCGGGCGATGGCCAGCTTGTCCTCCGCGGTGAGGGTGACGCCGGGCGACTGCTCACCGTCGCGGAGGGTGGTGTCGAGGATGAGCAGCGGCGCCGGGTTCTCCGGCGCCTGCCGCGCGAAGAGGGGGTTGCCGAGACTGACTGAATCGCTGGCGCTCATACCTCTGTCCTCGTGGCGGTGCCGCCGTCGCCGGCGGTCTCGTTCAGCTGCTCCATCCCGGGTGCGGTCTTGGCCCCCAGCCAGCTCATCCTGGAGCGGAGCTGAGCCCCCACCTTCTCGACCGGGTGATGCCGGTCCTCGTCGCGATACTCCATGAAGTTGGGCAGACCCATGGCGTTCTCCTCGATCCAGCGCTTGGCGAAGCTGCCGTCCTGGATGTCCTTGAGCAGGGCGCGCATGGCCTCCCGGCTGCTCTCGTTGACGACCTTGGGGCCGCTCACGTAGTCGCCGTACTCGGCGGTGTCGCTCACCGAGTAGCGCATGTAGGAGAGCCCACCCTGGTACATCAGGTCGACGATCAGCTTCAGCTCGTGCATGACCTCGAAGTAGGCGAGCTCGGGCTGGTAGCCGGCCTCCACCAGGGTCTCGAAACCCGCCTTGACCAGCGAGGAGACCCCGCCGCAGAGCACCGCCTGCTCCCCGAAGAGGTCGGTCTCGGTCTCCTCGGCGAAGGTGGTCTCCAGCACGCCGGCCCGGGTGCCGCCGATGCCCCGGGCGTAGGCCAGGGTGCGGGCCCGGGCCCTGCCGGTCGCGTCCTGGTGGACCGCGAAGAGGCAGGGGACCCCCTGCCCGTCGGTGTAGGTGCGCCGGACCAGGTGACCGGGGCCCTTGGGCGCCACCATGCTGACGTCGACGCCGGCGGGTGGGTGGATCAGCTCGTAGCGGATGTTGAAGCCGTGGGCGAACATCAGCATGTCCCCCGGCTTGAGGCTGGGGGCGATGGCGGCGTCGTAGAGCTCCCGCTGCCGGGTGTCCGGGATCAGCACCATCACCACGTCGCTCTCGGCACAGGCCTCCGCGGGGCTGAGCACGCGCAGCCCCTCGGCCGCCGCCGCCTCCCGGCTCCTGCTGCTGGGCGGCAGGCCGACCCGGACGTCGAAACCGGAGTCGCGCAGGTTGAGGGCGTGGGCGTGACCCTGCGAGCCGTAGCCGAGGATGGCGATCCTCTGGCCCTGCAGGGCCGCCGGGTCGGCGTCGGCGTCGTAGTACATGCGGGCGGTCATCGCGGGGTCTCCCTCCGGTGTGCCTGGAGTGCGGCCGCCGGATCCCGGTGAGGGCCGGTGGACGCGATCACGGCGTGGATTCTGCCTTGCACTAGATGTCCCCTGTGGTGTCGGAGCCGGTGGTCGCGAGCGCCAGGGCGGGCCGGGTGCCGCCGGCCGCCTCCTCGTCCAGCTCGGGGAGGCTGATCCCGACCTGATCGCCGCGCACCAGGGCCACCGCCCCGCTGCGGGCCACCTCCTTGATCCCGAACGGCCGCATCAGCTCGACGAAGTTGTCGATCTTCTCGGTGGTCCCGGTCACCTCGATGATCATCGAGCTGGAGGCGATGTCCACGATCCGTCCCAGGAAGACGTTGACCACCTGAAGGAGCTCGGTGCGCTGGCCCAGCGGCGCGTTCATCCGGATCAGGAGCAGCTCGTGGGAGACGTTGCGCAGCTCGGTGATGTCCTCGATGGTGATCACATCGATCAGCTTGGACAGCTGCTTGGTGGCCTGCTCCGCCTGCTGGCGGCCCACGTGGACGGCGATGGTCATCCGGGACACCGATCCATCCTCGGTCGGACCGACCGAGAGGGAGTCGATGTTGAATCCCCGGCGGCGGATCATCGAGGCCACCCGGTTGAGCACGCCGGGCCGGTTCTCGACCAGGACCGAGAGCAGACGGCTCGGGTTCATCAGCTGGCCTCCACGAAGTCGAGCATCCCCTTGCCGAGAGGGACGATGGGGTAGACGTTGGCGCGGGGATCGATGTCGAACGCGAGCAGCACCGGTCCCTGGTGGGCGAGCGCCTCGTCGAGCATCGGGCCGACATCCTCGCGCCGGTCGGTGCGGAGGGCCTTCATCCCGAAGGCCTCGCCGAGCTTCACGTAGTCGGGGGTGCAGCTCAGCTGGACCGCGCTCTGCACGCCGTCGTAGAAGTCGTCCTGGAACTGGCGGACCATGCCCAAGGAGTTGTTGTTGAGGATGATGACCTTGAGGTCGATCTGGTTCTCGACCATGGTCGCCATCTCCTGCATGTTCATCAGGAAGCCGCCGTCGCCGGTGACGCAGAAGACGGTGCGCTCGGGGTTGCTGAGCTTGACCCCCATGGAGGCGGGGAACGCGTAACCCATGGTGCCCATGCCCCCGGAGTTGAGGAAGCGCCCGGGCTTGGCGTAGTTGAACCAGAGCGCGGACCAGATCTGGTTGTTGCCGACGTCGGCGATCACGATCGCCTCGTCGTGGCAGCGCGCGTACATCTCCTCCAGCACCTCCTGGGGCTGCAGGAAGCCCTCGCGCTTAACGTAGTGGACCGGGTGCTCTTCGCGCCATTGGTCGATCTGGGTCAGCCACTCGTGCTCGCGCTTAGGCTCCACCAGGGGCAGGAGCTGAACCAGCGCGGTCTTGGCGTCGGCGACCACCGAGATGTGGGGGACCACGCTCTTGCCGATCTCGGCGGGGTCGATGTCGATGTGGATGAGGTGCTCGACGCGGGGCGCGAAGGAGTCCAGCCGGGTGGTGACCCGGTCGTCGCAGCGCATCCCCACCATCATCAGCACGTCCGCGTCGCAGACCGCCTTGTTGGTGTAGCCGGCGCCCATGAAGCCGACCATCTGGAGCGCCATCGGGTCCTGGAGCGGGAACGCCCCGGTGCCCAGCAGGGTCCAGCCGACCGGGATGTGGGCCCGGTGGGCCAGCTCCAGCACCTCCTCCTCGGCTCCGGAGATGAGCACCCCGCGCCCGATCAGCATCACCGGCCGCTTGGCCTGCCTGATCAGCTCGGCGATGCGGGCGAGCTTGGCGGGGTCGGGCGGAGGCGGCGCCGGGAAGGAGCGGAGCCGCACCGGCTCCTCGGGGTAGTTGAACTCGGTGACCGCGGCCTGGAGGTCCTTGGGGAAGTCGATGACCACCGGGCCGGGACGACCGGAGCGGGCGACGTGGAAGGCCTCCTTGATGGTGGGGGCGATGTCCTCGACCCGGGTCACCAGGTAGGAGTGCTTGACCACCGACATGGTGGAGCCGATCACGTCCGACTCCTGGAAGCTGTCGGTGCCGATGGCGGCGACCGCCACCTGACCGGTGATCGCCACCACCGGGACGGAGTCGGCATAGGCGGTGCCGAGCCCGGTGACCAGGTTGAGCGCGCCCGGTCCGCTGGTCGCGAAGCACACCCCCACCGCGCCGCGCCGGCTGCGGGCGTAGCCGTCGGCGGCGTGGGCGGCGGCCTGCTCGTGGCGGACCAGGATGTGGCGGAGCTGGGGGTACTCGGGGAGACGGCGGTAGAGCCAGAGGTTGGCCCCGCCGGGGTAGCCGAAGATGGTGTCGATACCCTCGCGGATCAGGGACTCGAGACAGATCTCGGCACCGGTCAGGCGCCGGGCGGGCGAGCCGTCGGGGCTCACGATGGGTGGCGCGGGGGCCGCGGCGGTCGGCGTCGTGGTGGCGGTCACTGGAAGGCCCGCTGCATGGCCTGGAGCACGAAGTCGGCGCCCGGATCGTCGTGGCCCGGCCGCGCCGGCCGGGCGGCGGCGGCTCGCCGTGCGGTCCACGAGGCCCCCCTCTCCCGGCGGCCCCGGGTCACCGGGGCGGTGCCGCGATCGCGATGAGAGGCGACCGCGAGCAGGCCCCACGGCGAGCCGGCGTCGCGCCGGCGCGCGCCATGCCCCCGGCCCGGGCGGCGCGGCTCGCCGCCCCCTGGCTGCGGGCTCGGTCCCTGTCCGTTGCTGGTCATGCCTCTGCCTCCTGCTCGGACCCGGACACAAAAGAAGGGGCCCCCTCGTGGGAGGGGGCCCCTTGGCTTGTTCCGGTCTGTTCTGGTGGCCTACCTGCGCACCGACCCGGCCTGAAGCCTGGAAGCCCCGCCCCTAATCAGGAGCAGGCCCAGCAGCAGTACCAGAACGGCGGCGTAGGTCATCGTGGCCCCGGAGCATACCCTGCGGCCGGTTGCCGCGTCAACCGAATCCGGGCCACGATCGTGATATGCGGGCGGGCCACGCCGGCTGGGGCTGACGGCCGGGGGAGCTATGGGCTCATCCGAGGGGGGCGACGCCGGCGCCATTGACCGTCGAACCCTCCCGCCGGAGCGGCCTCCACCGGGGAACGAGGCGGCGCAGCGCCCGCAGGTCGGGGAGAGCCACGTCGCCAGACGGGAGCGCGATCCCGACCCCGGCGAGGCCGGTGACCAGCATCGCGGCGGCCAGGTAGTACTCGTTGAAGAAGGCCAACTTGGCGAACAGGAAGGCGGCCAGGAGCAGCACGGCCGCCTGCACGGCGAGGTCCCCGAGACAGTGCGGGCGGCCGCGCCAGCCGAAGACCGCAAGGGCGATCAGCACCACCATGACGGTTACCAGCGACGACAGCGCCAGATGCCAGGACTGCAGGGTGAACGCGGTGACGGTCAGGGCGCCGGGCCAGGTCGGCATCGAAAGCTGGAACCCGATGACGGCGGAGTAGAACGGACCCACACCGGCGATGAGGATGAAGGGCAGTGCGAAGATCGCGGCGCCGATTGCTGCCGCCACGATCTCGCGCCGTGCTCGCCGTGACCACAGGAACGCGGGCAGCAGCACCAGAGGGGTGAGGGGGTTGACCAGCAGCGCCACCCCGAGACAGGCGACGGCCAGGCGCCGGCGGAGCCCGCGCAGTGCCAGCCACATGACAACACCGGCCACGATGTAGACCTCAACCCAGCCTCGATTTACCATCCCGACGTTGAACGGCGAGGCGATCGCCAGGGCCGCCACCCGGTACGCGTCGACACGATGACCACCCTGACGTGCCAGCAACCACAATCCGGCGAAGGTGACCCCCAAGGCGGCCACCGACATCACCCGGACGTCGCCGACCAGCCATCCCAGGGCGGCCAGCACCGGGACGATGGGGCCGTACACGAAGTGCGCGTGCACGTGCCCGGGGTACTGGCCGATGTACATCGTGAAAACCGGGCCGTAGGGGTTGGCCCCGTGGAGAAGCGCGGCGGTCGCCCCGCTCACGGCGCTGAGGACGTCGATCTTTCCGGCTCCCCAATTCCACGTGACCGCCATCAGGCCGACCAGGCAGAGCGCTGCCGTCCCCAGCAGTGCCAGGGCGGCACGACCGGGGCGCAGCACGCACGCGGCCCCGGCGGTCGCCGTCAACGCCAGGGCCAGGGCCACCTGGGCACCCACGTGGTACCCGAAGGGCCCGCCGAGGCGGGGGTACAGCAGGTTGGTCAGGCCGACGATGACGGTGATCACGACCCACCAGGTCCGACCCGCGATCCGCAGGCCGGTCCGCAGCGCCATCACCGCCAGTGCCAGCGAGGCGGCAACCAGGAGCAGCGCCGCGTCGGTCAGACCGCCGAAGGCCTGCATCACCCCGAGGCCGAGGGCTGCCAGCGCGAGGCAGCAGAGGCCGGAGCCGGTGAATTCCCCGGCCAGACCCAGCCGACCTCCGCGGGGAGCGGCTCTGAGGCTCACCTCGACCGATCTCTCGCTCGAGCCAGCTCTGAGGAGCGAAGGGTTGTCGAGGGAGGCGTCATCGGATGCCGGCGCTGGCGGGGACATGATGGAGAGAAGGTTCTCCGGTCGGGTGCCACCTGGGCGATGGGGCGGGTCGAGAGCCTGTGACGATCTGGTGCGGAGGCCCCGACCCCACCGTGGGACGCAACTCGTCGCGCCACGTCAGGGTGACGAGGGTAACCGAACCGTGACATCTCAGCGCTGAGACGGGCGCCCCGGAGGCGTGGAACAGAGAATCAGCGCGGTGCCGCTCGACCAGCTTCTCCACGCCCTTCCCGTCGTCCTGCTGCTCGGGACCATCCCCGGGCTCGCGGTCGTGACGCTCATCGACCCCAGGCTCCCCTGGGTTCAGCGGCTCGCTGCCGCGCCGGGGTTCTCCGCGGCCGTGGTGGGGGTCACCGGGCTGGTGCTCCGCCTGGTGCATGTCGGGTTCATGCCGGTCACGGTGCTCCCCGTCCTGGCCGTGCTGATCGCCACCGCCGCGATGCGGCAGCGGAGCTCGCGGGGATCCGCGCTGCCGCTGGAACGCGATCGGCCGGGGCTGGGTTGGGCTGTTGCCGGCGCCGGCCTGATCGCCGGGCTGGTGCTGGCCGCCGGCATCACGCTGACCGCGCTGCGCAACGACGCCCTCCCACCCTCCACCGACCCGGCCGTGCACGGCGCCGTGGCGGCCACCATCGTCCAGGACCGCGATGTCCTTCCCGTGGTTCCCGTTCCGGTCACCGGTTCCGGATTCGTCCGCACCCAGGCGGCCTTCGAGGCGACCGATGCGCTGGCCTCCGAGCTCGGGGCTGGAGGCCCTGCCGACGTCATGCTGCCGCTCGCCCTGGTCAGTCTGCTGCTGCTCCCCCTGAGCGTCGCCCTGCTGGCGTTCCGGGCGGTTCCCGATCGACGGGTGGCCGCCCTGGCATCGTTGCTGTGCCTCGGCCTGATCTTCCCGGCCCAGTGGGTGGTGTTCGGGGACTACCCCTACCTGGTGGATTCCACCCTCGTCGTCCCGCTCATCCTGGCCGTGGCCTGCTGCCTCGAATCGAGATCGACGGTCGCCAGCGCGCTGGTGGCGGGTGCCGCCGTCCTGGCCATCTGGGTCATCCACGGCACCGAGATACCGACCGCGCTGGTCATCGGCCTGCCCCTCTGGGTCGCGATCCTGGTGCGGCGCCGGCGAGCCGCCGTGGAAGGTGCCGCGCTGGTCCTGGCCGCGGTCGCCGTGGGGGCGCTGGCCGGGTATCTGCTCATCCGCGCCCCCGCCCTGCCGACCGCACGGGTCTCCGGTCCAGTGGTCGACGAGGCCGCCGGCTACCTGGCGAGCCTGCGTTCCCAGGATCCCGCCGTCATCCAGGCGTTCGTGGGCTGGACGCTCTCGATCCTCACGGCGGTCCTGGTCTGCGCCGGATGGCTGGTGGTCGTGCGGGAGCGCCGCGGGCGGTGGCTGCTGGGGTCGGCGCTGCTCCCCGTCCTCTGCATCCTCGACGTGGCCGGCCCGCAACTCCTGCATGCGTTCTGGTCGCGGATCTACCCCTGGGGGAGCGTCGACCGTCTCTCCGGGATGGAGTTCTTCGTCATCCCCGTGATCGCGGCGATCGGGGCGGTCGGCGTGGCGAAGCTGGCATCGAAGCTGGGAGAACGTGCGTGGCCGGCATCACGCCGCCGCTCCGCGGCGTGGTCCACGGCGGTGGTCGCGGTCATCGGTGCCGGCGGCCTGCTCACCGGCGCGGTCGGCACCGCCCGCACGGAGTCCTCCAACCTCTCCACCCAGGTGCGGGTCTCGGCGGAGGACGTCGCGGTGATCCAGAGGCTCGCGACCGAGATCCCGTCCGGATCGGTGATCCTCAACGACGGAGACCTCGACGCCGGCCAGTGGATCACCGCGCTGACCCACGACACCGAGGCCGAGCCGAAGAGCTACGCCGCCTCGTACCCGGACGACTGGAGACTGGTCGCCCTCGGCCGGGCCTGCTCGGACCCGGGCGGGGCCGAGGTCGCCCTGGCGGGGATGCGGGCGGTCTTCGTCGGGTCTCAGACCGCCGGGCCGGGGAACCCGCATCCCTGGAGCGCCGCCTGCATCGGCTCGCTGCCGGACCTCCGGCTGGCGGCCGGCTCGATCTCGGGGCCGGCCGGGTTCGTGGTCACCGGCTGAGCCGGGCAGCCCGGCACTCGGGGCGCGGAGCCCCTGTATCCTTCCGGCCCATGACCCAGCCCGACCACCCCCGCAAGAGCGCCGTGATGCTCCACGGTCCCGACCGCGCCGCCGCCCGGGCGATGCTCCACGCCATCGGCTTCAGTCGTGAGGACCTGGAGCGGCCGATCATCGGGGTCGGCCACGCCTGGATCGAGACCATGCCCTGCAACTGGAACCACAGGGCCCTCGCCGAACGGGTGAAGGCGGGCATCAGAGCGGCGGGGGGGACTCCCATGGAGTTCAACACCATCGCGGTGAGCGACGGGGTCTCGATGGGCACCGAGGGGATGAAGGCGTCGCTGGTCTCGCGCGAGGTGATCGCCAACTCCATCGAGCTGGTGGCGCGGGGGCACTGCTTCGACGGGCTGGTCCTCATCGTCGGCTGCGACAAGACCATCCCGGCCGCCGCCATGGCCCTCTGCCGGATGGACCTCCCCGGGCTCGTCCTCTACGGCGGCACGATCGCGCCGGGGCGGCTCCGCGACCGCGACGATCTCACCGTCCAGGACGTCTTCGAGGCCATCGGAGCCTTCAACGCAGGGCGGATCGACGATGCGGAGCTGCGCGCGGTGGAGGAGGCGGCCTGCCCCGGGGCCGGCGCCTGCGGGGGCCAGTACACCGCCAACACCATGAGCGGCGCTCTCGAGTTCCTCGGCCTCAGCCCGGCGGGAGCCAATGGGGTGCCCGCTCTCCACGCCGGCAAGGCCGAGGCCGCCGAGGCCGCCGGCCGGCTGGCGGTGAAGCTCGTCGACGGGGATGTACGGCCGCGCTCCATCGTCACCCGGAAGGCCCTGGAGAACGCCATCGCCTACTTTTCCGCCACCGGCGGCTCCACCAACGCGGTGCTCCATCTGCTCGCCATCGCCGCCGAGGCGGAGGTGCCGCTCTCGATCGAGGACTTCCAGACGATCTGCGCTCGGACCCCGATCATCGCCGACCTCCGCCCCGGGGGCCGCTTCGTGGCCACCGACATCCACCGCGCCGGGGGGCTGGGAGTGCTGATGCAGCGGCTGCTCAGCCTCGGCCTGCTCCACGGCGAGGCGGTCAACGTCGAGGGGCGGAGCCTCGTCGAGATCGCGGGCGCGGCCCGCGAGACCCCCGGGCAGGAGGTGTTCCGGCCCGCCGACCGGCCGGTGAGATCGCACGGCGGCATCGCCATCCTGCGCGGCAACCTCGCCCCCGGAGGGTGCGTGATCAAGCTGGCCGGCCACGACAAGACCACCCACACCGGGCCCGCCCGGGTATTCGACTCCGAGAACGACGCCTTCGCCGGGGTGCGCGAGGGGAAGGTCCAGGCCGGCGACGTGGTGATCATCCGCTACGAGGGCCCGGTGGGGGGACCGGGGATGCAGGAGATGCTCTCGGTCACCGGGGCGCTGGCCGGGGCTGGCCTCGACAACTCCGTGGCCCTGGTCACCGACGGTCGCTTCTCGGGGGCGACCCATGGCTTCATGGTCGCCCACGTGGTCCCCGAGGCCGCGCTGGGCGGCCCGCTGGCGGCGCTCCGCGACGGTGACACCGTCCGCATCGACGTGGCCGCTCGCGAGCTGTCCGTCGAGCTCACCGCCGCGGAGATCGCCGCTCGGCTGGCCGGCTGGGTGCGCCCGCCGGCCCGCTACCCCACCGGTGCCTTCGCCAAATACGCGGCGATGGTCGCCTCGGCGAGCGAGGGCGCGATCACCCGCCCGGTGGCCACGGCGGCGGTGGAACCGCACCCGGCCTGACGGCGCGTCCGATCGGGAGGCGCCCGGAGCCAGTCGGGCTCTGAGGGTACCGATGCCACCCGCTAACGGTGGCCGCGCAGAACCCGCGGGTTGAAGCCGTAGCCGTCGCGGTCGCGCTCGGCGGCGGCGCGCTTCCGCGCTCTGCGCCGGCGGATCCATCCGACTGCAAGGCTGATGCCAGCGGCCGCAAAGGGGGTGAGCGCGAAGGCCGCGTCCCCGATGCGCGTGGACAGCTTGTCCTCGACCCCCAGCACGGGGTTGTTGGGATCGAGATACACGGTCACGCGTTCCGGTGGCGCGTTCTGAGGGCGATCGTGCGCCTCGAACGTATACTCAATCCCCCGGTACCGGTAGTTGACGGTTCCGCCCAGGTTCAGGCCGGCAACCGGATGGCCGGTCCAGAGGAGGAAGTTCGGCGACACGACCTCGGTGAGCGTCGCCAGGATGCCGATCGTGACCAGCAGCAGCGCGCAGCCGCCCGAGCATCCGGTTGCGGCGGTTGAACGCACTGCAAGGGTTCTCACCCTCCTCCACAGGACCCGGAGGTGGCTCACGTGCATCGCGGCCTCACCTCGCAGAGGTTAAGTCCGCCCAAGTCCGTTTGTGTGTCTCGGGCCGGCCGGGGGACAATCGCGCGGCAATGGAGGGCCTGGCAATGGATGGTCGTGTTGCGATCCTGGGCACCGGGCGGATGGGCTCCGCCATCGCGCAGCGCCTCGTCGAGGGAGGCGTTGAGATCTCACTCTGGAACCGGACCCAGTCGCGCGCCGCGGAGCTGGCCGGGCGGCTGGGCGTGGGATCAGCCGCGGGCTCCCCTGCCGAGGCGGTCGGCGGCGCCGACCTGGTGATCAGCAGCCTGACCGGTGCCGAGGCGGTGAGGAGCGCCTTCGGTGGTCCGAGCGGGGCGGTGGCCGCCGCCCACGGCCAGGTCTTCGTGGAGATGAGCACCGCGGGACCCGACGTGGTGCATGAGCTGGAACCGGCCCTCGCCGCGCACGGGTCGCCGCTTCTCGACGCGCCCATCATGGGGCCACCCACCGCGGTGCTCCGGGGCCAGGCGGCGGTGCTGGTGGGCGGGCCGGTCGCCGCCGTGGAGGCGGCTCGCGCGACCCTGGCGCTCCTCGGTGATGTCCGCCACGTCGGCGGGTCGGGCAACGGCGCTCGCCTCAAGCTGGTGGCCAACAGCATGCTCGGCGTGGTCACCCTGGCGGCGGCTGAGCTGCAGAGCGCGGGTGAGGCCGCCGGGCTCGACGCGGAGGACGTCTTCTGGGTGTCGTCCCGGATCTGTCCGGTGCTCAACCCGCGCCGCGAGGGATATCTCCGCGGCATCCACACCCCGACGCTGTTCGCGGTGCGCGACCTGATCAAGGATCTCGCGCTGGCCCTGGCGCTCTTCCACGAGACGGGCAGCTCGGCGCCCCTCACCGGTCTCACCCGGGAGCTGATCGGTGAGGTGGGGGCGGTCTCCCCGGACCTCGACATCAGCGCCGTGGCCGGTCGCTACCCGCGGAGGGGTGGAGCCTAAGCTTCTCGGTGTGCGTTGGGATGACTTCGCGCGGCAGTGCCCGGAGCTTGCCCGCCTGGGAGAGGAGCGGCTGCGGAAACGGGAGCTGTGCCTCGTCGGCACCCTGAGGAAGGACGGTCATCCCCGCATCAGTCCGGTGGAGCCGGACTTCGTGGACGGCGAGCTGATGCTGGGGATGATGTGGCGCTCGCCCAAGGCCCTCGACCTGCTCCGCGATCCCCGGTGCGTCATCCACAGCGTGGTCTCCGACCGTCGCGGCACGGAGGGAGACTTCAAGCTCTACGGTCGAGCGGTCGCCGTCGCCGACGCGAAGCGGCGTGCCCGCTATCGAGCCACCATCCGGGCGCGGATCGACTGGGAGCCCGAGGAGCCCGGCTACCACTGCTTCGCCATCGACGTCCAGTCCGCCGGGTTCGTCGTATTCGGAGAGGACCGCTTCGGTCTCGCCTGGAACCCGGCCACCGGGTTGCGGCGCTGGGCCGTCGCCGGCTGAGGCCGCCCACCGCCACCTGCGCGGCCATCCGGCCGCAGTCCGCCGGCTCGGTCGCTCTTAGTCTGCCGTCAGCTTCCGGGCCGTCACCAGCCGGTGGCGGGGCAGGTGGAGCGCGGCCGCGGAGCCGACCGGCAGCGGCCAGCGACCGTAATGGGCGTCGGCGGCGCCGCACTCGCTCAGGGTGGCCTCCCAGCCGAGCGCGGCCAGGCAGGCCTCCGGGTCGTCGATGGTGCCGATCCATGGGGCGCCGGCGGCGGCCTGCATCTCGATCCACGGCCGCGTCATCGGATGGGTGAACACGGCGCGCTCCGGTATGTCGAATCCCAGCCGGCTGCCCGCCGCCGCCAGGCCGGAGACGCGCTCGAGCAGGGCGGCGATCGCCTCGCCGTCGAGATAGAAGAGGAATCCCTCGGCGAGCCAGGCGGCAGCCGCGTGGGGGTCGAGACCCGCGTCCACCAGTTGGCCCGGCCAGGCGTCGCCGCTCAGGTCCGCACAGAGGCGGACGTGACGAGCGCAGCGAGCGCAGGCATCGGCGCGACCGAGCACCTCCTGCTTGCGCTGCATCACCTCCGGCTGGTCGACCTCGAAGAGGGAGGTGCCCGGCGGCCAGGCCAGTCGCAGGGCGCGGGTGTCCAGTCCGGCCCCGAGCAGGACCACCTGGGTGATGCCGCCGGCGGCGGTGGTGTGAACCAGGAAGTCGTCGAAGAAGCGGGTGCGCACGATCATCGGCGCGAGCATCTCCGGGGCGCGTCCCTCCGCCCACCGCCTGCCCTCCTCGCCGGCGAGATCGGCCGCCCAGGGATCGCTGAAGAGCGCGTCGGGCCGGCTCGATTCCACGGCGCGTACGGCGGCGGCCCAGCCGGCGGTCGCCGCCAGGTCAGTCATCCCCCCTCCACGGGAGCGCACCCGGAGCAGTCGCGGCCGGCGCCGAGGCCTCTGCCGCGCCACCCGCCGAGTCCCCGGTCGGGTGAGCGCTCGCTCGCCTGGCCGCCGGCACGTGAATCTCCCCGGGGTGTGGATGCTGGCGCCGAGCTTAGCAACGGCCGCGCCCGTCCCGCCACCCCTCCCGTGGTCAGATCATCCGCCGGTCCATCGCCCACCGGGTGAGCTCGTAGCGGCTGGAGAGCTGAAGCTTGCGCAGCACCGAGGAGACGTGGGTCTCCACCGTCTTGGCGGAGAGATTGAGCCGCACCCCGATCTCCTTGTAGGTGAAGCCGCGGGCGATGTGGCGCAGCACCTCCCGCTCCCGGGGGGTGAGCTGGTCCATCTCTGGGTCGATGCTGGTCGGCAGCTCGCCGCGGAACGCATCCAGGACAAATCCTGCCAGACGTGGCGAGAACACGGCGTCACCGCTGTGCACCCGGCGGATCGCGTCGGCGAGGTCGGCGGGGGAGATCGACTTGGTGACGTAGCCGTGGGCTCCGGCCCGGATCACCCCGATGACGTCCTCGGGCGCGTCGGAGACCGAGATGCCCAGGAAGCGGGTGGCTCCCGCGCCGCGCCGGACGATGGCGTTGGCGACCGTGGCCCCACCCCCGCCGGGGAGGTGGACGTCGAGGAGGACCACGTCGGGGCGGAGCGCCGCGATCCCCGCCACCGCCTGGTCCACGTCACCGGCCTCGCCGACGATCTCGAACTCATCCTCCAGCTCGGCGCGCAGCCCGCTGCGGAAGAGCTGATGGTCGTCGACCAGGAAGAGCCGGGTCCGCGGGCCGGCGTTTCTCACGACGCCGCCCTCGGCAGCTCGAGGTGGACCTCGGTGCCCTGCCCGGGCTTGCTGGTCACCGTCGCGGTGCCCCCGTGGCGGCGCATCCTCCCCACCACCGACTGGGCGATGCCGCGCCGGTCGGCCGGCACCGCGCCCACGTCGAAGCCGGCACCCTCGTCGCGCACGTAGGCGGTGATCCCGTCGGGGTCGGCCTCGACGTAGATGGAGACTCGCGGCGCCCCGGAGTGGCGCGCGGCGTTGATCGCCGCCTCCTGACAGGCGAGCAGCAGGGCCTCGACGTGCTCGCTCACCGCGGCGTCGCCGACCACGACGGTGTCGACCGTGACGTGGTGAAGCTGCTCGACGCGAGAGGCGAGCGCGTCGACGGCCCCGCGCAGGTCCTGGTGGTCGGACGGTGTGGCGCGGTGGTCGAGCCAGGCTCTGAGCTCGCGCTCCTGCCGCCTGGCGAGCGCCGAGACGTCGGCCGGGTCGTCGCTCCGCTGGATGAGCGCGAGCGTGTGCAGCACCGAGTCGTGGAGATGGGCGGCGATCTCGGCACGCTCCTCGGAGCGGATGCGCTGACGGCGCTCCTCGCCAGCGTCGCGGACCAGGCGGAGGATCCACGGGCCCAGGATCAGGCCGAGCCCGGCCGCGGTGACGAGCACCACCAGCACCGCGGTGCGGGTCGACGCCAGGGCCCGGTTCGCGACCAGGAAGATGCCCATCCCGGCGGCGACCAGCAGCGCGCCGGCGGCGACCCGGAGCGGCGAGATCCTGCCCCCGAGCACGCTCGCCATCGGGTTGCCGGGCAGGTGCTCGCTGATCCGAGCCCAGCGCTGGCGGTCCCCCTCGTCACTGCGGGCCCAGATCAGCGCGGACCCGGCGGCCGCGAGCGCCACCGGCCAGGCCACCGCGTCGCCGAACCAGATGCCGGCTCCGCGGAGGAAGAGCATGCTGCCCGCGACGATGCAGGCCACCGCGGCGATCTGCCGGTTGCGGGGGCGCTGCCGGGAGAGGGTGGCGGGGCTCGCGGTGTCGGGCTCGGTGCTGAGGGCCCAGAGCACCAGGTAGAGGACGATGCCGGCGCCCCCCGCCGCGGTGAGCACGGCGAAGCCGAGGCGAATCAGGAGCGGGTCGATGCCCAGGGTCTCGGCGAGCCCGGCGGCCGTCCCGGTGAGGATGCGGTCGCGTCCGCTGCGCACCAGAAAGCGGTACCGGCGCGGGCCGGGAGCGTCGGTGCCGTCGGGGGCGCCGGTCGCTCCTCGAGGGTCGTGCGTGGCCGAGGTCGAGCTCACCGGGGCAAGCGTGACACGTGCCGGGGGTTCCCGATAATCGGGCCCTCCCCGGAGATCTCCCCGCCCGGCTCGGGGATTCTCCAGGGAGTCCCCGGATGGCGCCGGGGAGCGGGGAGGTCCACGCTGGGCAGGCGACCGCAGGGCTCGGCAACGGCGTCACGACCGCCGTCCACACCCGCGAGAGGTCGCCAGATCCAGGAGATCCCACGATGGACCAGACCCCCGGCCCGCAGGACCCCGGCGCACCCGGATCGCCCCCACCCTGGGGCTCGGTGCCCCCCACCGGCGGGCCGCTGCCGCCCCCCCGCGCCCGCCGCCTCTACCGCCTCCGCAACGACCGGGTGGTGGCCGGGGTCGCCTCCGGGCTCGCCTACCACCTGGAGGTGGACCCGGTCTGGATCCGGCTGGCCTTCGTGGTCCTCACCTTCCTCGGCGGCCTGGGGGTGGTCCTCTATCTGGTCGCTTGGGTGGTGATGCCGGCTGTCGACAGTCCTCCGATCGGCGGCCCGACCCCGCCGCCGCCGGCACGCCGCCTCTACCGCCTCCGCGACGATCGGGTGGTGGCCGGGGTCGCCTCGGGGTTGGGCGCTCACCTGGACGTGGACCCGATCTGGGTCCGGCTGGCCTTCGTGGTGCTCGTCTTCTTCGCCGGCCTCGGCGTCCTCCTCTACATCGCCGCGTGGGTGGCGATGCCGGAGATCGATGGCCTGCCTCCGGGCTCGGCGGGGGGACCTCCGCGCGTCCACGGCCGGGGACCGGACGCGCGGATCATCGTCGGCGCCGTCTTCCTCATCGCAGCGGTGCTCGTCCTGGCCGGCAGCTTCAACTTCTTCGACTCCGGGCTGATCTGGGGTGCCGCCCTGATCGGCATCGGCCTGCTCTTCCTGCTCGGCAACTCGTGGCCGGCGGGACACCCCGCCGGATACGCGGCGGCATCGCCCGATTCCGTCCCCGGCCCCGGCCCGGGGTTCGCCGCGCCCGTGTCCGGAGCCGGCGGCATCCCCCCCGCACCCTCCGCAGCGGCCCCGGGCCAGGAGCCGTTCGCGTTCGGCTCGTCCTCCTCCCCAGCCCAGCCCGGTGCCACCCCTGCCGCCTCCACGGCCTACAGCCCGCCTGCCCACTCCTCCTACACCGCGCCCGCGTACTCCTCCTACACGCCCTTCACCCCCTACGCCCCGCGCTCCTACCCTCCCGCCGACGCGGGACCCGCGTTCGGTGCGGCGGCCGCGTGGTCCGGTCCCACCTCTCCGTCGGGGCGCGTCCCGCTCGGGACCATCGGCTTCGGCGGCGTGGTCCTCGCCCTCGGCGTCGCCCTCCTCCTGCAGAGCGTCGGCCTGATTCACCTCACCGTCGCCATCGGCTTCGGCATCGTCTTCGCGGTGCTGGGGCTCACCCTCGTGGTGGGGGCGCGATTCGGGCGGTCCGGTGGGCTCGTCGCTCTCGGCATCTGTCTGCTGCCCTTTGCCGCGGCCGCCCTGCTCGTTCCCGAACCGCTCACCGGTGGGGTGGGCAACCTCAGCTACACCCCTCCGACGGTCTCCGCTCTGCAGCCCGCCTACCACCTCACCGCCGGCCAGCTGACCGTGGACCTGAGCGGGGTGGACCTCGGCGGAGGGAGCGCCTCCGTGACCACCAGCGTTGCCTTCGGCCACCTCGTCGTCGTCGTCCCGGCCGGCACCAACGTGGACCTGACCAGCAAGGTGGGAGCCGGGGAGGTCGACCTGCTCGGGCGCGTCAACTCCGGGGTGCAGCTCTCCAACCACTTCGACACCTCGACCGGGTTGGGACCGACCGGGACCCTGGATCTCAACGTCGCCGTCGGCTGCGGCCAGCTCACGGTCATGACCGGGTCGACGGACGTGCAGACCGGCTCCACCCCCCCGAGCGGGGCCGCCCCCGTGGCGGCGTCCGCGCAGCGCGTGGGCGACCGGGGAGGCCGGTGATGCAGGGGCGCCGCACCAACTGGTCCTCGCTCTTCTTCGGCCTGGTGTTCCTCGGCGTGGCCGCGCTCCTGCTCTCGGGCCAGGTGGGTGTGGTGACCAGCCTGCGCTGGGCCGGGCCGATCCTGCTCATCGTCATCGCCCTCTGCCTGATCGGCTGGGCGGTTGCGGAACGGCCCCGCCCGGCGCCCAGCACACCCCAGGTGGCGCCCCCGAGCCCCTGGGGCGCCGGCGCGGGGATCCCCGGCACCGCAGCCCCGTCCTGGGGCGTGGCAAGCGGCCCCGGGGCATCGGCGCCGGTGCCGGCGCAGGAGCCGGGCGGCGGAGCGGAGCCGGACGACCCCGGGGACGCGAGCGCTCCCGGGGATCCGCCGAGCCCGGCCGGCTGACCTCCCGCCCGCCGGATGCTGGTACGATCCCTCTCGATGTTCGCGATCGCGCCGCGGTTCTACTTTTACTTTGAGTACGCCACGCCGGCCCCAGGGCCGGCGCGGGTGCTGCTGAGCAAGTAGACCTGCGCCGAGATCCGGGTGGCCGAGAGGCCGACCCGGACCTCGCTGCGAGCCGGGCCGGTCCTCACAAGAAGCTGGAGGAACCGATGCTCACCGATCTTCTGAAACCGATCACCTCGTCGCCTGATCGGCGCCGGGTGTCCATCGGCGACGTGGTCTTCGGCGGACCGGCGGTCCCGGTCATCGCCGGGCCCTGCGCCGTCGAGCCCGGCTACATCAGCCACGCCCTGGCCATGCGCGACGCCGGGGCCTCGGTGCTCCGGGGCAGCATCTACAAGCCGCGGACCCGGCCGGACGCCTTCCAGGGGATGGGGGAGGAGGGCCTGGTCCTGGTCGAGAAGGCGCGCGCTCTGACCGGCAGGCCGGTCCTCGTCGAGCCGCTCTCCGTGGAGCACGTGGAGATGCTGGCCGGCCGGGTCGACGCCTTCATGATCGGGGCGCGCTCGATGCAGAACACCCCCCTGCTCCGGGCGGCCGGCCGCTCCGGCCTGCCGGTCGTGCTCAAGCGGGGGATGGCCGCCACCTACGACGAATGGCTCGCCGCCGCCGAGTACGTGCTCGCCGAGGACAACCCCCGGGTGATCCTCTGCGAGCGGGGCATCCGGACCTTCGAGACCGCCACCCGCAACACCCTCGACGTCTCCGCGGTGCCGGTGCTGCGCGAGCGCACGCCGCTCCCGGTGATCGTGGACCCGAGCCATGCCGCCGGCCGGGCCGACTGGGTGCCCGCGCTGGCGCTGGCGGCCGTCGCCGCCGGGGCCGACGGTCTGCTGATCGAATCCCACACCGTGCCCGCCGAGTCGTGGAGCGACGCGGCGCAGGCGATCACCCCGGAGACCCTCGAGGCGATCATCGCCGGGGCGGCGGTGCTGGCGCCGATGCTGCGGGGACACCAGGCGGCGGAGCTCGCCGAGCACCGCCAGATCATCGATTCGCTGGACCTCGCGCTCGGAGCGGTGCTCCAGAGCCGTGCCGCGGCGGTGGACGCCGTGCAGCGGGACAAGCGCAGGAGTGGTCTCACGGTGCGCGATCGCGCGCGCGAGGAGGAGATCATGGCCAACGTCGCCAGCCGGGTGCCGCGACTCTCCGCGGACGCGGTCTCGGCGGTGATGACCGCGGTCATCGACGGCTGCGTCGAGGCCGCCGAGCGGTCGGCGGCCGCCGAGCTCAAGGAGGATACGATCTCGGCCTGATGGGAGCGGAGGCGCGCGCGGCGGCCATCACCGTCCAGGATCTGCAGAAGTCGTACGGCGCGCTGCAGGCGGTGCGCGGGGTCAGCTTCAGCGTGGAGCCCGGCGAGGTCTTCGGTCTGCTCGGGCCCAACGGCGCCGGCAAGACCACCATCGTCGAGATCCTCGAGGGCTACCGTCATCGCGACGCCGGGCGCGTCGAGGTGCTCGGCATCGACCCTGCGAGAGGCGGCAGAGAGCTGCGCCGCCGGGTCGGCATGGTCCTCCAGGAGTGCGCGGTCGAGCCGTACCTCAGCGTGCGCGAGGTCGTCGAGCTGCACGGTGGCTACCACGCGAAACCCCTCCCGACCGATGACGTCATCGAGCTGGTGGGGCTCGCGGAGAAGGCGGACGTCCGCGTGAAGGGGCTCTCCGGCGGGCAGCAGCGGCGCCTCGATCTCGCCCTCGCGCTGGTCGGGGATCCTGAGCTGCTCTTCCTCGACGAGCCGACCACCGGGTTCGACCCGTCGGCGCGGCGCAACGCCTGGGAGATCGTGCGCGGCATGAGGAGGCTGGGCAAGACCATCCTGCTCACCACCCACTACATGGACGAGGCCCAGAGCCTGACCGACCGGGTCTGCGTGGTCAGCGCCGGTCAGGTGGTCCGGATCGGCACGCCCGCCAGCCTGCGCGCGGAGAGCTCGGCGACCCGGATCCAGTTCGTGCGCCCCGAGGGGGTCGAGATCCCTTCGGTGGGGGAGGTCGTCCCCGGTGATGACGTCGGGCTGGTCGCGATGATGACCGAGAAGCCGACGCAGGCGCTGCACGAGCTCACCGCCTGGGCGGTCGCGCGCGGCCTCGAGCTGGCGCGACTCGAAGTGAGCCAGCCGTCACTCGAGGACGTCTACCTGGAGCTGACCAGGGGTGAGTGACCTGAGCATCAGCCTCCGGCAGGTGCGCGCCGAACAGCGCGGCTTCTGGCGCAACCCCACCGCGGCGTTCTTCGGCTTCGCCTTCCCGATCATGTTCCTGCTCATCTTCGGGACCATATTCAAGGGCGACATGGAGTGCCTGGACGGCGCCTTCGGCAGCCGTGGTCAGTGCGTCGGCGGTGTCCTGGTCCCCTACAACACCTTCTTCGTCCCGGCCATGGCCGCCTGGGGCGTGATCACCACCTGCTACGTCAACCTGGCCATGCACCTCTCCATCCGCCGCGACGCCGGGCTGCTCAAACGGCTGCGCGGCACCCCGATGCCACCCGCCGCGATGGTGGTGGGCGTGGTCGGCTCGGCGCTCGTCACCGCGGTCATCCTGGTGGCGCTCACCTCGGCGGTCGGCCACTTCCTCTACGCCGCCCCCTGGCCGGAGCACTGGCTGGCGACGGCGGTCACGGTGATCCTGGGAGGCGTCGTCTTCTGCGTGCTGGGCATGGCCATCACGGTGGTCATCCCCAACGCCGACGCCGCCATCGCGGTCATCAACATCAGCTACCTCCCCCTGCTCTTCATCTCCGGCTTCTTCTTCAGCTTCCGTAACACCATCTTCAACGACATCGCCAACGTCTTCCCCATCTACTGGTTCAAGGAGGCGATGCTCACCGCCTACGGCGCCAAGCCGTCCGCGGGCGGGTGGGACCTGCGCGACACGCTGGTGCTGCTCGCCTGGGCCGCGGCGGCGCTGCTGGTGGCGCTGCGCTTCTTCCGCTGGATGCCGCGGCGGGCCTGAGGTCAGGGCTCGGTCGAAACCCGGCTCAACCCCTCGAACAGTGCCAGGCGGGCTCGTCTCCAGGCTGCGTCGGCCTGCTCCGGGGACGGCAGCCACCCGAGCAGCTCGAGGCTGGTGAGCCCGTGGACCAGACCGAAGAAGATGGTGGCGAGCTCGAGCGGCTTCCCCTCCAGCAGGCCGGCGTCGACGCAGCGCCCGATCGCCTCGACCAGCGCGCCGAAGGTGCCCAGAGCCACGGTCTGGGTCTCCGGACCTGGGACGAACTCAGGGAAGGGCCTGCTGAACATCAGGTCGTAGAGGTGCGGGTTGGCCCGGGCGTTGGCGCGGAAGGCTTCACCGACGGCGTTGAGGTCGGCGAACGGGTCGTCCGTCCCCTCCAGCGCGGCGATCCGCGCGGCGAAGCGCCGGAAGCCCTCCCGGAACATCTCGTCGACCAGCCCCCACTTGTCGCCGAAGAGGCTGTAGACGGCCGAGGGGGAGGTCCCGGCCCGCTCGGCCAGGCGGCGGACGGTCAGGGCCGCGGGGCCCTGCTCCGCCAGGAGCCTCCCACCCTCGTCGAGGAGGCGCAGCCGGAGCTTCTCGTCGTGCGTTCTCGGTCTGGCCACTTGACACAGTCTATCCGAACGTGGTTCTATAACACTGTTTCAAATCAATGTTCTGAAACACCGAGCCGCGAGGGAAGATGTCATGGCCACTGTGGTCCCGGTCCGCGCCACCGCCCAGCCGCCGAGCCACCCCACCGCCCAGCCGCCCGGCGGTCCGCCGCCTGACCGGCTCGGGGGAGCCCGTATGATGCGCGCTGAGCCGATGCCCGCCCGATCACGGGAGGGGGGAGAGATGGCAGACATCGACGTCGAGGGGCTGGTGAAGCGCTACGGCGACGTTGCCGCCGTCGACGATCTGAGCTTCACCGTGCAGAGGGGAGAGGTCTTCGGGATGCTCGGGCCCAACGGGGCCGGCAAGACCACCACCTTGGAGATCATCGAGGGGCTCCGGACCCCGGACGCCGGCAGCGTCCACGTGCTCGGCACCGACGTCCTCGCCCACCCGGAGACGGTCAAGGAGAGGATCGGGGTCCAGCTCCAGGCGACCGCCCTGCCGCAGTTCACCAAGGTCCGCGAGGCCGTCGAGCTGTTCGCGGCCCTCTACCGGAAAGCCCGACCGGTCGCCGAGGTGATGGAGGAGTTCAACCTCGAGGAGAAGGCCGACGCCTACACCGACAAGCTGAGCGGCGGCCAGATGCAGCGTCTCAGCATCGCCCTGGCCCTGGTCAACGACCCCGACCTGGTCTTCCTCGACGAGCCCACCACCGGGCTCGACCCACAGGCGCGGCTCAATATCTGGACGGTCATCGAGGGCATCCGGCAGCGCCGGAAGACGGTCGTGCTGACCACCCACTACATGGAGGAGGCGGAGCGGCTCTGCGACCGCGTCGCGGTCATCGACCGGGGCCGGATCGTCGCCCTGGACACCCCGCCACGCCTGATCGCCGAGCACGCGCCCGGCACCACCATCGAGTTCGCGCTGGTGCCGGGACTGGACCCGGAGACCCTGCGCGCCCTGCCTGGGGTGGAGCGCGTGGTCGCGGACGGCCGGGTGAGCGTCACCACCCGCACCCCGGAGGCCGTGCTCCACGCCCTCCTCGATCCCCACGCCCCCTGGAACACGGGCGGCGACGTCGACCGGGGCGCCGGCGGAGGTGGATCGGGAGGGGGCGCCGGCCTTGGAGGTGGGGCGATCCGCGACCTCATGGTCCGCCACGGGACCCTCGAAGACGTATTCCTCAGCCTCACCGGCCGGAGCCTCCGCGAATGAGCTCCTTCCGTGCCTTCCGCGCCATGGCCGAAAACGAGGTGCGCGCCTCGGTGCGCAACCGGACCGCCCTGATCTTCACCCTCGGGCTGGCCGTCCTCTTCATGATCATCTTCGGCCTGCTGTTCGGCGGCAGTGGTCTCGCGGTGAGCTTCGACGCCGTCAACAACGACGGCACCGCGGCGTCCGTCACCTACCTCGCAGCGCTGGGCGGCGTCAGCGGCGTGACCGTCCACACCAAGAGCCACGCCACCGCCTTCGCCGACCTCAAGGACAACTCGATCACCGCCGTCCTGGTGATCCCGAAGGGCTTCGGGGCGGCGCTGGCGGGCCAGGGGCCGCCCCAGCAGGTGGCGATCTACCAGGCGGGCGGGGGCTCCTCGTCGACCGCCATCGCCGACGCCGTGGTCGCCAACGTGACCGCCGGATTCGCCGGGCACGGTCACCCGACCGTGACGCTCAGCTCTCCGAAGGTCGCCGAGGTCAACCAGGTCACCGAGATGGACTACATGCTGCCCTCGATGATCGCCTACATCATCCTGTTCTCCGGGGTCAACTACGTCGCGATCGGTCTGGTCGAGAAGCGCGTGACCCACGTCCTGCGCCGGTTCCGCGCCACCCCGGTCAGCTCGCGGACGGTCCTGGCCGCCCAGGTGGTCGGCGGCGGGCTCACCGTGCTGCTCCAGATCCTGGTCCTGGTGCTGCTCGGCACCTGGGTCTTCGGGGCGAAGAACTACGGGAACTGGCTGCTGCTGGTCCCCCCGATCGTGCTCGGGACCGCGTCCTTCGTCGGCATCGGCTTCCTGATCACGAGCGTCTCCCGCACCAGCGAATCGGCCCGGGCGCTGGCGGCGATGGTCACCTTCCCCCTGATGTTCCTGAGCGGGCTCTTCTTCCCGATCAGCTCGCTGCCCACGGTGGTGCAGACCATCGCGCGCATCCCTCCGCTCGCCTGGGCCAGTGACGCGCTGCACCAGGTCATGAACGACGGAGCAGGGTTCAGCGCCATCGCCACCGACTGCCTGGTGATGACGGCGTGGGCGGTGGTCACCATCGCGGTCGCCGCCTGGCGGTTCCGCTGGGATTGAGCCGCTTCGCCGGCCCGGGGTCGGGCCGTCGCCGGGGGCGAACCCGGGTGCGGGCGCGCCCGCGCCATAATGCCGGTCACACCTGAATAGCGCCCCGGGTGACGGGAAGCCGGTGAGAGGCCGGCGCTGTCGCGCAACTGTGAGCGGGGAGCCGAGGTCAGCGAGCCACTGCGAGACGCGTCTCGTGGGAAGGCGACCGGCGGCGACGATCCGTGAGCCAGGAGACCGATCCGAGGCGGAACTCCACCCCCGCGCGTGACGGGAGGACGGCCTCATGGCGGCGAGGGTGCCTTCGGCGAGGTGGAGCTCGGACGCCGCCTGAGGAGCGTGGGGTGACGGTATCCCGCAGATGCACCGGTGTGGTGGCGGCATTCGGTCTCGTCGCGGCGTGCGCGCTGCTCGGCCTGCCATCGGGACGGACCGTGCAGGCGCAGGAGGACCCGGCCTCACGGGCCATCGCCTACCTGCAGACGCAGCAGGAGGCGGACGGGTCGATCGCGGGCCCGTCGGGCAGCTACGCGGACAGCGAGCTGTTCGCGATCGCGGCGGCGGCGGCCGGGTACGATCCCAGGGCGCTCACCGCGGCCTCGGGGGTGTCGGTGATGAGCTACCTGGCGGCGAACGTGGCGGGCGCCTGCCCGATGGCCCCGGCCGACCCGGGGACCAGCGCGGGGGCGGGGGACTGCGGGGAGCTGATCCAGGCGGTGGAGGCGGCGGGGGAGGATCCCACCGCCTTCGGTGGGGTGGATCTGGTCAGCCTGCTCGGCGGCTACTACGACCCGGCGACCGGTGAGTACGGCGACGGCGAGGCCTTCACCCAGGCGCTCGCCGTCCAGGGGCTGGTGGCCGCCGGGGTGCCGGTGCCGGCCGCGGCGGTGCAGTTCCTGGTGAGCGCCCAGGACAGCGATGGAGGGTGGGACTACCGGGACTACCGAGACGACCCCAACGCGGCCACCGACTACGACGCCAGCGACACCAACTCGACGTCGATGGTGCTGATGGCGCTGGATGCGGCGGGGGACCACGGGCGGGACGCCGGCGGGCTGGCCTGGCTGGCCGGCCAGCAGGACGGTGACGGGGGCTTCCCGTACCAGGCGGGTGCGGGCAGCGACCCGGACTCGACGGCGCTGGTGGTGCAGGCGATCGTCGCCACCGGGGGTGACCCGGTGGCGGCGGGATGGACGGTGGGGGGGAGCACGCCGCTCGGGTACCTGGAGGCGATCCAGGCCCAGGACGGGGGCTACACCTACCCGGGCAACACCGGCCCCGACCCCTTCACCACCGGCCAGGTCCCGGCCGCGCTGCTGCTCCAGCCGTTCCCGATCCATGCCACCTTCAGCCCCGGGTACACGCCGGCTCGGGAGGACCAGTCGATCCTCGCCAGCCTGCTCTATTTGCAGACGCAGCAGGAGGCGGACGGGTCGATCGCGGGCCCGTCGGGCAGCTACGCGGACAGCGAGCTGTTCGCGATCGCGGCGGCGGCGGCCGGGTACGACCCCAGGGCGCTCACCGCGGCCTCGGGGGTGTCGGTGATGAGCTACCTGGCGGCGAACGTGGCGGGCGCCTGCCCGATGGCCCCGGCCGACCCGGGGACCAGCGCGGGGGCGGGGGACTGCGGGGAGCTGATCCAGGCGGTGGAGGCGGCGGGGGAGGATCCCACCGCCTTCGGTGGGGTGGATCTGGTCAGCCTGCTCGGCGGCTACTACGACCCGGCGACCGGTGAGTACGGCGACGGCGAGGCCTTCACCCAGGCGCTCGCCGTCCAGGGGCTGGTGGCCGCCGGGGTGCCGGTGCCGGCCGCGGCGGTGCAGTTCCTGGTGAGCGCCCAGGACAGCGATGGAGGGTGGGACTACCGGGACTACCGAGACGACCCCAACGCGGCCACCGACTACGACGCCAGCGACACCAACTCGACGTCGATGGTGCTGATGGCGCTGGATGCGGCGGGGGACCACGGGCGGGACGCCGGCGGGCTGGCCTGGCTGGCCGGCCAGCAGGACGGTGACGGGGGCTTCCCGTACCAGGCGGGTGCGGGCAGCGACCCGGACTCGACGGCGCTGGTGGTGCAGGCGATCGTCGCCACCGGGGGTGACCCGGTGGCGGCGGGATGGACGGTGGGGGGGAGCACGCCGCTCGGGTACCTGGAGGCGACCCAGGCCCAGGACGGGGGCTACACCTACCCGGGCAACACCGGCCCCGACCCCTTCACCACCGGCCAGGTCCCGGCCGCGCTCGAGCGGCTGGCCTTCCCGATCCTCTTCGGCAGCCGTCCGTGGTATCCGGCCGGGGCCACTCTGGGAACGTCGCCCTCGGCGTCGGCCACCCCCACGCCCAGCTCGCCGTCCTCCTCGAGCCCGCCGGCGAGCGTGATCACCGCGCCGCCGGCGCCCTCCTCCGCGGCCGCCTCCTCCTCAGCCGCCTCTCCCTCGGCGGCGGCGCAGGTGCAGACGGTGTCCACCTCGCCCAGCCCCACGCCCGTGACCCTCACCGCTCCCCCCGCGACCGCATCTGCCTCCGTCACCGCGGGCACGTCCTCCGGGACGGGCGTCGGCGGGACATCTCCGCCCCTCCTCCTCATCTACGTGGCCGTGGTCCTCGGCCTGGCGCTGGTGGCCGGCGGCGGCCGGTGGGCGCTGGCGGCGCGACGATGAGCGCCGCGCGGCTGGGCCGCCTCCTCGCCATCCCCCTGCTGGGCGCCGTCCTCGGGTTGGGGGGTGGCGCGGTCCACCTGGCCACGGCGGCCGCGCCGTGCGCAGCCTCGACCTACACCGGCCACGTGACCCTGGTCGTCGAGCACGGCGGCGGGCGGGTCATCGGTCTCTGCATCGGCTTCGACGGCTCCAGCATCGGCGGGGAGGAGGTGCTGCAGGCGAGCGGCCTCGAGTACGCGACCGGCGGGTACGGCTCCCTCGGTGAGGCCGTCTGTCAGATCGACGACGAGCCGGCGGCGTACAGCTCCTGCCTGCCCAGCAGCGGCCCGTACTGGGCCGTCTTCGTCGCGCGCGCCGGCGGGGCTTGGGAGGACGCCGCCAGCGGGATCTCGACCCTGACCTTCGCCAGCGGGGATGCGGAGGGGTTCCGGTACGACCCCCAGGACGGCCCCGACCCACCCCCGGCCTCGCCCGCGGGGATCTGCGCGGCCGCGCTCGCCACCCCGACCAGCGACGCAACCGGCGCCGGCAGCGGGTCCGGGTCGGGTGGGGGAGCGGGGTCAGAGCCGGCCACGGGGTCCGCGACGGAGCCCGCGTCGACGCCGGTGGCGCCCAGCTCGGCCATGTCCCAGGCCGGCGCCACCGGGCCGCCGTCCGGCGTCATCGCGGCGGGTGACGATCCGCAGCGCGCGGGCGCCGGCACCACCCCGCTCGCCACCACCGGCAGCGAGCTCTCGCCTCCGCTGCTCGTCCTGGCCGCCGTCATCGGGGTGCTGGCCGGGCTCCTGGTGGTCCAGCTCGTGCTCCGGCGCAGGCGGACATGAGCATCCGCGCGCTGGCGGCGTGGTCGGCCTCGGGTCTGGTCATCGCCCTCTCCACCAGCAACCCGATCTACCGGGCGGTCGTGCTGCTCTGCGCGCTCAACCTGCTGCTGGCCAGGGGACGCCGCGGATCGGGCCCGCGGCTGCTGCTCGCCGGGATCGGGATCGCCGCCCTCGTCGCCACCCTGGTGACGCTCCTGCTCAGTCACACCGGCGCTCACGTGCTGTTCCGCCTGCCCGGCGCCATCCCCGCGATCGGCGGGCCGCTGACCCTGGAGGCGCTCGTCTTCGGCCTCTCCACCGGGCTCGGCATCGCCGCGGCGATGCTGGCCGTGGCCCCCCTGACCCTGGTGAGCCAGCCGCACGAGCTGGTCGACGCCCTGCCCCCGGCGCTGGCGCGCACCGGGGCCGCGATCGGCGCCGCCCTCAACCTGATCCCGGGGACGGTCCGCAGTGCGGCCGAGATCCGGGACGCCCAGCGGATGCGGGGCTGGCGGGCCCGGCGGGTCGTCGACTGGCCGGCGGTGGCGGTGCCGGTGGTGCTCACCGCCATCGAGGGCTCGCTGACCCTCGCTGAGGCGATGGAGTCCCGCGCCTACGGAGCGGCCGTGCGCACCCACTTCGGGGTCGAGGCCTGGACCGGCTTCGACACCCTGGTGTCGGCGACAGCGCTGCTCGCCGCCGCCGCGTTCCTGGGGCTCACCCTCTCCGGTGCCGCGCCCGGCTGGTTCCCCTTTCCGGGGCTGACCGCGCCGGCGGTGAGCGTCCCGGCCGTGCTCTGCTGCGCCCTGCTGGTCCTGCCCTCGCTGCGGATGCGGCCGTAGGTGGAAACCATCGCCTTCGCCGGGCTCCACTATACGTATCCGGAGATGTCCGCACGGGCTCTGGACGGGGTGGACCTCGAGATCGACTCCGGTCTGGTGCTGCTGAGTGGCGCTTCCGGCAGCGGCAAGTCGACCCTGCTGCGGGTCTGCAACGGGCTCATCCCCCACTTCCACGGCGGGGTGATCGGCGGTGGCGCCCGCGTTCTCGGCCACGACGTCGTGCGCACCCCGACCAGGGAGCTGGCCCGCCACGTCGGATTCGTCTTCCAGGACCCCGAGCTCCAGGCGGTGTACCCCAGCGTGGAGCGCGACGTCGCCTTCGGGATCGAGAACCTCGGGATCGCTCGCTCCGAGATGCTGCGCAGGGTGGCGGGCGCGCTGGACATCTGCGGCATCGGCCACCTGCGGAGCCGCGCGGTCGCCACCCTCTCCGGCGGTGAGCGGCAGCGCCTGGCCCTGGCCGGGGTCCTGGCGATGCGCCCCCGCCTGCTGGTCCTCGACGAACCCTTCTCCCAGCTCGACCCCGCGGGTTCCCGGGCCCTGCTGACGGCTCTCGACGCCGCCGTGCGCGCCGGAAGCACGGCGCTGGTCGCCGAGCACCGCCACCACCTCGTCGCCGCCCGCGCCGATCGCTGGCTGCTCATGGCCGGTGGGCGCGCGGCCGAGTCCGCCCCGCCGCGAGCCGCCGCAACGCTCGCCTCCGCGCCCCCCCGCGCGGCGCCGCCGGCGTCGGGGCTGAGCTGGCGGCTGCACCGGGTCAGTGCCGGTCATGGCCGGGTGCCCGTGCTCCACGACCTGGAGCTGGCCGGAGGCACCGGCGAGGTGGTGGCGCTCACCGGGGACAACGGCAGCGGCAAGACCACCCTCCTGCGCACCATCGCCGGGCTGCTGCCACCGCTCTCCGGCCGGGTGGAGCGGCGCCCCGGCCGGATCGCCTACCTGCCCCAGAACCCGTCGGCGCTGCTCCACCGGGCCACGGTCCGCTCCGAGGTCGAGTGGACGCTGCGCCGCACCGGCTCGGGGGCCGGGGCCGGCCTGCTGATGGACCAGCTTGGCCTGGGCGACGTCGCCGGCCGGGACCCCCGCGACCTCAGCACCGGCCAGCGGCAGCGTGCCGCGCTCGCCGCGGTGCTGGCCGGAGCCCCCTCGCTGGTGCTCCTCGACGAGCCGACCCGCGGCATGGATGGCGCCGCGCGCGAGTCGCTCGTCGTCGCGCTGGCTCGCGTCGCGCAGGGTGGGGGCTGCGCGGTGGTGGCGACCCACGACCAGCAGCTGGTGGCCACGGTCGCCTCCCGGGTGGTCGAGCTGCGCGACGGCGTCGCCTGCGAGCAGCGGTCGATGGTGGTGGCGTCGCGATGATGCTGGTGGCGGTGTCGATCCTGGGGGTCGCGCTCTTCCTCTGGCCGTTTGCCCTCTCCGGTGCACCGGAGCCGGTGGTTGCGCTCTCGCTGGCGCTGGGGACGCTCGCCGCGCTGGCCGCGGTGGAGGTCGCGACCCGCCGCCTGGACGCCCGCCGCTTCGCCCTGCTGGCCGCCATCGCCGGCATCGACGCGGCGCTGCGGCTGGTGCTGGTCACCGGTGTCGGCGGGTTCAGCCCCATCTTCTTCCTCATCCTCACCGCCGGCTACGTGTACGGGCCGTCGTTCGGCTTCATCTGCGGGGCCACGTCACTGCTCGCGTCGGCGGTCGCCACCGGGGGCATCGGACCGTGGCTCCCCTACGAGATGTTCGGCTGCGGCTGGACCGGGGCGGTGGCGGGCATCGCCGGACTCAACCGGAGATCCACTCCGGGGGTGCGCGACATCGCCACCCTGGCCGTGGTCGCCGTGATCGCCGGCTACGCCTACGGGGCGCTGCTCGACGTCTGGGATTGGACCACCTTCTACCGGGGGAGCCCGTCGTTCGGATTCCTGCCCGGGGCGGGGACCGCGGCACTGCTGCAGCGGTTCGGCCGCTTCTACCTGGCCACGTCGGCGGTGTGGGACACGTTTCGCGCCGCCGGGGACGCCCTCGCCGTCATCGTGCTCGGCGTGCCGGTGCTGACCGGGCTGGCCCGGGTTCGCAGCCGGCTGAGCTTCCGTGTCGACGGCGCACCGGGAGGTCGGAGCGAAGCGATGCCCGATGTCACGTGGGTGCCGCCGCCGGCGTAGGGAGTGATGGGGGCTGCTTGATTCGCCCCGGACAGGGAGGAGCGGCGGTGAGGCTCCAATGGCTGGCGACGCTCGCGCTGCTGTCGGCCGCCTGCGGAACCGTCACCCCGCCGTCGAGGTCCCCAACGCCGGTGGGAGCAGCCTCCACCGCTTCGGTGACGTCCCCCACGGCCACCTCCAGTTCCTCCCTCCCCCCGGGCAAGGACTACGTGCCCCCTACTCCCTTCCCGGCGTCGGCGGGGCCGTACGTGGTCGACCTGACCTGGGTGAGCAACTCCATGGGGTGGGCTCTGGCCGCGGTGCCCTGCGCGGGCCAGCTGTGCGCCGCGGTGGCGGCGACCACTGATGGGGGCGCCACCTGGCAGCCTCTTCCCAGCCCGCCGGTGTCGCTCGATCCGATCGCGAGAACGCAGGGCGCGAGCGGGATCACCATCGCGGCGGCACAGGGCGACTGCGAGCAGGACCTCTCCTGCGTCAGCCAGATCCGCTTCGCCACCTCGAGGATCGGCTATCTCTTCGGACCCGGCCTGTACATGACCGTGGACGGCGGTGAGAGCTGGCAGGAGATGACCAGCCTGCCGGTCGAGACCCTCGAGGCATCGGGCGGGGACGTCTTCCGTGTCGTGTACGACCACGGCGGCTGTCCCGGACCGTGCAATCGCACCGTGGAGGAGGCCCCCGCCGGCTCCGACGACTGGCAGACGCTGCTGCAGATCCCCGGTTCACTCCAGATTCCCGCCGGCGCCCTGGACACGGCCAGCCTCATCCTCGAGGGCAGCCGGACCATCTACCTCCCCATCTACGGCAACCCGGTGGGTGGCGAGCCGTTCACCACCCTCCTCCGCTCCCTGGACGGTGGCCAGACCTGGCAGCGGCTCACCGACCCCTGCACCAGCACCACGACCCTTGGCGACAGCGCCATCGACTTTGCGGCGGCGCCCGACGGGTACATGGCCGCTCTCTGCTATGCGAACGGTGCGCCTGATGCGCCGACAGTCCTCACGTCCAGCGACAGCGGCACCTCCTGGGGCTCGCGGCTCTCGGTGCCGGAGTCGTCCTCGGGCCTGATCGCCGCACCGAGCGCGGGCACCCTGGTCGCTGGCCCCCCGCCGGGGTCGGGAAGCGGCCCGGCGACCATGACACTCTCGGTTTCCAGGGATGGCGGGGTCGATTGGTCCACCGCCGCCACCGACCAGGTGAACCTCGACTCGGTGCCCGTCGGCGTCAGCCTCTGGCTCGGCTTCGAGGACGCGACAACCGGCCGCTGGGTGGGCGACGACCAGACGATCTGGACCACCACCGACGGTGGGGAGACCTGGACCCCCCAGGCGTTCGTGGTCGGGTAGGCAGCGCTCCCTCCGCTCCGCCTCCCGTTGGGAGAGGGGATCGGTTACCGACCCGGGCGCCGCTCAGCGCCGGGCTTCGCCTCGTCCGTGTCCTCGGCGAGCGTCGACGACAGCACCCGCAGGGCCGGGGCTGCCCCGCGCGCCACGCTGCGCCGCTGGCGCCTCCATACCGTGTAGACGAGCAGCAGCGCTCCCGCGACGTCGAGGGCCACCCCGCCCCAGAGAGCATCGGTCAACAAGGCGCCCAGGGCGAAGAGCCCCGCCGCCGCGATCACGGCCAGCACCGCCGCCCGTCGCCCGGCGCCTCCTGTGTATCCCCAGCTCAGCAGGGCGAGCGCGAGCGCAATGCCGAGAACTGCCAAGAGTCCGACGATCACTCCAGGGCCACCCCCGTCCGGTCGGTGCCCCGCGGCTCCACCCCGAGCCGCGCCCGCATCGCACTCAGCATATCCGCGCCCGGCGCCCCCTGTCCGTTCGAGTTCGCGGGGCGTCAGATCGTCGAGGAGGACGCGACCCGGGCCGGCGATGCGATGGCTGGACCGGCCAGCGGCGGGTGCCAGGCCGCCCGTCGGCGCCGGGCCCCGGCCATGGCCGCGATCGCCGGGAGGCTCAGCGCAGCTCGTTGATGCGGATCAGGTTGCCCGCCGGATCGCGGAAGGCGCAGTCGCGCACCCCGTACGGCTGCTCGGTCGGCTCCTGGACGACCTCGGCGCCGCCGGCCTGCAGCCGCTCGAAGGCGCCGTCCAGGTCGGCGGTGGCCAGGATGAGGCAGGCGTAGCTGCCCTTGGCCATCATCTCGACGATGGTGCGGCGCTCGTCGTCGGTGACTGGGCCGGGGCCGGCGCCGGGCGGATGCAGGACGATGGACGTGCCCGGCTGGTTGGCGGGGCCGACCGTGATCCAGCGCATCCCCCCGTACCCGACGTCGTTGCGGACCTCGAAGCCGAGAGTGTCGCGATAGAAGGCCAGGGATACCTCCGGGTCCTCGTGGGGGAGGAAGGTCGCGTGAATGGTGATGTCCATGGCGGCCATGCTAGCTGCGGCTGGCGACCGGCGCTTCTCGATTCCTGATCGGTCTGGTCACCTGCTTGGCCACGCACGCGGGCAGACCCGCCGCCGCGTCCGCCTGGTGGCGGCGGTAGGTGCTGGGCGGGATACCTACCAGCTCGGTGAGGCGGGTGCTGAAGGTGCCCAGCGACGAGCAGCCGACGGCGAAGCAGACGTCGGTGACCATCAGGTCGCCACGTCGCAGCAGGGCCATCGCGCGCTCGATGCGCCGCGTCATCAGGTAGCCGTAGGGCGACTCGCCGTAGGCGAGCTTGAACTCCCGGCTGAGGTGCCCGGCCGACATGTGGGCACCACGGGCGAGCGCCTCGACGTCGAGCGGCTGGGCGTACTCCCGGTCGATCCGGTCGCGGACGCGGCGCAGGCGCGCCAGGTCGCGGAGGCGCTGCTCCGCAGCGGCTGTGCTGGTCACCTCCGAGATCGTGCCATGTCGCGCCGGATGCGCGCAGCGCCGCCGGCGTGCAAGCCGCGGTGACCCTCCGGTCGCACTCCCCCGGGCGGCCGGCTGCCGGGAGAGGGGCCGGCGCCCGCGATCCCCTCGCCACCGGCGTCGGCCCGTGGCGGCCGGTGGGTGGCGAGTACCACGCGTGCCGCCGGCGCGGGCGGGCCTGCCGGCTGGCGGTTTCCTTGACAGCGCGGGGATCACGGCCCTCGGCCGACCAGGGGGAGCGCGCCGTGGCGGTCAGCTACCAGGATTCGATCCAGCGCCAGCTCAGCACGGTGCTGAGCAGGAGCACACCTGTGCCCGCCAGGGCCACATAGAACCCGGGTCCGACGTAGTCGGGGCTGTTGGCCGCACCCGCCACGGCCTGCCAGTTGAGGTAGTCGACCACCATGCCGGTGAGAGCCAGGAAGGTGGTTGCCCCCGCCGCCATCTTGGTGAAGAAACCGGCCTGCTCACGACCCAGCAGCCAGGCCAGCAGGGCGCAGAGGACGATGACGCCGAGCAACCAGCTCGCCCCGTCGATGCCGTCGACGATGCGGTAGGCGCCCAGCGCCGGGTCCCAGCGGTGGTGCCAGGGCACGAGCAGCGCCACCGCATAGCTGACCATGGCCAGCATCGGCAGCGCGGGCAGGAAGCGGCTGCGGGATCCCGGCACGCCGCGCCACGCGTCAGCGGTCAACTACCTCGGAGCCTCATGCTCGTCATCAGGATCCGCCTCAGCCGTCGAGGACGCGGCCACTCGGGGTGCGAAGGCCCCGCGCAGCCTGGCGTCGGTCGGGCCGTCATCCGCCGGCGTGTAGAGGTAGAGACGCAGAGAGGGTTGCTCGGCGACGTGCAGGATCGTGAACTCCAGGTCGAGGCGGCCGAGCTCGGGATGCTGGAGGCGCTTCCGCCCCTCCTGGCGGCCCCTCACGTCCTGCCGGGCCCAGATGGCGGCGAATTCGGGGCTGCCCTCCAGCAGCTCGGCGATCAGCTCCTGATAGTCGGGCTCGACCAGGTCGCGGCCGGCGTCGGCGCGGAAGCCGGCCACCGCCAGGGCCACCTCGTGATCCCAATCGACCAGGACCCGCCGCGTCGCCGGGACCATGAACGCCCACCACAGCGTGTTGCGCTTGCCCTCGGGGAGCCTCGACCAGCCGTACACGGCGTCGCTCGCCCGGTTCCAGGCCAGGACGTCCCGCCGCCGTCCGGCCACGTGGGCCGGGAAGGGGTCCCAGCCGTCGAGGATGCGGCGCAGCCGCGGGGACAGCGCATCCGCGACCGGCTCCGGGGCCGGTGGGGCCTGACCGGCAAGATGGAAGAGGTGGGTGCGCTCCGCCGGCTCGAGCCGGAGAGCGCGGGAGACCGCGGCCAGAACCTGAGGCGAGACCCGGATGTCCCGGCCCTGCTCGAGCCAGGTGTACCAGGTGAGGCCGACTCCCGCCAGGTCGGCCACCTCCTCGCGCCGCAGGCCGGGCGTGCGGCGGCGCTGACCATTCTGCCGGCCGACGGTCGCCGGGGCGATCCGGGCTCGTCGGCTCTTGAGGAAGTCGCTGAGCTCGGCTCGAGTGGTGGTGGAACTACCAGGATAAACAGGCATCTTGTAACAGGATACCAGAGGCCGCACCATGGTGCTCATGATGGTGAGCGACCCTATGCGCAGGGCCGGACCGTTGCCACGCACCGAGTGGGTGGCGCGAAGCCTGGCGGCATGAGGAGAAGGCGGATGAAGATCACCAGGAACAGCCAGCAGACGGGGACAGGCCCGAGCCAATGGTTCACGGGGAGCGTCTACATCGACGCCCTGGCCGCGCCGACCGACGGCTCGCGCCTCAACGCAAGCAGCGTCCACTTCACCCCGGGTGCGCGCACCGCCTGGCACACACACCCGCTCGGGCAGACCATCTACGTCACCGAGGGATGCGGGCGCGTCCGGCGCCGGGGTGGCGCGGTCGAGGCCGTCCGCCCCGGGGATCGCGTTTTCTTCGAGCCCGGCGAGGACCACTGGCACGGCGCCTCGCCCACCCGCTTCATGACCCACCTCTCCATGGTCGTGGTCGATGACGCCGGCAACAGCGCCACCTGGGGCGCCCATGTCACCGACGACGAGTACGGCGGGTCGGCGCCCCTTCCCGAGGAGGGCGCGTGGCGGTGAGCGCCGCCATCTTCGGTGGCCCGCGATCGCTCCACCCGGTCGGGTCCGGACTCGTCCACGTCGCCGCTGCCGACGCCGCCATGGACGGGCGCCGGGCGGTCAACTTCCTGGTCCGGGTGGGTGCTTTGGAGGAGCTGCGATGACCGCGTGGACAGGCGACGAGCTGAGCAGGATCGGCGCCGCCGACGAGCTTCTGATCGAGTCGTTCCGTGATTACGGCACGCTCCGCAAGCCGGTGACGATATGGGTCGTCCGTCACGGTGACGACCTCTACGTCCGGTCCGTGCACGGGCGGACCGCCGCCTGGTTCCGCGGCACCCAGGAGCGGCACGAGGGTCGCATTCGCGCGGGCGGCGTCGGCAGGAACGTCAGCTTCGCCGACACCGGCCACGAGATGGACGATGCGCTCGACACCGACTACCGAACCAAGTACCGCAGGTATGCGCGGAGCATCGTCGACAGCATCGTCAGCCCCCAGGCGCGCGCCGCGACGCTCAAGCTGGTCCCACGCGCGGCCGGCGGTGCCGGAGGCTGAGAGGTGAGCTGACGGCATCGCGAGCGCAGGGCGCCTCAGCGCCCCGGCACGCGTGCGGCGGAAGACGAGATCGACCAGAAGCTTGATGGCCACCAGGAGCAAGCGACAGTGAGAACCACGAGACTTGGCAGCGACGGCCCCGAGGTCGGCGTCATCGGCCTGGGATGCATGGGGATGACGGCCTCGTACGACATGGTGACCCCCCGCGATGACGCGACCTCGATCTCGGTCATCCACCAGGCGCTCGACCTGGGCATGACCCTGATCGACACCGCCGACGCGTACGGGCCGTACACCAACGAGGCGCTGGTCGGGCGGGCCCTGTCCGGAGGCCACCGCGAGCGCGCGGTGCTGGCGACCAAGGTTGGCCTGGTGATGGGCGGGCCCACGCCGAGCGGCGGATCCGGCACGCCCTCCCCGGGTTCCGGCCGCAACGGCCGCCCCGAGCACGTGCGGGAGTCGATCGACGCCAGCCTGCGCCGGCTCGGCACCGATCACGTGGACCTCTACCAGCTCCACCGGGTGGACCCGGAGGTGCCGCTCGAGGAGACCTGGGGGGCGATGGCGGAGACCGTGGCCGCCGGCAAGGCGCGGCACATCGGCCTTTCCGAGGTGTCGGTGGAGGAGATCAGGCGGGCCCAGGCGGTGCATCCCGTGACCTCGGTGCAGTCCGAGCTGTCCCTGTGGACCCGCGACGCGTTGCCCGAGGTGCTCCCCTACTGCAAGGAGCAGGGCATCGCCCTGCTCCCGTTCTCCCCGCTGGGCCGGGGCTTCCTCGCCGGGCGGTTCTCGTCGTTCGACGACCTGCCCCAGGATGACTTCCGGCGGGCTCTGCCCCGCTTCCAGCGGGACGCCCTGCGGGCCAACCTGGCCATCGTCAGCAGGGTGCGCGAGGTCGCCGAGCGGGTCGGGGCGACGCCGGCCCAGGTGGCGTTGGCCTGGGTGCTGGCCCAGGGCGAGCATGTCGTGCCGATCCCCGGGACCAAGACGCCGAGGTACCTTGCGGACAACGCCGCAGCGGCGGGGGTCGAGCTGGGGGCGGACGACCTGGCCGACCTGGACGCCCTGCCGGCACCCGAGGGCACCCGGTACTGAGGCCGGTGGACGCGGGCTCAGCCCTGCGGAACGCGGCCGGTCACCCTCCGGCCGCCAGCGCGCGGGCGATCGCCATCGAGTAGGCCTCGACACTCTGGGCACCGGGCACCCCATACCTGTTGCCCAGCACGGCGAATGGGACCCCGGTGATCCCGAGGCCGATGCCCTCGGCGATCTCCTCCCGCACCGGCGCAGCGTAGTCGTCACCGGCAAGGACGGTGCGGACCTCGCCGGGCGGAACCCCCAGCCCCGACGCCACCTCGATGAGAGCTCCGGGCTCGAAGGGGTCGAGTCGGCCGGCGAAGTAGCCGTGCTGCAATCTCGAGAAGAAGGGCGTGCCGACACCGTGAGATCGGGCCAGATGCAGGACACGGTGGACGTCGAAGCTGTTGGCCACGGGACGGTCGAGGCTGTAAGCCAGGCCGTCGGCCTCTGCCAGAGCGGCGACGCGCTCCTCGAGGCGGCGCACCGTCGCCGGGGTGCCGCCAAACTTCCTGGTCAGCATCTCGGTGACCGAGGTCGGCGCTTTCGACATGCCCGGGTCCAGCTCGAACGAACGAACGACCACGGCGACGCCGCGCTCGGGGAGCGCGGCGACGGCGCGGTCGAGCCGGCTCTTGCCCAGGTAGCACCAGGGGCAGGTGAGGTCGGCCCACCAATCGATCACCAGCTCCGGCTCCGCCTTCCCGGACGGCGGCATGGGCTGAGGTGGCTCGGGTGCCGATGTCGTGCCCGCGCCGGTCGTGGTTTCTCGGGTGATCACGCTGCCTGCCTCTGCGCATGAACGGGTTGGCCTGACGACGCTCCTCCGGGCACGGCGCCCGTCAGATGCAGCGCGCCGCGGCTCGTCAGGTGGAGGCGACGGAGTATGGCGAAGGCGGCGAGGCCGCCCGCCGTCGCGAAGCCGGTCAGCCACAGCCGCTGCAGCAGCGCAGCCGCCGCGGCGTGGGCGGGATCGACCCCGAGCAGGACGAGGATCCCGACCACCGTGGCCTCGTTGGCGCCCACGCCGCCGGGAAGGAGGCTGATCGCCCCGCCCACGTAGGCGACGGCGACGACCAGTGCGACCTGCCACCAGCCGAGGGCGTCAACTCCGAGCCCGCGCAGGATGAGCAGCATCCCGGCGGTGGCGGCGAGCGCCCGACCGAGATCGAGCACGCTACCCGCGAGCACCTCGGGGCGGCGCAGGAGGTGGACGACCCCCTGCCGAAGGCTGTCGACCTGGTCGCGGAAGCGGCGCAGGCCGGGGGTCAGGGCGACACCCCGGCGCACCACGTCGAAGACCGGCGGCACGGTGAGGATCGCGACGACACCGCCCACCCCGGCGACGACGGCGACCATCCAGGCGACGCCGCCGGGCAGCCAGATCAGCCCGGGGGCGGCGGCGACGACGAGGAGGAGGCTGAAGGTCAGCTCCTGCACCGTGACGGTCGCGGCGACGGCGCCGAAGGGGACCCCCGACGTCTCGCTGGCGAGCAGCGCGCGGGTGAGGTCGCCGAGCGGCAGGACCGCGGTGACCGACTGTCCGGCGAGGTTGATCAGCTGGCTCCGCCCGGCTCGCTCGCGGACTCCCACGGCACGCAGGAGCAGGTGCCAGCGCCAGCCCTGCAGGAGGTAGAAGGTGGCCGCGACCAGGAGGAGCGGGACCGTCGCGCGGAGGTCGAAGTGACCCAGGCTGCCGGTCACCGCCCGTGGGTTCACCGCGACCAGCAGCGACCCGATCGCCGCAACGGCCACCAGGATGGGAAGGGCACGGGCGATTCGGTGGGAGCGCCGCGGAGCCGTCGTGCCCGAGGTGGGAGAGAGGGTGGCGGGCTCCTGGGGGCCAGGCGGCGCCGCCGACGCCGGCGTCCGGATCGCGGAGATCCAGGACCTGAGCCGGCAGGATGGTCGGACTCTCGGCCGCGGCGCCGAGGCTCCCGGCAGCGATCGCTCGGACGGTCGTTCGGTCCGCCCGGCCCAGCCCCGCCCGGGCGCCGGTTGCGTACGGCGGGCGCTGGTCGCCAGCCCGGCGCACCGCCTCGGTGTCCGGCGGTCGCATGGCCACGCGGCTGTGGTTCATGGGGCTCTCGGTCCTATATTGTTTGACGATCATCGTACAAAGAAGTTAGACAACTGTCAAACAAATAACTCGGGTCTCCGGGCTGGCCAAGCTCTGACCCACTCCCGGCTGATCGCAGGCCTTGCCGGATCTAGTCAGGAGATCGAGTGTCGCTGCGCGACCGCGCCGGCCATCCGAGTTAGGATCGTTGCGAGAGCGGGACGGTCGGCCGGGCGATTGACCCACGCTGACCCCCACAGGAGGAGGAGGCTGATGGTTCAGCTCTATGACCGCGATGCCAGGGAGGTCGAGGGCGCGCTCAACCTCGTCCTCACTCTCGTCGAGATCGGGAGCAACCTCCCGGCGGCGGTAGCCAAGATCCGCGAATGGGCAGGGGAGGCAGACGCTAGCGCCGAGAGGGCCTGGATCCTGCGGGGGATCGCCAAAGAGATACGAGATCAGTTGAAGTAGGCGGCTGCGGAGCGTCTACCGCTGGGTCGCCAGTCACCCCCTCCCGGCCTCCGTTTCCCTCACCCGGCGCGGGGCCGCCGCGACTGATCGGATGCGTGCTGACGGCCTCGAACTTCGCCGGCTCTGGAGGGACTCCGACGACGTGGAAGCTTGGCGCGCGGCGGCATCCGACCTTCGCAGCCGGCTGATCTGAAGGGTCGGGACGGCTTGCCCTCGAAGAGGACCGCCTACGAGGTGTTCTCGGCGATCAAGACCCCCGGGAGCGTCCCACCGACCGCCCAACACTGGGCCGGCGTCACGCACGTGACGGCGTTGAGAGTTCCGCTGCCACCGGGGACGCCTGGTCCTTCGACCACCGTCCACGTGCCGCCAGCGGAGCCTTCGATCAGCGGCGGCAGGCTCGCCTCCGGCGGCTCGTTCGTGGTTGGGCCTGTCGCCGCGCCGCGAGAGCTGCTCACGGGAGGCAGCTCGCCGACCGCCCAGCAGCTGGCGGGCTCCGGACACGCGATGCTCAGCAACGCCGCCCCATTGGAGGCGTCGATGCGGGGCTGCTCGCGATGGACCAGGAACCGCCGAGCCCCTGTTCGATGAGGGGCTGGTCCGTGGGTTCGACACCACTGTGGCCGACCGCCCAACACTCCTCGGCGCTGGCGCAGCTCACGCCGCTCAGGCCGCCGGGGCCGCCGAGCCTTGGGCTTGCTGCCACCGTCCACTGACCACCTGCATAGAGCTCGATCAAGGGGGAGATCCAGGAAGCCGCGAGCTCGTCCTCGCCCCCGTTGGTACCGACCGCCCAGCACTCGGAGGCTCCGGAGCAGGTCACGGCGGTGAGGTCCCCGCCGGATCCAAGACCGGGGGAGTTGACCACCGACCATCCGATTCCGGAGTAGTGTTCGATGAGCGGCTGAAAAAGGGAATTCTCGCCGGTGGGGCCGATGAAACCCACCGCCCAACAGTCATCGGGCCCCACGCAGGTAACCGCGTTCAACTGCTCGGGCTCGATGTTGCTTCCGGCACCCTTGGTCAGCGTCCACCGGCCTCCCACCTCGTGTGCGACGAGGAGCTGTTCGGACGTGAAGTCCTGCCCAACTGCCCAGCATCCGTTCGAGGTCGGGCAGGCGACCCCAAACAGGACGGCGCCTTGGTCTCCGCCGAGCGAAGGCAGGGGCACGTTGGCCCAGGCTCCGTTGGACAGATGCGATACCCGCTCGTAGCCGACGGCCCAGCAATCCGTGAAACTCACGCAACTCACCGCCTCCGCCGGCCAGAGGTCAGCGGTGGTCTCGAGGTGCCAGTGGCCGTCGACCTGAGCGGATGGGCGGCTGATCAGAACGATGCCTCCAGCCGAGGCCGCCGCGAGCACCACGACGAGGGCAGCCGCCCAACCGAACCGACGGAGGCTGAGGGGGGACCGCACCGACGCATCTTCGAGCACGTTACGCCGGCCTGCCCGGTGACTGCCCGCTGACGGGCGCGGCGGACTGGAACCCACGGAAACGTTAACGCACCCGTCGAGACGGATGTTCCGCCCGGTTCTGGGTCCCGTCCGGGTTGGGCGGCCGCCTCACCCAGGTGACAGTGACAGCACACGGGGCTGGCCCAGTGGTCAGGAATGGCACTTGATCAGGAGGCTCGCCCCGGCGAAGCTGTCCGTCACAGCGGGTCAGGCGCACGAAGCGGGCTCGGGTGTCTGGATGCTGCGCTTGACACGAACTCAGGGTGGCGTATGGTGAGAACAGACGGCGGCAAGGCCGGTAGAGGTGGCTCCGATGAGCGCGGATTGGCTGTCCCGGTTGGAGGGGGCACCGAGCTTCAGCGAGCTTCCTACGGTCTCTCCCGCCCCGCAGCCGCGCAGCCTGGGTGGACTCGCGGCCGGAGCCCTGCCTGATGCGGTGCGCTCGAGCCACGGCTATGTGCCCCAGTTCCCATCGGACTCGCCGGCCCCGCTGCGGTACCCGCGTCGAGGCGACCTCTTCCGGAACCCCTAACGTGCGGTGCACCTCCGGCAGTTAGCGTCCAGGGACGTGGTGTACGAGGAGCCTGAGGGTCCCCACAAAGCGAGAGACCACCGCCATCCTTTGAGGAAGCTCTACCAACCTCGAGGAGACGACGGTGGCCACACCCAGCATGGATGCCCTGACCTGGTTCCGCAAGCAGGTGGAGGCGGCTGATGCCGACCTGTTGCGGGAGATGATCACGACCTTCGCCGGCGCCCTGATGAACGCCGAGGTCGACAGCCTCTGCGGGGCCGGCTACGGGGAGCGGACACCGGAGCGGGTGAACTCCCGCAACGGATACCGGGAGCGGACCTGGGACACGCGGACGGGCACGATCGACCTGGCCATCCCCAAGCTGCGGTCGGGCAGCTACTTCCCGGACTGGCTGCTGGAGCAGCGCCGCCGATCCGAGCGGGCCTTGGTGGCGGTGGTGGCCGAGTGCTATGTCCGGGGCGTCTCCACCCGTCGGGTCGAGGGGCTGGTCCGGACCCTGGGCATCGAGCGGCTGAGCAAGTCCCAGGTGAGCGCCATGGCCCAGGAGCTCGACCCGATGGTGGCGAGCTTCCGCAACCGCCCCCTGGACCCCGCCGGCTACCCCTACCTCTGGGTTGACGCCCTGACCCAGCGGGTCCGTGAGGACGGCCGGATCGTCAACGTCTGCGCGGTGGTGGCGACCGGGGTGACCGCCGAGGGCAAGCGGGAGATCCTCGGTGTCGACGTGGTCAGCGCCGAGGATGGGGCCGCCTGGACGGCCTTCCTGCGGGGCCTGGTGGCCCGGGGGCTGCGTGGGGTCCGGCTGGTCATCTCCGACGCCCACGAGGGGCTCAAGAACGCCATCGCCGCCATCCTCGACGGCGCCAGCTGGCAGCGCTGCCGGACCCACTTCATGCGCAACCTGCTGAGCCGGGTGCCCAAGTCGGCCCAGGCCGTGGTGGCCACCCTGGTCCGCTCCACCTTCGCCCAGCCTGACGCCGCGTCGACCTGGGCTCAGCACGGCCGGATCGTGGAGCAGCTCCGTGAGCGCTTCCCGCGGGCGGCCGATCTGCTCGAGGAGGCGACGCCCGACCTGCTGGCCTTCACCGCCTTCCCCAAGGAGCACTGGCGCCAGATCTGGTCCAACAACCCGCAGGAGCGGCTCAACAAGGAACTCCGTCGACGCACCGACGTCGTGGGCATCTTCCCGAACCGCGACGCGGTCATTCGCCTGGTCGGGGCCGTGCTCGCCGAGCAGAACGACGAGTGGGCGGTGGCCCGCCGCTACATGAGCGCGGAGTCGCTCACCAAGACCTACGCCAGCATCGACACGGAGGGCCTGCCCGCGATCACCGCAGCAGCGTGAACGAGTCGAACGGCGCTCGGATGGCGTCGGTCCCTCTTACACCACTTGACAAGACACGGCCCTCCGGCATGGCCGCCCGTGCGATCCGGAGACGACCGCCTGTCGCCACCCGCCGAGCTCAAGGCTGGGCTCAAATTGCTCGAGGAAGGCTGAGCCCCGGCCGCCGCGGCGGAATCGCTCGGGGTCTCACGGCCTCATCCGCCCGCAAGCGAGTAGATCAGATCGACGCAGCCGTCGCAAATAGCTAGATCAGCCTGGACCGCCAAGGCGTTGCAGGCGACAAAGGGCTCGCCACGGTCGAAGCCGAGCCAGCGCATGATGGGAGCATGGAGAGCGCGGTGCCTACCCGCCACTGGCACCGGCTCGCCGACGGGCGGGTCCAGTGCGACATCTGCCCGCGGGCCTGCCGGCTGCGTGAGGGGCAGCGCGGTCTCTGCTTCATCCGGGCGCGCGGCGACGATGGGATCGTGCTCACCACCTACGGCCGGTCGAGCGGCTTCTGCATCGACCCGATCGAGAAGAAGCCGCTCAACCACTTCCTGCCCGGAAGCCCAGTCCTCTCCTTCGGGACGGCAGGCTGCAACCTCACCTGCCGGTTCTGCCAGAACTGGGAAATCAGCAAGTCCCGCGCGGTCGATACCCTCGCCGACGCGGCCTCGCCCGAGTCGATCGCTGAGACGGCGCGACGACTGGGTTGCCGCAGCGTCGCCTTCACCTACAACGACCCCGTCCCCTTCATGGAGTACGCCGTCGACTGTGCCGACGCAGCCCACGCTGCAGGGCTCGCGGCGGTCGCGGTCACCGCCGGCTATGTCTGCCCCGAGCCACGGCGGGAGATGTTCGCCCACATGGACGCGGCCAACGTGGACCTCAAGGGCTTCACCGAGCCCTTCTACCGCAGCGTCTGCGGCGGCCAGCTGGGAGCGGTGCTCGACACCCTCCGGTACCTGCGTCATGAGACCAGCGTGTGGCTGGAGATCACCACCCTGCTCATCCCCGAGTTGAACGACTCGGACGCGGAGCTGGACCGGATGACCGGCTGGGTGATCGAGAATCTCGGCCCCGACGTCCCGCTGCATTTCACCGCCTTCCATGCCGACTTCCGGATGCTGGATGTGCCGCCGACGCCACCGGCGACGCTCACGCGGGCCCGCCGGATCGCCCTGGACAACGGCATCCGCTACGCCTACACCGGGAACGTTCACGACCCAGCTGGGGGGACAACGCTCTGCGCCGGGTGCGGACGGGCGGTCGTGGTCCGCGATGGGTACGAGCTGCGCAACTACCGTCTCAGCGAGGATGGGCGCTGCCTCTGGTGCGGCGTCCGCTGCCCGGGCGTCTTTGAGGGACCGCCGGGGGACTGGGGAGGCCGGCGGATGCCTGTGCGGATGGCCGCGGTGGCCGGCCGGTGAGCGAGGGCCCGGCGCCTCCCCGGGTACGGCCGGCCGCCGTCGCCGGGCAGTTCTATCCGGCCGATGCGGTGGAGCTGCGAGCCACCGTTCGTGAACTCCTCGCCGCAGCGGCCCCGGTACCTCCGCCGAAGCCACCAGCGCGGCCCCTCCAGTACCCGAAGGCCATCATCGTGCCCCACGCGGCCTACCGGTACTCCGGTCCGGTGGCCGCCTCCGCCTACCGGGCCCTGCGCCCAGGCCGCGGCCGGATCGAGCGCGTGGTGCTGCTCGGGCCGGCGCACCACGTGCCGCTGCGAACGATCGCGGCCAGCTCTGCCGACCTCTGGGAGACCCCGCTCGGGCCCCTCCGCATCGACACCGCCGGTCGAGACGCGCTGCTTGACGCCGATCTCGTCACCCTCGACGACCTGGCCCACGAGGGCGAACACAGCCTCGAGGTCCAGCTGCCTTTCATCCGCACGCTGCTCGGTCAGGTCCAGGTGCTCCCCCTCCTGGTCGGAGAGGTGGCGGCAGTTCGAGTGGCGAAGCTGCTCGAGACGGTGTGGACGGGGCCCGAGAGCGTCGCCGTCGTGAGCACCGACCTCTCCCACTACCACGACCAGGTCACCGCCCAGCGGCTCGACCGTGAGACTGCGACCGCCATCTGCGCCTGTGATCCCAGCGGCGTCGCCGGTGACCGGGCGTGCGGTGTCTACGCCCTGCGCGGCCTCCTCGAAGCGGCGCGGCGCCACAGCCTGGCGGTGCGGCTGCTTGACATGCGCACCTCCGGTGACGCCTCGGGTGACCTGACCCGCGTGGTCGGCTATGGAGCCTTCGCGCTCGGCTGACACCATGGGGGCCGAGAGCGGCCCTGGTCAGGTCCGTGGGGCGGGAGCCCCAGGTGAGTCGCTCCACCTGGCACCGAGCCGGAAAGGGCGGGCCGCTCTGCTTGATCACTCCAAGTGCCGCGGACACGTGCGCGCGTGGTAGGAGCCGGACCCATCGTCCGGAGCGATGCTGAACCAGGCAATCATCCTGTGGACTGCCGTGGCTGATCACAGCGACCCTGCTGACGTGGGGTCGGCCCGGAGGGCAGCATCAGCAGGTGACGTGGAGGATGGCGTTGGTGTCCTTGGCGTCGCCGGCGAGAAGGTCGATGGCCCGCTCCGTCGGCAGCATCACCAGCTCCACATGGCGGCGATGGGCCTCAGCCCGCACCGCCTCCATCACCGGCAGCGCCCCGGCGGCCCCGGTCCCGATCACCAACCTCCGGCAGTTCCAGGGGATCTCCTCCTCCGCTGATAGCGGCGTGTGGCCGTAGCTCTCGCGATGGCGCTTCGACGCGCCCTTTCGGCGCTCCCGGACCCGGCCTCGGTCGATGACCAGGTCGTGGTGGTAGGTGTGACCGTCGACTCGGACGGAGCCGAAGGAGAAGCTGTCAATCTGCACTGCCGTCCCCAGGCCAGAGCCTACTCGCCCTGCTCGCCCGCCGCCACTGCTGGCGGTTCGAAGTTCTAGGGTGTCGAGATGGTGCAGCTCCAGCCGTAGCTCTCCGCCACGCGCGCTGCCGACGAGGGGTTCGGCTGCCTCATGATCGCTTGGTACCCCGGCTCGCTCGCGAGGCCAGCGGGCGTCGCAGGGGGCGAGCTGGCGGTATCCCCCGCAGCAAAGTGCATCACCATGTACACATTCGCCGCCGTTCCCATGTAGCCGCATCTCACCTCGGTCACCGGTCCTGACCACCCCTGCGAGACGGCGCCGCAGGCAGTCAGTCCCAACATCACCACCACCCCTCCGAACCCGATCCGTCGGACCATGGCTCCACCTCGGTGTCGGCGACCCCGGCGCCGCGCGCTGCCGTGCAGCATGGCACCGAGACTCCGGGGTTCACAGGGTCCATGTACCGGTGACGTGCCCTCCCGATAGATCGTGCCGAAGCCGAAGCCGTGACCCCGGGATCCCGGGTCGGCCACAGGCGCTGCATGCGATGGACGTGGGAGGTTCGCTTCATTAGCGGTAACGGCAGTCTCGCGTGGCCCAGTGCTCGCAGATGGCACTTGGGACTACGGGCGCCAGCGCAGGACGGTGGCCCGCTGGACGTGTGATCGACAGGTCTGCTCGCGCCACGGTCAACTCTGAGCGATTCCCCAGGGTGCTCCCAGCTTAGGGTCGGATCCTTGGGGGCATGAGATTCGCTCCCGGGTGGGCACTCTCCTCCGTGGTCGTCGTCGCTTCACTCAGCGCCTCGGCGTGTGGGTTGGCCACCTCGGCCACGCTGACGGGCAGTTCGTCGACAGCGGCCTCGACGGCCCCATCGGCCACGACCTCCGCGGTCCCCACCGCCGCGGCGGCGTGCGTCTCACCTTCGTCTGAGGGGTCGTCGTCCGCCTCCGCGTCCTCCTCCGCAGTCTCCGGCCCCAGCAGTTCCAGCTCAGGGAGCGCGGTCGTGGGGACCGGCGCCGATTCCCAGAGCGGCGGGTCCGCATCCAGATCGGCTGAGACCATCAGCGCGTCGTCAGCCGACGAGTTGGGCGTCCTGGTGAACGAGGACGGGCATCTGACCCTCAGCGACGTGGTGGTCACCACCACCGGCTCCTCCTCCTCGTCCGATGACAGCAGCTTCTACGGCCTGGACGCCGGGGTGATCGCGCTCAATGGTTCGACGGTCACCGAGAGCGGAGGCACCGTCACTACCACGGGGGACGGGGCCAACGGTGTCTTCTCGTACGGATCCGGCTCATCGGTGGCCCTGACCGGTGTGGTGATCTCTGCCAGCGGGCAGTACGCCCACGGGGTCATGGCCTCCGGCGGGGGCTCCCTGACGGCGACCGACCTCACGGTCACGACCGCCGGCGCGAACGGTGCCGCCGTCGCCACAGACCGTGGCGGCGGGACGATCACAGTGATGGGTGGCATCTATCGCACGGCCGGGACGAGTTCGCCGGGCATCTACTCCACCGGCACCATCAGCGCACGCGACGCGACGTTTGACGCCACCGGCGCCGAGGCGGCGGTGATCGAGGGATCCAACTCGATCACCATCACGGACGGCCATATGACGGGGACGGTCAATCGCGGTGTGATGATCTACCAGAGCATGTCCGGGGACGCTCAGGGGCAGGCGGGCGTCTTCAGCGACACGGGTGGGTCGCTGACCGCCCTCTCCGGTCCAATCTTCTATGTCACCAACACCACGGCCACTATCAACCTCTCCTGTGTGACCCTGGAGGGGTCATCGGGGGTGCTGCTCGACGCCGCGGCCGGTCAGTGGGGGGCGAGTGGCTCCAACGGCGGCCAGGCAACCCTCAACGCCGTCGATCAGACGCTCTCCGGTTCGGTGGACGTCGACGGCATCAGCACGGTCGCGCTGGACCTCAGCGAAAGCTCGACGCTCAACGGTGACATCAATGCGGCGGAATCGGCCAAGTGACCGGACCCCGTTCCCTGGTCCACCCTCTATGAGGGGTCCGGGATGGTGATGCAGCCACCGGGGGTGACCGCGTTCGCTGATGGTATCGGGTCTGAGCCCGCCTTTCGCGAGTTCCACGCCGCGGCGAAGACGGCGGGTGCCAGATAGCCGAGCGCGCTGTGGGGTCGGTGTCGGTTGTAGACGTCGCCCCAGTCGTCGAAGAGGATCCGCGCCTCCATGACGCTGTCGAAGACCTCGCGCGCGAAGAGCTCGTCGCGCAGCTTGCCGTTGAAGCTCTCCACGTAAGGATTCTCCCAGGGGCTGCCGGGCTCGATATAGGCGGCCCCGGTGCCCATGAAGCGGCACCAGTCCCGGATCGCCATGGCCACCAGCTCGGGACCGTTGTCGCAGCGGATGAACTCCGGGGCGCCCCGCTGCGCATACGCCTCGTCGAGGGCGTCGACCACGGCGTCGGCGGTGATCGAGCGCCCGATCCGCCGGGCCAGGTTCTCGCGGGTGAACTCGTCGCACATCGACAGCGCCTTGAGTGGCCGCCCGTCTGAGGTGGCGTCGAAGATGAAGTCCAGGGCCCAGACGTGGTTGGGCCGCTCCGCCCGGAGCCGCGACGCCGGGACCGTGCTGATCCCCAACCGGCGTCGCTTGGGGCCCTGCGCGGGTACCCGCAGCCCCTCCTCCCGCCAGATCCGCTGCACCCGCTTGCGGTTCACCCGCCAGCCCTCCTGGCGCAGCAGCGCCCAGATCCGCCGGTACCCGTAGCGGGGCCAGGTCCGCCCCAGCTGGCGCATCCGCCGGCGCAGCTGCTCCTCCGGGGCCAGCACCGGCCGCGGTGGCCGGCGCTGGGTGGTCCGATGCTGTCTCAGTGCCCGGCACGCCCTGCGCTCCGAGACCCCGAGCCGCTCACGGACGCGGCGGACGGTGTCCCGGCGGCGGGCCGGGCTCAGGAGTTTCCCTGGGCTGCCTCCCGCAGGATGGCGTTGTCCAGGGTCAGGTCGGCGACCACTCGCTTGAGCCGAAGGTTCTCGTCCTTCAGCCGGCGCAGCTCCTTGGCGTCATTCGCCTTCAGGCCCCCGTACTGGTTGCGCCAGCGCAGGTAGGTGTAGTCGCTGATCTCGAGCGCCTTGGCCGCCTCCGCCAGGCTCTTCCCCTCGGCGATCAGCCGCTCCCCCTCCCGCAGCTTCCGGACGATCTGTTCCGGTGTGTGCTTCCTGCCCTTCATGGGTCCCTCCTGGCCTCGATGGCCCTGGTGGAACCCTCATATCACGTGGACCAGTTCCAGGGGGTCAGGTCAGGGCCACCAACCGAATCCGGGAGCTGGCTCAGCTCGACCCACGAACCGCCACCCACCGGGGCGGTGAGCACCTCGTCAGGGCAGCTGGCACCGCCGGGCGGGCAGCCGATGAGGGCCCAGACGCTCGCACTCGCTAGAACGACGTCGGAAGTGACGAGCCCCCCGGTGGAAACCGGCTGCCAGCGGGTGCCCCCGCTGTGAGTGGCGGTGAGTACTGCAGATCCGTCCATCTGCACCCCCTACACCCAGGCGTCCTGGGACGACCCGGCCAGGATGCTCAGAGAGGCCTGCTGGCCGGGCGGCACTGGGGGGCTCGTTAGGGACCAACCGGCACCTCCATCAATGGTCCGCGCCACTGCGGTCTCACAGGCTCCCGCGGTACCGCGGGCCATACCCACGGCCCAGCCGATCTCGGCGGTCGCGAAGCTGACGGAGTAGGGGTCGACGTAGGTGACGACGGACGGCGTCATCCAGGGTGTGGCAACCGGTGTCGGGGTGAACGGCGGCTTGGATGGAGACGGGGCAGGTGTGACGGTGGCCGTCTCCGCCTGGCTGGCAGCCGGGATGCGTGCGGCGCACCCGGAGAGGATCAGGGTCACGGCGGCGATCCGCACCAGCAGTACCGGGGCCAGGGTGGGTGCACCCCCTGCAGCCCGCCCCAACCGCATGGTTCCTCCTTTCGCAAACCTCTTCCGTGATCCATACGTTGCGAGACCGGGGAGGGTGACGCCGGGGGAGGGGCTGAGGGAGAGAGCCGGCCCGGCCTTGCGCTCGCCGCTCCGGCACCGGACGGCGGTGAACCGCCTCAGCCTCGCGCGATGAAGGCCTCTGCCTGGCGTGTTTGCTTCAGTCTGGTTACGCAAGGCTGGGCTGGCCCAGCGGTGGGGAATGCCATCTGACGGCGTTCTTCCCGTGACCAGGCGCACGGCAGCTCGAAACTGAGCAGGGTGCCAGCAGAGCGGGGTCCAACCCACCAGCGTCGGAGCGCACGCAGGCTCCCGCCCCGACGTGACACCTCAGCCGTTGGTCGTCCTGGCCACCTCGACCCACTGATCCCCGCCGCTGGCGGTGTGGTAGACGACCATGCCGTGGAAGCCGGAGGCGGCCTCGTCGATGCTGACCCAGCCGTCACTCGGATTGTCGAAGACCATGCCCTCCACCTGGTCGGTCAGCGCCCCGAGCAGGAGCGTGCCCTGCCGGGCCCAGCTGGTCCCGCCATCGTCGGTGGTCCAGGTCTGCACCACGACGGCGCCCACCGAATTCTGAGGCACGGTGAGCGCGATCGCCGACTGCGCGTCGAGGTAGGCCACCGCCAGGACCCGCCCGAGGGTGGGCGGAGTGGCTGCCGTCCAGTCCTCGCCATTGGTGGTGTGGAGGATCGTCCCATCGGCCAGCCGCTGGCTCCAGCCGGCGTCCTGGCTGAACATCCGGATGTCGCCGAGCGTCTGCCCTGTCGAGCCCGCCGCGATGGCCGCGGGATTCGCCGCGGTGGGCGGGACGGCCGGAGACGGGAAGGTCGCGATGCCGGCCGTCGGCGCCGGGGACCGGGGTCGCGCCTCCCGGAGCAATCCGGGCGTGGCAACCAGCACGGGCACAACGGCCAGGGTCAGGAGGGCTCCGATCCAGGGCCAGCGGCGATGGCGCGTTTGACCCGGATGCTCTATGGAGGAGGGTGGGGGGTTCGTCGATGCGGCCCCATCGAACGGCGGACCCTGGCGCAGCAGGTCGCGGCCGAACGCCTCGCGCAGGTGACGGACGGGATGCAGGGCGTTCTCACCGTCCTGCGGCATGGCCCCATCGTCGCAGGCCGGAGCCGGAACTTCAACAAGCGGGTCGCGCCCGACACTGTCCTCCTGAACTAAGCGGGAGATGCGGCGGCGTAGGCTGGGATCGATGGGGAGAACAGCAGGCGGGGTGTCCGGGCACTGGGACGGGATCTACGGTCGGCGGCTTCCGACCGAGGTGAATTGGTACCAAGACGAGCCCACGGTGTCGCTGGCGTTGCTCGATGCGCTCGACGTAATCCCACAGGAGGCGATCGTCGACGTCGGGGGCGGCGCCTCGGTCCTCGTCGACCGTCTCCTCGACCGCCGCTTTGGCGATGTCAGCGTGCTCGATGTGTCCGCCTCCGCGCTCGCACACGCCAAGGAGCGCCTAGAGACGACGATCGTTGTGCAGATCAAAGTCGAACCGCGCACCCAGAACGCTGGCAAACCAGCGCAGCGGGCCGATGCTCGCCGCCGCCGTGAGGTGGGCGACGACCTCCTCGATTACCCACCGCCCGCATAGCGACGGCTGCGCCCACTGCGCATCGTCGAGGGCTGCGAGATCTTCGGCGAGGGCAGCGCGCTCAGTGTGCGCGGCCGACCAGAGAGCGTCGCGAGCGGTCGCATTGAACATGGAAGATCAGGCAGTGCCTCTTGAACGTCTCCTGGCCTCGTGAAGTGGGGACGCCTTCCAGGCAGGCAGCGCGCCATTCGAATCGAACTGTGCACGCAGAGCGACCATCCGCTCGATGCCATACTGGGACCTGAGAAGCAGTGCGGTGGCCGTGAGTCAGTCGCGCAGGGGCAGGCGCCATCGCCGCGCCTGGGATCACGTGCTGGGAGGAGGTTGATGATGGGGATCTGGCAGTTGGACCCGCTACACACTCAGGTCGAATTTGCCGTGAAACACCTGGGCATGATGACGGTGCGCGGCCACTTCGCGGACGTGCAGGCGTCGGGTGACCTCAACGTGGAGCACCCGGAGAAGTCAACGTTGGACGTGGTCATCCAGACGGCGAGCATCCGCACCCACAACGAACGCCGCGACAATGACCTGCGCACCTCCAGTTTCTTGGACGTCGAGAACCATCCGACCATCACCTTCCAGAGCACTGAGATCGTAGCCACGGGCCAGGACCAGTACTCGATGACCGGCGACCTCACCATCAAGGGGAGCACTCGACCGGTGACTCTCGCCGTGGTCAGGTACGGTGAATTCAACGACCCCAACATGGGTCACCGGATCGGCTACGGGGCGGAGACTCAGATCCTCCGCAAGGACTTCGGGCTCAACGTCGACATGCTCATGGACAACAGGATGGTGATCGGCACCGAGGTGCAGATCACCATCCAGGGTGAGCTCGTCGAGACGCCGGAGGCGCAGAGCGGGGCGGCGGGCTAGGGTCGCCGCGCCGTTCGGCTACTAACGCACGAAGTGGGCCGTGACTTCCACGCGGGCCTGGCGGGCTGCTATGTCCGGGGGCTCCGTGGGCGCTAATCGGTGGTGGGCACCGCGCACCCGCGGGTTTGAGCCACGGCGGTGCACCGTAAGCAGGGACCGCTGGCGCAAAGAAGGGGCTTCGAGCTACCGCTCACCAATCTTGCGCTGGCTATTGGGTTGATGAGCTCGGGACCGGGTC